>CAWHBT010000018.1:0-108526 GCA_963827595.1 uncultured beta proteobacterium | reverse complement strand
TGCTCACACGCGTAGAGGACATCAACTTCGGCTGGAGTTCCCGCTCACCCGGCAATGGCGTCAACCGCAACAACTTCTCGGCGCGCTGGAGCGGCACGATCTTGGCGCCGGCCACCGGCACGTATCGCTTCCAGACCGTTTCCGACGACGGCGTCCGTCTGTGGGTCAACGGGGTGCAAAGTATCAACAACTGGACGGCGCACTCCGCGACCATCAATACGAGCGGCAACGTCAATCTCGTGGCAGGCGTCCGATATTCGATCACCCTTGAATATTACGAGGCCTCGGGCCAGGCGGAGATTCGGCTGCGCTGGCTAACGCCGGGCAGCGGCAGCTACGTCGTCGTCCCGGCCAGCCAGCTGTTCACGAACTGACGGACGCACCGCACGGTTAGGGTGGGCCCGCGCAAAGCGGGCTTCGCGCTCCTCACGCGTTTTGCCGCAGAGTGACACTGCGGCGCAAGTACGCCGTCCTCGCGCGCCCGCTTGACCGCTGCTTCAGTCCGGAGGACGGGGGAGGGGGCCGCGCCGCGTCGAGTAATGCAATCGGCAAGCACTTCCACAAGGGCCGCGCGCCCTACGCGGGGAAGGAGCCAGCCATGTATCAACTCGACGCTACCCAAGCTAGCCCGAGAGTTTGCGACGCGCAACGTTAGCCCTACGCTTCATCGAAACCACCGGTATCGAAGCCGCCGCCGTCATCAATCGGATGATCGCTTTCGGTGAATCCTGCTGCTTGGCTGGGTTCCGGGGTGCTACCGAGACCGGCCGCGCCGTGGCTGTCATTGGCAAAAAATTCGCGCGCGATCATGCTGCCAATGACCGTACCGGCGATGCTGCCCAGCAAGCTGCCCGCCATCAGTCCACCCAGGCCCACGCCGCCCGCCTGGCCGAACATGCGTTCCATCGCGCCAGGTTGCCTGACTTCCGCGCGCGTTGCCATGCGCGCTAACCCCTGCGGGTTGGCATCGCCTTGTCCGGCCAGGGCACGTTCTGACGCCGGCATGCCTTCGGCGATCTTTTGCAGCACCTGGCGCCGTTGCTCGGGCGTGAGCTGCGCGAACGCCTCCGCGTGCGCCTGCTCGATGACCTCCGGCGGCGCGGTCTTCAGCATGTAGCGATAACGTGCGATCGCCTGTTCATCATCCGACGCAGGCTTAGCTGCTTCGCCTTGCGGCGCAGGTTTATCACGTCCCCATTTATGGTCAAAAAGGCCCATCTCTCTTGCTCCTTGGTGTTCGAGGGTGTTCACACACTACTCTTTGGAATGTGGTGACCGAGTGAAACCTCGATCCGGTATCCACGTCCGGGAGACGTGGATATTACCGGCGGTGCAGTCCGCAGGTCTAGCCGGTTTCTCAGAGGATCGCCGGTGAAAAGCCTCCTCGCGGTTCTGAGTGAGCTGAAGACGCTCAACGCGCAGTTGGAGGGTGCCGTCTTCATCATCGAACCCGTGCAGCCCGATTCAACCATAGGCAAGCTGATTGAGCGGGGGGGGGGTTCGCCCCATCGGTCGATCCGCGCCACGGATCCAAGTAGCCGTAGAGTTATGGCGCAACGGTGTGCCTCCCTCTGGCACATGGTGCGAGTGTGTGCGGCCGCGGCGCTGGTCGCCAGTCTCTCCTGCCTTCCGGCCCTCTCGGCGTCGTGGGTGGTCGAGGGTCGCGTGGTGGCCGTCTCCGACGGCGACACGATCACGGTGCTCGACCCCGATAAGAAGCAGCACAAGGTCCGCATCAACCGCATTGACGCCCCCGAGAAGGGGCAGGCGTTCGGCGACCGGTCGCGCCAGAGCCTTGCGCAGATAGCGCACGGAAAGGACGCCCGGATCGAGTGCCACAAGACCGACCGTTTCGGGCGCGCGGTGTGCAAGGTGTGGGTCCAGCCACTCGACTGCCCGCGCTGCGGCAAGACGCTCGACGTGGGCCTCGCGCAGATCAGCGTCGGGCTAGCGTGGTGGTTCAGGCGCTACGCGGACGAGTAGTCGGCCGAGGACCGCGGCCGCTACGCGAGCGAGGAGGAAGAGGCCCGCCTACGCAAGCGCGGGCTGTGGCAGGACACGAATCCGGTGCCGCCGTGGGAGTGGCGAGATAAGGGCCGCGCCGCCGACCGCGCGGCTACTCAGCCGCTAACCGGTCTCGGCGAGGTTCACCTTTGCTGACCCGTCCGGATTCGGGGACGAGATTGAGATAGCGCATCGTCTCGCGAGCAAAAGGAGGACGTTGCGCAACAGGCAAGGATTCGATTCGCTCCTGTGAATCCCGTGCCTTGATCTCCCGAGCGATCCGCGCCAGAGTGTCCGCGACATTCGTGTGTGCAGCAGGCGTATACCGAAAAGCGCTCGACAGGCACGATAGGTGCCCCTTCGTCAGGGTCTTCATCATAGTCATTTCCTCCTTACGTACCGCTGGGCCATCCAGCTTTGCCCGCGGGGTGCTTCAGGTAGGCAAGATCGCGAGCACAAACGCGACGACGGCAAGTAGCGCTGCCACGCGCAGGTCCTGCCAGACAGCGCGCATGGCGTCGTCGTAGACCGGTACAGATTTAGAGATCATCGCAGCAGGTGCTCCTATCCTCGGCGCGCCCCTCTGCCGAAGGCGATCTGGCGCGCCGGAAAGAAAAGCCTAGTCCCTGTTGCCTGCGCCGACAGTCAAAGATCGTGAACTCCCGGGCCGGGCTCGCCACAGGAACACGAAGGAGCTTCTTCGCTGCGTCGGCAGCACCTCGCAGACGAATCCCCAGGTGACGTGACACCGGTCACTCGCTGTAACGATGTTTTGCCGTGATCCCAACGGAGAGGCGGTAGGGTCTGCCCTAGGCGGATAGCTCAACTTGGCAGAGCGTCGGCGCCATAGGGTGCAGAGGGTTGAGGGTTCGAGTCTCTCTTCGCCCAAAACGCTTTGATACGTCGTGACCCTTTCGGTGAGTTCGCGAATGGCGATGTCCGATGAAGAGCGAGGCCAGGGTAGGCAGCCTACTATCGTGGTCGTTGAACGCGGCCTGAGCCACGAATGGGAGGTCACGCCCGTAGGCCGGGCAAGACCAGAGTCCTTCTCGGATCTGGCGCTTGCTGTCGGCTACGCCCAGATCTGGGCTGCGATCCACCGCCCAAGCACCGTAAGGGTTCTTGCCGACGGTGGTGGGATCGAGGAGGAGTGGTCGTTCAATTGAGGCTCACTTCAAGCGGTTCTAGGCCGCGTTCGCTGCCGTCCGCTGGTGATGGTGGTCTTCGGCATCTTCGATCCTTTCTGAAAGTCGTTCGCGGGGATCATCCCCGCACAGATATTTAGACCCCGGCGCGCCGATCGCCCGCGTCGAAAGCGGCAATCTGCACGCTTTCGATCCGCGAGACGGCATTCAGAACACGTCCGTGCCCGGCTCCCGCTCCCACAGTCCGCACGGGAACACGACCACGAGCTTGTGACGTTCGCACCATGGGTAGATGCCAGCCGTCGGGCGTGTTGGCGCCAGGGCGCCGATTCTCAACGCTGCACGTAAACGCGCCACGAGTCCAGCGCGCCGTCGTTGCGGAACCTGAGGGTGAGGCGGTCGTACTCCTCGCGCGACTGCGTCACGGCGTGGGCGGAGGCAACGCCCCAGGCGTTGCTGTTGAAATCATGCGGCGTGCCGAAGGGGGAGACGCGGCTCACAGCAGTGTACCCATGGGAGATGTGATACGTCCATACTTCCGATGCTCCTATCCTCTGCCGCTCCTTTGGCGGCCCATATCGCTGCGCGATGTCTTCCCGGGTCGCCGTTCCGATGATGGGGTTGAGATCGAGCTGGTAGCGCGTGAGCGCGAACTGTGCGGCGAACTGCGCGCAGGCGCTCGCGAGCAGAACCATCGGCAACAGGCAAAGGTTGTGGATTGACATGCGTCGCTCCTCTGCGACTGCCCGCTACTCCACTATAGCACCCGGCTCCCGCTCCCACAGCCCGCACGGGAATACCACCACGATCCGGTGACGCTCGCACCATAGGTGCCAGCCGTCCGGCGTGCCGATCGAGTGTCGACAGGTCCGGCAATTGCGCTTGGGCACGGCGCGCCATGGGTTGAAGTAGCCTTCGGCCACGGCGCACGGCTACCGCCTCTACGGGCTCGCAGCGCGAGCCAGGACCGGCGCGGTCGATCGTGTCGACCTCCTTTACAAACCTCGGTTGACGGCGCGTCGGAGAAGCGTAGGGTGACCGGTGGCACCTCGTCTCAGGAGCCTGCGTGCCCGTTCAGCGGGCGGTCCCTTGCTTCGCGATGTCGCGGTGCACGCAACCCCATCCATCTGGAGGGACGTCATGAACTCCCTTGCAGTCCGTCTTCTCGGCGCGGTGAGCTTCCTCGCGGTAGCGCCACTCGCGGGCGCGAACCTGATCTTGAACGGGAGCTTCGAGACGCCAAGCGTCCCGGTAGCCGCATTCACCACCTTCCCGGTGGGCTCCAGCGCGCTGACGGAGTGGTTAGTCTTCGGACCCTCGGGGGCAGCGGTGTCCGTTGTTAGTGGGTCATTCACCCAGAATGGTGTGACTGGTAATGCACAGGATGGCAGTCAGTGGCTCGACCTCACGGGCAACGGCCACAACACGACCGAGGGCGTGTCCCAGTCGGTGGCCACCACGGTGGGAAATCAGTATCAACTCTCCTACTACATCGGAAACACCACTGGCGGCGGCATCTTTGGCTCGACCAGCACCGTTACCGTGCTGCTGGACGACATCGTCACGTTCACGGATACGAACTCGACGATCAGTCCCTCAAATCTGAATTGGGTGCAGTTTAGTCACACCTTCGTCGCGAGCGGGGCCACGACGATGCTTGGGTTCCGAAACGGGGATCCCGCGAACGATAACAGCAATGGACTCGACAACGTGGTGCTTCTCGACCTGGGCACCCCCGTCCCCGAACCCGTCACCCTCGCGCTCCTCAGCTTCGCCCTCGCTGGCCTGGGCTTCGCTCGACGCCGCAAGCTGCACTGAGCAACGCAGAGCGCATACGGACCCCGCCCGCGTGGTGGGGTTTTCGTTTCTGTCAGACCGCCTCCTCGACGTCGAATCCTGTCACCGCTACGCGATCATGCAACCTCGAGATCAGGTCGTGCCATGCAGCCCAACGATCGCGCCAGCGTGGTGCTCTTCTTCACACCATGGTTAACGATGTCGAATCGCTCGGTGACACTGGAAATACGTCTGCCTGAACGTCACGAATCTCGACATGTCGACGTCGACCTGGAGCCCGCGACGTTCGCCGACGTCGTAGAGGCGTTTGAGCGCATCTGCACTGCCGTCGAGCGCCAGACCGGTGCGGTCGAGCGGCAGGCGGTGGCGCTGGAGTCCATTCTCGCCGTCGTGCGCGAGGAGCAGGCGAAGCGCCAAAACTTGAGCGACCGTGCAGGGGCGGGTCCAACCGATCCATGCACGACCCCTGCACGGGGTTTTAGTCTGTCTGGCTCCACGAGGAGGGATTGAGCCTCCAACCGGCGAACGCAATGTCCGCCGGTGCCCAGGGGTGTCACCTCACGGCTTCGCATACTCCACGAACACGCTTTTCCCGCCCTTGATGATCCACTGGCCCATGCCGCGGCCGAGCTGGTCGCCGTTCGGCGTGAAGTCGCAGGTCGAGCCGGCGCCGGCGAAGTTGATCGCCTTGCCGGCGCGGACCATCTTCAACGCCTCCACCACGTCGTCGACGTATTCGCCCGGGCCGTTGCAGACCGGGATGATCTGTTTCGACCAGTCCACCGCCATCGGGCTCTTCGCCTTCTCCATCGCGAGCGCCGTCACCGCGAGCTGGTCGTGCGTGTTGGGCGGGAACAGATAGACGCGGTCGGCCGGCGCGCCCATCAGCGCGAGGAACTTCTTGTAGCCGGGCGCGGCGGTGTCGGGCATCGGCTGAAAGTGGCGGATGCCCTCGGCGACCTGCGGCCCGACCGCCTGGACGAACTTCCCTTCCGCATCCGCCATGATCGAGAGCGCGACCACTTTGCTTTCGAAGCCGCCGCGGTAGACCTCCTTCATGATCGAGACGAAGTCGGGGAACAGGCCGAAGCAGTACACCGCCTCGGGCTTCTTGCCGAAGATGCGCTCGACCTCGGCCCGGTAGGACGGCTGCTCCGGGTTGTAGATCAGCGAGTCGACGACCTTGCGTCCGCCGCCCGTCACCTGCTCTTCGAACACCTTCATGATCGGCAGCACGAACGCGTTCTGCAGTCCCATGACGCCGAAGGTCTTCGTGTCCGTCCGCAGCGCCGCCCGGCTGATGACCGTGCCCCAGTCGGTCGCCTTGAGCTGGAAGCGCCATACGTAGCCCTGCGTGTCGCCTTCGGTGATGGCGTTGGCGGCGCTCGACACCATCAGGACGACCTTGTTCTGGACGGCGATCGGCCGCGAGGACATTCCCTCCGGTGTGCCCCAGTAACCGATGAGCGACTGGCACTTGTGCACGTTGATGAACTTCTGCGAGAGGTTCGCGGCCACTGCGGCGCTCGACTCGGAGTCCTCGATGAAGAGCTCCAGTCGGCGACCGCCGAGAATGCCGCCGGCATTGTTGATCTTCGCCGCGGTGCGCTTGGCTGCTTCCGCCATGTCGGGCCCGTAGGCAGCCGCGTTGCCGGTCATCGGCAACCCCGCGCCGATCGGAATCGGGGCGCCCTGGGCGTGCGCCAGGTTGAGAAACGGGAACCCGAGCGGCGCGGCGGCGGCCGCCCCCAACGCCTTCAGTACCTTGCGACGGTGAGACCTATTCATGGGCGCTCCTCCTCGTGATCAAAGGGACGGTGCTGCGGCTTGTGGTTGGCGATTCGATCCTTCTCTGCCGAGGTCGATGTCCAGGCGGTGCTCGCGCAAGAAACCGTGCGGACGGTAGATCAGCAGGAGGATGAGCCCTACGCCGATGATGATAATGCGGAGCGCGGCAAGCTGCGTCGCGTCGAGCGCCGGGATCAAGTCCTTCAGGAACCGGGACCCTTCGAGCAGGATCATTACGAAGACCGCGCCCCAGATGACCCCGAAGTTCGAGCCGCGGCCGCCGGCGATGACCGCCATGAAGGCGTAGGCGATCACGATGTTCGAGAACTGCGTCGGATCGATGTACTGGTAGTAGAACGCATGCAGCGAGCCGGCCAGCCCGATGAGGGCGCCGCCGATGGCGAAGATGCGCACCCGGGCCCACAGGACGTGTTTGCCGAGCGTCGCCGCGACCACGTCGTCCTCGCGCACCGCCCGGACGATGCGCCCGAAGGGCGAGCGCGCGATGAGCTGCAGACAGCAGACCGTCCCCGCCAGCAACGCCAGGGAGATCGCGAGCAGGAGATACTGGTAGTGCTCGGGGGCGACCGCATCGCCGAACGGGCGTGGGATGCCCGCGAGCCCGAGTGCGCCCTTAGTGAGCCAGTCCTCGTTGAGCGAGACGAGCCGCAGCATCTCCCCGACGCCGAGGGTGACGATTGCGAAGTAGTCCTCCTCGGTGACGCGCACCGTGACCAGGGCGACGAGGGCCGACAGGGCCGCGACGATCGCCATGGCCCCGACCGCGGCGACGAACGTGCCGGCGCCGGCCCTGAGCATGAGCAGCGCACAGGCGTAGGCGCCGAGCGAGTAGAAGCCGGCCAGCCCGAAGTTGACCATCCCGCCCGAACCCCACTGGAAGTTCAGTCCCGAGGCGAGGATCGCCGAGAAGCAGACGACGATGGTCATCAGGATGACGAACGAGATCATCGGCGGATGTACGGCTGTCCGAACAGGCCCTGCGGCCGGAACATGAGGATCAGCGCGATCACCACGAGCGGGACGCCGATCCGGTAGTTGGGCGGGATCGCGAGCGTCGACAGCTCACTCGCGACGCCGATGATGATCGCGCCGGTGAATGCGCCCAGCGGGCTGCCCAGTCCCCCGAGGATGGCCGCCGCGAACACCGTCACGAGATAGTTGCTGCCGACCGGCGGCTCGAGCGCCCGATCCATCCCGATCAGGACGCCGGCGACGGCCAGCAGCACCCCGGCGATGAAGTTCGTCCAGCGGATGATGTGGGCGCTCTCGATGCCGCGCACCAGCGCGAGCGCCGGGTTGTCGGCGACCGCACGCATCGCGCGGCCGATCGGCGTGCGAGTGAGCAGGAAATACATCGCGCTCATCGCGACCACGGCGACGGCCATCGCGATCATCTGCTCCCGATTCATCCGGATGTCGAGGAGGCGGAACGGGCGGGCGAGCTCGTACGCGAAGCTGCGGGCCGCGTTGCCGTAGAAGAACCTGGCCACGTTCTCCAGGATGAAGCCGAGCCCGAGCGATGCCACCATGAGCGTGATGCCACCGCGCTCGCGCAGCGGTCGAAAGGTGACGTGATCCATCGCGACCGCGAGCCCGCCGAAGAGCACGGCGCTCACCACGGCCGCGACGACAAGCGGCCAACCAAGCTGCGCGTTGAGCGCAAACACCAGGTACGCGGCCACGGTCATCATGCCGCCGATGGCAAAGTTGGGGAATTTCAGCACGCCGAAGAGCAGCGTGACGGCGAGCGCGGGCAGTGTGATGATGATGCCCGTCACGACCCCGTTGAAGAGCGTCTGGACGAACACGGCGTTATGCGCCCACCGCCTCCGGCCGGGCATCGCCGAGGTAGAGGCTTTGCAGATCCGTCATCCCGAGGACCTCGTCGGCAGGGGCCTTGAGGCGCACACGCCCGTTCGCGAGCACAACGCAGGTGTGGGAGATCCGCAGCGCCTCGATCGCGTTCTGTTCCACCATGACGATCGACACGCCGGCGGCGTTGACGCTCCTGACGGTGTCGAAGATGTCCGTCATGTACTTGGGGGACAGGCCCGTGGAGGGCTCGTCCAGCATCAGCACCTTGGGTTCCGAGGTCAGGGCGCAGGCGAGCGCCAGCATTTGGCGCTGCCCGCCCGAAAGGTTGCCGGCGAGCGCCTTGTACCGGGGGGGCAGGTCGGGGAAAAGCGCCAGCACCTCGCCCCGCAGCGGCGCCGGGCGCCGGACGCCGCCCATGAACTCCTGGGCGAGCTGGAGATTCTCGAGCACCGTCAGGTTGCGGAATACGTTGTACTCCTGCGGCACGTAGGCCAGGCCGGCGCGTACGCGCTTTGGCGCGCTGAGGTCGTTGACGCGCCGACCGTCGAGCGCGATCTCGCCCTGGCGGGTGGGGAGCAGTCCGGCGAGGGTCTTGACGAACGTCGACTTGCCCGAGCCGTTTGGCCCGATGATCGTGACGATCTTGCCGTGCGGCAGGTCGAAGTCGATTCCCTTCAGAATGTCGCCGGCCCCGTAGCCGGCATGGACACCCCGCGCGCTCAGGACCGAGTCGCTCATCCCACTTTGCCGAGATAGGCGTGCATGACGTCGCGGTTGGCGACGATCTCGCGGAACGAGCCGCTCGTCAGCGTCCGGCCCTCGGCGAGCACGTGGATCGGATCGCACAGCTCGGCGATCACGTCCATGTCGTGCTCGACGATCGCGAAGGTGAGGCCGGCGCCACGCAGCCGCTGGATGGTTGCCGCCAACGCCCGGATCATCGGCGGCGAGACGCCGGCCGTGGGCTCGTCGAGCAGGATGATCTTCGGCTCGAGCATCAGCGCGCGCGAGATTTCGAGCAGCTTCTTCTGGCCGCCGGAGAGGTTCCGCGCCGGTTCGTTCGCATGGCGCCAGAGGTCGACCTGCTCGAGCAGCGCCCGCGCCTTCCCGATCCCGGTGGTCTCCTCGCCCCGCACCTGCCGCGGGAAACAGAATGCGCGCCACAAGCTCTCGCCGCTCTGGTGCTGGCCGGCGAGCAGCATGTTCTCGAGGACCGTGAGCCCGCCGAGCTCGCGCGAGATCTGGAACGTGCGGACGAGCCCGAGCCGCGCCCGCTCGTCGGGGCGGCGGCCGCGGAGACTCCGCGCCTCGAGCGTGACTTCGCCGAGGTCCGGTTCGAGCAGCCCCGCGAGCACGTTGAAGAGCGTCGACTTGCCGGCGCCGTTAGGTCCGATGATCCCGGTGATGCTCCCGGCATCGATGGTCAGCGAACAGCCACTGAGCGCCTGAAACCCGCCGAATGATTTCACCACCTCACGTGCGGTCAGCATCTAGAGCACTCGGTATGAAGCGGCGACCGCGAAACATACACTGTTTGCGCTGTTGGGGCTCGCGTCTTGCAGCGCGACGCCCGGGCGGGATCGGTTTCGCACCGCATCACACGAGCCGGCTATGGATCGGGCCTCGCAACACCGCTAAGATAAGGTGCTGCGGAACGACCTTGGCGAGGAGAAACGTCGCATGGATGCCAACAGCTTCGTCGTGAACGCCTGGTACGTGATTGGCACTTCGGGGGAGCTCCCGAAGGGCGTCCTCAAAGGCGCGAAGATCGCCGGGGTGCCGATCGTCATGTGGCGCACGCAGGAGGGCAAAGTCGTGGCCTTCGACGATCGCTGCGTCCACAAGCGGATGCCGCTCTCGGCCGGACGCTTCATCGAGCCCGACGTGCTCGAGTGTGCCTACCACGGGCTGTGCTACGACCCGGCCGGTCAGTGCGTCAGGATCCCCTCGCAACCCGACGGGGCGATTCCTTCGCGCGCCAAGCTCAGACCCCATCCGGTCGTCGAGCAGGACGGGCTCGTCTGGATGTGGACCGGTGATCCGGCCAAGGTGGCTGGGGCGCGCCCGCCGCGGAGCCCGGAGATCGACGACGCTGCCTGGGAAACCTACACGGTCGACCCGATCAAGGTCCCGGCAAACTACCGGCTCCTGATCGAGAACCTGATCGACATCACCCATTTCTACCCGCTGCACGACGGCAACATCGGCGACCTCGCGAACAGCCAGATTCCGATCGAAGTGACGGAGCCCGAAGTGGACGGTAAGCCGACCGTCAAACAGCTGCGGCGCGCGCAGAATTATCAACAGCCGCCGTTCTTCGTCGACTGGTTCGGTTATCCGATCGTGGACCGCTGGCACACCCACCACGTTCTGGGGCCGGGGCTGACGCGGGTCGAGCTCCGCGTCGCGCCCCCGGGCCGCCTCGGTGAGGCGGCGCCGGAGCGCGGTTACATTCTTTACCACACGCACACCCCCGTGGACGGCGGGAATCTCGTTTGGCGCTGGTCGCTGTCGACCCGCGTCGAGCATCGGTCGGCGACCAAGCCGGAGAAGACGCTCAACGAGCACATCCGGGAAACGTTCCCCGCGGTGGTCGACCAGGACCGCTGGGCGCTCGAGAAGCAGCAGCAGATGGTCGAATACCCCGACGACGGCTACGCGGAAATTTTCCTGCGCTCGGACGCCGCGCTGATCAAGGTACGCAAGATGCTCACGGCGATGGAGACGGGGCAGGGACCGGCGGCGATCAAGGCGGCCGCAGCCTGAAGCGGGCGCGTCGCCGTCTTCTCGAGGCGCGCAAGCGGATAGACGAGAGTCAGTACCGGCCGAGGCGGCGACTCACGTCGCCGCTCGGCGCGATCACTTCGAGAGATATCGCATCGCCCGCTCGAGCCCGTCGATCGTCGTCGGGTACATCCGCCCGGCGAAGATCTCGCGGAGGATCGCGACCGACTGGCGGTAGGGCCAGAGCTGTTCCGGCTCGGGGTTGAGCCACACCGCTTTCGCGTAGACGTCGAGCATCCGGCGCAGCCATACCGCGCCCGCTTCCTCGTTGTGGTACTCGATCGATCCGCCCGGCTGGAGGATCTCGTACGGGCTCATGGTCGCGTCGCCCACGAAAATCAGCTTGTAGTCGTGGCCGTACTTGTGCATCACGTCGAGCGTGCGGGTGCGCTCGGAGTGGCGGCGGCGGTTCTCCTTCCACACGAAGTCGTACAGGCAGTTGTGGAAGTAGAAGTACTCCAGGTGCTTGAACTCGGTCTTCGCCGCGCTGAAGAGCTCCTGGGCGAGCTTCACGTGGTCGTCCATCGAGCCGCCCACGTCGAGGAACAGCAGCACCTTGACCGCGTTGTGCCGCTCCGGGCGCATGTGCAGGTCGAGCCACCCGGCGTTGCGCGCGGTCTTGTCGATCGTCGTGTCGAGGTCGAGCTCCTCAGGTGCGCCCTCGCGCGCGAACCTGCGCAGTCGCCGCAGCGCGATCTTGATGTTCCGGGTACCGAGCTCGACGTTCGAGTCGTAGTTCGCGTACTCGCGCTGGTCCCAGACCTTGACCGCGCTGCGGTTGCGCGAACGGTCCTGGCCGATGCGGATGCCTTCCGGGTTGTAGCCGTAGGCGCCGAAGGGCGAGGTGCCGGCAGTGCCGATCATCCTGCTCCCGCCCTGGTGCCGGCCCTTCTGCTCGGCGAGGCGCTTGCGGAGCTCCTCCATCAGCTTGTCCCAGCCGCCGAGCGACTCGATCAGCGCTTTCTCTTCGGGCGACAGGTTCAGCTCGGCCTGCTTGAGCAGCCACTCGAGCGGGATATCGGCCTCGGCGCCGAGGAGCGTCTCCACGCCCCTGAAGTACTCGCCGAACGCGCGGTCGAACTTGTCGTAGTTCGACTCGTCCTTCACGAGCGACGTGCGGGCGAGGTAGTAGAACTGGTCGATCGAGGGCTCGATCACGCCCTTGTGCATGCCCTCCATCAAGGTGAGCCACTCCTTGATCGAGACCGGGACCTTCGCGGCCTTCAGCTTGAGGAAGAAGCCGGTCAGCACGTCAGCGATTCTGTCGCGCCATGAACACCAGCCGCTCGAAGAGGTGAACGTCCTGCTCGTTCTTCAGCAGCGCCCCGTGGAGCGGCGGGATGATGGTCTTGCGGTCCTTGGACCGGAGCGCCTCGGGCGAGATGTCCTCGGCGAGCAGCAGCTTCAGCCAGTCGAGGAGCTCCGAGGTCGACGGCTTCTTCTTGAGCCCCGGCACCTCGCGCAGCTCGAAGAACACCTCGAGCGCCTCGCGCAGCAGGCTCTTCTTGAGGCCGGGGAAGTGCACTGCGACGATCGCCTCCATCGTCTCCTTGTCCGGAAACCGGATGTAGTGGAAGAAGCACCGGCGCAGGAACGCGTCGGGCAGCTCCTTCTCGTTGTTCGACGTGATGAACACGATCGGCCGGTGCGTGGCCTTGACGAGCTCGCGCGTCTCGTAGACGTAGAACTCCATCCGGTCGAGCTCGCGCAGCAGGTCGTTCGGGAACTCGATGTCGGCCTTGTCCACCTCGTCGATGAGCAGCACCACCGGCCGGTCGGAGGTGAACGCCTGCCACAGCATCCCCTTCACGATGTAGTTCGCGATGTCGTGCACCCGCGGGTCGCCGAGCTGGGAGTCGCGGAGCCGGCTCACGGCGTCGTACTCGTACAGGCCCTGCAGCGCCTTGGTCGTGGACTTGATGTGCCACTCGAGCAGCGGCAGGCCGAGCGACTCGGCGACCTCGATCGCGAGTCGCGTCTTGCCGGTGCCCGGCTCGCCCTTCACGAGGAGCGGGCGCTGGAGCGTGATCGCGGCGTTCACCGCGAGCTTGAGATCGTCGGTCGCAACGTAGGTGGGCGAGCCTTTGAAGCGCATGGAAGGTCCAGGGGAAGATTCGCGCAATTATAACCGTGGGGCCTCGCTCTTCCGTTGCTGCGCGGGCGGCATGCCGCCACAATTCGCGCGGCCATGCGCACTCTCTTGTGGTTCATCGTGCTCGTGATCGCTCCGGCGGCGGCCCAGGAGCCCGCGCTGGTGGCGGTGGACGTCGGGCATTTCCTGGCCGAGCCGGGAGCGCTGAGCGCCCGCGGCCGGCCGGAGCTGGAATTCAACCGCGAGCTCGCGCTCGATCTTCGCGACGCCCTGGAAGCGCAGGGCGACCGCGTGCGGCTGATCGGCGCCGGGGGCGAGATGGCGGTGCTCTCCCGCCGCACGGCGGCGGCGCGCGGCGCGAGCCTCTTTCTCTCGGTGCACCATGACTCGGTGCAGCCGCACTACCTGGAGGAGTGGGCCGACGAGGGCGAGGTGCGGCGTTTCAGCGATCGTTTCGCGGGGTTCTCGCTCTTCGTTTCGCGCCGCAATCCGGATCTCGCCGGGAGTCTTGCCTGCGCCTCGGCGATCGGCGCCGCCCTGCGCGCGGCCGGCTTCACCCCGTCGCTCTACCACGCCGAGCCCATCCCGGGCGAGTCGAAGCCGTTCGCCGATCGCCTGAACGGCGTCCACTACTTCGACAACCTGGTCGTGCTGCACACGGCGACGCAGCCGGCGGTGCTGCTCGAGGCGGGCGTGATCGTCAACCGCGCCGAAGAGCTCCGCCTGGGCGAGCCCGCGACGCGGCGGCGCATCGCGGCGGCGGTGGCCACCGGGGTGCGCGAATGTCTCGGCCGGCGCGCGAAGCTTTGACCGTGGGTTTGGGTCTCGGGTAGAATCGCGCGGCTTCCCGGCCGACCATTCGCACAGGCGACCACGCGCGATGACGATGAGAACGATTCTGGGCGCCACGCTCCTCGCCCTCGCCGCCGCGGCGCAGGCGCAAGGGGAGGTGAAGGGCGACGCGCAGCGGGCGAAGGCGAAAATGTCGCTCTGCAGCGGCTGCCATGGCATTCCCGACTACCGCACGGCGTACCCGGAGGTGTATCGGGTGCCGATGATCGCGGGGCAGGGTCCGGCCTACATCGTCAAGGCGCTCGAGGCGTACAAGTCCGGCGAGCGCACTCATCCGACCATGCGCGCCGTCGCGCGCAGCCTGTCCGCGCAGGACATGGCCGACCTCGCGGTGTACTACGGCACGGCGGCGAAATGAGGCCCGCGATGAGAGCGTTGCTGGTCCTCGGCTTTGCGGCGTGCCTGTCGACCCCGGCGTTCGCCGGCGACGCGGCGGCCGGCGCGGCGAAGGCGAAGCAGGTCTGCGCCACCTGCCACGGGGAGGACGGCAACAAGCCGCTGCAGCCCGACTTTCCGAAGCTCGGCGGGCAGCACTACGACTATCTGCTCCACTCCCTGAAGTCCTACAAGGCCGGGGCGCGCAAGAACCCCATCATGATTCCCCAGGCGCAAGCGCTCTCGACGAAGGAGATGGAGGATCTCGCGGCGTACTACGCCGCGCAGCACAGCACGCTCCACGTGCTGCCGCTGCACCGCCTCGCCAAGGACGAGCGGTAGCGCGGCCGCCGCGCCGGCTCACTGCCGCCGCAGGCACTCCAGGTACGCTTCCCCGTCGGGCATGGCGCGCGCCGCCTGCGCCCGCCACACCACTTCCCCCAGGCACTCGAGCACGGCGTGCAGCGCGTCGTGCCGGTCGCCGCGCCGTGCGAGCAGACGCTCGAATTCGGCGCGTATGCCCGGCGGCTGGTCGATCGCGAGCTGCTCCTCGATCGCAACGTGCAGGCTCAGGTGCAAGAACGGATTGGTCTGCCCCGCGTCGGGGGTGTAGTCGCGGTCGAGAAAGCGCTCCGGATCGTCGAGGGTGTGGTGGTACTCGGGGTGGAGAAGTGCCACCTCGACCGCCACCGTCTCCAGGCCCTCGAGCGGCCGGCCCTGCCGGTACTTCTGCCAGGCGTCGAAGAAGAACTGCCGCGCCTGGTCGCGCGACGGGTTGAACATCAGGGCGCCCGCGTCTTCGGCCGATACTCGCACAGGTCCCTGATCAGGCAGTGCGGGCAGTCGGGCTTGCGTGCCTTGCAGACGTAGCGGCCGTGCAGGATGAGCCAGTGATGCGCGTCCCTGCGGTAGGCCTCCGGCACGAACTTCAGCAGCCGCTCCTCGACCTCGAGCGGGGTCGCGCCCGGCGCGAGGCCGGTGCGGTTGGCGACCCGGAAGATGTGCGTGTCGACCGCGATGGTGTCGTGTCCGAACGCGGTGTTGAGGACTACGTTGGCGGTCTTGCGGCCCACCCCCGGGAGCTGCTCGAGCGCTTCCCGCGTCGCCGGGACCTCGCCGCCATGCCGTTCGACGAGCAGGCGGCTCGCCTCGAGGATGTGCTTCGCCTTGTTCCGGTAGAGCCCGATCGTGCGGATGTAGGGGATGAGGCCGTCGAGCCCGAGCGCGAGCATCTTCTGCGGGGTGTCGGCGACCTTGAAGAGCTCGGCGGTCGCGAGGTTCACGCTCCGGTCGGTCGCCTGCGCCGACAGGATGACCGAGACCAGCAGCTCGTAGGGCGTGCGGTACTCGAGCTCGGTCGTCGGCTTCGGGTTGGCCTGGGCGAGCCGGGCGAAGATCTCGCCGCGCTTCTGCGGATTCATCGCTTGCCGCCATGCGCCGCGCGCTTCGCGCGGGCGCGCACCAGCGCGGCCTCGACCGCTGCGCGCTTCGCCCGCGACGAGGCGAGGTTCCCGCCGGCACCGGACCGCGCTGCGCGCGTCGCCCGACGCGCATCGCGTGCGGCCTGCCTGCGCCCGAGTCGCGCCTGACGCCGTTCGTAGCGCTCGCGTGCGGCATCGGCCCGGCCCTCGTCCCAGACCGCGTCGGCACCCGTCGCCGCCACCATCGCGATGCAGTCGACGGGGCAGGGGGGAAGGCACAGCTCGCAACCGGTGCACAGCTCGGTGATCACGCTGTGCATCTGCTTTTGCGCCCCGACGATCGCGTCCACGGGGCAGGCGTCGATGCAGAGGGTGCAGCCGATGCAGAGCGCTTCCTCGACGAGCGCGACGTGGCGCGGCTGCTCGCGCCCGCAGGCCGGGTCGAGCGCCTTGTACGGGCGGCCGGTCAGCGCGGCGAGCCGGCGGATCCCGGAGTCGCCGCCGGGCGGGCAGCGATTGATGTCGGCCTCGCCAGTCGCAACTGCACGCGCATACGGCCGGCACGCCGGGTAACCGCACTTCGTGCACTGGGTCTGCGGGAGGACGCCGTCGATCGCCGCCTCGAGCCGCGCAATGATCTCCCCGTTCATCGCCCGGTCACCCGCTCACGGGCGCGCGGGCCGCGGGCGCGGCCAGCCCGTCGACGAGGCGCTGCACGAGCGCCGGCCCGCGGTAGACAAGGCCGGTGTAGACCTGGACGAGGCTTGCCCCGGCGTCCACTGTTGCGCGCGCATCCTCGGCACCCATGATCCCCCCGACACCGATGATCGGGATCCGCCCCTTGAGCGCCGCGTCGAGCCTGCGGATCGCCGCGGTCGCCAGCGGGCGGAGCGGCGCGCCGGAAAGCCCGCCCGCTTCCGCGGCGTGCGGCAGACCCTCGACACCCGTGCGGGACACCGTCGTGTTGGTAGCGATTGCGGCGTCGATCCCGTGATCGACGAGCGCGCGCGCGATCGCGGCGATCTCCTCGTCGTCGAGATCGGGGGCCACCTTGACCGCAAGCGGCACGCGCCGCCCGTGGCTGCGGGCCAGCCGGTCACGGGTCTTCGCGAGCGCCGCGAGGAGCGCGCTAAGCTCGTCCGCCTGCTGCAGCTGCCGCAGGCCCCTGGTGTTCGGCGAGGAGATGTTGACCGTCACGTAGCTCGCCAGGGGATACACCTGCTCGAGGCACGCGACGTAGTCCTCGCCCGCACGCTCGATCGGCGTGTCGAAGTTCTTGCCGATGTTGACGCCGAGGATGCCGTCGTAGCGCGCGCGCCGGACGTTCTCCACCAGCCGCGCGACGCCGGCGCTGTTGAAGCCCATCCGGTTGATGATCGCCTCGCGCTCGGGGATCCGGAACATGCGGGGGCGCGGATTGCCGGGCTGCGGGCGCGGCGTCACGGTGCCGACCTCGAGGTGACCGAAGCCGAACGCCGCCAGCGCGTCGATGAACTCGGCGTCCTTGTCCAGTCCGGCGGCCAGCCCGACCGGATTCGGGAACTCGAGCCCCAGGGCGCGGACGCGGCGGCCGGCGATCGCCCGGCCCGGCAGGCCCGCGAGGCCGAGACGGTGAACAAGCTTGAACGACGGGAGCGCGAGCCCGTGCGCCGTCTCGGGGTCGAGGTGGAAGAGGAACGGGCGCGCGAGCTCGTACAGCACGGCACGCTACCCCCGAGGCCGGCGCTCCGGCCGTCGGCTCAGCCGTCGATCTCGGCGTCGGCGAGCCGCCGCCACGCGTTGTCGACGAGGCCCTCGATCGGCCGGAAGCGGGCCTTGTAGGCCATCTTCTGGCTGTCGCGGATCCAGTAGCCGAGGTAGAGATGCGGCAGCCCGAGCGCGCGGCACTGCTCGATCTGCCAGAGGATGTTGTACGTCCCGAGGCTCGTTCCCGGGAGCTCCGGGTCGAAGAACGTGTACACCGAGGACAGGCCGTCGGAGAGGACGTCGACGATGCTCACCATGACGAGCTTCGATTCGTCGCGGAACTCGACCAGCCGGGTGTTCACCCGGCTCTGGAGCAGGAAGTGCGAGTACTGGTCGCGGCTGTCCTGGTCCATGCCGCCGCCGGCGTGGCGCGCCGCCTGATAGCGCAGGTAGAGCGCGTAGTGCTCGACGCGGAAGCGCAGGCCGAGCGCCGTCGCCTGGAGGTGCTCGTGCTTCCGCGTCGCCCGACGCTGGTAGCGTGAGGTCTCGAACTCCCGCACCGGGATGCGGACCGGGACGCACGCCCGGCAGGCGTCGCAGTAGGGCCGGTAGGTGAAGATCCCGCTGCGGCGGAAGCCGAGCCGCACCAGCTCGCCGTACAGGTCGTTGCCGATGAGGTGCGACGGCGTCGCGACCTGCGATCGCGCCATCCGCCCGGGCAGGTAGCTGCACGGGTATGGCGCGGTCACATAGAACTGCAGGACCGCATGCGGCAGGTCGTTCAGCTGCGACATGCTTCGATCTTCGGGCTCCGTTCGGCCCCCGCGGCCCAGCGACCCGGCGGCCGCGGGTAGTCTACCAAGTCCTTGAGCCGGCGGGCGAACTCCGACCGTGGGACCTCGCGTGCGCCGAGCGAGGCGAGGTGGGGGGTGTGCATCTGGCAGTCGATCAGGAGGTAGCCCTCACCGGCGAGCCGCCGGACGAGGTGGACGAACGCAATCTTGGATGCGTCGCGGTCGCGAGCGAACATCGACTCGCCGAAAAAGACGCGGCCCAGCGCGACGCCGTACAGCCCTCCGGCGAGCGCACCGTCGACCCAGGTCTCCGCCGAGTGCGCGTGGCCGAGCTCGTGGAGCCGGCGGTACGCGGCCCGCATCTCCGCGCTGATCCAGGTGCCGGGCTGGTTAGGCCGCGGCGCGGCGCACCCGCGCACCACCTCGTCGAAGGCGGTGTCGAAGCGGACCTCGTAGGACTTGTTCCGCAGCGTCTTGGCGAGGGAGCGGGTGACGCGCAGCTCGCGCGGGAACAGCACCATCCGCGGGTCCGGGCTCCACCACAGGATCGGGTCCCCCTCCGAGTACCAGGGGAAGATGCCGCGGCGGTACGCGTCGAGCAGCCGGCGCGGCGAGAGGTCGCCGCCGACCGCAAGCAGGCCGTTCGGCTCCTGCAGCGCCGACGCGAGGGACGGGAACGTGGTATCGACGCCGAGCCAGGCGATCACGGCGGAGGAGTGGGGGAAAGCCGGGGGTCGACGAGCGGGCTCGAAGCCCGCCGCCCATTACGCATCGCTCGTCAGCATTTGACCTGCTGCTTGCAGTACCGTTCGAGCGTGTCGACGATGCAGGTCCCCTCGACTGCCGCCTTGGCGCGCCCGTTGTGCTCGAGGGCGAGGCGGAACTCGAACTTCGCGAAGAAGTCGTCGAACATCTCGCCCCCGACCGTGCCCACCGCGTAGAGCTCGTCGGCCGCGCCGTCGTAGTCGAGCAGAATCGCCGCCAGCGGCTGCGGCGCCGGGCCGGCGACCACGCGACCGCCCTCGGACGGGTCGTACTGGCTGTGCTCGGAGCAGCAGTGGATGACCTGGGCATGCCGGTTCCCGGGTGTCTGCTCGGCCCGGTACGCGATGAAGCTGATGTCGCGGGTGGGATAGCTCAGCCGGTGGGCGCAGATCGCCGAGTACGCGACGATGCCCCCGCCTGCCCCGGTGCCCCCGGTCCACTCGTAGGTGCGCTTGTCGACCGTGGCGAGGCGCGCGCTCGTCTTGGTCGGCTTGCCCAGATTGAGCAGGAAGCAGGGCGTCCCGGCGTACGGGTAGTGGAAGATCAGGTTGCGGCCGACGGGCAGCTGCTTGGACTTGAGCGGCGCGCCGCTCGCCGCGACGAGCCGCGCGCGACCGTAGAAGCGCGGCTTGGCGGTCCCCTGGGCCCAGGCCTGCCCGACCAGCTCCGGAAGCGACGCTGCCGCGCCGGCGAGGCCGCAGACTCGGACGAAATCCCGTCGATCCATGAGCCCTCCGTTCGCCCTGAAGCTAGCGACGGCTTGCGCCGCTGTCAATGGGGCCGGACCGCGACGAAGGGCCGGGAACTCAGAGGTTGTATCCCTTTTCGTTGTGCAGGACCGTGTCGAGTCCTTCGGACTCCTCCTCCGCCCCGACGCGCATGCCGACGATGGCGTCGCTCGCCTTGAGCAGCACGTAGGTGATCACCCCCGACCACACCGCGGTGGCGGCGATCCCGGCGAGCTGCACCAGGACCTGGCCGCCCATCGTCTGTCCGTCCGGATAGCCGACGCCGCCAAGCGCGGTCGCGGCGAACACCCCGGTCAGCGCCGTGCCGAGCGTGCCGCCCACCCCGTGCACCGGAAAGACGTCGAGCGAGTCGTCCACGCCGAGCTTGCGCTTCATGAGGTTCGTGGCGTAGAAGCACAGCACCCCCGCGGCGGCGCCGATCGCGAGCGCTCCGAGCGGCCCGACGAAGCCCGAGGCCGGCGTGATCGTCCCGAGCCCGGCGACCATCCCGGTCACGATGCCGAGCACCGACGGCTTGCCGTAGCGCACCCACTCGCAGACCATCCAGGCGAACGCACCGGTGGCCGCGCCGATGTGGGTCACGAGCATGGCCATCCCGGCGGCGCCGTCGGCGGCGAGCGCGCTCCCGGCATTGAAGCCGAACCACCCGACCCACAGCATGGAGGCGCCCGCGACCGTCATGGTGAGGTTGTGCGGCGGCATGGGCGTGTCGGGAAAGCCCCGGCGCCGGCCGAGCACCAGCGCCGTGACCAGCGCCGCCATGCCGGCGTTCAGGTGCACGACGGTGCCGCCGGCGAAGTCCATGAGCCCCATCTTGGCGAGCCAGCCGTCGCCCCACACCCAGTGCGCGATCGGCGCATAGACGAACAGCAGCCATAGCAGCGCGAAAAGCAGCATCCCGGAGAACTTCACGCGCTCGGCGTAGGCGCCGATCACCAGCGCCGGCGTGATGATCGCGAAGGTGAGCTGGAACATCGCGAACACGGTCTCCGGGATGGTGCCCTTCACCGCCTTGACGTCGACCCCCGAGAGGAAGGACTTGGAGAGCCCGCCCCACCACGCGTTGGCGGCGCCACCGTCGCCGAACGCGACGCTGTAGGCGACCACCACCCACGCCAGGGTGACGACGCAGGTGATCGCGAAGCACTGCATCAGGACCGAAAGAACGTTCTTCGTGCGGACGAGACCCGCGTAGAACAGCGCGAGCCCGGGAAGCGTCATGAACAGCACCAGCACCGAGGCAGTGATCATCCAGGCCGTGTTGGCCGCGTCGAGCTTGGGCGGATCGGCGGCCAGCGCGAGCGGCGCATGCAGCAGGCACAGGCCAAGCAGCCAGCGCGTGAGGTTCTGGGCGGTCATGAGCGGGTCTCCTCCGGTCTACCTTCGTGTTATGGATTCCGCCCCGGCGGGCCCCGCACTGTGACGGGCGAAGGGCCGGCGCGGCTGCCCCTTGCGGGTGCATTGGCGCGCCAATCTACTCCGCCGAAGGCGAAAACACAAAAGGGGGCGGCGGCCGCGGCCGGCGGCCCGCAGCGGGGCTATCTGACCGGCAGAATCTCGCCGGCGTGGAAGGTGAAGCCGCCGGCCTTCCGGTCGGCATAGTAGTGCCGCAGCGTCGTGGCGACCGTCCGGAACGCGAGCTCCGGCCACGGGATCGCGGCTTCGGGGAAAAGCTTCACATCGAGGCTCTCGGCGCCGGCACCGAAGTCGAGATCGAGGAGCCGGGCGCGGTAGAAGATGTGGACCTGATCGACGTGCGGGACCGACAGCACCGCGAACATGCCGGTGAGCTCGACCCGCGCCCGCGCCTCCTCCAGCGTCTCCCGCTGCGCCGCCTGCGCCACGGTCTCGCCGTTCTCCATAAAGCCGGCGGGAAGGGTCCAGAGGCCGTAGCGCGGCTCGATCGCGCGGCGGCAGAGCAGCACCTGCCCCTCCCATTCCGGGATGCAGCCGATCACCATCCGCGGGTTCTGATAGTGGATGGTGACGCAGGCGTCGCACACATGCCGCGGCAGGTTGTCGCCGGCCGGAACCTTGAGCACGACCGGTGCGCCGCAGTTGGAGCAGAACTTCATCGGGTCCCGGAACGCTGTGTTCGCAATGATACGCGGCCGGCCGTGGCACCAACGCGGGCGGTTGACGCGGGGTCTAGACGACGAGCACCGGCAGCTCCGCGAGCGAGCCGAGCTCGTGGTCCGGCGCGCAGCCCAGCCCGTCCAGGGGTGCGCCGGCGCGGTTCACCCAGAACGTCCGGAAGCCGAAGGACTTCGCGCCGGCGGCGTCCCAGCAGTTCGACGACACGAACCCGATCGCCTCTGCCGGCGCACCAAGACGGTCGACCGCGAGCCGGTATACCCGCGGATCGGGCTTGTAGATCCGCAACTCGTCGACGCTGAGGACGTCGGGGATCAGCTCCCCGAGGCCGCTGTTCGAGACCACGTCCCGCAGCATCGCCGGCGCGCCATTCGAGAGGATCGCGAGCTTGATCCCGCGGAGCTTGCGCAGCGTGTCCGCGACCTCCGGGAACGTCGCGAGGTGCCGGTAGGCCCGCAGCAAGCGGTCGCGCTTGGCGTCGTCACAAGGCAGCTGCAACGCGGCGCACGCGTGACGGAGGCCCGCTTCGGTGACGCGCCCGAAGTCCTCGTACCGCCCCATCAGGCTGCGCAGCCACGTGTACTCGAGCTGCTTCGTCCGCCAGACCTGCGAGAGCTGCGTGCCCCGGCCCGGCCAGAGCTCGTCGCACAGCGCGACGACCGAGTGGACGTCGAAGAGCGTGCCGTAGGCGTCGAAGACGAGCGCGGCGGGACGGGCGGTCATGGGATCCTCCAAGGAACTCGACCGCGCGGGCGCGCGGAGGTTCGAAGGTTATCCCCTCCGCCGTCGGCGGGGGCGGCTCAGGGCAGGGTGCGGAGCGCCGCGGCGAGCGTGAGCTCCGGCCGGCGCCGCTTGTCGACGCGGATCTCGTGGGTCGGCTCGATCGTGCCGTCCTCGTTCGCCGTCTCCAGCCGCACCGTGAAGCCCCAGAGATGCGCCAGGTGCTTCATCACGTCCTTGAACATCGGGTGGAGCGGGCGGCGGTCGGCGCGGTAGTGGCGCAGCGTCATCGAGCGGTCGCCGCCGACGTCGACGTTCAGGATCTGGACGTTGGGCTCGCGCTCGGTCAGCGCGTACTGGCAAGCGAGCGTTTCGCGGACCTCGCGGTAGCCCTCGTCGTTGTGGATCGCGCCGACCCGGAGGTTCGGCAGCTCGTCGTCGTCGAGCAGGCAGAAGAGCCGCAGGTCGCGGATCACCTTCGGCGAGAGGAACTGCTGGATGAAGCTCTCGTCCTTGAAGTTGCGCATCGCGAAGTCCAGGGTCTTCACCCAGTCGCTCCCGGCGATGTCCGGGAACCACTGCCGGTCCTCGTCGGTCGGCTCCTCGCAGATGCGGCGGATGTCGCGGTACATCGCGAAGCCGAGCGCGTACGGGTTGATGCCGCCGAAGTAGGGGCTGTCGAACCCGGGCTGGGTGAGCACGTTGGTGTGCGAATGCAGCACCTCGAGCAGGAAGCTGTCGGCGAGCAGGCCCTCGTCGTAGAGCGCCTGCATGATCGTGTAGTGCCAGAACGTCGCCCAGCCCTCGTTCATCACCTGCGTCTGGCGCTGCGGGTAGAAGTACTGGGCGAGCTTGCGGACGATGCGCGCCATCTCCCGCTGCCACGGCTCGAGCAGCGGCGAGTGCTTCTCCAGGAAGTAGAGGAGGTTCTCCTGCGGCTCCGACGGAAAGCGCTGCTCGGAGGCCTCGGCGTCGTCGTCGGCGGCATGGGGCAGGGTGCGCCACAGGTCGTTCACCAGCTGCTGGAGGTGCTCTTCGCGCTCCTTCAGCCGCAGGCGCTCCTGCGCGAGGGTCCGCTTCGGCGGGCGCTTGTAGCGGTCGACGCCGAAGTTCGCGAGCGCGTGGCAGGCGTCGAGCACCTGCTCGACCTCCTCCTCGCCGTGGCGCTGCTCGCACTGGATGATGTACTGCTTGGAGAACAGCAGGTAGTCGATGATCGCGTCGGGCTGGGTCCAGGTGCGGAAGAGATAGTTGCCCTTGAAGAACGAGTTGTGGCCGTAGCAGGCGTGGGCGATGACGAGCGCCTGCATCGGCATCGTGTTCTCCTCCAGGAGGTACGCGATGCAGGGGTTGGAGTTGATGACGATCTCGTACGCGAGGCCCATCGCGCCGCGCTTGTACACCTGCTCGGTCGCGAGGAAGCGCTTGCCGAACGACCAGTGGTAGTAGCCGATCGGCATGCCGTTCGACGCGTAGGCGTCCATCATCTGCTCGGCGCTGATGATCTCGATCTGGTTGGGGTAGGTGTCGAGGCCGAACCGTTCGGCGACCCGCGCGATCTCGCGGTCGTAGCGCTCGACGAGATCGAAGCGCCATTCGGAGCCCGACGGGAGCGGCTCCTTGTGGTGGCGCCGGGCGGACGGCTCGTCGAACGGTGCGCCCGCCTGGCCCCGCTTCAGCGTGGGTTTCAGCGGGGGCTTCATGCGCTCCGCCTCCGCGCGGCCATAGCGCGGCTTGGTCGCATCCCCGTAGACGGGGCCCCTGCTCCCTGCCTCATGCGGCCACCTTCTCCTTCTTGGTGAACAGTTCCCGCAGCACCGGGTAGATGTCGGTGCGGTCCCGGATCCGCCCGAGCGCGAGGTTCGGACGGGCCGCCTTGGCCTGCTCGTAGTGGACCCAGAGGTTCTGCGGCTCGCCGGTCGTGATCTCGACGTAGGTGAAATACTGGACCAGGGGCAGCAGGTCGTTCACGAGGAGCTCGAGGCAGCGCGGGGAATCGCCCTCCCAGTTGTCGCCGTCGGAGGCCTGCGCGATGTAGATGTTCCACTGGTCGAGCGGGAAGTTCGCCTTGATCTCCTCGAGCGCCGCCGCGAGCGCGCTCGACACCACCGTGCCGCCGGTCTCGGTCGAATGGAAGAACTCCTCCTCGTCGACGACCTTCGCGGTGGTGTGGTGGCGGATGAAGACGATCTCGATGCGCTCGTAGTGCCGCTTGAGGAAGAGATGCAGCAGGATGAAGAACCGCTTCGCGAGGTCCTTGCGGGTCTCGTCCATCGAGCCCGACACGTCCATGATGCAGAACATCACTGCCTGCGCGATCGGCAGCGGCTGGACGATGCGGTTGCGAAACCGCAGATCGAAGGTGTCGATGAACGGGATCGCCGCGATCTTGCGGCGCAGGCTCTCGAGCGCGGCGAGCAGCTCGGCGACCCGCAGTTCGCTCGGGTCGGCGGCCTCCCCGCCGAGCGCCTCGAGCTCGCGCTCGAGCTCGGCGAGCCGCGTGGCGTAGGGACCCTGGAACGCGATGCGCCGCGCGAGCGACTCGCGCATCGTGCGGATCACCGCCAGGTTCGACGGCGTGCCGTCGGTGCGGTAGCCGGCGCGGAGGCGCTGGTGGTGGGTGATCGAGGCGAGCTGCGTCTTGATGAGGTCGGGCAGCGCCATGTCCTCGAAGAAGAAGTCGAGGAACTCCTCGCGCGAGAGGCGGAAGCGGAACGCGTCCTCGCCCTCGCCGTCGTCCGAGGCGCTCCCGCCGGAGCCGCGGCCGCCGCCGGGTGGGCGGGCGATCTCGTCGCCGGTCACGAACTCCTTGTTTCCCGGGAGCACCCCCTCGCGCTTGCCGCCGGCGCCGTGCTGGAACGTCGGCTCGTTCAGGTCGCGCGCCGGGATCGAGATGCTGGCATCGCGGTCGGCCTCGGCGATCTTGCGGCCGCCGATCGCGCGCGCCACCGCCTCGCGCACCTGCGCGCGGTAGCGCTTCAGGAAGCGCTGTGCGTTCACCGCGCTCTTGTGGCGCGGATTCTCGCGGCGGTCGATGATCTCGCTCATGGCCTAGTCGGCAGGCGGCGCGCGGCGCAGTACCTTGCGGGGTGCGGGACCCGCGCTTCGGCCGGAGCCGGAGCCGCGCGGCGGTGCGCTCAGGAGGACTTCCGCACCCGGAGGTACCACTCGACGAGCAGGCGCACCTGCTTCGGCGTGTAGCCCTTCGCGACCATGCGGTCGACGAAGTTCTGGTGCTTCTTGCGCTCGTCCTCGGAAGCTTTCGCGTTGAACGAGATGACCGGCAGCAGGTCCTCGGTGGTTGAGAACATCTTCTTCTCGATCACCGTGCGCAGCTTCTCGTAGCTCGTCCACGACGGGTTCTTGCCCTGGTTCGCCGCGCGGGCCCGCAGCACGAAGTTGACGATCTCGTGGCGGAAGTCCTTCGGGTTCGAGATGCCGGCCGGCTTCTCGATCTTCTCCAGCTCGTCGTTCAGCGCCGCGCGATCGAGGATCTCGCCGGTGTTCGGGTCGCGGTACTCCTGGTCCTGGATCCACAGGTCGGCGAACGTGACGTAGCGATCGAAGATGTTCTGGCCGTACTCGGAGTAGGACTCGAGGTACGCGGTCTGGATCTCCTTGCCGATGAACTCGACGTACGGGGTGGCGAGATACTCCTTGACGTACGAGAGGTAGCGCTTCTCGCTGTCGGCCGGGAATTGCTCGCGCTCGATCTGCTGCTCGAGCACGTAGAGCAGGTGCACCGGGTTGGCGGCGATCTCGCTGTGATCGAAGTTGAAGACCTTCGACAGCACCTTGTAGGCGAACCGCGTCGACAGCCCGGTCATGGCCTCGTCGACGCCGGCGAAGTCGCGGTACTCCTGCATCGACTTCGCCTTGGGATCGATGTCCTTCAGATTCTCGCCGTCGTAGACGCGCATCTTGGAGAAGATCGACGAGTTCTCCGGCTCCTTGAGGCGGGTGAGCACGGCGAACTGGCTCATCATCTTGAGCGTTCCCGGCGCGCACGGCGCGTGGGCGAGCGAGGAGTTCTTGAGCAGCTTCTCGTAGATCTTGATCTCCTCGGAGACCCGCAGGCAGTACGGCACCTTGACGATGTAGACGCGGTCGATGAACGCCTCGTTGTTCTTGTTGTTCTTGAACGTCTGCCATTCGGCTTCGTTCGAATGCGCGAGCACAACGCCGTCGAACGGGATCGCGCCGAACCCCTCGGTGCCCTTGTAGTTGCCTTCCTGGGTGGCGGTGAGGAGCGGGTGCAGGACCTTGATCGGCGCCTTGAACATCTCGACGAACTCGAGCAGGCCCTGGTTGGCGCGGCAGAGGCCGCCGGAGTAGCTGTAGGCGTCCGGGTCGTCCTGCGCGTACTGCTCGAGCTTGCGGATGTCGAGCTTGCCGGTGAGCGACGAGATGTCCTGGTTGTTCTCGTCGCCGGGCTCGGTCTTGCAGATCGCGATCTGCGCCAGCGCGGAGGGCCGCAGCTTGACGACGCGGAACTTCGAGAGGTCGCCGCCGTACTCGCGCAGGCGCTTCACCGCCCACGGCGAGGGGATCGAGTTCAGGTAGCGGCGCGGGATGCCGTACTCGTCCTCGAGCGTCGGGCCGTCGTCGTCGGGCGAGAACAGCCCGAGCGGGCTCTCGTTCACGGGCGAGCCCTTCAGCGCGTAGAACGGCATCTGCTCCATGAGGTGCTTGAGCTCCTCCGCGAGCGAGCTCTTGCCGCCGCCCGGGGGGCCGAGCAGGTAGAGGATCTGCTTCCGCTCCTCGAGCGCCTGGGCCGCGTGCTTGAAGTAGGCGACGATCTGCTCGATCGTCTCCTCCATCCCGAAGAAGTCCTTGACCGCGGGATAGACCTTCATGACCTTGTTCGAGAAGATGCGCGACAGGCGCGGATCGTTGCGCGTGTCGATCATCTCGGGCTCGCCGATCGCCATGAGCATCCGCTCGGCGGCGGTGGCGTAGGCGGCGGGGTTTGACTTGCAGAGCTCGAGGTACTCCTGGAGGGTGTACTCCTCCTCGATGCGGCTCTCGAAGCGCGCCTGGAAGCGGGAGATCACCCCGCCGCGAGTCTCGTGCGCGCGCTCCGTGCCGTGCCGCTGCGCGGTGCTCGACGCGGTCTCGCCGAACGCGGAGAAGACTTGCTTCGGGTTACCTTCCATGCGAACCTCCGCACGCCAGGAACGTGCGCCGAGTATCGGCTTCGCGTTCCCCGCAGGTGTAGGAACTTATAGCGATTTTCGGGCCAGACCGCCTCTAAGACAAGGCGCGTGTGGCAAAGTTGCGACGGCTCGGACCCTCAACGCGCGACACCGTGCGCGCGCTGACGCGAGGCGCATTCTCTCGCAACACGCGCTCATGAGCAGCGGTTTCGACCCGCGCCGCGTGCAGCGACTGCGCACGCGCGCCGCGTCGTGGGGCTCACCGGCGCCGGCGTCTCCGCCGCGCGCGGGATTCCCGCCTTCCGTGACGCACAATCGGGGCTCCGGGCGGGCTTTCGGCCCGGGAACCGGCTGCTGGCGGCGGGCTGGCCCGGTTAGCACTCTGGTGGCTCAAGTGCTAACTCGCCGGTAAGGGGGGAGATTGGACCGCTACCAGGAGATCTACCGGGGCTACCGCTGGCAGGTTCCGGAACGCTTCAACATCGCCGCCGCGTGCTGCCGGCGGCATGCTGCGGACCGTTACCGCTTCTGCATGTACTGGGAGGACGAATCCGGCGCCACGTCGGCGTGGACCTACTGGGACGTTCAGCAGCGGGCCAACCAGCTCTCGAACGCGCTCGCCGCGCTCGGGGTCGCGCGCGGAGACCGCGTCGCGATCATCCTGCCGCAGCGCCCCGAAACCGCGATCGCCCACGTCGCGTGCTACCAGATGGGCGCGATCGCGATGCCGCTGTCGTGCCTGTTCGGCCCCGACGCGCTCGAGTACCGGCTGCAGAACAGCGAGTCGGTGGTGGCGTTCGTCGACCCGGCCTCGATGCCCAACCTCGCGCCGATCCGTGACCGTCTTCCCGGCCTCAAGCACGTGATCGGCGTCGCCGGCGCGGCCGAGTCGTGGGCCCTCGCATGGGAGCGGCTCCTGGAGCAGGCGTCGCGGCGCTTCAGCCCGGTCGACACCGCGGCCGAGGATCCGGCCCTGCTCATCTACACCAGCGGCACGACCGGTCCGCCCAAGGGAGCGCTCAAGCCGCAGCGCGTGCTGCTGGGCAACCTGCCGGGGTTCAGCTACTCGCACGACGTCTTTCCGCAGGCGGGCGACCTCTTCTGGTCGCCCGCCGACTGGGCCTGGACCGGCGGACTCATGGATGCGCTCCTGCCGACCATGTACTACGGCTATCCGATCCTCGGCTACCGCGGGCGCTTCGACCCCGAGCGGGCGTTCCACCTCTGCGAGAAGTACCAGGTCCGCAACACCTTCCTCTTCCCGACCGCGCTGAAGATGATGATGAAGGCGGTGCCCGAGCCGCGGCGGCGCTACGACCTCGCCCTGCGGTCGATCATGAGCGCCGGCGAGTCGGTCGGCGAAACCGTGTTCGCGTGGAGCCGGGACGCGCTCGGCGTCACGATCAACGAGATGTTCGGCCAGACCGAAATCAACTATCTCGTCGGCAACTCGCACACGCTCTGGCCGGCGAAGCCGGGCTCGATCGGGCGGCCGTATCCCGGCCACAAGGTCGCGGTCATCGACGACGACGCCAACGAAGTGCCGGTCGGCGCAGTCGGCGAGGTGGCCGTCCACCGTACCGACATGCACGGCGACCGCGATGCGGTGTTTTTCCTCGGCTACTGGCAGAACGACGCGGCGACGCAACAGAAGTACACCGGGGACTGGTGCCGGACCGGCGACCTTGCCACGCGCGATGCGGACGGGTACCTCTGGTACCAGGGGCGCGCCGACGACGTGTTCAAGAGCGCGGGCTACCGGATCGGCCCGTCGGAGATCGAGAATTGCCTCGTCAAGCACCCGGCGGTGGCGAACGCCGCGGTGGTGCCGAGCCCCGACCCGGAGCGGGGCAACGTCGTGAAGGCATTCATAGTGTTGACCCAGGGTCATGCGCCTTCGGCGCAGCTGGAGGAGGAGATCAGGAATCACGTTCGCGGGCGGCTGGCGCCGTACGAGTACCCGAAGGAGATCGAGTTCATCGACCAGTTGCCGATGACCACGACCGGAAAGGTCCAGCGGCGGGTGCTCCGGCTGCGGGAGGCGGAGCGGAAGAAAGGGGGCGCCTGAATCAGGCGCGCGAGCGCACGAGCATCTTGCCCTCGGCCTCCGCGACCAGCGACCCGTCCTGGTTGCTGCAGACCGCAGTCAGCACGACGATTCCGCCCTCGTGCTTCGGCTTGTCGAGCTTGTCGACCACAGTCCAGGTGGTCGTGACCGTGTCGCCGGGGCGAACCGGCGCCTTGAATCGGCAGTTGTGCTCGAGATAGGCGATCGCGGTGCCGTGAAAGTACATGCCGGCCGGTGCCGACATCAACGCGCCGGTGAACGTCCCATGCAGAATGCGGCCGCCGAAGCGCGATCCCCGCGCATGAGTCTCGTCGACGTGCAGCGGGTTGAAGTCGCCGAAGAGACCGGCCGCGAGCACGAGGTGCGTCTCGGTGACGGTGAGCGACGCGCCGAACGTGTCGCCGACCTTCACCTCGTCGTAGTGCTTGCCCTGGACCACGCGCCGATTGTTCCAGACCGGCGCGCGGCCGGCAAGGAAGCGCGGATGGCGTAGACTCGCGTGTGCCGCCGGACGGTTGAGGGATGAAGCTCTACACCTACTTTCGGTCCTCCGCTTCATACCGCGTCCGGATTGCGCTCGCGTGGAAGGGCCTCGCGCACGAGGCCGAGTATGTGAGCCTTCCCAAGGGCGAGCACCACGCCGACAAGTTCCGGGCGGTGAACGTTCAGGGTCTGGTGCCGGCGCTCGAGGACGGCGGTCGGATCTTCATCCAGTCGCTCGCAATAGTGGAGTACCTCGAAGAGCGCTATCCCAAGCCGCCGTTGCTCCCGGCATCGCCTGCGGACCGCGCCTACGTTCGCGCGGTGTCGCAGGTCGTCGCCTGCGAGCTGCACCCGCTCAACAACCTGCGCACCCTCAAATACGTCCGCCGGACCTACAGCCTCGACGAGGACGGCGTGAACGCGTGGTACCGTCACTGGATCGCCGACGGGTTCGCGATGCTCGAGGGCTACCTCAACCGCGAGCGCCGGTTCGGCAAGTACTGCTACGGTGACATGGTGACGATGGCCGACTGCTGCCTCATCCCGCAGGTGTTCAACGCGAAGCGCTACGAGTGTGACCTGGCGCCCTATCCGACGATCGTGCGGATCTTCGACGAGTGCATGAAGCTGGACGCTTTCTCCGCCACCCAGCCGTCGAAGGAGCCGGACGCCGTGACCTAGGGTGGAACGACTGGACCCGCCGCCCGATGGACCGATCTGGAGACGAAGGCGTGGTGCCGACCGAGATGGATGATCTCTTCGAGCGCAACCACGCGCGCGTGGAGCGCTTCGCCATGCTGATCCGGCCGCAGGTGCGAACGATCTTCGACCGGCTGCTCGAAGTAAGGCACCTGCCCGGAGACGCGATCGAGTTCGGCGCCTACCACGGCGCGCTCAGTTTCTTTCTCGGCCTGTGCTTCCGCGACCTCGGCCTGGCGAAGAAGGTATACATGCTCGACAGCTTCCGCGGACTGCCGGAAACCGATCCCGCGCTCGACGGGCCGTTCCGCGCCGGCACCATGGCCGCGAGCCTGGAGCTCGCGATGAAGGCCCGCGCGGAGCTCGGCCTGGAGCAGGTCGTCGAGATCCACGCCGGATGGTTCGAGGAGTCGGTCAGGGACTTGCCGGAAGATGCCTGCTACTGCCTCGCCCATCTCGATGCGGACACGTACCGGAGCACGAAGACGGCCCTCGAGTACCTTGCGCCGCGCCTGGCCGAGGGCGGCGCGATCGTCCTCGATGATTGCATGTTCCACGGTGCGACCGGGGTGCTGCGGGCCGCCGAAGAGGTTCTCGGCAGCGGGCTGCACCTGCATCTCGGCGCGAAGACTCAGGCCTACGCTTTCCCGAAGGGCGACCCGCGCCCCGAGCGCGCCGCACCGGAGTGGAAGTCGCTCGGCGGCCGCCGTTATGACGTCGCCGCCCTGAAGGCACGCGCGGACTACCGTGAGCTCGTCGAGTGGGAAGCGAGGTTCTTCGCCAAGCGAGCGCGGTGGTACCGCGACTATCTGGAGCAGGTGCTCGGGGACGGCACGCCGGACGATGACGCGCACCGAATCGCGAGTACGATCGGGATCATCCGCCGCAAGTAGTGCCCCGCCAGCGCCGCCGGAACTCGAGGTGCTGATCGAGATCCCGCGCGGCAGTTTCATCAAGCGCGGGTCCACCGGGCACGTGGACTTCGTTTCGCCGCTGCCGTGCCCGTTCAACTACGGGTCGGTGCCGCAGTACATCGGCCTCGAAGGCGACCTGCTCGACGCGGTCGTGCTCGGCCCGCGCCTGCCGTCCGGCACCCGCACGCGCGTGCGCGCCTGGGGTGCCGTGGTGCTGACCGATCGCGGCATGACCGACGACAAGCTGATCTGCAGCCATGAGCCGCTGAGCCCGCGGCAGCGCCGGATGGTGCTGCGCTTCTTCCACTTCTACGCGAAGTGCAAGGGATTGCTGAATCTCCTGCGCCGTCGCCCGGGACGCAACGCCTGCGACGGTTGGTGCGACGCTAGAGCGGCGATTGCGCGTGCCCGCGTGCGGGACGCGAGCTGGAAGGGACCGCCGGTTCCCTTCTGACGCCCGCCTCAGGGGGGCTCACGCCTTCCCGATGAGCCGGTTGCAGCCGAGGGGCGTGCCGTCCATCCGGTAGTCGACGACCACACCGCGCCGATCCGCGATGAGAGCGAGCGTGCAATCACCGCCGCGGTCGTTACGGACACCGGTCGTCCAGGTGTACTCGCGCAAGTCAGCGATCGGCCGCTGGTACTGCGGGGCGCGCCGAGCTCGGTCATCGCCTGCGACACGGGCTGGTTGAGGTACTTCGCCCAGCACGGTCACTCAGCTGCTGGAGGCGTTCCCGGTGCTGACCCGGCCAGAGCCATGAGGACTGCGAGGACCGCAAGATTTGAGCCACGAAGCCCGGGCGCGCTCGGTTCGCGTTCATCGTTTGGTCTCCTGTCCACACCCGGCACCGCGCAGCACGGTGGGCGGGATGCGCCATACGGCGCGGATTCTACGCGCTGCCCGCCGCCGCCGTAGCCCCGCCCGATCGGCCAAGTGTGGCTCGACGGTCGTAACGGCAACCGTGAGGGCCCGTGCAACCCGGGTGTCGTCAACGCCCGACAATCTGCAATTGCTGCTCGCGGCGAGCAATCATTGGTTGCTCGCCGATGCCACAGGTCGCGTTGCGGGCGAGTCGTTCGACGCAGGCCAGCGCCGTTCCGATGTCCTCGCAGGTTCCTTCCCCCGCGGAAGAGCTCGTCCAACTCGCACGCGTGCTGCAGAAGCACGCGGATTGAACGCTCTCGTGCTCGCTCAGCACGAGCTCCGAGTCGCGCTGCGGCGTGCGCTGGTGTCGCGGCAATGGCCCGACCTGGAGAAGCGCAACGCGAACTGACGAGCTCGCCGTCGCTCGCGGCGCGATTCAACGCGAGCCTGCACGGCGTGCTCGAAACACCCGAGTTCACTGCGAGAGAGCTTGGCGCACGCTGGCATGGTCTGGTCCTTGCGATTCCCGTCGTGCTCGCCTCGCGGGCGGGGACGCTTGTCTTTCTGCCCGAGCCGCTAACGCTCGCGCTGCGCGAGAGCCTGCAGGCGCGATTTCCGCGCGGCACGGGAATCGGCTTCCGGCCACCAGCCTGTTCCGCAGCTCGTGGCCCATGCCATGGCGACGCGAGCGTTATACGAGCTCGTCGAGGCGCTTGCCTCGGGAGAGCGCGGCGCGGGCGCCGCTTCGGGATCGCAATCGGCGGCCGCTTTCCTGCCTCACGGCCGCAGCCTCGGTCTGCACTATTTCTTTGCGCTCGCCGTTACGGCGCAATCCCGAACAGCTTGCCCTGGAAATGCCCGGGGGTCTTCATACTGAACCGGGCCTGGTCAGATGGGCGGCCGCCCAGACCGAGAAGATCACCAGCGACTTCGCCGAGCGGGGGTGGCCCCTCCTGATGCGAGTGTCCGCGCCGCGGCGGTTGCGCGAGATCCTCGCATCAGCCCTGGTGCTCGGCGATGTGAGAGAAGCTGGATAGCTTGCTCAGTCACGTCGCATCTCAGCACGGGACCCCCGTCACGACGCTCAGAGCAGACCTCGCCCTGAAACACGGCGAGGAGGCCGGCCTTCGGATCACCATTCAGCGACCGCGGCGTCGGGACGCCGCTGGCGCACAGCTACTATCGATTCGCGACGCTCGGCGCCGAGGCAGCCGCTTACCGCGTCGCCGTGCGACTCGCCTCCGCCGGCGTGGAGCTTGCCACCGCGGACGAAAACCTTCTCCGGGTCGTGCAACGCGCGATCGCGCTTGCCAACGCGCCCATAGCCGTCCGAAGCGCCGCCGCGCGACGGTCCCACGTCGCATCACCTTGGAGCGGCGGATCGCAATGAGGAGAGCTGGTCCCGCCGCCCGGAATCGAACCGGGATCTAGCGCTTAGGAGGCGCTCGTTCTATCCATTGAACTACGGCGAGGCCGCGCGCATTTTACGCGATGCGCGCGGGAGGCCTGATCAGAACAGGAGATAGGCAAACACCCCTAGCGCGGCGAAGAACCCCGCGAGGTGCGCCCAGGCCCAGAGCGCGAAGCGTCGCGCCAGCCGCGCCGGGTCGAAGTTCGAGAGCAGGTACAGGCGACCATCCCGCGGCGCGCCGACGACGTCGAGCGGCGGCACCGCGGCGCGTTCCGCTTGCGCGCGTTCAACCTGGCGCTTCGCCTCGGCCCGGGCGAGCGTCCACTCCTTGAACGAGATCTCGCCGTCGCGGTCGAGGTCGAAGCGCTGCAGGAGCCGCGGCCGGTCGCTCTTCCACTCGGCCAGCAGCGCGCCGATGTCGTTCTTCCGGTCCGTTGCGTTGCCGCCGGCCGTGACGGTCCGGAACTCGCCGAGCGCGTAGAGCGGATCGCCGTCCGCGATCCACCACTCCGTGAACCGGCGGTCACCTTCCGTCCATACCTGCTTGCGGTTGGCCGCGACCTCGGCCCCGCCGGGGTCGACCACGCAGACGCCCGTCGCGTCGCGCAGCCGAAACGCGGCCGCGCTTTCGCCTTCGTCCTCCGTTTCCCAGCGGTTCTTCTCGCCGCGGCGCTCGCGCCGGTACTGGTACCAGCAGCACTCCCGTCCCGACAGCGGCGCCAGGGTCTTGGTCTCCGGCAGGTGCTGCGCGCGGCCGGAGAGCTCGACGTACCCCTGCGCCGCCGACGCAACCTGGGAGGTCGGCGTGTCGCCGACGGCACGGTAGCGGCGGAACATCGCCGTCCAGGCCCACAGCGACAGCGCGGCGATCAGCGGCAGGATGACGAGCCAGGCCGACCGGTTTTCGATCTGAAACCCGAGGACGCCGAGCCCCACCTGCCCGCCGCCGGTGAGCAGCCCGACGCGCCAGCGCCGAAGGCGGACGACCATGCGTCAGGCGTTGAAGAGCCCTTTAACGTCGACGTCGGTCTTCTCCGCCGCGTCGAACTCGAGGAGCTTCGCCTCCTTGAACCCGAACAGCCCCGCGAGCACCACGTCCGGGAACTGCTCGATCCGCACGTTGTTGATGTTGACGCTCTCGTTGTAGAGCTCGCGGCGGTCGGCGATCCCGTTCTCGAGCTGCGTGATCCGGCTCTGCAGCTGCATGTAGTTCTGGTTGGTCTTCAGCTCGGGGTACGCCTCGGCCACGGCGAACAGCGTCCCGAGGCTCGAGCGCAGCATGCCTTCGGCCGGGCCCAGCGCGCCGACGTCCTGCTTCTCGCGCGCCTGCTGGACGAGCGAGCGCGCGCGGATGACCCTCTCCAGCGTCTCCTGCTCGAACTGCTTGTACTGCTTGCACACCTCGATCAGCTTCGGCAGCTCGTCGTGGCGCTGCTTGAGCAGCACGTCGATGTTCGCCCAGGCCTTCGACACCGCGTGCTTCACGTTGACCAGGCCGTTGTAGAGCATCACTGCGTAGACGGCGATGACCGCGAGGACCGCGAGAAAAATGATCGTGCCCACCGGAACTCCCTGCGGATGTTGTGCGCGCGATTGTAGGGGCATCGGGGCCGCGCCTCAGTGAACGATTCCCGCATGCTAAGCTCGTCCGCCATGAAAGCGATCCCATGAAAGCGATCGTGTGCAAGGCGTGGGGCGGGCCCGAGACGCTGGCGCTCGAGGAGCTGCCGTCGCCGCGACCGGGCGCGGGCGAGGTTGTCATCGACGTCAAGGCAGCGGGCGTCAACTTCCCCGATCTCCTGATCATCCAGAACAAGTACCAGCTCAAGCCGCCGCTGCCGTTCACCCCGGGCGCGGAGCTCGCCGGCATCGTGCGGGAGGTCGGCCCGGGCGTGAGCCACCTCAAGGCCGGCGACCCGGTGGTCGCGATGGTCAACACCGGCGCATTCGCCGAGGAGTGCGTGACCTCCGCCGCGCGCGTCCTAGCCCTGCCGCCCGGGGTCGACTTCGCCGCCGCGGCGGCGTTCTCGCTCACCTATGGAACGGCCTGGCACGCGCTCAAGGATCGCGGTGAGCTCGCCGCGGGCGAGACACTCCTCGTGCTCGGCGCCGGCGGCGGCGTCGGCATCGCTGCGATCGACATCGGCAAGGCGCTCGGGGCGCGCGTCATCGCCGCCGCCTCGAGCGACGAGAAGCTCGCGGCCTGCCGTGCGCGCGGCGCCGACGACACGATCAACTACGCGCGCGAGGATCTGCGCGAGCGGCTCCGCAGCCTCGCCGGCGAGCGGGGCGTCGACGTGGTGTTCGACCCGGTGGGCGGCCCCTACACCGAGGCGGCCCTGCGCGGCACCGGCTGGCGCGGGCGATTGCTCGTCATCGGCTTCGCCCACGGCGAGATTCCGCGCATTCCGCTCAACCTCGCGCTCCTCAAGGGCGCCTCGATCGTCGGCGTCTTCTGGGGCGGCTGGCTCCAGCGCGAGCCCGAGGCGAGCCGGCGCGAGATGCAGGCGTTGCTCGGAATGCTGCGCGAGGGCAAGCTCAGGCCGCTCGTCTCGGCCCGCTACCCGCTCGCGCGGACCGCCGAGGCGCTGGTCGCGATCGCCGAGCGCCGCGCGACCGGCAAGCTCGTCGTCGAGCCGTGAGCACATCGGGCTGGACCGAGGTGCTCGAGTTCTGGTTCGGCACGCCCGACTCGCCAGAGTTCGGGCGGAACCGAAGGTGCTGGTGGGAAAAATCCACCGACTTCGACGCGCTCGTCCGCGACCGGTTCCTGGAGACCTACGAGAACGCGGCCGGCCGGCAAGCTGGACGCTTGGACGGCACGGCCGCTGGCCGCGCTCGCGCTCGTCGTCACGCTCGACCAGTTTCCGCGCAACATGTTCCGCGGCACGGCCCGCGCGTTCGCGACCGATCCGCGAGCGCTCGCTGTCGCGCGCGGGATGATCGCGAGCGGGTTCGACGTCGCGCTCGCCCCGGGGCAAAGGACTTTCGTGTACCTGCCGTTCGAGCACGCGGAGGACGTCGATGCGCAGCGCGAAGCGCTCCGGCATTTCGAGCGGCTCGCTGGGGAGACGTCGGGCGCGAGCGTGATGACGTACGCGATGCTGCACTACGCCATCGTCGAGCGCTTCGGGCGTTTCCCGCACCGGAATGCGATCCTCGGGCGCGCGTCGACGCCCGACGAGCTCGCGTTCCTTTCCCGGCCCGGATCTTCCTTCTAGAGGGCTCCGCTTCAGTCCGCCAGCCGCGTCGGGATCGTGATCTCCGACGTGAGCGTCCGGTGGACCGGGCACTTGTTGGCGATCTCGAGCAGCTTGGCACGCTGCGCCGCGTCCAGCGCGCCCTCGAGACGGATCACGCGCTCGATCCGGTCGATCTTGCCCTCGCGGGTCTCGCACTCGGCGCAGTCGACGGCGTGGATCTTGTCATGCTTCAGCTCGACGGTCACGCGCTCGAGCGGGAGCCCCTTCAGGTCCGCGTACAGCCGGAGGGTCATGGAGGTGCAGGCCCCTAGCCCGGCGAGCAGGAGATCGTAGGGGGACATCCCGGAGTCGAGCCCGCCCGCCGCGACCGGTTCGTCGGCACGCACGATGTGACGACCCGCCGCCGCGAGCTGCGTGAACTTCCCCTCGCGCGTCTCGCGTACCACGACCTTTTCCGGGAGCGCCGCCGGCGCGGCCGGCCGCGTGGCCGGGAGATACCGCTCTGCCCAGGCCGCCAGCACATGGCCGGCGTAAGTCGCGTCCTCCCGCCGCGTGAGCAGGTGATCGGCCGGGTCGAGCGAGACGAAGCTCTTCGGGTGCCGGGCGGCCTGGAAGATCTGCGTCGCGTTCTCGATCTCGACCGTGTCGTCCCGGGGCGAGTGCATGACGAGGAGCGCCCTGCCCAGGCGGCGCACGATGTCGGTGAGGTTGTGGCGTGCGAAGTCGTCGAGGAGCTGCTTCCGGATCCGGAACGGCCGGCCGGCGAGCACGACCTCGGCCTCGCCGGCGCGCGCGATCTCGTCGCGGTTCGGAATGAGGGCGAGCACGTGCGCCGGATCGAACGGGGCGTTGATCGTCGCGACGCCGGTCGCCTCCGGGATCCGCGGCGCGGCGGCGAGCACGGCGGCGCCGCCCAGGCTGTGACCGACGAGCAGCGCCGGCGCCCGGTAGCGCGCCCGCAGAAAATCTGCGGCCGCGACTAGATCATCGACGTTGGACGTGAAGTTGGTGTTCGCGAAGTCGCCGCCGCTCCCGCCGAGCCCGGTGAAGTCGAACCGCAGGGTCGCGATGCCGCGCTCGGCGAGGGCGGCCGCGACGTAGGTCGCGGCGCGCGTGTCCTTCGAGCAGGTGAAGCAGTGCGCGAACAACGCGTACGCGGCCGGCGGCGCCGCCGGCGAGTCGAGGCGCGCGTTCAGGCTGGCGCCGAGCGCGCCGGGAAACTCCACCTTCGCAGTGTCGGGGGCCATGGGCGTTCGCTCCGGAGCGGGATCCATATAATGACTTGCGCCGCACGTCGCGACCACCTTCATGTCCGCTCAGCACGAGCTGCAATCCCCTTCGCCCTGGCTGACTCGATGGGCCGCGCTGATCCGGCCGGGCGGCGAAGTGCTCGACGTCGCGTGCGGGTCCGGCCGGCACACGCGCTACCTCGCTGCCCGCGGCTGCCGGGTCGTCGCGGTCGACCGCGACGCCGCCGCGCTGACCGCCCTCGCGGCGCTGCCCGGCGTGCGGACACAGGCGGCGGACCTCGAGGGCGAGCCCTGGCCGTTCCCGCCCGCGCGCTTCGACGGCGTGGTCGTCATCAACTACCTGCACCGGCCGCTGCTCGGCGAGCTCGCGGCCGCGCTGCGCCCGGGGGGCGTGCTCATCTACGAGACGTTCATGCTGGGGAACGAAGCGCTCGGCCGGCCGTCCAACCCCGCGTTCCTCTTGCGGCCGGGGGAGCTCCTCGAGGCGCTCCGGGAGCGGCTCACTGTGGTCGCGTTCGAACAGGGGCGGGTGGACGCGCCGAAACCGGCCGTGATCCAGCGCATTTGTGCGGCGCAGGTCACGGCCGATTCTGTAACGATTGGTTAAGAACCGTGCCAGGAGCGGGCGAAATCCGGTAAGATTTCGCATTTCCACAGGGCGGGACGCCAATGATTCAGGGCAGTCTGGTCGCCATCGTCACGCCGATGCTCGAGGACGGCCGCCTCGACATCGCGCGGTTCAAGTCCCTCATCGACTGGCACGTCACCGAAGGCACCGACGGGATCGTGGTCGTCGGGACCTCCGGCGAGTCGCCCACCGTCGACTTCGACGAGCACAAGGAGCTCATCCACGTCGCCGTGGCGCACGCCGGGGGCCGGGTCCCCGTGGTCGCCGGGACCGGCGCCAACTCCACCGCCGAGGCGATCGAGCTGACCGAGTCGGCCAAGCGCGCCGGGGCGGCCGCCTGCCTGTCGGTCGTGCCGTACTACAACCGGCCGACGCAGGAGGGCCTCTACCGCCACTTCCGCGCGATCGCGGAGGCGGTCGACATCCCGAACATCCTCTACAACGTGCCCGGGCGCACGGTCGCGGACCTGGCGAACGACACCGTCCTGCGGCTCGCCCAGATCCCGAACATCGTCGGCCTGAAGGACGCGACCGCCAACATCGAGCGCGGCTCCGATCTCGTCAAGCGCGCGCCGAAGGGCTTCGCGATCTATAGCGGCGACGACGCCACGTGCCTCGCGCTCATACTGCTCGGCGGCCGGGGGGTGATCTCGGTGACGGCGAACGTGGCGCCGCGGCTGATGCACGACATGTGCGCGGCGGCGCTCGCGGGCGAGCTCGCGCGCGCCCGCGAGATCAACCTCAGGCTGCTCGGGCTCCACCGGCAGCTGTTCGTCGAGGCGAACCCGATTCCCGTGAAGTGGGCCGTCGCACAGCTCGGCCTGATCGAGAGCGGCATCCGCCTGCCGCTGACGCCGCTCTCGCCACAACACCACGATACGGTCAGGGAGGCGATGCGCGAGGCCGGCGTCCTGCCGACGGGCGGCCTGCGCCTTGTGGAGGGAGGAGCCGCATGACGCGAACGACGTGGGGACTCGCGGTAGCGGCCGCGGCCGCGGCCATGGTCGCAGGCTGCACCTTCGACATGGAGCGGAAGGTCGACTACAAGAGCGCCGGGAAGCTCCCGCCGCTCGAGGTGCCGCCGGACCTCACTCGCCCCGGCCGCGACGACCGCTACGCGGTGCCGGAGACGAATTCGAGCAGCAGCGCGACCTACTCCCAGTACAGCGCCGAGCGGCAGGGCGCGCGCTCGTCGTCGACGGGCGAGGTCCTGCCGTCCGCGGATGGCGTGCAGCTCGCCCGCGACGGGAACACCCGCTACCTGATCGTGCGCGAGACGCCGGAGAAGATCTGGCCGACGCTGCGCGATTTCTGGCAGGAGAACGGCTTCCTGCTCAAGGTCGAGATGCCCGACGCCGGGGTGATGGAAACCGATTGGGCCGAGAACCGCGCCAAGATCCCGCAGGACCCGATCCGCAACGTGCTCGGCAAGTACCTCGATCAGATCTACTCGAGCGGCGAGCGCGACAAGTTCCGCACGCGCGTCGAGCGCCTGCCGGACGGCCGTGGCTCCGAGATCTATATCAGTCACCGCGGCATGGTCGAGCAGATCGTCAACAGCCGCGCAGGGCACCGGCTTCGACGGCACGGTGTGGCAGCCGGCGCCGCCGAATCCCGAGCTCGAGGCCGAGTTCCTGAAGCGGCTGATGGTCAAGCTGGGCGCCGACGAAGCGAAGGCAAAAGCGCAGGTCGCAGCGCGCACCACCCGGGACGAGCGCGCGAAGCTAGTCTCGGAGAGCGACGGCGCCATGCTCCTGAACGTGGCCGAGCCGTTCGACCGCGCCTGGCGCCGCGTCGGCCTGGCGCTCGACCGGGTCGGCTTCACCGTCGAGGATCGCGACCGGTCGAAGGGCGTCTATTTCGTGCGCTACGTCGATCCGGCGACCGACAACAAGAAGGAGGGGTGGCTCGACAAGCTCGCATTCTGGCGGACGAGCGAGCCGGCGAAGGCGATCCAGTATCAGGTGATCGTCAAGAGCGCGTCCGACGACACCCAGGTCCAGGTGCTCGGCAAGGACGGCCAGCTCGACACGACGGGCGCGTCGAAGAAGATCCTCGCACTCCTCTACGATCAGCTGAAGTGAGGCGGGCGACGATGCTCGCACGGCGGACCGCCTGACCGCCGTGCGCTTCGCGTCGCTCGGCAGCGGCAGCCAGGGGAACGGCCTCGTCGTCGAGGCCGGATCGACCCGCATCCTGGTCGACTGCGGGTTCTCGACCGACGAAACCGAGCGCCGCCTCGCGCGGCTCGGCCTCGCGCCCGGCGATCTCGCCGGAATCTTCGTGACCCACGAGCACGGCGACCACGCCGACGGCGCACTCCCGTTCGCGCGCCGCCACGGCGTGTGCGCCTGGATGACCCACGGCACGGCGCGCGCGCTCGCCGCCGACGTCGCCGAGGTGACGATCGTCGACAGCCATGCCGCGTTCGCGATCGGCGACCTCGAGGTGCAGCCGTTCCCGGTGCCGCACGATGCGCGCGAGCCGGTGCAGCTCGTGGTCTCCGACGGGGCGGCGCGCGTCGGCGTCCTCACCGACGTCGGCGCACCGACCGCGCCACATCGCGGCGATGCTCTCGGGCTGCGCCGCGCTCGTGCTCGAGTGCAACTACGATCCGGGCATGCTCGCGGACGGACCCTATCCGCAGTGGCTGAAGGCGCGGATCGGCGGGCCGCTCGGCCATCTGGCGAACGCCGCGGCGGCGGAGATCCTCGCGGCGATCGACCGGTCGCGGCTGCAGCACGTGATCGCCGCGCACTTGTCCCAGACGAACAACCTGCCGCGGCTCGCGACCGCGGCACTGTCCGGCGCGCTCGGGTGCGCGCCGGAGGAGATCGCCGTCGCCGATCAGGCGAACGGGTTCGGCTGGCGCGTGCTCTGACCGGCGATCGCGCGCGCCGGGCGCTCGCGCACGCCGGAGGGCGCCTTCGTGCGCCGGAGGGCGCCTTCGTTACAGCCCGAGCGAAGTCGCGGAGACCGCCGGGAACGAGTTGTGCCAGATCTCGTCGTAGCGCTCGCGGATGAGCCGCGACTCCTGGTACTCGTTGATCGCGTAGACGCCCCGCCACGCCGCCGCGACCGGACGCCGCACGAAGTGCTCCATGTCGGCGAGCACGAAGCAATCCTGGGCGTGCGCCGCCTCGCCCTCGGTCTGGTGGATCGCGATCGACGCGCTGAACTCCGCGAGCAGCCGCATGAAGCGCGGCGAGTGCTTGCGGATGTGATCGGCGTCGTGAACGACGACCAGCAGCCGGTTGTCGCGGCTCGCATGGAGGAACCAGCGCAGCGCGTCGATGCGCGCCGGGGCGCCGAGCTCGAGCTGCACGCAGTCGGGATCGAACACCCGCAGCTCGCGGCGCAGTCCCGCCACCAGGGCGTCGAAAGCCGCGAGGTACTCGCTGCGCGCCCCGATGAGGCGCCGCTCCGGCTGCGGCAGAATCTTCGCGAGATCATCCATTGGCGCCTCCCAGATCCGAGGTAGCCCGCCCGATACCAAGTGTAGAGCAGCGCGGCGGCCGCGCGCGTGAACGATGTCCGGGCCGGCAGCGCTGCGCGCATCGGCGAGCCGCTGGAGGAGCGCGCGGGTCCGGCCGGAGACCGCAACGCTCTCGCCGTTGATGTAGACCCGCCGGCCGCGGAAGAGCATTCCTGTTGCCGCCGCGAGTCGCACGCCGGCCCGGCGCGCGGCGCGCTCGAACGCCCGCGGCGCGAGCGGCGAAACGGGCCGGACGAACCGGACGTGCGGCTTCGGCTCCGACAGATAGCGGCCGAGAAACTCCGCCACGTCGCCGCGGCGCCAGCGCACGCGCTCGAGCACCGCGACGCAGTGATCCACGAGCGGTGCGCCGATCCGTGCCGGTCGGCGGCTCGGGCGAGCGCCCGCGTCCGCATAGCGCTCGTCCCCGAGCTCGATGCGATCCTGGAGGAACGCGAGAAACTCGACCCCGAGCTCGCGCGCCGCCGGGCTGCGGAACCCGATCGAGTACGTCAGGCAGGGACCGAGCGCCGTGCCCTCGTGCGCGATCCCGGGCGGCAGGTAGAGCATGTCGCCCGGCTCGAGCACCCACTCGTCCTGCGGCGCGGAAGTCGCGCAGGATCCGGAGCGGCGCGCGCGGGTCGAGCTCGAGGTCGCGCTGGCGGCTGACCCGCCAGCGTCGCCGACCGCGGCCCTGGAGCAGAAACACGTCGTAGGAGTCGAAATGCGGACCGACGCCGCCGCCGTCGGCCGCATAGCTCGCCATGACGTCGTCGAGCCTGGTGTAGGGCAGGAAGCGGAACGCGTACAGCAGCCGCTCGGCCGCCGGCACGAGGTGATTCAAGCCCTGGACGAGCAGCGTCCAGCCGCGCGCGGGCATCGCCCGCAGGCGTGCGGCGCGGAACGGACCGTGCTCGAGCCGCCAGCCACCGCGGTCGCGGACCACGAGCCGCGATTCGCAGTCGGCGCGCGCCGCGAGACGAAAGAGATCACTCACCGACACGGGATCGCGCAGCCCGGGCCAGGCGCCGCGGACCAGCAGCGGCCGCCGCTGCCAGTGCCGATCGAGAAACTCGCGCGCCGAATGCCCCCCGAGCAGCGTGCGACCCGCGGACGCGCGCGCAGTCGCGGCGGAAGGGCGGATGCGGGGCACGAATTATATGAGCGGAAATCGCGCGCGATGCGGAACGCTTGACACCGGGACGAGGGATCTGGTTTAGAATCCGGCGCGACTCGCGCTCACCCATGCGCATGCTTGAATCCGGTCAACCCGCGCCGCAGTTCTCCCTGCCGGACGCCGACATGGAGACGGTGGACCTTGCGGATTTCCGCGGACGCAACGTCGTGCTGTACTTCTACCCCAAGGACGGCACGCCCGGGTGCACGATGCAGGCGATCGACTTCTCCGATCACGAGCAGGACTTCGAGAAGTACGACTGCGTGGTCCTCGGGGTGTCGTGCGACGACTGCATCACCCACGCCGAGTTCCGCGACCTGAACGGGCTCTCGGTGCGGCTGCTCGCGGATCCCGACGGCGAGGTGTGCCGGACGTACGGCGTCTGGCGCGACCCGACCGAGGCCCGCCGGAGCTGCATCGTCCGGTCGACGTTCATCATCGACAAGCGGGGGAAGGTCCGGCACGCGCTCTACGGCGTCATGCCGAAAGGCCACGTCGCCGAAGTCCTGGGGCTGGTGAAAAAACTCTCCTGATGGAGGTTGCCCGCAACACGGTCGTGAGCCTCGAGCTCGAGCTCGCCGACCTGTGGGGCAACCTGATCCAGCGGTCCGAAGCGCCGGTCCACTACCTCCACGGCGGGTACGACGACCTCCTGCCGGCGCTCGAGCGGGCGCTCGAGGGCAAGCGGGCCGGCGAGGAGCTCACCCTCCGCCTCGAGCCGGAGGAAGCGTTCGGCGAGTACGACGAGGGCCTGCTCCGGGTCGAGCCGCGCGCGAACTTCCCGGCCGAGCTCACGGTCGGGATGCAGTTCGAAGGCGTCCCGGGCGGCGAGCAGGACGGCGTGATCTACGTGGTGACCGACATCGCGGAGGATCGCGTCGTGCTCGACGGCAACCATCCGCTCGCCGGGATCGCGATCGAGTTCCGCGGCAAGATCCGCGACGTGCGCGCGGCGACGCCGCGCGAGATCGCGGACGGCCACGCCGCCGAGCCGGACGAGCTCCGCGTCCGGGTCGCCGACGCTTCGCCCTAGGCCATCGCCAGCCGCATCCGCTCGCCGTCCGGCACGAAGCTGAAGCGCCGGCGGTGGAACGCGGCGACCGTCGCGCGATGCGCGATGCTGACGATGGTCGCTCGGGGCAGCCGCTGCTCCAGCAGCCCGTATAGGTGGCGCTCGCTCGCCTCGTCGAGCGATGCGGTCGCTTCATCCAGGAACAGCCAGTCCGGCCGATGCAGCAGCGCGCGGGCAATCGCGAGCCGCTGCTGCTCGCCGCCGGAGAGCTGGAGGCTCCAGTTCTGCCGGTCGTCGAGACGGTCGACCTTCGCGCCGAGCCCGACCTCGGCGAGCGTGGCGCGGATCGCGTCATCGCCGAACTCGGTCGCCGCGCCCGGATACGCCACCGCGTCGCGGAGGCTCCCGATCGGGATGTAGGGCTTCTGCGGCAGGAACAGCACGCGCGCGTTGCCGGGGAAGCGCACCCGGCCCCGGCCGAACGGCCAGATGCCGGCGAGCGCGCGGAAGAGCGTGCTCTTTCCCGAGCCCGACGGGCCCGAGAGCAGGATCCGCTCGCCGGGCTCGATGGTGAACCCGGTGTCCGCGAGGATGACCCGGCCGTTCGGCAGGACGAGATCGAGGTTCTCGGCGCGCACCGTCGGCTGGCCGTCGCGCTGCACGTCGAGGGCGCCGTGCCGCGCCTGCTCCGCGGCGGTTTCCTCGAGCGCGCGGTGGAAGGTGAGCAGACGATCCACGCTCGCCTTCCAATTGGCGAGCGTGCCGTAGGAGTTTACGAACCATGAGAGCGACGTCTGCACCTGGCCGAAGGCGCTCGCGATCTGCGTGAGCCCGCCGAGCGGGATGGCGCCGGAGAAGAAGCGCTGACCGGCGACGAAGAACGGGAAGACGATGGCGACCTGGTTGTAGCCGATCACCAGGGTGTTGAGCCGCTTGGTGTAGTTCATCAGTCCCCACCAGTTCTCCCGGATCCACTCGACCCGGTCGAGAAAATTGCGCTGCTCCGCCGCCTCGCCGCGATAGAGGGCGACGCCCTCGGCGTTCTCGCGCAGGCGCACGAGCGCGAAGCGGAAGTCGGCCTCCCGCTGCTCCTGCTGGAAATTGAGCCGGATGAGCGGGCGGCCGACGTAGTGGGTGACCACGCTGCCGACGATCGCGTAGCCGAGCGCTACCCAGACCAGATAGCCTGGCACCACCATCTCGGTCCCGCCGATGCGGAGCGGCAGCGAGCCCGAGAGGCCCCACAGGATCACGGCGAACGAAGCGAGCGTGACGATTTCGCGCATCAGGCCCAGCGTCAGGCTCAGCGTGCCGCTCGTGAACAGCCGCAGGTCCTCGGCGATGCGCTGGTCGGGGTTGTCCGTGCCGCGATGCTCGAGCTCGAGCCGGTAGTACACCTGGTTGCCGAGCCAGTCGCCGAGATACTGCTTGGTGAGCCAGATCCGCCAGCGCATCTGCAGCATCTGCTCGAGATAGGTCTCGTAGACCGCGACCGCGATGTAGATCGCGGCGAGCACGCAGAAGTACCCGAGCAGCGCGAAGAAGTCCCGTTCGTCCTTCTGCTCGAGGGCGTTGTAGAACTGGCGGTTCCAGTCGTTGAACAGCACCAGCATGTACACCGTGCTGAGCGAGAGGGCGACGATCGCCGCGAGGAGCGCCCACGCCCGCCACCGCTCCTCCGACCGCCAGTACGGCGCCGAGAGTTTCCACACGTTGCCGAGGAAGGTCCTCGCGTTGATGAGCACGCCGGTTGCCATGAGGGTTGCGCCTCGAGAAGGAATTGAGTGGGTCGCGGCCTCTGGCCGCGGTCAGTCGGAGACCCGGTGGCCGTTGGCGAGCCGCCGCGCCTCGTCGATGAGCTCGCCGGCAGTCAAGCCCGCCGGGCCCATGCCGCGCGCGACGAGCGCGTCCGCAGCGGCGCCATGCACATGGACGGCGGCGATCAGCGCATCCGCGGCGTCCATGCCTTGCGCCACGAGCGCGCCGGCGAAGCCGGTCAGCACGTCGCCCATGCCGGCGCTCGCCATGCCGGGGTTGCCCGACGCATTGATCCACCAGCGTCCCGCGGGCGACGCGACGACCGTGCCGTTGCCCTTCAGCGCGACCCACGACTTGAACCGCGCGGCGAGCCGCTTTGCCGCGGCGATCCGATCGGCTTGCACGTCGGCGGTCGTGGCCTCGAGCAGCCGCGCGCACTCGGCCGGATGCGGCGTCAGCAGCGTCGGCACTTTCCGCGACTGCACGGCCGATTGCAGTACCCCGTACGTCGCGATCAGGTTGAGCGCGTCGGCGTCGAGCACGAGCGGCACGTCGAGCCGCAGTGCCTGGGCGAGCACGCGCTGCGCCGCGCTGTCGGTTCCGAGCCCGGGACCGGCCGCAACCGCGGTCAGGGGTACGTCGGCGAGGAGCTGATCGGGCTTGCGCAGCATGAGCTCGGGCTGCGCGTAGTCGACGTACGGCGGATGATCGGTGAGAAGGCCGAGAAACACCTTGCCCGCACCGAGCCTGATCGCCGCGCGTCCGGCGAGCAGCGCGGCGCCGACCATCCCCGCCGCGCCGCCGACGACGGCGAGGCTGCCCGCGAGACCTTTGTGGAAGTTGCGGGGGCGCGCAAGGAGCGGTGCCACGACGATCGCGTCGCTGACCAGCCGTCCCTCCGGCGGCGCGAGCGCGGCGGCATCCAGGCCGAGATCCGCGAGGTGCACCTCGCCGCAGTGGTCCGGCCCGTCGAGCATGTACAGCCCCGGCTTGCCCGCGATGAACGTGATCGTGTGCGTCGCGCGAAACGCAACCCCCATGACTGCACCGGTGTCGGCGTTGATCCCGGTCGCGATGTCGAGCGCGAGCTTCGTCCCCGGAAGCGCGGCTGCGGCGCGGACGAGCTCGGCCGTCGCGCCGGCGAGCGGGCGTGCGAGACCGATGCCGAACAGCCCGTCGACGATCAGGTCATAGTGTCCGGAGGGCGGGATCGACTGGAGCAGCCGGCCGTCCGCCGCGCGCCACTTCCCGAGCGCCGCCGCGGCGTCGTGCGGCAGCTTCGCCGCGTCGCCGGTGAAGAGCACGTCGACGCGGAAGTGCCAGCGCTTGAGGTGGGTGGCGACCTCGAAGGCGTCGCCGCCGTTGTTGCCGGGGCCCGCGAGAACGAGCACGCCGCGTTTGGGCCCGGCGGCGAGCCCGCGCGCGAGCTCGGCGGCGGCGAGCCCGGCGCGCTCCATGAGCTTGGCCTGCGGCTCACGCTTCAGCGCCGCGGCTTCGAGCGCGCGCATGCCGCTGGTGAGATAGAGCGGCGGAAGCTCGGCAAGCATGTCGGAGCGGATTCTAAGTCTTCAGGCGTAGCGTCCGAGGGTCAGCCCCTCGAGGTCGATCTCGGTGCGCCGACCGGAAGCGAGATCGGCGAGGACTCGGCCCGACCCGCACGCCATCGACCAGCCCTGCGAGCCGTGGCCGACGTTGAGCAGGAGATTGGCGATCGGTGTGGGGCCGAGGATCGGCGGCCCGTCGGGCGTCATCGGCCGCAAGCCCGCCCAGTACTGCGGCCGTTCGAGCGCGGCGGCGTCGGGGTACAGCTCGCGCAGCGCGCGCGCCAGCGTGCGGAACCGTTCGGGCGGCGCGTCGGTCGTCGTCGCGCCAACCTCCGCCGTGCCGGCCGCGCGCACGCGGTTGCCGAGGCGCGTGATCGCGATCTTGGTGTGCTCGTCCATGAGGGACGCGCGCGGCGCGAGCTCGGGCCGTGCGATCGGCAGCGTCAGCGAGTAGCCCTTCACCGGCTGGATGGGCAGCCGGATGCCGAGCGGTGCGAGCAGCGGCACCGCGCCGCAGCCGAGCGCGACGACATAGCGGTCGGCGCTGATGAGGCCCCCGCTCGTCGCGACGCCGGTCGCGTGTCCGCTCTCGACCGCGATGCCTTCGATCGCCGTCTGGAACCGGAACTGCACGCCCCGCCGGCGCGCGTGCTCGGCGAGGGCCTGCGTGAAGAGCTGGCAGTCGCCCGTCTCGTCCGCCGGCAGGTGCAGGCCGCCTGCGAACGGCACGCGCGCGTGCGCGAGCCCGGGCTCGACTGCGACGCAGCCCTTCGGATCGAGGACCTTGTGCGGGATGCCGGCGGCCGCGAGGATCCGAGTGTGGTCGGCTACGGCGGCGAGCTCGCGCTCGGTGCGCAGGAGCTGCAGGATGCCTTGCGTCGTCTCGTCGTAGCGGAGGCCGAGCGACCCGCGCAGACGCTGGAGGCAGGCGAGGCTGTAGTGCGACAGCCGTTGCATCCGTCGCTTGTTCTGCTCGAACCGGTGGCGGGAGCAGTTCCCGAGCCACGATGCCATCCACAAGAACAGGCTGGCGTCCGCGCGCCAATGGACCGCGAGCGGCGCGTCGCGCTCGAGCAGCCACTTGGCGGCCTTCCAGCGCATGCCGGGCGCCGCCCACGGAGTGGCGTAGCTCGGGCAGACGTTGCCGGCGTTGCCGAAGCTCGTCTCGAGTCCGCAAGCCGGTTGGCGGTCGAGGACGGTCACCTCGTGGCCGTCCTCGGCGAGGTAGTGCGCGGTGGTGACGCCGATCACGCCGGCGCCAAGAACGAGGACTTTCAAGGTCTCGGGACGCCGAACGGCGTCACTTGCTCTTGCCCATCACGTAGTCGGGCAGCCAGAGCACGACCTCGGGAAACACGGTGATGATGCCGATGGTGACCACCAGCATCGCGAAGAAGGGGAGCGACGCCTTCGCGATGTAGTTCGAGTCGCGCCCGGTCATGTTCTGCAGGACGAACAGATTGAAGCCGACCGGGGGCGTGACCTCCGCGATCTCGACCAGCAGCACGATGAAGATCCCGAACCAGACGAGGTCGAAGCCCGCTTTCTGGATCATCGGCAGGATGACCGCCGAAGTGAGCACGATCATCGAGATGCCGTCGAGCGCGGTGCCGAGCACGATGTAGAGGAGGGCGAGCACCGCGATGAGCGCGTACGGGCTCAGGCCGAGCGCGGTCACCCACTCGGCGAGCGCGCGCGGGATGCCGGTGAACGCCATCGCCATGCTGAGGTAGGCGGCGCCGGCGAGGATGAACATGATCATGCACGACACGCGGGTCGCCGACATGAGGCTGTCGATGAAGCTCTTCCAGGTGAGCGAGCCGCTCCACCACGCGATGGCGAGCGAGCCGAGCACGCCGTACGCCGCGCACTCGGTGGCGGTCGCAATGCCCGCGACCAGCACCCAGACGATGAAGACGATCAGCACGCTGACCGGGATCAGGTTGCCGGACTTGCGCACCTTCTCGATGAACGACATCGGCGGCGGAGGCGGTGGCGTCTTGTGCGGGTTCGCCAGCGCCCACGCGGCGATGTAGCCGGAGAAGAGCAGCATCAGGATCGCGCCCGGGATGAAGCCGGCGAGGAAGACCCGGATGATCGACGCCTCGGCGGCAACGGCATAGACGACCATCGTGATCGACGGCGGGATCAGGATGCCGAGGGTGCCCGCGGTCGCGAGCGAGCCGAGCGCGGTCTTCTCGTCGTAGCCGCGCTTCAGCAGCTCCGGCAGCGCGACCTTGGAGATCGTCGCGCACGTCGCCGCCGACGACCCGGAGACCGAGCCGAAGATGCCGCAGCCGAGGATGTTCACGTGCATCAAGCGCCCGGGGATGCTGCGCAGCCACGGCGCGAGGCCCTCGAACATCTCCTCCGAAAGCCGGGTGCGGAACAGGATCTCGCCCATCCAGATGAACATCGGCAGCGCGGCGAGCGTCCACGAGGAATTCGATCCCCAGAACGCGGTGAAGATGTTCTTGCCGGGGAGCGTGTTGGTGAAGAACGTGAGGCCGATGAAGCCGACGATCGCGAGCGTCATCGCGATCCACACGCCGCCGGCGAGCAGCAGCAGCATCACGAACAGCAGCAGGCCGGCGATCTCGACGAGGCTCATATCTCCTCGCTGTAGTCGCCCCGGGCGCGGCGGTCCTCGGCGGCAATCACGTACGCCGGTCGGCCGCCGCGCAGGACGACGATCAGCTGATCCACCACCGCGAGGAACAGGAGGGTCGCGCCGACGCCGAAGCTCGACTGCGGGATCCACATCGGGATCGGGATCATGCCGTTCGCGCATGTCGTTGAACTGCCAGCTTTCGAACGCGAACCTCACGCCCCAGAACGCGAGGTAGCCCACGAACGCGGTGGCGATCGTGAGCGAAACAATTTCGGCCGCGTGCCGCGCGCGCGGGCCGAGCGCTTCGAGGAGCAGCGTCACCCGCACGAAGTCGCCGTAGCGGAAGGTGTGGGCCATCGCGAGGAACGCGGCGGCGGCGCAGAACCACGCGACGATCTCGTCCTGGCCGCCGGTCTTGAGCCCGAGCTCGCGCATGACCGTCCCGCCGATCATGACGACGAAGATCGCAAAAACGAAAAACGCCGCCAGGTATCCGGCGGCGTCGTAGGCGAAGTCGAGTGCGCGGCGCATCCTTGGGGGGATGGTCCGCGGCGACGCGCGGGTTACATCTTCCGGAAGGCGTCGATCAGGGCCTGACCGTCGGCGCCGGCTTTCTTGAGCCAGTCGCCGATCATCGTGTCGCCGACCTTCTTCATGTCGGCCTTGAGCTGGGGGCCCGGCGGATAGATCGTCATCCCGTTCTTCTTGAGCTGCTCGACGTACCAGCCGTTCTTCTCCTCGGAGAGCTGCCAGCCGCGCGACTCGGCGTCGGCCGCCGCCTTCAGGATCGCATCCTGGGTCGGCTTGTCGAGCGCGCCGAACGCGGCCCGGTTGACGATGACCGCGTTCTTCGGCAGCCACGCCTGGGTGTCGGCCCAGAACTTGAGGTGCTCGAAGGTCTTGCTGTCGTAGCCCGTCGAGCCGGAGGACATGTAGGAGTCGACGACGCCGGTCGCCAGCGCCTGCGGGAGCTCGGCGGCCTGGATGGTCACCGGCGTCGCGCCGACGAGCTCCGCGATCTTGGCCGTGGCGGGGCTGTAGGCGCGCCACTTGAGACCTTTCATGTCGGCGGCGCTCTTCAGCTCCTTCTTCGAGTAGATGCCCTGCGGGGGCCAGGGGACGCTGAAGAGCAGCATCATGCCCTGCTTGGCGAGGCGATCCTCGACCGTCTTGCGCGAGGCCCGGTAGAGCTTCAGCGACTCGGCGTAGCTGGTCGCGAGGAACGGGATGCCGTCGAGCTCGTAGATCGGATCCTCGTTCGCGAAATTGACCAGCAGGATCTCGCCGATCTGCGCCTGGCCACCCTGGACGGCGCGCTTGATCTCGGGCGCCTTGAAGAGCGAGGCGTTGGCATGCACGGTGATCTTCAGCTTGCCGCCGGTCGCCTTCTCGACGTCGTTCGCGAACTGCTGGATGTTCTCGGTGTGGAAGTTGGTCGCGGGGTAGGCCGCGGGAAGGTCCCACTTGACCTGCGCCTGCGCGGTGCCGACCGCGCCAGCGAGGGCGAAAGCAACGAGTGCGTGGCAGGGTTTCATTGTCGGGGCCTCCTCGGAGAGAAACGGCAGGTAGCGTAACCAAAATCTCCGGGCGACACAATTCGGTAAGATCGCGCCGCACTGCGATGACCGCCGCTTCGCCGCCCGCGCTCGGGATCCTGATGCTCGACACGCGGTTTCCGCGCGTGCCGGGCGACGTCGGCAACCCGTCGACGTGGCCGTTTCCGGTGCGCTACGGAGTGGTGCGCGATGCATCGCCCGAACGCGTCGTGCGGGGCAACGCCCGCGGACTGGTCGACGCGTTTGCCGCCGCGGGCCGGACGCTCGCCGCGGAAGGCGCCGCCGGGATCATCACCACCTGCGGCTTCCTCGCGCTGCATCAGCGCCGGCTCGCGCAGGCGCTGCCCGTACCGTTCGCCTCGTCGAGCCTGATGCAGCTGCCGCTGCTCGCGCGTAGCCTGCCGGCGGGCAAGCGCCCCGGCGTGATCACGATCGACGCCGCGTCCCTGACCGCGCGGCATCTCACCGCGGTCGGCGCGGACCCGGCGACGCCGGTCGTCGGCGTCGACCCGAACGGTGCGTTCGCGCGCGCGATCCTGGGCGACCTGCCGGCGCTCGACATGGCCGCGGCGGAGCGGGAGGTTCTCGCGGCGGGGGAAGCGCTCGTCGCGCAGCATCCGGAGGTCGGTGCGGTCGTCCTGGAGTGCACCAATATGCCGCCCTACGCGAGCGGCTTGCGCAAGCGCCTCGGCCTCCCGGTACACGACATGGTGAGCTTCGGGTGCTGGTTCCACGCCGGGCTACGCCCGGCGATATTCGAGGAGCAAGGCGACCCTGACTAGGAAAGCAGGTCGCGGACGTGATCGCCGATCGCCAGGGCGGCGGTGAGCCCGGGCGATTCGATCCCGAAGAGGTTGACGAGCCCGGTCACGCCGTGGTCGCGGGGTCCCGAGATCACGAAATCGGCCGCCGGCGCATTCGGGCCCACGAGCTTCGGCCGGATCCCCGAGTAGCCGGGCGCGAGTTGCCCGTCCCGCAGCCCGGGCCAGTACTCGCGGATCGCGCCATAGAAGCTCGCGGCGCGGTGCGGATCGACGTCGTAGTCGATGCGGTCGATCCACTCCACATCCGGACCGAAGCGCGCTTGGCCCCCCAGATCGATGGTGATGTGCACGCCGAGACCCGCGTCGTTCGGCATCGGGTACACGAGCCGGGAGAACGGCGACTTGCCGATGAGCGAGTAGTAGTTGCCCTTCGCGTAGTAGGTGGGCGGAACGTGCGCCGGCGGGAACCCCGCAAGCGCGGCGGCGAGCTTCTGCGCGTGCAGGCCGGCGCAGTTCACCACCGCGCGAGCGAGGATGCTGAGCGGTGTCGCGCCGCCGACGTCGAGCTCGACCCCGTCGTCGCGCAGCGCGCCGCCGGTGACGGGGCTCCGGAACGCGATCATCGCGCCGCGCGACTCGGCGTCGCCCTGCAGCGCCAGCATGAACGCGTGGCTGTCGATGACGCCGGTCGACGGCGAGAGGTAGGCAGCGACGCAGCGCAGCTCGGGCTCCAGCGCAAGCGCCTGGGCGGCCGTCAGCGGGGCGAGGTCGGTGACGCCGTTCGCGTCGGCCTGCGCCTTGATGGCGGCGAGCTTCGGCAGCTGCTTCTCGGCGGTGGCGACGAGCAGCTTCCCGCAGCGACGGTGCGGCACGCCGTGTGCCGCGCAGAAAGGGTAGAGCGCGAGCCTGCCGGCGACGCACAGCCGCGCCTTGAGCGACCCGGCGGGATAGTAGATGCCGGCGTGGATGACTTCCGAGTTGCGCGAGCTCGTCTCGGTGCCGATGGCGTCCGCACCCTCCAGCACGATCACCTCGCGCCCGGCGAGCGCGAGCGCGCGCGCCACCGCGAGGCCGACCACGCCCGCGCCGATCACGATCGCGTCGACTCGCTCCATGCCTGGATTCTACCGAGGCAAGGTACGATGCTGACCCCTGAGCCCGCCGGGCCGCCCCAAGGGCGAACCCCGAGCGCGCGAGCAGCGAGGGTAGTCCATTGAGCGCCGAATCCCGCTGGGAGTTCTGGATCGACCGCGGCGGCACGTTCACCGACGTCGTCGCGCGGCGCCCCGACGGCGCGCTCGCCACCCACAAGCTGCTGTCCGACAACCCCGAGGCCTACCCCGACGCGGCGATCGCGGGAATCCGCCAGCTGCTCGGTCTTGCTCCCGGCGCGCCGATCCCGGGCGAGAGCGTCGCGGCGGTGAAGATGGGCACCACGGTCGCGACCAACGCGCTCCTCGAGCGCAAAGGCGAGCGCACCGTGCTGGCGATCACGCGCGGCTTTCGCGACGCGCTCCGTATCGCCTACCAGAACCGTCCGCGCATCTTCGACCGGCACATCGTTCTGCCGGAGCTGCTGTACTCGAGCGTGGTGGAGATCGACGAGCGGGTCGGGGCGCACGGCGAGGTGCTGCAGCCGCTCGACGAGGCCGCCGCGCGCGCCGGGCTGCAGGCGGCCTACGACGCCGGCTACCGCTCGGTGGCGATCGTGCTCATGCACGGCTACCGGTACACCGGGCACGAGGCGCGCGTGGCCGCGATCGCGAGGGAGATCGGCTTTCCGCAGGTATCGGTGTCGCACGAGGTCAGCCCGATGATGAAGCTGGTTTCGCGCGGCGATACGACGGTGGTCGACGCGTACCTCTCGCCGATCCTGCGGCGGTACGTGGATCAGGTTGCCGGCGAGCTGCGGAATGTCAGCGTCCTGTTCATGCAGTCGAACGGCGGCCTCACCGACGCGCGGCGCTTCCAGGGCAAGGACTCGATCCTCTCCGGCCCGGCCGGGGGCATCGTGGGCGTGGTGCGCACTTCGCAGCGCGCCGGCTTCGACCGCATCATCGGCTTCGACATGGGCGGCACCTCGACCGACGTGTCGCACTACGCCGGCGAGTTCGAGCGCGCGTTCGAGACCCAGGTCGCGGGCGTGCGGATGCGCGCGCCGATGATGGCGATCCACACGGTGGCGGCCGGCGGCGGCTCGATCCTGCACTTCGACGGCGCGCGCTACCGGGTCGGGCCGGACTCGGCGGGCGCGAATCCCGGCCCGGCGTGCTATCGGCGCGGCGGCCCGCTCGCGGTCACCGACGCGAACGTGATGCTCGGCAAGATCCACCCGCGCTTCTTCCCGGCGGTATTCGGGCCGGGCGGGAACCTCCCGCTCGACGCCGAGGTGGTACGGCGCAAGTTCGCGGCGCTGGCGGAGGAGATCCGGCAGGCGACCGGGGACCGGCGCGCGCCCGAGGCGGTGGCCGAGGGCTTCGTCGCCATCGCCGTCGGCAACATGGCGAACGCCATCAAGCGGATCTCGGTCCAGCGCGGCTACGACGTGACGGCGTACACGCTCTGCACCTTCGGCGGCGCGGGCGGGCAGCACGCCTGCCTGGTCGCCGATGCGCTCGGAATGACGCGCGTGTTCATTCACCCGCTGGCCGGTGTGCTCTCGGCCTATGGCATGGGGCTCGCGGAGGTGGCGGCGCTGCGCGAACGCTCCGTCGAGATCCGGCTCGACGACGCGGCGGTGCCGCAGCTCGACGCCGCGCTCGACGAGCTGGCCGGAAGTGCCCGCGGCGAAGTGCTCGCGCAGGGGGTCGCCGCGGAGCGCGTGCGCGTGGCGAAGCGCGTGCACCTCCGGTACGACGGCACGGACTCGGCGCTGGTCGTCGCTCACGGTTCCCGCGACGCGATGGCGCGGGCGTTCGAGGCTGCCTACCGCACGCGCTACTCGTTCCTGATGCCGGACCGCGGCCTGATCGTCGAGGCGGTCTCCGTCGAGGCGGTGGGGGGCACGGACGCGTTCGCGGAGCGGGCGCCGGATTCCGCGCCCCGCGCCGGCCCCCCGCAGCCCGCCGAGACCGTCGACATGTTCACCGGCGGCCGTGGCCATCGCACGCCGGTGTACCGCCGCGAGGCGCTCCGTTCCGGCGACCGCGTCGACGGCCCGGCGATCATCGCCGAGGCGAACGCGACCACGGTCGTCGAGCCCGGCTGGCGCGCCGAGGTGACGCGCCTCGACCACCTGGTGCTCGAGCGCGTCGTGCCACGGCCGCGGACGACCGCCATCGGCACCAGCGTCGATCCGGTCATGCTCGAGATCTTCAACAGCCTGTTCATGTCGATCGCCGAGCAGATGGGGTTCGCGCTGGCGAACACCGCGTACTCGGTCAACATCAAGGAGCGGCTCGACTTCTCGTGCGCGCTGTTCGACCCGGACGGCAACCTGATCGCGAACGCGCCGCACATGCCGGTCCATCTCGGCTCGATGGGCGAATCGATCAAGACGGTGATCCGCGAGAACCGGAGCACGATGAAGCCGGGCAACGTCTACGTCCTGAACGCGCCGTACAACGGCGGCACGCACCTGCCGGACATCACGGTGATCACGCCGGTGTACGACGACGCCGGCAGCCGCGTGGTGTTCTACGTCGGCTCGCGCGGTCACCACGCCGACGTCGGCGGCATCACCCCCGGCTCGATGCCGCCCGACTCCCGGACCGTCGACGAGGAGGGCGTCCTGATCGACAACTTCCTGCTGGTGGAGCAGGGACGGCTCCGCGAAGCGGAGACGGTCGCGCTCCTGACTTCCGGCAAGTATCCGGTCCGCAACGTGCAGCAGAACATGGCCGATCTGCGGGCGATGATCGCGGCCAACGAGAAGGGCGTGCAGGAACTGCGCAAGCAGGTCGCGCACTTCGGGCTGGACGTGGTGCACGCGTACATGCGGCACGTGCAGGACAACGCCGAAGAGGCGGTGCGGCGGGTGATCGACGTCTTGCGCGATGGCGAGTTCACCTACGCGCTCGACAACGGCGGCGTGATCCGGGTGAAGATCTCGATCGACCGCCAGGCGCGCAGCGCCACGGTCGACTTCACCGGCACTTCGCCGCAGCTCGCGAACAACTTCAATGCCCCGTCGGCGGTCTGCATGGCGGCGGTCCTGTACGTCTTCCGGACGCTGGTCGACGACGACATTCCGTTGAACGCCGGCTGCCTGAAGCCGCTGAACGTCGTCATCCCCGAAGGCTCGATGCTGCGCCCCCGCTACCCCGCGGCGGTGGTCGCCGGCAACGTCGAGACCTCCCAGTGCGTCACCGACGCGCTGTACGGCGCGCTCGGCGTGATGGCCGCATCCCAGGGCACCATGAACAACTTCACGTTCGGGAACGACCGCCACCAGTACTACGAGACGGTGGCCGGCGGCTCGGGCGCGGGCGCGGTCCGGTTCGCGCCGGATGGCACGCCGCGTGAGGGGTTCGATGGCACCGACGTGGTGCAGACCCACATGACCAACTCGCGGCTCACCGATCCCGAAGTGCTCGAATGGCGCTTTCCCGTCCTCCTGGAAAGCTATGAGATCCGTCACGGCTCGGGAGGAGCCGGGCGCTGGCGCGGCGGCAACGGCGGTACGCGCCGCGTCCGCTTCCGCGAGCGGATGACCGCATCGATCCTCTCCGGCCACCGCCGCATCCCGCCCCACGGGCTCGCGGGCGGAGCCGCCGGTGAGTCCGGCCGGAACTGGGTCGAGCGCGGGGATGGCACGCGCTTGGATCTGGGTGGGGCCGACCGGGCGGAGGTCGAGCCGGGCGACGTGTTCGTTATCGCGACGCCCGGCGGCGGCGGGTTCGGGCGGCCCGACTGACCGGGAAAAAATCGACCGCGCCAGGTCGGGTCGGCTGCATCCAAACGCCTGATGCGAAGGCGGAATAAACTCCCGGCCCGGGGCACTTTTGCACGACGGATGGCCCCAGCGCGGTGCTAGCATTACCGGTTCTTCTAATAGCTCGTCGACGCCTCGGGAACCCAAGGGAAGCATGGATCGAAGAACGGTTCTGACCAAGACCGCCAAGGGTCTGATGGAAGTCACCGGCAAGACGAGCCTGCTGCCGCGCGATCTTCGCAACGTCCTGTCCCAGGTCGACGGCAAGGCAACCGTCGGCGACCTGCACCAGAAGCTCGACAAGTTCACCGAGCCGAAGCTGCTCGAGGCGCTCGGCCGGCTCGCCAAGGAAGGCTTCGTGCGCGAGTTCGTGTCGGCGCCGGCGAGCATCTCGCCGCCTTCCCAGGTGCCGATCGTCCAGGAGGACGTCGACCTCGACTTCACGGCGCTCATCAGCAAGCCGCCGAGCAAGGCGGAAGTGACGGCGCAGACCAAGGCCGAGGCGGACGAGGTGGCGCGTCAGGTCGCGCAGGCCCGCGCCAAGCAGGACGGGGACGGCCGCGCGAAGCGCGAGGCGGAGGAAAAGGCGCGGCGCGAGGCCGACGAGAAAGCGAAGCGCGCGGCCGAGGAGAAGGCGCAGCGCGAGGCCGACGAGAAAGCGAAGCGCGCGGCGGAAGAAAAGGCGCGGCGCGAGGCCGACGAGAAGGCGAAGCGCGACGCCGAGGAAAGGGCCAAGCGTGACGCGGCCGAACGGGCGCGGAAAGAGGCCGAGGAGAAAGCGCGTCGCGAGACGGAGGCGCGCGCCCAGGCGGACGCCGAAGCGCGGGCGCGGCGCGATGCGGAGGAGCGGGCCCGCAAGGAAGCCGAGGAGCGTGCGCGTCGCGAGGCCGAGGAGAAGGCGAAGCGCGAGGGCGCTGAGCGCGCGCGCAAGGACGCGGAGGAACGGGCGCGTCGCGAGCTCGAGGAACAGTCCCGCCAGGCGGCGCTGAACACCCGGCGCCAGGCCGAGGAGCAGGCCAATCGCGCGGGCGAGGCGCAGGCCCGCAAGGAAGCCGAGGCGCGGGCGCGGCGGGAAGCGGAGGAGCAGAGCCGGCACGAAGCCGAAGAGCGCTCGATGCGCGAGCAGGAGGAGCGCATCCGCCGCGAGCTCGAGGAACGCGTGCGGCAGGCCGAGGCGCAGGCGCGACGCGAGGCGGATGAACGCGCCAAGCGCGAGGCCGACGAACGGGCGAGCCGCGACGCCGCCCGGCGGGAGGCGGACCAGCGGGCACGACGCGAGGCCGAGGACCGCGCGCGCCAGGAGCGGGAGGAGGAGCGGCGGCAGGAGGCGGCCGCTGCTGCGCGTCGCCGGGAGACCGAGGAACGCGCGCGGCGCGAGGCCGATGAGCGCGCGCGGCGGGAGGCGGAGGAGCAGCGGCGGCGCGAAGCGGCAGAGGCCATGCTGCGCCGGGATGCCGAGGCGCGGGACCAGCGGGAGGCCGATGAGCGCGCGCGGCGACACGCGGAAGAAGAGCAGCGGGAAGCGGAGGAGCAGCGGCGACGCGACGCCGAAGACGTCGCGCGGCGCCGGGAGGAGGAAGAGCAGGCCCACCGCGACACTGAGCGCAGGTCGCGCGACGAGGACAAGGCGCGCGCGAAAGCCGACGCCGAGGCTGCGGCGCGGGTGCGGCGCGACGGGCGCGCGCGCGAGAAGGCCGAATCCGAAGCGCGCGCGACGGCGCGGCGGAAGGAGCAGGAGAAGGACACCGCCCAGGTCGTGGCGCGGCTCGAGAAGATCAAGGCCGGCAAGAAAGGCGGGGTCGGGAAGGTCCTCGGGATCATGCTGGTGCTGGCGGTGGTCGCCGGCCTCGCCTACCTCCAGTTCTTCATGCCGCTCGACGTCCCCCAGTACGAGCGGCTCGCCGCGGGCCTGCTCGGCCAGCCGGTGAAGATCCGCTCGGGCAGCATCTCCGTTTTCCCGTCGCCGGCGGTGCGGTTCGAGGGGATCAGCATCGGCCGGGACGGCAACGTCAAGATCGCCGTCGCGGCCGCACATCCGGACTTCGCGTCCGTGATGAGCGACAAGCCGCAACTGAAGTCGCTCGAGCTCGAGGGCGTTACGCTCGACGGCGCGGGGCTCGCCGCGGTGCTGTTCGGCCGCCCGCAGAACGCGGCGCTGGGGCTGGAGCGGGTGCGCGCGACCGGGATCAAGCTGGCGGTGCCGGGGGTGAATCTTCCGGAGCTCGAGGCGACCGCGCTCCTGGAGCCCGACGGCCGGGTGCACAAGATCACGGTTGCCAACCCGAACAACACCATCAAGGCGGAGATCACGCCGTCGGGGAGCAAGGCGCTCGTTGACCTGACGGTCGGCGGGGCGACCGCGCTGCTCGGACTGCCGTTCGAGGTCGACACTCTCAGTGCGAGGGGCGTCGCGACGGCGACCGAGTTCAACGCCTCCGAGCTCGATGCGCGGCTGCTCGACGGGCTCGCGCGCGGCAAGGGAACCCTGCGCTGGCCCGGCCCGCTCGCCTTCGAGGCGAACTTCGAGCTGAAGCAGCTGGACGCGAAGCGGATCACGCCGATCCTCGCGGGACGGGTGCAGGGGAACGCGGTCCTGGCGGCACGCGGCGAATCGCTGGAGAAGCTCGCCTCTGCCGCGCGGTTCGACGGCAACTTCTCGGTGTCGAAGGGACAGATCGCGGGAGTCGACCTGGCGCGGACCCTGCAGTCGGGCAAGAGCGTCGCGGGCTCGACCAACTTCAACGAGATCTCCGCGCAGGCCCAGCTCGACGGCGGCCGGCTCGCGTTGCGAGGCGTGAAGATCGACGCCGGCCCGCTCTCGGCGAGCGGCGCGATCGAGGTGGACGGCGGCAAGTCGCTCGCCGGCCGGTTCGCCGCCGACATGAAGACGCCGGGGGGCGCGGTGCGCGCGACCCTGGTCGTTTCCGGCTCGCCGACCCAACTCACCGTCCGGCGCTGAGCCTGGCCCGGCGCGGCCGCCCGATCGAGGCGGATCGGGCGTTCATCGCGCGCCGGTATAATCGCTCTTTAGCCGCCCATGCCGATCCTCCGTTTGCGCGGGAGCGCGGCGCTCTCCGCGTTCCGCCGCGCGAAGCTCGAGACCGCCCTCAAGGCCCGCCACGCAAGCCTCGCCGTCGCCGGCGCGATCTTCTGGCACTTCGTCGAGCTCGAGCGCGCGCCGACAGCGGCCGAACGGGCGGTCCTCGACCGCCTCCTCGAGTATGGGGACCCGCCAGGCGCCGAGCCGCGCGGCGAGCTATACCTCGTCGCTCCGCGCTTCGGGACGATCTCGCCGTGGGCGTCGAAGGCCACCGACATCGCGCACAACTGCGGGCTCGCCGCCGTCCGCCGCATCGAGCGGGGGATCGCCTATCACGTCGCGGGCGAGGGGTCCCGCGAGCGCGTAGCCGCATGCCTCCACGACCGCATGACCGAGACCGTGCTCGACCGGATCGAGGCGGCCGACGCGCTGTTCCAGCACGCCGCCCCTCGCCCGCTCGCGCTGGTGCCGCTGCGCGCCGCGGGCCGCGGTGCGCTCGAGCGCACCAACGCCGAGCTGGGCCTCGCGCTGTCCGATGAGGAGATCGACTACCTCGCCGCGGTGTTCGCGCGGCTCGACCGCGACCCGACCGACGTCGAGCTCACGATGTTCGCGCAGGCGAACTCCGAGCACTGCCGGCACAAGATCTTCAACGCGGCGTGGATCGTCGACGGCGCGCCGCAGGATGAGACGCTCTTCGGGATGATCCGCAAGACCCACGCGGCGAGCCCCCAGGGCACCGTCGTCGCGTACGCGGACAATGCCGCGGTCCTCGAGGGCCGCGTGGCCGACCGGTGGTTTCCCGACGCCGACCGCCGCTGGCGACGCCACGCGGAGCTCACGCACCTGCTCGCGAAGGTCGAGACTCACAACCACCCGACGGCAATCTCGCCGTTTCCGGGCGCAGCGACAGGCTCGGGCGGCGAGCTCCGCGACGAGGGCGCGACCGGGCGCGGCGCGAAGCCCAAGGCAGGGCTGTGCGGCTTCAGCGTCTCGAACCTCCGCATCCCCGGGTTCGAGCAGCCGTGGGAGCGCCACTTCGGGAAGCCGGACCGGATCGCCTCGGCGCTCGAGATCATGCTCGAGGGGCCGATCGGCGCCGCCTCGTTCAACAACGAGTTCGGCCGTCCCAACCTCGCCGGCACCTTCCGCACCTTCGAGATGGAGGCCGGCGGCGTCGCCCGCGGCTATCACAAGCCGATCATGATCGCGGGCGGCGTGGGCAACATCCGCGCCGCGCACGCGCTCAAGGCGCCGGTGCCGCCGGGCGCGTTGCTGATCCAGCTCGGCGGGCCGGGGATGCTGATCGGCATGGGCGGCGGCGCCGCCTCCTCGCTCGCGGCCGGAGCGAACGTCGCCGACCTCGACTTCGACTCCGTGCAGCGCGGCAACGCCGAGATCCAGCGACGGGCGCAGGAAGTCATCGACGCTTGCGCGGCGCTGGGCGAGGCGAGCCCGATCCTGTCGATCCATGACGTCGGCGCCGGCGGCCTCGCCAACGCGCTCCCGGAGCTGGCTTACGCCGCGGGTCGCGGCGCAGCGATCGACCTGCGCGCTGTGCCGAGCGAGGAACCGGGCATGACGCCGCGCGAGGTCTGGTGCAACGAGGCGCAGGAACGCTATGCGCTCGCGGTGAGCCCCGACCGGCTCGCCGGGTTCCGCGCCATCTGCGAGCGCGAGCGGTGCCCGTTCGCGGTCCTCGGCACGGCCACGGGCGACGGCCACCTGACCGTCACGGACCCGCAGTTCGGCAACCGGCCCGTCGACGTCGACCTCGACGTGATCCTTGGGAAGCCGCCAAGGATGCTGCGCGACGTCCGGCGCGTCGCGCGCGCGCTGCCGCCGCTCGATCTCCACGCGGTCGACCTGAAGGACGCCGCGTTTCGCGTGCTGCGGGCGCCGACGGTCGCGAACAAGACCTTTCTCGTCGCGATCGGCGACCGTACGGTCGGCGGACTGTGTGCGCGCGACCAGATGGTCGGGCCGTGGCAGGTGCCGGTCGCGGACTGCGCCGTGACCCTGATGGACTTCGCGGGCTACGCCGGCGAGGCGTTCGCGATCGGCGAGCGCGCGCCGCTGGCGTTGATCGATCCGGCGGCGTCGGGGCGCATGGCGGTCGGCGAGGCGCTGACGAACCTCGCGGCGGCCGCGGTCCCCGACCTCGCGCGCGTCAAGCTGTCGGCGAACTGGATGGCGGCGGCGGGCTTTCCCGGGCGAGGACGCGGCGCTGTTCGATACCGTGCGCGCGGTCGCGCTCGAGCTGTGTCCGGCGCTCGGCGTGTCGATCCCGGTCGGGAAGGATTCGCTGTCGATGCGAACGACCTGGCAGGAGGGCGGCGAGGCGAAGGAGGTCGTCGCGCCGCTGTCGCTCGTCGTGTCGGCATTCGCACCCTGCGAGGATGCGCGGCGGACGCTGACGCCACAGCTCCGGACCGACCTCGGCGCGACCGAGCTCGTCCTGGTCGACCTCGGCCGCGGCCGGAACCGCCTGGGCGGATCGCAGCTCGCGCAGGTCTACGGGCAGCTGGGGGACGCAGCGCCCGATCTCGACGATCCCGCGGCGCTGCAGGCGTTCTTCGCCGCGATCCAGTCGCTCAACCGGGACGGCTTGCTGCTCGCGTACCACGACCGCTCCGACGGCGGGCTGTTCGCGGCGGTGTGCGAGATGGCGTTCGCCGGGCGCTGCGGCGCGACGATCAACCTCGACCTTCTCTGCTACGACCCGCTCGCGCACGACGTCGACGGCAACGAGCGGCGGCCGGAGCTCATGCGGGGCCGCGACCTCGAGCGGGCGCTCGCGGGACTCTTCGCCGAGGAGCTGGGCGCGGTCGTCCAGGTGCTCGCGGACGACCGGTCGCGGGTGATCAAGCGGCTCGCCGATGCGGGCCTCCACGCGCTCGTCATCGGGGCACCGAACGCCCGGGACGAAATCCGGATCGTCCGCAACGCCAAGACAGCGTTCGCGGAGGCGCGCGCCGGCCTGCAGCGGGTGTGGTCGGAGGTGAGCTACCGCATGCAGCAGCTGCGCGACCATCCCGACTGCGCACAGGAGGAGTTCGACCGCATCCTGGATGGCGCGGACCCGGGGTTGCACGCCCACCTCACGTTCGACCCGCGCGCGGATGTGGCGGCGCCGTTCATCGCGCGCGGTGCCGCGCCCCGGGTCGCGATCCTGCGCGAGCAGGGGGTGAATGGGCAGAGCGAGATGGCGGCGGCCTTCGACCGAGCAGGGTTCGCGTCGATCGACGTCCACATGAGCGACCTCATCGCCGGCCGCGCCGGCCTGGACGGCTTCAGGGGCATCGTTGCGTGCGGCGGCTTCTCATACGGCGACGTCCTCGGTGCCGGCGAAGGCTGGGCGAAGTCGATCCTCTTCAACACCCGCGCACGCGACGCGTTCGCGTCGTTCTTCGCGCGCCGGGGCACGTTCGCACTCGGGGTCTGCAACGGCTGCCAGATGCTGGCGGCCGCGCGCGAGCTGGTCCCCGGCGGCGGCGACTGGCCGCTATTCCTGCGCAACCGCTCCGAGCAGTTCGAGGCCCGGTTCGTGCTGGTCGAGGTGACGGAGAGCCCGTCGATCTTCTTTGCCGGGATGGCGGGGAGCTGCATCCCGATCGCCACCGCGCACGGCGAGGGGCGGGCGAGCTTCGGGAGCGCGGAGGCCAGCGCGCGGGCCGCGGTGTGCCTGCGCTATGTCGACAACCGCGGCGCGGCGACCGAGCGCTATCCGCTCAATCCGAGCGGCTCGCCCGGCGGGATCAGCGGGCTCACGACGGCGGACGGGCGCTTCACGATCGTCATGCCGCACCCCGAGCGCGTGTTCCGCACGGTCCAGTGCTCGTGGCATCCCGACGGCTGGGACGAGGCGAGCCCGTGGCTGCGGATGTTCCGCAACGCGCGGGTGTGGGTCGACTAGCCGCGGGACGCTACTCGACTTTCGCCTTCGCCCGCAGGTCGTTCACGTTCTTGGTGAACGCCTGCTGCTGGAGCCACTCGGTGAGCTTCGGCTTTGCCTCGTCGAACGACGGGAACTTGGTCGCCGCGCGCACGTCCTCGACCAGGATGACGTGCCAGCCGAACTGGGTCTGGATCGGCACCTCGGAGTACTTGCCCTTCTCCAGCCGGACCAGCGCGTCGGCGAACTGCGGGACGTAGCTCGAGGGGGCGTTCCAGTCGAGATCGCCGCCGCGGTCCTTGGAGCCCTGGTCCTTGGACTGCTTGGCGAGCTCCTCGAACTTCCGGCCCTTCTTCAGGTCGGCGATGATCGCCTTCGCCTCGTCTTCCTTCTCGACCAGGATGTGGCGCGCCTTGTACTCCTTGGCGCCGGCCTTCTGCTTCTCGTACTCGGCCTTGAGCTGCGCGTCGGAGACCGGATTGGTCCGGATGAACTCCGCGACGTAGGCGTTCCACAGCACCTCCTGCCGGGCGAGGTCGAGCTGCGTCTGCACCTCGACGTTCTTCGGGAGCCCCTTGCGCGTCGCCTCCTGCGCGATGACCTCGCGGAGGACCAGGCGCTCGCGGATCTCGCCGCGCAGCTGCGGGTTGTCCGGCGTGCCGCGCTGCGCCTGCGCCTTCATGATGAGGTCGATGCGGGACTTGGGGATCGCCACGCCGTTGACGGTGGCAATCTTCTCCTGCGCCGACGCGGGCGCGAGGGGGAGGGCGAGCCCGAGCAGTGCGGCGACCCAGAGGCTCAGGCGGAGGGAAGTCATCGGAATTCCTTTCGGTGGGGAAATCGTTTCACGCCGCGGCCGCCGGTCGCTCTTCGGGCGCGACGGCGCGGATGCTGAGGGCGTGGATCTCGCGCCGCATCAGCGGCCCGAGCGCGTCGTACACGAGCCGATGCCGGGCGCGCGTGTCCTGGCCGCGAAAGCGCGGCGACACGATCGTCAGCCGGAAGTGCCCGCCGCCGCTCCGGGCGCCCGCGTGGCCCGCGTGCAGCGCGCTCTCGTCGACGAGCTCGATCGCTTCGGGATCGAGGACCGCGAGCCGGTCGCGGATCGCCTGCGCCACGTCGGTCATTGGATGCCCTCGCGCTCGGGCGCTCGGGGTTCGCCCTTGGGGCAGCCCGGCGGGCTCACTGGACTACCCTCGCGCCAACGCGCTCGGGGTTCGCCCTTGGGGCGGCCCTGCGGGCTCACGGCTTCTCCTGGACGTACTTGGCGAGGACGAGCCCCTGGGCGAGCAGGAACAGCAGCATCAGGCCGATGCCGCCGAACAGCTTGAAGTTCACCCACGCGTCGGTGGAGAAGTTGTAGGCGACCGCGAGGTTCGCCGCGCCCATGAACGTGAAGAAGCCGATCCAGCTCAGGTTCAGCTTGCGCCACGCGGCGTCGGGGAGCTCGAGCTGCGAACCGAGCAGCGCGCGGAGCAGGTTGCGGCCGGCGAGGAGCTCACCGCCCGCGAGGGCCGCCGCGAACAGCCAGTAAAGCACCGTCGGCTTCCACTTGATGAAGGTCTCGTTCTGGAGCACGAGCGTCGCGCCGCCGAACACCGCGATGATCGCAAGGCTCGCCCACAGCATCGGCTCGACTTTCCGCCCGCGGAGCTTGAGCCAGCCGACCTGGGCGAAGGTCGCTGCGATCGCAACGGCGGTCGCCACATAGATGTCGTACAGCTTGAACGCGACGAAGAAGAGGAGGACCGGAAAGAGGTCGAACAGGAACTTCATCCAGGCGGCATTATCCCATAGCAGTCAAGGACCTGTCGTGGGGAAACGGCTCGGGGGACACCGCGGACCCGCACCGGATCCGCGGGGCGGTGCGAGTGGCGTCAGCCCTTGTCCTTCTCGAACTTGAGCGACGCCGAGTTGATACAGTACCGCAGCCCGGTCGGCTGGGGACCGTCGTCGAACACGTGACCGAGGTGCGAATCGCAGCGCGAGCAGTGCACCTCCGTGCGGCGCATGAGGAAGCCGGTGTCGTCCTGGGTCTCGATGGCATCGGGGCGCGCCGGTTGCCAGTAGGACGGCCAGCCCGTGCCGGAGTCGAACTTGTCCGCGGAGCTGAAGAGCTCCTGACCGCACCCGACGCAGCGATACATGCCCCGGTCGTGGTGATCCCAGTAGGCGCCGGAGAACGCGCGCTCGGTGCCGTGCTTGCGGGCCACCTTGTACTCCAGGTCGGTGAGCTCCTTGCGCCACTCCTCGTCGGTCTTGCGGATCTTGTCGTCGGTCTTCTCGGTCATGGCGTCTCTCCTGGTGTGGGGGCACGCTCGTTGGTCGGGGCGGCGGGACCACGCCTTACGGCGGCCCGCAGAGCGGACCGCGGATGATACGACTAGCACCGCCAGCCGGATTCCCCGGGACGGCGCGTCACTTCGGGCCCACGGTCGGCGGCAGCTTCGAGACGATGCAGTCGATCCCCGCCTTGTTGTCCCCCGGGTAGAAACCGTTGACGAAGCTGGTGAACTGCTGGACGTCGATCTTCCGGTAGTAGAGCCGCGACGCCGAGTCGAGAAACGACGGGTCGTTGAAGAGAGGAGTGAACTGCGCGCCGCCGATCGAGCGCGGATAGCACTCCTGGATGACTTGATTCGTCCAGCCGTTGAAGCCCGGATCGGATTTCCAGGCGTCCGGGGCGCAGGCCGCGATGCCGGCGGTCGCAACGAGGAGGTAGGTCGCAGCCCGCGCATGGCTGGTCGCGGCGCGGGACGGGAGAACGGCGTGATCGGCGGCGCGGATGGAGTGCATCACATTCCTCCTTGAGGGGTTGTCGGGGGCACCCTCGCGACGATGCACTCGATCGCCGCGCGGTTGTCCCCGGGATAGAAGCTGTTGAGCGAATTGCTGTACTGCTGCACGTTGATCCGCCCGGAGTAGAGCCGCGACGTCAGGTTGAAGAAAGTCTCCTGCCCGAAGCGGCTGTCGAGCGGCTCCTTGCCGACCGTGAGCGGATGGCACTCCTGGATGACGCGGCGCGCCCAGGTGCTGAACTCGGGGCCGGGACGCCACGAGTCGAAAGCTGAGCGCCAGGCGTCCGGAGCGCAGCCCGTGACCGCGAGCGCGATCAGAAGCAAGACGCCCCTCAGCGCGCGACCGGCCACTCGTCCACCCGGATTCGCGCGACGACGCGAAACCCCTCGCCGGTCGGCTGGATGACGGCTGCTTCGCCCTCGGCGAGATACGGCGGGCCGGCCACCCCGTAGAACGGGTTGCCATGACTCACGATGACGTCGTTCGTGCCCGGCGCCGGAGCCTGCCCGAGCAGGCTCCGCAGCGCCGCATAGCGTGCCGGGTCCTCGGGCCGCGCCGGGCCGCCGCGCACGGCGGACGTCGGCTCCGCGCGGCCGAATGCGAGCTTGGCGGTCTCGACCGTGCGGCAGAACGGACTGGCGCGGACCTTCCCGATCGGGATGGCGAGCGCCCGGATCGCGTCGCCGACCGCCCGCGCCTCCGCGCGTCCGCGATCGGTGAGGTTGCGTTGCGTCGCGCAGTCTTCGAAGCTCGTCATCTTCGCGTCGTTCTGCGAGAAATCGGTCGCTGCGTGGCGGAAGTACAGGATGTAGCCGCCGGAGCGGAGCAGGTCGGCGGTCGCGGCTGCCGTCTGCGGCTCGGCGCCCCAGGCGGCCGCGAGCCCGGCCACGAAGCAGAGGCAGGTGCGAAAGGCGAGGCGCATCGTCAGGCCTTGCCCTTGCCCCGCGAGGTCGGCCGCCGCGCGAGCTCGCGGATCGCGTCGGCGCGAGGCGTGAAGCCCAGGCCGGGCGCCTCGGTGAGCTCGAGCCATCCGTCCTTCGCCGCAACGAGGCCGTCGAAGAGCTGCTCGCAGACGAGCAGGGCGACGTAGTGGTACTCGACCAGCGTGCCGTTCGCCAGCCCGGCGTGCAGGTGCATGTTGTGGTGCGTCCACGCGCCGCCGTTGGCCACCAGCACGTTGAACGCCGCGGCCATTCCGGCAATCCGCGCGACCTGCGTGAATCCGCCGCTGATGACGACGTTCGGCTGCACCACGTCCACGGCGTTGGCGACCAGCAGGTCGCGGAAGCGGAACGCGAGGCCTTCGTTCTGGCCGGCACCGAGCGGGATGCGCGTGTGGCGGCGGAGCTCGGCCATCAGGCGGACGTCGTTCTGGGTGACCGGCTCCTCGAACAGCGCGACGTCGTAGGGTTCGATCAGGCGCGCGAGCTTGCCGGCGTGCAGCCCGTCGAGGCTGCAGTTCGCGTCGACGAAGAGCTGCACGCCGGGCCCGACCGCCTCGCGCACCGCGCGCACCCGCGCCGCGTCCTCGGCGATCACCCGGTCGAGCGGTCGCGGCTCGTCGCGCCGCTGCAGCGCGTGATGCCCGACGACCATCTTGAGCCGCGTGTGTCCCTGGCCCACCCAGAGCTTCGCCGCCGCGGCCAGCTGGTCGCGGTCGAAGAACCCGAAGCCGAACGTCGCGTAGACGGGCACCCGGCTGCGGGCGCCGCCGAGCAATCGCCACACCGGGGTGCCGAAGTGCTTGCCTTTGAGGTCCCACAGCGCCACGTCGATCGCGGCGATCGCGTGGCTCGCGTAGCCCGTCTGCCCCCGCGGCGAGAGCAGCCAGTAGAGCTTCTCCCACACCCGCTCGTGCGCGAGCGGATCGTCGCCGGCGATCGCCGGCCCGGCGACCTCGTTGATCGCGGCTGCCACGACCTCTTCCTCGGTGATCGCGGTGAAGCCGTGCCCGACGAGCCCGACATCGGTCTCGACCTCGACGAGGCAGACCGAGAGCGAGGTCGGCTGGTCGAGTCCGAGCACCCGGATGCGCACGGGGACGTCGAGCGGCGTCGCTTTGACGCGGGCGATCTTCATGACCGGTCGATGGCTGACTGGGGTCGCCGCCGCCGCCGCGCCTCGTTCGCGCGGCGGTGCCGCGCCCGGCGAGCTCAATCCAGGCGGACGTACTGGTAATCGACCGCCAGGTTGTTGATGCCGCGGTCGGGCGGCGCGATCCAGGCCGCCATCTTGCCCGGTTCGACGACGCGCTGCATGAGGCTGTGCACAAAGCTGCGGTCGGCTTCGCTCGGGAGCCAGTGGCGGAGGCCCTGCTCGTAGGCGTCTCGCGCGATCGACCGCCCCTGGAGATCGGTCGGCACGTTGGCCCACGCGCCGATCTGGCGCCGGAAGCGCAGCGACGGCAGGGCGAGTCGAAAGTCGACGCCCGCCCGCTGGAGCTGCATGTTCCAGCGCCGGATGCCGAGCTCGCAGTCCTTCGCGTAGGCCTCGCGCGCGACCTCGTTCATCGCGTTGCGCAGGTTCACGGTGTCCTCCTTGACGCCGCCCGCGTCGTCGGGCACGCCGATCACCATCCGCGCGTCGGTGCAGACGTGATCCTCGTACTGGCTTTCGTCGGGCCGACCCTTGATGCCGTTCGCGAAGGTGGTCGCGGCATTCGAGGAGACCTCGGAGCCGAAGAGATCGAGCGACGACGAGAACCAGAAATTCAGGTAGCGCTGGAGCAGCGGCAGGTCGACCGCGCCCGCACGCCGTATCGCTTCCGGACTGTCCGTGCCGAGCTCCTTCATCACCTCGAGCGTGCGCTTCACGACCCGGCCGAGGCCCGTTTCGCCGACGAACATGTGATGCGCTTCTTCGGTCAGCATGAAGCGGCAGGTCCGCGCGAGCGGGTCGAAGCCCGATTCGGCGAGGCACTTCAGCTGGAACTTGCCGTCCCGATCGGTGAAGTAGGTGAAGCAGAAGAAGCTGAGCCAGTCGGAGATCGGCTCGTTGAAGGTCCCGAGGATGCGCGGCTTGTCGGTGTCGCCCGAGTGTCGCGCGAGCAGCTCCTCCGCCTCCTCGCGCCCGTCGCGACCGAAATAGGCGTGGAGGAGGTACACCATGGCCCACAGGTGCCGCCCTTCCTCGACGTTCACCTGGAACAGGTTCCGCAGGTCGTAGAGCGACGGGCAGGTGTGGCCGAGGAGGTGCTGCTGCTCGACCGAGGCCGGCTCCGTGTCCCCTTGTGTGACGATCAACCGGCGGAACTGCGACCGGAACTCGCCGGGCACCTGCTGCCAGGCGGGCTGGCCGTAGGCGTCGCCGAAGCCGATCTTGCGGTCCGGGATCTGGTCGGCGAGGAAGATGCCCCAGCGGTAGTCGGGCATCTTCACGTAGCCGTAGCTCGCCCAGCCCTGCGCGTCGACGCCGACCGCGGTGCGGAGATAGACGTCCCGTTCGGCGAAGTCGTTCGGGCCGAGCTCGCGCCACCAGTCCAGGAACTTCGGCTGCCAGTGCTCGAGCGCGCGCTGCAGCGCGCGGTCGTTCGCGAGGTTGACGTTGTTCGGAATGCGTTCCGCGTAGTCGATGCTCGTCATTTAGACGCGCTCCCAGTTGAACTTCGCCTTGGCTCCGGTCCCGAACACCTTCAGCGCGCCGTGCTCGCCGACCGCGTTCGGGCGGTTGAAGATCCAGTTCTGCCATGCCGTCAGGCGGCCGAAGATGCGCGTCTCCATCGTCTCGGCGACGGTGAAGCGCAGGTTCGATTCCAGGCCGGTCAGGGCGTCGGGCGACAGGCTCGTGCGCTCCTCGATCGCGATCCGGACTTCCTCGTCCCAGTCGAGGTCGTCGGGCGTGAAAGTGACCAGGCCGAGCCCGAGCGCCGCCGCGGCGGGCAGCTTCTCGCGGCTCCGCTGGCGGGCCGCCTCGACCGGCTTTGCCTCGCCGCAGAACCGCGTCGCGAGTCGCGTGAGATGGTTCACCATCGGGTAGGTGCCGAAGTTCAGCTCCGACAGCGCGATGCGCGGCGCGTCCGGCTCGCCCTCGGGGAGCGCGAGCATGTAGCTGCGGTCGGCGACTAACGCGAGCTCAGCGAGCGTCCCGGCGAAGCACGAGCCCTGGTCGATGACCGCGAACAGCGTCCGCGCGGAGACGTCGAGCCGGGCAAACGTGCGCCGCAGCAGGCCAATCGTCTCCTTCACCAACCAGTGGCCGCGCTGCGTCTCGAGCGTCTGGTCGACCGCGAGCACCGCGTCGATCTCGCCGCGCGTCTTGAGGATCCAGGTGCCGATCTCGAGATCGTTCGTGCGCAGCAGCAGGATCGCGTCGTCGAGCTCGCGCGCCATCGCGAGCGGCCACCACTTCGCGCCGGCCTGGTGGATCGCGGCAACCTCGGCCGGCTGCGGCGACGCGGGCGCGGACACGGTGATCGTGGCGGTGCGTGCCTTGCGGTCGATCGCGGCATCGACGTACTTGTAGTGGTAGCCCGCATCGTCGATCGTGCGGTCGAGCGGTGCGAGCGCGATGCCGTCACCGCTGCCCGGCCGGCCGCTCGTCGCGGCGAGGGCGGCGGCGCGCTCGGTCACGGCCTGCGCGAAGGCCTGGGGTTTCGCGACGTGATCGACCAGCTTCCACTGCTTGGCGCGGTCGGCGCGAACCCCTTCGGCCGTGGTGCAGAAGAAGTCGGCGAGATCACGCCGCACCCGGCGCTTGTCGGTGACCCGCGTCAGGCCGCCGGTGCCGGGCAGCACGCCGAGCAGCGGGAGCTCGGGCAGGCTGACCGTGGACGAGCGGTCGTCGATCATGAGGATCTCGTCGCACGCGAGCGCGAGCTCGTAGCCGCCGCCCGCGACCGTGCCGTTGATCGCCGCCAGGAAGCGCAGGCCGTCGTGGCGGCTCGAGTCCTCCAGGCCGTTGCGGGTCTCGTTGGTGAACTTGCAGAAGTTCACTTTCCAGGCGTGGCTGGACAGCCCGAGCATGTAGATGTTCGCGCCCGAGCAGAACATGCGCTCCTTCGCGCTCGTGATCACCACGACCTTGACCCCGGGATGCTCGAAGCGCAGGCGCTGCAGCGCGTCGGCGAGCTCGATGTCGACGCCGAGGTCGTAGGAGTTGAGCTTGAGCCGGTAGCCGGGCACCAGGCCCTTCTCCTCGTCGACGTCCATCGACAGGGTGGCGACCGCGCCGTCGAGCTTGAGCCGCCAGTGCTGGTAGTGGTCGGGGTGACGGTCGTACGTGATCAGCGGCCGCGCGTCGACGGCGGCTTGCGGGACGGCGCTCATGGCGTTCTCCTGGGTGAGCTAGCGCGGCTCGACTGCGCGAACGAGCCCGCTCAGGCTCTGCTCGACGGTCTTGCCTGCGGTGTCGATGGTGACGTCGGCCTGGGCGTAGAGCGCCTCGCGGCCGGCGAGAATGCGGCGCAGGTCATCCATCGCCTCGCGGTTCCCGGCCATCGGCCGGTAATCGCCCTGCGCGGCGACGCGCGCCATGTGCTCTTCGGGCGCGGCCCGCAACCACACCGTGAGGCAGGCCGAGAGCAGCAGGTCGTAGGTGCCCGGCTCGGACACGATGCTCCCGCCCGTGGCGATCACGCAGCGGTCGTTCTTCTCCAGCGTGCGCTCCAGCGCGCGGCGCTCGTAGCGCCGGTAACCGGCCTGGCCGTGGAGCAGGAAGATCTCGTGCAGGCTCGTGCCGGCCTCCGCCTCGACCTCGTGGTCGAGCTCGACGAACGGCACGCCGAGGTGTTTCCCCAGCGCGCCGCCGAGCGTCGACTTGCCGGCGCCGCGGAGGCCGATGAGGGCGATCCGGTTCTCCCGCGCCCCGTAGGCGCTGCCGTAGTCGCGGACGAGCTGCGCGCGCACTTTCGCGAGCTTGGCCGCGGGCAGCCGCTTCAGCAGCTGCTGGATCAGAGTGAGCTCGACCGACTGATCGTTCGCGTCGCGCAGCAGGTCGGCCACCGGCAGGTTGAGCGCCCGCGCGATCTCGCTGAGGACCAGGACCGAGGCGTTGCCCCGTCCGGACTCGAGCTGCGCGAGATACCGCTCGGACACTCCAGAATCGCGGGCGAGGATTTTGCGGGTCATCCCGCGGCGCGCCCGGGCCTCCCGCACCCGGTCGCCGAGCCGCGGCAGGAACTCGGCGTCGATCAGCGCCGCAGAGCCCGCCTGCTTGGGCGAGAGCCGCCGACCGGGCTCGCGGACGCCCATCAGACCAGGCTCCCAGTGGCGATGAAATATAGTGCTTGCATAGGGTGTGAAAGTGAATTATAATGCATCAACGCCAGAAAGCAAGCGTCGTCACGGACGCGCGACCAGGAGCCCGCATGCTGGATCTGACGATCCTCGTCGGAACGATGACCGGGAACGCTCAGCTCGTCGCCCAGGAGCTCGAACTCACCCTCGACGACGGCGACACTCGGGTGCGGACGCGCCTCATGGACAACCTCGACGCCGCCGCCTTCGCGCCGGGGGGTCTGTTCCTCGTCTGCACGTCGACCTACGGGCAGGGTGACGTCCCGGACAACGCCAAGCAGCTCTACGAATCGCTCATTGCGACGCGGCCGGATCTCTCGAACGTGCACTACGGAGTCGTGGCGCTCGGCGACCGCACCTACGCGGAGACGTTCTGCAACGGCGGCCGCCGGTTCGACGCGATCCTCGCCGAGCTCGGCGCAAAACGGATCGGCGAGATCCTGTTCCACGACGCTTCGAGCGGCGTGCTCGCGGAGGAAGCCGCGGCGGAGTGGATCGGGCCCTGGATGGCGCGGGTCCGCGAGCAGGCGGGCGTCACGGCGTAGTTCGTCACGCCCGGTGTCTCCGGGCGCTTCGGGGAGGCGCATCGTCCCGGCTGCAGGAGGAGGAGCATGGCTGCATTGAGCCGAGCCGACCAACGGTCGGATCCCCCGGCGATCGAGATCCCGCGCGACTACAACGCTGCACACGACCTCGTCGCGCGCAACCTCGCCGCGGGCCGCGGGACGAAGCTCGCGTACGTCGACGACGCGGGCCGTTACACCTACGCCGACCTCGCCGAGCGCGTGAACCGGGCGGCCAACGCCCTGCGCGACCTCGGCCTGCAGATGGAGGACCGGATCCTGCTGTGCCACCTGGACACGATCGACTGGCCGGCGGTCTTTCTCGGCGCCATCACGGCTGGCATCGTGCCGGTGGCCGTCAATACGCTGCTTACGCCCGGCGACTACGAGTTCATGCTCAACGACAGCCGCGCCAAGGCGCTGGTCGTCTCGGAGCCGCTGCTCGGGCAGTTCAGCGGCATCCTCCGGAAGTGCCCGCATCTGAAGCACGTCGTCGTGTCGGGTGCCAATGGCCAAGGGCATGCCCGCCTGCAGGACCTGCTGGCCAAAGCCGGCGCATCGTTCGACCCCGCGCCGACGACCTCCGACGACGCCTGCTTCTGGCTGTACTCCTCGGGGTCGACCGGGCAACCCAAGGGGACGGTCCACGTCCACGCGAGCCTCATCCAGACGGCGGAGCTGTATGGCCGCGCGGTGCTCGGCATCCGCGGCGACGACGTGGTCTTCTCCGCGGCGAAGCTCTTCTTCGCCTACGGGCTCGGCAACGCCCTCACTTTCCCGCTCGCGGTCGGCGCGACCACGCTGCTGATGGCGGAGCGTCCGTCGCCGGGCGCGGTCTACGCCCGGCTGAAGTCGCATCGACCGACCATCTTCTACGGTGTCCCGACCCTCTACGCGGCGCTGCTCGCGGCAACGGACTTCCCGCGCCGCGAGGAGCTCGCGTTGCGGGTGTGCGTCTCGGCGGGCGAGGCGCTCCCGGCCGAGCTCGGGCGCCGCTGGACCGAGCGCTTCGGCGTCGAGATCCTGGACGGGATCGGCTCGACGGAGATGCTGCACATCTTCCTGTCGAACCGCCCCGGCGAGAATCGCTACGGCACGAGCGGCCGGCCGGTCCCCGGGTACCGGCTCCGCGTCGTCGACGAGCACGGCGACGATTCCCGCCCGGGCGAGGTCGGCGATCTGCTCGTGGCGGGTCCCAGCGCCGCCGCCGGCTACTGGAACAACCGCGACAAGAGCCGCGCGACCTTCATGGGCGCGTGGACGCGCACCGGCGACAAGTACACGCGCGACGACGACGGCTACTACACCTACGGCGGGCGCTCGGACGATATGCTCAAGGTGGGCGGCATCTTCGTCTCGCCGTTCGAGGTCGAGGCGGCGCTCGCCACGCATCCCGACGTCCTGGAGGCGGCGGTCGTCGGCGCCGCCGACGAGTCGGCGCTCATCAAGCCGAAGGCGTTCGTCGTCACCCGGCCGGGGGTTGACGGCACTCCCGCCCTGGCCGACGCCCTCAAGCAGCACGTGAAGGATCGGCTTGCGCCCTACAAGTACCCGCGGTGGGTGGAGTTCGTACCCGAGCTGCCGAAGACCGCGACCGGCAAGATCCAGCGGTTCAAGCTGCGGCAGCGCGCGGGTGGGCCCTGACGAGGCTCAATGAGAGTTAACCTGAGGAATCTCGTCTAATAAACTGATAAAGCTTCACTAATTAGATTCACTGAGCCCCTGGCGGCGCTGGCTGCCGGTTCCAGAGCTCCGCCTCCCGAAAGGTTGAGCAAAACGGTCAGGTTTTTTGGTAAACTTGACTGCATTCCTCGGCCTTTCCTTTGCGCCGCGGAAGTACCGACACCGAACTGGAGGCAGACATGCGTCTGACCACGAAAGGCCGCTTCGCCGTCACCGCCATCCTCGACCTCGCCCTGTCCCAGTCCCAGGCGGGCGACCCGGTGTCGCTGGCGGGAATCAGCGAGCGGCAGGGCATATCGCTCTCGTACCTCGAGCAGCTCTTCGGGAAGCTGCGCCGCAACGCGCTCGTCACGAGCGTCCGCGGCCCGGGCGGCGGCTACCTCCTCGCCAAGAGCCTCGACGAGGTGTCGGTCGCGGACATCATCCGCGCGGTCGACGAGCCGATGGACACCACGCAGTGCGGGGGCAAGGAGAACTGCCACGACGACCAGAAGTGCCTCACGCACGACTTGTGGGCGGGGCTGAACGATCGCATCTTCGAGTACCTGAGCTCGGTCAAGCTCGCTCACCTCGTCGCCAAAGGACGCGAGCGGCCGGCGTCCGTGCCGATGGTGGACATGCGCGAGAAGCGCAGCCCGGTGCCCGCCTGAAGCTCCCGGAGTCGCGAGTGGCCATCACCGTCACCGAAAGCGCCGCACGGCAGATCAAGAGCTCGGTCGCGAAGTTCGGCGGCATCGGCTTGCGCCTCGGCGTGAAGACGGTCGGCTGCAACGGGCTCGCGTACACCTTCGACGTAGCGGAGGCGGTGGGCGCCGACGACACGCTGTTCGAGGCGCACGACGCGAAGCTCGTGGTCGACCGCGAGGCGCTCGCGTACCTCGACGGATCGGAGCTCGACTTCGTGCGCGAGGGCTTCAAGCAGATGTTCAGCGTGCGCAACCCGAACGTCGACTCGACCTGCGGCTGTGGCGAGAGCTTCAACGTCCGGGAGACCCAGGAATGAGCGCGGTCCTCCAGAGCCTGATCGAGCAGCCCTACCGGCACGGCTTCGTCACCGACATCGAGGCCGACACCGCGCCCAAGGGGCTGTCGGAGGACACCATCCGCTTCATCTCGCGGAAGAAGGGCGAGCCCGAGTGGCTGCTCGAGTTCCGCCTGAAGGCGTACCGCCACTGGCTCACCATGACCGAGCCGAAGTGGCCGAACGTGACGTATCCGAAGATCGACTTCCAGGACATCATCTACTACTCGGCGCCGAAGCCGAAAGCGAAGCTCGCCTCGATGGACGAGGTCGACCCCGAGTTGCGGCGCACGTTCGAGAAGCTCGGCGTGCCGCTCCACGAGCAGAAGGCGCTCGCCGGCGTCGCGGTCGACGTGATCTTCGACAGCGTGTCGGTCACCACGACCTACAAGAAGCGGCTCGCCGAAGCCGGGGTCATCTTCGGTTCGATGTCGGAGGCGGTCCGCGACCACCCCGACCTCGTGCGCAAGTACCTCGGCACCGTGGTCCCGTCCGGCGACAACTTCTACGCCGCGCTCAACTCGGCGGTCTTCACCGACGGCTCGTTCTGCTACATCCCGAAGGGCGTGAAGTGCCCGATGGAGCTGTCGACCTACTTCCGCATCAACACCGAGTCCTCGGGGCAGTTCGAGCGGACCCTCATCATCGCGGAGGAGGGTGCTTACGTCTCGTACCTGGAAGGCTGTACGGCGCCGAAGTTCGACACCAACCAGCTGCACGCCGCGGTCGTCGAGCTGGTCGCGCTCGATCGCGCCGAGATCAAGTACTCGACGGTGCAGAACTGGTACGCGGGCGACGAGCAGGGCCGCGGCGGGATCTACAACTTCGTCACCAAGCGCGGTCTCTGCAAGGGCGCCGCCTCCAAGATCTCCTGGACCCAGGTCGAGACCGGCTCGGCGATCACCTGGAAGTACCCGTCCTGCATCCTGCAGGGCGAAGGCTCGGTGGGCGAGTTCTATTCGGTCGCGCTGACGAACCACAAGCAGCAGGCCGACACCGGCACCAAGATGATCCACATCGGGCCGAACACCCGCAGCCGGATCATCTCGAAGGGCATCTCCGCGGGCGGATCGAACAACAGCTATCGCGGCCTGGTGCAGATCGGGCCGAAGGCCGAGAACGCGCGCAACTACTCGCAGTGCGACTCGATGCTGATCGGCGGCGCGTCCGGGGCGAACACGTTCCCGTACATCCGGGTGCAGAACCAGACCGCCAAGGTCGAGCACGAGGCGACGACCTCGAAGATCGGCGAGGAGCAGTTGTTCTACTTCCAGAGCCGCGGCATCGACATGGAAGCCGCCGTGTCGATGATCATCAACGGGTTCGTGAAGGACGTGTTCACGCAGCTCCCGATGGAGTTCGCCGTCGAAGCGGGCCGCCTCCTCGGCCTCAAGCTCGAAGGCAGCGTCGGATGATCCGGGCCGACGCGCGGATCCTCCTCGAGGTCCGCAACCTCTCCGCGAAGGTCGCCGGCGTCGAGATCCTGAAGGGCGTCAGCCTGACGGTGCGCGCGGGCGAGGTCCACGCGATCATGGGCCCGAACGGCTCGGGCAAGAGCACGTTCGCGAAGGCGCTCGTCGGCCACCCCGCCTACGAGATCACGCGCGGGGAAGCGACCTTCGAGGGCCGGAACCTCTTCGAGCTCGCCGCCGAAGACCGGGCCCGCGCGGGGCTCTTCCTCGGGTTCCAGTATCCGGTCGAGATCCCGGGCGTCGCGAACGCGCAGTTCCTGCGGCTCGCCTACAACACCATCCAGGCCGCGCGCGGCAAGGACGAGCTCGACCCGCTCGAGTTCGACGACTTCGTGCGCGAGAAGATGAAGCTGCTCGGCATGGACGCGGCGTTCCTCGATCGCAGCGTGAACGAAGGCTTCTCGGGCGGCGAGAAGAAGCGGAACGAAATCCTGCAGATGGCGCTGCTCGAGCCGAAGCTCGCGTTCCTCGACGAGACCGATTCCGGCCTGGACATCGACGCGCTGCGGGTCGTCGCGAGCAGCGTGAACCGGCTGATCACCCCGGACAACGCCATCGTGCTGGTCACGCACTATCAGCGGCTGCTGAACCACATCCTGCCGGACTACGTGCACGTGATGGACGGCGGCCGGATCATCAAGACCGGCGGCAAGGACCTCGCGCTCGAGCTCGAGAGCCGCGGCTACGACTGGGTGGCCGGGGAAGCGGCGGCGGCCTGACGACCGATGACGACTGCGACGGTCCATCCCTGGCTCGCGAGCCTGCTCGCCGGCCACGCGAGCGTCCCGGCAAGGCCGCATGGCTGGGTGAACCAGCTGCGCGGCGACGCGCTCGAGCGGGCGCACGCGCTGACCCTGCCTACGATCCGCCAGGAGGACTGGCGGTTCACCGACCTCTCGCCGCTCTATCAGCTCGCGTTCCGGCCGGCCGCGCCGGCCGCAGCCCCCGCGGGGCTCGGGCTCGAGCCGGTCATCGCTCCGGAAGCGGGCGCGCGGCTCGTCTTCATCGACGGCCAGTTCGTTCCGGCGCTTTCGATCCTGGCTTCGGACGGGGTCGTCGCGACCACCCTCGGCGCCGCGTTCGACGCGCACGGCGACCTGGTGAGGTCGCGGCTGGCGCAGCTCGCGCCCTTCGCTGACGACGCTTTCCGCGCGATCAACACTGCGTATCTCGCCGATGGCGCGCTGGTGTTCGTGGCGCGCGATGCCGTGGCGAGGTCGCCGGTCCAGCTGATCTTCGCGACCACGCAAGCCGACGTCGCGACCCACCCGCGCTGCCTGGTCGTGGCCGAGCGGGGGAGCGAGGTCACGGTGGTCGAGGACTACGTCGGCCTGCAGGACGGCGCGTCCTGCGTGAACGCGGTGACCGAGATCGCCGTCGGGCCGAACGCCCACGTGCGCCACGTCCGGCGGCAGCGCGAGAGCCCCGCGTCGTTCCACATCGCGACCTGTGCGGTGCGCCTCGAGCGGGATGCCTCGTACCGGTCGGTCGCGGTAGCGGTCGGCGCGCGCATCTCCCGCTACAACCTGAACGTCGTCCAGGCCGGCGAGGGGACGAGCTGCCAGCTCGACGGGCTCGCCCTCATCCGCGACCGGCAGCTGGCCGACACCCACAGCTTCATCGACCACGCGCATCCCCACGGGACCAGCCGGCAGCTCCACAAGTGCGTCGTCGGCGGCCACGCGCATGCGGTCTTCAACGGCCGGATCATGGTGCGCCCGGGCGCGCAGCGGCACCGACTCGGCGCAGGCGAGCCGCAACCTCCTGCTGTCGCGGCGCGCGCACGTCGACACCAAGCCGCAGCTCGAGATCTTCGCCGACGACGTGAAGTGCGCGCACGGCGCCACGGTCGGCCAGCTCGAGGCGGAGGAGCTGTTCTACCTGCAGAGCCGCGGCCTGAGCGAGCCCGTCGCGCGCGGGCTCCTCACCTACGGCTTCGCCGCGGAGATCGTCGACCGGATTCCCGTGCCGTCGATCGTGGAGTCGTTGCGGCGGACGGTGCTGCACGAGACGCAAGGCGCGGAGGCGCTGGCATGACCGCCGCCGCACTGCGCGCGGCGGCGACGCGCTCGAGCGACCTCGAGCGCTTCCGCGCCGACTTCCCGATCCTCAGCGAATGTCCGGCCCCACGGGAAGCCGCTCGTCTTCCTCGACAACGCCGCCTCGAGCCAGATGCCGCAGCCCGTGATCGACCGGATGGTGCACTACCGCACCTGGGAGCACGCGAACATCCACCGCGGCGTCCACTACCTGTCGCAGAAGGCGACCGAGGCCTACGAGGAGGCGCGGCGGAAGGTGCAGCGCTTCCTCAACGCGCGCGAGGAGCGCGAGATGGTCTTCACCTCGAACGTCACCGACAGCATCAACCTCGTGATGCAGGGTTACGGGCGCGCGTTCATCGGCGCCGGCGACGAGATCATCCTCACCCACCTCGAGCACCACGCGAACATCGTGCCGTGGCAGATGCTGTGCGAGGAGAAGGGCGCGAAGCTCCGGGTGGTGCCGATCAACGACGCCGGCGAGCTCATTCTGGACGAGTACGAGCGGCTGTTCAGCCCGCGCACCAAGCTCGTCGCGTTCACCCACGTGTCGAACGCGCTCGGGACGATCAACCCGGTGAAGGACATGATCGCCACGGCGCGCCGTCACGGGGTGCCGACGCTGGTCGACGGCGCCCAGGCGGTCCAGCACATGCCGGTCGACGTGCAGGACCTCGACTGCGACTTCTACGCTTTCACCGGACACAAGATCTACGGCCCGACCGGCATCGGCGTGCTCTACGGGAAGGCGGCGCTACTCGAGAGCATGAAGCCGTTCCGTGGCGGCGGCGACATGATCCTCTCCGTCACCTTCGAGAAGACCACCTACAACGCGATTCCCCACAAGTTCGAGGCCGGCACGCCGCCGATCGCCGAGGCGGTCGGGCTGGGCGCGGCGCTCGACTACGTGGGCACGATCGGGCTGGATCGGATCGCGGCGCACGAGCACGCGCTGCTCCAGTACGCGACCGAGCTCCTCCAGGGCATCCCGGGCGTGCGTCTCTTCGGCACGGCGAAGGCGAAGGCGGCGGTGCTGTCGTTCTACGTCGGCGACGTGCATCCCCACGACGTCGGCACGATCCTCGATCAGGAGGGCGTCGCTGTGCGCACCGGCCATCACTGCGCGCAGCCGCTCATGCAGCGGCTCGGCGTGCCCGCGACCGCGCGCGCCTCGTTCGCCTTCTACAACACGTTCGAGGAAGTCGACGCGCTCGCCGCGGCGGTCCGGAAAGTCCAGCAGCTGTTCGCCTGACGATGGACGCCAAGCAGCTCTACCAGGAGGTCATCCTGGACCACAACAAGAAGCCGCGGAACTGGGGCAAGCTCGACGGCGCGACCCACCGCTCCGAAGGCCTGAACCCGCTGTGCGGCGACCACATCTGGGTCGCGCTGAAGCTCGACGGGGAGCGGATCGACGCCGATCGCGTTCGAGGGCGAGTCGTGCGCGATCTGCAAGGCCTCGGCGTCGATGATGACCGTCGCGGTCAAGGGCAAGACGGTCGGACGAGGCGGAGCGCCTGGTCGCGGGTTTCCGCGGCATGGCGACGGGCCAGCTCGACCCGGCGACCGAGGCGAGGCGAGCTCGGCCGGCTGACGGTGTTCGCCGGGGTCAAGGACCTCCCGACGCGCGTGAAATGCGCGATCCTGCCGTGGCACACGCTGCATGCGGCGTTCCGCCGCGAAGCGACCGCGACGACCGAAGGCGCGGCCGACCCGGTGGCGCAGGCGGGCTAGCATGCCGAAAATCGCTGAAATCGAGCGCACGCCGAACCCGAACGCGCTGAAGTTCGTGCTCAAGGAGCCGCTGACCTACGGCGTGTCGCGCTCCTTCGACTCGAAGGAGGAAGCACAGGGCGATCCGCTCGCCGCGGCGCTGTTCGACATCCCGCGCGTCGCGAACGTCTTCTACGTCGACAACTGGATCACCGTAACCCAGGACGGCGGCGCGGAGTGGGGCGAGCTCTCCAAGAAGGTCGCCGTGCCGATCCGCGAGGCACCGGCAGCGGAGGCGCAGTCGCAGGCCTACGCGGCCTCCGCCAGCGGGCACCCGGCGTTCGACGACGACCGGCTGACGCCGGAGCAGCGCCAGAAGCTCGAGCTGATCGCCGGCCTCATCGATGAGCGCGTGCGTCCCTACCTCCAAGGCGATGGTGGCGACCTCTATATGGTCGAGTTGGAGGGCAGCGTGCTCAAGGTCCACTACCAGGGCGCGTGCGGGAGCTGCCCGAGCTCGATCTCGGCCACGCTCACCGGCATCGAGGGCCTGGTCCACTCCATCGATCCCGAGATCCGGCTCGTCCCGGTGTAGTCCTCGCGCCGGGCGCGTCCGATTCGCGTCCAACGGTGAAGGAGGCGGCACATGATCGACGGCAAAACGGCACCTTACGCGGCGCTGCTGTTGCGGGTCAGCATGGGGGTTCTGTTCATCCTGCATGGCGCCTATCTCAAGATCTCCGTGTTCACGATGGCCGGGACGGCCAAGTACTTCGCGAGCCTGGGGCTCCCGGACTGGTGGGCGTGGGTGGCCATGCTGTACGAGACGATCGGGGGATTGGCGCTCATCCTGGGGATCCAAACCCGCTGGGTTGCGATCTTCCTCGGCGTTCACCTGCTCTTCGCCGCCTACCTCGGGCACGCCGCCAGCGGCTTCTGGTTCACCAACAAGGGCGGTGGCTGGGAATACCCAGTGTTCTGGGCGATTGCCTGCTTCGCGCTCGCGCTCCTCGGCGACGGCGCCCATGCGCTCAAGCCGTCGCGGCCGGTCGGCCAGACGCGCTAACGGCCCGGGCTGTTCAGCAGCCGGCCCGCTCTGCTATCCTCCGGGCACGGCATGTGCCGGTTTGGAAGAAAGGAGGTGATCCAGTGTCTAGTCGATACTTGAGGATCGCTGCCGTGATCGGATTCTTGCTCGCGAGCAGCGCGGCGTCGGCTTGTCCCGGCGCGAAGGCGAAGTCGGCGGACGGATCACAGGGCTCTACCTCCTCCAGCTCCACGCAACGGGGAGGCTAGCGACCCGCCCTACCGACCGGCTTCGATTCGCCGGCGCGGCTTCAGGCCGCCGCCGACGCACGAACAACAGCGCGCGAAGCGCTGGATTGGGGGATCTACAAGGGGGCGTGCCCCCTTGTTCCTCGACCTCAGTACGAACGAAGCCCATACGGCATTCCCGGCCGCGAGGCATCCGCCTCGCGGCCGTTTCTTTTCTGGAGGGGTTTCACCCCTCCAGAAAAGAAACGGCCAGGCCCATCGTACGAACAAGGGGAGACTCCCCTTGTATATCCCCCATGTCGCAACAAGGGGGCGTCGCCCCCTTGTAGATCCCCCCACGGCGGCGGTGCTAACCTCGTCTCATGCTTTCCATCCGCGGTCTCTCGAAGGGCTATTCCGGTCCCCGCCCGCGGGCTGTGCTGAGCGGCATCGATCTCGACCTCGCCGCGGGCGAGTACATCGCGGTGCGCGGCGAATCGGGGATCGGCAAATCGACACTGCTCAACCTCATCGCGGGGCTCGACAAACCAGACGCCGGCTCGATCGTGCTCGACGGCGTCGAACTGACGCGGGCCGACGACGACGCGCTCACCGTCGTCCGGCGCGAACGGATGGGCTTCGTCTTCCAGGCGTTCCACCTGCTGCCGTACCTGACTGCGGCGCAAAACGTAGCGCTGCCGCTGCTGCTCAACGGCACGCTCGACGGGGCGACGAGCCCGCGCGTGAGCGAGATGCTCGCCGCGGTCGGGCTCGCCGACCGCGCCGCCAGCCGGCCGAGCGAGCTGTCGGGCGGCGAGCTCCAGCGCGTCGCCATCGCGCGGGCGCTCGTTCACCATCCGCGGCTCGTGCTCGCCGACGAGCCGACCGGCAACCTCGATTCCGACAGCGCCGCGCAGGTCCTCGAGCTGCTCCGCCGCAGCGTGAAGCGCGAGGGCGCGGCCGGGATTCTCGTCAGCCACTCGCCCGCCGCCGCGGCCACCGCCGACCGGGTCTACACGCTGACGGCATCCGGCCTGCGGCCGGGCTGACGCCGTGACCCGCACCGCGCTCGCCCTGGCGCTGTTCCTCGGCCCCGTCAGGCAGAGCAAGGGCCGGCTCGCGCTCTCCCTCGCGGCCATCGCCCTCGGCGTGGCCTTGGGCTACGCCGTGCAGCTCGTCAACCAGTCGGCGATCAACGAGTTCTCCCAGGCCGTGCAGACGCTCTCCGGCACCGCCGACCTCGAGATTCGCGGCCCGCGCGCGGGCTTCGACGAGGCGCTCTATCCACGGCTTGCGCGCTTGCCGGAGGTGGCCGTGGCGAGCCCGGTGATCGAGGCCGACGTCCGCCTCCGCGGACGGACCGAGCGTCTCCGGCTGCTCGGGGTCGACGTGTTCCGGGCGGGGCTGGTGCAGCCTCAGCTCGCCGCGACGACGGTCGCGGATTCGCTCGACACGCTGCGTCCGGACACGATCTTCCTCAGTCCCGCGGCGGCCGACGGCCTCGGCGCGAAGGAGGGCGATACCATCGCCGTCCAGGTGGGCCTCCGCGAGGTGCGGCTGCGCGTCGCCGGGCTCACGCGCGCCGACGGCACGCGCTTCGGGCTCGTCGACATCGCGGCTGCCCAGGGCGCGCTCGACCGGCTGGGCCGCATCAACCGGGTGGACCTGCGGCTGCGCCCGGGCGTCGACGTCGAAGCGTTCCGGCGGCGCCTCGCCGCGGATCTTCCGGCCGGGGTCCTTGCGGAGCGGCCCGAAGCGAGCGTGAAGCGCGCCGCGACGATCTCGCGCGCCTACCGCGTGAACCTCAACGTGCTGGCACTGGTGGCGCTCTTCACCGGCGGGCTGCTCGTCTTCTCGACCCAGGCGCTGGCCGTCGTCCGCCGGCGCGCCCAGCTCGCGTTGCTGCGCGTGCTCGGATTGAAGGGGCGCGGACTGATCGCCCTGGTGCTCGGTGAAGCGCTCGCGCTCGGGATCGTCGGGGCGGGCGCCGGGCTCGCACTCGGCTTCGCCCTCGCGCAGACCATCCTGGAGCTGGTCGGCGCCGATCTCGGCGCCGGTCATTTCCGCGGCCTGCAACCCGCGCTCCGGGTAGACCCGACCTGGGCGGCGCTCTTCTTTGCGCTCGGCGTGGCGGTGGCGCTGGTCGGCAGCCTGGCGCCGGCGCTGGAAGCGGCGCGGACGCGGACCGCGGCAGCGCTGAAAGCGGGCGACGAGGAACGGGTGTTCGAGCGGCTCCGGCCGATCTGGCCCGGGCTCGCGGTGATTGCGGGCGGCGCCGCCCTCACGCTCGCACCACCCGTCGACGGGCTGCCGATCTTCGGTTACGCCGCCATCGGGCTGCTGCTGATCGGCACCATCATGCTCATGCCGCGGCTCACCGTGGCGGTGCTCGGCCGGCTGCCGGCGCAGCGCGCCGTTGCCGCGCAGCTCGCCCTCATGCAGCTCCGCGGCGCACCCGGCCAGTCGATGCTCTCGCTCGCCACCATCGTCGCCGCGGTGAGCCTGCTCGTCTCGATGGCGATCATGGTCGCGTCGTTCCGGCAGTCGCTCGACGACTGGCTCGAGCACGTGCTGCCGGCCGACCTGTACGTGCGCACCAGCGCATCGGGGGACGCAGCGTTCCTGGCGCCCCGGGACCAGGAGAACCTCGCGCGGCTGCCGGGGGTACGCCGGGTCGACTACGCGCGCGTGCAGCAGCTACTGCTCGCGCCGGAGAAGCCTCCGATCACGCTGTTCTCGCGGCCCATCGACGCCGAGGATCCGGGGCGGCTGCTACCGCTCGTGAGCGGGTTCGTGGTGCCCCGCGCGGGCGCGCCGCCGCCGATCTGGGTGTCCGAGGCGATGGTCGACGTCTACGGCTTCACCCTCGGCGCCGTGGTCGAGCTGCCGATCGGCGGACGCAACGAGCGGTTCACGGTGGCGGGCATCTGGCGCGACTACATCCGTCAGCACGGCTCGGTCCTGATCCACTCGGATCTTTACGTCCGCCTGACCGGCGACCGGACTGCGAACGACGCCGCGCTCTGGCTGGCGCCCGGAGCCGAGCCCGGCCAGGTGAAGGAGGCATTGCGCGCGACCCTGCCCGGCGGCGAGCAGCTCGACGTCGACGAGCCGGGGGAGATCCGTCGGCGCTCGATGCAGGCGTTCGACCGGACGTTCGCCATCACCTACGTCCTGGAGCTGGTGGCGCTCGTCATCGGCCTCACCGGCCTCTCCTCGAGCTTCGGCGCGCTGGTGCTGGCGCGCCGCCGGGAGTTCGGCATGCTCCGTCACGTCGGCATGACGCGCCGGCAGATCGCCGCGATGCTCGCGACCGAAGGATTCGCGGTGAGCGCGCTCGGGCTCGCGGTAGGCCTCGGCCTCGGCTGGCTGATCAGCCTGATCCTCATCCACGTCGTGAACCGGCAGTCGTTCCACTGGAGCATGGACCTGGCGATCCCCTGGGGGCCGCTGGCGGTGTTCTGCGCGGTCATGCTGGTAGCGGCGTCTCTCACCGCGACGGCGAGCGCGCGCGCGGCGATGACCGACGACGCGGCGCGCGCGGTCAAGGACGACTGGTGAGGCGCCGGGCGTTTCTGCTGAGTCCGGTGGCGCTCGCCGCGCTGCGGGCGCTCGCAGGCGAGGGGTACCCGGAGGTCGCCCGCGGTCGCGCGCTCGAGTTCCCGCGGGACCACGGCGCGCATCCCGAGTACCGGACCGAATGGTGGTACGTCACGGGCTGGCTGCGCGACGCTGGCGGCCGGGACCTCGGGTTCCAGGTGACGTTCTTCCGCAACCGCCCGCGGATCGCCGAGGACAACCCTAGCGCGTTCGCCCCGAAGCAGCTGCTGTTCGCCCATGCCGCGATCGCGGATCCGGCGCGGGGCCGACTCCTGCACGACCAGCGCGCCGCGCGCTCCGGCTTCGGCCTCGCCGAGGCGCGCGAAGGGCGCACCGACGTGCGCATCGACGACTGGTCGATCGCGCTTTCGGAAAGCGGCTACCGCACACGGATCACCGCGCGGGAGTTCGCGCTCGACCTCGCGTTCGAGCCAACGCAAGGGCACTTGTTGCAGGGCGAGGGCGGGTACAGCCGCAAGGGCCCGGCGCCGCAGCAGGCGAGCTACTACTACAGCCGCCCGCATCTCGCCGTGTCGGGAACCGTCGAGCGGGAAGGCCGGCGCGAGCCCGTCCAGGGTGAGGCGTGGCTCGACCACGAATGGTCGAGCGAGTACCTGGCGGCGGAGGCGACCGGCTGGGACTGGATTGGCATCAACCTCGCGGACGGCGGCGCGCTGATGGCGTTTCGCATTCGGGCGAAGGCGGGCGGCGCGTTCTGGGCCGGCGGCGCGCTCCGTACGGCCGACGGGCGCCGGCGGGTTTTCACGCCACGCGAGGTCGCCTTTGAGCCGCTCCGGAGCTGGCGCTCGCCGCGGAGCGACGTGACGTACCCGGTCGCGATGCGCGTCCGCGCCGGCGAGCTCGAGGTCGATCTCGAGCCGCTGATGGATGACCAGGAGCTCGATTCGCGCGTGAGCACCGGGACGATCTACTGGGAGGGCGCGGTCCGGGCCGTGCAGGGCGGTCGGCTCGTCGGCCGGGGTTATCTGGAGCTGACGGGCTACTGGAAGCCGCTCAAGCTCTAGGTACACTCCGCCTTCCCATGGGCGAAGCCGGCCACCCGTTCGTCGACGTCTGCGGTCATCGACTGGAGGTGCAGACGATCCCCGGTCCCGCGACGCGTCCGACGCTCGTCCTCCTGCACGAGGGCCTCGGGTCGATCAGCACCTGGCGCGAGTTCCCCGCGCAGGTTGCCGCCGCGACCGGGTGCCCGGTCGTCGTCTACTCGCGCTACGGCTACGGGAATTCGGACGGCCTCGCGGCCCCGTTCCAGGTCGACTACATGCACCGCGAGGCGCTGGAGGCGCTGCCCGAGCTGCTCGCGAAGCTCGGGATCTCGCGACCGATCCTCGTCGGGCACTCCGACGGCGCCTCGATCTCCCTGATCTACGCGGGCGCGCACGACGCGGTCCGCGGACTGGTGGCGCTCGCGCCGCACGTCTTCGTCGAGGACCTCTCGGTGAAGAGCATCGCCGAGGCGAGGATCGCGTTTGAGACCACCGACCTGCCGGAGAAGCTCGGGCGCCACCACGCGGATCCGCGGAAGACGTTCTACGGCTGGAACGACATCTGGCTGCACCCGGACTTCCGGCGCTGGAACATCGAGTCCTTCCTGCCGCGGATCACCTGCCCGGTGCTCGCGATCCAGGGGTACGACGACGAGTACGGAACGATGGCGCAGCTCGACGCGATCGCGGTGCAGGTCGCGGGGCCGTGCGAGGTCGTCGGGCTCGCCGACTGCGGGCACCGGCTGCACCGGGATCAGCCGGAGAGGACGGTCGAGGCGGTCGCTCGTTTCGTGCACCGGATCGCGGACCGCTGAAGGAGGTTGGCATGCGTGGACTTCGAGGCAAGGTCGCACTGGTCACCGGTGCGGCGAACGGGATCGGCCGCGCGATCGCGATGCGGCTCGCCGCGGAGGGCTGCGTCGTCGGCGTCTTCGACCTCGACGAGACCGGCGCGCTCGACTGCGCCGGCCAGATCCAGGCCCAGGGCGGGCAGTCGCACGTCGAGCTGGTCGACATCGGCGACTACGCCGCCGTCGCGCGCGCGGTGCAGTCGTTCGAGCAGACGCACGGGCCGACCGGCATCCTGGTGAACAACGCCGGCTGGGACCGAGCCGCCAACTTCCTCGACACCGAGCCGGGGTTCTGGGAGAAGGTGGTCCGGATCAACCTCTACGGTCCGCTCAACATGCACCACGTGGTGCTCAAGCGGATGGCCGAGCGCGGCGTCGGCTGCGTGGTGAACATCGCGTCCGACGCGGGTCGCGTCGGCTCGTCGGGCGAGGCCGTGTACTCGGCGTGCAAGGGCGGAATCATCGCGCTGACGAAGACGCTCGCCCGCGAGCTGGTCGGCAAGGGCATCCGGCTGAACACGGTGTGTCCGGGTCCGACCGACACCGCGATCCTGCGGAGCTTCACCGAGGGCCCGGACGGCGCGAAGGTCCTGGAGGGGCTGAAGCGCGCGATCCCGATGAAGCGGCTCGGGGCGCCGGAGGACTATCCGGGAGTCGTCGCGTTCCTGGCGAGCGACGATGCGGCCTACGTCACCGGGCAGACGATCAGCGTCTCCGGCGGGCTGACCATGCACGGGTGACCGCTAGAACTCCAGCGCCACCCGCATTCCCTGATCGATCGCCCGCAGGGCGTCGAGTTCCGCCGCCACGTCGGCGCCGCCGATGAGCCGCGCGCGGACACCCAGCGCGGCGAGCTCGTCGTAGAGCGAGCGCGACGGCTCCTGTCCGGCACAGATCACGACGTGGTCGACCGCGAGCAGCCGCGGCGCGTCCTCGTGCCGGATGTGCAGCCCCGCGTCGTCGATCCGCTCGTAGCTCACGCCGACGAGGATCTTCACGCCGCGCCGCACGAGCTCCGCTCGGATCGCCCAGCCGGTCGTCATCCCGAGCGTCTTCCCCGCAGGGGAGGGTTTCCGCTGCAGCAGGACGATTTCCCGGGGCGAGGTCTCGCGCGGGGTGCCGTTCAGCCCGCCGTCGGACAGCCCGGTCCGATCGACGCCCCACGCACCGCAGAAATGCTCCGCCGGGTCGACGCTGTCTGGTCGGCTGAGGTAGACCGCCGCGTCGAAACCGATGCCGCCCGCGCCGAGGATCGCGACGCGGCGTCCGGGGCGCTTCCGCCCGCTCAGCACCTCGTCGTAGCGCAGCACCTTCGGATGATCGATCCCGGGGATCGCGGGGAGGCGCGGCGTCACGCCGGTGGCGACGACGATCTCGTCGAACCCTCCCGCGGCGAGCGCTCCGGCCTCGGGGCGATGCCCGAGCCTCACCTCGACGCCGCATGCCTCGAGCCGGCGCTCGAAGTAACGGATCGTCTCCGCGAATTCCTTGCCCGGGATCGCCGCGGCGAGGTGCATCTGGCCGCCGACCGCCGGTGCGGCTTCGAACAGCGTCACGGCGTGACCGCGCTCGGCGGCGGTGACCGCGCACGACAGTCCTGCGGCGCCCGCGCCCACGACCGCGACCCGCCGCCGCCGGAGAGCGGGGCCGGCGGGGAGATCGAGCTCGCGGCCGGCGCGCGGGTTGACGAGACAGGTCGCCGGCTCGTCGCGGAAGATGAAGTCGAGGCACGCCTGGTTGCAGGCGATGCAGGTGTTGATCTCCGCGGCGCGTCCGGCGCGCGCCTTGAGCGCGAACTCGGGATCGGCGAGCATCGGCCGCGCGAGCGCCACCGCGTCGGCGAAGCCCTCGGCGAGCAGCCGTTCCGCAACCTCCGGCGTGTTGATCCGGTTCGTCGCCATGACCGGGATCGGGACCCCTTCCTTGAGGCTCTTCACCGCGAACGCGAACGCCGCGCGCGGCACCATGTACCCGATCGTCGGCACGCGCGCCTCGTGCCAGCCGATCCCGGTGTCGAGCAGGTCGGCGCCGGCGGCGGCGACTGCGCGCCCCTGCGCCGCGGTCTCTGCCGCGCTCAGGCCCCCGTCCACGAGGTCGAGCGCGGAGATGCGGAAGATGATGAGAAAGGCGTCGCCGACGCGGCGGCGCGTCCGGCGGACGATCTCGACCGGAAAGCGGAGCCGGTTCTCGAGCGGGCCGCCCCACCGGTCGGTGCGGTCGTTGGTCCGCGGCGCGGTGAACTGGGTGATGAGATACCCCTCCGAGCCCATGATCTCGACGCCGTCGTAGCCGGCCTCCTGGGCGAGCGCAGCGCACTCGACGAACGCCTCGATGACCTCCTCGACGTCCGCGTCGGCGAGCGCGCGGGGCTTGCGCCGGTTGATCGGCGACGGGATCTCGGACGCGCCGACCAGCTCGTCGAGCTTCGCGTAGCGCCCCGCGTGCAGGATCTGCAGGCAGATCGGCGCGCCCGCGGCGTGGACCGCGTCGACGATCCGGCGATGGAACGGCAGCTGATCGCGGCGGTTGAAGACCAGCGAATCCTCCTCCATGCGCCCGGCGCTGTCCGGCGAAACGCCGCCGGTGATGACGAGCGCGGCCGCGCCGCGCGCCCGCTCGGCGTAGAACGCGGCGAGCCGCTCGGCGGGCCGGTCGGCGCACTCCAGGCGCGTGTGCATCGAACCCATCACGATGCGGTTCTTCAGCGTGAGCGGGCCGAGGGGCAGCGGCGTGAAGAGTCGAGGGTAGGGCGTCATGCGCGTCCGGGCGAGGCGGGCGGATTATGGCGAGTTGCCGCGCACCGGGGCAACGGCGGCGTCACCGCCCGGTTCGGCTAGAATGCGCGCTCTCTCCGCCCGCGATGCGCGCCATGAAACGCTTCCTCACCGCCGCCGCTTTCGCGCTGGTCGCCGATCCGGCGGCGGCGCAGGACAAGCGCCTGGAAGCGGTCTGCGGCGATCTCTTCGGGGCGCGCCAGACGGCGATCCGGCTGATGAAGGAGGGGTGGCCCGGCAACGTGATCGTCCAGGACGCGCTGAACCGCCCCGAGTGGCGCAACGCGTCGATGCCGGACAAGAAGCTGCTCATGGACCTGCTGCAGGAAACGTTCAACGAGCCGGGCAATCCGAGCTCGGCCGTGATTCGCGACTGCATGCGGCGCGCGGAGGCCGGTCCCAAGGGCGGTTGAGGCGGTCGCGGGCTTCCAGAAGAACGCGGCCTGCGAAACGCGGGCCGGGTGCGCGACCTCGGATCAAGCCCGGCGCTTGCGCTTCCCGTCGGCGAGGAGCCCGCGCTTGCGGTGCCAGTCGATGATCGCCTCGTTCGGGAACCGCATGAACACCCGGTCGCGCTGGCCGCGCGTGAGCGGCACCCACGCCGGTTTCGACTCGACGAGGCAGTGCTGGGATTCGCGCGGTCGCGGCAGCGGGGTATCGATCGCCGAGGCGAACGGATAGACCCACTGCCCCCAGCGCGGATCCCACAGCCACAGCGCGCTGCCGCACTTGGCGCAGAAGTGGCGCCGGCCGGGGCTGCGGACGAGCTTGCGGCCCTCCCGCCACCTGGCGCGGTACACGGCGAGGTTCCTCGCGCCCTTCACCTTCAGCGTCGCGGCGTTGCCCATGATGTTGATCGCGTAGCCGCCGCCCCCCTGCGTCTTGCGGCAGACCGAGCAGTAGCAGCGGAGATAGGGGTAGGGCGTCTGCGAGTCGACCTTGAAGCTCACCGCACCGCAATGGCACGAGCCTTTCAGTAGCATCGGGTCCTCCTGCGCTTTGCGAGCGCCATCTTAGCGCGCGAAAGCGAGCCACCATGGATGAACCTGCCGAGCGCCTCCGCATCGACAAGTGGCTGTGGGCCGCGCGGTTCTTCAGGACCCGCAGCCTCGCCGCCCAGGCCGTCGCGGGCGGCCGCATCCAGGTGAACGGCGAGCGGGTGAAGCCGGCGAAGGACGTCAAGCCCGGCGACGAGGTGATCGTCAACATCGGTGGGCTGGAATGGGTGATCGAGGTTTGCGGGATTTCCGCGCGTCGTGGGCCGGCCGAGGAAGCGCGGCGGCTCTACGAAGAGCGCGAGGACAGCCGGATTCGCCGCCAGGCGATCCTCGACGCACGCAAGCACGCTCCCGAGCCGTCGCTCGGCCTGCGCGGGCGCCCGACGAAGCGCGACCGGCGGCGGCTCAAGCGGTTCACCGGGAGCCGCTAGCGCAGCGCGCGTGGCGGCGCTAGAAGACGGTCATCAGCGCCACGGCGAGCAGCGCGTAGACCGCGACCGAGCTCCAGTAGCGAAACGGCGCGTCGTCGCGGGTGAACTCGCGCCCCCACGCGCCGCTCCTGGCGAAGGTGCGGCCGGTGTAGAGGCAGTGCGCGACGTAACCGAGCAGCAGGGCGCCGAGGATCTTGAACATGGGCGGAGGATGCCACCCGGCGCGCCTGGATTGCGGTCGCGACTCGCATCCGCTGTGGCCTTTTTCACCCGCCGCCGGGTCCGGGCTAAGATAGACGAACGCCGTCAGCGCCCGGAGCAAGCCATGGCCACGACCCCCTCCCAGGACCCCTCGGCCGAACGGATCAAGGATGCCGCCGCTGACACGGTCCGCAAGGGCACGGACATCCGCGCCAAGATGCACGAGCTCACGCTCCTCGCGCTGCAGCGCCAGCGCTTCGACCGCCACGGCATGCGCGACGTGGTCCGCGCGGTCACCGAGGGCGCGGCGCTCGGCGCGGAGAAGAGCCGGGCGGACATGCGCCAGGCGATGTCGGAGGCGCTGAGCGGGCTCGATCAGGCGCTCCGGACCTCCGCCGAGGCCGGGCAGGTCGCGCTCAAGCAGCTCGCCGCGAGCGGGAAGGGTTTCTCGGACAGCGAGTTCAAGCAGGCGCTCGCGAACCTGCGCAAGCTCGAGGACGACTTCCTCTCGACCGTGGAGCAGGTCGCCGACGCGGCGAACGAGCGCGTGCAGCCGGGGTTGCGCGACGCGGTGCGCACCGCGCGGCGCACCGGGACCCAGACCGGCAAGCAGGTGGCGCTCGCAATGGGCGACTTCGCGCAGAAGTTCTCCGCCGCGTCGCTGGACGCAGCGCTCGTCGGGCTCGAAGCGGCGGGCGAGTTCGGCGCGCGCTTCGCGGCCGTCGCGAGCGGCATCCTCGGCGGCCTCGCGGAGGCGCTGCGCGCGCCGCCCCCGTCACCGGAGAAGAAGGACAAGCCCAAGGAATCGTGATGCTGCGGGAAACCGTCGGCGTCATGCGGGACCTCCCGCGCCTGCACGAGATCACGTCGGTCTTCATCCGGCACGGCCTCGGCGACCTCGTCCGTCGGATCGGGATCGCCAACGTCCTCGAGCGTGCCGGGCAGATGCTGAGCTGGGGCGCGCGGGTCGAGAGCGTCCGCCTCGAGCCGGCGCAGCGGGTCCGGATCGCGCTCGAGGAGCTGGGGCCGACTTTCGTCAAGCTCGGGCAGGTCATGGCGACGCGGGTCGATCTCTTCCCGCCGAGCTGGATCGCCGAGTTCGAGAAGCTGCACAGCGAGGTCCCCCCGGTCCCGTTCGACAGCCTCCGGCCCGAGGTCGAGCGCGCCCTCGGCCGCTCGCCCTTCGAGGTGTTCCGCGACCTCGACCCGCGGCCGTTCGGCTCGGCCTCGATCGCGCAGGTGCACCGCGCCAAGCTCGAGGACGGCACGCCGGTCGTGCTCAAGATCCGGCGCCCGGGCATTCGCGCGAAGATCGAGGCCGATCTCCGCATCCTGTTTCACATCGCCGAGCTGATCGAGTCCGAGATCCCGGAGGCCCGGCGCTACCACCCGGCCGAGATCGCCGGCGAGTTCGCGCGCTCGCTCGAGCGCGAGCTCGACCTCGGTGTCGAGGCCCGCAACATGGAGCGGATCGCGAAGAACTTCGAGGGCGATCCGTTCATCGTGATCCCGAAGGTCTACCGGGAGTGGTCGAGCGAGGCGATGAACGTCCAGGAGCACGTCGCGGGAATCCCGGGCACGGATCTCGCGGCAGTGAAGGCGGCGGGGCTCGACCCCAAGCTGCTTGGGGCGCGTGGCTGTGAGGCGATCCTCAAGATGATCCTGGTCGACGGCTTCTTTCACGCCGACCCGCACCCGGGCAACGTCTTCTACCTGCCCGGCAACCGGCTGGCGATCATCGACGTCGGGATGGTGGGCCGCCTGAGCCCGACCCGGCGCAACCAGGTCATCGACCTTCTCGCCGGGTTCGCGCGGATGGAAGAGGAGGCGATGCTCGACGTGCTCCTCGACTGGGCGGGCGACGCGTACGTCGACGAGGCCAGGCTCGCCGCGGACGTGAACGAGTTCGTGTTCGACTACGAGGGCATCGCGCTCAAGGACATCCGCATCGGGCCGCTCGTCCGGCAGTTCGCCGCGATCATCCGCAATCACTCGATCGTGATGCCCTCGGACCTGACGCTCATGTTCAAGGCGCTGATCACGATGGAGGGCCTCGGTCGCCAGTACGACCCGGATTTCCACGTGATCGACCACCTGACGCCGATGCTGCGGCGGGCGATCGCGGACCGCTACCGGCCGACCGGGCTGCTCCGGCGCGGGCGGAGCACGGTCACGCAGTTCTTCGACCTTGTGAGCAGCGTGCCGCGCGACCTCGCGCGGCTGCTGCGCGACGCGCGCCGGGGCAAGACGCGCATCGATCTCGACCTGAAACGCCTCGACACCTTCGGCAAGCAGCTCGACCGCACCCTCGACCGCGCCACGATGGGGATCATGACCGCCTCGCTCGTCATCGGCTCGGCGATTGTCATGACGGTCCACGAAGGACCGTCCGTCTGGGGAATACCGGTGTTGACGGTACTCGGGTTCCTCGGCTACGCCGTCGCGTTCATCAACAGCGTCTGGATCATCCTCGGCATCTGGCGGTCGGGGAAGGGTTAGCCGGGGGCCCGCCGACTACTGCTTCTTGAGCCCGATCGCCTGCATGAGCTGGGCGAGCGTCGCGTCCTCCTTCGCGATCAGCGGGCCGAACTCGGCCGCCGGCATGAATGCGGGACGCACGCCGAACCTCTCGCTCGCGCTGCGCGAACTCCGGCGCTCTCGGCGGTCTTGCGGATCGCCGCCTCGAGCTGCGCGATCACCGGCTTCGGCGTCCCCTTCGGCACCGCGATGCCGCGCCAGGCCTCGAGCGACACGTCCCATCCCTGCTCCTGCGCGGTGGGCACGTCGGGGAGCGCCGGATCGCGCCGCGGCGCGAGCGCGGCGAGCAGGCGGACGGTCCCGCTCTTCACGTGATTCGAGAGCGCGGCGGGTAGCTGCACCAGCACGTCGACGTGGCCGCCGAGAAGGCTCGGCACCGTCTGGGCGGCAGGGAAGGGCACGTCCACCACCTCGACGCCCGCGGCCTTGAAGAGCGCTACCGCCGAGATGTGGGTGTGGCTCCCGACGCCCGAGTTGCCCACCGAGATCCCCTTGGGACGCGCCTTGCCGTCGGCCATCAGATCGCCCAGCGTCTTCCACTTCGCGTCGCTCTTCACCGCGACGATCGGCGACTCGACCAGCACCCGCGCCACCGGGTCGAACGCCTGATAGTCGAACGCGAGCTGCCCCGAGTGGTAGGTGGTGGAGATCGAGTTCGAGTTCCAGACGAGCGCGTAGCCGTCTGGCTTCTGCGCCGCGACGTGCCGGTAGCCGATCGCGCCGCCCGCGCCCGGGCGGTTGACGACGATCACGTTCGCGCCGAGCTGTTTGGCCATCCCCTCAGCGAGCAGGCGCGCCGTCACGTCCGCCGACGAGCCGGCGGGAAACAGCACCGTGATCTCGATCGGGCCCTTCTGCGGGAACGGAACGTCCTGCGCCCGGGCCGGCGCGGCGAGCGCGACGAGCGCCGCGCTCCCGATCGCTGCGACCGCTTTGCTCCAACCTCTCATGGCGTTCTCCTCGTCAACCTTTCGACAGAATCTCCGCGACCTCGATCCGCCGCCCCGTGCGCGCCGACTCGATCCCGGCGCGGATCACGGCGAGCGATGCCGTGCCGCGCTCGCCGTCCATCTCCGGCTGCCCTTCACCCCGGACCGCAGCGGCGAACTCCTCGAGCTCCTCGCGGATCGCGTCGTTCTTCTCGAGCGCGACCGGGCTCGACCGGTCGGCGCCGCGCTTCAGGAACCGCAAGCCCTGGTGCAGATCGTAGTACGCGCTCGCCTCCTTGCCGTAGACGTTCATGAGGTAGTACTCGGAGGCGGAGGCGTAGCTCGCGTTGAGCGTCGCGAGCGCGCCGCTCTCGTGCTCCAGGACGAGGCTCGCCACGTCGGGGTTGTCGCCGGGCAGGACCAGCTGCGCGAGACGGGCGTTCACCGCCTTGACCGGCCCCAGCAGGTACTCGAGGACGTCGGTGTAGTGAATGCCGATCTGCAGCATGACCCCGCCCGGCATCCCCTTGGCGGTGTAGCGCCACGAGGTGAGATCGAACTTGCCCAGCCGATCGCGGCTGATGTTGGCTTCGGCGTTGACGAGCTTGCCGAACGCGCCATCGTCGATCTGGCGGCGGATCCAGCGGAACGGGCGCTCGCGGCGCCGCTGGTAGCCGAGGGCGAGCACGACGCCGGCCTTGCGGCAGGCGGCCGTGATTGCCCTGGCGTCGCCGATCGAGTTGGCGATCGGCTTGTCGAGGAAGACGTGCTTGCCCGCTGCGGCCGCGGCGCGCGTGGTCTCGAGGTGGGCGTCGTTGGGCGTCGTGTTGACGATCGCTTCGACCGCGCGGTCGTCGAGGATCGCCTCGTAGCGCTCCGCCGCGCGGCCGCCGTACTTGGCGGCAAAGGCCTGCCGCTTCTCGGGCGAGCGGCTGTAGCAGGCGACGATCTGCAGCTTGTCGGAGCGCTTGATCGCGTCGGCGAGCACGTCCGACCACCAGCCCATGCCGATGCACGCGACGCGGACGGGAGCGAGCGCCATCAGCCGGCCTTGTGGCTCGCGCCGATCGACTCGACCGCTTCGCGCGCGATCCGTTCGTCGAACTGCCAGTCGCCGCCGGCGACGCCGATGCCGCCGATGCACTCCCCGTCGACGATGATCGGGCAGCCGCCCTCCATCGCGGTCCAGCGCTCGGGCCCGGCGGCGAGCGCGAGGCCGAGCGCGTGCACCGTATCGAGCGCCTGGCCCTGCGCGCCCTGGGACGTCGTCGGCCGCCGGTTCGAGGCCGCGCAGACCGCCTTCGTGGTCGCCGAGTGCACGGTGTGAAAGCGGCCGCCGTCCATGCGCTCGAGCAGGATCAGGTTGCCGCCGGCGTCGGCGATCGCCACCGTGATCGCGACGCCCGCCGCCTCCGCGCTTGCCGATCGCGGTGGCCATCATGTGCTTGGCGCCGGCGTGGGTCAGGCGCTTGGTGCTCGCGACGTACATGTCCTTCACCCTCCGGAGGGAATCGGGTCGCGGTAGACGATCTGGACGTCGACGCCGTTGCGGGCGTCCCTGGCCGGGATTATGGCGCAGGGCGTGCTGCGGCTTGCGGACCGCCCCGCGCGAGACGCCAGACCACGATGAGCAACGCCGTGCCGATCACCGTAGCGGCGAGCTGCAGCTCCAGTCCGCGGGACGATCGTGGCCACGGCGCAGGCGGCGAGCACCAGGCGCAGCGGCCACTCGATCGGCCGCCGGCCGTAGAACCCGTGCACCGCGAACGAGGCGAAAAAGGTCAGCGCCGTGCCGAACAGGGTCGCGAGGAGGATGTCGGCGAGGCTGCCCTCGACGGTGAGTCCGGGGTTGAAGAGGAAGAAGAACGGCACCACGAAGCCGCCGACCGCGAGCTTGACCGCGTAGGGGCCGAGCGCCATCGGGTTGGCGCCGGCGATCGCCCCGGCGGCGAAGTTCGCCACCGCCACCGGCGGCGTGATCGCCGAGAGGCAGGCGTAGAACAGCATGAAGAGGTGCACCTGCATCTCGGGCAGGTCGAACTGCTGGCGCAGGATCGGCGCCAGCAGCGCCGCGCCCATGATGTACACCGCGGGCGTCGGCATGCCCATGCCGAGCAGCACGAGGAACGCCGCCGAGAGGATCAGGGTGGGGATCAGCAGGCCGCCCGACAGGTACGTTGATCAGAAGCGTGAACTTGCCGGCGAGGGCGCTGATCTCGATCGCGCCGACCACCACTCCGGCCGCCGCCACCGCGCCGACCAGCGGCACGAGCTGGGTGATGGTCTCGGTGCAGCACTCGACGAAGCGGCGCGGCCCGATCGCGCTTTCGGCCGGTGAGAGCCAGCTGAGGCACGATCACGGCGGCGGTCGAGCCGGCGGCGACGTAGACCGGCGTGTAGCCCGCGACGAGCAGCCACATCATCGCGCCGATCGGCAGCAGATGGCGCCAGCCGCGCGCGAGCGCGGTGCCGAGCGAGACGATGTCCTCCTCGAGCATCCGCGGCTCGTTGTAGCGCACCGCGTCGTGGTGCACGAGGATGTAGATCCCGACGTAGTAGAGGATCGAAGGCAGCCACGACGCGGCGACGATGGTCGCGTACGGGATGTTGGTGATGTCCGCCATGATGAAGGCGACCGCGCCCATCACCGGCGGCAGCATCGCGCCGCCGCTCGACGCGGTCGCCTCGATCGCGCGCCGCGCGCGCCGCGGAGATGCCCTGCTCGCTTCATGATCGGGATGGTGAGCGGCCCGGTGGTGGCGACGTCGGCGGTCGGGCTGCCGGAGACCGAGCCGTACAGGCCGCTCGCGGTCACGCAGGCCTTTGCCGCCCCGCCGCGCATGCGGCCGGTGACGGCGCTCGCGAGGTCGAAGAAGAGCTGCCCTCCGCCCGCCTTGTTGTAGAAGCTGCCGAACAGGACGAACAGGAAGGCGTACGTCGCCGCCACCTCGAGCGGCGCGCCGAAGATCCCGTTCTCCATGATCGTCATCATCTCGATGAAGTACGGGATGCCGAAGTTGTCGTGCCGCAGCGGGCCCGGCATCCAGCTGCCGAAGAAGGTGAACGCGAGCAGCACGAGCACGCAGCGTGGTGAGGCCCCAGCCGGTGGAGCGCCGGCACAGCTCGATCACCAGCGCGAGCAGCGTGAAGCCGACCAGCGTGTCGGCAGAGCGTGGGCTGCGAGAAGCCGCGGCTCCAGTTGAGGAACCGGTCGTCGAGAACGATGTAGTACAGCGCCACGGCGAGCGAGAGGACGGCGAGCGCCACGTCGGTCCACGCGAGCCGGTTCCGCTCCGGTGCGCGGTGGTGGTCAGGAACGCGATCGGGAACGTGATCCCGATGAAGATCGAGATGTCGAGGTGGAACCGGGCGGTGAAGGCGCGTGCCCAGAGGGCGAACGCTTCTACCGCGCCGTACGGAAGGCCGATCTCCTTGAGCTGTCCGGCGACCCACAGCGCACCGTTGCCGGTGATGGTCGCGAGCGCGCCGATCCAGAGGACGTAGAGGGCCGCGGCCACCGAGCCGGCGGCGATGAGCGTCTGCCAGCCGCCGCCGGGCCGGTGCCGGGTGCCTTCGCGCAGCAGATGCCGGAACCAGCGCCGGGGCGGAGCCGCTCACCGGCGGCTCGCTCGCCGTCGACATCGTCGCCGCTCCGCGGCGACTACTTCACCAGTCCCTTTTCGCTGTAGTAGCGGAGCGCGCCCGGGTGATAGGGGAGCTCGGCGGGATTGGTGGCCATCTTCTGCACGGTGAAGCTCGGTCTTGAGCGAGCCGCCGATCGCCTGGACGCGCCCCTCGTTCTCGGCGATCGCCTTCACGTACTTGTAGACGACCTCGTCCGGGACGTGCGCTGCCGGCGAGGAGCGACACCCACATCGCGCACCGTCGGGTAGTCCTTCTCCATGAACGGGTAGGTCCCTTCGGCACCATGTCCATCCTGGTTGCTGAAGACCGCGGCCGCCTGCTGGATCATGCTCGGGTTGCCGTCGATCCAGAGGAGCGCGCGCTTGCCGGCGATGTCCTTGACCAGCGCGTCGCCCAGGTTGCGGGCGTTCATGAAGACGTCCGCCTTGCCGTCGACGATCGCGTCGAGGCCGATCTGGCTGTTGCCGAGGACGTAGCTGCCGCCCCATTTCTCGATGTCGTCGATGGTGAAGCCGGCGCCTTCATCACCTCGTAGGGCCCGCCGATGGTGGTCTGCGGGTTGTCCGGCCGGTTGATCGCGAGGCGCATGCGCGGCTTCTTGGCCGCGATGTCCTCCCAGCTCTTGATCCCGTTGGCGTCGGCCCACGCCTTGGTCATCAGGAAGTGGATGTACTGGTTGTCGTACAGCTGCATGACGTAGCTGAACTTGCCCTTGAGCGGCTTCTGGTACGGCGACTGGCCGTCGTTCGCGAGCCGGATCTCGGTGCCGGTCGCGGTGGCCGTGAAGTCGGCCTGGCCTTCGGCGATGGCGAGCACGCCGCCGCCGGGCGAGTTCGGCTTGAAGGACACCGACGAGCCCGGATAGGCGTCGCGCACGACCGCGTTCAACCCCTCCACCATGGTCCGCGGATAGCCGGACGGCGTCGCGCCGGTCACCGTGGCGGTGATCGGGTTCTTGTCGTTGAAGTCGGCAGCCGCGGGCGCCGCCGCAAAGGCGACCGCTGCGGCCGCGAAGATGCGGACGATCGACATCGTTGTTTCCTCCTCCTGGTCGAGCGAGCCCCGCAAGTTTACAGGGCCGTTCCGGCGAAGGGGAAGGCGTGGGGACCGGTCGAGCGCGGAGCGCCCTGGGAAGGGCGCAATGCCGACGAAGCGCTGCCGGCTAGCTCCGCGAGCGCAGGATCATCTGGGTGCAGCGAAAGAGCGCGATCGTCTTGCCGGTCTTCGCGGCGCGGACCTCCGCGTCCCAGACCTGGGTCGTCCGGCCCTTGTGGGCGGGGCGCGCCACGCAGATCACGTCGCCTTCGAGCGTGGTGCCGAGGAAGTTGCTCTTGAGCTCGATGGTCGTGAAGCCGCTGGCGTCATCCGGCAGATTCCGCACGGTCGCGTAGCCGCATGCGGTGTCGGCGAGCGACACGACCGCGCCGGCGTGCAGGAATCCGTTCCACGCGCACTTGCGCGGCTCGACCTGCATGCGGATGCGCACCTCGTCGGGCTCGACCGCGAGGCACTCCATGCCGAGATGCCCGGGCAGGTAGTCCCGGCCGCGCTCGTTCCACTCGGCGAGGCTCTGCGGGATGGCCAGCCGTTCCATGGAGCGCCCCGTCTCAGCTGGCGGGCTTGTCCTCGGCCGGCGGCGGAAGCGGCGGGGCCTCCGCCGGCGACTGCTCGACCTGGGCCTGCGCGGCCTTCTTCTGCTTCTTGGCTTCCTTCTTCTGCTTCTTGGCGAGATCTCTTTGACGCTTCGCGAACGCGTAGTTGGGTTTGGCCATCGGCGGTCCTATTCAATGGGATTCCAGGTTGCGGCAAACCGTGAGAGTACGTCGTTTTGCGCCGGACCGCTTCCGGCGTCGCGGCTGCGGCGGCCGCCGCGCGGTCAGGCGCTCCGGTCGAGGAAGCACTCGTCGTCCTTGAAGATCCTGGCGAGGCAGGCGCGCAGCTGATCGAGCTGCTTCGCGCGCAGCGCGAACGCGACCACGATGCCTTTCCGGCCGCCGAGCGCTGGTGCGGCGTCGGCGTCGAACGCCACGACCGCACGGTCGTCGAAGAGCTCGAACGACGCGATCCCGCCGTGGCACGACCGGCTCGGGTCGTCCACCTCGACGTGGTATCCGCCCAGCCCGAGCTCGACGTCCCCGGGGTGCGGCGACTTTGCGCGGTGCAGCTGGAGGTACCGCCTGGCGCCGAATTCGGACTCCGCGAAGCCGACCAGCCAGCCGTCCGCGTCCTCTTCGACCGAGACGCAGGCGGCGTTGAAGTCGGCGGTCACGATCTGCGTGCGTACGGGGTGGCAGCTGCGTCCTCGCCTCGGCCGTCCCCGCCGGTCCGCCGCGGTCTCACTCGACCTCGGCCGTGATGATCAGCTCGATCGCCGCGTTCGCCGGGAGGTGGCTCGCGGCAAACGCGGATCGGGCGTGGCCGGCCCGTTCTCCCAGGACGCGGCTCAGCAGCTCGGAGGCGGCGTCCAGCACCTTCGGCTGGTCGTAGAAGCCCGGCGCGCTGGCCACGTGCCCCTCCAGCCGCACGATCTGGCGCAGGCGGTCGAAACCGCCCAGGAACTGGCGGATCTGGGCCAGCGCATTCAGCGCCGTCAGCTCGGCCGCTGCCCGGCCCTCCTCGAGCGTGAGCTCGGCCCCGACGCGGCCCTTGTAGCGCAGGGCGCCGTCCTGGATGGGCAGCTGGCCGGAGAGAAAGAGCAGCCCGCCGGCCTGAACGGCGGCCCGGTACGCGCCGAGCGGCCGCGGGGCGTCGGGGAGCGCGATGCCGAGCTCGGCCAGGCGGCGATCCACGTTGCCCGTCATGAGCTGCCTCCGCCGCGAGTCGTGTATCCGGTCATCCGCGACGCCTCAGGTCCTCGAGGCGGGCGCGTTGCCGGCCGTCCCGGTCGAAGTTGTCGGGCGCGAGCCAGCGCTCGAACGCGGTGCGGATCGCGGGCCACTCGCCGTCGGTCATGGCGAACCAGGCCGTGTCGCGGCTCTGTCCCTTGACCACCATGTGCTGCCGGAAAGTGCCCTCGTAGGTGAACCCGAACCGGCGTGCGGCCCGGATCGAGGGTTCGTTGCGCGCGTTGCACTTCCACTCGAAGCGACGGTAGCCCAGCGCGTCGAACGCGTACCGGGCGGACAGGAACAGGGATTCGGTCGCGACGCGGGTCCGGGCGATCGCCGGCCCCCACAGGATGCTCCCGATCTCGATCACCCCGTGCTCGGGCGTGATGCGCAGGAACGCCTGGCGGCCCTCGCAGCGCTGGCTCGACCGATCGATCACCCCGAAGAACAGGTACTCCTCGGACGCGGCGGCGTGCGTCAGCCAGGCCGCGAACCCGGCCCGGTCCTGCGGCGACTCGAACAGGAAGCGGAGCCGGTCCTCGGCGCCCGGCGCCATCGAAGCGGCGAACAGCTGATCGCCATGGCGCGCGGGGTCGAGTGGCTCCAGGCGGCAGAACTGTCCCTCGAGCGTCAGGCGTGCGGGGCGAGGACGGGGTTGCCAGTCGGTCAGCGCGGGCTCCATCGCCTATTTGAAGCGCACGCTCACCGTTGGATTCCCCGGCAGGCCTTCGTAGATCACCTTCGCGCCCGTCCCGGCCTTCGGCGGCAGCAGCCGCGAGAACGAGCCGAGGCTGAGGAGGTCGCCCTTCTTCAGCGAGATGCCGCTGCCGTTCAGGTCCTTGACCAGCCACAGGACGGCGTTCAGAGGCTGCCCGAGGATTGCGTTGCCCTTGCTCGTCTCGATCTCCTTGCCGTCCTGGTCGACGAGCCTCACGGTCATATTCGCCAGGGCCTCGACGAGCTCGGGGGTCGCCTTCACCGTGACCGGCCGGCCGAGCACGCCGAGCCTTGCGCCCACGTTCGAGTACGTGATGCCCGGGCCGGTGATCTTCGCGGGATCCTCCACCACGAGGTCCGGGAGCTCGATGAACGGATAGATGCGCGAGATGTGCCGCAGCGCGTCGAGCGGCGTCTTCGCCTGGTTGATGCCGGCGTCCTTCACTTCCATGACGATGTCGGCCTCGAACAGGGGCCGCGCGCCGAACTTGGCGGAGACCTCCGCGCCGTCCTGGAGCAGCATCTTCTCGAACAGCGTTCCCCGCACCGGGTTCGGGTAGTTGAAGCGCTTCTGCACCGCCGGGTTGGTGAGCCCCGCCTTGTAGCCGACGACCTTGCCGTAGTTCTGGGCAAGAAAACTCGTGAACTTGTCGCGGCCGCAGATCGCCTCGGCCATCGTCATGTCCGGCGGCGGGTTCGGCGCCGGCTGCAGATTGGCGTAGCGCGCCGCCATCGCCGCGGTGTCGACGTCGGAGGGGCATGCGGCGTGGACGCTTGACGCGAATGCGCCGAGGGTGATCGCCCCGACCGATAGCGCTAGTTTCATGGCTCTCCTCCTGTCAGCGGTCAGTTGCATGTCCGCTGGTCTCAAGACGCCAAAACCAACGCGAGAGCGATCGCGCCGGGAAGCGCCTGAACCCAGAGTATCTTGCGGTTGGCGGTTAATGCTCCAAAGACCCCGGCCACGACGACGCAGCTCAGAAAAAAGATCTTGATCGGATTGCCGGCCTCGCCGAGGCCGAGCCCCCAGACCAGCCCCGCGACCAGGAAGCCATTGTACAAACCCTGGTTTGCGGCCAGCGCCTTCGAGGCCTTCGCGAACTCTGGCGTGAGCCCGAAAGTGCGCAGGCCCAGCGGCTTTTCCCAAAGGAGCATCTCCAGGATCAGGAAGTACAGGTGCAACAGCGCCACCAGCGCAACCGCGAGGTTGGCAACCGTCGTCATCACTCACCGCTCCGGTGCAACGACGACTTGGGCGTCAATGCTGACACTACCGAACCCCTCATATCACCTTCGCGCCGCGCTCGAGCAGCAGCATGCGCAGCACCGACCGATGGCAACGCGCTTCATCGGCGCAATAGCAGCCTACGGAGAAGTCGGTCTGACGGGAGAGAGCGGCGAGGAGATCGAGGGTCGCCCTGTTCTCCGGGGTGGCCATCTCGGTACGGTATTTCTTCGTGAAGCGGGCCCATTCGCGCTCGCTCTTCGCGCCTTGCGCAAGTTTGACGGTCCCGGAGCTGGGTGCGAGCGTCGGCAGCCAGACGTCGTAGAAGTTCTTCGATGAATACTCGCTCTTCGCGACGCCGCGCGGGGGACGTCTCACGGTACCAAGACGAAGCCCCTCGCCCGGGGATCGATCGGCGCCGAGACGGACGATTCGAATGGTCATTCCGCAGAGTTTAATAGCGCTTCTCGAACGTTCGCGGTGGGCATCGTGTCCCCCTGCGGGGTGCAGCTTTCGCGGGGCTAAGGGTGATCCGGGTCAGGGCGTGGCGTGGCGCCGTCGACATGACCATCGCGTAGCGCAGCGAGAGCGGCAGGGATCTTCCGCCACTCGGTCTCGACGTCCCAGGCCTGCGCAGCGACGCGCCAACTGCCGTTGTCGCGGACCAGCACAATGGCGCTGACATCCCGAGTCAGGGTCGAGCCGTTTTCGAGCATCTCACAAGCGGCGAAGGCGACCGCGACGTTGCCGAAAACGCTCACGGTGCAGCCGAGGGGCGTCTCCTCGAACGACACGAGCTTACCCTCGGATCGCAGTCGCGTCATGCGATCGACGAACTTATCGACCGTTTGAGGGTTCACCGGTCGGGCCGCGGGGAAAAGAGTTGCGCCGGGTAGGAATCCTCGCGCGAACGCCGCCCAGTCCGGATCCTCTTTCGGCGTCCAAGCGAGGCTTCGGAACTGGGCGCTGACCAGCTCCCGGATCGCCGCGACGTCTTCACTCTCCATGGTCTACCTCCTGGGCTCGCGCGAAAGGTGAAACTCGAGGTGTCGGATCGCGCATAGGGTAGCGACCCGTCACTTGAGGTGAAACGTGGAGACAAGAATCTGCCAGCCGCTCTCGACCCGGACAAGGTTGTACGACTGGCGCCAATGGCGCAGCACACTTCCATCTTCGCGCCGGAGCTCCCAGTCCACCGTGACCAAGACGCTGCGCTCGCCAATCGGCGTGACCTCCAGGTTGGCGAATCGACTACTGCGATAGCCATCCCGGTGATAGGTGTCAGCCACGCCCTGGAAGAAACGCGCGAGTTCCTCGCGCGACTGCAGACAATGGATCGATCCGTCGCCCCGCACCGTCACGCACGGCGCATGGTAGAGCGCGGCGATTCGCGTGCCGTCGATGGAGTCAAAGGCCCGCATGTAGCGCTCGAGGAATGCGCGGGCCTCACCGGCCAGGTCTTGAGTACTCACGATCACTCCGGTCGAACGCGGGGTTGGGCACCGGTATCGTCAGTCGCCGGTTGGGACGACGCCCTTGCCTTCGATCATCAGGATCACTGTCCGGACGGGAGCTCTTGTTCGGTGAAGTACTCCCTTGGGCACCGTAAATCCCTGCTGGGGCGCGAGCTCGACGGTGCGGCCCTCCAGATCGATGACGAACTTACCCTCGATGACATAGAAAAACTCGTCTTCTCCGTCGTGCTTGTGCCAGTGGAATTCCCCCTGTAGTACGCCGAGGCGAACGACCGAGTCATTCACTTGACAGAGCGTCTGGTTGAACCACTGCTCGCGGTTTTCCTTGTGAAGTCGCTGGACATCGATAAGTTCCAGCGCATTGAACTTGACGTCGGTGTGAATTGCGTAGGGCGTTTGAGCGGTCATTGAATCACCCTCCGATTGAGGATTACCAGAGACGTTGCCCGGGCCGTGCCCGACGCGCGGTTAGGCCCCGGTGCATCGCCGGGCGGCGGCTATTACACTCACGGCGCTATGACCTTGGCGATTGCTTCGCCGAGCTGGCGCTGACCGTTTGCATCGGGATGCACGCCGTCGACCGGACCTGGAGGGAGAACCCTCGCTGCATCCAGGAAACGCGCGCCACACGCCTCGGCGACCGTGGCGTACGCGGCCGCCAGTCCCCGGCCGGTCGCCTCACCCCCGCGAAAGAAAAGCTCCATGAACGGCGAGAACTTGCCGAAGGGCGGTGGTGATACCAGGAGCATCTGCGGCGCGCCGCCGATTGGTCCAGCGGACGATTTCTGCACCGTCCAGAGCAGCGTGGCACAGCCGAACGCGATCTCGCCGACGTCGCGCCGATAAGTCGGTCCGCAATCGTTTGTGCCGAGAAGGATGATCACCCAGTCGAGCGGCGCATGCGACTCGAGGAGCGGGCCGAGCATCGAGCGGCCGTCGCGATGCGGCAGTATCCACGAATCGGTGGCGACGGTGCGGCCGCTGAGACCTTCTTCGACGACGCGATAGCTGCTGCCGAGTGCCGCCTGGAGCACGCCGGGCCAACGCTGCTCGAGGGGGAATCGGCTCCCATCGACCGGGTTGTATCCCCAAGTGATCGAATCCCCATAGCACAGGATGGTTTTCATGCGCTCTCTCAGTCGCCCGTCCGGGATACTGTCGACCTCCAACGCTCGCGTTGAGCGCGCGACGACGAGCGAAGCGAAGAGGGTAGCCAACAGCGAAGCTGTTGGCCGGGCCGCTCGAA
>CAWHBT010000017.1:0-82101 GCA_963827595.1 uncultured beta proteobacterium | reverse complement strand
CCAAAACCGAGAGCGCGCGCGCTCGGCATCGCTCTTCGCCTGGCCGAGGCGCTGACGGACGACCTGGTGGGAAGTATCTGAGACCGCGTGAAGTGTTGGACTCCGATCGTCCATCTGGTCCGCAGGCAAAACGGTCTCTCGTCTTTCGGCGCCCAGCTCTCCCACTACGCGTGGGGCGCGTTCGCGCGACCTGGGTGGGACTCCGGAATGTCTAGGCCGGAGCCGCCAGTCGCCGATCGGCGGAAATTCGTTGCAGTGCTTGCGGCGGCGAGATGCGGCTGTTCCTGGAGGCGCGCGACTACACCGGCGTCTCCGCGGAGCGTTACCGGTATTCGCGCTGCGTCGACTGCGGTCTCGCTTCCTCGTCAACGTACCGCAGGACCTCGGCCCGTTCTACGTCGCGGCCTACCACCTCTTGCCGTCAACGCCGGACGCGATCGAGGCGGGGGTGCACACGAGCAGTACAGATCGACTTGGTGCGCCAGTTCGCGTCTTCAGGCCGCTCCTGGAAATCGGCCCGTCCTGGGCGCGTTCTGTCTGCTGGCCAAATGTGCCGGCTTTTCAGTCGAGGCGATCGAAATGGATCCGGCGTGCTGCGGCTTCCTTGCATCGCGAATCGGTGTACGTGCGATCTGTAGCAGCGACGAAGCGGTCGCGCTCGACGAAGCCACCGAGCCCAACGTCATCGTCGCATGGCATGTCCTGGAGCACCTGCGCGACCCGTGGCGTTTGCTTGACGCGGCTGCGCGTCGACTGGCCCGCGCGGGATCCTTGTCCTGGCCCTGCCAAACCCGCACGCTTTTCAGTTCCGCATGCTCGGCCGGCTCTGGGCGCATGTGGACGCCCCTCGCCATCTGCATTTGGTGCCTCCTGGAGTACTGCGGAGACGGGCTGAGGCAGCGGGGCTCGAACAGTTGATGTGCACCACAACCGACCATGGCAGCCTCCGCTGGAACGAATTCGGTTGGGTATTCTCGCTCCCCCATCTTTCCTCTTCGCCGTTCCTCAAGCGTGCGCTACGCTTCGCTGGGCGCAAGATCAGCCGGCTTGTATCGCCGATCGAGAGCCGTGAAGGCGTGGGCAGTGCGTATACCGTGGTGTTTCGAAAGCCTTCACGCTTCGCGTGCTAGGTTCTCCTTCGAACTCGCAATACGACTTGATTGGGGCAATCGCGGAATCCGAGTCTCGGTGCGCGCTAGGCTCTTATAGACTGCGGGCTATGAGCGACCGGCCGAGCTTCCCGCCGGCTTTCCACCCACGGATCAGCCATGGACTTCATCGACCTCAAGACCCAATACCGCGAGCTCCGCGACCCGATCAACGCCCGCATCCAAAAGGTCCTCGACCACGGCCAGTTCATCCTCGGCCCGGAAGTCGCCGAGCTCGAGGAGCGGCTGGCGCGGCATGTCGGGGGCCAAGCACTGCGTCACCTGCGGCAGCGGGACCGACGCGCTCCAGATCGCGCTGATGGCGATCGGGCTGAAGCCGGGCGACGAGGTGATCACGTGCCCGTTCACGTTCGTCGCGACGGCGGAGATGATCGTGCTGCTCGGCGGGAAGCCGGTGCTCGTCGACGTCGAGCCCGACACGTGCAACATCGACGCTGCGCCGCATCGCCGACGCGATCACGCCGCGCACCCGCGCGATCATGCCGGTCTCGCTCTACGGCCAGCCCGCGGACATGGACGAGATCAATGCGATCGCGGCAAAGCACGGCATCCCGGTGATCGAGGACGCGGCGCAGAGCTTCGGCGCGACGCTACAAGGGGCGCCAGAGCTGCGCGCTCTCCACGATCGGCTGCGACCAGCTTCTTCCCGAGCAAGCCGCTCGGCTGCTACGGCGAGGGCGGCGCGACTGTTCACCGACGACGATGCGCTCGCGACGGCGATGCGCGAGATCCGGCATCACGGCCAGGAACGCCGCTACCACCATACGCGGCTCGGCATTAACGGCCGGATGGACACGATTCAATGCGCCGTGCTGCTCGCGAAGCTGGAGCGGTTCGACTGGGAGATCGAGCGGCGCTTGTCGATCGGACGGCGCTATGACGAGCTGCTCGCCGGCCTCGAGCCTGCCGTCCGGACAGTCAAGGTGCGGCCCGACCGGACGAGCGTCTACGCCCAGTACACGATCGTCTGCGAGGATCGGGATGCGCTTGCGAAAGCGCTCGGGCGCGAGGGGATCCCTACTGCCGTGCACTATCCGGTTGCGCTGCATCAGCAGCCCGCGTACGCGGCGCTCTTCGAGGGCGAGGCCTATCCCGTGTCGGAGGCGCTCGCGCGCGGAGTGCTGAGCCTGCCGATGCATCCCTATCTCGACGAGGGGACGCAGACCCGGATCGCCCAGGCAGTGCGTGCGCAAGGCTCGCGAGCATGAGCAGCCAGTCACCATCCCTCGCATCCACGGTGAACGGCGCCTAATCAGCGGTTCGGCAGGACCCAGCGACGCACCGTCCGAGATCGAGACTCGGTAGCGCGAGGACGGCCGCTCTTCGATGCTCTTCAACTCCTACGAGTTCCTGCTCGTCTTCCTGCCGGTCACGTTCTTCGGCTTCTTCGCTCTCGCACGCTGGCACCACAGGGTCGCCGCCGCGTGGCTCACGGCGGCCTCGTTCTTCTTCTACGGCTGGTGGAGCCCGCGCTTCGTTCTCCTGCTCGCGCTCTCGATCCTCTTCAACTTCGGCGTCGGCGCGCTCATCCAGCGCGCCGTAGTGAGAGGGCAAGCACGGGCTGCGAAGGTCACCCTCGCACTCGGCGTTGCCGTGAACCTGGTGTTGCTCGGGTACTACAAGTACGCGAATTTCCTGGTGGCGAACGTCAACGCCGGGTTCGGCACGGACTGGGTCATCGGCGAAATCATTCTGCCGCTCGGCATCTCCTTCTTTACGTTCACCCAGATCGCGTTCCTGGCCGACGCCGCGCAGGGAAAGGTGAAGGAGTACAACCTCGTCCACTACGCGCTCTTCGTCAGCTACTTCCCGCACCTCATCGCCGGCCCGATTCTCCACCACGCCGAGATGATGCCCCAGTTCGCTCGGCGCGAGACCTACCGGATGAGCTGGGAGAACCTCGCCGTCGGCGGCACCATCTTCTTCATCGGGCTCTTCAAGAAGACGGTGCTCGCGGACCGGGTCGCCCCGCACGCGCGCAGCGTCTTCGACGCGGCCGCTGCCGGAACGCCCCTTGCACTGTTCGATGCCTGGACCGGCGCGCTCGCCTATACGGTGCAGCTCTATTTCGACTTCTCCGGCTATTCCGACATGGCGATCGGGCTGGCGCGGATTTTCGGCGTGACCTTTCCGCTCAACTTCGCCTCGCCCTACAAGGCCGGGAACATCATCGAGTTCTGGCGCCGCTGGCACATGACCCTTTCCCGGTTTCTGCGCGACTACCTCTACATTCCGCTGGGCGGGAACCGCAAGGGTGCGCCGCGCCGCTATCTGAACCTGATGGTGACGATGCTCCTTGGCGGCTTGTGGCACGGAGCGAGCTGGACCTTCGTGGTGTGGGGCGGGCTCCACGGCGCATACCTGATGATCAACCATGGCTGGCACGCGGTTCGACGCCGCTTCGGATGGACCGGCAGGAGCCGAACCGGGCGGATGGCAGCGGCGGCGTTGACGTTTCTCGCCGTGGTCGTGGCGTGGGTGTTCTTCCGCGCGACCTCCCTCGACGGCGCGCTCGCGGTGCTCGGAGGGATGGCCGGCATGAACGGCGTCGAGCTGCCGTTCAACTGGTTCAGCAAATGGGGGCACGTCAGGGACTGGCTGTCCGGGCACGGCGTGCGCTTCGTGGATACGGCGACCTTTGCGGGTGGGCCGGTGCTCAACTGGATTGCCGTTGGGCTGGCGATCGCCTGGCTGCTGCCCAACACGCAGGAGCTCATGGGGCGCTTCGCTCCCGCGCTCGACTACCGACGCGATCCGGCGGCGCGCCCGAGCCGGCTCCGCTGGGAGCCGACGCCGGCATGGACCGCGTTCGGAGTCGTGGTGGCGGTATTGGCCCTGCTCTATATGTCGACCGGGTTCAGCGAGTTCATCTACTTCCAGTTCTGACATGCCCGACGCCGTCTATCGCCGCTACGTGATCTGGCTGCTCGGGACCACGATCGCGCTGATGCTGCTGATGGCTGCTTTCAATCGGGTCGTCGATCCGTTCTGGTACTTTCGCGACGTGGAGATTGCGGGCTTCAACGCGGTGAAGTCGAGCTTCCGCCGCTTCGAGCGCAACGTGAAACCGGCGCTCCTGGTGCGCGAGCAGCCCGAAGCGGTGATCCTCGGCAGCTCCTTCGCGGAGGTCGGCTTCGACCCGCTGCATCCCCGGCTGACCGATGGCGGACGCGCGAGAAGCTTCAACTTTGCGCTGGCGGGGGCGCCCTGGCAGCTGAATTTCTGCGCGCTCGAGTTCGTGCTGTCAACGACCAAGGCAAGGCGCATCGTGCTCGGCATCCATGCCGGCGCGCTCCCGGCCTTCGATTGCACCGCGGAGCTCGCCGGGATGAAGGAGGTGCCATGGGCGGCGATGCTTCTGTCCGCGCCCGCGCTCGGGGCGTCGGTCCAGACCGTGACCCGACAGCGGACCGAGCCGCGGCCAAGCCACACGCGCGAGGGCTTGTACTTCTACACGCGATTCGACCCCGGCGTGGAGCGGCGCTTCCGCCAGTATTTCGGTGCTCAACTCCCCGGCAACCCGGCGTGCCGGAAAGAGAACCTGGAGCGTTCCCGTGCGACACTGGCCTGGTCTGCCCCGTCCGCTGGCGGGCCGATCGACTTGGACGGCTTGGATCGCATCGTGACCGCCATCTCGGGTCGCGACGTCACGCTCAAACTCGTGGTCTATCCGCAGCACGCCTTGCGCGTCGAGACCGACTACCTCTGCGGACGGGCCGAAGCGCGATGGCAGGCGTTGTGGCAGATCGCGCAACGTCTCGAGACTCACCCTCCGGCGCCGCCGGCTTCGATCGAGCTCTGGGACTTCCAAGGCTACAGCGCCTATACCACCGAAGCCGTTGCGAGCGGCCTGATGACCTACTGGCAGGACCCCGAGCATTTCAACTACGAGCTCGGGAACGCAATGCTCGACTGGATCTTCGGTGCCGTCCCGATCACCGCGAGCGGGTTCGACGGGCTAGGCTACCGGGTAACCACGGAAACGCTCGCAGCGCGGCGGGCCTGGTTCGAGGAGCAGCGCGCAGCGTATCTGCGCGCCCATCCGAGCGCTGCGAAGACATTCGGCGCGCTCCTGCCCCCCGGGCTCCGCTGAGGCCCCTCGGCGAGCTACAGCTCGGCCATGGCGCCGTCGAGCGCCTCGTCCCAGGGCACCAGGATCGCGCCGAGCCTCCTTGCTTCCTCGGCCAGGACGCGCGGCGCCGTCCCATTGATCGCGGACGCCTGCTCGGGCTCGCTTTCGGCCTTGTGCCGGGACAGGCTCTGGATCGGCCGCGCGGGCATCGCGGGCTCGGCGCTCGACCGCAGGGTTATAACATCGTTATAATTCTGGCCGAGGCCATCGATGAAGCTCACCGTTCGCCGCATCGGCAATTCACTTGGCGTGATCGTGCCCAGAAAGGCGTTGAAAGATTGGGGCATTCGAGAAGGGGATTCGCTCGAGTTGACCGCTGGCGGCATCGGACCCCGCCCGCGGCAGCGATCGGGCCACGTGCGGCTCGATGATCTGAAGAGAGCCATTTCGGCAGAGGTCATCTCGCGCTTCCGGCCCGAGGAGGTCCGGAGCAAGTCGCGTGAGAACCTCAAGCGCTGGAGGGAAGCGGGAGTCTGGTGCAGTGCTTACGACGAATGGCTCGAGATCGTCAGCAGCGGCGACGATGCTCGCCTCTATGCTGCAATGCTCGGGAAGACGGATCAGGCCAACAGGCTGCGCCAGTCGATGCCCTACGTGGGCATGCTCTCGAAGGACGTCCTCGAGAATCTGCGTGAAAAAGCAGCAGCTTGACCACGTGCTGCGAGCGGCCGGAGCGATTACCGGCGCGGAGGAGTTCATCATCATTGGAAGCCAGGCGCTGCACGGGAAGTATCCCGATCTTCCGGACGAGATCGTGCGCTCGATCGAGGTCGATCTCATCGCGCAAGACCAGCAGGAGAGAACCGAGTGGTTGAACGCGATCGGGGTCGACTCCCCTTTCCACGAGCAGTTCGGTTATTACGCCGACCCGGTCGATGAGTCGACCGCCGTGCTGCCCAAGGGCTGGAAGGGGCGGCTGGTCGATCTCCCCCCCGGCGATACGGGGAAGGTTCGCGGTTTGTGCCTCGATCCGCATGATCTGGCGATCTCGAAGTATGTCGCCAGGCGCGAGAAGGACATCGACTTCACGCGGGAGCTTGCCCGGCGTGGCCTCCTCGACAAGCGGAAGCTGCTCACGCTCCTCAAGGTGACGCCGGTCAGCGCTGAGACAAAGGAGAGGGTTCTTCGCTCCATCGAGGCAGACTTCGAGCCGCAGGCGCCGCCGTCCCCGCCGCGATCAGCCTCCTGAAGGCTGAACGTGTCAGGGCGGCGATGACCGCAGCTCGGCCATGGCGCCTTCGAGCGCCTCGTCCCAGGGCGCGAGCCGCAGCCCCGCGCGGCGCTCGAGTCTGCTGCAGTCCAGCCGCGAGTTGCGTGGCCGGCGCGCGGGCGTGGGGTACTCGCGCGTCGGAATCGCTTCGAGTTTCGGCCGCGCAATACCGAGCCGAGCGAGCTCGGGCGAGTCGAAGATCGCACGCGCGAATCCGAACCACGACGTGAAGCCGCTGGCGCTCAAGTGATAGAGGCCATCCGCGCCCGGCGCAGCGAGCGCCGGGCGGGCGAGCAGGGTGGCCGTCGCGTCAGCGATCTCCCGGCACCACGTCGGGGCACCGATCTGATCGTCCACCACGCGCAGCGCGCGTCCTTCGCCCGCAAATCGCAGCATCGTCAGCAGGAAGTTCCGTCCGCGGGTCCCGTAGACCCAGCTCGTGCGCAACGTCAGATGCCGGCACCCGCTCGCGATGACGGCCCGTTCGCCTTCGAGCTTGCTGCGGCCGTAGACGCTCAGGGGGTTCGGCGTGTCGGCTTCCGCGTAAGGACTGGCCTGCTCGCCGTCGAAGACGTAGTCGGTCGAGTAGTGCACCAGGACCGCGCCGAGCCTCCTGGCTTCCTCGGCCAGGACCCGCGGCGCCGTCCCGTTGATCGCGGACGCCGCCTCGGGCTCGCTTTCGGCCTTGTCCACCGCGGTGTACGCGCCCGCATTGACGATCGCCTGCGGCGCGACGTCGCGCACGCGCACGATCAATGCATCGGGTTGCGCGAGATCGAGCCCGGCCCGATCGAATGCGACGACCTCGCCGAGCGGCGCGAGCGAGCGCCGCAGCGCCGAACCGACCTGGCCGTTCGCGCCGGTGAGCAGGATCCTCACGGATAGGCTTCGGCGTCGCGGAAGCGGACCCCGGCCGCGTCCTTGGCCGACAGCACCGGCGTGCCGGTGAGCGGCCACTCGATCGCGAGGTCGGGATCGTTCCAGACGATCGAACGCTCGTGCTCCGGCGCGTAGTAGTCGGTGGCCTTGTAGAGCACCTCGGCGAAGTCCGACATCACGAGATAGCCGTGCGCGAAGCCCGCCGGAATCCAGGCCATGCGCTTGTTCTCGGCGGAGAGCCTCTCCCCCATCCAGCGTCCGAACGTGGGTGACGAGCGTCTGAGGTCCACCGCGACGTCGTAGACCTCGCCGAGGACGACCCGAACGAGCTTCCCTTGGGGCTGGCGGACCTGGTAGTGCAGCCCCCGCAGGACGTTCCGCGTCGAGCGGCTGTGATTGTCCTGCACGAACTCGGCGCGGATGCCCGCGATCGCAAACGCCCGCGCGTTCCAGCTCTCGAGGAAGAACCCGCGCGCGTCCCCGAAGACCTTCGGTTCGATCACGACCACGTCGGGAATGGCGGTGCGGACGACGTTCATGGACGGCGGTGAAGGGTGCGTTGCAACGGCGGCATTTGCGAGCGGGCTGAGCCGGCGGGTGACGTCAGTCGCCCTGACGACACTTGATGATGTACTCGCTGTACGAGATCTCGTATCGGCCCCGTTGCTCGGGCTGCAGCGGAATCCGCTCGAAGTTGACGTACAGCCCCCGCTCCTTCCAGTCAGGGATGTACTTACTGGCGCGCGCCGAGCCGGGGAACTTGAATCGTTCGACGTGGCCGACGACCGGATTCCATCCGAGCCTCGAGCCGTCGGTCGGATCGTCGATCCGAAGCTCCAGTACCTCGTCCTTGCGAACGCTCATCCCCGGCGGCAGGTAGGCGTAGCTGACCCATGTGCGGTCCGTTCCCAGGCCGCAGGCGACCCGAAGCAGGCGCCCGGCGGCGACGTCCGCGTCGGTCAAGCCGGCCCCCTTCGCCCGCGATGCGAGCCCCACGTTCCAGCTCTGCTGCAGATCGCCGGGCAGGTATACATAGGCCACCGTGACCCACACCGTCTCCGCGTGGCGCGGCGGCTGGGCGCAGCCGACGACCAGCGCCGAAGCGAGCAGGGCAAGACAACGCGTCACGTCGGCGTCCGCTCCCGCAGCACCTGCAGGAGATACTGGCCATAGCCGCTCTTCACGAGCGGCGCGGCCAGCCGCTCGAGCTCTGCGGCCGAGATGAACCCCATCCGGAAGACGATCTCCTCGACGCACGCGATCTTGAGCCCCTGCCGGCGCTCGATGGTCTCGATGAAGTGGGCCGCCTCGAGCAGCGATTCGTGGGTGCCGGTGTCGAGCCACGCATAGCCGCGGCTCATCACCACGACCTCGAGCTGGCCGGCCTCGAGGTACTTGCGATTGACGTCGGTGATCTCGAGCTCGCCGCGCGCGCTCGGCTTGAGCGAGGCCGCGATATCCAGGACCTTGTTGTCGTAGAAGTAGAGCCCGGTCACGGCATAGCGCGACTTGGGCTGCGGCGGCTTCTCCTCGATGCTCACGGCGCGACCCTTGGCGTCGAACTCCACGACGCCGTAACGCTCCGGATCCGCGACCGGGTAGGCGAACACGGTCGCGCCGCGGCCCCGCTTCGCCGCCGCCTGGACGTCGGTCGAAAGGTCGTGCCCGTAGAAGATGTTGTCGCCGAGGATCAGGCACGAGCTCTCCCGGCCGACGAAGTTGCGGCCGATGATGAACGCCTGCGCGAGGCCCTCGGGCGACGGCTGGACGGCGTAGGCGAGGTTGATGCCCCACTGCCGCCCGTCGCCCAGCAGCTGCGTGAACCGCGGCGTGTCCTGCGGCGTCGAGATGATCAGGATGTCGCGGATCCCGCCGAGGAGCAGCGTGCTCAGCGGGTAGTAGATCATCGGCTTGTCGTACACCGGCAGCAGCTGCTTCGACACGACCTGCGTCGCCGGGTAGAGCCGCGTGCCGGCGCCGCCGGCGAGGATGATCCCTTTCATGCTCCGGTCCCCGCGTAGTGCTTCTCGATCCAGGTGCGGTACTCGCCGCTCTGAACGCCTCTCACCCACTCCCCGTGATCGAGGTACCAGCGCACCGTCTCGCGCAGGCCGGTCTCGAACGGCGTCGCCGGCGACCAGCCGAGCTCGCGGGCGACCTTCGACGCGTCGATCGCGTAGCGGCGGTCGTGGCCCGGGCGGTCCTTCACGAACGCGACGAGCTCCGCGTGGCGGCCCGAGGGCCGCGGACGCAGCTCGTCGAGAATCGCGCAGATCCCCGTCACCACCGCGATGTTCTCGCGCTCGGCGTTCCCGCCGATGTTGTACACCTCACCCGGTCGGCCGCGCTCCAGCACGAGCCGTAGCGCCGCGCAGTGGTCGCGAACGTAGAGCCAGTCGCGAACGTTTTTGCCGTCGCCGTAGACCGGCAGCGGCTTGCCCTGCGTCGCGTTGAGAATCACCAGCGGGATGAGCTTCTCCGGGAACTGGAACGGGCCGTAGTTGTTCGAGCAGTTCGTGGTGAGCGTCGGCAATCCGTAGGTGTGGTGGTACGCGCGAACCAGATGATCCGAGCCGGCCTTGGACGCCGAGTACGGGCTGTTCGGCGCGTAGGGCGTCGCCTCGTTGAACCCCGGGGCCGTCGGGCCGAGCGAGCCGTAGACTTCGTCGGTGGACACGTGCAGGAAGCGGAAGCGCTCCCGGTCGGCGCCCTTCAGACCTCCCCAATACGCCCGCGACTCCTCGAGGAGGTTGAACGTCCCGAGCAGGTTCGTGCGGACGAAATCGTCCGGCCCGTGGATCGAGCGGTCGACGTGGCTTTCCGCGGCGAAGTTGAGAATCGCCCGTGGGCGGTGCTGCGCGAGCAGGCTCCCCACGAACTCCCGGTCGCCGATGTCGCCGCGGACGAAAACGTGCCGGGCATCGCGCTCCAGCGCGGCGAGGTTCACGAGGTTCCCGGCGTAGGTGAGCTTGTCGAGGTTGACGGCCGGTTCGCCGACGTGCGCGAGCCACTCGAGCACGAAATTCGAGCCGATGAACCCCGCGCCCCCCGTCACCAGGATCGTCACCGGGTTTTCCTTATAATTCAGGAGTTTCCAACGCGAGAATTCTAACCCCAACCCGGTGCTCCCGGCGCGCGCAAAATGACCCAAATCCTCCTCGTGCGCCTCTCCTCGCTCGGGGACGTCCTCCACACGTTCCCGGCGGTGACCGATCTGCGGCGGGCGATGCCGGACGCGAGCCTCGATTGGGTGGTGGAGGAGGCGTACGCTCCGCTCGTGCGGATGCACCCCGGCGTGAGCCGCGCGATCCCGTTCGCGCTGCGCCGCTGGCGGCGCGACCTCCTGAGCCGGGGCGTCCGGCGCGAGTTCTCCGCCTTCCGCGCCCAGCTCCGCGAGCACGCATACGACGCGATCGTCGACGCGCAGGGGCTCGTCAAGAGCGCCATCGTCGCGCGGCTTGCGCGCGGTCCCGTGCACGGCAACGGCCCGGCAACGGCGCGGGAGCGGCTGGCGGCGCGGTTCTACCAGTTCACGCACGAGATTCCGCGCGCGGAGCACGCGGTCGATCGCTATCGCACGCTGCTCGCGCACGCCCTGGACTACCGGCTCCAGGGCGGGATCGACTACGGCATCGTTCCGCCGCCGGCACCGGTGTTCGCGCCGAGCGAGCCCTACTGCGTGCTCCTGCATTCGACGGCGCGGCCGGAGAAGCTCTGGCCGGAGGAAGCGTGGCTGGAGGTCGGCCGCGCGCTCGCGTCGCGCCGGCTCGTCTGCGTGCTGCCTTGGGGTAACCTGGACGAGCGGCGGCGCGCCAAGCGCCTCGGCACGGCGCTTCCGCAGGCGGTGGTTCCGCCGCAGATGTCGATGGACGAGGCGGCCGGCCTGATCGGAGACGCGGTGGCCGTGGTCGGGCTCGACACCGGGTTTATGCATCTCGCGGTCGCGCTCGGCGTCCCCGTGGTCGGGATCTACTGCAACTCCGAGCCGGCGCGGACGGGGCCGCTCGGCCCCGGCCGGATCGCGATCCGCGGCGGCGCGGGCCGGCCGCCTTCAGCCGCGGAAGTGCTCGATGCGCTGGGCGAGGTCGCCCCGGCGCTCGCCTGATGCTCCGCGCGCTCTACAACGTCGCGCTGCATCTCGCGCTGCCGTACATCCCGCTGCGCCTTTGGTGGCGCGGGCGCAAGGAGCCCGGCTACCGGCGGCACGTCGGCGAGCGCTTCGGGCGTTACGGCGCCCGCCCGGCGCGGCCGGTCATCTGGATCCACGCGGTGTCGCTCGGCGAAACGCGCGCCGCACAGCCCCTCGTGAACGCCCTCCGGACGCGCTTTCCGGATCACGCGCTGGTTCTGACGCACATGACGGCCACCGGGCGCGAAGCGGCGACGAGCCTGTACGGCGAATTCGCCACCCTCGCGTTCCTGCCCTATGACCTGCCGTGGGCAGTGCGGCGGTTCGTCGCGCACTTCCGCCCCCGTCTCGGCATCGTGATGGAGACCGAGGTCTGGCCCAACCTCCTGCGCGAATGCCGGCGCGCGGGCGTGCCCGTGCTGCTCGCGAACGCACGGCTTTCGGAGCGGTCCGCCGAGGGCTACCGTCGCGTCGGGCCGCTGGCGCGGGAAGCGCTCGCGGACCTCGCGGCGGTTGCGGCCCAGACCGAGGCCGACGCCGCGCGGCTCACCGCGCTCGGCGCGCGCGGCGCCGAGGTGACCGGGAATCTCAAGTTCGACATCGCGGCGGCGCCCGAGCTGATCGCCCGCGGCCGCGAGCTCCGGCGCCTGTTCGGCGCGCGCCTGGTGTTCCTCGCGGCGAGCACGCGCGAAGGCGAGGAGGCGCTGATTCTGGACGCGCTGGCGCGCGCGCCGCTCTCCGGCGCGCTGACCGTGATCGTGCCGCGCCATCCGCAGCGCTTCGACGAGGTGGCGGCGCTCCTGCGCAGCCGCGGCCTCGCGTTCGTACGCCGGAGCGAAGGGCGGCCGGTGCCGGCCGGACAGCCCTTCGCCCTCGGCGACAGCATGGGGGAGATGACCGCGTACTACGCCAGCGCGGACGTCGTCTACATCGGCGGCAGCCTGCTGCCCTATGGCGCGCAGAACCTGATCGAGGCCTGCGCGGTCGGCGTCCCGGTCCTCATCGGTCCGTCGACCTTCAACTTCGCGCAGGCTGCGGCGGAAGCCATCGCGGCCGGCGCGGCGGTTCAGGTCGTGGATGCCGACGCGCTCGCGCGGGAGGCGGCGAGGCTGCTCGCGGACGCGGCGGCGCGGAAGACGATGAGCGAGGCCGGGCGGCGCTTCTGCGACGCCCATCGCGGCGCGACGGGCGGACGATGGCGATCGTCGAGCGGCTGCTGCGGTAGGCGCCCCCGCGCGAGGGGGCAGGGGACCGGCCTACTCCTGGCCGGGGACCTTCGGCTCGACGTACCGGACGGCGCGAGCGTCCTCGTGGGGCTGGGCGGCCGGGGTGGTCGCCGCCTCGGCCTCGATCAGCGGTTTGCCGACCGGCGCGACGGGCGCGTTGATCGTCTCCGCCATCGGCGCCGGGGCCATGACCACCTCCTCGGCGGGCCGCGGTGCCGGCTTCGCCCTAGGTGCTGGCCGCGCGGCCACCGGTTGGACCTGCGCCGGAGCCGGCTTGGGCTTGGCGGCCGCGACCTTCCGCGCCGCGGGCGGTGCCTCGGCCTTGGCCGCAGCCGCGTTGGCCGACGGGGCCGGGGCCTCGGGAACGACGGCCCCCGGAACCGCCAGGTCGAGCGGCCCCGACCGCGGGGCGGGCGATTCCTCGGCCCGCGCCAGCCGGTCGGAACGCTCGGGCTGCCCGCTCCGCGGCGCCGGCGCCGGGGCAGCGGGCTTCTGGTCGTAGCCGAGCAACCGGTTCACCGCTTCCACGTCCTGCTCGGTGAGCGAGCCCGCGGCGGACTTGAGCCGCAGGCCGTTCAGGATCGTGTCGTAGCGGGCACGGGCGAGATCGCGCTGCGTCTGGAAGACCTGCTGCTGGGCGTTCAGCACGTCGATGTTGATCCGCACCCCGACCTCGTAGCCGACCCGGTTCGACTGCAGCGAGACCTCGCTCGACCGGAGCGCCTGCTCGAGTGCCCGCACCTGCGCGATCCCGTTGGTCACGTTCAGGAAGGACTGGCGCGCGTTGAACTCGGCTGCGCGGCGGCTCGAGTCGAGGTCCTGGCGCGCCTTCTCCTTGAGCCCTACGGCCTCGCGCGTGCGGGACATGACCGAGCCGCCCGCATAGATCGGCAGGTTCAGCTGGAGGCCGATCGTGTTCTGCGAGAGCGTGGTCCGCTGGCCGCCGGAGATCGCCGTGACCGCCGCCAGGTTCTGGCCGGTGTTCTCCTGCGCCCCGGCGACGACGTCCAGAGTGGGGTAGTGCCCCGCCCGCTGCCGTTCCACCTCGCGCGACGCGATCTCCATCACCGCCTCGTTGCCCCGGACGACGAAGTTGTTGCCGCGGGCGCTCTTCACCCACTCGTCCATGACGTTCGGCTGCGGCTGCTCGATCATGACCTGCGTCCTGAGCGGCGTCAGGGCGTCCGGAAACTGCACGATGATCTGCTGCAGCGCCCGCTGCGCGACCTCGAGCGCGTTGACCCCGGCGATCTCCTGCGCGATGGCGAGGTCATACCGCGCCTGGGCTTCGTTCGTGTCCGTGATCGTCGCCGTGCCGACCTCGAAGTTGCGCTTCGCCTGCGCGAGCTGCTCGTTGATCACGACCCGGTTCGACTTGGTGAACTCGAGGTTGTCCATGGCCGCGAGCACGTCGAAGTAGGCCTGCGCGACGCGGACGATGAGGTCCTGCGTCGCCTGCCCGAACTGCGCTTCGGCCTGCAGGACCTGGTACTGCGACTGCTGGTACTGCACCAGGTTCTGCCAGCGGAACAGCGGCTGGGTGAGGGTCACGTTCCAGCCGTTCGAGTTGAACTGGCCGCTGTTAACGAAGCCGGTACTGAGGACCTCGTTCCGGTCGTCGTTGTACGTCGTGTTGCCGGAGGCGTTGATCACGGGCAGCAGCAGCGCCCGCCCCTGCGGCAGCTTCTCGAGGCCCGCCTCGAGGCTCGCGCGCGCGGAGGCGAACTGCGCGTCGTTCTGCTTCGCCAGGCGGTAGGTTGCGAGGAAGTCCGCCGCGGCGGCGCTGCCCGCGAACACGAGGCCCACCGCCATCGCCGCCAGTCTGAGTTTTGCTCTGTTCATCGGGGTTGGCCCCTTATTAGTAAATCGGCATCGAAGGATCGATCGCGCGTGCCCATGCGTCGACCCCTCCCTGAAGGTTGTAGACCCGCGCAAATCCGCGGCGCTCGAGGAACACGGCCACCTGGAAGCTCCGGCCTCCGTGGTGACAGATCACGATCGTGTCGGTGCCCGGGTCGAGCTCGCCCGCGCGCTCCGGCACGGTGCCCATCGGCACGTGCAGCGACTCGGGCAGGCTGCAGATGTCGCGCTCCCACGGCTCGCGCACATCGAGCAGCACCGGCCGCCCGCGGCTCGCGTCGTCGAGCCACGCTTTCAGTTCCGCGGGGGTGATCTGCTGCATTGCGCCTTGCCGGACACCGACCCATCGCTAGAAGACGAACTTCTCCCGCTCGAGCGCGTTCTTCAGCGGCGCAACCACGGTCTCGAACAGATCGAGGGTGTTGAACGAGCCGCCCCCTACCGCCGTCACCAGGCGCGCCGACATCGCCGGCGCCTCGCCGACGACGGCGAAGAGCCGCCCGCCGGGGGCGAGCTGCGCGAGAAACGCGTCGGGGAGCACGGGCGTCGACCCGGTGAGGACGATGACGTCGTAGGGCGCGTGCTTCGACCACCCGCGCGCCGCGTCGCCTTGCTCGACGGTCACGTTGACGATCCCCGCCTTGCGGAGATTCGCTTCGCCGAAGCCCTTCAGCGGTCGGCGAGATCTCCACCGAGTGAACGTGGCGCGCGCGGTGGGCGAGGAGCGCCGCCATGTAACCGCTCCCGGTCCCGACCTCGAGCACCTTGTCGGTCCCTCCGGGTGCGGCTTCCTGGAGGATCCGCGCCTCCACCTTCGGCTGCAGCATCGTCTCGCCCTCGCCGATCGGGATCTCGAGATCGGAGAACGCGAGCGCCTGGTACGCCTGGGGGACGAAGTCTTCCCGGCGCACGACGTAGAGCAGATCGAGCACCTGCTGATCAAGGACCTCCCAGGTCCTGATCTGCTGCTCGACCATGTTGAAGCGGGCCTGCTCTATGTTCATAGTTTTGTGGAGAAACTACCCCTAACTCTTCATTAAACCATGCGATTTCAGCCGGTGCCAAGAGTTCGACGGGGCGTGGCGGGGGATTCTTCCTCGCTGCAGTGCAACAACCGTCGCGGGACGCGGGAGGATGCCGCGCCGCGCGGATGACGCGGGGTCAGGCGTAGCGCTCGGCGAGCTGCTTCAGCGCGAGATTCATCGCGTCGAACCCGCGCCGCACGGGCTCCTCGAGCCGTGCGCGCAGGAACGGCACGACCAGGCCCCTGACGCGCTGCTCGTGGATGAGGCGTGAGCGGCTGGGCCCGAGCTGCTCGACCACGAACCGGTGCTCGCCCTGGAACAGCCCCGGCAGCCGCGCCCGGGCGCGCCAGCGGAGCTCCTTCGGGGGCCGGAAGGTGACGATGTGCGGCCGGAACCGGCGGGGCCGCGCACCGTCCGGGTGGATCAGGACGTCGAGCGCTGCGCGCCTGAGCGGCTCGCCTTCGATGCGGCGGATGAAAGGGTTCCACTCCGGGTAACGCGCGAAGTCGGTGAGGATATTCCAGACGCGCTCCGCGGGCGCCTCGATCTCGGTCAGCGTGAAGAGTTCGGCTAGCAACATGGTTACAGGGTGCCTTCGAGCATTTGCGGCGCCGCCTCCGGCGCCCGCGCGTGCGGCTCTTCGGCGCGCTTCGCCGGCGCCGGGGTCGCGCACGACCGGTTTCACGCGGAACCACGCCGCGTAGAGCGCCGGCAGGAAGAGCACGGTCAGCCCGGTGGCCACGACGAGACCGCCCATGATGGCCACCGCCATCGGGCCGAAGAACGCGCTCCGCGTGAGCGGAATCATCGCGAGTACCGCGGCGGCGGCGGTCAGGGTAATCGGCCGGAACCGCCGCACGGTGGCCTCGACGACCGCCGCGCCCGGCGCGTGGCCGGCGCGGATGTCCTGGTCGATCTGGTCCACGAGGATGACGGAGTTCCGCATGATCATTCCGGAGAGCGCAATGGTGCCCAACATCGCGACGAAACCGAACGGCTGGTTGAACGCGAGCATGAACCCTGTCACGCCGATGAGGCCGAGGGGGGCGGTGAGGATGACCATCGCCACCCGGGAGAAGCTCTGCAGCTGCACCATCAGGACCGTCAGCACGACCACGAGGAAGAGCGGCACCCCGGCCGCGACCGACTTCTGGCCCTTGGCGGCGTCCTCGACCGCGCCGCCGGTCTCGAGGCGGTAGCCGGGCGGGAGCGCGACCCGGACCGGGTCGAGCTTCGGCGCGATCTGGGCGGTCACCACCGGCGCCTGGATGTCGCCGTAGACGTTGGCGCGCACGGTGATCGTCGGTAGCCGGTTGCGGCGCCAGATCACCCCGTCCTCGAACTCGTACGTGATGTTCGCGATCTGCGACAGCGGCACCGACTTGCCCGAGCGGGTCGGCACGGCGAGATCCTGGAGGTACGAGAGCTTCGCGCGCTCGTCGACCGAGCCGCGCATGACGACGTCGATGAGCTTGTCGCGCTCGCGGTAGTAGGTGACCGTCAGCCCGTTGAGCGACGTGTTGAGGAACGTCGAGAGCTCCTGCGACGAGAGCCCGAGGAGCCGCACCTTTTCCTGGTCGATCTCGACCTTGATCGTCTTCGACTTCTCGTCCCAGTCGAACTGCACGTTCGACACGTTCGGGTTCTCGCGCATGACCTCGGCCACGCGGTCGGCGTGACGCCGCACCGTCGGGACGTCCTCGCCCGACACGCGGAACTGCACCGGGAAGCCGACCGGCGGGCCGTTCTCCAGGCGGGTGATGTTGGCGCGCAGCCCCTGGAAGTCCTCGTCGAACAGCTTGATCAGCCGCGCGCGGAGGCGCTCGCGGTCCGCGATCCCCTGGGTGAGGATCACGAACTGCGCGAAGTTCGCGTTCGGGAGCTGCTGGTCGAGCGGCAGGTAGAAGCGCGGGCTGCCCGAGCCGACGTAGCTCACGTAGTTCACGATGCCCGTCTCCCGGTCGAGCAGCTTCTCGAACCGCTTCGCCTGGGCCTCGGTCGCCTCGAACGAGGCGCCTTGCGGTAGCCGCAGGTCGACGAGGAGCTCCGGCCGGCTCGAGGCGGGGAAGAACTGCTGCTGCACGGACCCGAAGGCGAAGAGCGCGAGCGCGAAGAGCGCCGCGGTCGCGAGAATCACCGTCTTCCGGCGCACGACGCACCAGTGGATGACCTGCCGCAACGCGCGATAGAAGGGCGTCTCGTAGACCGCCCGCTCGCGATCGGCATGCGAAACCGGCACGGCGTGCGCCGCCGGTGCGAGCCTCGGCGCCACGCGCGCGAGCAGCCGCCGCAGTCGCGAGGGCTGGCCGTTCGCCTGCGCGAAGTCGGGCAGGAGCTTGTAGCCGAGGAACGGCACGAACACCACCGCCGCGATCCACGAGACGAGCAGGGCGATCGTGGTGACCTGGAAGATCGAACGGGTGTACTCCCCGGTCGTCGAGGCCGCGGTCGCGATCGGCAGGAACCCGGCGACCGTCACGAGCGTGCCGGAGAGCATCGGCATGGCGGTGCTGGTGTAGGCGAAGCTCGCCGCGCGCAGCCGGTCCCAGCCCTGCTCCATCTTGGTCGCCATCATTTCCACGGCGATGATCGCGTCGTCGACCAGCAGGCCGAGCGCGAGGATCAGCGCGCCGAGCGAGATCTTGTGCAGCCCGATCCCGAACACCTGCATCAACAGGAAGGTCGCGGCCAGCACCAGCGGGATCGACAGCGCCACCACGAAGCCGGTCCGCAAGCCGAGCGAGGCGAGGCTCACCGCGAGCACGATGAGCACCGCTTCGGCGAGCGAGCGGACGAACTCGTTCACCGAGCGCTGCACCGCCTGCGGCTGGCTCGTCACCTGCGCGAGCTCCAGCCCCACCGGCAGCTCGCGGGCGAGGCGCGCGATCTCCCGGTCGAGATTGGCGCCGAGCTCGATGATGTCGCCGCCCTTGACCATCGACACGCCGATCCCGAACGCCTCCTTGCCCTGGTAGCGCATCTTCGGCTGCGGCGGATCGGCATAGCCGCGCTGCACGCGGGCGATGTCGCCGAGGCGAAAGAGCCGACCGTTGGCGCGGATCGTGGTCTCGCGGACCGCCTCGACCGAGTCGAAGTCGCCGGTCGTGCGGAGGTAGATCCGGTCGCTCGGCGTCTCGAACGTGCCCGCCGGGGCGATGGCGTTCTGGGTGGCGAGCGCGTTGACGATCGTCTGGAGCGTCGACGCCGAGCGTCGCGAGCCGGGTGTTCGAGAGCTCGATGTAGACCTTCTCGTCCTGCTCGCCGACGAAGTCGACCTTCGCGACCTCCGGCACGCGCAGCAGCTCGGCCCGGATCCGGTCGGCGTACTTCTTGAGGTCGGCGTAGGAGAAGCCCTCGCCGGTGAGGGCGTAGATGTTGCCGTAGACGTCCCCGAACTCGTCGTTGAAGAACGGCCCCTGGATGCCCGCGGGGAGCGTGTGGCGGATGTCGGCGATCTTCTTGCGGACCCGGTCCCAGGTCTCCGGCACCGCCGCCGGCGGCGCGGAGTCCTTCATCTGGAAGAAGATCTGGGACTCGCCGGGCTTCGAGTAGCTGCGGATCACGTCGACGTTCGGCGCCTCCTGCAGCTTCTTCTCGAGCTTGTCGGTGATCTGCTCCTCGACCTGGCGCGCGGTCGCGCCCGCCCAGGTAGTGCGGATCACCATCACCTTGAACGTGAACGGCGGGTCTTCCGATTGCCCGAGCTTCGTGTACGAGAGCACGCCGGCGAGCGCGATCGCGAGCATCGCGTAGAGCACCAGGCTGCGGTGCCCGAGGGCCCACTCGGAGAGGTTGAAGCGGCGCATGGTGCGTCTCAGCCGCCGCTGCGAACCGCGGCTTCGAGCCGCTGCTGGGAGCGCGGGCTCGCAAGCGTTTCGCTGACGACGCGCACGGTCTCGTCCGGGAGCAGCTTGTGGACGCCGACCGTCACGACGATCTCGCCGGGCCTCAAGCCCTCGCGCACGACGACGCCGTCTTCGCGATACGCCCCGACGACCACCGGCCGAAGGTTGACCTTGCTCGTGAGCGGGTCGAAGACCCAGACCGCGGGCTTCCCTTCGAGCTGCGTGAGCGCCGTCAGCGGCAGCGTGATCACCTGCTGTCCGGCACGCCGTCGCCGAGCGCCACGTTGGCGGTCATGCCCAGCCTGACCGTGCCGTTGGCCTCGAGGACCGTGATCTTCACACCGAAGGTCCGGGTCGCGGGATCGGCGGTCGGCGCGATCTCGCGAATGCGGCCGCGATAGACGTGGTCGGGCGCGGCCAGCACGCTGATGTGGATGTCCCGCGCATCGCGGAGCTCCGCCAGGCGGCTCTCGGGGACGTTGATCGCGACCTCCTTCTCCTCGGGGCGCGCGAAGCGCATCACGGCCTGGCCCGGCGCGACGACCTGGCCGGGTTCCAGATTGACCGCGGTGATGACCCCGTCGGCCTCGGCGACGAGCGTGGTGTACGCGGACTGGTTCCGCGCCGTGGCGACCTGCGCTTTCGCCTGCTCGAGCCGCGCCTTGGTGGTGTTGAACGTGGTCTCGCGGGCGTCGAGCACCGCCCGGCTGACGAATTTCCGTTCGTGCAGGTCCCGGTAGCGCTCGACCTCGGCGGCGGCGAGCTCGTGGTCGGCGGCGGCCGCGGCGAGCTGCGAGCGCGCGCCGTCGACGCCGAGCTGCGCGTCCTGCGGGTCGAGCCGGGCGAGCACCTGGCCGCGCGTCACCTGCGCGCCGACGTCGACGTTGCGGGCGACGACCTTGCCGCCGACCCGGAACGCAAGATCGTTTTCGTACCGGGCGCGCACTTCGCCGGAGTAGACGTTGGCGCTGTCGACGGCCTTCGCGCCGACGATCTGCGCGATGACGGCGCGGGGGGCCGGGGGCTGGGTCTCGGGCTTGCCGCACGCGGCGAGCGCCGCGGCGAGCGTGATGACAAGGATCGAGCGGACGGCGGACATGAGCATCTCCAGAATCGTCGTGATCAGTGACCGATGCCGCGTGCCATCAGCACGGCGGCGAGCGGCAGCAGGGCGAGCAGATGGAGCTCGACGAGGACGGTGCGGCGCGCCGACTTGGTCTCTGCGGCGGGCACGCTGAAGCCGGCGGCGCCGCGAGCGGCGCGGCGCCAGCGCAGGAACGCGAGCGTCGGCCGGATCGAGATCAGGCCGATCGCGAGGAAGAGGCCGACCTTGACCCAGAACACCGGGTTGTCGGCGTAGAACGCCCAGCCCTTCGCACCGAAGAGGGCGCGCGCGAGCCCGGTCACGAGCGCCAGCACCGCCGACACGGAGTAGCCGATGTCGCTGCGCACTAGGGCGGCGACGTCGCGCGACCCGAGGTCGCCGCGGAGCAGCATCGCCTCGGCCACCAGGAATCCCGCGACCAGCAGGATGGCGGCGAAGTGCAGGTACGCGAGGGCGGCGTCGAGAGCCACGGCTCACCTCGTCCGCAAGCCGTCGAGCACCAGGCCGAGCGTGTGCTCGAAGTACGCCGGCGTGTCGAAGTCCTCCGGGCCGGCGCAGGGCAGGAACGAGTGCTCGAGGATGGCGCGCATGATGAGGGGCGCGACGATCGCCCGCACGGCGTAATCGGTGTTCACCCGCCGGAACTCGCCGCGCTCGACGCCGCGCTCGATCGCGCGCGCGAACAGCCGCGAGCCCCGCTCGATGACTTCCTCGTAGTAGAAGCGCGCGAGCTCCGGGAAGTTCTGCGCCTCCGAGATCATGAGCTTCGGGATCCCCGAGAGCTTGGTGCCGCCGATGTTCTGCCACCATCCCGCGTAGATCTGGCGGAGGAGGTCGGCCGAGCTGCCCTCGAAGCCGGCCACCAGCTTCTCGGCCTCCTCGATCGCACGGACGATCCCGGAGCGGATGACCGACTTGAACAGGTCTTCCTTGCTGTCGAAGTAGAGGTAAACGGTGCCCTTCGAGACGCCCGCGCGCTGGGCGACGTCTTCCAGCCGGGTCGCCGCGAAGCCCTTCTCCACGAACAGCTCGAGCGCGGCGTCGAGGATCTCGCCAGGACGCGCGTCCTTGCGGCGCTCGAAGCGCGGTTCGTTCTTGGTCTGGGCGGCGTCCATCGGGGTTTGGATCACTGACCGGCCGGCGATCGGTGAGGGTCAGTACTGCTCCAGGCTCACCGGAGGATTCGGGACGCCGATGGGGTAGACCGGGCGCTCGAACGACAGCACCGCGGGATGGGGGCTGTTGCTGCGCGCGCGGCCGTCCTCGGGGGTGGCGTCGCTTCGAGCTGCGGCGTCAGGCGCGGAGGTCACCACGGCGGGCGTCGCGTTGGCTCCGCCGATGACGGGTGACACGGCGACGAGCGTGGCGGCGGCGGCGATCGCCACTGCGAGGTAGGCATGCTGGGCTTTCATTTCCGTCTCCTGTTCGTTCGATAACTGACTGGTCAGTAACATACACATTACTGACTGTTCAGTCAACAACTATTTAAAGAGGCGGAGCCCAACTCAGAATGTGAGCGCCCGCTCTCTATCTGATGCAGGCGATGGGAGGTCGAGGTGAACTACCTAGACAGCCACAGCAGCCGCAGACTGGCCGGCCAGTCGGCCCAGCGTGACGGCCGAGAGGAGCCCGTTCCCGGAGAGGTAGCCCCAGACATGGGCTCCGGAAAGGCCGCACGCCGCGCCACCGCCGGCGAAGAGATTTGGGAGGGGGCGAGCATGGGAGTCGAGCACGCGGCCGCGTGCGTCGACCACCAGACCGCCCTGGGTGTGGAACAGCGCGCCCGTGACCTTCACTCCGTAGTACGGAGGGGCGAGCCTGGACTTGGTCGTGAAGTCTCGCCCGAACGGATCGCGCGTCTCGCCCGCCGCGTAGCGCTCGACTTCCCCGAGGGTCGCCTCAAGCCCCGACGTGGGCAGGCCGCAGGCCGCCGCTAGCGCGGCCACGGTCTCGCCGCGCTTGACGGCGCCGAGTGAGTGCGCCTGCCGATAGTCCTCGAACTCGAGCCCGAGGCGGTGGAGCCGCTCGTCGTACACCGTCCAGGCAACGCCGCCCGGCTGCTCGAGCACCGGCAGGCACTGCTCGGAGTAACCGGCGTGCTCGTTCGAGAACCGCCGGCCTTCCGCATTCACCTGGATTCCTCCCTCCGTCACGAGCGCCCAGGTAATGAGGATCCCGTGCGGCGTCGCGACCGAGCCGTGGCCCTGATACGCCGTCAGGTCCTTCACCGCCGCGCCGAGCGCGATCCCCCAACGCACCGCGTCGCCCTGGTTGCCGACGTGGCCGAAGTACAGGGCACTCGCGATCTCGGGGATGTGCTCCTTGACCAGCCCCGGATTGCCCCCGAACCCGGAGCAGGCGAGGACGAGAGCGTCGCAGCCGACCGCCTCGACGGCGCCGTCCGGGCGCTCGAGCTCGACGCCGCGAACGCGCCGGTCGCCGTCGGCCTGCAGCGTGGTCACGCGCGCCGACGTGAGGAGATCCACGCCAGCCGCGGTGCACGCCCGCTGCAGCGCGCCCATCAGCGCCGCTCCGGTCTTTCCGGGCACGGCGTGCATCCGCAGCGCGCTGTGCCCGGGATAGAGGAACCCCTCGAGGAGCACGAACTCGATCCCGTGGCAATCCGCCAGCCACTCAAGCGTCGGGCCGGACGCGCGGCACACCGCGTCGACCAGGTGCGGATCGGCTTCGCCGTGATTCTTGCGCTGGACGTCGGCCGCGAACTGCGCGGGCGAATCGGCGATTCCCTGCGCGCGCTGGAACCGCGTCTGCGCCGCGGGGATGAACCCGGAGGAGAGCGCCGTGGAGCCGGCGGGCGTCGCGTCGCGCTCGACCACCAGCACCTCCGCGCCGGCCTCGCGCGCGGCGAGCGCGGCGACGAGCCCGCACGCGCCGGCGCCGATGATCAGGACCGGGACGTGCGAATCGAAGCGCCGCCCGGCGTCGAAGGCCACCGGCACCGCTAGACTCCGATGAGCGCCGCGCCGATCACGCCCGCGGAATCCCCCAGCGCGTGCTTCACGATCGGCGTCTCGAGCGCGTCGCTGAACACCCGTTTCGCGACCTCTTCGACCCCCCGGGTGTAGAGCTCGTCGACGTTCGAGAACCCCCCGCCCAGCACCACGATGTCCGGGTCGAGCACGTCGATGAGGTTCGCGAGCGCCTGGCCGAAGTGCGCGAAGAACTCGTCCATCGTTGCGGTCGCGGGCGCCTCGCCCCGCCGCCAGGCGGCGGCGATTTCCGCGGCGCTCTTCCGCTCGCCGTGCCGGTCGGCGTGCCGCCGCTCGAGCCCCGCGCCGCTGATGAACGCCTCGACGCACCCCCGATGCCCGCTGGCACAGAGCGGCCCGCGAGGGTCGATGACCATGTGGCCCCACTCCCCGGCGATTGCCTGGAGGCCGCGGTGCACGCGCCCGTCGATCACGATCCCGCCCCCGCAGCCGGTGCCGAGGATCACGCCGAAGACGACGCGCTTGCCGCGGCCCGCACCGTGCAGCGCCTCCGCGAGCGCGAAGCAGTTCGCGTCGTTGTCGATGGCGAAGCCGCGGCCGAGCCGCGCGCGCAGGTCGCGCGCGACGGGCCGGCCGATCAGGCAGGCGGTGTTCGGCGCATTCTTGAGCAGGCCGGTGCGCGGGGAAATTGCGCCGGGCGTGCCGATGCCCAGCGTGTGCGCCGCGCCGCCCGCGGCGTCGGCCATGCGGCGATAGAGCCGCTCGATGCCGTCGAGCAGCGCGTCGTAGCTCGACTGGTCGGTGGGGACGCGCTCGCGGAAGAGCTCGCCGCCCGCGGCGTCGAGAATCACGCCCTCGATCTTGGTGCCGCCGAGGTCGATGCCGAAGCGCAGCATCGGACGGGCCTACCGGTGCGCGGCCTCGCCGAGCAGCGCCTCGCGGAAGCGGCTGCGGAGGTACGGGCCGTCGCGCGGGGCGAGCTCGATCTTCGTCGGCTCGGGCGCGACCTTGACCGCCGCGAAGCGAGGTCCCGGGCCGGTGTAGAGCGATCGTTCGAGGGCATCCAGCTCGGCCTGGGTCTGCACCGTCTCGGCGGCCGCGAACCCTGACGCCCGCGCGACCGCTGCGAGATCGACGCCGTGCGCCGTGTGCGTGCGCTGCATCCCCGTCTCGGCGTAGAGGCCGTTGTCGATGACGACGACGGCGAGGTTGGCCGGACGCCGCACGCCGATCGTCGCGAGCGAACCGAGGCCCATCAGCATCTCGCCGTCCCCGGTAATGACCACGACGCGCCGCCCCGGCTGGGCGTTGGCGAGCCCCAGGCCGACCATCGCACGCGCTGCCCATCGCGCCCCAGAGATAGAAGTTCAACGGCGAATCCGCGACCGCGAAAGCGTCGTAGGTGGGCGATCCGAGCCCGGTCACCACGAGCGCGTCGCCGCGTCCCCGGAGCAGCTGCCGGGTCACCGCGCGGCGCTCGAGCATGCTCACTTGCGGAACACCTGGGGGTGGGTCAGAAGCGGAACAACAGCCCCCCCGAATAGAGATCGATGTTGAACTCGCCGCCGGTGTTGGAGTCGCCGAGTTTGATGTAGCGCTCCCACACGAAGCGCAGCGTCACGGTCTTGTCGAGATCGTACTGCATCCCCAGGCCGTACGACCAATTCGGCTGGTCGATGGAGGCGTTCGCGTTCAACCCGGGCACGGGGGTCACCGTCCCGAAGGTCGAGCGGGTGGTTCTGGTTTCGGAGAGCAGGACGCCCACCTTCGCGAATAGGGCGAAGCGGTCGCCCACCGGGAGCATGGGGACCGCGTCGATGTACAGCCCGATCACGCGGATGTCCGCGTTTAGCGCGCCCGCGGTCGGCGCCGTCACCTGGGTCGTGGCCTGGAACTCGCCCAGCCACGCGAAGCCGCCTTCCACTGCGAAATAGCGATTGAAGCGGTAGCCGGCAAACACCTTGACGCCCGGGTCCCGCGAGTCGGTCAGGAAGGCGCTGGACGTTGCTCCGGTGACCGGCACCGCCTCCTGGGTGATATTCGCGTTGGACGCGCCGAGCGTGGCCCCGAGGTACCAGTGGGCTTGGGCACGCGCGGGCCCGCTCGTGCCGAGCAGCGCCGCGCCCATGCACATCGCGACCAGGGTGAGAGAGGTCCGCATGGCACCTCCTCGATTGGTGGTTCAGCGAGGAATTCCATGATAGTCCACCCCGTACGCCCCGACCCTGCCCGGCGACGGCGCGGCGTCCGAGCACGCTCATTTCCGGAACACCTTGGCGCCGATCGCCCGCTGGCCGATCAGCACCGCGACCATGCGGCCGGAATCGAACGCCAGCCCGGCCCCGGCCTGCACGGTCTCGATGATCCGATCGGCGTCGTCGGCGCGCAGGACGATCACGCCCATGGCCTCGAGCGCGGGGGGCGTGGCCTGCCCCATCGCCACCTGCCAGGGGTTGAACTCCCCCCACTCGCCGCGCATCGTGACGAGCATCAGCAGCGGGATGCGGCACTCCGCCGGCAGCGCGAGCGCGTTGATGCAGTTGCCGACGCCGCTCGATTGCATCAACAGAACCCCTTTCTCGCCTCCGAGATACGCTCCGGCGAGCAGTGCGATCCCTTCCTCCTCCGTGGTCAGCACGACGGTCGCCAGGTCGGAATTGGCATGGGCCAGCTCGATGAGCCGCCGATGCCCCGCGTCGGGGACGTAGGCGACCTGCTTGACGCCGGCGGCGAGCAGCGCGTCATAGATCGCATCCGGCCACGCGGGGTCGGTCACTTGGCGCCCCGGCTCGCGGCTCAGCCCGGCAGCCGGGCGGCGAGGGACGGCGCCGCCCGTGCAAGATCGAAACCCGGCCGGCCTTTCAGCCGATCGAGCAGGCGCCACGCGCCGCAGAGGTTCGACGAGAGCAGCGGTACCGCGGCGTCGGGCCCGGCAGTGACGATCGCGTCGAGCGTGGCGACGCCGGTGCCGTCCAGCACGACCGCCTGGATGCCGGGCGCGCTCACCTGACGCAGCCCGGCGAGCACGTCGGCCGTCCGCAGCTGATACGGGCGGAACTCTTCCGAGAGCCGGATCACCTGGGCGACGCGGAAGGCGGCGCTCTCCCAGTACGCGATCGCGCGCTTGGTGAGCCACTCCGGATAGGGGGAGACGAGCGCGATCGTCCGCGCCTCGAGCAGGCGGAGCGTGTCGATCACCGCGATGCTCGCGATCTCGACGATCGTGCCGGATTCCAGCGAGAGCGCCGCGGCGAGCTCGCGATCGCGCGCTTCCCCGAGGACGTAGCTCGGCGCCGTCGCGCCGATGTAGATCGCCTCGAGCATCAGCTCGCCGAAGCTCTTCACCGCCGCCGGGTAGTGGAACGGATAGCCGTCGACCCGGTCCCGGAGGTCGCCGGAAAGCACCGGCAGCCGGCTCGCGTACAGGCCGAACTCGGGCGGCATCAGCCGCCGCATTTCCGGCTCGACGGTCGGGTTCGCGGGCGGGACGATCACGCCCAGTCGCTTCGGTGGCTCGTTGGGCTTCATCGGTCGAGCGGGGATCATAGCCGTCCGTCACCGGACGTGTCGCGAGCACCGTTGAAAGGCTCGGGCCGTTGGAGTAACGTGGGGCTTGCGACGTGGGGGTCCTGGTCCCCGTTTGACGCGGGGCCCGGGTGAGAGAGTCCCTTCGAACCTGAAGCGGGTAATCCCGCCGTAGGAAAGCGTCGGCAGTCCCCCCGCCTGCCTCCGCTGCTCCGCACTCTTGGAGAAGCGCCATGGTTGCCAACCCGAAATTCAACGCGCAGCTCGCGCACGTCGACGCGGCTGCGATCCAGCCGCTGCCGAGCTCGCGGAAGGTGTACGTGTCGGGCTCGCGCCCCGACCTCCGCGTGCCGATGCGCGAAATCGCGCAGGCCGACACGCCGGCTTCGTTCGGCGCCGAGGCGAACCCGCCGCTCTTCGTCTACGACACCTCCGGCCCGTACACCGACCCCGAGGTGAAGGTCGACATTCGGCGGGGCCTCGCCCCGCTTCGCCTGGGCTGGATCGGCGAGCGCGGCGATGTCGAGGAGCTCCCCGGCCCGACATCGCGCTACGGGCGCGAGCGTCTCGCCGACCCGAAGCTCGCCGAGCTGCGGTTCGACCTGAAGCGCAAGCCGCGGCGCGCGCAGGGCGGCCGCGCCGTCACGCAGATGCATTACGCGCGGCGCGGGATCGTGACCCCCGAGATGGAATTCATCGCGATCCGCGAGAACCAGCGGCGCCGGGAGTACCTCGCCGCCTTGCGCGCCGGCGGGCCGACGGGGGCGAAGCTCGCCGAAGCGCTCGGGCGCCAGCACGCGGGCCAGTCCTTCGGCGCCTCGATCCCGGAGGAGCTCACGCCGGAGTTCGTTCGGAGCGAGGTCGCCCGCGGCCGCGCGATCATCCCCGCGAACGTCAACCACCCGGAGAGCGAGCCGATGGTCATCGGCCGCAACTTCCTGGTGAAGATCAACGCCAACATCGGCAACTCGGCGGTGACCTCCGGCATCGCCGAGGAGGTCGACAAGATGACCTGGGCGATCCGGTGGGGCGCCGACACGGTGATGGATCTCTCGACCGGGAAGCACATCCACGAGACCCGCGAGTGGATCATCCGGAACTCGCCCGTGCCGATCGGCACGGTGCCGATCTACCAGGCGCTCGAGAAGGTGGACGGCAGGGCCGAGGAGCTCACCTGGGAGATGTTCCGCGACACGCTGATCGAGCAGGCCGAGCAGGGCGTCGACTACTTCACCATCCACGCCGGCGTGCGCCTGCCGTTCATCCCGCTCACCGCGAAGCGCATGACCGGGATCGTCTCGCGCGGCGGCTCGATCATGGCCAAGTGGTGCCTCGCGCATCACGCGGAGAGCTTCCTCTACACCCGCTTCGCGGAGATCTGCGAAATCATGCGGGCCTACGACGTCGCCTTCAGCCTCGGCGACGGCCTGCGCCCCGGGTCGATCTACGACGCGAACGACGAGGCCCAGCTCGCGGAGCTCCGGACCCTCGGTGAGCTGACGAAGATCGCCTGGGAGCGCGACTGCCAGGTGATGATCGAGGGACCCGGGCACGTGCCGATGCAGCTCATCAAGGAGAACATGGACCTCGAGCTCGCCGACTGCCACGAAGCGCCGTTCTACACCCTCGGCCCGCTCACCACCGACATCGCGCCCGGCTACGACCACATCACGAGCGCGATCGGCGCGGCGATGATCGGCTGGTACGGCACCGCGATGCTCTGCTACGTCACGCCCAAGGAGCACCTGGGGCTGCCCGACAAGGACGACGTCAAGGACGGGATCATCGCCTACAAGATCGCCGCCCATGCCGCCGACCTCGGGAAGGGGCACCCCGGCGCCCAGATCCGCGACAACGCGCTGTCGAAGGCCCGGTTCGAGTTCCGCTGGGACGACCAGTTCAACCTGGGCCTCGATCCGGACAAGGCCCGGCAGTTCCACGACGAGACCCTGCCGCAGGAGGGCGCGAAGCTCGCCCACTTCTGCTCGATGTGCGGGCCGCACTTCTGCTCGATGAAGATCACCCAGGACGTGCGGGACTACGCGGCGCAGCAGGGTGTGTCCGCGGAGGAGGCGCTCGCCACGGGCATGGCCGAGAAGGCCAGGGAGTTCGTCGAGCAGGGGGCCGAGATCTACCGCAAGGCGTAGCGGGGGCGGCCGGAGTGCCGACCGCGCTGCCGCAGCTTGCGCTCCTCGAGACGCGGGTGCTCGGCGTCCTCGTCGAGAAGGAGCGCACCGTCCCGGACACGTATCCGCTGTCCCTGAACGCGCTGACATCGGGGTGCAATCAGAAGAACAACCGCGACCCCCTCATGCAAGCGACCGAGGCCGAGGTGCAGGCAGCCCTCGACGCGCTGCGTCCGCTGTCCCTCGTCATCGAGTCGAGCGGCTCCCGCGTGGCGCGGTACACGCACAACATCGGGCGTGTCATGAACCTGACGGAACCGGCCGTAGCGCTGCTCGCCGCGCTGATGCTCCGCGGTCCCCAGACCCCGGGCGAGCTCCGGATCAACACCGAGCGCCTGCATCGCTTCGCCGACCTCGGCGCGGTCGAGGGGGCCTTGCAGGCGTTGGCAGCCCGGCCCGAGGCCGACGGCGGACCGCTGACGGTCCAGCTGCCCAGAATGCCGGGGTCTCGCGAGCACCGGTGGGCGCACCTTCTCTCCGGTCCGGTGGAGGCCTCCGCGGCTCGACCTGCCGCCGCGACCGGCGGCGCCGAAGCCCCGCCGGCGAGCGAGATCGCGGCGCTGAAGGCCGCAGGTCGCCCGACTTGGCGAGGAGACGGCCGAGTTGCGGGCGCTCGTCGAGCGGCTCTACCGGAACCTCAACGTCACCAAGTAGGACGCGCCGACGAGGCGCCGTCACAAGACCGTCACCGTCCGACTCTCGTCGGTGTCAGGACCGCGGCCGACCGGCGACCAACATGGCATCGTCATGCGGCGTGCGAGAGCCCGCCGCTGTCACAATTCTTCACACTCGCGCATCCACCTTGCGGCCTAGACTCGTAGACGATTGAACGGATCTGTGCGTTTGAGATACTAACGAGGGTATCGAAGCGACGACCGGACCTCCAGAGGCAAGCGAAGTGACTGCGCCGGACGACACCAGGCTCTACGAGTGGGCGGAGTTCAATCTCCCGCCCGAGTTGCTCGGTCGGCCGCGCAGCGTGTCCCCGCTTGCCCGTCGCGTTCTCGCCGATGTGCCGGCCCTTGGCGCGGCCGTCCAGGCGTCCACCCCGCGCGCGTTTCACCGCTTCGCCTCGCTGCTCCTCCCCTTCGGCTTCCGGACCCTGCCGAAGCTCTGACACTTGCTGCCTGGCCGAGTCCGGCCCGGGCGGTTCTTCTCCGTCAGCCTGAACGCGCGCCGCGCGGCGCGAGCACGGCCGTCGCCGCGAGGTAGAGCACCCATGCGGTGAGGAGGTGCCAGAGGAAGTGGGTCCCCGTCGGCCACACCCGACAGAGCGGCAAGTCCACCGTCCGGACGGCGATCGCAACGGCGAAGACGCCGACCGCCGCGGCGAGGCGGGACGCCGCCGGATGGACCCGATGCCGGGCGTACCAGGCCAACGCCGCGAGCGCCAGGACCGGCGGCAGGTAAAGCAGCGAGCCCCCCATCGTCCCGGGCGGGACGGCGGCGAGCATGCCGCGCTCGACGATCGCATACAGGACGAGCCCGGCCAGCACGCCGCGCCACCCCAACCGCGCGAACCGGACGAGGCACAGGGCGAGGAGCACATAGACGAACGCCGCGATGAACACGAGGTCGAGCCAGCGACCCCAGACCGTCGCAAACGTGTGGAACAGGAAGCTGCCCGCGCCGACGAGCGCGGTCAGCGCGGCGAGCAACGCTGCATCCCAGGCGAGCCTGCCGCGCTCGCGCCGCGCCCGGTTCACGACCAGGATTGCGGCGATGAGGAAGGCAAGATTGGTGAGGGCGTTCAGCGGCTCCGACCAGAAGCTCGGGTCCGTTCGCTCGCAGTAGAGGTCGATCCTCGCCCAGGGATCCATGTTGCGATTTTGACAGGGCTGGCCAAGCGGGCGAAGCCCGCCGTCTGTGCCTCCCGGGCCAAGTAGAATCCCCGCCGCGATGGATCTCCCGCTGCTCGGCAAGGCCCTCGTGCTCGGCGTGGTCGAAGGCCTCACCGAATTCCTCCCCGTCTCGAGCACCGGCCATCTCATCCTCGCCGCCGACCTGCTCGGCTTCGACGGCGAGAAGGCGAAGACCTTCAATCTCGCGATCCAGACCGGCGCGATGCTGGCGGTCGTCTGGGAGTACCGCGTGAAATTCCTGGGGGTGCTCGCCGGGCTCGGGTCGGACCGCGCCGCGCAGCGCTTCGTCGCCAACCTCATCGTCGCGTTCATTCCCGCGGCGGTGCTCGGCCTCGCCTTCGGCGGCCTCATCAAGGCGCACCTCTTCGCGCCGGTGCCGGTCGCGCTGGCGTTCATCCTCGGCGCGTTCGTGATCCTGTGGGTCGAGCGGAAGGCGCATCGCTGGCACGTCGCGAGCGTCGACGACGATGACCTGGCGCGACGCGCTCAAGGTCGGCTTCGCGCAGTGCTTCGCCCTGATCCCGGGGACGTCACGCTCGGGCGCGACGATCATCGGCGCGATGCTGTTCGGGCTGTCGCGCAAGGCGGCGACCGAGTTCTCGTTCTTCCTCGCGGTCCCGACGCTCGTGGCCGCCGGCGCCTACGATCTGTACAAGCACCGCGCGGCGTTCTCGGCCGGCGACCTGGAGATGCTGGCGGTGGGGCTCGTTGCGGCGTTCGCCTCGGCGTTCGTCTGCGTGCGCTGGCTGATCCGCTACGTCGCCACGCACGACTTCAAGCCGTTCGCGTGGTACCGGATCGCGTTCGGCGCGATCGTCCTCGTCACCGCCTACACCGGGCTCGTGGACTGGACGGCGGGCTGACCGGACGCACCGCTCAGGACGGGTGGATGACGCCCTTCCCCGCGGTCTGGGAGTCGAAGAGACGATAGGCCTCCTCCGCCTGGTCGAGCCGCCAGCGGTGCGTGAACAGGCGGTCGACGTCGATGCCGCGGTCCGCGATGAACCGCGCGCACTCGGCCTGCCCGACGGTCGAGAACGTCCACGACCCGATCAGCGTCACCTGCCGGCGCAGCAGGTCGGGGCTGACCTCCAGCGTGACGGTGTCGCCCTCACCGACGTAGCAGACCTTGCCCCATGTGCGCACGCAGCGCACCGCTTCCACGCGCGCCTGGGGTGACGAGGACGCCTCGAGGCAGAGGTGCGCCCCGCGGCCGCGGGTCAGCTCGCGGACCGCCTGCACGACGTCGGTCGCGGTTCGCGGATTGATGAGCGCGTCGGCCCCGAGCGCTTTCGCCCGGGCGAGCCGCTCATCGCTGACGTCGAGGGCGATCACGCGCGCGCCCAGCGCGCTCGCGAGCTGCGTGGCCGATAGGCCTACCGGGCCCTGGCCGAAGATCGCGATCGTGTGGTCCCCCTGCAGGCCGAGCCGGTGCAGCGCCGCCCAGGCGGTGCCGGTGCCGCAGGAAATCGCCGCGCCGGCCTCGAACGAGAGCTCCTCGGGAAGTGGCACCAGGGTCCGCGCCGGGCACTTCATGTACCGGGCGTGCGCGCCATGGCCGGTCGCGCCGTAGACCTCCGCGACGCCCTCGACGCAGAGCTGCATCCAGCCGGTCGCGCAGTGCTCGCAGACGCCGCAGCCCCGGTAGTGATGCTGCATCACGCGCATGCCGACCCTGGCCTGCCGGTCCGAAACCTCGGGCCCGATCGCGGCGACCACGCCGCACGGCTCGTGCCCGGCGATGATCGGGCCGGATGTCTTCCCTAGCCCGAGCGATGACGCCCCGCCGGAAGCGCGATAGAACTTCAGGTCGCTGCCGCACATGCCCGACGCCTTGATCTCCAGCACGACCTCGCCGGGACCCGGAACGGGATCGGGGAACTCGCGGATCTCGACCTTGCGGTCCCCTGGGAACACGACGCCTTTCATCTTCGGCCCTCGCTTGTCGCGGGTCGCTAGTATGCCGCGACGCCGCCGTCCGACCGCGGATCCGCGCCGCCCTCGAACGCCCCGTCGGCATGTCGGATCACGCACCCCGCGTGGCCCATCGTCTCGTCGTAGGCGTCGAGCACCTCGACGTCGTGGCCGCGGCGGCGCAGCTCGTCGACGACTTCGGGCGCGAACCGCGACTCGAGCTTGAGCGTGTCGGTGGTCTGACCCCACGTCCTGCCCAGCAACCAGCGCGGCGCCGTGATCGCCGCCTGCGGCGTCATCCCGTGAACCAGCGTGCGCGTGAACACTGCGCTCTGCGTCTGCGGCTGCCCGTCGCCACCCATGTTGCCGTACACCATGGTCCGGCCGTCCGACAGCTGCGCGGCCGCGGGGTTGAGCGTGTGGAACGGTTTGCGCCGCGGCTTGAGCGCGTTCAACGCGCGCTCGTCGAGGCTGAACGAACACCCGCGGTTCTGCCAGCAGATCCCGGTCGATTTCAGCACCACGCCGGCGCCGAACTCGTGATAGAGGCTCTGGATGAAGCTCACCGCGCGGCCGTCGCCGTCGATCACGCCCATCCAGACCGTGTCGGCCGGGCCGCGGCCCGCCCCCCAGGGCGCGGCGCGATTGCGATCGATCCCGGCCGCGAGCTCCGCGAGCTTCGCAGGCGCGAGGAAGGTCTGGGGGTCGACGGTCACGTACGCGGGATCGGTGATGTGGCGGTCGCGGATCGCGAATGCCTGCTTGACCGCTTCGACGGCGAGGTGCACGTAGTCCGCCCCGAGCGGATCGAGCTGGCCGATCGCGAGCCGATCGAGCATCCCGAGGATGAGGAGACTGACGAGCCCCTGCGTCGGCGGCGGCATGTTGTAGACCGAGCCCAGCGAGTGCTCGAGCGCGAGCGGCGTCCGCCACTCGGCGCGGTGGGCCTCCAGGTCACCGAGCGTCACCGGGCTGCCGGCCGCCGCGAGGTCCGCCGCGTTCGCCCGCGCCAGCTCGCCGCGATAGAAGTCGTCCGGCCCCGCCTTCGCGAGGCGGCGCAGCGTCTCGCCGCACGCGTTGCTGCAGGAAACGGCTCCCCGTGGCCGGGACGCCGCCGCCCGGCAGGAACGCATCGGCGAAACCCGGCTGCGGCTCGAGCTCGCGGCGCTTCGCAGCGGTCGCGGCGTTCTGGCTCGCCGTTACCGGGATACCGTCCTCGGCGTAGTGAATCGCGTCCTCGAGCAGGCGCGACAGCGGCAACCGGCCGCCGATCTCGCGCGCACGCGCGTGCGCCAGCGCCCAGCCCGAGACCGTCCCGGCCACCGTATTCGCCGCGACGCCGCCGCGGAACGGGATCGAGCTCTTGATTCCCTGCAGGCCGTACCACGCGATCGACGCATTCCTCGCCGCCGCCCCGCAGGCGTCGATGCCGGTCGGGGCCTGCCCTGGCACGAGCACGAGCCAGAACGAGTCGCCGCCGAGCGAGTTCATGTGCGGATAGACGACGGCGATGGCCGCGGCGGCGGCGACCATCGCTTCGAGCGCGTTGCCGCCTTCGCGCAGCACCGCGAGCGCCGACTGCGATGCGAGCGCGTGCGGTGCGACCGCCATGCCGCGTGTGCCTCGGGTGGGATTGAGCATGGTGAGTAGAGCGCCGTACCGGATCCCCGGGGGCGCGGGGATGGTCGCGCTACGCGCCGGCTGCGCCGGCGCCCGGTGCGGTCACCCTTGGATCCACGGCAACCCCGCGACCTTCCAGCCGCCGACCGTCGCGCGGTGCCCGTCGGCGTCCTTGTCGCCTTCGAACCCCTCGAGAACGTTGAACGCCAGCGGGTAGCCGAGCTTCTCCGCCACCATTGCCGCGTGGTGCGAGCGCCCGCCGCTCCGGCAGAGGAACAGCACCGGACGCGTCTTGTCGGGCACCTTCGCGAGGAGCTCGCGCTCGAACTCCGGGTTCTTCGCCCCGCCGGGCCACGTGTTCCACTCGATGAACACCGCACCCGGAGGGCGCCCGACCCACTCCCACTCGGCGCGGGTTCGCACGTCGACGAGCCTGGCCCCGGGCTCGCCCTGGAGCAGGGCCGCGGCCTCCAGGGGAGTGATCGCACCGGCATAGGGCAGCCCCATGCGCTCGGCGCGCTCCCGCGCCCGCGCGAGTATTTGCTCTGTGGAGTCCATGGGTTGCGGTGCGATGCGAAGAGCCCGGGGCCAGTTTAACCTCCGGAGCGCCAGCAGGCGATCGGGCAGCTGGGAGGCTCGCGAGCGGGCAACCCGCACCGGCATAGTGCAGAATGGCGGCCGACGCACTGCCCGAGTGCACTCCCGCCTCCGCGCGACTCTCCGCTGCCTTACGGCACAAGGTTCTAGAGGTCCCGGCGCGATGGCATGGTTTTCGCACTGCAGGCAGGGCTGATTTTTCGGTCAGGGATCCGTCTCGCAATTTTCGAACAGGAGAAGAACATGGCAATGACTGCCGCCGATGTGATGAAGCTCGTCAAGGACAAGGAGGTGAAGTTCGTCGACTTCCGCTTCACCGACACCCGCGGCAAGGAGCAGCACGTCACCGTCCCGGCGAAGTACTTCACGATGGAGAAGTTCGAGAACGGCCACGCGTTCGACGGCTCGTCGATCGCCGGCTGGAAGGGGATCGAGGCCTCGGACATGCTCCTCATGCCCGATCCGGTGAGCGCCCGTCTCGACCCGTTCACCGACGAGACGGTGCTGAACGTCAGCTGCGACGTGATCGAGCCCACCGACATGAAGCCCTACGGCCGCGACCCGCGCTCGATCGCGAAGAAGGCGGAGGGCTACCTGAAGTCGACCGGCCTCGGCGACACCGCGTACTTCGGCCCCGAGCCCGAGTTCTTCATCTTCGACTCGGTGACCTGGAGCGTCGACATGGCGGGCTGCTTCGTGAAGATCAAGTCCGAGGAGGCCCCCTGGTCCTCGGGCGACGAGTACGAGGGCGGGAACCCGGGGCACCGCGCGCCGGTGAAGGGTGGCTACTTCCCGGTGCCCCCGACCGACACGCTCGCCGACATCCGCAACGCGATGGCGCTCGCGCTGGAGCAGCAGGGCGTCGAGGTCGAGGTACACCACCACGAGGTGGGCGCCGCCGGCCAGAACGAGATCGGCACGCGCTTCGCGCCGCTCGTCCAGCGCGCCGACTGGATGCAGATCCTGAAGTACACGGTCTGGATGACCGCGGCGTCGTACGGCAAGACCGCGACGTTCATGCCGAAGCCGATCGTCGGCGACAACGGCTCGGGCATGCACTGCCACCAGTCGGTCTGGAAGGACGGCAACAACCTCTTCGCCGGCAACGGCTACGCCGGGCTCTCGGACTTCGCGCTCCACTACATCGGCGGGATCATCAAGCACGCGAAGGCGCTCAACGCGATCACCAACCCGGGCACGAACTCGTACAAGCGTCTGGTGCCGGGCTTCGAGGCGCCGATCAATCTCGCCTACTCGGCCCGCAACCGCTCCGTCGCCTGCCGCATCCCCTACGTGTCGAGCCCGAAGTCGCGGCGCGTCGAGGTGCGCTTCCCCGACCCGACGATGAATCCGTATCTCGGCTTCGCGGCGATGCTGATGGCGGGTCTCGACGGCGTCCAGAACAAGATCAAGCCCGGCGACCCGCTCGACAAGGACATGTACCACCTGCCGCCCGAAGAGGCGAAGAAGGTCCCGAACGTGTGCGCGTCGCTCGAGCAGGCGCTGGAGACCCTGGACAAGGACCGCGAGTTCCTGACCCGCGGCGGCGTGTTCACGAATGACACGCTCGATGCGTACATGGCGCTCAAGATGGACGAGATCACCAGGTTCCGGATGACCACCCATCCGATCGAGTTCGACATGTACTACGCGTCGTAGCCGGTCATCGCGCCACCGCGCACGGCGGGGGCGGTGCCCCCGCCTTTCTTCCCGTCCCGTGAGCCCGTTATCCGCCGCCACCCCCGGGGATGTCCGGCGCCGTGAAATAGGGCCCCCAGAGCGCCGGAAAGTGGTTTGTAATCAGGACGATCTTCACCTAGACTGCGAGCTCGTCCTCGCTCCGGATGGTCCCAATGGCACACGTGAAGGTCTGGTTGGCTTGCGCCGCCCTGGCAGCAGCATCGGGGGCGCAGGCGCAGGCGCAGCCGCAGCCGCAGGCGCAGCCGCAGGGGACGGTGTGGAAATGCGTGGAGGCGGACGGCCGAGCGCACTACACCAACATCAAGAAAGAGACCGAAGGGAAACAGTGCACGGTCGTGACCAAGGAGGTCTCGGTCGTCTCAACGCCGCCGCCGCCCTCGCGGTCCGCGGCCTCAGAGAAGGCCGGCTCGGGCTTCCCCAAGGTCGACCGGGACACGCAGAAGACCCGCGACGAGGGCCGCCGCCGGATCCTCGAGGACGAGCTCTCCACCGAGGAGAAGGGGCTGATCGACGCCAAGGCGAAGCTCGCCGCGCAGGAAGCGGTGCGCTACGGCGACGAGAAGAACTATCAGCGCGTCCTCGACCGCCTGAAGCCGTTCCAGGACACGGTGGAGCGCCACGAGCGCAACATCGCGGCGCTCAAGAAAGAGCTCGCGGGACTGCGGTAAGCCGCGCCTCCCTGGCCTGCAGCCAGGGAAAGGCCTTCGTACCAACCGGGAACGGGGGCAAGCCCCGTTGTAAATCCCCCGGGAGCGTGGCGTGAGCCACGCGGCGTTCACCGGCCTGGACCTCCTCGGCACCGCGGTCGTCGTGCTCGACGCGGAGCTCCGCGTGGTGCATGCGAATCCCGCCGCGGAGCATCTGCTGGAGCTCGCCGCGAAGCAGCTCCGCGGCCAGCGGCTGCCGGAGCTCTTCACCGACGCTGGCGCGTTCGAGGCGAAGCTCCGCCAGGCGATCGAGCGCAACTGGGGTTTCTGGGACCGCTCCCTCGAGCTCGGGCGCCGGGGCTCGCCACCCCTGCATTTCAGCTGCCTCGCGACGCCGGCCGAAGCGGAGCGCGGCCGGCTCGTGCTGGAGCTGCGTTCGACCGACCAGCATCTGCGGATCGAGCGCGAGGAGCGCGAGCTCACCCAGGCGGTCGCGAACCGGGAGCTGATCCGGAGCCTCGCCCACGAGATCAAGAACCCGCTCGGCGGGCTGCGCGGCTCGGCGCAGCTCCTCGAGCGGGAGCTCGACCGGGCGGATTTGCGCGAGTACACCCAGGTGATCATCAAGGAGGCCGACCGGCTCCAGCTCCTGATGGATCGCCTCCTCACGCCCCACCGGCCGCCGCTCCTCGGGCCGGTGAACACCCACGAAGTCTGCGAGCGGGTACGGAGCCTCATCCTCGCGGAGTTCCCCGAGGGCGTGCGGATCGTGCGCGACTACGACGCGAGCCTCCCGGAGATCGAGGGCGACCGCGAGCAGCTGATCCAGGCGCTGCTCAACGTCGTCCGCAACGCCGCGCAGGCGGTGCTCGGGGCGCGCCGGAGCGCCGCCGATCCGCCCGGGGAGATCGCCCTGCGCACCCGCGCCGCGCGCTCGGCCACGATTGCGCGGCGTCAGCACCGCCTGGCACTAGAATTGCAAGTGATCGACAACGGACCCGGCATCCCGTCCGGGCTGCGGGAGCGGATGTTCCATCCGCTCGTCTCCGGACGGGACGGCGGCACGGGCCTTGGCCTCACGCTTGCCCAGACGTACGTGCAGCACCATGACGGTTCGATCGAATGCGACAGCCGCCCCGGCCGGACGGCGTTCACGATCCTGCTGCCGCTGGGTCGGCGACGGAAGAACGAGGGCCGCGGCGATGGGCGCGTCCCCTGACGGATCCCCCCGATGAAGCCAGTATGGGTAATTGACGACGACCGCTCCATCCGGTGGGTGTTCGAGAAAGCGCTCGCCCGCGAGGGCATCCCGTTCAAAACGTTCGGCCTCGCGCAGGAGGCGCTCGCGGCGCTCGAGCGGGACACCCCGCAGGTGCTCGTCTCCGACATCCGCATGCCCGGCACCTCCGGCCTCGAGCTGCTGCAGAGCGTGAAGCAGAAACACCCGGGGCTGCCGGTGATCATCATGACCGCGTACTCGGACCTCGAGTCGGCGGTCGCGGCATTCCAGGGCGGTGCGTTCGAGTACCTGCCGAAGCCGTTCGACGTCGATCAGGCGGTCGAGCTGATCCGCCGGGCGCTGGACGAGAGCACGCGCGAGGCGGGCGACCCGGAGGCCGCGTCGTCCGCGCCCGAGATCCTGGGACAGGCGCCGGCGATGCAGGAGGTCTTCCGCGCGATCGGACGGCTGTCCAATTCCAACTCGACGGTGCTGATCACGGGCGAGTCGGGCACCGGGAAGGAGCTCGTCGCGCGCGCGCTGCACCGGCACAGCCCGCGCGCCGCGAAGCCGTTCATCGCGATCAACACCGCCGCGATGCCGAAGGACCTGCTCGAGAGCGAGCTCTTCGGCCACGAGCGCGGCGCGTTCACCGGCGCGCAGGCGATGCGGCGCGGCCGGTTCGAGCAGGCCGAGGGCGGGACGCTCTTCCTGGACGAGATCGGCGACATGGCACCCGACCTGCAGACGCGGCTGCTGCGGGTGCTCTCGGACAGCCACTTCTACCGCGTGGGAGGCCATCAGCCGCTGCGCGCGAATGTGCGCGTCATCGCGGCGACCCACCAGGAGCTCGACGCGCGGGTGCGCGCGGGTACGTTCCGGGAGGACCTCTACCACCGCCTGAACGTCATCCGGCTCCGGCTGCCGAGCCTGCGGGAGCGGCGCGAGGACGTCCCGCTGCTCGCCCGCCACTTCCTCGCCAAGAGCGCGCGGACCCTCGGCGTGGAGGCGAAGCGGCTGTCCGAGGGCGCGGTGGGCTACCTCGCCGCGCAGGACTGGGCCGGGAACGTGCGACAGCTCGAGAACGTGTGCCACTGGCTGACGGTCATGGCGCCAGCGCAGACGGTCGACGTGGGCGACCTGCCACCGGAGCTGCGCGAGAACGCCGCGGCGGGGACGGACGGCGACTGGACGGCGGCGCTGCAGCGGCACGTCGAACGGGCGCTCGTGCGCGGCGAGTCGAACCTGATGGACGTCCTGTCGCGCGACTTCGAGAAGATCCTCATCGCCAAGGCGCTTGCCCACACCGGCGGGCGGCGCATCGAGGCGGCGACACTGCTCGGCATCGGCCGCAACACCATCACCCGCAAGATCACGGAGCTCGGCATCGGGGACAAGAACGGGTCGGACGAGTCCACCTGAGCGGCGCCGATTTTCGCAATCCGGGATGGGTTTTGCAGTGCGGCAATCGCGCCGCGCTGCGGTAGAATCGTGCGGTCCGTCCGCTCCGAGATTCGCTCATGAACGCTCCTGCCGCCGTTGTGACCCGGCTTCCGGCCGGGGTCGAGATCACCGCCCCGATGACCCCCGAGGGCACGTCGATCCTCACGCCCGAGGCCCTGGCATTCGTTGCCAAGCTGCATCGGCAATTCGAGGGTCACCGGCAGGAGCTGCTCGCGCGCCGTCAGCTGCGGCAGCAGGAGTTCGACGCCGGGAAACGCCCCGACTTTCTCCCGGCGACCCGGGCGATCCGGGAGTCGGAGTGGAAGATCGCCGACCAGCCGCGGGACCTCCTCGACCGCCGGGTCGAGATCACCGGCCCGACCGATCGCAAGATGGTGATCAACGCGCTCAACTGCGGCGCCTCCACCTTCATGGCCGACTTCGAGGACGCCAATTGCCCGACCTGGGCCAACATGATCGAAGGCCAGGTCAATCTGCGCGATGCCGTCCGCCGGACGATCACGTTCGAGCAGGGCGGCACCGCTGGGGAAGGGAAGGGGTCCCCCGCCTCGACCAGAACCTATCGGCTGAACGACAAGACGGCGGTGCTGATCCCGCGCCCGCGCGGCTGGCACCTCGACGAGAAGCACGTGAAGATCGACGGCAAGCCGGTCGCGGGGGGCATCTTCGACTTCGCGCTGTACTTCTTCCACAACGCGAGGGAGCTCCTCGCCCGCGCGAGCGGCCCGTACTTCTATCTGCCGAAGCTGGAGTCGCACCTCGAAGCGCGCCTCTGGAATGACGTCTTCAAGGTCGCGCAGGCGGAGCTCGCCATACCGCACGGGACGATCCGCGCCACGGCGCTGATCGAGACGGTGCTCGCGGCGTTCGAGATGGACGAGATTCTGTGGGAGCTGAAGGACCACTCGGCCGGCCTCAACATCGGCCGCTGGGACTACATCTTCTCGTGCATCAAGAAGTTCCGGTCGCATCCGGAGTTCTGCCTCGCCGACCGGGGCCAGGTCACGATGACCGCGTCGTTCATGCGCGCCTACGCGCTCACGCTGGTGAAGACCTGCCACCGCCGGAACGCCCCGGCGATGGGCGGCATGGCGGCGCAGATCCCGATCAAGAACGACCCGGCGGCGAACGAGGCCGCGCTCGAGAAGGTCCGCCAGGACAAGCTGCGCGAGGTCACCGACGGCTGCGACGGGACCTGGGTCGCGCATCCGGCGCTCGTGCCGATCGCCAAGCAGGTGTTCGACGAGCACATGCCGGCGCCGAACCAGTACGGCCGGCAGCGCCCGGACGTGAACACCACGGCGAAGGATTTGCTTGACTTCCGACCGGAGCAGCCGATCACGGAGGCCGGGTTGCGCAACAACATCAGCGTCGGCATCCAGTATCTCGGCGCCTGGCTCGCGGGCAACGGCTGCGTGCCGGTCTTCAACCTGATGGAGGATGCGGCGACCGCCGAGATCTCGCGCTCGCAGATCTGGCAGTGGATCCGCAGCTCGAAGGGCGTGCTCGACGACGGACGCAAGGTCACCGTCCCGCTCGTCCGGCAGCTCCTCGCCGAAGAGCTTCCCAAGGTGAAGACCACTCTCGGCGAGGAGGCGTGGCGGGCCGGAAAGTACGCGGCGGCCGCGGCGCTCTTCGACGAGCTCACGACCGGTGAGTACGTCGACTTCCTCACGTTGCCGGCGTACGGCCGGATCGACTGACGCTCGCCCGCCCGCTTACGCGGGAGCGGGGAGCGCCGCGCGCCGGACGCTCGCGCTGGCGCGGATCGACCCGACGATCAGCGCGTCCAGCGTGCAATAGAACGCTCCCACCGCCACCGGCGGGTTGATCGTCGTCAGGCCGAGCCAGGGCGTGCGCTCGGCCCAACCCCACGTGCCGAGCGACGTGCCGAAGAGCTCCATCCCGAGCGTGAGGCCGAACATCGTCGCCAGCAGGCTGCGCAGACCGGGCGCGCGCCAATACAGGGTCCCGTACACCGCGAACAGCAGGACGCTGAACTGGTCCTGCAACAGGATCAGCGCGAGCAGCGCGAGGACGGCGTAGGCCGCGGTGAGCGCGTGCGCCGCGGCCTGCGGTACCCGCGGCGCGAGCTGCCAGCCGATCAGGAACAGCAGGACGTGGCCGGGCGGAACGAAGTGCGGGATGTTTCCCAGGCGGTACGTGTAGAGGCCCCACGCGAGCGAGCAGAACAGCTCGCCGGCGGTGGCCCAGGCCAGGCACCAGAAGAGCATCGGCCGCTGGGCGGCGTCGGCGCGGCCGATGAAGAACAACGCGACCGCCCAGGTCAGCAGCCCGGCGGCGAGCTGGCCCCACAACGGCGCGAGCCAGTCGAGCACGAACGCTGCGGCGAGTACCACCGTGCAGAGCACGACCGTTCTCGCCGGCGCGCCGCTCACGGCATCGTCCAGCCGTGGCCGCACTTGCGGCAGCGCACGCGCAGCCACGTGGTCGGCGTCCCGTCGCCGGCCTGCGACGGCCCGTCGCTGCCGCCGGACTCGAGGACGTCGAACGTCGCATACGCGCCGCAGCCGGCGCAGGTCGAGCGCTGGCTGAGGCGCTCCGCCTCGCCCATGATCGCCCCGTACCGCCGCAGGGAGAAGAGCCCGACGAACCCGCCACCGGCAATCAACGCTAGGCCGATGAGGGGCTGCAGCCCCGGCGCACGGAAGCTGAACCCCTCGAGCAGGGTGACGGCGAGGATGAGGCACAGGAAGCAGGTAACGAGGTAGGCGTGGCTCTCGATGAGCTGGCGCTCGTACCACTTCTTGAAGCCGAGCTTCCGGATCGCGTCCGCAGGTCCCGCGGCGTGCGACATCATCTGTTCGTCCTCACTTCACCTCGAACTCGGCGATGACCGGCGCGTGGTCGGACGGTCGCTCCAGGGCGCGCGGCCCGCGGTCGATCGTGCATGTCCGGCACTTCCCGGCGAGCGTCGGCGAGACGAGGATGTGGTCGATCCTGAGACCCATGTTGCGTTTGAATGCGTTCAAGCGGTAGTCCCACCAGCTGAACGACTTCTCCGGCTGCTCGAAGAGCCGAAACCCGTCCTTCAGCCCGAGCTCGAGGAGCCGTCGGAACGCGGCGCGCTCCGGCTCGCTGCACAGCACCTGCCCTTGCCAGAGCCGCGGGTCGTGCACGTCCCGGTCCTCGGGGGCGACGTTGTAGTCGCCGAGGACGACGAGGTTCGGGTGCGCCGCGAGCTCGCCCCGCAGCCAGTCGGCGAACGCGCGCAGCCACTTGAGCTTGTACTCGTACTTCTCCGTGCCGACCGCCTGACCGTTCGGTACGTACGCACAGACCACGCGGATGCCGTCGGCGAGCGCGGACACGACCCGTCGCTGGTCGTCCTCGAGACTCGGGATCCCGAGCCGCACGTCGGTGAGCGGCGCGCGCGCGAGGATCGCCACCCCGTTGTAGGCCTTCTGGCCGGCGAACGCGGAACCGTAGCCGGCGGCCTCGAGCGCGGCCGCCGGGAACTTCGGATCCTCGACCTTGGTTTCCTGGAGGCAGACGACGTCGGGTCGCTCGCGTTCGAGCCAGTCGAGCAGATGGGGGAGGCGGACATTCAGCGAGTTGACGTTCCACGTCGCGAACTTCATATGTGCAGTAAGCTATTGTAAAAGCTGTAGTTCCAACTTGGAATGGCAACTATGGACACAGCCATGGACGCGAACGCGAGGAGTCACCCCCGCGCACGCTGCCTAGACGGCGGCCCGCGGCCCGGCCTGAATCCTACCGATCCGGACGCTACGTCTGGGGTTCGCCGCAATCGGAAGCGGGCGCACGGTAGGTGCGGCAGGTGCGCCACGGCTGAATGACATAGCGCCTCGCCGAGGAGGTGTGTCAGGATAGCGTGACCTCGTGCGCGCCTGTGACAGGGTTTGACCTTCTCGCGACGTCGTCGAGTTACAGTCTGACTTCCTTCCGGTCAGGACGTTGGGTAGACGAAGTCCCAGTGCTTTCCGAAGGCTAATGACCAGAAGCTTGGTTGCGAACCCGTCGATGCGGTCTGCCGCGTGCCCGTTCTGCGAGCACATCAACCCGGCGGGCTCGAAGTTTTGCAACGCCTGCGGCACTCCGATGCACTTGGTCCCGTGCGCCCGCTGTGGAGCGGTGAACGATCCGCTAGCGACGAGTTGTCACCAATGCGCTGCCGCGTTGCTCGAGAAGCCGCCAGGCGGACTCGCGTGGGACGCTGTGAAGTCCGGAGCGTGGACCGCTGAAGGCAGAACGCAACCGAGCGCGCAGCCGGTTCTCGGTGTTGACGGACTCAATCGCGATCTCGAGACTTTGCAGGAGATGCAGCGACAGCTGGCCAATACCGATTCGGGCGCGTCGGCAACCGCCAGATCCCCGGCAATCCGGATACCGCAGATCGGCCCGCGTCGCCGCCTGGCCGTGATCGTCGGTACGGTGGTCCTCGCCGTCCTTGCCGCGGCCGGGTACTACGCATACCGCGAGCCTCCAGTTCTCGACATCCCACAAGGCCCTGCGGCGAGGGGTACCGTGAAAGATCTCGGCAGCTCCGCCGCCACGGGCGCAGATGGCGGAGTGCCTAGTGCATCGACTCCGGCCCTCGCAGTTACGCCTCCCGTCGCGGCTGACCCCGCAATCCGTTCGGGAGGCGGTGATGCACGCTCAACGGCGGCGGCTCCCGTTGCTCGTTCGTCCGACGGAACCACCAGCGTGCTACAAGCCACGACTCAGGGAAAGGATCCGTCGGAAGCTACTCCCCCCCTGCCAGCAGCGGTCGCGCGCCCGCGCTCCGCCGGAGCTGGCTCGGGGATCCTCGAGCGTCAACCCCCGCGCGTAGGGCCGTGCACTGACGGGGCAGCGGCGCTCGGGCTGTGCGCGCCAGAATCCATTCAGCGGAGGGAATAGTATGGTGCGTAAACTCACAGGAGCGCTGCTCGCCGCAGGGTTGTATTTTCAGAGCGGGGTTGCGCCGGCGGCTTCGGCAGCCTACAAGATCGTGACCGCGTCGGAGCGCGGCACCTATTTCGCTATCGGAACCGATCTCGCCAAGTTTGTGGCGCCGGTTGCGGATATCGATCTGGAGGTCCTGCCGACGGCGGGGTCCGCCGCGAACATCCACCTGCTTCGTTACGAGCCGGGGGTGAAATTCGCGATCGTCCAGGCCGACGTCTATCAAGCCTTCGTCGATCGAGCGAGCGCCGGGAACCCCGAGGCGGGTGCAATCATCCGCCCCCTGAGAGTCATCCTCCCGCTTTACAACACCGAGATTCACTACATCGTCAGAGCCGACTCCGAGCTGAACTACCTCCACGACATCAAGAACGCGAAAATCAACGGCGGGTTGGTCGGAAGTGGGGCGGCGCTCATCACCCATACGGTCTATCGGATGATGTTCGGCGGCCCGATTCCCGAGGCAAACGCAAGCTACATCGCGATGGAAGAAGCGCTGGTCAAGCTGATCGGCGACAAATCGATCGACGTGGTCGTCGTGGCTGCTGGACAGCCGGCGCCGCTGGTGGCGAACATGCGGCCCGAGGCGCAGAAGCTGATCAAGTTCCTCAAGTTCGATCCCAATCATCCCTTGAGCAAGCTTCCGCTCACGACCTACACGCACTCCACCGTCCGCACCAGCAGCTATCCGCAGCTGTTGACCGAAGATTTCACCACGATCGCGGTGGGTGCATACCTCGTCACCTACGACTACAACATGCAGGGCACGGTCGCCGCGCTGGCGCGGTTCGGGCGATCGCTGTGCCAGAATTTCTCCAAGCTGCAGGCCGAAGGCCATCCCAAATGGCGCGAGGTCGACTTGACGCTCCCGGAGCTCGCTCCAGGCTGGACCTACTACAGGACCACGACTAGAGAGATCCGCAATTGCGTCGCCGAGAAGACCAAAACTCGAGCAAAGCCCGCGCGCGCGTGTTCGCCGGAGGAGCGGATCCTCGGCCTTTGCAACTGACCGTCGTCGCGCTCTACGGATCGAGCCGGTCGGGGCGACCGTTCCGTTCCTGCGAAGAACCGCTGAGACGCGACGGTAACCGGAACGAGACAGAAGGCCGCGAGCCCGCGGGCTGCGCGGCACCAAGAGGATGAGGGACGGTCCCTCTTCCGCTCGATGCTTCGGAGTTGTCCGGCACGGCGCGCACCTGGAGGTTCTGCACCGGTTTCCCGATTGCAGTCATTACGCGCGCGGTGGCCGCATCGAGTACTCCTTGCAAGCTCGGGCCACTAAGTGAAACGAGTACGACTGCCTCGGAGAGGTCGAGGCGGGGTGCCGACGGGACGAGGTGGACGTAAGCCCGATAGGAGTAGCCACCGAGCTCCCAGATGCCACCTCTAACCAGGTATCTATCCACGTCACCGCTCAAGGTTACGAGCAAGCGCATAGCCGAGCTCCTTGGATACACTCCGTCCAGGCTTGACGCCGCCTCCGCCGGAGAGGGCAGAATAGACTGGGCACCATTGCTCCAGGGCTTGTGACCCCTTCACCGCGCCGTGTTCAGCCTCTTGACCCGAAACTGACCATTGTTGCCGTCGCCCAGTGTGCACGGCCGGGGCTGGCGGATGACTGACGCATCGAGACTGGGGCGCCCCGACAGCGTGAATCGAGGGAAGGGATGATGTACAAGAGCAGGTAAGGCTTCAATTCGCCTCCCGGAAGCGGAAACGGCCACCTCCTGTGCCCCGAGCTCTCGACTGATCCGCGCGAAAGTGCTCGCGACATTCGTGTGCACCGCGGGCGTATACCGAAAAGCACTCGACAGGCACGATACGTGCCCCTTCGGCAAGGTCTTCACCATAGTCACTTCCTCGTTGTGTACCACTGGCCTATCCAACTCTGTCCGTAGGATAGGCCTGGCCGAAGTCGCGCGGGGGGCATTGTTGCCGGAGGGGTAGTGACAAGTTACCGCCTCGTCTCCGGGGGACTTCGCTCGCCCCCAAGACGGGCGATGGCGCAAGGAGAGTTTCGCCGACGTGGCGGCCGTTCTGCACGTCCCCTTGATGACGTCAGGCTATTTCGGCGAGGTTCGGGTCAAGTTCGAGAGCGGTTGCCAGCCGCTGAAAGTGCCGCGCAGCACCGGTCGGTCAGCCTCTAATCCAAAGAGCGAGCAACGGGCGCCTTGCCTTGGCTATCGACGAAATCCCACCGATCGACGAAGTCCCAGCGCTTGCCGCGCGCCGCGACTGGCAGCACGGTTACACCCGAGAGATTGTCCACCCGAATCTGCGCGCTATCGCGGTCGAGCCACCATAGCGTCCCGCCCCGCTTCGTCCCGTCGGGATCGACGACCCACACCCGCCGCACGATCCAACGCCGCCTATCCTCAGCCGTTGACATTTCTCCCTCCACGGAGCTCGTTCCTCAGTTCGAGCGCCGCATCCGGCTTTGCTCGCAAAGCACGTTCAGGCAGCAAAGATCGCGAGGACACACGCGACGACGGCAAGTAGCGCTGCCATGCACACGTCCTGCCAAATAGCGCGCATAGCGTCGTCGTAAACCGATGCTGTTTTCGAGATCATCGCCGCGGGTCGCTCCTATCCACGGCGCGCCCATCTGTCGGGGAGAGCTCGCGCGCCGGCAAGAAAAGCCTAGCCCCTCTTGCGTGCGCCGACAGTCAAAGATGGTGAATTTCCAGTACTGGGCTCACCACGGGAATACGATGAGCTGATTCGGCTATGTCGACGGCGCCTCGCGGGTGAATGCCCAAGCGACGTGACGTCGCTCACTCTTGTAACGATGTTTTGCCTTCTTGCCGAGGGAGACGCATTAGGGTTTGCCTTAGGCGGATAGCTCAAGTTGGCAGAGCATCGGCGCTGTTAGGTGCCGAGGGTTGAGGGTTGACGAGTCCCTCTTCGCCTAGATGCTTAGACCTATCGTGGTCATGCAATTGAACCTCGTCTTGAAGAGCACTCGAAGGCGGGAGGGTCCGTGGTCCTCGAAGCTCGCGGCGAATGCAGGGGCGGGCCTGATCGGCGCAGGCGGCTCACCAAGGCCAGCGTCGAGGTCGTGAAGGCGTGCGAGTGATACAGCGCTTCGCCGACCTAATCCGCGAGTGGCTCATCAAGCTCGAGCGCCGGCGGATGAACAGGGCGCTGGATCAAGGGCGCACCGGGCTGGCTTGTGAGTGCTGGCAGGCGATCCGGAAGCTTGAGCGTTGGGGGCGGGACCCGTAGGGTAGGTCCGGCGGGAGTCGCGGGCGCGGACTGTTCCCGGAGAGCGCCTCGCAGGGGTCGTCGGGGAGACGGACCTGGACGGCCTTGCCGCGGATTACCGCGGCGCGTAGGGGCCGAGCTTCGGCTGGTCGCCGTCTGCCGGCTGGGTCTTCGCGGCCGCGGCCGCTTTCTGCGTCTCAGCGGCCAGCGGCGGGCCCGAGCGCGGATAGCCAGCGGCGTCGAGAGCGAGATGCCACGCGTCGGCGCCGAATCCCTTCGTGACGCTCTTGCCGACGGTCATCACCGGCACCTCATCGCCGCCGGACACCTTCTTCAGCTCCTCCCGGCTTTTCTCGTCGGCGATCGCGACCTCGCGGAACGGGACGCCGCGGCTCTGCAGCAGCTTCCGGCCGTCGGCGCAGGCCTCCTTGCAGTTGTCGGCGGTGTAGATCGTGACCGGAAAATTCTTGACCGCCTGCTGCAGGGCGTACGGCAGCGTGCCGGTGTCGGTGACGTTGCCGCCCGAGCGCAGCTGCGCGCTCTTGCCCGCCGAGGATGGCGGCGGCGTGTCGCTGTAGTGGACCTTGCCGTCCTTGTCGACCCAGCGGTACATCTGGGCGGACGCAACGGCCGCGACCAAGCAACCGACGACGAGTCCGAGCGCGGCGAGCAGCGGTTTCGACATGGCGATTCCCCTCGGCGTCGCGGCGGACATGACGAGAGCATGATAACACCGCGCTGCCGGCGCCCCGGCGCCGCTGCGGCACGGTGCGACATAGTGCACGCCCGCCTCAGGCGGCCGCGACTTCGCCGGTCATGCCGCCGTGACGAAGTAGTGCGTCCACGGTCGGCGCGCGGCCGCGGAACGCCGTGAACGACTCGATCGCCGGCCGGCTGCCGCCGACGGCGAGGACTTCGGCTCGGAACCTGGCGCCGGTCGCCGGGTCGAGCACGCCGTTCTCTTCGAACAGGCTGTAGGCGTCGGCGGACAGCACCTCCGCCCACTTGTAGCTGTAGTAGCCGGCCCCGTACCCGCCGGCGAAGATGTGCGAGAACGTGTTGGGGAAGCGGTTGTACGCGGGCGGGAACGACACCGCGACCTGCGCGCGGACCTCGTCGAGCAGCGCGAGCGGCGAGCGCCCGCCGCCCGCGTCGAAGTCGTCGTGCAGTCGCATGTCGAACAGCGCGTACTCGAGCTGGCGCACGGTCTGCATGCCCGACTGGAAGTTCTTCGCCGCGATCATCTTGTCGTAGAGCGACCGCGGCAGCGGCGCGCCTGAGTCGACGTGCGCGCTCATGTGGGCGAGCACGTCCCACTCCCAGCAGAAGTTCTCCATGAACTGGCTCGGCAGCTCGACGGCATCCCACTCGACGCCGTGGATGCCGGACACGCCGACGTAGTCGATCTGCGTGAGCAGGTGGTGCAGCCCGTGGCCGAACTCGTGGAACAGCGTCAGCACGTCGTCGTGGGTCAGGAGCGCGGGCTTCCCGCCGACCGGCGCCGAGAAATTGCACACCAGGTAGGCGACCGGCGCCTGCACGCGCTCCCCGGCGCGGCGACGCGTGATCGCCTCGTCCATCCACGCTCCGCCGCGCTTCGTGTCGCGCGCGTAGGGATCGAGGTAGAAGCGCCCGATGGGCTCGCCACCGGCGTCGGTGATGCGGAAGAAGCGTACCGATGGATCCCAGGTCTCGGCGCGGTCCTCGGCGATGCGCAGGCCGTAGAGCGTCTCGACGACGCGGAACATGCCGGCGAGCACCTTCGGCTCGGGAAAGTACTGCTTCACCTCCTGGTCGGAGAACGCGTAGCGCGCCTGCCGCAGCTTCTCCGACGCGAAGGCCACGTCCCAGGCCGCGATCGCTGGCAGGCCGAGCTCGCCGGCGGCGAACGCCGTGAGCTCCGCCCAGTCGCGCTTCGCGTAGGGGAGCGCCCTGGCCGCGAGGTCGTTCAGGAACTCGAGCACCTGGCGCGGCGACTGCGCCATCTTCGGCACCAGCGAGACCTGCGCCGGGCTCGCGTAGCCGAGCAGCTCGGCCGCCTCGCGTCGCAGCACGAGGATCCGTGCGATCAGCGGCGTGTTGTCCCAGGCCGCGAGCTCGCCGGCCGACGGCGGTTCCGGCGCGGGCCGGCTGCCGACCTCGGTCTCGAACGCGGCCTTGGCCGCGAACGCCGCCGCGAACTCCTCGGACGCGCGCGTGACGAAACCGCGGTACACCGTCTCGCGCAAGGCCCGGTGCTCGGCGTACTGCATCACCGGGACGAAGCACGGCGCGTGCAGCAGGAGCTTCCAGCCGCGCCGGCCGTCCTTCTCCGCGGCGGCGCGCGCCGTCTCGAGCACGTCCTCGGGGATGCCCGCGAGCGCCGCGCGATCCTCCACGTGGACGGCATAGGCGTTGGTCGCGTCGAGCAGGTTCTCGGAGAACTTGGTCGCGACCTTCGCGAGCTCCTCCTGGATCGCGGCGAAGCGGCGCTTCGGCTCGGGCTCGAGCTCCGCACCCGAGAGCCGGAAGTCGCGCAGCTCGTTCGCGATGACTTTCTGCTGCGCGCGGCCGAGGCGCGCGTGCTCCGGCGCGGCCTGGAGCGCCTTGTATTTCTCGAACAGCGCCAGGTTCTGGCCGAGCTCGGTCCAGTACTGGACGATCTTCGGCTGGTTGGCCTTGTACGCCTCGCGGAGCGCCGGCGAATCGAGCACCCCGTGCAGGTGCGCGACGATGCCCCACGCCCGGCTGAGGCGCTCGTTCGCGTCCTCGAGCGGCTGCACGACGCCGGACCACGTGGGCGGCGCGTCGCCCGCGGTGAGTCGCGCGATGAGCGCGCGGTTCTCGGCGAGCAGCCGGTCGACGGCCGGAGCGATGTGCTCCGGCCCGACGGCCGCGAACCGCGGCAGGTCCGAGAAGTCGAGCAGCGGGTTGGGCGATTGCTCGCCTTCCCCCCGGTCCAGGGGGATGGCCGCATCCGCGGCCGGGGGGGATTCGGTCCTCAGCATGACCGGAGTCTCCAAGGTTGCGGACTCCCTGTTGTGTTCAGCCCGCCGCGAGCGACGCGAGGCACGCGTCGGTCGACGTGATCTTGGCGTAGGGTGCGGCGAGCGCCGCCATGAACGCGGCGTGAACGTCGCTTGCCGGCAGCGAGCGGCCGCCGAACTCGAGCGCGCGCGTTGCGCACGCGTCCTCGGCGACCGTGCACTTGAAGCCCTGATCGAACGCGGCGCGGGTCGTGGCGTCGATGCACATGTGGCTCATCGCGCCCGCGATCACCAGGCCGTCGACGCTCGCCCCGCGCAGCCGCTGCTCGAGATCGGTGCCGCGGAAGCTGTTGGGGAAGTTCTTCTCGACTAGCGGCTCGCCCGCCCGCGGCGCGACCGAAGGGTGAATCTCGGCGCCCGGGGTCCCGGGAACGAAGAACGTCGCACCGGAGCGAACCGAGAGGTGGCGCACGTGGAAGGTGGCCAGCCCGCGCTCCCGGAACGCCGCGAGCAGTCGCGCGGCGTTGGCGGCGGCGGCGTCCATCCGCTCGAGCGCCATCGCGCCCCCCGGGAAATAGTCGTTCTGGATGTCGACGAGCAGCAGCGCGGTCGTCATGGCAGCCTCGGAAAGCTCAACCTCGGCGCACCTGCAAGGGGACGTCGGCCCCTTGTTCCGGCCGCCGCTCCGGGCTCGCCAGCTCCGCGGCGCGGATCGTGTTCGCGAGCAGCATCGTGATCGTCATGGGGCCGACCCCGCCCGGGACCGGGGTCGCGCGCGCCGCGACGCCGACGAGGCTCGCGAAATCACAGTCGCCGACGAGCTTGCCGTCGGGGAGACGGTTGATGCCGACGTCGATCACGACGGCGCCGCGCTTGACCATTGCTCCCGTGACCAGCCGCGGCTTGCCGACGGCGACGACCAGAATGTCCGCGCGCCCCGTGTGGTCAGCGAGGTCTTTCGTCTTTGAGTTGCAGAGGGTGACGGTGGCCCCCCGCTGCAAGAGCAGCGCCGCCGTGGGCTTGCCGACGATGTTGCTCGCCCCGACGATGACCGCGTGCTGCGCCCAGGGATTCACGCCCTCGGCCTCGAGGATCGCCATCACCGCCGCCGGGGTGCATGGCACGAAGCGCGCGTGTCCGGCGGCGAGGAGACCGACGTTGAGGGGATGGAACGCATCGACGTCCTTGCCGGGCGCGACCGCCGACAGCACCCGCTCGCCGGAGATGTGCTTCGGCAGCGGGAGCTGGACGAGGATGCCGTGGATGCGGGGGTCGTCGTTCAGCGCGCGAATCCGCGCCAGGAGCTCGGGTTCGGAGGTGGCGTCCGGCAGCGCGACGTGCTCCGAGCGGAGCCCGACTTCCGCGCACGCCTTGAGCTTGTTCCGCACGTAGACCCGGGACGCGGGGTGCTCCCCGACCTCGATCGCGGCGAGCCCGGGGCGTACCCCGCCGGCGCCGAGGGTCGCCGCGCGGGCCGCGAGGTCGCTCCGCAGACGCCTGGACAAAGCGGTGCCGTCGATGACGTGGGTGTCCACGGGGAGCTGCTGCCTGGGACGGGGGGACGGGTGAGGCGCAAAGATTCTAGCAGGGGCGGTCGGCACCCCGGCCGCTCGGCGGCCACCACGGTCTATTGTATAATCCGGAACGGTATTGCGTAGTGCGATAGAGAGGCCAGCCGCGGTGAAGCCCGCAAATTGCCTCGCCTGCGAGCCGTGGATTAAGCTTCCCGAGCAAAACGACAACACGTTTCGTCGCCGGTCCCCGGAGGGTTTCCCGATGGCTGCCGTTCCCGATTTCCAAGCCGCCAATGATCCCGACACCCTCGAGACCCAGGAATGGATCGAGGCCCTGGATGCGGTCATCGAGCGGGAAGGGCCCGAGCGGGCGCACTACCTGCTCGAGCGGCTGATCGACGAGGCCCGCCGGTCGGGCGCGTACATCCCGTACAGCGCCAACACCGCCTACATCAACACCATCCCGCCGCACCTCGAGGAGCGCTCCCCGGGCGACGCCGCGCTCGAGGAGCGGAACCGCTCCTACATGCGCTGGAACGCGATGGTCATGGTGGCGAAGGCCAACAAGGGCGACGGCGACCTCGGCGGCCACATCGCGAGCTTCGCCTCCGTCGGCACGCTGTTCGGGGCCGGCTTCAATCACTTCTGGAATGCGCCGCACGAAGGTCACGGCGGCGACCTCGTCTACTTCCAGGGCCATTCGGCGCCCGGCATCTATGCCCGCGCGTTCCAGGAGGGCCGGCTGACGGAGGAACAGCTCCGCAACTTCCGGCGCGAGGTCGACGGCAAGGGGATCTCGTCCTATCCGCACCCGTGGCTCATGCCCGACTTCTGGCAGTTCCCGACGGTGTCGATGGGGCTCGGGCCGATCCAGGGCATCTACATGGCGCGGTTCCTCAAGTATCTGCACGCACGTGGGCTGGCGGACACCGCGAACCGCAAGGTGTGGGTGTTTTGCGGCGACGGCGAGATGGACGAGCCCGAGTCGCTCGGCGCGATCGGGCTCGCGGCGCGCGAGCGGCTCGACAACCTGATCTTCGTCATCAACTGCAACCTGCAGCGGCTCGACGGCCCGGTGCGGGGCAACGGTAAGATCATCCAGGAGCTCGAAGGCGACTTCCGCGGCGCCGGGTGGAACGTGATCAAGCTGACCTGGGGGTCGTACTGGGACCCGCTGCTCGCGCGCGACAGCGAGGGCATCCTCAAGCAGGTCATGCTCGAGGCCGTCGACGGCGAGTACCAGAACTACAAGGCGAACGACGGCGCGTTCGTGCGCAAGCACTTCTTCGGCAAGCATCCGAAGCTGCTGGAGCTGGTGTCGCGCATGACCGACGACGACATCTGGCGGCTGAACCGCGGCGGCCACGATCCGCACAAGATCTACGCCGCCTACGCCGCCGCGACCAAGCACAAGGATCAGCCGACCGTCATCCTCGCGAAGACCATCAAGGGCTACGGCCTCGGCCGCATCGCCGAGGGGCGCATGACGGCGCACCAGCAGAAGAAGATGGACGTCGAGTCGATCAGGCAGTTTCGCGACCGGTTCAAGATCCCGATCCCGGACGCGCAACTCGAGGAGCTGCCGTTCTACATGCCGCCGCCGGACTCGCCGGAGATGAAGTACCTGCACGAGCGGCGCAAAGCCCTGGGCGGCTACCTGCCGCAGCGGCGCCGGCAGGCGGACGTCGTGCCGCAGGTGCCCGGCCTGGACGCGTTCGAGGCGGTGCTCAAGGCGCAGGACCGCGAGATCTCGACGACGATGGCGTTCGTGCGCATCCTCACCGCGCTGGTCCGCGACAAGAACCTCGGCAAGCACGTCGTCCCGATCGTGCCGGACGAGGCGCGCACGTTCGGCATGGAGGGCATGTTCCGGCAGCTCGGCATCTACTCGTCCGAGGGTCAGAAGTACACGCCGCAGGACAAGGACCAGGTGATGTACTACCGCGAGGACAAGGCCGGCCAGATCCTCGAGGAGGGCATCACCGAGGCCGGCGCGTTCTCGTCGTGGATCGCCGCCGCGACCTCGTACTGCCACTCCAACCTGGTGACGGTGCCGTTCTACATCTACTACTCGATGTTCGGCCTGCAGCGGGTCGGCGACCTCGCGTGGGCGGCCGGCGACCAGCGGGCGCGCGGGTTCCTCCTCGGCGGGACCGCGGGCCGCACGACGCTGAACGGCGAGGGGCTGCAGCACGAGGACGGCCACAGCCACGTCCTCTCGTCGGTGATCCCGAACTGCGTGTCCTACGACCCGACGTTCGCGTTCGAGCTCGCGGTCATCATCCACGACGGGTTGCGGCGGATGGTGACCAACCAGGAAGACGTCTTCTACTACATCACCGTGATGAACGAGAACTACACCCATCCGGGTCTCGCCGAGGTCGCCGACAAGCGCCCCGAGGAAAGCATCCTGAAGGGGATGTATCTGCTGAAGGAGGCGAGCGGGAAGCCCAAGCTCAAGGTGCAGCTCCTGGGCAGCGGCACGATCCTGCGCGAGGTGATCGCCGCCGCGGAGCTGCTCGAGAAGGACTGGGGCGTCGGCGCCGACCTCTGGAGCTGCCCCAGCTTCACCGAGCTGCGGCGCGAAGGCCTCGACGCCGACCGCTGGAACATGCTCCATCCGGCGGCGCCGCCGCGCAAGTCCTACGTCGAGACGCGGCTCGAGGGCCGCGGCGGGCCCGTCATCGCCTCGACCGATTACATGAAGGCTTTCGCCGACCAGATCCGCCCGTTCATCCCGAGCGGGATGCGCTTTCGCGTGCTCGGGACCGACGGCTTCGGGCGCTCGGACACGCGCGAGAAGCTGCGGTATTTCTTCGAGGTGAATCGGTACTGGGTGACGATCGCCGCGCTGAAGGCGCTCGCCGAGGACGGCGCGGTCAAGCCGGCGCTCGTGGCGGAGGCGATCAGGAAGTACGGCATCGACCCAGCCAAGCCCAATCCGGCCACGGTGTAGGTCCCGCCGCGTCCGCCCGCTTCGATCACCCATCACCAGAAGAGGCATAAGCCATGGGTGCGATGAAGGAAGTGTCGGTCCCGGACATCGGGGACTTCAAGGACGTCGACGTCATCGAGATCCTCGTGAAGCCGGGCGACGCGGTCCAGCCCGAGCAGTCGCTGATCACGCTCGAGTCCGACAAGGCGACGATCGAGATCCCGTCCCCCTCCGCCGGGGTCGTGAAGGAGCTGCGCGTCAAGCTCGGCGACAAGGTGTCGGAAGGCACCCCGATCCTGATGCTCGAGGCAGCAGAGGCGGCGGCCGCGAAGGCCGCTGCGCAGCCGCCGGCTCCAGCCCCGGCTGCCACAGCTCCCGCCGCACCTGCACGCGCGGCCGCCCCGCCCGCCGCGCCGGAGCCGGCTCGGCCCTCGGCGCCACCGCCGCCGGCAACGGCGCCAGCGGCCGTACCGGCCCCGGCCCGCACCCCGCCCGTCCCGGTCGAAGCGGCGGAGCCCGGAGGCGTCAAGCCGCACGCGAGCCCGTCGGTGCGGAAGTTCGCCCGCGAGCTCGGGGTCGACCTCGCCAGCGTGAAGGGCAGTGGGCCGAAGAACCGGATTCTGACGGCCGACGTGCAGGCGTTCGTGAAAGGCGTGATCGCCCATGGCCCCGCGCCCGCGAGCCAGCCGGGCGCCGCCGGGGCCGGCCTGAACCTGCTGCCGTGGCCGAAGGTCGACTTCGCGAAGTTCGGTCCGGTCGAGGTCCAGCCGCTGTCGCGCATCAAGAAGCTCTCCGGCGCGAACCTCGCCCGCAACTGGGTGATGATCCCCCACGTCACCAACAACGACGAGGCGGACATCACCGAGCTCGAGGCCCTTCGCGTCCAGCTCAACAAGGAGAACGAGAAAGCCGGGATCCGCGTCACGATGCTCGCGTTCCTGGTCAAGGCGTGCGTCGCCGCGCTCAAGAAGCATCCTGAGCTCAACAGCTCGCTCGACGGGGACAACCTCGTCCTCAAGCGCTACTACCACATCGGCTTCGCCGCGGACACGCCGAACGGGCTCGTCGTCCCGGTCATCAAGGAGGCCGACCGGAAGGGCGTGCTCGACATCGCGCGCGAGACCGGCGACCTCGCCAAGCAGGCCCGGGAGGGCAAGCTCAAGCCCGCCGACATGCAGGGCGGCACGTTCTCGATCTCTAGCCTCGGCGGCATTGGCGGGACGTCGTTCTCGCCGATCATCAACGCGCCGGAGGTCGCGATCCTCGGCGTGTCGCGCTCCGCCACGAAGCCGGTCTGGGACGGAAAAGCGTTCGTCCCGCGGCTCGTCCTCCCGCTGTCGCTCTCCTACGACCACCGGGTGATCGACGGCGCCGCCGCGGCGCGCTTCAACGCCTATCTCGCCCAGCTGCTCGCCGACTTCCGTCGGGTGATGCTGTAAGGAGCGTCATGAGCGCGCCGGGCCGTCCCAAGCGCGAATCCTTGGCGCGAAGCGACAAGGTAGCCCAATGAGCGCCACCGTCGAGGTGAAGGTTCCCGACATCGGCGACTTCGACGCCGTCGACGTCATCGAGATCCTCGTCAAGCCCGGCGATCGCGTCGAGAAGGAGAGCTCGCTCGTCACGCTCGAGTCGGACAAGGCGACGATGGAGATCCCGTCGCCCGCCGCCGGGATCGTGAACCGCCTGATCGTGAAGATCGGCGACAAGGTCTCGGAGGGCTCGCCGATCCTGCTGCTCGACGCGGCCGAGCCGGCGTCGACGGCCGACGCGAAGCGCGGCGCTGCCGCGGACGGGGCGGCTCCCGCGCAGGCGCGGACGCCGGCAACCGCCCCGGCGGCCCCCTCAGCTTCGCCCGCGCCCGCTGGCCGCGGCGCCGTTCCGGGCGGAGCGCCCGACATCACGTGCGAAGTCGTCGTGCTCGGCTCCGGCCCGGGCGGCTACACCGCCGCGTTCCGCGCCGCCGACCTCGGGAAGCAGACGGTGCTCGTCGAGCGCTACCCGACGCTGGGCGGGGTCTGCCTGAACGTCGGCTGCATCCCTTCGAAGGCGCTTCTTCACGCCGCCAAAGTCGTGACCGAGGCGGAGGAGATGGGCCACTTCGGCATCGACTTCGGGAAACCGCGGTTCGACCTGGACAAGCTCCGCGCGTGGAAAGCCGCGGTCGTGGGGCGGCTGACGAAGGGTCTCGCCGGCCTCGCCAAGCAGCGCAAGGTCGCGATCGTCCAGGGCGTGGGGAAGTTCGAATCGCCCAAGACGCTGCTCGCGCAGACCGCCGACGGACCGAAGCGCATCGCGTTCGACTATTGCATCATCGCCGCCGGGTCCGCGGTCGCGCGGATCCCGGGCTTCCCCTACGACGACCCGCGCCTCGTCGACTCGACCGGGGCGCTCGAGCTGCCGGCCCTGCCGAAGCGGATGCTGGTGATCGGCGGCGGCATCATCGGCCTGGAGATGGCGTGCGTCTACGACGCGCTCGGCACCAAGGTCACGGTCGTCGAGCTGCTCGACGGGCTGATCCCCGGCGCCGACCGCGACCTGGTCAAACCGCTCGAGACGCGGATCCGGAAGCGCTACGAGGCGATCCACCTCAAGACCAAGGTCGCGAAGCTCGAGGCGAGGAAGGACGGACTGCTCGCGACGTTCGACGGGGAGAAGGCGCCGGCGCCGCAAGCCTACGACCAGGTGCTGCTCGCCGTCGGACGCCGGCCGAACGGCCGCGAGATCGCCGCCGAGCAGGCGGGAGTGGTGGTGAACGAGCGCGGCTACGTGCCGGTCGACGGCCAGCAGCGCACCAACGTGCCGCACATTTTCGCGATCGGCGACATCTGCGGCGAGCCGATGCTCGCGCACAAGGCGACGCACGAGGCGAAGGTCGCGGCCGAGGTCATCGCCGGCCACAAGGTCGCGTTCGACGCGCTGACGGTCCCGTCGGTCGCCTACACCGATCCGGAGGTGGCGTGGATGGGGCTCACCGAGGCCGACGCGAAACAGCGCGGCGTCGCGTACGAGAAGGCGAGCTTCCCGTGGGCGGCGAGCGCCCGGGCGCTCGGGATGGGCCGCGACGACGGCCTGACCAAGCTCCTCTACGACCCCGCGACGAAACGGATCCTCGGCGCGGGGATGGTCGGCATCAACGCCGGCGAGTTGATCGCCGAGACCGTGCTCGCGCTGGAGATGGGCGCCGACATGGAGGACATCGGGCTGACCATCCATCCGCACCCGACGCTCTCCGAGACGACGTTCTTCGCTGCCGAGGCGGCGCTCGGCTCGATCACCGACCTGTACATCCCGAAGAAGCGCTAGGCGTATCAGGACTACGCGAAGCGCGCGCAGCAGGCCGGGCAGCGGCGCTGAACGAAACCGGGGGAAGGCCGGCTACCAGCGGTAGCCGAAGACGGTGCCGAACGAGGTGGTGTTCCGATCCGCGCCGTGCAGCCCGTCCGGATCGGTGCTGCGGTCGTAGCCGAGGGTCGTGTTCAGGTAGACGTTCCGGCCGAAGCTGTACAGCCAGGAGAGCCTGAACCCCGCGCCCGGCTCGCCGACGCGGTAATCGGTGCGCGAGAGGCCGTCCGGCCCCAGCGCGCTGTAGTAAGCGGCGATCCCGCTCGCCTGCCCGAGCGTGAGGCTGCTCGAGAGCGTGATCAGGTGCTGCGGCGTCACGTTGAGGCCGTAGCTCGCCCCGAAATCGACCTTCGTACCACCGAGTCCCGGCACACCGAGCCCCTGTCGCACGGCCGACGAGAGCAGCAACCTGTTCTCGAACCGGTAGCCGAAGTAGGCGCCGGCCTGGACGGCGCTCGCGGCGTCGATCGGTGGGCCGAACTGTGGCGGTTGGGGCAGGGCGCGCGCGAGGTCCGGGTTGAGCCGCAAGCCGGGATCGAGCGCCCCAGGGCGCGCCGGGCCGAAGCCCGGGCTGCGGGCCGAATCGAGAAGGACACCGCCGGTCCAACCGCTTTCCCGGCGCGGGGCCTGCGGGCGCAGGCCGACGGCGGGGCCGGACGGCTGCCAGCCGCTCGCCTCGAGGGCAGCGGCCCGGACGAGCCCTTGCTGCGCCGCCGCGGGCGCACCGATCGCTGCGCAGAGAGCGCCGAGAAGCAGAACCTTCGCGTAGCGCATCGGAGAGGCCATTCCCCTTTATGACAACATTCTACGCCTGCTTCGGCGCGCCATGACAAGGGCCTATTTCCGCGCCCCCCGCGCGTAGAATGCCGCGAGCCTTGGAGCACTCGATGACGCAGGACGAGCTGAAAGCGGCGGCGGCGCGGGAAGCCGTGAGGTACGTGGTCGATGACGCCGTCGTCGGTGTCGGGACCGGCTCCACCGCCGATTTCTTCATCGCCGAGCTGGCGAAGGTCCGACAGCGGATCCGGGGCGCCGTGGCGAGTTCCGAGAAGACTGCCGGGCGGCTCCACGCCCTGGGCATCCCGCTCTTCGACCTGAACGACGTCGACGAGCTGCCGGTCTACGTCGACGGTGCGGACGAGGTGACCGAGGGGTTGGCGATGATCAAGGGCGGGGGCGGCGCGCTCACGCGCGAGAAGATCGTTGCCGCAGTCGCCCGGCGATTCGTGTGCGTCGCCGACGAGTCGAAGCGGGTCGGCGTGCTCGGCAAGTTCCCGCTCCCCGTCGAGGTGATCCCGATGGCGCGCGCATACGTCGCGCGCGAGCTCGCCCGGCTGGGCGGGCGGCCCCGCTTGCGGGAGGGCTTCGTCACCGACAATGGCAACCTCATCCTCGACGTCGCCGGCCTCGCGATCCCCGACCCGGTCGCGCTCGAGGGCGAGCTCGATCACATCGTCGGCGTAGTGACGACCGGGCTCTTCGCGCGGCGGGGCGCCGATGTCCTGCTGCTCGGAACGCCGGCCGGGGTGCGCACGCTGACGCGCGCCTGAAGGGCCGCTTCCCACGGCCCGCCGGGCCACCGGCGGGCGCCAGCCCCGCACTCATCCCCTTGATTAGGGGCTGTAATATCGCTGTCACGGTGGTACCCTAGTCTGCCGGGTCCGGGATCGAAGCAATGGGGTCCGAACACATCTCGAAGCAGTTCGACGCCGAGCTGGAGGCGGTGCGTACGCGCGTCCTCCAGATGGGCGGGCTCGTCGAGGAGCAGATCCGGCGCGCGATCGATGCGCTCTCCACCGGGAACATGGAGGAGATCGAGCGCGTCAAGCAGAACGACCACCACGTCAACGCGATGGAGGTCGAGCTCGACGAGGCCTGCAGCCACATCATCGCGCGGCGCCAGCCGGCGGCGAGCGATCTGCGGCTCATCATCGCGGTGATCAAGACGATCACCGATCTCGAGCGGATCGGCGACGAGGCGGAGAAGATCGCGCGCATGGCGAAGCTGGTCCACGAGGCCGATCGGATGCACATGCCGCGCATCGGCGTGCGGCACGTCTCCAGCCTCGCGGTCGCGATGCTGCGCAAGGCGCTCGACGCCTTCGCGCGCCTCGACGTGCAGGCCGCCCAGGAGGTGGTGGAGCAGGACGACGTGGTGGACACCGAGTTCCGCTCGATCCTGCGCCAGCTGATCACCTTCATGATGGAGGATCCCCGCACGATCAGCCGCTGCCTCGAGATCCTGTTCGTCGCCAAGGCGCTGGAGCGGATCGGCGACCATTCCAAGAACATGGCCGAGTACGTCATCTACATGGTCGACGGCCGCGACGTCCGGCACCTGCGGTCCGAGGAGATCGTCCGGGCGGTGAACGAATAGCGCGGGTCGCTACGCGCCGCCGAGAGCCGCCTGCGGGCGGCTCTTTCGTTTGGCGCGAACGCCGCTATTTCTTGACCGGCACGTACCCGGACGCCTCGTCCGCGCCGCCGCCGAAGAAGAACTTCTCCACCTGCTCCATGAGGTACTTCCGGGCGCGCGGATCGGCGAGGTTCAGGCGGTTCTCGTTGATCAGGCGCGTCTGCTGCGCCTGCCATTGCTGCCACGCCTCCTTCGACACCTGCTCGTAGATCCGTTTCCCGAGCTCGCCCGGGAGCGGCGGGAAATCGAGCCCCTCGGCCTCGCGGCCGAGCTTCACGCATTTCACCATCCTTGCCATGTCAGTTCTCCTGGGCGCGGCGTTCCAGCCTCGGACTCGCCTGCTCCCGGTCAGCGGAGCGCCTTCACGAGCACCTTGGAGCGCCGCTGCCAGTTGTAGAGCGCCTGCTTCTCTCCCGGCAACGCGCCGACCGCCGCCTCGCCGAACCCCCGCTCGACGAACCAGTGCGAAGCGCGGGTCGTGAGCACGAACAGCTTCTTCATCCCGGCCGCGCGCGCCTGGCGCTCCACCGCGCCCATGAGCTTCTCGCCGTGGCCCGCGCCGCGGTGATCGGGTCGCACCGCGAGGCACGCGAGCTCGCCGGCGCGCACCTTCGGAAACGGATAGAGCGCGGCGCAGCCGAGGATCAGGCGGTCGTGCTCGAGCACCGTGAACCGTCCGATCTCCTGCTCGAGCAGCTCGCGACCGCGGCGCACGAGCGTGCCGTCCGCCTCGAGGGGCTCGATGAGCCGCAGGATCCCGCCGACGTCCTCGATCGTCGCACGGCGCAGACGCTCGAGCTTGTCGGCGGTGATCATGCTGCCCGAGCCCTCGTGGGTGAAGAGCTCGAGGAGCAGCGCACCGTCGACGTTGCGCCGAACGACGTGGGCGCGCTCGACTCCGGCGCGGACCGCCTCGAGCGCGCGCGCGAGAAAGGTCCGGGTCTCCTTGCTTAGCCGCGCCGCGCCTTCCGCGAGCAGCCGTTCGGCCTCGTTCGCGGTGAGCTCGGGGCGCACCGCGCCGCCGGCATCCACCACCGCGGCGTCGGCGAGGAAGATCAGCTTCGCGGCCCCGAGCGCGGTGGCGGTCGCCACCGCGACCGCTTCCATGGCGAGGTTGAAAACCTCGCCGGTGGGCGAGTAGCCGATCGGCGAGACGACCACGATGTTGCCGGCGTCGAGGCAGCCGGCGATGGCCTGGGCGTCGACCTTTCGCACCGCGCCGGTGTGCTGGTAGTCGATGCCATCGTGCACGCCCATGGGCCGGGCGGTGATGAAGTTGCCCGACACGGTGTTGATCGCCCCGCCGGCCATCGGCGTGTTCGGGAGACCGAGCGAGAGCAGCGCGTCGATCTCGACCCGCAGCAGCCCCACGGCCTCCTTCACGCATTCGAGCGCGACCGGGTCGGTCACCCTCAGCCCGCGGTGGTACCGCGACCGGCTCTTCCGCGTCTTCAGCTGCGCCTCGATCTGCGGGCGCGAGCCGTGGACGAGCACCAGCCGGATCCCGGCGCTGTGCAGGAGGTTGAGATCGTGCGCGAGCGACACGAAGCGCCCCTCCGCGACCAACTCGCCGCCGAACGCGATGACGAACGTGCGTCCGCGGAAGGCGTGGAAGTACGGCGCGACCGAGCGGAACCAGGTCACGAAGCTCGAGTCGGGCCGCGCGGGTATCGGCTTGTTCATGGTTTGGCCGGCGCGCATTCTAGCGCGGGGCTGCCCCGCCCCGGCCGACCCCGCGGTAGACTGCGCCGTTGCCCGGTGACCGCGCTGGAAGCGAGGAGGATCGGATGGGCGCGAGACAATGGGCCGTCGCGGCGCTCGCGACGGCGTGGATCGGGGCGTCGCACGCGCAAGGCGCGAGCCCGCCCGCGGCGGCGACCGACTGGGCCACGGTCGGAAGGTTCCTCTCCCTGTTGCAGCTTGTCGTCAACGCCGCAGCCGCGTCATGCCCGGACGGGGGCGGCCGAACGCCGGGCTGCAGTCCGGATGCCGGGCGGCAGGCGGTCGACGACATCCTGAACGGCCGCAACGCCGAGGCCAACGCGCTCGCCCTCGAGCTCTTCGCCGACGTCCCCGGCCCCGAGCGCGAGAAGCTCGCCGGGATCGGGCGGTCGTTCGCCGCGATGAGCAGGAAGGCAATTGCCGAGGACCCGCAGGCCGCCGCCGACGCGCGCGCGATCCGGGCCCGCCAGGACCTCGCCGGGATGGGCCTCGCCTACCACGACCCGACCCAGTTCCTCGACGCCGTCGAGCGGAGCGACGTCCTTGCGGTGCGGCTCTTCCTCGCCGGCCGGGGGGTCGACCCGAACGCGACCGACCGGTCCGGGCGCTCGGCGATCGAGCTCGCGAGGCGCGGCGGCAATCCGGAGTTGATCGCGCTGCTTGCGGCGGCGATCCCGAAACCCTCGCGGTCGTCCGGTCAGCAGTCGCCGTAGAGCGCCTGCAGCGCCGCGAGCGCGGCGAGCGGCGCCGTCTCGGTTCGCAGGATCCGCGGCCCGAAGCGCACCGCGCCGAACCCGGCGGCGAGCGCAAGCGCCCGCTCCTCCGGCGCAAGCCCGCCCTCCGGGCCGATGAGCACCGTGACCGGCGGGCGCGGGCCGAGGCTCCGGATTGTCGCTTCGCCCTCGGGCACGAGGAGGACGCGCGTGCCGTCGCGCGGCAGCCGGGCGAGGAACTCCCCGAACGCAACGCTCGGCGCGACCACCGGGATCCGGTTGCGGCCGCATTGTTCGCACGCCGCGATCACGACGTTCTGCCAGTGCGTCTCGCGCCGCCCCTGCCGCTCGCTCGACAGCCGGACGATCGAGCGCACCGTGACGAGCGGCTGGAGCGACGTGACCCCGAGCTCGGTGGCCTTCTGCAGCACGAGATCCATCCGATCGCCGGCGCACACCCCCTGCGCAAGGTGCACCTCGAGCGGCGATTCGCGATCGACCGTACGGCGGCTGCGAACCAGGCACGCCGCGCCGCGCTTGCCGAGTCCGGTCAGCGTCGCGGCGGACTCGTGGCCGTCACCGTTGAAGAGGACCACCGCATCGCCTTCCCTGAGGCGCAGGGCGGCCACGTGCCGGACTGCGCGCTCGGGCAGCTCCACCGTCGCGCCCGGCGGGAGGGATGCGTCGCAGTAGAAGCGCGGCGCGCGGTCGGAGCTCGGCTGCATGCTAAGATTTTAGCCTCCTCCTCACGGCGCGATTCCCGCATGGCGGCGCAACATCAGGTGTGCGATTTCGGCTGGCAGGCCGCCGACTTCGATCTGCCCGGCGTCGACGGCGAGCGTCACACGCTCGCCGCCGCGCGTGGGCCGAAGGGCCTGCTGGTCATGTTCATCTGCAACCACTGCCCGTACGTCAAGGCGATCCGGGAGCGGATCGTGCGCGATGCGAACGAGCTGCGGGCGCACGGCATCGGCTCGATCGCCATCATGTCGAACGACCCGACCGATTACGCGGAGGATTCGTTTCCGAACATGAAGCGCGTCGCGCTCGAGTTCGGGTTCCCGTTCCCCTACGTGCTCGACGAGACGCAGGCGGTCGCGAAGGCCTACGGGGCGGTGTGCACGCCCGAGTTCTTCGGTCTCAACGCCGATCTCGAGCTGCAGTACCACGGCCGCCTGGACGGGTCGAAGACCGCGCCGATCCCCGGCGCGCGGCGCGAGCTGTTCGAGGCGATGGTGCAGATCGCCACGACCGGCCGGGGTCCCGCCGCGCAGACCGCGGCGCTTGGCTGCTCGATCAAGTGGAAGCACGGCTAGGCAGCCCCTAGCCGGCCCCGCGCGAGCGGGCGGCCGCCCGCGTCCGATGAACGCCGTCGAGGTCAGCGGGCTCACGAAGCGCTTCGGCAAGGTCGAAGCCGTGCGCGACATCTCGTTCACCGTGGCGCGCGGCAGCACCACCGCGCTCCTCGGCGGCAACGGCGCCGGCAAGACGACCACGATCTCGACGCTGCTCGGCGTCCTGCTCCCGACCGCGGGCCGGATCGTCGTGCTCGGCGAAGACATCGCGCGGCACCGCTACCGCGTGCTCCCGCGGATGAACTTCACCTCGCCGTACGTCGACCTGCCGCGCAAGCTCACCGTCGCGGAGAACCTGATGGTCTTCGCCCGACTCTACGGCGTTGCCCGGCCGCGGCAGCGGATCGCCGCGCTGGTCGAGACCCTCGAGCTCGGCGAGTTCCGCAAGCGCCCCTACGGCACGCTCTCCGCCGGACAGCGCACCCGCGTTTCGATCGCGAAGGCGCTCCTCAACGAGCCGGAGCTCCTGCTGCTCGACGAGCCCACCGCGTCGCTCGACCCGGACATCGCGGATCGGGTCCGCACGCAGCTCGTGGACTACCGGCGCCAAGCCGGCGCGACCCTGCTGCTCGCCTCGCACAACATGCCCGAGGTCGAGCGCATGTGCGACGCGGTCCTGATGTTGCGCGCCGGTAGGATTGTGGACACCGGTTCGCCGGCCGACCTCCTCGCGCGGTACGGCCGCCGCAACATGGAGGAGGTGTTCCTAGACGTGGCGCGGCAGCGGGTCGAGGCAGCCGGGTGAGCGCTCCCGCGACGCTCAGCGCGCGCCGGATCTACGCCATGATCCTGCGCCACTTGTACCTCTTCAAGAAGTCGTGGGTGCGGGTGGTCGAGATGGCCTACTGGCCCACCATGCAGATGGTGCTGTGGGCGTTCATCGCCAAGTTCCTGGCGACCAACTCGTCGCTGATCGCGCAGGTGCCCGGCGTCCTCGTGTCGGCGCTGCTCCTCTGGGAGATCCTGTTCCGCGGCCAGCTCGGCGTGGCGTTGTCGTTCTTCGAGGAGCTGTACTCGCGCAACCTGGGGCATCTGTTCGTCAGCCCGCTCCGGCCGCTCGAGCTCGTGGCCGCGATGATCGGGGTGTCGCTGATCCGCACCGTGATCGGGGTCGGCACGGCGATCGCGCTCGCGATCGCGCTGTACCAGACCTCGATCTTCGACCTCGGGGTACCGCTCGTGTCGTTCTTCGCCAACCTGCTCGTCACCGCGTGGTCGGTCGGCCTGATGGTGTCGGCGCTCGTGATGCGCTACGGGCTCGCCGCGGAGAACTTCGCCTGGGGCGCGATCTTCGTCGCCGCGCCGCTCAGCGGGATCTACTATCCGATCGCCGTGCTGCCTCCCTGGCTCCAGGCGGTGGCGTGGTGGCTGCCGACGAGCCACGTGTTCGAAGGGATGCGCGCCGTGCTGCTCGAGGGCACGTTCCGCTGGGACTACTTCTGGACCACCGTCGCGCTCAACGCGCTGTATCTCCTCGTCGCGGTGGCGGTCTTCCTCGCCTCCTTCAACGGCGCGCGCAAGCGCGGGATGCTGCTCCAGATCGGCGAGTGACCGCTCGGCTGTCGTTGGCGGCCTACTTTGCGGCGCCCCCCGCGCGCTGCTGCGTCCTGGCGGCGCCCTGGTCCTTCGCGGTTCGCGTGTAGGTGAAGTCCTTTCGCTTGCCGAGCGCGAGCAGCAGGGCGTTCGCGAGCCACATCGCATCCTCGCGGCGCAGCGTCACTCCCCCGCCGTGCCGCTTCGGGTCGGCCTCGAAGGCCGGGTCGTTGACGGTGATGTCGATCGTCCCGAGCTCGGGATCCTTCGACACGCGGATCGTCGCCTGCGACAGCGGGTAGCCGCCGAAGACGCGCTCGTTGACCTTTGCCCAGACGAACACGCCCGACTCCCTGTCCGATGGTCCGGGCGCATTCTACTTGGACGGGGCGCGCGCCCCGCTGCGGAGGGCGGCGCCGAAAGAAAAACGCGACCCCGCGGAAACGGGCTGCCGTGCTTGGCGGCGAGGGTGGCAGCCCGCCGGTTTGCGGGGTCGCGGGAGAGAACCTGGCCCGGTCGAATCCTTCGTTCGTCAGGCGGCAGCCGGCAGCGACTCGGGCCCCATCATCGCGTGCACCACGCGATCCATGAGCGCTTCCGAGACCTCGACCACGCGCGCCTTGCCGTCGCGCAGCAGCGCCGCGAACGCCGGCGGCGTGAGCTTGCGCGCGCCGCTCGCGCTGGAGGTGAACAGCAGGATGGTCTGCTTCGGGCTCACCCAGATCAGCTTCGAGCGGATCTCGGTCTGGGCGTCGATGAACTCCACCACCGCGCCGCGCTCGAGGGCCATCGCGGTGTGGACGAAGTAGTCGTCGGCCGGGGGCGTCGTCGCGGGCGCCTCGTCCGGCAGGTCCGGCTCGGTCGCGGGGCCGGCGCCGGTCGCGGCCTCGGCGGCGACGGTCTGCTGGACCTTGGCCGCCTGCGCCTTCGCCGCGTTGATCGCCGCGGTGTGGGCCTGCATGAGCTGGTTGAAGAAGCCGTGGCGCGCGTCGGAGGGCATGTCGATCGCGTTCATGCCGCGCAGGAGGCTCCGCATCAGCGTCGGCAGCATCGCGGCGAGCTGCGGGATCTCGGTCGTCTTGAGCGGCGACACGCTCCACACCAGCGCGTCGACGACGCCCAGCCGGTGGGTCCAGGAGTCGTCGCCCTCCCGCTCCTTCAGGTAGCCGTCGACCAGCGTCTTGGTCCACCACTGGTACAGGAAATCGCGGACGAACGGCGGCGTCTTGCGGGTCACCCGGCGCTTGATCTCGGCGAGCGCGGTGTGGTGCGCGATCTCCGCTTCTTCCTTGCGCGCGAGCTCGGCGGTGGTGGGCGCGAGCTCGGTCTGCCGCGACTGGCGCTCCTCCTCGAGGATCTTCTCGAGCGTCTCGAGCGCGGCGGTGAAGATGTCGAGATCGTCGGTGAACTTGTGGACGAGGTAGTCGACCGCTTCCCGCAGCGCGATCACGAAGCGCGAGGCCTCGTCGGTCGCGACCTCCGGGTCGGAGGCGACCTCGGCGACGCGGTCGAGCAGCTGCCGCATCGGGTGGTTGCGGCGCGCGAAGAACGTGCGGTCGAGGATCGCGGCCTTCACGGCGACGATCTGCAGGCGCGAGATCTCGCGCTTGACGGTCTCCGGGACCTCCCGATCGTCGAGGATGTAGTCGAACACCATGTTGACCAGCTCGATCGTGAGCTGGTCGAGGGGGTGGCTCTGCGAGCGCACCTGGTCGCCGAGCGCGGCCATGAAATCGAACGCGCCGCCTTCGCTCGGCAAGGTGGCCGACTGGAGCGCCGAGAGCGAGGTGAGCAGTGCCGGGCTGGCCGGCAGCGCGAGCGCGTTCTCCATCGCATAGCGCTGCGGGTCGGCGAGCATCCGCGTGACCTGCGACCGCGCGGCCGGCGGGCCGTTCAGCACGTTGGCGACGAGCTGCGAGAGCTCTGCCGATCCGGCCGGCCCGCTGAGGAGCTGGCCGAGGTTGAGCGCCTGGCTTACGTTCATCGCCGCGGCCGCGGCGTTCGGGGCGCCGCCCCAGAGCTGGGCGAGGTTCATCGCCTGGCTCGCGGCGAGCGCCTGGTTCAGCGCCAGCGGCTGCGACGCGCCCACGCCGATGTCGGCGGCGCGCTTGACGTGGTGCTTGATGCGCGGCAGGACGTGGTGCGCGATCAGGTTCCGGTTGACGTCGGCGTAGACGTGGGTGATGCCGGCGGCGATGTGGGGCTGGAACGCGTTCAGCATCGACCGCTTGACCGCGAAGTCGCCCGGCAGCTTGGCGCAGGCGAGCTTGAGCGCCTCGAACACCGTCTCCGGGGAGAGCGGGTTGGCCGTGTCGTCCTCAATCGCGTCGCTGGCGAGCAGATGTCCGAAGCGCGCGCGGATGCCGAGGAGCTGATCCGGGTCGATGCGGTTCGCGGTCTTGCGCGCGAGATCGCTGACGACCAGATCCTCCTCCATCGCCGCGTCGTCGACGAGCGCGAGTTCCTCGACCCGCGTCTCGTTCTTCGCGAACCCCGCCGCGCGCCGCGACGACACGCGCCGCTCGAAGATCTCGATGAAGAAGCGGTCGAACGAGGTCTTGATCTCGGTGCGGTGCTTCTTGATCTGCGACATCGCCTCGAAGAGGATCTGCTGCTCGGCGCGCGAGGTCGAGGCTTCGGCGAGACTGAACAGATCGTTCTCGACCTTGTCGAGCGCGTCGGCGAGGATGCCCGCTCAGCTTGGAACGCGCCAGCTCGCGGCACTGGCTGAGGAGCGCCTTGCTCTCCGGCGCCGAACGAGCGCCGGCGTCGGCGGCGATGCCGGGGCGGCGCGCGGGCGTTTCCATACGCGAAACCTCTGAGCGGACCGCCGTCGCGCACCGGGCGCTGGCGTCGGAGCCGGCGCGGGGCGAGCAGGCGAGTCCCTCGAAAATCGAGCGTCTTCAACCGGAGGGCGCGAGCGGGAGACGCGAACCGCAGGCCCGGTGCCGCCTGTGTTGTTCTTGTTGTGGCGACCGACTATGCCATAGCGGTATGCCGACGTCATGGCCGTTCGTGACCTAGTTCACGACCGTCCGTCGGCAGGATTGCTCACTCGGGATGATGTCCCGACACGAGCGTCGAGGCGCCGACAGTGAGCCGGGAATCCGGGCGACGTGCCGGCGCGCGTTGCGCGCGCCGCCGCAACTGCGGTGTCGGAATTACATCGTCGCGCCGAGGGTCCACGGCGCGAACTCGTCCTCGCCGTAGCCCCACAGCTCGCTCTTCGTCTTCGCGCCCGAGGCGGTCTTCAGGATCAGCTCGAAGAAGCGTGCGCCGACGGCGTCGATCGACTCCTTCCCGTCGACGATCGTGCCGCAGTTGATGTCCATGTCGTCTTCCTGGCGCTCGAAGAGCGGCGTGTTCGTCGCGAGCTTGAGCGACGGTGCTGGCTTGCAGCCGTAGGCCGAGCCCCGGCCGGTGGTGAAGCAGACCATGTTCGCGCCGCCGGCGACCTGGCCGGTCGCCGACACCGGGTCGTAGCCGGGCGTGTCCATGAACACGAAGCCCTTGGCGGTCACCGGCTTGGCGTACTCGTAGACATCGACGAGGTTGGTCGTGCCGCCCTTCGCGACCGCGCCCAGCGACTTCTCGAGGATCGTCGTCAGGCCGCCGGCCTTGTTGCCGGGCGACGGGTTGTTGTTCATCTCGTTGCCGTTGCGCCGCGTGTAGTCCTCCCACCACCGGATCCGGCCGATCAGCTTCTCGCCGACCTCGCGGGCGACGGCGCGCCGCGTCAGCAGGTGCTCGGCGCCGTAGATCTCCGGGGTCTCGGAGAGGATGGCGGTGCCGCCGTGGCGCACGAGCAGGTCGACCGCCGCGCCGAGCGCGGGATTGGCGCTGATCCCGGAGTAGCCGTCGGAGCCGCCGCACTGGAGCCCGAGCACGAGATGGCTCGCGGGCACGGTCTCGCGCTCGACCCGGTTGGCGTCGGGGAGCAGGGCCTTGATGCGTGCCACGCCTTCCTCGACGGCCTTCGGCGTCCCGCCCTTGTCCTGGATCGAGTAGGCGTGAAGGCGTCCGCTGCGCGTCAGGCCCTCGGCGGCGAGCAGGTCGTTGATCTGGTTCGCCTCGCAGCCGAGGCCGACCAGCAGCACCGAGTGGAAGTTTGCGTGCCGGACATAGCCGGCCGTGGTCCGGCGCAGGAGGTCGATCGCCTCGCCGTCGGAGGCCATGCCGCATCCGGTCTTGTGAGTGAGCGCCACGACGCCGTCGACGTTGGGATAGTCGTCGAGGCGGTTCTCGAACTTGCGCGCGATCAGCCGCGCGACCGTGGCGGAGCAGTTGACGCTGGTGATGATCCCGACGTAGTTGCGCGTCGCCACGCGGCCGTCGGGTCGAACGATCCCTTCGAAGGTCGCCTGCGGGGTGATGGCTTGGGTCGGCTTGGCGTCGGCGCAGAAGGCGTAGTCGCGCCCAAGCATGGGGTCGGGGGCCCCATGCGCTCCATCCCGGCTTCCCATTCCGAGGTTGTGCACGTGCACGTGGTCGCCGGCCCTGATGTCGCGCGTCGCGAACCCGATGATCTGGTTGTAGCGGCGCATCGGCGCGCCGGACTTCACGTCGCGCACCGCGATCTTGTGACCCGGGGCGATCTTCACCGCCACGCGGACGTTCTCCCGTAGCAGCACGGTCCCCGCCGGAATCTCGACGCGGGCGATGACCACGTCGTCGGCGGGGTTGAGGCGAATGACGATGTCGGCGGCTTGGAGCATGAGGGACCTCGGCTCGGCTCGCGTGCGGAGCGCGGCCCGATTCTAGCCCCTCCGTGCCCCTAGTCGTCGAGCGGCTCGCCCCGGCGCGAGAGCAGCCGCGCGAGGAGGTTGGCGTCGCCGACCGCGCCCGCCTTCGAGACCACCGGCAGGCCGTCCCACGGGCCACCGTGGAGGCGCGCGGCTGGCAGGCCGGGTGCGATCTCGCCGACCACCTCGAGCGCTTCCGCCTCGAGCGCTGCGGCGGTGCCGCGCAGGGTCTCGCTGCCCGAGACGAACAGGCCCGCCGGGGGGTCGAGCTGCGGCAGGAACTCCGCGAGGATGGCTGCGAGCCGCCGCGAGGCTTCCGCATCGAACATGTAGTCGGGCAGGAGGAACGTCACCAGCGCGGCGCCGCGCGCCGCGAGGCACCCCCGCACCTCTTCGGCTTCAGCTGCGCCCTCGCGCACCGCGATCCAGAGCTCGGGATGGCGGTCCTGGACGCGATCCAGCTGGGCGCGCGTCGCCGGGTCGTGCGACCCGACCAGGGCGAGCAACGGCTCCGCCGGCACCGGCTCGACGCGCGGCGGCGCGGCGGCGAGCGCGCGCGCGAGACCCGCCGTTCCGCACCACAGGACCGGTGGTGCGAGCCGCTTTCCGGCGGCCGCGATCGCGCGCAGATCCGCGTCGGCTTCGGCGTCGCACAGGAAGACGCCTTCGGGCCCGATCGCATCCGGGTGCGCGGCGAGCCGCAGATCGAGGCCGAGCGCGCGGAGGTCGTCGGCGAGCTCCGGCCGCACCGGCCGCCAGGCGCCGTCGCGATCGCGCGCGTGCTGCGTGCCGCCGCGCGTCGCCCGTCCGCGCGCCGGCTCGGCCGGCGCGATCACGCAGCTGCGGAATCCGCCGAGACGGAACGTGCGCTCGAGCTCGAGGGCCGGGTGGCCGCGGAGCAGGCCGTCGACGCGCTTGAACGCGAGGTTCGCGCCGGTGAAGAACCGCGCGAGGCGCCACAGCTCGGCCGACACGCGGCTCTCGTCCGCCTCGCGGGTGGCGGCGTCGAACCCGAGCGCGCTCTCGGGCCCGCGCCAGTCGTCGGTCCGGAACCGCACGATCACGGGCCCCAACGCGCCGGCGAACTGGGCGGCGGTGTCGAGCGCGCCGGTCAGATCGTCGGCGAGCAGTCGCAGCCGGCTCACTGGACTACCCTCGCGCGTCCCGCGCTCGCGGTTCGCCCTTGGGGCGGCCCGGCGGGCTCACTGGCTTACCTTGTCGCTTCGCGCCAAGGGTTCGCGCTTGGGGCGGCCCGGCGCGCTCAGTCACTCGCCCGCCCGCGCCTGCACCTCCGCGAGCGAGCGCACCTGGAACCGGCCGTCGTCGCGGAAAAGCCAGGTCTCCGCGACCTGGACCCGCCCCTGGCGGAGGAGCTCGCGCGGCGGCGCCGGCAGCGGGCCTGTCGCACGCACGCTCTTCGTCGCGACCGCGGCGAGCTCGTCGTCGCGCGTGCGCAGCGTCCGGATGCCGGTCACCGCGCCGGTGCCGTCGATCGTGAGCTCGAGGACGACCACGGCGCGCAGCAACGGCGGCGGGGCCCCGTCGAACGTGCGGGCGGCGTTCGCTTTCAGGATCTCGCCGGCGATGTGCCGTTTGTAGCGATCGAGCGCCGACAGCGAGGGGGCGGACGGCGCAACCTGCGGCGCCGCGGGCGGCGCCGGCTTCGGCGCTTCGGGCGGCGTGGGTGCGCCGCAGCCCGCGACGACGATCGCGCCGACGCCCAGCGCGCGCCTGATCACGGCTTGGCCGGCAGCGGATGCCCCGGCATCAGCTCGTAGGGATGCACCCAGCCGGGCTGGGTCCGGATGCGGCCGAGCCAGGGCGCGATGCTCGGGAAGTCCGCCCAGGACACGCCGAACTCCTCCGGCCAGTAGAGGTACCCGCACATCGACAGGTCGGCGATCGTGAGCCGGCCTCCCACCGCGAACGGGTGCTGCGCGAGGTGCTTGTCGAGGATTCCGAGCGCGCTCTTCACGCGCCCGCGGAGGAACTCGGTGACCGGGGTCTCGCCGGTCTTGGCGAACTGGACGAGGAAGCGCAGCGTCGCGATGTAGCTCGTCAGCTTGTGGTTGTCCCAGAGGATCCAGCGGAGGATCTCGCGCCGCTCGTCGTCGGTTCCCCCGCCGAACTTGCCGAACGTGGACGCGAGGTCGTCGAGGATGACGCCCGACTGGGTGAGCCGCCGGCCACCGTGCTCGAGCACCGGCACCTCGCCCATCTCGTTCACCTTCTCCCGGTACTCCGGCGTGCGCGTCTCGCCGTTGAAGAAGTCGACGAACCGCGGCGCCCAGTCGGCGCGGCAGAGGTTGAGCATGAGCGCCGCCTTGTAGGCATTGCCCGATTGCGCGAAGCAGTAGAGCGTGTATTCGGCCATCGCCGTCACCGGTCTAGTGGTTGTCCTTGGGCACTGCGGCACCGCTCTTGCCCACGAGGAAGTCGAGATCCGCGCCGCGGTTCGCCTGCATGACGTGGTCGGTGTAGAGCTTGTAGTAGCCGCGCCCGAGGTGCTGCGGTGGTCCCTGCCATTCGGCTTTCCGGCGCGCGAGCTCGCTCTCGGAGACCTCGAGGTGGAGACGCCGCTTCGCGACGTCGAGCTCGATGAGGTCGCCGTTGCGCACGAACGCGAGCGGCCCGCCGGCCGCCGCTTCGGGCGCGGTGTGCAGCACCACCGTTCCGTAAGCGGTGCCGCTCATGCGGGCGTCGGAGACGCGAACCATGTCGGTGATTCCCTTGCGCAGCACCTTGGGGGGCAGCGGCATGTTGCCGGACTCCGCCATGCCGGGGTAGCCTTTCGGCCCGCAGTTCTTCAGCACCATCACGCAGGTTTCGTCGATGTCGAGGCTCTCGTCGTCGATGCGCTGGTGGAAATCCGCGATGTCCTCGAACACGACGGCCCGGCCGCGATGCTTGAGGAGCGACGGCGTCGCCGCCGACGGCTTGATGACCGCGCCGTCGGGAGCGAGGTTTCCCCGCAGCACGGCGATGCCCGCCGCCGGCTTGAAGGGCTGCTCGTACGCGAAGATCACCTCGCGGTTGTAGCAGGGCGCATCCTTGTTGTTCTCCCAGATGGTGTTCCCGTTGGCGGTGAGCGCGTCCTTGTTCAGCACCCCCGCCTGGCCGAGCTCGCGCAGCACCGCCGGCAGGCCGCCCGCGTAGCAGAAGTCTTCCATCAGGTAGTGCCCCGAGGGCTGCAGGTTGACGAGGCACGGCAGGCGGCTGCCGAGGCGGTCGAAGTCCTCGAGCGCGAGCGGCACGCCGATGCGGCCCGCGATCGCGGTCAGGTGGATCACCGCGTTCGTCGAGCCCCCGATCGCGGCCAGGGCCATGATCGCGTTTTCGAAGGCCGCGCGCGTCAGGATCCGCGACATCCGCAGATCCTCCTTCACCATCTCGACGATGCGCCGACCCGCCATCCGGGCGATGACGTTGCGCCGGCCGTCCACCGCCGGAAACGCTGCGTTCCCCGGCAGTCCCATCCCGAGCGCTTCGACCATCGACGCCATGGTCGAGGCCGTGCCCATGGTCATGCAGTGGCCGTGCGAGCGGTGCATGCACGACTCCGCCTCGAAGAAGTCCGCCATCGGCATCCGGCCGGCGCGCACCTCTTCCGACATCTGCCACACGCCGGTGCCGGACCCCGTGTCCTGGCCGCGCCACTTCCCGGACAGCATCGGGCCGCCGGAGACGCCGATCGCCGGGACGTCGCAGCTCGCGGCGCCCATGAGGAGCGCCGGCGTGGTCTTGTCGCAGCCGAACAGCAGCACCACGCCGTCGATCGGGTTGGCGCGGATCGACTCTTCGACGTCCATGCTGGCGAGGTTGCGGAACATCATCGCCGTCGGTCGCAGCATCGTCTCCCCGAGCGACATCACCGGGAACTCGAGCGGGAAGCCGCCGGCGTCGAGTACGCCCTGCTTCACGTAGTCGGCGAGGGTCCGGAAGTGGGAATTGCAGGGCGTCAGCTCGGAGAAGGTGTTGCAGATCCCGATCACCGGGCGGCCGTCGAACTGGTCGTGCGGGACGCCGCGGTTCTTCACCCAGCTGCGGTAGATGAAGCCGTCGCGGTCGGTGCGGCCGAACCACTCGGCGGAGCGGAGCTTGGGGCGCTTCGGGTCGGTCATCGGCGGCTCCCGGATGGGGCGTTGAGTATAGATCGGGGCAACTGGGCGGGAAACTCTCGAGGGTCGGTTTTGCGCCCCGCGGAAACGCGCGCCTTGTGATTGACAACCCATGGAGGGTCGTGTGAGATAGCCTAGCGGTCGTCGACCGGCATCCGCCCGGACCCCGGGGACACGGGAAAAGGTCCAATCGAGGCAAGCCACCTAAAGGAGGAGGCCCATGAAGCGCAGAACTTTCGTCAAAGCGGTCGGCGCCGGCGTCGCGGTGACCGGCATCGAGGGGATCCTCACGGCGCACCGCGCCCCCGCGTTCGCGCAGAGCACGACCGTCCACATCCTGCGGTGGAACGACTTCGTTCCGGCGGCCGACGAGATCTGGCGCAAGGAGTTCGTGCCGGTGGCGGCGAAATCGCTCGGGATCAAGCTCCAGGTCGAGACGATCAACGCGAACGACATCCCGGCCCGCGCCACCTCCGCGATCCAGTCGGGCAACGGGCCCGACATCATCATGCTGCTCAACAACTACCCGCACCTGTACGCGGACGCCGGCGTGGACGTGAGCGACATCGCCGAGGAGGTGGGCAAGGCCCAGGGCGGGATCTACGCGCTCCCGCAGGCGCTGTGCAAAGTAGGCTCGCGCTGGGCGGCGATGCCCTGGTCCACGGTGCCGGCGCTGCTTGCCTACCGCAAGTCGTGGTTTGACGAGATCGGCGTCAAGACCTTCCCGACCACCTGGGACCAGTACCGCGAGGCCGGCAAGAAGCTCAAGGCGATGAAGCGTCCGATCGGCCAGACGCTCGGCCACACGTTCGGCGATGCGCCGACGTTCACCTACCCCTTCATGTGGTCGTACGGCGGGCAGGAGATCGACAAGGCCGGCAAGGTGGTGCTCGAGTCGAAGCAGACGATCGAATCGGTGAACTTCATGGCCGCGTTCTGGAAGGACGCGCACGACGAGGGCGGCCTGGCCTGGGACGACACCAACAACAACCGCGCGTTCCTCTCCGGGGAAATCTCGTCCACCCTTAACGGTGCCTCGATCTACGTCGCCGCGCTGCGCGCCAAGGACAAGTTCAAGACCGAGAAGGGCGCGCCGCTGCACACCGACATCCTGCATGCGCCGCTGCCCAAGGGGCCTGCGGGGGACGCGCCGTACCACACCGCGTTCACCCACATGGTGATGAAGTACTCCAAGAACCAGAAGGCCGCCAAGGACTTCCTGCGCTGGGCCCACGCCAAGGATACCTACGAGAAGTGGTTTGTCGTGCAGAAGGGCTTCGCGATCGCGCCGACGCGCGACTGGGAGAAGCACCCGATGTGGAAGGAGGACCCGGTGATGCTGCCCTTCAGCACGGCCTCGCTGACCGGCCGCGCCATGGGCTACGCCGGCGAGCCGAACAAGAAGGCGGCCGAGGTGTGGAACAAGTACATCATCACCGACATGTACGCCCAGGTCGCGAGCGGCAAGATGAAGGCCGAGGACTCGGTCAAGTGGGCCGCGGGCGAGCTGCGCAAGGCCTACGGCTGATCGTCGGGCTTTGAGGGAGCCGGTGGTGGCGGGTTCGGGGGGCGCCGCGGGCGCGGCGCTCCCCGCCGACCGCATCGTCGTCTCGCGCTGGACGCGCCTGCTCGAGGATCCGCGCGTCCTGGCGGTGGCGCTGCTCGCGCCGGGCGTGATCATCCTCACCGTCTTCATCGCCTACCCGTTCGTGATGGCGATCTGGTTCGCGCTGACTGACATCAGCGTCGGCACGGCCGGCAAATTCGTCGGGCTCGCGAACTTCGCGAAGGCCTGGGAGGACACCATCTTCCAGACCGCGTTCCGGAACACCGTCTTCTATACGTTCTGGGCGACGGTGTTCAAGCTGTCGCTCGGGATGTGGCTCGCGCTGCTCCTGAACCGCCACTTCAGGTTCAAGCGGATCGTCCGCGCCTCCATGCTGCTGCCGTTCATCATCCCGACGGTGCTCTCGACGTTCGCCTGGCGCTGGATGTTCGACCCGACGTTCAGCGTGATCAACTGGACGCTCTACCACGCCGGCTGGATCACCGACCGGCTGCCGTTCCTGTCGAACGGCGACTGGGCGATGTGGTGCGCGATCCTGGTCAACACCTGGCGCGGCATGCCGTTCTTCGCGATCACGCTGCTCGCCGGGCTGCAGACGATCAACCCGGATCTCCACGAGGCGGCGGCGCTCGACGGCGCGAACGCGTGGCACCGCTTCTGGCACGTCACCTGGCCGCTGCTCCTGCCGGTGACGCTGGTCGTCGTGGTGTTCTCGGTGATCCAGACGTTCTCGGACTTCCAGCTGATCTACGTGCTCACTGGCGGCGGCCCGGCGAACGAGACGCACCTCGTCGCCACCTACGCCTACCAGATCGGCGTGGCCTCGGGGCTGCTCGGCCAGGGGGCGGCGATCTCGCTCTTCATGTTCCCGGTCCTCTTCGCCGTGGTGTGGATCCAGCTGCGCTACCTCAAGCGCATGGAAGGTGCGTGACCCATGGTGATCGAACGGCGCTGGAAGAAGTGGCTGTACTTCTACATCCCGCTGGCGGTGTTCATCCTGTTCACGCTGTTCCCGTTCTACTGGATGGCGGTGACCGCGTTCCGCCCGGACCCGGAGCTCTACCGCTCCTGGCGCGCGGCGAACGCAACCCCGTTCTGGACGCTCGAGCCGACGCTGGAGCACTTCACCGGCCTGCTCGAGGGCTCCGAGTTCCTGCAATGGCTGTGGAACACGATGCTGATCGCCATCGTGTCGACGGTCATCTCGCTCATCTGCGGGATGTTCGCCGGCTACGCGCTCGCGCGGCTCAAGTTCCGGGGCTCGGAATTCCTCGGTACGGCGATCTTCATCACCTACCTCGTCCCGCAGACGCTGCTCTTCATCCCGCTCGCCGACATCATCCGCAACATGCAGCTCGGGAACACGCCGTGGGCGCTGATGCTGACCTACCCGACGATCCTGATCCCGTTCTGCACCTGGCTCCTGATGGGTTACTTCAAGACGATTCCGCGGGAGCTCGAGGAGTGCGCGCGTATCGACGGCGCGACGCGGTTCGGCGCGATGGTGCGGATCATCTTCCCGGTGGCGGTGCCCGGCATCCTGTCGGCCGGGATCTTCGCGTTCACGCTGTCGTGGAACGAGTTCATCTACGCGCTCGTCTTCCTCTCCTCGGTCGAGCAGAAGACGGTGCCGGTCGGGGTCGTCTCGGAGCTGATCCGCGGCGACACCTTCTTCTGGGGCCAGCTCATGGCGGGCGCGCTGCTCGGCTCGGTGCCGGTGGCGCTCGCGTATTCGTTCTTCGTCGAGTACTACGTTGCCGGCCTGACCGGCTCGGTCAAGGGGTAGCGATGGCCGAGGTCGTCCTCACCGGCATCAACAAGTGGTACGACGGCAAGGTCCACGCCGTCAAGGACGTCAACCTGCACGCGCGTGACAAGGAGTTCATGGTCTTCGTCGGCCCGTCGGGCTGCGGCAAGACCACGACCTTGCGGATGATCGCCGGGCTGGAGGAGATCAGCTCGGGCGAGATCCGCATCGGCAACCGGGTGGTGAACGACCTGCCGCCGATGGACCGCGACATCGCGATGGTGTTTCAGAACTACGCGCTGTACCCGCACAAGTCGGTGTACGCCAATATGGCGTTCGGGCTGCAGATGCGGAAGTTCCCGAAGGACGAGATCGAGAAGCGCGTCCAGGCGGCGGCCGAGATCCTCGGCATCCAGCCACTTCTCGAGCGCAAGCCGCGGCAGCTCTCCGGCGGGCAGCGGCAGCGGGTGGCGCTCGGGCGCGCGATCGTGCGCCATCCGCAGCTCTTCCTCTTCGACGAACCGCTGTCCAACCTCGATGCGAAGCTGCGGGTGCAGATGCGCGTCGAGCTGAAGCGCCTGCACGAGCGGCTCGAGACCACCGCGATCTACGTCACGCACGACCAGGTCGAGGCGATGACGCTCGGCGACCGTGTGGTGGTGATGAAGGACGGCGTCGTGCAGCAGGTGGGCGAGCCGATGGCGCTGTACGGCCGGCCCGCCAACAAGTTCGTGGCCGGGTTCATCGGCTCCCCGGCGATGAACTTCGCCGAGGTCACGATTTCGGAGTCCGGCGGGGGGCTGTGGGCCGAGGCCTCCGGCATCCGGATCAAGGTTCCGCCCGCGAGCACGGCAAGCCTGCGGCCGCACGCCGGCAAGCGCGCGACCCTGGGCGTGCGCCCCGAGGCGCTGCGGATCGCGAACGGCTCGGATCCGGCCGAGTACCTTTTCGACGCGACGGTCGACGTCGTCGAGCCGCTCGGCTCGGAGATCCTGCTGAACCTCACCGCCGGCGCGAACGCCCTCGTGGCGCGCGTGGATCCGGCCGTGAACGTGAAGATGCACGACCGCATTCGCCTGGCGTTCGACCCGGCGCGGCTGCACTTCTTCGACCACGCGACGGAAAGCGCGATCTAGCCGATGGACGCGCCGTTTCGCGTCGGCCTGGTGCCCGATTTGCTCGACGCGGCGGGCAAGCCGACCTTCGGCGCCGAGCCCCTCGCGGTCCTCGACGCCGCGCCGGAGATCGAGCCGGTGTGGCTGACCGAGCGGTACCGGGAGATCCCCGCCGCGCTCGCGCGCGAGTACGACGCGCTCTATCTCACCCAGGCGCGAGTGACGCGGGATTCGGTCGCGCGGGCCGCCGAAGGCCGGCTCAAGGTCATCGCGCGGCACGGCGTCGGGTACGACTCGGTCGACGTCGCCGCGATGACCGAGGCCGGCGTCATCGTCACCAACACGCCGTTCGCGATCCGGCGGCCGGTGGCGACGATCGCGATGACCTTCATCCTCGCACTCGCGGGGCAGCTCTTCACCAAGGATCGGCTGACGCGCAGCGGCCGGTGGCACGAGCGCACGAGCTACATGGGCACGGGGCTCACCGGTCGTCGGCTGGGCATCGTCGGCGGGGGCGGGATCGGCAAGGAGCTCATCGCGCTCGCCCGCGCGTTCGCCCTGCGGGTGGCAGTCGCCGATCCGTACGTCCCGGCGGCCGACATCGAGAAGCTGGGTGCGACGCTCGTCCCGCTCGACACGCTGCTGGCCGAGAGCGACTTCGTGGTGATCGCGTGCCTGCTGAACGACGACACGCGCGCACTGATCAACGCCGGGCGGCTGGCGCGCATGAAGCCCAGCGCCTACCTGATCAACGTCGCGCGCGGCCCGATCGTGCACGAGCCCGCGTTGATCGAAGCGTTGCGCGCGCGTCGCATCGCGGGCGCTGCGCTCGACGTGTTCACCAACGAGCCGGTCGAGAACGACAACCCGCTGCTCACGATGGACAACGTGATCGTGACGCCGCACGCGCTCTGCTGGACCGACGAGTGCTTCGGCAACATCGCCCGCGAGGGCTTCGCCGGCCTGGTGTCGCTGGCACGGGGGATGGCGCCCGCGAACGTCGTCAACCGCGAGGTGCTGTCGCATCCGCGGGTGACGGCGTGGCTGAAGGGAGACGCGCGCCCGGCGTGAGCTCGGCGCCCTAGTCTTTCCGCGCCTCGTTCTCCCGCAGCGCTGCGAGCCCCTGCGCCAGCGCGGTCTGCATCAGCAGCACGTCGATGCCATAGGCGATGGCGCGAAACCCCTTCGCGCGATACTCGCGCGCCCACGTGCCGTCGGCGGCCATGAAGCCGGGCACCTTGCCGTGACGCCGGCACGCCGCGAGCAGGTCGTCGACCGCCCGCAGATACCGCGGGTGGGCGAACTCGCCGGGGATGCCGAGGAAGTTTGTGAGGTCGAAGTGGCCGAGCCACACGACGTCCACGCCCGGCACCGCCGCGATCGCATCCACGTTCTCGCTGCCGGTCGCGGTCTCGACCTGGCAGATCACGAGCGTGCGGTCGTGCGCGGCGGCAATCTTGTCGGTGACGCTGCCCGCGAGGTAGTCGTCGTGCGGCGCGACGCCGAACGCGGCGCCGCGCCGGCCGAGCGGCGGATAGCGCGTGCAGGAGACGATGAGCTCGGCCTGCTCGCGCGTCTCGACCATCGGCACCATGATCCCCATCGCGCCGGCGTCGAGCATCCGGGCGATGAAGTGATACTGCGTGGCCGGAACGCGGACCATCGGGACGAGGCCGATGCCGCGGCAGCAAGCGAACTGCGCCTTCATCGTCTCGACGCCGGCGCCGCTGTGCTCCATGTCGTAGAGCAGGAACTCGGCCCCGGCGGCTTTCACGATCTGCGCGAGGCTCGGCGTGAAGAACTCGAACGCCATGGTGCCGAACGCGGGCTCGCCCGCCGCGAGTCGTGCCTTCACCGGATTCGGCTGCATGTGCTTCCCGCCGCTTATCGCGCCAACGGCATTATCAACAGAAATTG
>CAWHBT010000016.1:0-416655 GCA_963827595.1 uncultured beta proteobacterium | reverse complement strand
TGTCGACCTGACTCGCGCTCCCGCGGTTCAGCTGAGCAGCCGCCCGGTCACCCGGCGCCGCCGCGCAGGCCGATCCAGACGAAGAGCGCCATGCTGGAGCCCATCAGGACATACCCGGTGAGGTTGAGCTGGCGCGCACGCTCGGCGCTGATCTTGCCCTTGACCTGGAGCGTGGACGCGGCGAGCGCGAACAGCGCGCCCGCGATCGCGAGCCCGATCACGACCGGGCGGGTCAGCAGGAGCTCCATCCGGCGCGGCCGGCTTCAGGCGCGGTTCGCGCGCTTGAGGTAGGCGTCGACGAAGTCCGCCGCGGCCTTGCTGCCGCGCGCGAACGAGCGCATCGCCTCGGCGTGCAGGATCGACAGCGCCTCGCGCTTGATCTCGTTGGCGCGGTCGCTTTCCACGAGGTCGGAAAGCCGGCGCGGGCGCGGCAGGTCGACCTCCACCACCGCGCGCACCTGGGTCGGGATGTTCGACATGATCAGCAGCCGGTCCGCGAGGTAGACCGCCTCGTCGATGTCGGTCGTGACGAAGAAGTTGGTGCGGTGGTACTCCTCGAAGAGCCGCGAGTAGTACTCCCACATCAGCTCTTTGGTCATCGCGTCCAGGCCGCGGAACGGCTCGTCGAGGATCATCACCTTCGGGTTGTTGATCATCGCCCGCGCGAGCTCGGCGCGGCGCTGCATGCCGCCGGAGAGCTGGCCGGGATACTTGTTGCGGAAATCCTGCAGTCCGACCTTGGTCAGCAGAAACTCGGCGAGGTCCAGCGTAGCTCGGCGTGACCTCCCCCCGCGCCCGCGGCCCGTAGAGGATGTTGTCGTAGGTGGTCATCCAAGGGAAGAGCGCGGTCTCCTGGAACACGACCAGCCGTTCGCGATCGGGTCCCGTCACCGGCCGGCCGTCGATCGTGACGGTGCCCGAGGTCGGCCGCTCGAAGCCGGCAAGGAGACGAATGATCGTGCTCTTCCCGCACCCGGAGGGCCCGATCATCACCGTGAGCTTGCCGCGCTCGATCGTGAACGAGCAGTCGCGCACGACCTCCTTGCGCAGCCGCGTCGCACCGTAGCTCTTCGCGACGTCCGCGACGACGAGCTCGCCGGCGGCGATCGCCGTCCGCACCGGGTCGGCGACTGCGCTCATCGCGCCTTCAGCCATGGCGTCACGTACTTCCCGAGCGTGCGCAGCAGCTCGCTCGACAGGTACCCGGCGATGCCGATCGAGATCATCCCGATCACGATCTGTTCGTACGAACCGCCGACGTAGGAGTTCCAGATGAAGAAGCCGAGCCCGCCGCCGGTGCCGGCCATTTGACTGCCGCCACCGGAGATCATCTCGGCGGCGACCACCACCTCCCACGTGATGCCCATCCCGACCGCGGAACCCACCATGATCGAGGGCAGGGTGCCGGGCAGGATCACGCGGCGGAAGATGTCCCAGTTCGACGCGCCCATCGACTGCGCCGCCTGGAAGTAGCGCTGGTCGATCGATCGCGCGCCGCCGAGCACGTTGATCACGATGGTGTAGAACGCGCCGAGGAAGGTGACGAACGTGATCGACAGCTCCTGCGTCGGCCAGAAGATGATCGAGGCGGGCACCCAGGCGAGCGGCGGGATCGGCCGCAGCACCTCGAAGGTCGGGAAGAACGTGCCATAGGCGGTCCGGCTGACCGCGAGCGCCAGCCCGAACGGGATGCCGATGATCATCGCCGCGATGAAGCCGCCCATCACGCGGAAGAAGCTCATGTACCAGCTCATCCAATAGCCGGGCGAGGTGAGCACGCCGACCCACGCCTGGAGGACCGCGCTCGGCGCCGGCACTGCGCCGATCCACGGCAGGTAGTCCTTCTTGAAGCCCAGCGCGCCGAGAAGCGCCTTGAACGGCGCGAAGAACTCCGGCGCCATCCATTGCTTCGACCGCGCCCCGAGCTCCCACAGCACGACGAACACGAGGATCGACGCGACGCCGCGCCAGAACACCGAGCTCGTCAGCAGCTTCTTGACCCCCGCCGTCATCCCTAACCCTCCTTCTCTCCCGCCTGGAAGGCTTTCAGCGCCTCCTCGTGCACCGCGTCGTTCGTTTCCTCGATCAGCTCGCGGAAGCGCTTCGACGTGAGCACGCCGTAGTCGCGCGGGTGCGGGATGTCGACCGTCAGCACCTTCTTCGGCTTGCACGGGCGGGTGGTCATGATCGCGACCCGGTGGCCGAGGAAGATCGCCTCCTCGAGGTCGTGGGTGATGAAGAAGATCGTCACCTTGTTCTTGTAGTAGATCTCGAGCAACGCCTCGTGCATGACCGACTTGGTGAGCGAGTCGAGCGCGCGGTACGGCTCGTCGAGCAGCAGCACCTTCGGGTCGTTCATCAGGGCGCGGACGATCTCGACCCGGCGCCGCATGCCGGAGGACACCTCGCCGGGGTAGTTGTGCTCGACGCCCGAGAGCCCGGCATCGGCCATCATCGCGCGTCCCTTGTCGACCGCCTCCTTGGGCGCGAGCTTGCCCTGCATCACCGGGCCGAAGGTCACGTTGTCGAGATTGGTCTTCCACGGGAACAGCGCGCCGTTCTGGAACACGACGATGCGGTCGGGCCCCGGCTCGGCCTTCGGCCGTTCCGGCCCGCACAACAGCTCACCGTCGAGCAGGATCCGTCCGGAGGTGATCTCGTGGAAGCCGGCGATCGCATTGAGGAGCGTGGTCTTGCCGCAACCCGACGGCCCGACGATCATGCAGATCTCGCCGGCCTCGATGTCGAGCGAGCAGTGGTCGACCGCCATCACCGCCGCGCCGTCGGGATCGTAGATCTTGACGACGTCGTCGATCAGGATCTGGCCGCGGGTCACGATCGGGCCGCTCGGCGCGGGTGCACGCAGATCCATTCTAGCGCTCGGCGAGCGCGAGCTCGCGCACGCGCCACTCCATCAGATAGTCGCCCGCGATCCGCACCATCGCGCTGGTCACGTAGCCGACGATTCCGAGCGTGATCATCCCGATCACGATAGTCGGGTAGCGCACCATCATGTAGGAAGTGTTGATCACGTATCCGAGGCCATACTGGCCGGACACCATCTCGGCGGCGACCAGCGAAAACCACGACACGCCGATCGAGATCTGCAGTCCGGTGAAGATGAACGGCAGGGCCCCCGGCAGGATGATGTGACGGAACACCTGCGCCTTCTTCGCCCCGAGACAGGACGCCGCGCGGAGGTACGACTCGTCGATCGACTGGACGCCGAGCATGGTGTTGAGTGCGGTGGCGAAGAACGAAGCGAGGAACGCGAGGTACACGACCGCCGATTCGGTGGCGATGAACATCACGATCGCGAGCGGCACCCAGGCGAGGATCGGGATCGGCCGGAGCAGCTCGAACACCGGGAACACGTACTCCTTGAACTTGCGCGACCAGCCGAGAAAGAGGCCGAACGGCACGCCGAGCAGCGTCGCGAGGAAGAACGCCTTCGCGACGCGCCAGACCGATACGGCGATGTGCTGGTAGTACTCCCCGGTGTGGATCGAAAGTCCGTACGTCGGATTGGGGCTGAGCCATTCCTTGATGACCGCGGTGATCCCCGGCATCTCCTTGAAGCGCGGCAGCCGCCACACCTCCACCGCGAAATACCAGAAACCGAGGAACAGGGCGAACCCGACGAGCATCAGGTACGGTCGTGGGCTCCTCAGCCACAGCGATACGCGGTACATCGTGAGCCCGAGGCTCGTCATCTCCTCGGTCCGCGGCTGTCCCGACAGCCGCCGCACCTGCGCCAGCAACTCGGGGACGGTGAACTCGCGCGCGATCATCGTCGCGAAGCGCTCCATCACATTGTTGCCGGCGGCGGGGTCGGACTCGAGCACCTTGACGAGCTCCTCGGTGCCGATGCGCAGGCACTCGGTCGGCTCGGTCGCGGTGACCGTCGCGAGCCGCTGCGTCTGCCCGAGCAGGAGGCCTGCCCAACCGAAGACACCGCCGTGCGTGATGCGCTTGATCGGCTCGCGCGCACCCACGTCGGGCGAGAAAACGTGCTCGACCTTGCCGGAGACCACGACGAAGATGTCGTCGGCCGCGCCGCTCGCGCTGTAGACACGTTCGCCCTCGGCGTACCGTGCCCGCCGGGCGATGGCGACGATCTTGCGAAGCAGCGGCTCCGGGGCGTCGCGGAACGGCGTGGTTTCGCGCAGGACGTCGAGGTCGGCGTCCTGCAACGCCTGGTTGAGCGTTAGCTCCATCGATTCACCCTGCGCTACCAGCGCCCCTTCCCCCAGCCCCTCTCCCGCAAGGGGAGAGGGGAGCTGCGCCTGCTCACTTCGGCGCCTGGCCGTCGGGCAGGCGCCTTCACCTCGCCGATCGGCGCCTTGAGTTGCCCCGCTCCTTCAGGACCTGCTCGGTCCAGCTCGCCTCGATCGCCTCGGGCCGCACCTGCTCGACGTTGATGCTCTTGATCGAGTACAGGAACGCAGCGGCGCGCTTGAGCAGCTCGCGCGCCTCGGGCGTGAACGTGTAGTGCATCTGGTTCCGCACCGGCGAACCGCCGGTCGTTCTGCGGATAGGTGCCGTACAGCGAGTACCACAGCACGCGCTCGGAGAAGCCGGTGGTCTGCTCTTTCGCGCATCTTGATCACTTCGGCGGCGTTCTTCGGGTCGGCGAGGAAGAGCTGCGCGTCGAGCTCCGCCTGTCAGCCACGCCTTCACGACGTCGGGCCGCGCCTTGATCAGATCGGCGCGCATCGCGAGGAACCCGCCGTCGTTCTCCTGCACGCTCGCGCCGGAGGCGACGCGCCGCGCGAGGCCCTCCTGCACCAGCCGCGACGTCGGTCGGCTCCCAGATCACCGCCGCGTCGATCTTCCCGGCGCGGAAGTTGGAGGTGATGACCTCGATGTTCTGGTTGAGGTACTCCTTCGGCTGGTACGCTTCCCTTCTTGAACGTCGCCTGACGCGAAGCGGTCGGTGCAGGAGCCCTTCGGCACCGCGACGATCTTGCCGTCGAGCCACTTGAGTCGCTTCCTTCGGGCTCGCTTGAACTGCGGCGCGTCGTTGCGGACGAGGAAGATGTTGCACTGGTCGAAGCGCGAGGCCGAGGTTCGCCACCAGGCGGATGTCGGCGACGTCTCGGTCTTGGTCGTCGACACGATCGACGGCATGTCGCCCATGTAGCCGATGTTCTGCTTGTTGGCGAGCATGTTGTTGACGATGATCGCGCCCTGCAGGCCGATCTGGAACTCGACCTCCGAGCCCTTCGGCAGGTACTTCTCGTAGAACTTCTTGCCGCGCATCACCACGCCGGACCACGACCTGCGTGTAGTAGGGCTGGTAGCCGACCACCAGCTTGACCGGCCCGCCCGGCTTCCCGAGGTCCGGCTGGGCGTGCGCTATCCCGGTCATCAACGCGAACGGCGCCAGCGCCGCAAGCGCGGAGCGCATCAGACTTGCTGCTCTCATGACATCCTCCATTTGTGGGTCTTGCAACGGCACCGTGAATGCCGCGTGTGGACTGCTCGCTCTTCTTGTTCCCCTCCGATCGACCCGGACGGGTCCCGGCGCTACGGCCCCCCGCGCATCATTTCGCTCCCGGCTCGGCGAGGTAGCGCGCAATCAACGCCGCGAGCCGCTTCATCACGAGATATCCCGACGCCGGGTCGGTCGCGAGCGCCGCGAGCGTCTGCCGGCCGTCGATCCTGAGCACCGCCGAGCGCTCGACCGCCCGCGCACCCGCGATGCGGCGCGGATGCGTGTCGAGCAGCGCCGCCCAGCCGAACACCTCGCCCTTGCGCAGCATGAACCCGGCCGGGCTGGTGCGCTCGTCGCGCCCGATCCGGAACTCGACCCGCCCCGATTCGAGCACGAAGAAGTCATCGGCCGGGTCACCGACGGCGTAGATCACCGCGCCCTGATCGTACTCTTCACGGCGCGCGAGGGCGGCGAGCTTGGCGAGCGTCGGCTCGGAGGCGCCGGTGAACAGCGTGCCGACGTCGAGCGCGCTCTTCGACTCGACGTAGATCGAGTCGCCCTCGACAGCGAGGTCGTAGCGCTCGAGCGCGGTCTCGGCGAGCCCCATCGGCGAGCCGGTGCGGATGTCCCACTGCCAGAGGTGCTGGTGGCAGGTGAGGATCGCGCCGTCGTAGAGGCCCTCGCAGAGCGGCACGTCCTGGTGCGGGCAGATCGCCTGGTAGGCGAAGAACTCGCCCCCGGCGTTGGCGACGAGGAGCTTCAGGCCGCCGTCGGCCTCGCACTCTCTCAGCCCGTTCGCGGGGACATCCGCCGTTCTGCAGACGAAGCGTTTCGCCATCAGCTGAACTTGTCGTAGCGGATGTTGTCGGCCGTGAGCTTCGCCTCGAGCAGCAGGAAGCGGATCCCCGCGTCCACCGCCGGCGGCGGTCCCGCGAGGTACGCGCGGACGTTCTGGAATCGACCCTGCATCGACTTCTTCGCCACCTCGTGCACCAGCCCGCGGTCGAAGCGTAGCAGCGGGTGCCGTGGCCACCGCCGCCGGCACGTCCTCGTCCGACAGCGCGACGGTGATCGCGAGCGTCTCCGGGAACTCGCGCCGGAACGCTTCGAGCTCGTCGAGGTAGAACGCGTCGGCCATCGTCCGCACGCCGAAGAACACGTCGCCGCGGAACTGCGCGAAGTAGCGTTCCTGGCAGGCGCGAGCCAGGATCGACATCATGCCGGCGATGCCGCTTCCGCCGGCGATGCAGAGGAGGTTCTTGGCGAGGCTCGGGTGGAAGGTCGCCCTGCCGAGCGGGCCGAACATGCCGACGCGCGCCGTGGCGGCCGCACCGCCGAACAGCCACTCCGACACGCCGCCGCCGGGCTTCTTCTTGACCACGAAGTCGAGCTTGCGCGCCCGGCGGTCGAAGTTGACCATCGAGTAGCCGCGAAAGCCCGGCACGCCGGGCACTGCGACGGCCATGAACTGTCCGGCGTCGAAGTCGAGCGGCCGATCGAGCGCGATCTCGAGCGCCGTGACGTCGTGGGTGAGCGCGCGTGCGTCCGCGACTACGCCGCTGACGCTGAGGGCGGGACACGCGCCGGAATCCATCGCGTACACGAAGCTCGCGACCTCGACCGTGAGATCGGCTGCCGCCGCGCACTGGCACATCAGGAACTCGCCCTGGCCCTTGAGGTACTTGCGGCCGGACGCTTCGGGCCAGCCGTCCTCGACCCGGCCCGCGACGAGCCGCGCCTTGCAGGTGCCGCAGGTGCCGGTCCCGCACTCGTACGGCAGGTCGATCCGCGAGCGCAATCCGGCGTACAGGATCTTCTCCCCGGGATCGGCCTCGAATTCGTAGGCGCGGTTCCGGGCGTTGAGCTGAACTCGCATCGGATCGCGTCAGAACGGAACGTGGTAGCCGAAGCCGAGCAGGCGGGTATCGAGCCGGACCTCGCGCTTCAGGAGCTTCGCGCCACCGCCGGCGAGCTTCACCGTGTCGTGGAAGCGTCCGACCGCGAACAGCTCCGTCGCGCCGCCGTCGAGCGTGGTCTTGAAGACCTGCAGCGCCGACACGACGCTCGCCTCGCCCGTTGCGTCGTTCACGTCCACGGTGTAGACGGTCGCGTGCCGGGTGAGCGGCGAGTGGTCGCTGTTGTGCTTGGGGAGGTTCGCGAACAGCGTCGTCATGCCGTCCTTGCCGTGGTCGAGCCAGACCATGTCGCGGCGGATCTCCGGGCTGTAGGTGCTGATCGTGTAGCGAAACCCGGAGTCGCAAAGGTCGAGGAACGCGTCCCAGTCCTTCGCGTCGAGCGCGAGGCAACTCCGATAGACGAGGTCCGCCACCGCCTGGCGTTGCTCGAGCGTCGCCACGCCGGCGTCCTTCAGGCGGCGGCGGGCACCGGCTGGCCCTGTGCGGGCCGGGTCGTACGACGGGCGTCCCATGCGGCGCGTCCACTCCGCATAGTAGTGGCGCATGCCGACCTCGTCGTGGATCGTGCTGTTCTCCTCGCGTCCCTGGATCACCCACCGCGAGTCGGTGCCCTCGCGCATCGCGCGTCCCTGGCCGTGCACGCCGAGGAGGTCCTCGTGCAGGTTGCGGCCGAACGGCCCCCAGATCGTGTTGTGGTCGAAGATGCGCTGGGCGCGCTCCTCGGGCGTATCGCCCTTGAGCCCCAGGCCGCGGAACTCGATCAGCACCTTGTTCGGTCCGAGCGGGATCGACGTGTCGATGCGCATGACCGAGGTGCGCAGGTTGTAGGTCATCCCGGGGAAGAGGTCGACCATGTACCAGCCGCCGCGCGCGAGCCCTGGCCAGCCGACCGCGCGCTCCTTGCTGCCTTCGTACTTGTCGTACTGGATCTGCATCGAGCCGACGGTCGCGTGGCCGTTCGGGAAGGCGGTGTACTTCCGCTCGAAGTAGCCGGGCTGCATCATGCCGGTGATGCGATTGAAGTAGTGGAGATAGTCGTGATAGAACTCGCTGTTGGTGTCGTGCCAGAGCTTGAAGTTCGTCTGCACGACCGCCTTGTGGAAGTGGAACAGTTCCATCGGCTCCTGCATGTACGGCTCGAGGATGTCCATCGCGCCGCCGACGAACTCCCGCAGCGGGATCGCGCCGTCGTCCAGGTTCACCCAGATGAACCCGCCGAACGCGACCTCGGTCCGTACCTCGCGCAGGCTCGCGTCCTGCTTGCCGTAGCGGTCCTGATAGCCCTGCTCGCCGCGCGAGATGTCGAGGCAGTTGCCGCGGGTATCGAACGACCACTGGTGGAAGATGCAGGTCATCCGCTTCGCGTTGCCGGCGGGGTCGTACAGAATGGTGTTGCCGCGGTGCGGGCAGATGTTGTAGAAGGTCCGCACTTTCGCGTCGTCCCCGCGCACGACGATCAGCGGCACGCCGGCGGGGTGGGTGGCGAGCCGGTAGTCGAAGGCGCTCGGGATCTCGGACTCGTGGCAGGCGATGACCCAGTTCGGGCGAAAGAGCTTCTCGCGCTCCTCCGCGAGGATCTCTTCGTCGGTATAGATCCGGGAGTCGACGTAGTGCGTCGGCGGGAATTTCGGTCGGGCAGCCCAGTCGGCGGCGGTCTTGGCCATGCGTGTGCTCCTTTGCTGCGCAGCTGATTCGGAGTTCCAGAGGCAGATTCTGTGCCACACTGGGCGGCCCGCCTAAATCACTAATTTCTAAATCGATATGCCGCGTGCGGCAGTCCGGGCGCGGCCGCCCGCGTTTCGGCAGGAAACAGCGGCGGGGCCCCTCCGCGAGCAAAACGGCGGCTCGAACGCGCGCCCGCTCCCCATCCCGCCGCCGCGGCGAGCTGCCTTGAAAGCCGTGATCAGGCGGCGAGGGCTCGAACTTCGAAGTGCATCGCCGCAAGATCGCCCAGCATCCAGGTGGCGGGCGCCGCCAGCCCGGCCACTGTGCCTGGGTTCACCAGCCAGGTTGTCCCGCCCTTGACGTTCGCCACGCGCTCGATGCCGGCGCAGTGCGAATGGCCGCAGCACACCAGGTCCCAATCGCCAGTGCAAGCCATCGCGTAACCATACTCGGGGTAGTGCACGACGAAGATTCGACGTCCGCCGAGCTCTACGCGCGCGTCGGCCCCGTGGTACTGCATCAGGCCGCCACTTGCGCGCGCGAGGTTGTGCAATGCGCCCGCATCCCCGAGGTTGTTGCCGTGGATCAGGTGCAACGGCAATCCGGCGTTCATTGCGGGCCGCAGCGTGTGCGCGCCGATGAGATCGCCGCAATGGATCACCGCCGCGGCGCCCCGTTCTTTCGCCTCGCTCACTGCTTGCGCGAGCGCATCGGCGCGGTCATGGCTGTCCGAAACGATGCAGATTTTCATGGCCCCCATCTTATCCGGTTAGCGCCTCAACCCGCCCCCTCCAGCCGTGCGCGCCCATCCGGCGCCGTTTCCACCGGCGCGCCTCGTTTCCGCACGAAACATCCGCGGCGGGGCGCCCGCGGATGCCGCAAGCGCACAATGAGAAGGGACAGCGAGTTAAATCGATGACCGGCAATGGCACGGTTAATGCAATACCCTTCATGATTCGGGGCGAAGAACCCCGTGACTAGCGGCTACGGCGCCGCACACCGAAGGAGGCGACCCATGGCAAGCGACACCCGACTGCGTTCCGCGCCGAAGCGAACCGTATTGCCGAAGGAGGAGGACGCGAGGCTCGAGTCCGAGGACCGCCGCGCCTTCCTTCGCAAGGGTGCCGCGATGGCCGGCGGCGCGCTCGCCGCCGGGGGCCTCGCCTCGAGTGCTCGCGCCGCGCCGCTGCCGATCCCCGCGGCGGCGCAGGAGATGGGGCGGCCGATCCCGCCGGCGATGTACGGCATGCCGTCCAAGTACGAGGCGCACGTAGCGCGCCGCCGGACCGACGTCTTCGTGAACCGGCAGAACTGGTCCGACTGGAGCATGACGCCGCTCCAGGATCAGCACGGCATCGTCACGCCGAACGGGCTGATCTTCGAGCGTCATCACGCCGGCACGCCCGACATCGACCCGAAGACGCACCGCCTGGTGATCCACGGGATGGTGCGGCAGCCGCTCGTCTTCACCATGGACGACCTGATGCGGTACCCGTCGGTGTCGCGGTTCCACTTCCTCGAGTGCTCGGGCAACGGCCTCGCCGACTGGCTGAAGAACGCCTCGACGACCGTGCAGCAGACCCACGGCCTGCTGTCCTGTGCGCAGTGGACCGGGGTCCCGGTGTCGTGGCTGCTCGACGAGGCGGGCCTCCAGTCCGGGGGCGAAGTGGATCGCCTTCGAGGGCGCCGACGGCTCGAGCCACACGCGCTCGATCCCGATCGAGAAGGTGCTCGACGACGGCCTGATCGTCTACGCGGCGAACGGCGAGATGCTGCGTCCCGAGAACGGCTATCCGCTGCGCGTGCTCATCCCGGGCTGGGAGGGGAACGTGTCGGTGAAGTGGCTGCGCCGCATCAAGGCGGGCGACCAGCCGTGGCACTTCCGCAGCGAGACCGCGCGCTACACCGATCCGATGCCGGAGGGAAAGTGGCGCCAGTTCAGCTTCGAGATGGAGTGCAAGTCGGTGATCACGCGCCCCTCCGGCGGCATGAAGCTCGACCGGTCCGGGGTGGCAGGAGATCCAGGGCTTCGCCTGGTCGGGGAACGGCCGCATCACCGCGGTCGACGTCTCGCTCGACGGCGGCCGGAACTGGCAGCGAGGCGACGCTCGAGCAGCCGATCCTCGACAAGACGCTCACCCGGTTCCGGTATCGCTGGAACTGGAACGGCAGCCCGGCCGTGATCGCGAGCCGCGCGGTGGACTCGACCGGCTACGTGCAGCCGACGGTGGCCGACCTCCAGAAAGTCGCGCGCGATCGTCGGCTTCGTCCAGCACCACAACGGCATCCAGCCATGGTCCGTCGCCGCGAACGGGGAGGTGAAAAATGCGATCGCGGGCTGAGTTCGTTCTGTTCGCCGCGGCGGCCGCGCTCGCGGCTGCCGGCTGTGCGCAACTGCACGCAGTCCGCATCGGCCCCGGCCAAGCCCGCGACCGGTTACGGCAAGCCGATCGCCGAGGCGGACATCGCGCCGTGGAACATCGACATCCGCACTTCCGACGGCGCGGGCTCCCGGCCGGCCGCGGCACCGTCGCCGAAGGCAAGCGCGTGTACGAAGCGAAGTGCGCGGCTTGCCACGGCGCGGACGCGAAGGGCGGCCCGGTCTACGGCACGATGGTCGGCGGCATCGGGTCGTTCACCACCGAGCACCCGCGTCCTCACGCCCGGCAGCATGTACCCGTACGCGCCGATCCTCTTCGACTACATCCGGCGCACGATGCCGATGGACCGGCCCCAGAGCCTGACGGCGGACGAGGTCTACGCGCTGTCGGCGTACCTCCTGAACCTGAACGGGCTCGTGCCCGCCGACGCGGTCATGGATCAGGACGACGCTGCCGCGGGTCCAGATGCCGAACCGCAACGGGTTCATCCGGGACGACCGGCCCGACGCCAAGGCGGTGCGTTGCATGACCAACTGCAAGTAGCGACGCCTCGCAACGCCGTGAGCGGCGATCGGTCGAGGCCGTTGGCCGGTCGTCTATCGCTCACGGGCGTACCTTGAAAAACCCGGTGAGCCGCGTTCGCGCGCGTCGTCGCGCCGTCAGTTTCATTTCGCGAAGCCCCGCGTTGCGAGCATTCAACGCCTCTATCGGTGCATAGCGAAGATTAAAGGCAGGTACTCGGCACGCGACCCTTAGAATCCGCGCCCAGGGACGGCGAGGGAGAACAGACGAGATGTTCACCATCAATCCGTTTGCCGAGCTTTCGGCGTCCATGCCGCCTGCAGTCATGCAGACCTATGTCGTCATCATGATTGTCCTCGTTGCGGCAGGGACGTTGTTTGACATCGTCCATAAGGGGAGCGCCCGGTATTTTTTCGATAGCTGGCGGAAATCGAGAAGCAATGGGTCGAGGCAAGTCGGTGGCGGCGAACTGGTGTCACTCGCCATCCAAACCGGGCTTGTCGACGTTCTCGCATCCGGGGAGTTCTGCAGCGCGCGCCGCCGCGTCGCCCATCTGCTGACCATGTATGGGTTCGTGATCTACGTCGTCACCACCGCCGTCATGGTGTTCGGCTACCCGACGCCCGCGACGCCGACGCCCGCCATCCTGCCGCAGCTGTGGTGGATCGGCGGCCTGATGGTTTGCCTCGGGGGATACTGGTTCTGGTTCTTCATCCGGGCGGATGTCGCCGCCGAGGGCAATTCGCCGCTCCGGATCACGCGCGCGGATCTGTTCATCCTCTCGCTTCTCGCCAGCGTGACGCTCGGTCTGATCTGGGCCTGGCTGCAGGCGAGGGGCAGCGCCGCGGCCAACGTGCTTTTCGGTTTGTACGTCATCGCCACGACGGTGCTGTTCGGATCGGTGCCGTGGTCCAAGTTTGCGCACATGTTCTTCAAGCCCGCGGCGGCGTTCGAAAAGAGGGTTTCCTACGCGAACGGCACGCGAAGCAACCTGCCCGGCCCCGCCGACAAGCCCGAGCAGTTCGGCAGCGCGCGCGAACGACCCCAGCACTACTGACGAGGCGAGAGCCATGCCCACCTTCGTTTACATGACGCGATGCGACGGCTGCGGGCACTGTGTCGACATCTGCCCCTCCGACATCATGCACATCGACAAGACGTATCGGCGGGCCTACAACATCGAGCCGAACATGTGCTGGGAGTGCTACTCCTGCGTGAAGGCCTGCCCGCAGAACGCCATCGACGTGCGCGGCTACGCCGACTTCGCGCCGCTCGGGCACAGCGTCCGCGTGCTGCGCGAGGAGAAGAAGGGGACGATCTCCTGGCGGCTCAGGTTCCGCGACGGCCGCGAGAAGAACTTCGTGTCGCCGATCCGCACGACGCCCTGGGGCTCGATCAAGGGTCCCGCCGAATACGACGCGCCGCGCCCCGAGGATTTCGCCAGGCAGGAGCTCGCGCACGAGCCCGACGCGCTCAACACCAACAAGCCATTGCCCGCGCTGCGTCCAAATCAATTCAAGCGGGGACTCTGATGGGCCTGTTCGGGGGCAGGAAAACCGTATTCGTCGACGCCGACATCCTCGTCATCGGCGGCGGCATGGCCGGCTGCGGCGCCACCTACGAATCGCGGTACTGGGGACGCGACCTGAAGATCGTCTGCGTCGAGAAGGCGAACATCGAGCGCAGCGGCGCGGTCGCGCAGGGTCTCTACGCCATCAACTGCTACATGGGCATGCAGTGGAACGAGAACCAGCCCGAGGACCACGTGCGCTACGCGCGCAACGACCTCATGGGCCTGGTGCGCGAGGACCTCGGCTACGACATCGCCCGGCACGTGGACTCGGCGGTGCACAAGTTCGAGGAGTGGGGCCTGCCGATCATGCGCGACCCCAAGACCGGACGCTACCAGCGCGAGGGCAAGTGGCAGATCATGATCCACGGCGAGAGCTACAAGCCGATCGTCGCCGAGGCGGCGCGCAAGGCCGCGACCCAGGTCTACAACCGGATCATGGTCACGCACCTCCTGATGGACAAGACCAAGGCCAACCGGGTCGCCGGCGCCGTCGGGTTCAACGTCCGCACGGGCGCTTTCCACGTGTTCCGCGCGAAGGCGGTGATCGTCTCCGCCGGCGGCGCGTCGCACATCTTCCAGCCGCGCGCCGTGGGCGAGGGAATGGGGCGGACCTGGTACGCGCCCTGGAGCAGCGCGTCCGCCTACGGCCTGCCGATCATGGTCGGCGCCAAGATGACGCAGATGGAGAACCGCATCGTCCTGACCCGCTTCAAGGACGGCTACGGGCCGGTGGGCGCGTACTTCCTCCATCTGAAGACGTACACGCAGAACGGCTACGGCGAGGAGTACGAATCGAAGTGGTACGACCACACCAAGGAGCTGGTCGGCGACTACGTCGACCGGCATCCGGTGCCGACCTGCCTCAGGAACCACGCCCTCCTCGAGGAGTTGAAGGCTGGCCGCGGTCCGATCCGCATGGTGACCAAGGAGGCGTTCCAGGATCCGCACAAGGAGACCGTCGGCTGGGAGAATTTCCTCGGCATGACGATCGGCCAGGCGGTGGTCTGGGCGTCGCAGAACATCGATCCGAAGCACACGAACCCCGAGCTGACCACGTCGGAGCCCTACGTCATGGGCTCGCACGCCACGTGCTCCGGCGCGTGGGCGAGCGGGCCGGAAGACTATGCGCCCGCGGAGTACCAGTGGGGCTACAACCGGATGATGACGGTCGAAGGCCTCTTCGGTGCCGGCGACACCATTGGCGGCACCGCGCACAAGTTCTCTTCAGGGTCGTTCACCGAGGGCCGGATCGCCGCCAAGGCGGCGGTGAAGTACGTGAAGGACATGAAGAACGGCCAGCCGCAGGTGAGCGAAGAGGAGTATCGCGGCCTCGAGAAGGTGATCTACCAGCCGCTGGAGAACTTCCGCGTCGGCCGCAACGAGATCGTCGCCGGCACCGTGTCGCCGAGCTACCTGCTGCCGATCCACGGTCTGCAGCGCCTCGAGAAGATCATGGACGAATACGTCGGCGGCATCAGCACCATGTACATGACGAACGGCGTCCTGCTCAACCGCGGCTTGGAGCTGCTGGCCATGCTGAAGGAAGACATGGATCACATGGGCGCCGAAGATCTTCATCAGCTGCAGCGCACGTGGGAGCTGCACCACCGGCTCCTCGCCTCGGAGTCAGTGACCCGTCATACGCTGTTCCGCGAGGAAACGCGCTGGCCGGGGTACTACTACCGTGGCGATCACATGAAGCTGGATGACGAGAACTGGCATTGCTTCACGCTGTCCCGCTACGACCGCAATACCGGCGAGTGGGCGATGGAGAAGGCGCCCGTCTACCACATCATCGACTGACGGTCCCGGCGCACCTGGGTGGCCCCAGGGCGTTTCCTCCGAAGAATCATTTCCGACGCTCGAGGCGCTCGCGCGAAGCTGAGAGCGGGCTGGCTCGAGAAGCAAGCGCGCTCAGCGGGCGGAGTGGCCCGCGAGCTTCACCTCGACCCGGTCACCCGCGTCCAGACCCGCGTAGTACTCGCGCAGGATCTCGAGCACCTCCGGGCGGCTGAACTCGGCCGGCACCGCGCTGCCCTCCGAAAGCCATTTGCGCAGCTTCGTCCCGGAGACGAGCAGCCGGTCGATCGTCAGCGTGCGGGCAGGTGCGCCCCGAGGCCATGCCGCCGCAGGCGTAGCACCAGAACGTCCAGTCGATCTTCAGCGGCTGGATTTCGAGCGCGCCCTTCGGGATCTCGTCGAAGATCCGGTGCGCATCGAACGGTCCGTAGTAATTCCCGACGCCGGCATGGTCGCGCCCGAGAATCTGATACGCGCAGCCGTAGTTCTGGCGGAACACCGCGTGCAGCAGCGCCTCGCGCGGACCGGCGTAGCGCATGTCGAGAGGGTAGCCCGCCTGCACCACCGTACCCGCGTGGAAGTACTTCTCGATCAGCACCGCGATGGCGCGCGTGCGTACCTCGGCCGGGATGTCGCCGGGCTTGAGATTGCCTAGCAGCGAGTGCACGAGCACGCCGTCGCAGACTTCGATCGCCACCTTGGCGAGGTATTCATGCGAGCGGTGCATCGGGTTGCGCGTCTGGAACGCTGCGACGCGCGACCAACCGAGCCGCTCGAATTCGGCGCGCGTCTCCCCGGGGGTCATGAACAGCGCGCCGTACCGCGCGCTGAAGCCGCCGTCTGACAGCACCTGCACCGGTCCGGCCAGATTCACTTCGCCCTGCTGCATGACCATTTGCACGCCCGGGTGCTCGGTGTCGGTGGTCCTGAACACGGACGAACATTCGTGCGCCTTGTCGATGCGGTATTTCTCCGTGACCTTCAGCACGGCGAGGAGGCTGTCGTCGTCGGGGTCGACGAGCGCGATGTCGTCGCCGACGCGAATGGCGCCCGCGGTTGCGGCATCGACCGACAGCGTGATCGGAATCGGCCAGAACAGACCCGCCGCCGTCCGATAGCCCCCGCAGACGCCTTCCCAGTCGGCGCGCGTCATGAAGCCTTCGAGCGGCGTGAAGCCGCCGATGCCGAGCATGATCAGGTCGCCCTTCTCGCGCGAGCTGACCCGGACCGAGCGCAGCGTCTGCGCCCGGGCGCGCTCGGCCGCGAGCGCATCACCCGCCAGCATCAGCGGCTTGAGAGCACTTCCTCCGTGGGGCAGGACTAGGCCGGGCAAGGTTGTCTGGGCGTTCGGAACCGGTCCCGCCCATTGTCGGGAGCATCGTGCGGGGCGGCAAGACCGTTGTTCGAATGAATAGATTAGCGCGATTGATCGCGCCGCGCGTCGGCGATGGACTCGGGCCACGCAGAGACGCTAATCTACTGACTCCAAACTCAGATATCCGGCGCCCGGAGGAACCATGATGACGGACTTCGACAAGGATCTCGACGCTCGCGGACTCAACTGCCCGCTGCCGATCCTGCGGGCCAAGAAGGCGCTCACCGAAATGTCGAGCGGCCAGGTGCTGCGGATCGTCGCGACCGACCCGGGTTCGGTGAAGGACTTCCAGGCGTTCTCCAGGCAGACCGGGAACGAGCTGATGTCGCACGCGGAGGCGAACAAGGAGTTCACGTTCCTCATGAAGAAGAAGTGAGATGAGGATCGCGCTGGCAGCGGCAAGCCTGTCCGCCGCCACGCTCGTGTGGGCGCAGGACGCGACATACAACGTGCGGGTGCTCACGCCGGAGACGGCGCTCAAGGCCGCCCAGGCGGCGCTGGCACGGTGTCGCGGCAGCGGTTTTCAGGTGGCGGTGGCGGTCGTCGACCGGATGGGCGTGGTGCAGGTGCTGCTGCGGGACCGGTTCGCCGGGCCGCACACGCTCGAGACCGCGAGCGGCAAGGCCTGGACTGCGGTCAGCTTCCGCACCAGCACGAGCGAGCTCGCCGATGCGACGCAGGCGGGCAAGCCGCAGAGCGGAATCCGGAACCGGCCCGGCGTCGTCGCGATCGGTGGCGGGCTGATGATCGAGGCGGGCGGATCGATCCTCGGCGGGATCGGCGTCTCCGGGGCGCCGGGCGGGAAAGAAGACGACGTGTGCGCCGCGGCGGGCATCGCGGCGATCAGGGACAGTCTGGAGCTCTAGCCGATCAGGAGGGTGTGATGCGGTCGACGTGGATTATTGTGGCCGTGTCGCTGGCGGCGTTGGCCGCCTGCGACAGCAAGCCGAAAGAGCCGGCTCCGGACCTCGTCAAGAGCCAGCGCCAGGCGCTGGACAAGGCGAAAGCCACCGAGCAGATCCTGCAGAAGTCGGCGGAAGAGCGGCGCAAGCAGGCCGACGAGCAGAAATGAGGCGAGCGGGGCCGGCGGGCGCGGACGTCACCCTGTTTATCTAGAACGCGGCGATCCTTCCTAGATCGGGGTCGCGGCGACCGGGAAGCTCACCTCGATGAGCACGCCGCGCCCGTCGTCGCGGTTGCGCGCCCGCACCGCGCCGCGGTGAAATTCGGCGATGAGCCGCACGATGAACAGCCCCAGGCCGAGGTGCGGCTCGCTCTTTGCCCTGCCGGCCGTCTGCACCTTGGCCGCCGGTGACCGCACCGACACCATCGACTCGAACAGGCGGTCGGCCATCGCTTCCGGGAGGAGCGCCCCGACGTTGGACACCGAGAGCCGCGCGGTCGTGGCCTCCGCCTCGACCACGACCTCGATCGGCTCTCCCGGCGCGCTGAAATCCATCGCGTTCTCCGCCAGCTTGTCGACCAGCTGCGCGATGAGATCCGGCGCGCCGTCGAGCTCCACGCGCCGCTCGGGCAGACGCAGCTCGAAGCGGTGCTGCGGGAATGCCGCGGTGTAGCCCGCGACGCAGCCGGACACCACCCGCCCCAGGTCGAAGCGTTCGCGCTCGGTGGCGCGCAGCGTCTGCTCGAGCCGCGTCGCCTCGCTCATGCTGGTGAGGATCGCGTTCAGCCGCCGCACGCCGTCCTCGGCGCGGGCGATGTAGACGCCGGCATCCTGCGGGAGCGCGCGGGTGCGCAGGTTGTCGAGCGAGGAGCTCACGACCGCGATCGGGGTGCGCAGCTCGTGCGACAGCCGGTCGGCCATGCGCTCGAGATACTCGTTGTACTCGGCGAGCCGGTCGACGGCGGTCGCGAAGCTGCGCGAGAGGTCGCCGATCTCGTCGCCGTCGCCGCTCTCGCGGAAGGCCCGTCGCACCCGGCCGCGCGCGTCGATCGCCTCCTCGGCCTCGTCGCGCAGGCGGCGCAGCCGCCGCGAGAGGCGCGAAGCGAAGAGGAAGAGCGTCCCGGCGCCGAGCACGAACACCGCGAGCGTGACCGTGAGCAGCTGCTCGAGAACGCGGTTGCGGAGCGTGACCACGCTGTTCGTCGTCTCCTCGACCACCACCGCGCCGATCACCTCGGTGCCGCTCCAGATCGGGTGCGCCGCACCCAGCACCACTGCGCGGCCGTCGGGCGTCGGCCGCCAGCGCGAGGCGGGCACGCCGGAGAGCGCGGCGTCGACCTCGCGGCCGCCCGAGAGCAGATCCTCTGGAATCGCGTCGTCGAAGTCCTCCGGCGGGCGCTCGAGCAGCTGTGCCCAGATCGGGCGCAGCAGCTTCGCCTGCACCCAGTTCCAGGTCCCGGCCGGCTCGGGCGCCGCGGGTGCCTCCTGTCGCAGGCTTCCGGCGATCGCGAGCAGCCGTCGCTGCTGGTCGATCACGAAGATGCGCGAGCTCGCCCGCCGCAGGCCGGTGAGGATCAGCTCGATCTCCTGGGTCGCGGCGCGGGCGCCCGGCCGGCGGCGTGCGCCGTCGTCGTCGGCGCTGAACTCGAGGAGCCGGGGACGGTCATGCAGGGCGGTGGCGACCGCGCGCGCGGTGGCGATCACCCGCTGCTCCTGCGCGCTGCGCAGGATGTTCTCCATCTCCCGCACGTAGCCGTAACCGACGAACGGGATTGCCGCGAGCACGGCCGAGACGAGCAGCACCTTGGTGCGGATCGACAGCCGCGCGCGCGGGGCTTCGGGCACGCGCGCTTTCACCCCGTGTTCAGCCTGCGAGCCAGCGGTACCCCATGCCGTAGACGGTGTCGATGGCATCGAAGGCGGCGTCGACCGCGAGGAACTTCTTGCGGATGCGCTTGATGTGCGAGGTGATGGTCGCGTCGTCGATGACGAGGTTGGCGTCCGACATCAGGCTGTCGCGGCTCTTGACGTGGCCCGGGTACTTCGCGAGGGCATGCACCATCCAGAACTCGGTGAGCGTCAAGTCGACGGGGTGCTCGCGCCACGATGCCGTCATCCGCTTCAGGTCCAGGCGAAGCGGTCCGCGGTCCACCGTCTCCTCGACCTTGGGCGGAGTGCGCATGACGTCGGTCCGCCGGAAGAGCGCGGCGATGCGCGCGAGCAGGTGCGGCATGCTGATGCTCTTCGTGAGGTAGTCGTCGGCACCGAGGCGGAGCCCCGCAACGAGGTCGAAATCGCTGTCGCGGGCGGTCAGGAAGATGATGGGGAGCTGGTCGGACATCGCCCGCAGCTCCCGGACCAGCGTGAAACCGCCGTCAACGTCGGCGCCGAGGCCGATGTCCACGATCGCGAGATCGGGCAGCCGGCTCGTGAGGGCGGCGAGGGCCTGCGGCCGATCGGCGTAGGACGCCACCTCGTAGCCCTGGCGGCGCAGCGTGTCGGCGACGTTCTCGCGGATGGCGGCGTCGTCCTCGACGATGGCGATCCTGCGGCTCATTGGGCGACCTTGTCGCTGCGCGCCAAGGATTCGCGCTTGGGGCGGCCCGGCGCCTTCATCGGGCTACCTTGTGCGCGCGGCACGCTTCGACGGCGGGTGTTCATGCGCGGCCGACTATAGCACCGCGCCCGGCGCACCACGCCCGGCGCGGTTCCGCCGGCAGCCGATCTTCCTCGCGGGCTCTTGAACGGCGGCACCCTTGGCCGTACGATGCGATGCGCGGGTGCGCCTTTCGCGCTCCGCTCACTGCCGAGGGAGGTTGTATGGCGTCGAAGAGAACCACTCACCGCAGCGTGTCCGGGACCAAGCTCTACGCCGTGCGCGACAGCAAAGGCCGCTTCAAGGACATCCAGACCTACAAGCGGGCCCACGGCATGGACATCAAGCGCGGTTCCCGGTCGGAGAAGAAGAAGTAGCGCCGCGTCGGGCGGCCAAGGCCGTCGGCGCCATCTTTGCGCCACATTCCGCCGGGGTCTTGCCCCCCGGTCGCCGAGCCATGCCATCGCGCGCCGCGATCATGGAGAGGTGGACCGGCGGGTGTCCGGATCGTTCCCACGGCGCGCCGCGTCAATCGCGCGGCGGCGGAATGATTCCCTGCTTCGCGTAGATCGGACGCAGCGCGGCGCGCCAGCCGGGCAGGTTCCAGGCGAACCAGGCGGCGGCAACCGAGAGCGCCACGCCGCAGCCGAAGATCGTCCAGTGCGCGCCGATCGCCTCGGCGATCGTCCCGGCGAGGAAGTTCGAGACCGGCGCGACGCCGAGGAAGGTCGTCACGTAGATGCTGATGATGCGGCCGCGCTTGTCCTCGTCGGCGACGGTCTGCAGGATCGTGTTCGTCGACGCCACCGTGGCGACCAGTCCGAAGCCGAAGAACGCGAGCAGCGCGAGCGACAGCCACAGCGCGCTCGATAGCGCGAAGCCCGTCAGCGCGAGGGCCGCCAGGAGACTGCACCCGGCGATGACGCGGCCGAGGCCCCGGACGGTGGCCCGCAGGGCGAGAAACGCGGTCGCGGCGAACGCCCCGACGCCGACCGCGCCGATCAGCAGCCCGAGCGTGCTGGAACCGCCGTCGAGGCGCTCGGCGGCGTAGATCGGCATGAGCGACTGCCAGGGCGCGGTGAAGAGCGACAGCGCCACGAGCAGCATGAGCGGCCGCCGGGTGGCGAGCGACCCGAACGCGTAGCGGAAGCCCGAGACGATCTCGTTCCACAATGCCGCCTGGGGGGCGGTCGTCGCCCGCGGCGTGACGCGGATCGCGACGTAGGCGATGACGACCGCCAGGTACGAGACGCCGTTCAGCAGGAAGCACAGCGCCTCGCCGGCGAAGGCGAGCAGCACCCCCGCGATCGTCGGGCCGACGAAGCGCGCGCCGTTGAAGAGCATCGACTGCAGCGCGATCGCGTTCGGCAGGTCGGCCTTGGTCTCCACCATCTCGAGCAGGAACGCCTGCCGGGTCGGGGTCTCGACCGCGTTCACCATGCCGAGGAGGAGCGACAGCGTGATCACGTGCCAGACCTGCACGACGCCGGCGTAGGTGAGCGCGGCGAGCGTGAGCGCCTGCGCAGCGGCGAGCGACTGGACGACGATGAGCAGGCGCCGCCGGTCGAGGCGGTCCGCCCAGACGCCAGCGATCGGCGACAGGAACAGCATCGGGAGCTGCAGCGCGGCCGCCGCGAGCCCCAGCATGAACGCCGAGCCGGTGAGGCGGTAGACGAGCCAGCTCGTCGCAAGCGTCTGCATCCAGGTGCCCAGGATGGAGACGCCCTGGCCGATGAAAAAGACGCGGAAGTTGCGATACCTGAGCGATCGCAGCGCCGGGTGAGTGGAATCCGTTACGCTTTTCCTTTGAGTCGATCCAGCTGGGCCTCCACCTTTTCGAGCGTGGAGCGGAAACCGGCGAGGCGCTCGCGCTCTTGGGCCACGACTTTCGCGGGCGCCCGTTCCACGAAGCTGGGATTGGCGAGCTTCGCGTCGGCCTTGGCGATCTCGCCCTTGAGGCGGGCGACTTCCTTCTCGAGCCGCGCCATCTCGGCGCCGACGTCGACCTCGATCTTCAGCATGAGGCGGGCGTCGCCGACGACTTGCACCGGGGCGTCGAGATCGGGCAGACGCGGGACGACCGTGGCCTCGGACAGCCGGGCGAGGAACTGCAGGTACGGGAACATCGGCGCCAGCGTGGCGGCATCCCCCTCCGCGAGCAGCGGTACCCGCTCACCCGGTCCGAGGTTCATCTCGCCGCGCAGGTTCCGGCTCGCGTTGGTGAGCGCCATCAGCGCCGCACCCTGCGCTTCCGCCGCCGCGTCGATCTTCGCCGGCTCGGACTTGGGGTAGGGCGCGATCACGATGCTCGGCCCGGTCTTTCCGGCCAGCGGCGCGACCTTTTGCCACAGCTCCTCGGTGATGAACGGAATCACCGGATGGGCGAGGCGCAGCACCGTCTCGAGCACGCGCACGAGCGTGCGGCGCGTGCCGCGCTGCGCGGCTTCGCCGCCGTTCTGAAGCTGGACCTTCGCCAGCTCGACATACCAGTCGCAGTACTCGTCCCAGACGAAGCGGTAGATCGCGTTGGCGACGTTGTCGAGGCGGTAGTCGGCGAAGCCCTTTTCGACCTCGGCCTCGGTGCGCTGCAGCCGGCTCACGATCCACCGATCGACGAACGACAGCTCGACCGGTGCCGACGCGTCCTGCCCGCAGTCCTTGCCGTCGGTGTTCATCAGGACGAAGCGCGTCGCGTTCCAGAGCTTGTTGCAGAAGTTGCGGTAGCCCTCGCAGCGCTTGAAATCGAAGTTGACGTTGCGTCCGAGGGTGGCGTATGCCGCCATCGTGAACCGCAGCGCATCGGCGCCGTACGCCGGGATGCCGTCCGGAAACTCGCGCTTCGTCCGCTCGCGCACGCGCGGCGCGGTCTCCGGCCGGCGCAGGCCCGTTGTCCGCTTCTCGAGCAGCGGGTCGAGCGCGATTCCGTCGATGAGGTCGACCGGGTCGACCACGTTGCCCTCGGACTTCGACATCTTCTCGCCGTCGTGGTCGCGGACGATCCCGTGGATGTACACGTCGCGGAACGGCACCCGCCCGGTGAAGTGGGTCGTCATCATGACCATCCGCGCGACCCAGAAGAAGATGATCTCGTAGCCGGTGACTAGCACCGACGAGGGCAGATAGAGGTCGTAGCCTAGCTTGTCCTCGCCCCGCGGATCCGGCCAGCCGAGCGTCGAGTGGCACACGAGCGCCGACGAGAACCAGGTGTCGAGCACGTCGAGATCCCGCGTCAGCTCGCCGGTCGAGCCCGTCGCGCGCGCCTGTGCCCGGGCCTCGTCCTGGGTGCGCGCGACGAAAATGCGGCCGGCCTGGTCGTACCAGGCTGGAATCTGGTGCCCCCACCAGAGCTGGCGGGAGATGCACCAGTCCTGGATGTTCGTGAGCCACTGGTTGTAGGTGTTGACCCAGTTCTCCGGGAAAAACTTCACCTCGCCCCGCTGGACCACCTCGAGCGCGACCTGCGCGATCGACTTGCCGGGGAACAGCGCCCCCTCCGGGGCAGGCTTCGACATCGCGACGAACCACTGGTCGGTGAGCATCGGCTCGACGGCCGCGCCGGTGCGGCCGCAGCGCGGCACCGTCATCCGGTGCGGCTTCACCGACTCCAGCAGGCCCGCCACCTTCAGGTCCTGGACGATGGCTTTGCGCGCCTCGTACCGGTCCATGCCGCGGTACTTCGCCGGCCCGTTCTCGTTGATCTTCGCGTCGAGCGTGAAGATGCCGATCTGCGGCAACCCGTGGCGGCTCCCCACCTGGTAGTCGTTGAAGTCGTGCGCCGGGGTGATCTTCAAGGCGCCGGTGCCGAACTCCTTGTCGACATAGCCGTCGCCGATCACCGGGATCTCGCGGTTCGCGAGCGGCAGGACGACGCGCCTGCCGACGAGATGCTTGTAGCGATCGTCCTCCGGGTTCACCGCGACCGCGACGTCGCCGAGCATCGTCTCGGGCCGCGTGGTCGCGACGGTGAGCCCACGGAGGCCGCCGATGGGCCCATCCTTGAACGGATAGGTGATGTGCCAGAGCTGGCCGTCCTCCTCTTCGCTTTCCACCTCGAGGTCGGAGACCGCGGTCAGGAGGATCGGGTCCCAGTTGACGAGCCGCTTGCCGCGGTAGATGAGACCCTGCTCGTAGAGTCGGACGAACGTCTCGGTGACGACCGGCGAGAGCTTCGCATCCATCGTGAAGTACTCGCGCCGCCAGTCGCAGGAGGCGCCGAGCCGGCGCATCTGCTGGGTGATGATCGATCCGGACTGCTCCTTCCAGTCCCAGACCGTGGCGATGAACCGCTCGCGGCCGAGCGCGGCGCGCGCGGTGCCTTCGGCCTCGAGCTGGCGCTCGACGACGATCTGCGTCGCGATGCCGGCGTGGTCGGTGCCGGGCAGCCACAAGGTGTTGAACCCGCGCATGCGGTGATAACGGGTGAGCGCGTCCATGATGGTCTGGTTGAACGCGTGGCCCATGTGCAGCACGCCGGTGACGTTCGGCGGCGGCAGCTGGATGCAGAACGCCGGCTTCCCGGGGGCGAGGCCGGCGGCGAAGTAGCCGCGGCGCTCCCATTCCGCATACCAGCGCGACTCGACGGCGCGCGGGTCGAAGCTCTTCGCGAGTTCCATGGGCGTCCGGTTCAAAGCGAATCGCGCGTCGAGCGGCGGCGCCGTTTGGCGTCCGCTCGAACGCGCGACGGGGAAATTATATCGGACCGCGCGCCTTAGTCGGCCGCGCCGCCGCGCTGGAGCCGCGCGACTTCGTCGCCGATGACCTGTGCGACCGCCTCCCGCACGGCGGCACGGACCTCCGCTTCGAGCACCTTGCGGGTGAGGGTCAGCACGTCGTCGACCTTCGCCCCGAGACGTTCGTGCACCTTCGCTTCGACCAGGCGTTCGAACTCCGGCCCGAGCAGGCCCAGGAGTTCCAGGCGTAGATCGCGCTCGATCTGGGCGAGCTCGGCTTCGCTCAGCGGCGCGGCCGCGGCTTGGGCCGCGGCCGCGCCCTGGACGACCTCGGTGAGCACCGGGAAGTCGACCGGCGGCTCGGGGGATTTCCCCGCGCGCGCGGCGCGGTGGCGCTGGAGGAGGGCGTCGGCCTTGCCGAGGAGGTCGGAATCAGCCATCGACGCCGGCCTGCGTCCGTTCGGCAAGGCTATGGGTACGGATCTCGTACCCCCGGTCGCGGTAGAAGCGGTACCGCTCGCGGGCCGCGCACCGGTCCTCGTCGTCGCGCGACACGATCTCGACCAGCCGCTGGAAACGCGCGAACGGGCGCGGGGACTCGCGCCCGAGGTTGACGAGCACCTCGTCGTGCGGCAGGTCGCCATCGCCGCGCGCGATCACGACCGGCGTTTCGGCGGCGAGCCGGTGCTCGGCCATGACGTGCGGAACGAACGCGATGGCGGGCGTGGTCCACATCAACCGGTCGAGCGCGGCCGCCACCTCGCCATCGGGTGCGAAGACAAGAACGCGCAGCTGCTGGCTGACCGCCTTGGCGGCCAGGCGGCAGGTGACTCGCAACCGATCGTCGGCGTCCACATAGAAGTCGATACGCGTCATCGCGTGCTCACGCTCTCGCCGCGCGGTTCAGCAGGAACGTGGTCAGCAGTGGTACCGGCCTCCCGGTCGCGCCCTTGTTCTTGCCCGAGGTCCACGCGGTGCCCGCGACGTCGAGGTGCGCCCAGGCGTACTTGTCCGCGAACCGGGACAGGAAGCACGCCGCCGTCACGCTGCCGGCGGGGCGTCCACCGATGTTGGCGACGTCCGCGAACGGGCTCTTGATCTGCTCCTGATAATCGTCCCAAAGCGGCATCTGCCATGCTCGATCCCACGCCTCGCGCCCCGCCTCGAGGAGCTCGTCGGCGAGCTCGCTGCGATTCGCATACAGGCCGCTCGCGACGTGGCCGAGCGCGACGACGCATGCGCCGGTGAGCGTCGCGACGTCGACGACCGCGACCGGATCGAAGCGCTCGGCGTAGGTGAGCGCGTCGCAGAGAATCAGACGTCCCTCGGCGTCGGTGTTCAGGACCTCGATCGTCTGTCCCGACATGCTGGTGACGATGTCCCCCGGCTTGGACGCGAGGCCCCCCGGCATGTTCTCGGTGGTGGGAACGAGCCCGACGACGTTCAGCTCGAGCTCGAGCTCGGCGATCGCGCGCAGGGTGCCGAGCACGCTCGCGGCCCCGCACATGTCGAATTTCATCTCGTCCATGTCCGCCGCGGGCTTGAGCGAGATGCCGCCGGTGTCGAAGGTGATGCCCTTGCCGACGAGCACGATGGGCTTTGCGCCTTTCGGGCCGCCGCGGTAGCGCAGCTCGATGAACTTGGGGGGCTGGTGCGAGCCCTTCGCCACCGAGAGCAGCGCCCCCATCCCGAGCTTTTCCATCGCGCGCCGCTCGAGCACCTCGACGCCGAGCTTCCACTGGCGCGCGAGCTTTCCCGCGGCGTCGGCGAGGTAGGTCGGGGTGCAGATGTTCCCGGGCAGGTTGCCGAGGTCCTTGGCGAGCGCCATCCCGGCGGCGGTGGCGCGGCCCTCGGCGAGCCCGCGGGCGGCGCCGGCTTCGCCCGACTTCCGCGTCAGCGCGAGCGTGATCCGCTTGAGGGCACGCGCCGCGCTCTTCTTGCTCTTCATCGTCTCGAAGCGGTACAGCACCTCGGCCGCGACGAGCGCGGCGTGGCACGCGCGCCAGGCGACGTCGTGCTCGACGACCGGCAGCTCGACGAAGTAGAACACCGCCTCGGCCGCGCCGGTGTCGGCGGCGGCGCCGGTCGCCGCCCGGACGGCATCGCGGTACGCCTTCGGTCCGAACTCGGCCTCCTTGCCGAGGCCGACGAGCAGGACGCGCTCGGCCTTCAGGCCGGGGGCCTTGTAGAGCAGGCGGGTCGTGCCGAGCTTCCCGTCCATGTCGCCGCCCTTGAGCACCACGCGCAGCGCGCCGCGCGCCGCGCGGTCGAGGGCGTCCGCCGCGGCCGAGAGCTTGCGGGACTCGAATACGCCGACCGCTACGCACGGCGCGGCGGCCGTCTCCGGCGCCAGGGTTTTCGTGCTAAATTCGGGCAACGTCTGCATGCGTGGCTTCGTTCGATGCTCGTCGCGGCGAGGCTGATTATCCACGCACCGAAACACCCGCGTCAAAGCATGCCCGCTCGCCGCCCGCGCTCCGGGAGGAAGGGGCGGGACCCGATGATCGCGCTCCCCCGTCAACGCCGCCACCCGGCCGCCGCGTGATCTTCCAGCGCTCACTGCTGCGCGAGCTCGGCGGGTACGCCGCCGCGACGTTCTCGGTGCTGTTCGCGCTCGTGGTGACGGGCCAGCTCGTGCGGATGCTCTCGCGCGCCGCCGGGGGGAAGATCCCGACCGACGCGATCGTCGCGCTGATCGGTTTCACGGCGCTCAACTACCTCCCCGTGCTCCTCGCACTGACCCTCTTCGTGTCGGTGCTCATGGCGGTCTCCCGCAGCTACCGCGACTCCGAGATGGTCGTCTGGTCGAGCTCCGGCGTATCGCTCGCCGCCTGGGTGCGGCCGGTGATTGCGTTCGCGGTGCCGATCGTGCTGCTCGTCACGCTGCTCGCGCTGTTCCTCACGCCCTGGGCGAACCAGCGCGCCCAGGAGTACCGGCGCACGCTCGAGAACCGCGAGGAGGTGTCGCGGATCGCGCCGGGCGTGTTCCGCGAGTCGGCGAACGCCGAGCGCGTCTTCTTCGTCGAGGGCGTGGACGGCGAGGAGGGGCTGGTGCGCAACATCTTCGTCGCCAGCAACCGCCGCGGGCGGAGCGGTGTCCTGGTCAGCCGCGAGGGCTTCATCGAAAAGGCCGACAACGGCGATCGGTTCGCGGTGCTCCTGAACGGACGGCAATACGACGGGATTCCCGGCACCGGCGAGTACCGCGTCGTCGAGTTCGAGCGGTTCGCGCAGCGCATCCAGGCGCGGGAGGTGCCGGTCCGTGGACGCCATCCGAAGACCGTGCCGACGCTGGAGCTCCTGGAGGCCAAGAGCGGCGACCTCCGCGGGGAGTTGATGTGGCGGATCGGGCTGCCGTTCGTCGCGCTCAACCTCGCGCTGCTCGCGATCCCGCTCGCATTCGTGAACCCCCGGGCGAGCCGGTCGGTGAACCTGATCTTCGCCGTGCTCGCGTACATGGTGTACAGCAACCTGCAGGGCATCCTCCAGGCCTGGGTGGCCCAGGGCCGGCTGCGCTTCGAGATCGGGTGGTGGGTCCTGCACGCCGCGATGTTCGGGCTCACGATGTTCCTGTTCCTCTGGCGCAACACGCTCGGCTTCAAGCTGTGGTTGCGCCGATGAGGACGGTCACCCGCTATCTCGCCCGCGAGATTTACAAGGCGACCGCGTTCGCGTTCGTCGCCTTCCTCTGCGTGTTCGCGTTCTTCGATCTGCTGAACGAGCTCGACGACGTCGGGCGGGGCGCGTACCGGCTGCCGCAGGTTTTCCTGTTCGTCGCCCTCGTCGCCCCCGGCCACGCCTACGAGCTCTTTCCGATCGCGGTGCTGATCGGCACGCTGGTGGTGCTGGCGATGCTCGCGGCGAACTCCGAGTACACGGTGCTGCGGGTGTCGGGGCTCTCGCCGCTGCAGGCCGCCGGCACGCTCGCGCGGATCGGCATCGTATTCGTCCTGCTGACGATCGTCATCGGCGAGTTGATCGCGCCGGAGGCCGAGCGCGCCGCCCAGCGGCTCCGGCTCGAGCGGCTCGGGTCGGCGGTCGGCTCCGAGCTCCGGACCGGGGTATGGGTGAGGTCGGACACCCGCTTCGTGAACGTCGGCGAGGTGCTGCCGGACACCACGCTGAAGGGCGTCAAGATCTACGAGTTCGACAAGGACTTCCGCCTGCGCTCGATCAGCCAGGCCGCGACGGGCCGGTACGTGGGCGCGAATACCTGGCAGCTGTCGGACGTGGTGGAGACCCAGTTCGACGACGCGGGCGCGACGGTCAAGACCCAGCCGTCGGTCGACTGGGTATCGGTGTTGACGCCGGAGATGCTGTCGGTGCTGCTGGTGGTTCCGGAGAAGCTGCCGGCCTGGGGCCTGTACCAGTACATCCAGCACCTCGCCGCGAACAAGCAGCGCACCGAGCGCTACGAGATCGCGTTCTGGAAGAAGCTCATCTACCCGTTCGCAGCGCTCGTGATGATGGCGCTAGCGCTGCCCTTCGCCTACGTCCAGGTACGCACCGGCGGCGTCGGGGTGAAGGTCTTCGCGGGACTGATGCTGGGGGTCCTGTTCCACTTCCTGAACGCCCTGTTCTCCCACCTGGCGGTGCTCGACCGGTGGCCGCCCGTCGTTGCTGCGGCCGCTCCGAGCGCGGCCTTCCTCCTTGCCGGGATCGTGATGATGTGGTGGGTCGAGAGACGCTGACGGACCCGGCCGTCCCCGCGCGTCGCTCGCCGATTACCGGTCGCTCATCACGATCTTGGTTCCCGCGAGCCGGTCGTGCAGGAACTGCCGCTCGGCGTCCACGAGGCTCCATAGCACCGTGACGGCGCCCGGGGCGAGGGCGAGCCAGGCGAGTCGTGTCCCGGGCTCGCGCCAGAGAACGGCGGCGGCCACCGCGCTCGCACCGAGGACGAACGCCGCAAGCACGTAGCGCAGCACCGCGCGCGCCGTGCCGAGCGATGCGCCATCGCGACGGACGACGCGCAACTTCCAGGCTTTCATGGGGAGCGTCTGACCCCCGCGCCGCCAGCACCACACGAAATAGAGGCCGAGAACCAGGAAGAGGTAGGCCTGGAAGAGGTGCCGCGCCAGCCCCTCGAGGCGGGAGGTCGTCGCGCCCATGAAGGCGAAGCTCGCGACGAGCAGGATCGCCGCGACGATCAGCGCCTCGTACGCCATGGCCGCGAGCCGGCGTGCGAGCGAGGGGTGCGGAGACTGCGATGCCTGGACGGCCGCCACGTCGCCGGCGGCCGTTACTGCGGCGGGGGTCCGGTGGGGTCGGACGACGGGGTGGCCTCGGACGCTGCGCTCTCGGTAGGCTTCTCGCCCGGCGCGTCGGATGCGGCGGTGCTTGCGGCGGGTTTCTCGTCCGGCGGCTCCGGTGCCTTCTGGGCATCCTGGGCGGCGCGCGCCTCCTTGTATTCGTCCCACTTCTTGCGCACCGCCTGGCGTTCCTCAGCGGGAAGCTGCTCGAACTCCTTGTACTTCTCGCGCGCCGCCCGTCGCTGCTCCGGGCTCAAGCTCGCCCATTCCTGCATCCGCCGCTGGAGCCGTTCCTGCTCCTCCGGTTTCATCTTGGGGTAGCGCTGCGCGATCCCGAGCCACTTGCGCTTGCGCGGCGGGTCCAGCTTGTCCCACTCGCCCTTGATCGGCGCGAGGATGCGCTGCTGCTCCTGAGTCAACTGGCCCCAGGTCGAGGGCTGCTTGGTGGTCTGGGCGTGGGCGACGGACAGGCCAAGGCAGAGCGAAAGGGCTAGTCCGATGAGCGCTTTAGCCATGCCTGGAAGTCCTCGTCTAGGTAGGCCTTGATGGGGAGGTCGCCGGTCAGCAGCCCGGTGTCGGTCTCCTCGATCTCGGCCGCCTGCTGGGCGGCGAATCGCGCCGCACGCTGATGCTCCTGCCACTGTTGAAGGCCGAGCGCCGCCGCGACGAGGAAGGCGATGGGCAGGAGGATACGGGTGAGCCGCTGCGCAGGGCCGACTAACCGAACCCCCGCGCGGCCAGCGGCGAACGCGAGCTCGGGGGCCGGCGCGCGATGGCGCGCCAGGGCCCGTTCCCGCGCGACCACCAGGCGTGCAGAGGCTTCCGGCGAAATCTTCACGCCGGCGTCAAGGGCATCCCTGACTTTGCGGGCAAGCAACGGCTCGTTCACAGCTCGATGCCTCTGGCCTTGAGCGCCGCCGCCAAAGCGTGCGCGGCGCGCGAGCAATGCGTTTTCACGCTGCCCTCCGAGCACCCCATCACGGCAGCGGTTTCGGCCACGTCGAGTTCCTCCCAGTAACGGAGGAGGAACGCCTCGCGTTGACGGGCCGGCAGCTTCCTGATTTCCTTCTCAATCAAATCAAGTAATTGTACCTGCTCGACTTGGGCTTCCGGACCGCGCTGCTGGGTAGGACCGGCCACGCTCTCGAGAGTTTCCAGCGGGTCGGCGTCGTCGTCATCGCGACGCGGCGACAGCGCGGAGAACAGGGTGATCCACAGCGACCGGACCTTCCGCCTGCGGAAAAAGTCACGGATGGCGTTCTGCAGGATCCGCTGGAAGAGGAGCGGCAACTCGGCGGGCGGCTTGGCCCCGTACTTCTCCGCCAGGCGGAGCATTGCGTCCTGCACGATGTCCAGCGCGGCCTCCTCGTCGCGGACGGCGAACAGGGCCTGCTTGAACGCCCGCCTTTCGACGCCGACCAGGAAATCGGAGAGTTCGCTGCGCGAGGCCAGGGGGTCGTCCTTGTCGTGGGTGCGCGAGCCAGACCCACGACCCGCTGATGGGTGGCGCGCGGCATGTTATCAAAGCTCTCTCGGTGAAGAGGCCGAGGGAAATAGGCGCGTACGAACAGGGGAGCCGGCCCGCCCGCCGCCCCTCGGCGCAGGTCGGCGCCCCCGCCACGGGCGGAGGCTTGACCAAACCGCACCGAGCCTTTACCTTCTATCATTTTCGCCAAATATTCAACGAAATAGGGGCCTGAATGGATCGCCTGGACCCAACCGCGCGGGTGGCTGCCCCCGAACTCACCGGTGCCGAGATCGTCGTTCGTTGTCTGCACGCCGAGGGGGTCGAGGTCGTCTTTGGCTACCCCGGCGGCGCAGTGCTCTTCATCTACGACGAGCTCTTCAAGCAGGACAAGGTCAAGCACGTTCTGGTCCGGCACGAGCAGGGCGCAGCCCACGCGGCGGACGGCTACTCGCGAGCGAGCAACAAGGTCGGCGTCTGCCTGGTCACGTCCGGCCCCGGGGTGACGAACGCCGTCACGGGGATCGCCACGGCCTACATGGATTCGATCCCGATGGTGATCATCACCGGCCAGGTGCCGACCCACGCGATCGGGCTCGACGCCTTCCAGGAGTGCGACACGGTCGGCATCACCCGGCCCTGCGTCAAGCACAACTTCCTCGTGAAGGACGTCCGGGACCTCGCGTCCACGATGAAGAAGGCCTTCCACATCGCGACGACCGGACGCCCCGGCCCGGTGCTGGTCGACATCCCCAAGGACGTGACTACCCAAACGTGCCGGTTCGAGTACCCGCAAGTCGTGGCGATGCGGTCGTACAACCCGACCGTGAAGGGGCACCCCGGGCAGGTCAGGAAGGCGGTCCAGCTGCTGCTGGAGGCGAAGCGGCCGATGGTCTATACCGGGGGCGGGGTGATTCTCTCGGACGCCGCGCCCCAGCTCGCCCGGCTCGTCAGGCTGCTCGGACTCCCGTGCACCAACACGCTGATGGGGCTCGGCGGGTTCCCGGGGACCGATCCGCAGTTCCTCGGCATGCTCGGCATGCACGGCACCTACGAGGCGAACATGGCGATGCAGCACTGCGACGTGCTGCTCGCGATCGGCGCGCGCTTCGACGACCGGGTGATCGGCAACCCGAAGCACTTCGGCCAGGTGCCGCGCAAGATCATCCACGTCGACATCGACCCGTCGTCGATCTCCAAGCGCGTCAAGGTGGACATCCCGATCGTGGGGAACGTGCGCGAGGTGCTCGACGACCTCATCAAGCAGCTCGAGGGGCACGGCCAGAAGCTCGACCAGCAGGCGCTCGCGGCGTGGTGGGCCCAGATCGAGCAGTGGAAGGCGAAGGACTGCCTGCGCTACGACCGCGCGTCGAAGATCATCAAGCCGCAGCTCGTGATGGAGAAGCTCTACGAGGTGACGAAGGGCGACGCGTTCGTGACTTCGGACGTCGGCCAGCACCAGATGTGGGCGGCGCAGTTCTACAAGTTCGACCGGCCCAAGCGGTGGGTCAACTCCGGCGGCCTCGGGACGATGGGCTTCGGCCTGCCGGCGGCCATGGGCGTCCAGCTGGCCCACCCCGGTGCGAACGTCGTCTGCGTGACCGGCGAGTCGAGCATCATGATGTGCCTGCAGGAGCTTTCGACCTGCAAGCAGTACCGGCTGCCGATCAAGATCGTCAACCTCAACAACCGCTACATGGGCATGGTGCGCCAGTGGCAGCAGTTCTTCCACGGCAACCGGTACTCGGAGTCCTACATGGACGCGCTGCCCGACTTCGTGAAGCTCGCCGAGGGCTACGGGCACCACGGGATGCTGATCGAGCGGCCGGAGGACGTCGAGCCGGCGCTCCGCGAGGCGTTCAGCCGCAAGAACGACCTGATCTTCATGGACTTCATCACCGACCAGACGGAGAACGTCTACCCGATGGTCCCGGGCGGGAAGGGGATTTCGGAGATGATCCTCGCCGAGGACCTGTGAGGCCGGCGGCCGGAGAATCGCGACCGTGAACGCGCCCGTGCCGAGCACGTATCCGCTGCCCGCCGCACCCGCCGCAGGCATGCGCCACATCATCTCCATCCTGCTCGAGAACGAGGCGGGCGCGTTGTCGCGGGTCGCCGGCCTGTTCTCCGCCCGCGGCTACAACATCGAGTCGCTGACCGTCGCCCCGACCGAGGACGCGTCGCTGTCGCGGATGACGATCGTCACGATCGGGTCCGACGACGTGGTCGAGCAGATCACCAAGCAGCTGAACAAGCTGATCGAGGTGGTGAAGGTGGTGGACCTCTCCGAGGCGCCGCACATCGAGCGCGAGCTGATGCTGATCAAGGTGCGCGCAACCGGCAAGGACCGCGAGGAGATGAAGCGCATGGCGGAGATCTTCCGCGGGCGCATCATCGACGTCACCGAGACGACCTATACGATCGAGCTTACCGGCACCGGCGAGAAGCTCGACGCGTTCATCCAAGCGCTCGACAAGGCCGCGATCCTGGAGACGGTGCGCACCGGCGCTTCCGGCATCGCCCGCGGCGAGCGAGTCCTCCGGGTGTAGGGCGCAGGAACCGCGACCGCAGACGCGACCGGGGCGTCTTCGCGTCGGCCGTCCCCCGTTTCACGAGCATAGCGAGGAAATCATGAAGGTCTACTACGACAAGGACGCGGATCTGTCGCTGATCAAGGACAAGCAGGTCGCGATCGTCGGCTACGGCTCCCAGGGCCACGCGCATGCGCTCAACCTCCAGGACTCGGGGATCGCGGTGACCGTGGCGCTGCGCAAGGGCGGCCCCTCCTGGGACAAGGCGAAGAACGCGGGGCTCCAGGTCAAGGAAGTCGGCGACGCGGTGAAAGGCGCCGACATCGTCATGATCCTGCTGCCGGACGAGCACCACGCGCAGGTCTACCGCGAGCAGATCGAGCCGAACATCAAGAAGGGCGCCGCGCTCGCGTTCGCCCACGGGTTCAACATCCACTACGCCCAGATCCAGCCGCGCGCCGATCTCGACGTGTTCATGGTCGCGCCGAAGGCGCCGGGCCACACGGTCCGGTCCACCTACACCCAGGGCCAGGGCACGCCGATGCTGGTCGCGGTCCACCGCAATCCGTCGGGCCGCGCGCGGGACGTCGCGCTCTCGTACGCCGCGGCGATCGGCGGCGGGCGCGCCGGCATCATCGAGACGACCTTCAAGGAGGAGACGGAGACCGATCTCTTCGGCGAGCAGACGGTGCTCTGCGGCGGCATCGTCGAGCTGGTGAAGGCGGGATTCGAGGTGCTGGTCGAGGCCGGCTACGCGCCGGAGATGGCGTACTTCGAGTGCATGCACGAGCTGAAGCTGATCGTCGACCTGATGTACGAGGGCGGGATCGGGACGATGAACTACTCGGTCTCGAACAATGCCGAGTACGGCGAGTATGTCACCGGGCCCAAGGTCATCACGCCCGAGACCAGGAACGCGATGCGCGCCGCGCTCGCCCGGATCCAGTCCGGCGAGTACGCGCGCGACTTCATTCTCGAGAACCGGGCCGGGGCGCCGGTGCTGCTTGCCCGGCGGCGGTTGACCGCCGAGCACCCGATCGAGACCGTCGGCGCGAAGCTGCGGGAGATGATGCCGTGGATCAAGCGCAACCGCCTGGTCGACACCAGCAAGAACTAGCGGCAGCCACCGTCGGCCCCGGGCGCGGCGGCGCCCGGTGTCCGCGCTGATCGCGGCTTCGATGGCGGCGTATCCGCACCCGATCATCGCGCGCGAGGGCTGGCCGTTCCTCGCCGCGGCGGCGGTCGTGGCGCTCGTGGTCGGCTGGGCTGTGGGCTGGTGGTGGTCGGTGCCGCTGTGGGCGGGGGTCCTGTTCATCGTCCAGTTCTTCCGCGACCCGCCGCGCCGGATCCAGGGCGATGAGCGCAGCGTGCTGGCGCCCGCCGACGGCCGGATCGTCGCCGTCGAACGGGCGAACGACCCTTATCTCGACCGGCAAGCGACCAAGGTCAGCGTGTTCATGAACGTGTTCAACGTTCACTCGAACCGCGCCCCCGTCGACGGTGAGGTGAAGCGGACGTGGTACGCGCCGGGAGCGTTCATCAACGCCGCGCTGGACAAGGCCTCGCTGGAGAACGAGCGCAACGCCCTGTGGCTCAAGGCCGACGCCGGGCCGGACGTGACCTGCGTCCAGGTCGCTGGCCTGGTTGCGCGGCGGATCCTCTGCTACGCGAAGGCCGGCGACCGGCTCCACCGCGGCGACCGCTTCGGCTTCATCCGGTTCGGGTCGCGCGTCGATGTCTACCTGCCGGCCGAGGCGCGGGTGAGGGTGGAGCTCGGGCAGCGGGTCTACGCCGCCAGCACCGTTCTCGCCGAGCTCTAGCGCCATGGCCGAATTCCATCCCCCCCGGAAGGGTCTGCTGCGCGGCACGCTGCGGCGGCGCGGGATCTACATCCTGCCGAACCTGTTCACCACCGGGGTGCTCTTCGGCGGCTTCTACGCGATCGTCCAGGCGATGAACGCACGCTACGAGCACGCGGCGATCGCGATCTTCGTGGCGATGGTGCTCGACGGGCTGGACGGGCGGGTGGCGCGCCTCACGCGCACGCAGAGCGAGTTCGGCGCGGAGTACGACAGCCTCGCCGACGTCGTGGCCTTCGGCGCGGCGCCGGCACTGGTGATGTACGAGTGGGCCCTGCGGCCGCTCGGGCGGCTGGGATGGATCGCGGCGTTCGCCTACTGCGCGGCGACCGCGCTCCGGCTCGCGCGCTTCAACGTCAACATCGAGGTCGTCGACAAGCGCTACTTCCAGGGGTTGCCGTGCCCGGCGGCGGCGGCCGTGCTCGCGGGCTTCGTATGGGTCATCGACGACTTCGATCTGCAGCGCACGGAGTGGCTGCACGGGCTCGCGAGCGCGGTGACGTTCTTCGCCGCCGTCACGATGGTCACGAGCATTCCCTTCTACAGCTTCAAGGACATCAACTTCCGCCGCAGCGTGCCGTTCTGGGCGGTGCTCGTGATCGTGCTGGGCCTGATGCTCGTTTCCGCCAATCCGCCCATGGTCCTGTTCCTGCTGTTCGTCGCGTACGCCGTGTCCGGATACGTGGTCTGGCTCTGGAGCTTCCGCAAGTCCCGTTCCGCGTTCTAGCCGCCCGGGAGTCGACCCCCGCGGGACTCGCTCCCGGCCTATTGCGTCGCGCCGAGGTTTGCGGCTATAGTCCGAGCCATGCGACGTTCTGCCATAGCGATCGCGACCCTTCTCCTCCGCAGCCTGCTGCTCGGGCTGCTGCTGCGCCTCGCGCGCTAGCACACCCTTCCCCCCAATTCGGTTTGTTTCGGCGCAGCGCGGTGACCCCGCACTGCGGCAGCACCTTCGAAGCCTTGACGGGACGCGGCCATGACCAAAGAGCAGCTGATCATCTTCGATACGACGCTCCGCGACGGGGAGCAGAGCCCCGGTGCATCGATGACCAGGGAGGAGAAGCTCCGCATCGCGAAGCAGCTCGAGCGGCTGCGGGTCGACGTGATCGAAGCCGGCTTTCCCGCCGCGTCCAACGGCGACTTCGAGGCGGTGCGGGCGATCGCGAACGCGATCAAGGACTCGACCGTCGCCGGCCTCTGCCGTGCGAACGATCGTGACATCGCGCGCGGGGTGGAGGCGCTCAAAGGCGCGAAGTCGGGGCGCGTCCATACCTTCATCGCCACGAGCGCGCTGCACATGGAGAAGAAGCTCCGCATGACGCCGGAGCAGGTGCTCGAGGCGGCGAAGCTCGCAGTGCGGTTCGCGCGGAACCACTGCGCGGACGTCGAGTTCAGCCCCGAGGACGGGAGCCGTTCGGAGCTCGACTTCCTCTGCCGGGTCCTCGAGGCGGCGATCAAGGAGGGCGCGACGACGATCAACATCCCCGACACCGTGGGCTATGCCGTGCCCGAGCAGTTCGGCGAGTTCATGCGCACGCTGCGCGAAAAGGTCCCCAACTCGGACAAGGCCGTCTGGTCGGTCCATTGCCACAACGATCTCGGGATGGCGGTCGCGAACTCGCTCGCCGGGGTCATGATCGGCGGGGCGCGCCAGATCGAGTGCACCATCAACGGCCTGGGCGAGCGGGCCGGCAACACCTCGCTCGAGGAGGTCGTGATGGCGGTCAAGACGCGCCGCGACTTCTTCGGCCTGGAGACGCGTGTCGATACGACCCAGATCGTGCCCGCGTCGCGACTGGTTTCGCAGATCACCGGCTTCGTCGTCCAGCCGAACAAGGCCGTGGTCGGGGCGAACGCCTTCGCCCACGCTTCGGGAATCCACCAGGACGGCGTGCTCAAGGCGCGCCAGACCTACGAAATCATGCAGGCCGAGGACGTCGGCTGGTCGACGAACAAGATCGTGCTCGGCAAGCTTTCCGGTCGCAACGCGTTCAAGCAGCGCTTGAAGGAGCTCGGCATTGACCTCGAGAGCGAGGAGGCCGTCAACACCGCGTTCCAGAAGTTCAAGGACCTCGCCGACAAGAAGGCGCAGATCTTCGACGAGGATCTGCATGCGCTCGTCTCGGACGAGGCGATCAACGCCGCGCGCGAGTACTGGGCGCTCGTCCAGATGCGGCAGGCGAGCGGCACCGCCGAGCGCCCGCACGCCACGGTCGTGCTGAACGAGGGTGGCGCCGAGCGCCGCGCCGAGTCGCACGGCGACGGGCCGGTCGACGCGACCTTCAAGGCGATCGAGACGATCGCGAAGAGCGGGTCGGAGCTGCTCCTCTACTCGGTGAACGCGGTGACCCAGGGCACCGAGTCGCAAGGCGAGGTCACGGTGCGGCTCGCAAAGGGCGGCCGCATCGTCAACGGCGTCGGTGCCGACACCGATATCGTCGTCGCGTCGGCGAAAGCGTACGTCAATGCCTTGAACAAGCTGGCGAGCGGAGTCGAGCGGCTCAATCCGCAGCATGCGGCGACGCCATGAGCGAGGACATGCTCAGACTTGCGCGCGAACGGCTGTTCACCGCCGTCCTGTCCGACGTGCTGGACGCCGCCGGCCGCCGGTCGCAGGCGATGCGGCCGGGCGTCCGGCCGCTCGACGAGGCGCTCGTGATGGTCGGCCGCGCACGCACCGGCCTGTACATGGACGTGTACCACGTCGCGCCGGGAGAGAATCCCTACGCGCTCGAGATCGCCCTCGTGGATGACCTGAAGCCCGGCGAAGTGGTCGTGCTGGCGGCTGGCGCGTCCGGACGCATCGCTCCCTGGGGCGAGCTCCTTTCGACCGCAAGCCGCGCCCGGGGCGCCGCGGGCTGCGTCACCGACGGCCTGGTGCGCGACGTTCGCGCGATCCGCGAGCTGCGGTTCCCGGTGTTCGCGGCCGGGATCGGCCCGCTCGACACCCGAGGCCGCGGCAAGGTCATGGCCATCGACGTTCCGGTGGAATGCGGAGGCGTGCGCGTCGAGCCCGGGGACCTGGTGTTCGGCGAGGCCGACGGCGTCGTCGTCGTGCCGCGCGCGATCGAGGACGACATTCTGCGCGCCGCTCTAGCCAAGGTCGAAGGCGAGGACCAGACGCGCGACGCGTTGCGGCGCGGCGAGAAGCTCGCCGACGTCTTCGCGCGGCACGGGATTCTCTAGGCCGGCCGGGCGAGCGCTCTCGCGCCCAGCACTGCGCAGGCGAACAGCGTCAGCGAGAGCACGACTTCGAGAATCGCCAGCGTCCGCACCGGATCCGGCTCGGACCACCCGCGGACGACGCCCTCCGTGAAGTAGGCAAGCGCGAGGAACGGCGTCCACTGAAACGTGTAGCGCCTCCCGTGCAGCAGCCCGAAGAGCGGGGCGAGGAGCGGCAGCGCCTTGAGGCTCAGCCAGGAGCCGCCCGGCTTGAGCGGTGCCAGCCAGATCTCCCAGGCGAGGCACAGTACGATGAGCGCGACGAGGCTCGCGACCGCGCCGGCCTGCGCCGCTCGCGCGCCTATTGGACTACCCTCGCGCTGCGCGCTCGGGATTCGCCCTTGGGGCGGCCCGGCGGGCTCATGCGTCGCGCGCTTGGCGCGCCATCGCGGCGAGGGCCTCGCGTGCCTTCCCGGCGTTCGTGACCGGCTCGCCGAACCCAATCCGCAGCAGGCGGCCATCGGCGCGCACGTCGAAGCCGTCGCAGTCGATTCCGACCATCGCGACCTCGAGTGGCGTGAGCTGGTGCGCGTGCCGACAGTAGTCGGCGAGCGCAGTCACGTGGTCGGAGTTCATGTGCGCGACGATCTCCTCTTCCGCCGCGGCGAGCCGGGTCTCCGGCGGGCGGAACGCGGCGGCGTCGATCCAGTGGATGTGCCCGAAGCCGCGGATGAACAGCAACCGCTTCGGCGCGATCGCCCAGAACGAGAAGTCGCCGAGCCCGAGGAGCCCCTGCGCGGCGGGGAAGTAGCGGAGATAGCGGTTGTGCAGCGCCGAGTCGTCGGCAACCCGCGCGGCGTCGCCTACCAGCGTGAGCCGTGGACCGGCCTGGACGTCCTCCTCGTAGCCGTGGACGATGAGGCTCGCCCGCGGATCGGCGGCGAGGCTCTTGGTGTGCTCGGCGAGCGCGCTGATCAGGATCACCGGCCGGCAGTCCGCGTCGAGCACGAACGGCACGATCGAGCCGAACGGGTACCCCGGCACGCTCGCCGACAGGGTGGACAGGACGCCGGAGTGCTGCGCGCGCAGGAACCGGCGCGCTTCCTCGCCATGGGTCATCGCGCGAGCTTCGTTGCCATTTCCGCGAGCCGCCGGCCGAGCGCGATGCAGAGCTGCTTCTCGGTCTCGTCCACCGCGCGGTCGGAGGCGACGCCGGCGACGTGGCTCGCTCCGTACGGCCCGCCGCCGCTCGCGGTCTGGAACAGCGCGGCTTCGGTGTAGGGCAGGCCGACGATCACCATGCCATGGTGCAGCAGCGGCAGCATCATCGAGACGAGCGTCGTCTCCTGTCCCCCGTGCAGGCTCGACGTGGACGAGAACACGGCGGCGGGCTTCCCCGAGAGCGCCCCGCGCAGCCACAGCTCGGCGGTGCCGTCCCAGAAGTACTTCATCGGCGCCGCCATGTTGCCGAAGCGCGTCGGGCTGCCGAGCGCGATCCCGGCGCACTGCTCGAGGTCGGCGAGCTCGCAGTACGGTGCGCCGGCCGCGGGCACGTCCGGTTCGACCGCCTCGGAGACCGCCGACACCCTGGGGACGGTCCGCAAGCGGGCGCTCATGCCCGCCACGCGCTCGACGCCGTGCGCCACCCAGCGCGCCATCTCCCGGACGGCGCCGTGGCGGCTGTAGTAGAGGACGAGCACGTCGGGCATCGGCGGCGGAGGAGGCGAAGGCTGCTGCTATTATACGAACGGCCTTCGCCCTCATTGTGACGACGCCGGTCCGCAACCGACTGCAGCTCCTCGGCCGATTTGCAAGCCACGTCGGCCGTCGGTTCATCGAGGACAACTGCTTCAACCTGGCGGCGAGCCTCGCCTATACGACGCTGCTCGCGCTGGTGCCGCTGGTCACGATCGCGCTCACCGTCGTCGCCGCGTTCCCGGTCTTCCGCGACTTCACCCAGGGGCTCGACGACTTCTTCGGCAAGGAGATCCTGCCGCCAACGCTCGCGAAGGCGGTCACCGGCTACATCGACCAGTTCACGCGGAGCGCCGCCCGCCTCACCGCGGTCGGCATCGCCTTTCTCGCTGCGACGGCGATCATGCTCATGATGACGATCGAGCGTGCATTCAACACCATCTGGCGCGTGCGGCGGCCGCGTCCGCTCGTGTTCCGCGTGCTCACCTATTGGGGCGTGCTCACGCTCGGCCCGCTGCTGATCGGCATGAGCCTGACGGTGACCTCCTACGTCGTGAGCGCGTCGCTGGGGCTCGCCCGGCAGGTCCCGGGAGGAGGGACCGCCCTCATCAGTCTGGTGCCGCTGGTGCTGACTGCGGCCGCGTTCACCCTGATGTACTACGTCGTCCCGAACCGGCCGATGCAGCTGAAGCACGCCGTGATCGGCGGCCTCGCCGCCGCAGTGATGTTCGAGGCGATGAAGCGGGGGTTCGCCCTGTACCTGGCGAACTTTCCGACCTACACGCTCGTCTACGGCGCGTTCGCGGCGATCCCGCTGTTCCTGATCTGGATCTATGCCTCCTGGGTCGTCGCCCTGCTCGGGGCGGTGATCACCGCGCTCGCACCGGACTTCCGCGTGGCGCGCGAGGCAAGGGAGATGCAGGGCGCGATCTCGTTCGGCGCCGCACTGGAGATTCTGCGGGTGCTCCTCCGCGCCCAGCGCGCGTCACGGACGCCGCGCACGCGCGAGGTCCTGTCGGACGCGCGCACACCGCGTGAGGCGGGCGAGCGCATCCTGGACGAGCTGGCGGCGGCGGGCTGGGTCGCCCGCGTCGTGGGCGACCGCTGGGCGCTCGCGTGCGACCCCGACGTCGTGACGATCGCCGACGTCTTCCGGCGGCTGGTCTTCGAGCCTGCGGGCGGCAAGGGGCGCGGCACCGATGCGGTGCTTGACGGCGTGATCCAGCGCGCGGCGGCCGGGTTCGACCGGGCGATCGCAGCGCCCATCAGGACGCTGGTGGACGAGGAAGGCGGGGCTGCCGGAGCGAAGGCTCAGGTCAGCTCGCTGCGCTGAACCGGGCCACGGCGGGGCGGACGACGCCCCGCGGTCAACCGCTAGCTTACGGCGCTGAACTGAACCAGCTGTACGCTCACCGTGCGCTCGAGCAGCCGGGTGGCGCGGACGCGCAGCTTCGACTGCAGATCACCCAGCGACAGCTCGCATGTGGAGTCGAGCGGGAAGAGCGGAGCGAGGATCGCCGGCGCCTGGTTGAGCGAGGGCACTTCCGGCAGCAGCAATACCCGCTCGGACTCCTGCGCCCCGCCGCGGGTCTTCCGGATCGACACCGGGCGCGCGGTGGGCGCGAGCTCCTCGAGCCCGAGCTCCAGATGCTCCGGGTTGTCGGACAGGACCCAGCGCACGACGCAGATGTGGCAGGTGTTGCTGTCGCGCGTGCGCAGGCCGACGACCTCGCCGACGCGAATCGGCTCGATCGGGCCCTTGACGTGCATCAGCGCGAAGCCGCGCGGGCTCTCGTTAGTCACCATCCACTCGCCGTTGCCCGGCTTGGTGGCGCCACGCGAGTTCAGGAACTCCCAGATCCCGCGGATGCCGACGCAGACCTCGACGCGCGCATGCGTGCGCAGCCGCGTGAAGCGCCGGTTCGGGACCGCGCCCCAATGCTTGACTAGCCGACCCATCAGATCGCGGAACGCCGAATCGTTCGCTTCGGGCGGCAGGCCCAGACCCTCGGCCGACTCGCCGGCGGAGAGTCGCGCGAGCTGGTCGAGCAGGAGCTCGGCGAGCGGCAGCGTGTTCAAGAGCAGGTCGTGGCCCTGCGGCACGGGGTGGTGGCGCTTGGAGAGCGCATAGCCCGGCAGGTCACGTTGCGACTTGAGCAGAAACAGGCCCTGTCCGCTCTTCTGCTGGCCGGCGGGCGTGAGCGTCGCCTTGGTGCCGAACAGCTCGAGCCAGGCGGCGACCCGGTCGAGGTCGCCCTGCATGAGCTTGAGCGGCTCGGCGAATGCGAGCAGCAGGGCGCCGCGGTAGGTCGAGAGCGGCGTCTCGCCGCCGTCGATGAGGGACCGGCCGGCGAGCCCGCGACGGAGGGCGAACTGATAGAGCTCGTGGAGCTCGAGCCACACCGATTTGGGGTTGGTGGCGTACATGCGGTAGCCGAGCTTGAGCCGCTGCGCGAGCATCTGCATCGCGCGGGTGACCGGCAGCAGCGCGCGGCCACTCGATGCGAATCCGAACAGGCGCCGGGACTGCTCGACGAGCAGCAGCTTGTACGAGTACGCGAGCTCGGTGAGCAGTTCCTCCGCGAGTCCGGCGGCGTGACGGCCCTGGTGGGACAGCGGCAACGTGCCCGAAGCGAGCGCCGCGTCGAGGCGCGGCAGGAGATGCTCGACGAATCCGAGGAAGCCCTCGGTGACGTCCTGGCGCAGCGTGATGCGGACCCGGCTGCGGTTGAGCGGCACGAGCTGCTCGAGGATCATCCGCCCGGCCTTGGCCGGGTCTTCCTTGGGCAGTGTGGCGAGCCACGCGGGGACCTGTTCGGGCGCGAGCTCGAACCGCCTGGTCTCCCCGGCGGCGGTCGGCGGCAAACTCAAGTGCAGCGGCATGTCCGGCTCCTGTAGATGTTGTTGGGCGGCCGTTACTTCGAACCTGCCCGGTGGGTCGCAAGGACCATGCCACGGGTTCAACACCGACCCCGGGTGCGGGGGTCGCGGTGTGACACTCGTCCGGTTGGAGACGGCGGGATGAGAGGGAGGTAAGGCTGGCGGCCGGATCGACCAGGCCACGACGCTGTGAACTCCGTCACAGCATCCCATCGACGCGAACCAAAATCAAGCGTCGTCCCGGATTCGGACCAGACGGCTCAGGCGCCGAAGCGCGCCGGCTCGCGGGCACTGTCGCTCTTTCTGACACCTTCGCGACACGCGCGTCGGGACCGCGGCGTGAACCGCGTCACGCTGGAGCGACGCCTAGAGGGTCTGCGCCGCGACCTCGATCAGCTCGATGCTGGGTGTCTTCTCGATGACGCGGCTCGCGCGCAGGGAGAGCCGGCCGCGGCGGTGGCGGAGGCTGAACTCCTCGTTCGAGCGCAGCCGGTTCGGCGGCGCGACGACCGCGGGGGCCCGCTTCTGCGCCGGCACCTCCGGAAAGAAAAGGATCGGCTCGGGCGCGACGCGCTCGAGCTCGGAGGACTTGTAGACCGCCGGGACGGCGACCGGCGCGAGCTGCTGCAACCCCACCTCGAAATGCTCGGGATTGTTGGACAGGATCCAGCGCACGAGGCAGACGTACACCGAGCCCTGCTCCTTCGACCTCAGCGCGACGATCTCGCCGACGTTGACCGTCGGGAGGCTGCCCGACATGTACTTCAGCGCCCAGCCGCGCGAGCTCTCGTTCGAAATGATCCACTCGCTCGCTTTCGCCGGCGTCTCGCGCTGGGTGATGTCGGCCGCCGGCGTGTCCTGCGGCGATTCGGCGCGCAGCAGGCGCCAGATGTCGCGCAGGCCCACCCACAGCTCGACCCGCGGATGAAACCGCATCCGCGCGGTGCGGCTCTTCCGCTCGCCGCGCCAGTGGGCGACCAGGCGCTGCATGAGCTCCTGGTAGTGGGGGCGGGCGGCTTCGTCGGGCAGGCCGAGCGAACCGGGCAGGATGCCGTCGTGGAGCTTCTTGAGCTGCTGCTGGAGCTGCTCGACGAGCTTGTGGGTGCGGAGCAGCAGCGCGCCATTCTCGAATCCGGCGTCCGCGCGCTTCGCATAGGCGACCCCGGGCTTGTCCCGGCTCGGGTCGATCGCGAACACGCACAGCGGATCGCCCACCCTCACCGGGGGCATCAGTTCGGCGAGGTCGCCGTGGGTCGCGAGGTAGCTCTGCACGCGTGGGAAGTCGCCGTGATTGAGCTTCGTGGGCTGGGCGAACGCGAGCAGCAGGCTGTCCCGGTAGACGCGGAGCGGCGAGGTCTGCGGGGCGTCCGCCTCGCGCTCGGCCACGCCCCAGTCCCGGGCGAGCCGGTAGAGTTGATGCATTTCTCCCCAGACGGCGCCGGGGCTCCGCGCGTACAGCCGCTGGCTCAGCTGGAGGCGGCGCGCGTGGAAATCCATGGCGCGGAGCAGCGGCAGGTGGAGCTGGCGTTTGAAGCCGATCGACAGCCAGGCGCGCGGCACGCGGAGGACAGCGTGCGAGTATCCGGCAGCGAGCTCCTTGAGCAGCTTCTCGATGAAGTAGGCGACCTGGCGCTGATGCCCCGCGAGGGGCGGCTGCGCGCGGGCAATCCGGTTCTCGAGCTGCGGCAGCAGCCAGTCCGCGTGGTCGCGGAACATGTCGAGCAGCCGCAACCGCAACCGGCTGTGGAGCTCGGCGTTGTTGAACGCGACCAGCCGATCGATGAGCGCTTGCGCCGTGCCCAGCGTGTCGGCCGCGGCGAGCGACGACAGCCACGCGCGCAGGCGTTCGGGCGAGAACTCGCCGTCGTCGGCCGCGCCGCGGGTCCTCGCGATAAAATCGAGCAGCATGGGTTCCGTTGGTCAGGCGCCGCGGATTGCCGCGGCGCATGGATGGAGTTCAGCAAGGAACATGCCGGAAAAACTGTGGCAAATGTCCCGGAAACCCGCGGCCGCGACGCGCGCGGGAGCCGACCGCCGCGGTGCGACCCGATGAGCGCCTCCGGCAGCCTGCAGTCGACGAAGCGGATTCCGCGCCGCGAGCGGCTGATCGTGGCGCTCGACGTGCCGAGCGCGGACGAGGCGCGCGCCCTCGTCACCGGGCTCGGCGAGGCAGCGTCGTACTACAAGGTCGGCCTCGAGCTGTTCATGGCCGGCAGCTGCTTCGAGCTGGTCGAGTGGCTCGTCGCGCGCGACAAGCGCGTCTTCGTCGACCTCAAGTTCTTCGACGTGCCCGAGACGGTCCGCGGCGCGGTGCGGGCCTTGCGCGGGCGAGGCGTCACGGCCACGACGGTGCACGGGAACCAGGCCATGATGATGGCGGCGGCGGCGGAGAAGGGCGAAGTGAAGCTGCTGGCGGTTACCGTCCTCACCAGCCTCGATCGCGGCGACCTCGACGATCTCGGTTTCCAGTGCGACGTGGAGCGACTCGTGCTCTCGCGCGCGCGCCGCGCGCTCGAGGCGGGTTGCGACGGCGTGATCTCCTCGGGGCTCGAGGCGCCGCTGCTGAAGCGGGAGCTCGGCGAGCGGATTCTGGTCGTCGCGCCGGGCATCCGGCCCGTGGAGAACCGCGCGGCGGACGACCAGAAACGCACCGTCGACGTCGCGCAAGCGTTCGCGAACGGCGCCGACTATGTCGTCGTCGGTCGCCCGATCCGGCAGGCGACCGATCCGCGCGCCGCTGCGGAACGGATCCAGGCGACGATCGCGTCGATCTTTCCGGCCTAGGCGGGGCGGCCGGGATACTTGAAGGTGCCGCGCCAGGCCGCGAGGACTAGGTTCGGGTAGTCGGGCTGGCCGAGGCTGCCGTTGTAGCGGCCGAGCGCGCGGTACAGGTTGCCGTTCTCCACGTCGAGGTAGTGGCGGAGGATGACGCAGCCGTAGCGGATGTTCGTCCGCAGATGGAAGAGGTTGTCGTCCTTCCGGCCGATCAGCTCGACCCAGAACGGCATCACCTGCATCAGCCCGCGGGCGCCGGCCTTCGACACGGCGTACTTCTTGAAGCCGCTCTCGACGTGGAGCACGCCGAGCACGAGCTGCGGATCCAGTCCGGCCCGGGTCGCCTCGTAGTGCACGGTCTTCAGGAGCTCCACGCGAAACTTCTCGTCGGGGACGTGCTTCGCGAGCCGGTCCGACATCGCGAGCAGCCACCTGTAGCCGTCCCCGGGATCGGCAAACTTGAGCTGCGGCACGCCCTTATCACTGATCGCGCGCGACAGCGCCGCCTGGACGCTCGCCGAGAGCGGCTCGTACTGCTGTGCGCCGCCCTGGGCGCCGAGGGGCGCGAGCGCTGCGCCGAGAACGGTGGCGAGAGCTACGAGCTTTCGCACAGCTTGTCCTTGAGGAAGCCGGCCGCATCGGCCGTCGCGATCGGAGTGGGCGACGTTTCCCGGCGGCCCTGATACTCGATTCTGCCATCCTTCAGCCCGCGCTCGCCGATCACGACGCGATGGGGAATGCCAATTAGTTCGGTGTCGGCGAGCAGCACCCCGGGCCGCTCGTCGCGGTCGTCGAGCAGCACGTCGACGCCGGCGGCCGCGAGTGCGGCATACAGATCGTCCGCGGCGTGCCGGACGGCGTCGCTGCGACGGTAGCCGAGCGGCACGAGCGCGAGCCGGAATGGCGCGATCGGGTCGGGCCAGATGATCCCGCGGTCGTCGTGGCTCTGCTCGATCGCGGCCCCGACGATGCGCGTCACGCCGATGCCGTAACAGCCCATCTCGAAGAAGCGCGCCTCCCCTTTCTCGTCCAGGAAAGTGGCTTTCATGGACCTCGAGTACCGCGTGCGGAGCTGGAAGATGTGGCCGACCTCGATGCCACGCACGATCTCGAGGGTGCCCTTGCCGTCGGGGCTGGAATCGCCCGCCACGACCTTCCGGATGTCGGCGACGAGCCCCGGCTCCGGGGCATCACGGCCGAAGTTCACGCCGCGGAAGTGATAGCCCGCCTCGTTCGCGCCGCACACGAAGTCGGCCATCGCCGCGACGTCGCGGTCGGCGATCACGCGGATGCCCGGATCGATCCCCAGCGGGCCGATGTACCCGGGCTTGCAACCCAGGTGCCGCTCGATCTCGGCGTCGGTGGCGAACCGGAACGGGTCGAGGCCCGGCAGCTTCTGCGCCTTGATCTCGTTCAGCTCGTGATCGCCGCGGATGAGCAGCAGATTGAACGCGTCGCCGTGCATTACGGCGATCGCCTTGACCGTCCGCGCGAGGGAAAGCCCGAGCAACGCCGCGACGTCCTCGCACCGCGTCTTTCCCGGAGTCGGTACCTTGGTCAGCTTCTCGGTGGCCGGGGGTCGGGCCGTCGTCGGCGCGAGCGCCGCGGCGAGCTCGACGTTCGCGGCGTAATCCGACTGCGGGCAATACGCGATCGCATCCTCGCCGGAATCCGCAAGCACATGGAACTCGTGCGACCCGGTGCCACCGATGGTGCCGGTGTCCGCGGCCACCGCCCGGAACTTGAGCCCGAGGCGGCTGAAGATCCGCCGGTAGGTGTCGTACATGCTCCGGTACTCGCGCTCCAGGTCGGCGTGGTCGACGTGGAAGGAGTAGCCGTCCTTCATCGTGAACTCGCGGCCGCGCATCACGCCGAACCGCGGCCGGATCTCGTCGCGGAACTTGGTCTGGATCTGGTAGAAGTGGACCGGCAGCTGGCGGTAGCTCCGCAGGTCGCGGCGCGCGATGTCGGTGATCACTTCCTCGTGGGTCGGCCCGATGCAGAAGTCGCGTTCGTGACGGTCCTTGAGGCGCAGGAGCTCGGGGCCGTACTTCTGCCAGCGCTCCGATTCCTGCCAGAGCTCCGCCGGCTGGACTGCCGGCATGAACACCTCGATCGCGCCCGCGCGGTTCATCTCCTCCCGGACGACCGCCTCGACCTTCCGCACCACCCGCAGGCCGAGCGGCATCCAGGTATAGATTCCGCCGGCGAGCCGGCGGATCAGGCCGGCGCGCAGCATCAGCCTGTGGCTGACGATCTCGGCGTCCGCCGGCGCCTCCTTGAGCGTCGACAGGAAGAACTGCGATACGCGCATCGCGACGGGCCCCGGAAAAGGCTCGAATTCTAGCCCGGATGCTTCGCGGGGCCGGCGCGCGATCGCTGGCGCCGCGTAGTCGAGCGGTGCGCGTCGCACCCGGCCCCGGCGCACCGCGCTGCTTTCCAGCCCCGGGGAATTGTGAAAAAATAGTTCCGGACAACCAAGCTACGGAGCCGATCATGCTCGACCGCGAGGGCTACCGCCCGAACGTCGGCATCGTCCTCTGCAACCACAAGAACGAGGTCTTCTGGGGCAAGCGCGTACACGAGCACTCCTGGCAGTTCCCACAAGGCGGGATCAAGCACGGCGAGACGCCGGAGCAGGCCATGTACCGGGAGCTGGAGGAGGAGGTGGGCTTGCACCCCGACCACGTGCGGATTCTCGGGCGAACGCGCGGGTGGCTGCGGTATGAAGTGCCGTCGCAGTGGATCAAGCGCGAGTGGCGGGGGAGCTACCGGGGCCAGAAGCAGATCTGGTTCCTGCTCCGGCTCGTCGGGCGGGATTGCGACGTGCGGCTGCGCGCGAGCGAGCGGCCTGAGTTCGACGCCTGGCGCTGGAACGATTACTGGGTGCCGCTCGAGTCCGTGATCGAGTTCAAGCGGGACGTGTATCAGCAGGCTCTGACGGAGCTGGCCCGCTTCCTCATCCGCGACTACCGACGGCACAACGGCGCGCGCCCGGTGCGCGAGCCCCGCTAGCGCGGCGCGGGCGTCTGCCCTCCCAAGCCGCCAGGAGACCCGCGATGACGCTCGACTATGCCGCTCTCCCGCTCCGCCCCCTGGAGAAAAGCGCGCGGCTGCGCGCGGCGGCGCCGCAGAGCGGCGAGCGGCTGACCCTCGACTCGCGCGCGCTGTCGGTGATGACCGATTTCGCGGTCGTGCCCGCGGCGACGATCGAGCCGGACGCCTCCGTCGACGACGCCAACCGGTCGATGATCCGGCGCGGCGTGCGCTCGCTGATCGTCGTCGACCACGACCGTCGCGTGCTTGGCATCATCACCGCGACCGACGTCCTCGGCGAGCGGCCGATGCAGATCGCGCTGGAGCGTAGCGTGAAGCACCACGAGATCCTGGTGCGGGAAATCATGACGCCGAGCGAGCGGATGGAGGCGCTGCCGATCGACGCCCTGCTCGACGCCAAGATCGGCCACCTGGTCGCAACGCTTCGCCGGGCCGGCCGCCAGCACGCGCTCGTGGTCGAGAAGGCGCCCGGCGGCGACGTGGTGCGCGGAATCTTCTCGCTGACGCAGATCGCGGCCCAGCTCGGGATCAGCATCGAGGCGAGCGCCGTGGCGGGGACCTTCGCCGAGGTGGAGGCAGCGCTGATCCGGTAGCTCCCGCGAGGCTTGACAGGGGGTTGGCCGCCCCTCTATAGTGGGTCCACGATTTAGAGCAAGTCTAAGGTCCGACCTGTGCCAGAAAAGGAGACTCCGATGGCTGCACTGAAAGGCTCGAAGACCGAGAAGAACCTCAAGGACGCGTTCGCCGGCGAATCCCAGGCGAACCGCCGCTACCTGTACTTCGCGAACAAGGCCGACGTGGAAGGCCAGAACGACGTGTCCGCCGTGTTCCGCTCGACCGCGGAGGGCGAGACCGGCCACGCCCACGGGCACCTGGAGTATCTCGAGCCGGTCGGCGATCCGGCGACCGGGCTGCCGATCGGCCGCACGCGCGAGAACCTGAAAGCGGCCATCGCCGGCGAGACCCACGAGTACACCGACATGTATCCGGGCATGGCCAAGCAGGCTCGCCAGGAAGGGTTCGAGGAGATCGCGGACTGGTTCGAGACGCTCGCCAAGGCCGAGCGTTCGCACGCGAACCGCTTCCAGAAGGCCCTCGACGCGCTCGCCGACTGAGCCTGAGGCGCGCGTCCCGCCGAAGGAGCGGCTCCGCCGCTCCTTTTTTGTCTGCAGCCACCGCCGAACCCAAGCGCATGAGCGTTCGCGAAGGCAGTCTCGAGGCCCCGACTCGTCACGCCCTCGACTGGCAGTCGGGCGGGTTCTACGACCAGGAGAAGCTCCACGGCGAGCTCCACCGCGTCTTCGACATCTGCCACGGGTGCCGGCGCTGCGTCAGCCTCTGCACCGCGTTTCCGACCCTCTTCGACCTGGTCGACTCGGGCAAGACCGGTGAGCTCGACGGGGTCGAGCGGCAGGATCACTGGAAGGTCGTGGATCAATGCTATCTCTGCGACCTCTGCTACATGACCAAGTGTCCGTACGTGCCGCCGCACCCGTGGAACGTCGACTTCCCGCATCTGATGCTGCGCGCGAAAGCAGTGAAGTTCCGCAACGGCGACGTGCGCGCGCGTGACCGGCTGCTGTCGAGCACCGACGCGATCGGGAAGCTCGCGGCGATCCCGGTGGTCGCGCAGACCGTCAACGCGCTCAACGGCAACGCCGTGGCGAGGTCGGTGATGGAGAAGGCCCTCGGCGTTCATCGCGAGCGCAAACTGCCGCCGTACACCGCGAGCCGGTTCCGTAGCCGCGCGCCGGCGAGCCGGCCGCATCCGGTTCGCGACGGCAACCGGACGCCGGGCAAGGTGGCGATCTTCGCCACCTGTTACGTGAACTACAACGAGCCGGGGATCGGCGAGGATCTGCTCAAGGTCCTCGACCACAACGAGGTTCCCTACGTGCTCGCCGAGCAAGAGGCCTGCTGCGGCATGCCGAAGCTCGAGCTCGGCGACCTCGATGCGGTCGCGCGGCTCAAGGAGCGCAACATCCCGCCGCTCGCCGAGCTGGCCCGCAACGGCTATGCGATCCTGACCGCCGTGCCGTCCTGCACGCTCATGTTCAAGACGGAGCTGCCGCTCGTGTTCCCCGACGACGCCGACGTCAGGGCGGTCGCGGACGCGATGTTCGACCCGTTCGAGTACCTGGTGCTCCGCAATCGCGACGGCCTGCTCAAGAAGGATTTCAACAAGCCGCTCGGAAAGGTCTCCTACCACGTCCCCTGCCACGCGCGGGTGCAGAATATGGGGCAGAAGACCCGCGAGTTCCTGGAGCTCGTTCCGGGCACCCAGGTCAACACCGTCGAGCGCTGCGCCGGCCACGACGGGACCTGGGGCGTGAAGCAGGAGTACTTCGCCAATGCGATGAAGATCGGGCGCCCGGTCTTCAAGGCCATGGCCGGCACCGACCCCGACTACATCAGCTCCGACTGCCCGATCGCGGGGCGCCACATCGAGCAGGGCATGGGCGAGACGAGAGCGCGGCGCGAGCACCCGCTTTCCCTCGTTCGCATCGCCTACGGGCTCTGAGCGTGCCGAAGGTCGAGCGCGGCAGCCTCCTTTCGCTCGAGGCGTACGCCAAGCAGCGGGCGAGCTTCCGCGCGCAGGTCATCGCGCACAAGAAGAACCGCAAGGTCCAGCTCGGCGACCATCTCACTGCTCGAGTTCGAGGACGAGCTGACGGTGCGCTACCAGATCCAGGAGATGCTGCGGGTCGAGCGGATCTTCGAGGAGGACGGCATCCAGGCCGAGCTCGACGCGTACAATCCGCTCGTCCCCGACGGCCGCAATCTCAAGGCGACCATGATGCTCGAATACCCCGACCCGGGCGAGCGCAAGCGCGAGCTCGCGCGCCTGAAGGGCATCGAGGACCGCGTCTGGATCCGGGTCGCGGGCTTCGACCGGGTGTTCGCCGTTGCCGACGAGGATCTCGAGCGCGAGAACGAAGAGAAGACCTCGTCGGTGCATTTCCTGCGCTTCGAGCTCACCGACCGGACGGCCCAGGCGCTGAAGTCGGGCGCCGACCTCGCGGTCGGCGTGGATCACCCGGCGTATCGCGCCGAGATCCCGGCCGTCGCGCCGGCAGTGCGCGATTCCCTCGCCGGAGACCTTTCGTGAAGCGTGCTTTTGGCATCGCGCTTGTCGCCGCGGCAAGCGCCGGACCGCTCGCGATCGCGCAGCAGCCGCAGCCGAAGGACACCGGCGCGGCAGCAGCGACCTTCGACACGGCGCCGTGGCGCGAGCAGGACGTGAAGCTCCCGCTCGTACCCGAAGGACGAGCGCCTCATGCGGTTTGAAACCGGGCCGACGAGCGAGCTCCGCTTCTTCGTCGACCGCGACTCGATCTCGCCCGGCGAGGACGGGGTGGTCCGATTCACCTTGGTCGCGAAGTCCGACAGCGCGGCGAACGTCTCGTACGAGGGGATCCGCTGCTCGATGCGCGAGCGCAAGATCTACGCGTACGGTCGGCCCGACGGCACTTGGCGCGAAGCGCGCGATTCGCAGTGGGTGAGGATCGGACCACCGGTGACCGACCTCCACCGGTTCGTGCTCTGGAGCGACTACTTCTGCCCCAAGCGGGCGCCGATTCGTTCCGCCAACGAAGGCATCGACGCGCTCAAGCTCGGCCGTCACCCGGAGGCCGCGGATTCGCTGCTTCCCGACTATCCGATCGCGAGATAGCTAGACGAGGACGAGGTTGTCGCGGTGGATGAGCTCGGGCTCGTCCACGTAGCCGAGGACCCCTGCGATCTCGCCCGACGGCTTGCCGAGGATCCGCCGCGATTCCGCGGCGCTGTAGTTCACCAGCCCGCGGGCGATCTCGCGGCCGTCGGGAGCGACGCACGCGACGACCGCGCCGCGCTCGAACTCGCCTTCGACCGCCTTCACGCCGATCGGGAGGAGACTCTTGCCCCCGGCCGCGAGCGCGCGGACGGCCCCCGCGTCGAGCGTCACCCGACCGGTCACCTGGACGTGCGCAGCCAGCCAGGTCTTCCGGGCCGCGAGCGGCGCGGTATCGGCGTAGAGCAGTGTACCGGCGGCCTCGCCCCGACCGAGACGGACGAGGACGTCGGCCTCATGGCCGGAAGCGATGACGGTGTGTGCGCCGCTGCGGGCCGCGCCCTTCGCGGCCAGCACCTTCGTCAGCATGCCGCCGCGCCCGATGAGGCTGCCGACACCACCCGCCATGGCCTCGAGCCGCGGCTCGCCGGCGCGCGCCTCATGGACGAGCGTCGCCGCGGGATCCCGCCGCGGATCCGCGGTGTAGAGTCCCTGCTGGTCGGTGAGAATGACGAGCACGTCGGCTTCGATGAGGTTGGCGACGAGCGAGGCGAGGGTGTCGTTGTCGCCGAAGCGGATCTCGTCGGTGACGACCGTGTCGTTCTCGTTGATCACCGGCACGACGCCGAGCTCGATCAGCGTCCGCAGCGTGGAGCGCGCGTTGAGGTAGCGCTGCCGGTCGGCAAGGTCGGCGTGCGTGAGCAGCACCTGGGCGGTGCGGATACCGTGGTCCCGGAAACAGCTCTCGTACGCCTGGACGAGCCCCATCTGGCCGACGGCGGCAGCGGCCTGCAGTTCGTGCATGGCCACCGGACGCTTCCGCCAACCGAGCCGCTGCATGCCTTCGGCGATCGCCCCGCTCGAGACGAGGACGATCTCCTTGCCCGCGGCGCGGAGCTGCGCCAGCTGCGCTACCCAGCTCGCGATGGCGGCGACGTCGAGGCCCTCGCCGCGGTTGGTCACCAGCGAGCTCCCGACTTTCACGACGAATCGCGTGGCGCTGCTGAGGCGATCGCTCATCGGCCGCCCTCCAGGTGGCGCATGACGGCCCGGCACGCTTCGCGGCAGCCCTTGCCGCTCAGCGCGGAGATGATGAACCAGGGGCCTTTCCAGCGCAGCCGGCGCACGATCTCCCGGGCGGCGTGCTCGCCGGCGTCCGGGGGCAGGAGGTCCGCCTTGTTGAACACCAGCCAGCGCGGCTTGCGATAGAGGCGCTCATCGTACTTCCGCAGCTCGGCGACGAGCGCCCGCGCGTCGCGCACCGGGTCCGCCCCGGGGTCGAGAGGCGCGATGTCGACGAGGTGCAGCAGCAGCCGCGTCCGGGCAAGGTGGCGAAGAAACTGATGACCAAGCCCCGCGCCTTCGGCGGCGCCTTCGATGAGGCCCGGGATGTCGGCGATGACGAAGCTGCGGTGGACGTCCACGCGGACCACGCCGAGGTTCGGGTGGAGGGTCGTGAACGGGTAGTCCGCGACCTTCGGCCGCGCGCTCGAGACCGCGCGGATGAAGGTCGACTTGCCGGCATTCGGAAGCCCGAGCAGGCCGACGTCCGCCAGCACCTTCAGCTCGAGCTGGAGCTCGCGGCTCTCGCCCGGCCCGCCGGGCGTAGCGCGGCGCGGCGCGCGGTTCACGCTCGACTTGAAATTCACGTTGCCGAGACCGCCGCGGCCGCCGCGCGCGAGCAGTGCCGCCTGGTCGTGGGCGGTGAGATCGCCGATGACCTCGCCGGTCGTGCGATCCGCGATCACGGTACCGACCGGCATGCGCAACCTGATGTCGTCACCGCCGCGGCCGCTGCACTGTTTGCCGTGGCCCTTCTCGCCGTCGCGGGCGCGGTGGATGCGCGCGTAGCGGTAATCGATGAGCGTGTTGACGTTGCGATCTGCAACCGCGTAGACGCTGCCACCGCGGCCGCCGTCCCCGCCGTCCGGGCCGCCGCGCGGAACGTACTTCTCCCGCCGGAAGCTGACCGCGCCATCGCCGCCCTTGCCGGCGTGGACCGAGATGCGCGCCTCGTCGACGAATTTCACGCCGGGACCTGTAGAAACGACAAAGCCCTACCACGCGGATAGGGCTTCGTGGCGGGATCCTGGCGCTCTAGACCGGAATCACGCTCACGACGTGATGTCCCGACGGGCCGCGCGCGCCGAATTGCACGCGCCCGGTCACCTTGGCGAACAGCGTGTGATCCCGGCCGATGCCGACGTTGTCCCCGGCATGCACCCGCGTGCCGCGCTGCCGCACGATGATGCTGCCGGCGGATATCACCTCGCCGCCGTAGCGCTTGACTCCGAGCCGCTTCGACTGCGAGTCGCGCCCGTTGCGGGAGCTGCCCCCCGCCTTCTTGTGTGCCATGGCTGCCTCTCGTGACTCGGTCCGGCTCAGCCGGAGATACCGGTGATCTGAAGTTCGGTGTACTGCTGGCGATGCCCCTGCGACTTCTTGTAGTGCTTCCGGCGGCGGAGCTTGAAGATCCGCACCTTGTCGTGCAGGCCGTGCGCGACGACCTTCGCCTTCACCGCGGCGCCCGACAGCACCGGCGTGCCGCACTTCACCGCCTCGCCCTCGCCGATCGCGAGCACCTGGTCGAGGACGATCTCGGCGCCGACCTCCGCCGGAAGCTTCTCGACCTTCAGTTTGTCGCCCGCGGCGACCCGATACTGCTTGCCGCCGGTTCTGATCACTGCGTACATCGCGCGCTCCGGGAAGAAACCCTTAGAAAACCGCGCATTATACTCACCACTCCGGGGGTCGTCAAAGGCGCCTTGTGCTAATCTTCGGCGGCCCGGCCCGCCACCCGCCCACCCGCCGCCGTGTCCGTTTCGCTCGACCCCGTTCGCACCCTGATCGCCGGCGACATGGCGGCCGTCGACGCGCTGATCCGCCACCGCCTCGCCTCCGACGTGGCGCTGGTGCGCCAGGTGGCCGAATACATCATCGGGAGCGGCGGCAAGCGTCTGCGCCCGACGCTCCTGCTGCTTGCGGCGGGCGCCTGCGGCTACCGCGGCGCGCATCATCACGAGCTCGCGGCGGTCGTGGAGTTCATCCACACCGCGACCCTCCTGCACGACGACGTCGTCGACGAATCGGCGCTGCGCCGCGGGCGCGCCACCGCCAACGCGGCATTCGGCAATGCCGCCGCGGTCCTGGTGGGCGACTTTCTCTACTCGCGGGCGTTTCAGATGATGGTGAACGTGAAGAGCATGCGCGTCATGGAGGTGCTGGCGGATGCGACGAACACCATCGCCGAGGGGGAAGTGATGCAACTCCTCAACGTCCACAACGCCGACGTCGACGAGGCCGCCTATCTCGAAGTGGTCCGGCGCAAGACGGCGCGGCTGTTCGAGGCGTCGGCGCGCCTCGGCGCCATTCTCGGCGCGGCCCCGCCGGAGATCGAGGAGAGCCTGGCCACCTACGGCATGCACCTCGGCACGGCGTTCCAGCTCGTCGACGACGTGCTGGACTACTCGGGAGAGCTTCAGGAAACCGGCAAGAACCTCGGTGACGATCTGAGCGAGGGCAAACCGACCCTGCCGCTCATCTACGTCATTCGGCGCGGGACGCCGGCGCAGGCCGAAACCGTCCGCCGGGCGATCGAACACGGCGGCCGCGACGCCTTTGCCGCGGTCATCGCGACGATTCACGCCACGGGCGCACTCGACCGCGCTCGGGATCAGGCGCGGCGCGAGGCGACCGCGGCGTGCGACGCGCTCGCGGCGGTCGCGGATTCAACCCACAAGCAGTCTCTGTTACACTTGGCGGCCTTCGCGGTCGAGCGCAACTATTGAGCAGCAGCGCCGCCGCGTTCCTCCCGGATCGGGGTGTAGCTCAGCCTGGTAGAGTACTGCGTTCGGGACGCAGGTGTCGCTGGTTCGAATCCAGTCACCCCGACCAAAAAATCAATAGCTTACGAAGAAAGCGTCAGGGATCCCGGCCGGACATAAGTGCATGGTAAGCGCAAGCGACGACCCTGGAGCGGACAATGCAAACGCGCTTGAAACAACAGGGATTCACCCTGGTCGAGATCGCGATCGTGCTCGTGATCATCGGCCTGCTTCTGGGCGGGATCCTGAAGGGCCAGGAGATGATCACCCAGGCCCGCATCAAGAACATGATCAATGACTTCAACGGTATCACCGCGGCGTACGCCTCGTACCAGGACCGCTATCGGGCGATCCCGGGAGACGATGCGGGCGCACACGGTGCCACGGGGCGCTGGGCGCTCCCCGCGGCGAACGCAACACCCTCCACCCCGGGAAACGGAACGATCGACGGTGCTTATAACCTCCCGACGGCCGCAAACGAGCCCGAGTCACGGCTCTTCTGGTGGCATCTCCGGCAAGCGGGCTTCATCCCCGGTGCAACTACCCCGTCCAACATCGCCTCGAATCAGCCGACCAATGCGATCAGCGGGATGATCGGCGCCCAGAACGGCACCGGCCCGGCGACGATGGGGATGTCCGGTCTGATCGTGTGCTCGGCCAACGTTCCCGACAAGATCGCGATCGCCATCGACACGCAGACCGACGATCAGGCCTCGGCCACCGGGTCGCTCCGAGCGCAACTCCAGGCCGGATCGAACCCCGCGATCGCCGCGGGTGGACCCGAACCGACGTACGCGGAAACGGGTGCTAACCAATACCTCGTCTGCAAGGGCGTGTAGTCCGCATCCGAACCTTGCTGAGAGAGGCCCGCCGCTGGCGCACTTCGAGACCCTGAAGGCATTGCGCAGACCCGTGGCACTAGAGGCGTTCGAAAACCGGCGCCTCTATGTCGCGCTCCGGAAGAGCGTACTGTTCTTCGCTAGGGTCGACGACCAGCGAGGACGGTGCCCCGACCCTGGAATCATCCGCGCGTGGCGCCCGCTCCCACAGCCCGCAGGCGAACGCGACGACGATCCGATGGCCCGCGCACCACAGGTGCCAGCCGTCGGGCGTGTTGGCGCCAGGGCGCCGATTCTCAACGCTGCACGTAAACGCGCCACGAGTCCAGCGCGCCGTCGTTGCGGAACCTGAGGGTGAGGCGGTCGTACTCCTCGCGCGACTGCGTCTCGCCGTGGGCGGAGGCAACGCCCCAGGCGTTGCTGTTGAAATCATGCGGCGTGCCGAAGGGGGAGACGCGGCTCACAGCGGAGTACCCATGGGAGATGTGATACGTCCATACTTCCGATACTCCTATCCTCTGCCGCTCCTTTGGCGGCCCATATCGCTGCGCGATGTCTTCCCGGGTCGCCGTTCCGATGATGGGGTTGAGATCGCGCTGGTAGCGCGTGAGCGCGAACTGTGCGGCGAACTGCGCGCAGGCGCTCGCGAGCAGAACGATCGGCAACAGGCAAAGGGTGTGGATTGACATGCGTCGCTCCTCTGCGACTGCCCGCTACCCCACTATAGCACCCGGCCCCCGCTCCCACAGCCCGCACGGGGACACGACCACGATCCGGTGACGCTCACGACGCGAGTACTCTCAGCACTTGCTGCCGCTGCTCTTCCTGCTTGTGGAGCAATTCGATCAACTTTTTCAGGGTTTCCCTGTCCTGAGAGGTAGCCTCTTTCGCAGCTTCTGTCTCCGCGTCTGCCAGCGCCCGCAGGTACTCTGTCAGTTTCGCAGCGAGTGCCAGTTTCTCCGCTTGTGCTTCGACGAACGCCTCAAGAGCCGGAGATCTCAATCACCGCTTTTCCTACTGAAATGCGGACCAGGGCTGTACCGTCGGACATGCCACGCCTCCTGTAGTAACGCGCATACTCCGCTCACAAAACTCCGCTGAGTCGCCTAGTCTCGGCCTCCGTGAACTCGTCGGACTCGAACCTTTCGGTCGCCGCGATTCTATTCCTCGCCGCGGCTCCGGCTTTCGCCGCAACCTGGGTGGTCGAGGGCCGCGTCGTCGGCGTCAGCGACGGCGACACGCTCACCGTGCTCGACTCCGAGAAGAAGCAGCACAAGGTCCGCATCAACGGCATCGACGCTCCCGAGAAGGGCCAGGCGTTCGGCGAGCGAGCACGCCAGAGCCTTGCTCAGATGGCGCACGCAAAGGACGCCCGGCTCGAGTGCCACAAGACAGACCGTTTCGGGCGCGAGGTGTGCAAGGTCTGGGTCCAGCCTAGTGACTGCCCACGCTGCGGCAAGACGCTCGACGTGGGCCTCGCGCAGATCAGCGTTGGGCTCGCGTGGTGGTTCAAGCGCTACGCCGACGAGCAATCGCCCCAGGATCGCGGGCGCTACGCGAGCGAGGAAGAGGAAGCCCGCCTACGGAAACGGGGGCTGTGTTCGCACCCCTGCTCGTCCGACTAGTTCAACTTGCGGCGGAGCGCGGCTAGAAGACCAGCCAGACCAAGGCCGAGGAGGGCAACGCTGCCCGGCTCGGGTACCGTCGCCGTGCTCGCTGCCCGGACTGTTTGCGTCATCAGGAGCGAGAGGGTGTACTCCACCTCGCCCGGGAGCGCCACCGAAGTCGCGCTGAACGCTCCTTGAGCGGGACTGAAGATGCTGTTATCGCCCGGCGAGCTCGCAAGCAACAGCTGGTTGAGGCTGAACGGATCGGTTTCGGACGCCACGCCGATCTGGCCGCTCGATGAGCCGGGCGTCCACAGGAAGACCGTATTACCCGCGGCATTGGTCACGCGAACATCCAGCGACATGACAGCGGTGGACGCGTCCCCAGGTTGATCGACCGCGACTTGCAGGAACGGGTTGGCAAGAAAGCTGAACTCGAAGTGCGCCGGGAAGTTAGGCCACTGGACGATACTCACAATCTCCTCTCTCGCCGACGCGCCGCCCGTACCGGGGGCGCTGAGTCGTGTCTCGGCGACTCCACTGGCGCCGGCTCCAACCTGTTGCTCGAATATGCCGGTGATATTCGAGTCGCCGCGCGAGCCGACGAATCCGCCCGCTGGGGGGATCGTGTACGTGTCTTGCGCGGGAAACGGCCCAGGGCCGGCCGTCGCCTGGGGCGCATTGGCACTGAGTCCGCCCGGGTTGCACGGTGGCGTGGGCGTCACCCCCCCGGGACCACAGTTGACCACGTTATTTACGGTCGGCCCGTTGAAGGATGCGGCGTCGGCAGCGGTGGTGCCGTTGGGTCGAATAGTCACAGAGGGGTCGGAAATGGTGGTCAGAAAGTTCGTCACGCGATCGACCGACACACCGATCACGGTGGCGTGAGCATCCCCCATCCCGGCAAGAGCAGTCACAAGTAGCGCTGCGCTCAGCGCGAGGGTCCTTCTCATCGGGCTCCGGTTGGATGACATGTTTCCCCTCCTTTCCTTGTGGAGTACTTGAGCAATCGCAGCATCGCCGGGCGAAGTGGGCGACGCAATTGTCCGAAGGGTCTAGGCCTTAGCACCCGGCCGAGGTGCTCCGATTTGCCCTACCGTGCTCGCCGAGGGTGACGATGCGGAACCGCATCATCACCAGCGGCTGCTTCCCGAACCCGAGGCCGGTCCAGTGCTCGACGAAGACGACGTCGTAGGCGCCATCCGGCACCAACGGGTCGACCCGGTCGCCGCCGTCGCCCGACTCGACATCCGCGACCGCGTGGAGATGGCGCGCTGTGGAGCTCACCCGCGGGCTTCCTCGTCACGGTGGGGCTGCTCGAGCGAATCGCGCCGGATGATCTGGGCGAAGCCCTCGGCCGCCTCTCGGGTCGCGTAGGCCCGGCTGAGGCGCCGGGGCTTGCCCCTCGGAGGGCGGGTCATGACGAACGAATCCGCCGGCAACCGGGACGACCGCGACGTCGACGTTCTGGCGTGGCGCGTCGGCATTCATTCGGCGGCCTCTTGGTACTGCCGATAGGTCCACAGCGGGCACCGATAGACCCGGCAATCGCGGATCTCGGCGCGATCGTAGCCGGTGCAGTCGAGGCAGTTCGCCCGGATCGCGTCCCGTTTGCTCGCCTGGCCCGAAAAGGCGCGTTCAAGGGTCCGAATCGCGCTGCCAGGAGCGTTTTTCAGAACCTCCTCAACTTGGCGGGCCGCCCGCGGGTCTAACTCGGGGATCGGGGCACTCATGCGACGGCCTGCGCTGTCGCCGCCTCAAGCCCGCGGATGCACTCGTCGAGTGCTGCAGCGCTGATGTAACGACGCCGCCCATGCTTGAAGGTTCGGAGCTTGCCTTCGGCAATCAATGTGTACACGCGGTTTCGCGGGAAACCGGTGACGGTGATCGCCTCGCTGATCGAGTACGCTCGCCTTGAGAGCGCGGTTGACCTACCTGTGTCCATCGGGGCCTCCGTTTCGATGGCCCCGATTAAATAATCCGAAACGAGTTACGGTAAAGGTCCCAAAACTCGGGGACTTTCAGGCCCCCCGGCCCGGTTTCCGCTCCAACTTGATCCCGAGGAAACGCTTGGCGACGCGCCAGTGCTCTTTGATTTCGGTCAACTTAATCCCGAGCTCCCTGGCCACTTGGCCGAACGCGTCCACGTTCGTCAACGCGTGCCCCTGATCGTGCAGCTCGACAAGGCGCTGCGCTACGGTGAACTTGTCGAGTAGATCCCTCAGTCTGATCTGTCGCGCGGCGCGGCGCGGATCAAGCTTCTGGATACCGAGTACCTCATCCAACGTTCGGCGGGGGTCGACGTCGAACCACGTCAAGCGCGAGATGAGCTCCGTCCGGTCCCGCGGCGCTAGCGGTTTGCCGGTGAGGAGGTGCTTGTAGAGGGCATCGACTAGCTCGCGCCCGCGCCGCGGCATGTTCGACACCGTCGGCGCGCCCCTCTTGGTCACTCCCGACTTGCGACGTTCGTCCATGATGGCGCTACGCGACCAGCTTCGCGACAGCCTCGGCCTTGTGCTCTGGCGCCAAGTGCGCATAGCGCAGCGTCATTGCAATGTCCGCGTGCCCCATGAGCTCGCGGGTCGTGTTCAGGTCAACGCCGGCCATGACGAGCTTGCTCGCGAAGTGGTGCCGCAGGTCGTGCCAGCGGAAGTCGTCGACCTTCGCCGCCTCTAGGACCGCAGACCACGCCTTGTCGACGCGAGCGACGCCGAACACGACCGGCCGGTCGCCGGCTTGGTGCTTCCAGCGCTTGAGTACCTCGAGCGCCTCAGCATTCAACGCGATGTGCCGGGTGCGCCGGGACTTGGCGTAACCGCCCCGGGTCGTTAGCATGGTGCGCTCGAGGTCAACGTCGGTCCACTGGATCTGCCGCAGTTCGCCCCGCCGCATGCCGGTGTTCATCGACACGAGCACCATCGGCGTCAGGTAATCGCCGAACCCGCCCCCATCGATCGCGGGATAGAGGGCATAGCCGCGGGCCTCGCGCCAGCGGTTCGCACTCTCCCGCTCAGCCCTCATCTTCGCGTCCCGGGCGGCCAGCGCTGCGCGTAGCCGTTCCTCCTCGTCCGGCTTGAGCCACCTAACCCGGTGCTCCTCGTCAACCTTGGCGCGTTCGCGGCCTTTCCATGGGTGTGCCGGGAGATGCTTCCACAGGACGGCCTTCGAGAGCACCAGGTGCAGCCGGTCAAAGTGCCGATTGATCGTCTGCGGCTTCACGCCGGCGGCCATCTTCTTCCTCCGATAGCGCTCGAGGTCGAGCACCGAGATCGCGTGCAGCGGACGGTTGAACCAGGCGCCGAACTCCGTCTCTAGCGCCCGGAGCTCGCCCTTGGCGTGCTTGAGCCCGCCGCTCTCCGCCCACGGCTTGTAGTGCTCGCGGATGAAGTTACCCAGGTCAGGAGCGCGCTTGTTCTCGGCGATCGCCGGCTCGCCGTGCTCCTCGGCGTCGAGGAGAATGCGCTTCGCCTTCGTCCGCATCGCTTCCACCGTGTGGAGCTCGGCCCGCCCGATCACCTTGCGTCGGCCGCGCGCCCAGGTGACGTAGAAGCGCTTCGCGCCTGAGGGCTGCACGCGGAGGAGCAGCCCGGGGCACTGCGTGTCGAGGACTTCATATGGTGTCGCCCGCGGCTTCGCGCGAGCGATCACGGCAGGCGAGAGCTTCGCTTTCATCGGCACGTTCCGGTAAGTGCAGGGTAAGGCCCAATTCTACTACAGAGCGGGCTGCAGCGAAACGGAGTAAAACTCTAATATCTTGATTTTAAATCTAACACGGTGACTGTCGAATGGCTGGAGACTGCGTTCGGGACGCAGGTGTCGCTGGTTCGAATCCAGTCACCCCGACCACTCTCTTCCCCCGCCGCCGCGGCGCCGACGTCCGAAGTGTCACACTGCTCGCACTGCCGCCCGAGCCGCGCGCGGTTCGGGCACATATAATTGCGGCGCCCAATGAGCAAGCTGCTGATCGTCCTCGCCGCTGCGCTCGTCCTCTACTTCCTGTGGAGAGGATTGCGGCGCGACGCGCGCGCGCGGCAGGAACCGGGTACCGGCGCCGACGGTGAGCGCATGGTGGACTGCGGCCAATGCGGCGTGCACCTGCCGCTCTCCGAAGCGGTCCTGTCGCAGGGGCAGTACTTCTGCTCCGAGGAGCACCGCCGCCTCTTCAGCCGGTGAACGAGCCGCCGGTGCGCGAGCTCGCCCTGTTCCGCACCCCGGACTCCGCGGCGCGGCCGGAGGCGCAGACCGTTCCGGAGTCGTTCTGGGTCTCGCTTCGCTACTTCAACGCCTACCGGATCGCCATCGCCGGGCTGTTCTTCGTCTCGGGGCTCGCCTATGGCGACCTGCTGAGCCTGGGCAGTCAGAACGTGCGGCTGTTCGCCGCGACCAGCGCCGTCTATCTGCTCGCCGCGATCGCCTATCAGGTCATTCTGACCCGGGTGCCGCGGAACTTCGACACCCAGCTCACCGTGCACGTCTGCACCGACGTCGCGGTGACCGGGCTTCTCATGTTCGCGAGCGGCGGCTTCCGCAGCGGGCTGGCGGTGATGCTGCTGATCTCGATCGCCGCGGCGTCGCTGGTCAGCCGCGGCCGGCTGCTGCTGTTCTACGCCGCGCTCGCCACGATCGTGGTGCTCGTCGAGCAGGCGGTCGAGGTCTTCGTCCACGGCGACCCGATCGGCGGGTTCGTGCCCGCCGCGCTGATCTCGGTCGGCTACTTCGCGACCGCGTTCATCACCAATCAGCTCGCGCAGCGGGTGATCACCAACGAGCGCGTCGCGCGCCAGCGCGGGATCGATCTCGCCAACCAGCTGCGGATCAACCAGCTCGTGATCCAGGACGTCCAGGACGGCGTCCTGGTCGTCGACTCGAACGGCCTGGTGCGAAGCCACAACCGTCGCATCGACCAGCTCCTCGGCCGGCCGGCGCCGGAGCTCGACCAGATCGACAGCTACTCGCCGGAGCTCGCGCAGGCGCTCGCCGGGTGGCGCCGCGGCGCCGGCCGGATCAGCGCGAGCTTCATGCTGGGCGACTCCGGAACGCTGGTGCGCGCGCGCTTCGTCGAGGCGGGCGTGGCGGGCGACAGCTTCACGGTGATCTACCTCGAGGACATCTCGAAGCTCGAGGACCAGGCGCGGCAGCTGAAGCTGGCGGCGCTCGGGCGCCTGACCGCGAACATCGCGCACGAGATCCGCAACCCGCTCGCGGCGATCACGCACGCCGCCGAGCTCATGCAGGAGGAGAACCGCCAGCCGGCGCGCGAGCGGCTGACCCGCATCATCCGCGACAACTCCGCCCGACTGGATCGCATGGTGAAGGACGTCCTCGAGCTCAATCGCCGCGACCGGGTCCAGGCGGAGCCGCTCCCGGTCGGTCCGTTCCTCGCGGCGTTTCTCGAGGAGTTCGTGCAGAACGAGCAGCTCGACCGGGGCGCGTTCGCGCTCGAGCGCGACGGCGACGGAATCGTGGAGTTTGACCGCGTCCACCTGCACCAGGTGCTCTGGAACCTGGGGCGCAACGCGTGGCGCCATTCGCGGCAGCGCGCCGGCAGCGTCCGTCTGCGGCTGCAGCGGCAGGGCAATCGGCTAGAATTGCACGTCGTCGACGACGGCCCGGGCGTGGCGAAGGACCTGCAGAGCCAGCTCTTCGAGCCGTTTTTCACGACCTACAGCGCGGGTACGGGGCTCGGGCTGTACATCGCCCGTGAGCTGTGCGCCGCGAACGGCGCGGCGCTCGACTACGTCGACCGCGGCTCCGGGGCCGACTTCCGCATCGCCTGGGTGGGGGTACGGGGATGAATCGACCCGAGCGCCGGACGGCCGCCAAGGCCACGGTTCTGGTCGTCGACGACGAGGCCGACATCCGCGAGCTGCTCGAGCTCACGCTGCTGCGGATGGGGCTGGGTGTCGAGTGCGCCGGCTCGGTCGCGCAGGCCACTGAGCACCTCAAGGCGCACAGCTTCGACCTCTGCCTGACCGACATGCGCCTGCCCGACGGCGACGGGCTCGAGCTGGTCCGCTATATCGGCGCGAACTGTACCGACCTGCCGGTCGCCGTGATCACCGCGCATGGCAGTACCGAGAACGCGGTCGCGGCCCTGAAGGCGGGGGCCTTCGACTACGTCTCGAAGCCGCTGTCCCTGGAGCAGCTCCGGACGCTCGTCAAGTCGGCGCTCAACCTGCCGCAGAAGCCGGCGGCGAAGCCCGCGCCTGGCGGCGGCTACGGACTGCTCGGCGACAGCCCCCCGATCCAGCAGGTGCGGGGCATGATCGACAAGCTCGCGCGCAGCCAGGCGCCGATCTACATCACCGGCGAATCCGGGAGCGGCAAGGAGCTTGCCGCCCGGCTGATTCACGCCGGAGGCGCGCGGCGCGAGCGGCCGTTCGTGCCGGTCAACTGCGGGGCGATTCCCGAGAACCTGATGGAGAGCGAGTTCTTCGGCTACCGGAAGGGTGCGTTCACCGGGGCCGAGGCCGATCGGGAGGGGTTCTTTCATGCGGCGAACGGGGGCACGCTGTTCCTGGACGAGGTCGCCGACCTGCCGCTGGGGATGCAGGTCAAGCTCTTGCGCGCCATCCAGGAGAAGCGGGTCCGCAAGGTCGGCGCGACGACCGAGGACCCGGTCGACGTCCGGATCATTTGCGCGACGCACCAGAACCTCGCGGCGCTCGTGGAAGGGGGCAAGTTCCGCCAGGATCTCTACTATCGCCTGGCGGTGATCGAGCTGCGGATGCCGCCCCTCAGGGAATGCCGGGAGGACATTCCGCTGCTCGCCGATGCGATCCTCGCGCGCTTGGGCGAGGAGGGGGGAGCATCGGGACCCCGCCTCGCCAGGTCCGCGCTTGACGCATTGCTGGCGTACGACTTCCCCGGCAACGCGCGCGAGCTGGAGAACGTCCTCGAGCGGGCGATCGCGCTGTCCGGGTCAGCCGAGATCCAGCCGGACGACCTGCAGCTTGCGCCGCCGGCGGCGGTCGAGGAGCCGCGCGCACCCAACGCGAAGTGGCCACTTCAGGAGTACCTGGACCGTCTGGAGCGCGACGCGATCCTCGAAGCGCTCGACAAGACGCGGTTCAACCGCACCGCCGCGGCCAAGCTGCTCGGGATCACGTTCCGCGCCCTCCGCTACCGGATGGAGCGGCTCGGGATCCAGTAGCGCCGTGGAGCGGCGCCCCGGCTCGGGAGCGCGCCGCCGGACCCCGGCCGCCACACGCGGCCGCGGCCCGGGGCAGATGGTCATCGACCAGGCGGGGCTGCTGCGGGGCGCCCGATACGTCGAGTCGCCCAACTGCGACGACCGTCCCGCCGCCACCGAGGTCTCGCTGCTGGTGATCCACGGGATCAGCCTGCCACCGGGCGAGTTCGGGGGCGACGGCGTCCTGCGGCTCTTCACCAATGCCCTCGACTGGGCCAAGCATCCGTTCTACGAGACGCTCCGGGGCCTGCGCGTATCGGCGCATTTCTTCGTCCGACGCACCGGCGAGATCATCCAGTTCGTGCCCTGCGGGCGGCGCGCCTGGCATGCCGGCCGGTCGAGCTGGCGTGGTCGCGGGCAGTGCAACGACTTTTCGATCGGAGTGGAGCTCGAGGGCGTGGACACCCGGCCCTATACCGAGCGCCAGTACGCGCGGCTCGTCCGCCTCGCCGCCGCGCTGCGACGCCGCTACCCCATCGCCGAGATCGTCGGGCACAGCGACATCGCGCCGGGACGCAAGACCGATCCCGGCCCGGCGTTCGACTGGGGACGACTCCGCACCCGCGCCGGCCGGGCCCCGCGATCCAGGTGAGCGGCGGTCCCGGCGGGCGGACCCCGCCGTCATGACGACTCCGTGACGAACTTCACACGCGGCGCGCACAACGCGCCGTGGAGCCGTGAATGGTTTGAGAAAAATCTTGCTTAATCAGGCCGGCCACACTAGACTTCGTGTCGGAACTCGACGGACACACTATATGTAGTGTGTCGGCCCCGCCTACGCGCCGGGCCGGCGGGCCCGAGGGGGGTCCGCGCGCCAACCAAAAAACCGCGCAGAGGAGACGGAGAAATGCAGCTTGCCGGCGAGACCGCACCCCAGCCGTTCGTGTCCGCAGGTGTGCCCGCCCCGTCCCCCGTCCAGCAGTCTTCGCTCCTCGCGCAATACAAGATCATCCGGCGCAACGGCGCCGTCGTCGGGTTCGAGCCCACCAAGATCTCGGTGGCGATGACCAAGGCGTTCCTCGCTGTGAGCGGCGGGCCCGGCGCGGGGTCGGCGCGGATCCGGGACCTGGTGGCCCACCTCACCCAGGGCGTGGTCGGGGCCCTCATCCGGCGCCAGCCGGCGGGCGGCACGTTCCACATCGAGGACGTCCAGGACCAGGTCGAACTCGCGCTGATGCGCTCCGGCGAGCATGACGTCGCCCGAGCCTACGTGCTGTACCGGGAAAAGCGCGCCCAGGCGCGGGCGCAGGAGGCGGCGCAGCGAAAGGCTGCCGCCGCGCCACCGGTGCTGCACGTCGTCGAGAGCGGCGAGCGCCGTCCTCTGGATCTGGCCGGCCTGACCGAGCTGATCGATTCGGCCTGCGCGGACCTGGGCGACGCCGTCGCCGCGGAGCCGATCCTGCAGGACACCCTGAAAAACATCTACGACGGCGTGCCGATGGACGAGGTCCGCAAGTCGGCGATCCTGTCGGCGCGGGCGCTGATCGAAAAGGACCCGGCCTACAGCTACGTTACCGCGCGGCTGCTCCTGAACACGATCCGGCTGGAGGTGCTGGGCGAAGAGGCGTCCCAGGCCGACATGGCGGCGCGCTACCCGGACTACTTCCCGCAGTTCATCAAGCGCGGCATCGAGGCCGACCTGCTGGACGAGCGCCTGGCGCGCTTCGACCTGCTCAAGCTCGGCGCCGCCCTCGACGCCGGACGCGATCTGAAGTTCGGCTATCTGGGGCTGCAGACCCTGTACGACCGCTACTTCCTGCACGTCGACGGCCGGCGGATCGAGCTGCCGCAGGCGTTCTTCATGCGGGTCGCGATGGGGCTCGCGCTGAACGAGGTCAACAAGGAGGAGCGGGCGATCGAGTTCTACGCCGTGCTCTCGAACTTCGACTTCATGAGCTCGACGCCGACGCTCTTCAACTCCGGGACGCGGCGCTCGCAGCTGTCGAGCTGCTATCTGACGACGGTTTCCGACGATCTCGACGGCATCTACGAGGCGATCAAGGAAAACGCGCTGCTCGCCAAGTACGCAGGCGGGCTCGGGAACGACTGGACCCCGGTGCGGGCGCTCGGCAGCCACATCAAGGGGACGAACGGCAAGTCCCAAGGGGTGGTGCCGTTCCTGAAGGTCGTGAACGACACCGCGGTCGCGGTCAACCAGGGCGGCAAGCGCAAGGGCGCGGTCTGCTCGTACCTGGAGACCTGGCATCTCGACATCGAGGAGTTCCTCGAGCTGCGCAAGAACACCGGCGACGACCGCCGCCGCACCCACGACATGAACACGGCCAACTGGATCCCGGACCTGTTCATGAAGCGGGTGATGGAGAGCGGGGAGTGGGTGCTGTTCTCGCCGTCCGACGTCCCCGAGCTCCACGACAAGTGCGGGCGGGCGTTCGAGAAGGCCTACCTCACGTACGAGGAGCGCGCGGCGCGCGGCGAGATCAAGCTCTTCAAGCGGATCCCGGCGCTGCAGCTCTGGCGCAAGATGCTCTCGATGCTGTTCGAAACCGGGCACCCGTGGATCACCTTCAAGGATCCCTGCAACATCCGCTCGCCCCAGAGCCACGTGGGCGTGGTGCACAGCTCGAACCTTTGCACCGAGATCACGCTCAACACCAACGATCGCGAGATCGCGGTCTGCAATCTGGGGTCGGTCAACCTGGTGGCCCACATGCGCGAGGGCGGACTCGACCATGAGAAGCTGAAGCGCACCATCGCCACCGCGATGCGGATGCTCGACAACGTGATCGACATCAACTACTACGCGGTGGCCAAGGCGCGCAATTCCAATGCCAAGCACCGCCCGGTCGGGCTCGGCATCATGGGCTTCCAGGACTGCCTGCACCTGCTGCGCGTTTCGTACGCGTCGCCGGAGGCGGTCGAGTTCGCGGACCGGTCGATGGAGGCGGTGGCGTACTACGCCTACTGGGCCTCGACCGAGCTCGCGGAGGAGCGCGGGCGGTACTCGAGCTTCAAGGGCTCGCTCTGGGACCGCGGCATTCTGCCGCAGGACACGCTCAAGCTGCTGAAGGAGGAGCGCGGCGGCTACGTGGAGCTCGACGAATCGGCGACGCTCGACTGGACGGCGTTGCGCGAGCGGATCAGGCGCCAGGGCATGCGGAACTCCAACTGCCTGGCGATCGCGCCCACCGCGACGATCGCCAACATCATCGGCGTATCGCCGTCGATCGAGCCGACCTACCAGAACCTGTTCGTCAAGTCGAACCTGTCGGGCGAGTTCACCGTGGTCAACGAGTACCTAGTGGCCGACCTGAAGCACCAGGGGCTGTGGGACGAGGTGATGGTCGCCGATCTCAAGTACTTCGACGGCAGCCTGGCGAAGATCGACCGCGCGCCGAGCGATCTGCGGCGCCGGTACGCCACCGCGTTCGATATCGAACCGTCGTGGCTGGTCGAGGCGGCCGCGCGGCGTCAGAAGTGGATCGACCAGTCCCAGTCGCTCAACATCTACCTCGGCAGCGCGTCGGGGAAGAGGCTGGACGACACCTACAAGCTGGCATGGATCCGGGGACTGAAGACGACCTACTACCTGCGCGCGCTGGCGGCGACCCACGCCGAGAAGTCGACGGTGAAGTCGGGACAGCTCAACGCCGTTCCGAGCGAGAGCGCCGTCGCCGGCGCGGGGACGGTCGAAGCGGCGGAGCCGGTGTTCTGCGCCGTCGACAATCCGGGATGCGAAGCCTGCCAATAGCGCCGCAGAAGCGCGCGGAGGAAAGGGGAATGCTCACGTTCGACGAAGACCCAGGGATCACCGGAGCGATCGGGCTGCAGACCATCTCCGGATTCGGTCTGCAACCGCGCGTCGGCTTCGTGCCGACTGCCCCGGCCGCGCCGGCGCCGCCGTCCGACGACCACGGCGCCGACCATCGCCGGATCCGGGTCGAGGACAAGCGGATCATCAACGGCCGGACCGACGTCAATCAGCTCGTCCCGTTCAAGTACAAGTGGGCGTGGGAGAAGTACCTCGCGGCGTGCGCCAATCACTGGATGCCGCAGGAAGTCAACATGAGCCGGGACATCGCGCTCTGGAAGGACCCGAGCGGCCTGACCGAGGACGAGCGCCGGATCGTGAAGCGCAATCTCGGATTCTTCGTGACCGCCGACTCGCTCGCGGCCAACAACATCGTGCTCGGCACCTACCGCCACATCAGCGCTCCCGAGTGCCGGCAGTACCTGCTGCGGCAGGCGTTCGAGGAGGCGATTCACACCCACGCGTATCAGTACATCGTGGAGAGCCTCGCTCTCGACGAGGCCGAGATCTTCAACGCCTACCACGAGATCTCCAGCATCCGCGACAAGGACGAGTTTTTGATCCCGTTCATCGATACGCTGACCGACCCTTCGTTCCGGACCGGTACGCCGGACAGCGACCAGCGGCTGCTGCGGAGCTTGATCGTCTTCGCCTGCGTCATGGAGGGGCTGTTCTTCTACGTCGGGTTCACGCAGATCCTGGCGCTTGGCCGTCAAAACAAGATGACCGGCGCGGCCGAGCAGTACCAGTACATCCTGCGCGACGAGTCGATGCACTGCAACTTCGGCATCGACCTCATCAACCAGATCAAGCTCGAGAACCCCCATCTATGGACGGCGGAGTTCCGCGACGAAATGCAGGGACTGCTGCGGCAGGCGGTGGAGCTCGAGTACCGTTACGCGGAGGACACCATGCCGCGCGGGGTGCTCGGTTTGAACGCGCCGATGTTCAAGGAGTACCTGCGCTTCATCGCCAACCGGCGCTGTCAGCAGATCGGCGTCGAGCAGCTCTACCCGGGTGCGACCAACCCGTTTCCGTGGATGAGCGAGATGATCGACCTCAAGAAAGAGCGCAATTTCTTCGAGACCCGGGTGATCGAGTACCAGACGGGAGGCGCGCTCAGTTGGGACTAGAGCGGTGTCGGTTCGCCCGGAATTCCCGTATGCGGCGCGGCGCTCGAGGGGCGTGGCGCGTGGATTCGGCGGCTGGGGACGTTCCAGCCACTGGATAGCCGGTCGGATGCGGCCGGGTGCGGTAGCACGGTACTACTTCTGTCAATCCGAGAAGGAGTCTGAGCATGGCAACGAAGCGCAGAAAGGCGGCGAAGAAATCGGCGAAGAAGAAGGCCGGCAAGAAGAAGAAAAAGGCTGCCAAACGCAGGGCAGCAACGAAGAAGAAACCGGCGCGGAAGAAGAAAAAGGCGGCCCGGAAGGCCGCCAAGAAAAAAAAGGCTGCGAAGAAACCCGCCAAGAAGAAAGCCAAGCGACGGATGAAGACGACCAGGCCTGCGGCGAGACCAGCGGCGCCTGCCCCGCCGGCGGTCCCTGCTGTACCGTCGACGGCGGCGACCCCTGGGGCAAAGACTGCCCTGAATCCCGCTGCTGCTTGGCCGTTTCCGACCGGGTCTCGGCCCTAGGCGGTGGTCGAATTTTCTGCGGTCGGGCTTTGCGTACGCAAAGTCCGATCCGCAGACCTTCGACGCTGGAAGTGCCTGTCCCCCCGGCTCACCACGGAGGACGCGCGTATTTTATCAGTCGACCGGTGGCGAGGCCGGGGCGCGCTTCGCCCAAAATTTTTTTATTGTGCGTCGCAACACCAACGTCCGCCCAAGTGCCTGATCCAGCGTCGCTTTTCCGTCGCTTGACAGATGCTAACTCGTTCATTAGACTGCGCTTTCGCGCAATTCCACAACGCGCCATTCGAAACGCGACGCGCGACCAAGAGAGCGTCTCGCATCCGAGATGGGTCGGATGAGCGAGATCGGGGTCGGGCGGTTCGCCGTCGGGGGGGTCCGGGAAGCCGAGCACGGCTTCTGACCGGACCATTGCTCAAGCAGGGGACAACGAGGCGTCCGGGGCGCTGATTTAAGCGCGCCCTGGGCTCGGGTCGGCGGGCATTGCGCGCGCCGGCTGCGTGGCATGAAATGGAGGTCGACATGACACTGCCCAACCTGCCGGTGCAGGTGCGCATGGGGTGGCAAGCGGTCGTCGGCGCGCTGCAAGGCGCGCTCGCCGGGTTTGGCCTGCTTGCCCTCCTGTTCCTGGCGGTCGAAGGGGGGCGGTTGATGCCCTTCGGCGGTGGCGCGCCACGCGGCGCCGTCGCGTACGGCAAGGCACTCGATGCGCAACCGCAGCTCGACGCCGCGGCGGGTGTGCGGACGGACCCGCAGCATCAGGTGCTGGCGAGCTACCTCGCCCGGCGCTATCGGATCGCGACCGACGCGACCACCGATCTCGTGGGCGAGGCGTATGCCGTCGGGCGCGGGGTCGGCCTCGACCCGTTGCTCATCCTCGCTGTCATCTCGATCGAGTCGCGGTTCAATCCCATCGCCGAAAGCGACAAAGGGGCGAAGGGTCTGATGCAAGTGATTCCCAAGTGGCACTACGAGAAGCTCGCCGAGCACGGCGGCGAGGACGCGGTGCTCGACCCGCGGACCAACATGCTCGTGGGTGCCCAGATCCTGAAGGAGTACATCGTGCGCGCCGGCAATCTCGAGGCCGGGCTGCAGATGTACAACGGCGCATCCGACGATCTCTCGCAGGGCTACGCCCAGAAGGTGATCGCGGAGCGGCAGCGCCTGGAACAAACGCTGCCCCGTCCCCGCGGCCGCGGGACCGCCGCCTAGCGGGCGGGCCTGGCAGCGCGCCGGCCCGGCGCTTCACCGGGCCGACGACCTAGCTGTGCCGGAGGAACTGCGCCATCCGCGCCGCTCCTTCCTCCAGATCGGTGAGCGACCGCGTGTAGGCGAAGCGGACGTGCGACCGGGCGCGGTGCACGCCGAAGTCGATTCCCGGGGTGATGGCGACCCCGGTCTCCTCGAGGAGGCGCAGCGCGAACGACTCGCTGTCGTCGGTGAACCGGGCGCAGCCGGCGTAGACGTAGAACGCGCCTTCCGGCATGACCGGCACCTCGAACCCCAGCGACCGCAGCGCCGGCACCAGGAAATCCCGCCGGCGCTGGAACTCCGCCCGGCGGGCCTCCAGGATCTCGATGGTCTCCGGCCGGAATGCGGCGAGCGCCGCGTACTGCGCCGGCGCCGACACCGAGATGAACGCGTTCTGCGCGAACCGCTCCATCTCCCGCACGTACGCGGATGGCGCAACGAGCCAGCCGAGGCGCCAGCCGGTCATGCTGAAGTACTTCGAGAAGCTGTTGACGACCAGGATCTCGTCCGACACCCCGAGCGCCGTCGGGCGGCGCTCTCCCCCGTAGCTCAGGCCCTGGTAGATCTCGTCGAGGATGGCGATGCCGCCGCGGCGCTTGACCTCGGCAAGGATCGCGCGCAGCGCGTCCTGCGGCACCATCGTCCCGGTGGGATTCGAAGGCGACGCGAGCACGACGCCGCGCGTTCGCGCGGCCCAGTGCCGCTGCACGTCCGCCGCCGAGAGCTGATAGTGGGTCGTCTCGTCCGACGGGACGGTCTTCGCGCTCCCCTCGAACATCCGGACGAAGTGCCGGTTGCACGGATAGCACGGATCGGGCATCAGGAGCTCGTCGCCGGGATCGATCAGCGAGCCCATCGCGATCAGGAACGCCCCCGATGCGCCGGCAGTGACCATGATCCGTTCCGGTCCGACGTTCACCCCGTAGCGGTCGGCGTAGAACCGCGCGAGCGCCTCGCGCAGCGCGGGGAGGCCGAGCGACGCCGTGTAGCCCATCGGCTCGCGCTGCAGGGCCCGGATCGCCGCGTCGATCACCGGCTGGGGAGCGGAGAAATCGGGCTGCCCGATCTCCATGTGGATCACGCGCCGTCCCGCCGCTTCGAGCTGGAACGCGCGCCGCTGCACTTCCATCACATGGAACGGCTCGATCGCGTCCATGCGCGAGGCGAGCTGCAGGCGGGTGTGCTTCGGGACTGACGCGGGGACGTCCATGTTGTTGAGCGCGGCTCGAGCGGACGATTCTAACCGCTCGGTAAGGCACGACTATAATCGACGCGATTTCCCAGACTCTAGGAGATTCCGCCGTGGAAGACACGCTCCGCAAAGCGGCGCTCGACTACCACCGGCTCCCCAAGCCTGGGAAGATCGCGGTGACCCCCACCAAGGGGCTGCTCAACCAGCGCGATCTCGCCCTCGCGTATACGCCGGGTGTCGCCGCGGCGTGCGAGGAGATCGTGCGCGAGCCGGGCGCGGCCGCGAGCCTCACCTCGCGCGCGAATCTCGTTGCGGTGATCACAAACGGCACCGCAGTGCTGGGCCTGGGAGCGATTGGGCCGCTCGCCAGCAAGCCGGTGATGGAAGGCAAGGGGGTGCTATTCAAGAAGTTTGCCGGCATCGACGTCTTCGACCTCGAGATCGACGAGCGCGATCCGGACAAGCTGGTGGACATCGTCGCTTCGCTCGAGCCGACCTTCGGCGGCATCAACCTCGAGGACATCAAGGCGCCGGAGTGTTTCCACATCGAGCGCCGGCTCCGCGAGCGGATGCGGATCCCGGTGTTCCACGACGACCAGCACGGCACCGCGATCATTGTCGGTGCCGCGGTGACCAACGGGCTGCGCGTCGTCGGCAAGAACATCGCCGAGGTGAAGCTCGTGACCTCCGGCGCTGGCGCGGCGGCGCTCGCGTGCCTGGATCTGCTCGTGAGCCTCGGGCTGAGAATGGAGAACATCTGGGTCTCCGACATCGCCGGTGCGGTGTACGAGGGCCGCAAGGAGGAGATGGACCCGAACAAAGCACGCTATGCCAGGAAAACCTCCGCGCGGACACTCGCGGACATCATCGACGGCGCCGACATCTTTCTCGGACTCTCGGCCGGCGGCGTGCTGAAGCCCGAGATGGTCAAGCGGATGGCGAAGCAGCCGTTGATCCTCGCGCTCGCCAACCCGGAGCCGGAGATCCTGCCCGACCTCGCCAAGCAGGTACGGCCCGACGCGATCATCGCGACCGGCCGCTCGGACTATCCGAACCAGGTCAACAACGTCCTGTGCTTCCCGTTCATCTTCCGCGGCGCGCTCGACGTCGGCGCGACGCAGATCAACGAAGCGATGAAGATCGCCGCGGTCACGGCGATCGCCGACCTCGCCATGGCCGAGCAGTCCGACATCGTCGCTGCCGCCTACGGCGAGCAGACCCTCAGGTTCGGCGCGGACTACCTGATTCCGAGGCCGTTCGATCCGCGCCTGATCGTGCAAATCGCGCCGGCGGTGGCGAAGGCGGCGATCGACTCGGGGGTCGCGACGCGGCGGATCGAAAACTTCGGTGCCTATCGCGACTCGCTCCAGCAGTTCGTCTACAACACCGGCTTCATCATGAAGCCGCTGTTCGCGGCCGCCAAGCAGGCGCCGCGGCGGATCGTCTACGCCGAGGGCGAGGACGAGCGCGTGCTGCGGGCGGTGCAGGTGGTGGTCGACGAGGGCCTCGCACGACCGATCCTGATCGGCCGCCCGGCGGTGATCGAGCGCGCGATCGAACATGCCGGGCTGCGGATCAGCGCGGGCACCGACTTCGACCTCGTCAACATCGAATCCCACCCGCACTATCGCGAGTACTGGCAGGAGTATCACCGCCTGACCGAGCGCCGCGGCGTCTCGGTGCAGTACGCGAAGATCGAGATGCGCCGCCGGGCGACCGGCATCGGCGCGATGGCGATCCATCGCGGCGAGGCGGACGGGATGCTCTGCGGCACGTTCGGCACCCACGATCTGCACCTGCACTACGTCGATCAGATCCTCGGCCGCAAGCCCGGGGTCAACGACTACTACGCGATGAACGTGCTCATCCTGCCGAAGCGCACGCTCTTCATCTGCGATACCTACGTGAACGTCGACCCGACCGCGGAGCAGATTGCGGAAATGACGGTGCTCGCGGCCGAGGAGATCAGGCGCTTCGGGATCACGCCGAAAGTCGCGCTGCTATCGCATTCGAACTTCGGCACGAGCGACCAGTCGAGCGCGGTCAAGATGCGGCGCGCGCTGGAGCTGATCGCGCGCCGCGCCCCGGACCTGGAGGCCGAGGGCGAGATGCACGGTGACGCGGCGCTGTCCGAGGAAGTGCGCGCGGCGGTGTTCCCCAGGTCGCGGCTGAAGGGCGAGGCGAATCTGCTGATCATGCCGACGCTCGACGCCGCGAACATCGCGTTCAATTTGCTCAAGACGGCGTCGGCGGACGGCATCACTATCGGTCCCATCCTGCTCGGTTGCGCCCGGCCGGCGCATATTCTCACCCCGTCGGCCACGGTGCGGCGAATCGTCAACATGACGGCGCTCGCGGTCGTGGACGCCAACTCCAACGCCCAGCGGCCGCTCTTCGCGACCTGACGGGCGCCAGCCAGGAGTGGCGCGCGATGGCTGACGGACGCTAAACTTCCGTCGCGCGGCCCCGAAGGCAAGGACGGGGCGGGCCCCGCGGAGAGCCATGATCGCGATAAAGAAGACCGGGCTGATCCTCACCGGCGGCGGCGCGCGGGCGGCCTATCAGGTCGGCGTGCTGAAGGCGGTGAGCGAGCTGCTCGGAGAGCCGCGCGGGAATCCGTTCCCGATCCTTTGCGGCACCTCTGCTGGCGCGATCAATGCGGCCGCGCTTGCGATCCGCGCCGACGATTTCGCCGGCGGCGTGCGGCATCTCGTCGACGTCTGGGGCGCCTTCAGCTGCAACCACGTCTACCGCAGCGACTGGCCGGGCATCATCCGCACCGGCAACCGGTGGTTGACCGCGTTGATGCTGCTCAACCGCACCAACCCGATCTCGTTGCTCGACAACACGCCGCTGCGGGAGCTGCTCGTCCGCACGATGGAGTTCGAGCGCATCCAGGCGAACATCGACAACGGCGAGCTCTACGCCGTGTCGGTGACGGCGTCGGGCTACACGTCCGGGCAGAGCGTGACCTTCTACCAGGGCGGGTCCGGGGTCGAGGATTGGGAGCGCTGGCAGCGGGTTGGCGCGTCCACGACCCTGAACGCGGACCTGTTGCTGGCGTCGAGCGCGATCCCGTTCATCTTTCCGGCCGTCAAGGTCCATCGCGAGTACTTTGGCGACGGCTCGATGCGACAGATCGCGCCGATCTCGCCGGCGCTGCACCTCGGCGCCGATCGCGTGCTCGTGATCGGGACCGGCCGGCAGTCCCTGGAGCCGGTGCGGGTCCGCTCCAACCTCTATCCCTCGCTCGCGCAGATCGCCGGCCACACCCTGAACTCCATCTTCCTCGACAGCCTCGCGGTCGACATCGAGCGCCTGCAGCGGATCAACAAGACCCTCCAGTGCGTCTCCCCGGAGCGGGCCGAGGAGGTCGGCCTGAGACTGCGCCCGATCGACGTCTTCGTGCTGCAGCCCAGCCAGCCGATCGAGCGCATAACCGCCCGGTACCTGCAGCACTTCCCGCGCGCGGTCCGGTTCCTGCTGCGCGCGGTCGGTGCCATGAACCGCAACGGGTCGAACCTCGCGAGCTACCTGCTGTTCGAGGCGCCCTTCACGCGCGCCCTGATGGAGCTCGGTTACGGCGACACGATGTCCCGCCGGGACGAGATGCTGGCGTTCCTGCGGCGGGGCGCCGAGGACGCACCTTCGCCGCCGGCATGAAGGCCGGCCCGGCGCGCCGCCCGATCGGCGTCCTTGGCGCCCGTGCACGCTCGCAGGATCGGCTCTACACTCACTTTCCTCCCGCGCTCGCTTTGCGGTGGCCGCCATGACCCAGGACACCCCGCCTTATGACCCGTTCGAGCTCCTGAAGAGGATGTGGGCGCCGATGGGGCTGCCCATGCCGGGCGTGATGGCGCCGCTCCTCGATCCCAACGAGATCGAAAAGCGCATCGCCGACCTCAAGTCGGTCGAGAACTGGCTCGCGATGAACCTGAACGTGCTGCGCATGACCATTCAGGGGCTCGAGATGCAGCGGGCCACGCTCGCCGCCTTCCAGGGGATGCACACCGCGGCCGCCGCGGCAGTCCAAGCGCCGGCGCCGGAAGCGGCGGCACGGCCCGGCACCGCGGGCGGCACGCCCGACGCGTGGTGGAACCTGCTTCAGCAGACCCAAGCCGCGGTGGCGCCAGCCCCGCAATCCGAGCCGAAGCGCGAGAAAAAGCCGAAATGACCTCGCGCGGCCGGGAGAGTCCGGTAGCGTTCCGCGCCGGTCACGCGCGCGCCGACCGCTGGGAGGACGCCGTTGAAGCGGCGCTGCGCGGGGTGGGTTCGATTCCCGCGGGCGCCAACCTGGGATTCGCCTACCTGAGCGATCGGCTGGCTCCCGCTGCCGCGGAGATCCTCGAGCGCCTGAAGGAGGCGACGGGCGTCCAGGAGTGGGTGGGAACGGTCGGCGTGGGGGTGCTCGCCACCGGGATCGAGTACTTCGACGAGCCGGCGCTCGCCGTGATGCTCGCCGCGTTGCCCGAGGGGGAGTTCAAGGTGTTCTCGGGAAGGTCGCGCCCGCCGCCGCTCGGCGCCAGGACGCGGAGCGGTGCCGAGGCGGCACACTTCGCCATCGTTCACGGCGACCCGCACACGGACGACATCCCGGAACTGATCGAGGACATGTCGGCGAAGGTCGCGAGCGGCTACCTTGTGGGCGGGCTTTCGAGCTCGCGCCAGACGACCTTCCAGGTCGCGAACGAGGTGCTGCAAGGGGGCCTCTCGGGGGTCGTGCTTTCGTCCGCGATCGACGTCGCGACACGGCTCACGCAAGGCTGCTCGCCGCTGCGACAGGGCGCTGACCGGACTCCCATTCGCCATGTCATCACCGAGGGCGAACGGAACATCATTGCTGCGCTCGACGGACGTCCGGCGCTCGACGTACTCAAGGAGGACCTCGGCGAGGTCGCGGCCCAGGACCTGCGCCGCGCCGCGCAGGCCATCCACGCCGGCCTGCCGGTTCCAGGTTCCGACACCGGCGACTACCTGGTGAGGAACCTCGTCGGCATCGATCCGCAGCACAAGCTGATCGCCATCGGCGGGCTGGTGGAACCGGGGATGCCGATCCTGTTCTGCCGGCGCGACAGCGCCGCGGCGCACGAGGACCTGTTGCGAATGCTCGACAGCATCCGGGGAGACTTCGACGCGCCCCCCAAGGGCGGCCTCTACTTCTCGTGCCTCGGTCGGGGCGAGCACATGTTCGGGCGGCGCTCCGCGGAGCTCGGCGTCGTGCGCGACCGGCTCGGCGAGTTCCCGCTCGTCGGGTTCTTCTGCAACGGCGAGATTTCGCACGACCGCCTCTACGGCTACACTGGGGTGCTGACGCTGTTCCGCTGAAGGACGGCGAAGGGCGCGGGAGGAGCGCCGGCCGGCGGCTGAGGGACCGGAAACCGATTGCCTCGCAAACCACCAAACGATGACTTTCTCGTAGGAGACGCAAGATGCCCAAAGCCATCCGCTTCCACAAGACCGGCGGTCCCGAGGTGCTCGCCTGGGACGACGTCGAAGTCGGCGAACCCGGTCCCGGCCAGCTCCGCATCCGCCAGCACGCGATCGGCGTGAACTACGTCGACACCTATCAGCGATCGGGTATGTATCCAATGCCGCTCCCGAGCGGCTGCGGGTCGGAGGGCGCGGGAGTCGTCGAAGCGGTCGGGTCGGGCGTCACCGACTTCAAGGCGGGCGACCGGGTGGCGTACGCGTCGGCGCCGCCCGGCGCGTACTCCGAGGTGCGGCTGTACCCGGCGGACCGTGCGGTCAAGATCCCGGAGGGAATCTCGTTCGAGACCGCCGCGGCGATGATGCTGAAAGGCTTGACGGTCCAGTACCTGATCAAGCGGACGTTCAAGGTGCAGCCCGGCATGACCGTGCTCTGGCATGCGGCGGCCGGCGGCGTCGGCCTGATCGCGTCCCAGTGGCTCAAGGCCCTTGGGGTCAAGGTCATCGGCACCGCCGGATCGGACGCCAAGGCGGCCCTCGCGCGGGACCACGGTTGCGACCACACGATCGTGTACACGCGCGAGAACTTCGTGGAGCGCACCAAGGAACTCACCGGCGGAAAGGGCGTTCCGGTCGTCTACGACTCGGTCGGCAAGACCACCTTCATGGGCTCGCTCGACTGCCTGCAGCCGCTCGGGATGATGGTGAACTTCGGCAGCGCGTCCGGGGCCCCCGAGCCGCTGAACCTCGGGCTGCTCCAGCAGAAGGGCTCGCTGTTCGTGACCCGGCCGACGCTCAACACCTACGCGGCGAAGCGCGAGGACCTGGTCGCGGGCGCGAACGACCTGTTCGACGTGGTGAAATCCGGGAAGGTGAAGATCGAGATCGCGCAGCGCTACCCGCTGAAGGACGCCGCGCAGGCGCACGGCGACCTGGAGGCACGCAAGACGACCGGCTCCACCATCCTGCTGCCGTAGCGTCGCCGCCGCCGACCGGGCGCGTGCCGACGCGCCGCCGGGGACGGTCGCGAGGTATGCCGATGGACGCCCCGCAGACGCGCACCGATCTCTACCCTGAGATCGAGCCCTATGCGTCCGGGATGCTGCCACTCGACGCGATCCATCAGATGTACTGGGAGACCTCCGGCAATCCCGGCGGTATCCCGGTCGTCTTCCTGCACGGCGGCCCGGGCGCCGGCTCGACGCCGAAGCACCGCCGCTTTTTCGACCCGACCGCGTACCGGATCGTCGTCTACGACCAGCGCGGCGCGGGGCGCTCGCGACCGCTCGGCGAGCTCCGCGAGAACACGACGCTCCATCTGGTCGACGATCTCGAGCGGCTGCGGACGCACCTTGGCATCGACTCGTGGCTCGTGTTCGGGGGCTCGTGGGGCTCGACGCTCGCGCTCACGTACGCCGAGGCGCATCCACGCTGCTGCCTCGGCCTGCTCCTCCGCGGCATCTTCCTGTGTCGCCGGAGCGAGATCGAGTGGTTCCTGTACGGGCTGCGGGAGGTCTTTCCCGAGCCGTGGGAGCGGTTTGCCGGGTTTCTCCCGCCGGAGGAGCGCGGCGATTTGCTCGGCGCCTACCATCGGCGGCTCGTCGATCCCGACCCGGCGGTTCACATGCCCGCCGCAAAGGCGTGGAGCATCTACGAGGGCTCGTGCTCGACGCTGCTGCCGTCGCCGGAGACGGTCGATTACTTCGCCGGCGACGTGGTCGCGCTGGGTCTCGCACGGATGGAGGCGCACTACTTCAAGCACGACATCTTCCTACCGGAGAACGCGCTGCTCGAGAACGCGCACCGCCTGCGCGGCCTCCCCGGCGTGATCGTGCAGGGCCGCTACGACCTCGTCTGTCCGCTCATCTCGGCGCACGAACTCGCCCGGGCGTGGCCGGACGCGGAGTACGAGATCATCCGCGACGCGGGGCATTCGGCGTGGGAGCCCGGCATTTGCGCTGCCCTTGTCGCGGCCTGCGAGCGGTTCAAGCTGCGGTTGCGCCAGTCGCGGCCTGGGTAGGAACGAAAACGCCGTGGCTTGCACCACGGCGTTGTCGGCGACCGGCGGTCAGATCTTGAGGATTTTCTTCGCCTTCGCGAGCGTGTCGACCGACTCCTGATGCTTGCCGGCCTTGTGCAGCGTCTCTCCCTCGGCCCGGAGCTTCTTCACGTCAGCCATCTCCTGGGCCGAGAGCTTCGGGTTCTTGGCGAGCGCGGCGTCGATCGTGGCCATGTCCGCCGGGCAGTGGAACGCGAACACCGGGGCGGCCGCAAGCAGGCCGGCGGCAAGCAGCGCTGTCAGATGGATCTTCACCTTGGCTTCTCCTCCGTTACGGGTGGTGCGTTGGTTCCAGCGGCCCGGCGCCGTCGCGGCGGGCCCACCGGTGCGGGAGGAACGTTCCCGCAGCCCGCATTATTCCACGCGCGCCGCGGGGACGCGACCGCCCGGAGCCGGCTTCGCGAGTAGAATCCTCAACGCATCAAGAACGCCGCGACTCGCTTTCCGTGAACGCTCCGCAACATCCCGGCTCGTACTCCGCGCGCTGGCTTCGCAGCCGGTTTGCGAGCCCGCGCGCCGTCGAGCCGGTGACGATCGGGGACGGTCACCTCTGGCGCAAGGATCGCGAGATCAGGCCCGCTGCGGTGCTCGTCCCGGTGGTCAGCCGCGACGACGACCTGACGGTCCTGTTCACGAAGCGCACCGCGCATCTCCACGATCACGCCGGCCAAATCAGCTTTCCCGGCGGGCGCGCCGAGGCGGGCGACCCCTCTCCCGGAGACACTGCGCTGCGCGAGACTGCCGAGGAGATTGGCCTCGCACCCGACCGGGTGGAGATCCTCGGCCACCTCACCGAGTACACGACGGTGACGGGCTATCGGGTCACGCCGGTGGTCGGCCTCGTGACTCCGCCGTTCGAGCTGAAGCTCGATGACTTCGAGGTCGCGGAGGTGTTCGAGGTCCCGCTGCCGTTTCTCCTCGACCCCGCGAACCACCAGCGCAATCTCGTCGTGCACGAAGGCCGGGAGCGGTACTACTACGCGATGCCCTACGGCCGCCACTACATCTGGGGCGCGACGGCCGGGATGCTGATGAACCTCTACGCTCATCTCGGCGGGCCCGCGTAGCCGGCCTCCCGCGCTCCGGGGCGATCCCGACATCCCTTCGCCCCCAACCTCGAGAACGTCGACGCCCGCCGCTCGCCCGCGAGGGGCGCCGCTCGTAGCCTCACCGGCGGTCATGACTTCGCCCTGATCACTTGGCTATACTCTTCCGCTCATACGAGCGGAGGAAGCCGCCATGCGCATCGAGGACCAGCGGCGTAGTGAGCAGGTCGAGGACCGCCGGGGCATGTCCGTCGGGCGCGGGGTGGCGGGCGGCGGCATCGGGCTCATCGTGATCGTGCTGCTGGCGCTGTTCTTCGGCGTGGATCCGAGCCTCCTCCTGCAGCAAGGTCCGGCGCCCGGCGCGGTCCCGGAGGCACCGCAACAGCGCGTCGAGGCCCGCGCGCCGTCGCGTGAGGACAAGATGGCGGACTTCATCGCCGCGGTCCTCGGCAGCACCGAGGACACCTGGACCGAGCTCTTCGCGCGCAGCGGTCGCGCCTACCGGAAGCCCACGCTCGTGCTCTTCTCCGGGGCGGTGCAGTCCGCGTGCGGTTTCGCCCAGGCGGCCGTGGGGCCGTTCTACTGCCCCGCCGACCAGAAGCTCTACATCGATCTCGCCTTCTACCGCGATCTCCAGGACCGCTTCCGGGCGCCGGGCGACTTCGCCCAGGCCTACGTCATCGCACACGAGATCGGGCATCACGTCCAGAACCTTCTCGGCATCGCCGAGAAAGTCCAGGCCGCCCAGCAGCGCTCCGGCCAGCGGGGCGCGGCGGCGCTCTCGATCCGGATGGAGCTGCAGGCCGACTGTCTCGCCGGCGTCTGGGCGGCGCACGCCAACCGGTCGAAACGGATCCTCGAGCCGGGCGATGTGGAGGAGGGGCTGAACGCCGCGGCCGCGGTCGGCGACGACCGGATCCAGATGGCGTCGCGCGGCTACGTCTCGCCCGAGTCGTTCACGCACGGCAGCTCCCAGCAGCGCATGCGCTGGTTCCGGCGCGGCCTCGAGACGGGCGACCTCAAGGCGTGCGATACCTTCGCCGTCGCGAATCTTTGACGAACGGCGGCTTCCACGGCCGCGTCGACCCGGCGCCGCGAACGCCGGCCTTTGACCGGCGCCTTCGCACGCGATGAGTTTTCTCTCGCTCGTCCTCGCGCTAGTCCTGGAGCACCTGCGTCCGACGGTGGACCGGAGGGTGGTGCTCGCGCCGGTCGCGGCCTACGCCGGGTCGCTCGAGCGGCACTTCGACGCCGGCGAGGCGCAGCAGGGCGTGATCGCGTGGGTGCTCGGCGTCGTGCCGCTCGTCCTGGCGAGCTGGGCAATCTATGCCGGGCTTGCCGCGATCAACCCGCTGCTCGGACTCGGGTTCAACGTCGCGGTGCTCTACCTCGCCATGGGTTTTCGCCAGCACAGTCACTGCTTCAGCGCCGTCCAGCGAGCGCTCAAGGATGGCGACCTCGCCGAGGCCCGCCGCGTGCTCGGTGAATGGCGGGGGCATCCATGCGAGGGGCTCTCCGCGTCCGAGATCGCCCGCCTCGCGATCGAAGGGGCGTTCCTCGTCTCGCACCGCCACGTGTTCGGCGTGATGCTCTGGTTCCTGGTCCTGCCCGGGCCGAGCGGCGCAGTGCTCTATCGCCTGGCGCTCTTCCTGGCCGACCGTTGGGGAGGGTCGGATCGCACGCCGCGAGCCGGGCAAGTCTTCGGGGCGCGGCTTGCCGGCCTGGAGCCGCCCGAGGGGAGCACCCCGCCGGCGCGCCCCGACCCCGACGGGCCGGGCCGGTTCGGCGAATTCGCCCGGGCGGCGTTCGATGCGATCGACTGGCTGCCCGCACGGTGCACGGCGGCTTCGTTCGCGATCGTCGGTGACTTCGAGGATGCGGTGTATTGCTGGCGCACCCAGGCGGCGCGCTGGCCCGATCCGCTGCTCGGGGTGGTGCTGGCCGCCGGCGCCGGCGCGCTCGGGCTGCGGCTCGGCATGCCCATTGCCCCCGCCGGCGTCGTCGAGGACCGGCCGGAGCTCGGCCTCGGAGAGGAGGCGGACCTGCCGTTCCTGGACAGTGCGATCGGGCTCATCTGGCGCGCACTGGTGCTCTGGCTCGCACTGGTCCTGGTCGTCACGGTGGCTTCGGCGTTCGGCTAGCGGGAGCCGGGGCCCCGCTGGTCATTCCCCCGGCCGCGCGCCGCGCTGCGCGCCGCACTTCCAGCAGGTGTCGAACTGCCCCTCGAGCCATTCGCGGCAGACGGCGCAGGTCCACGCCGGCGCCGGCGGCGGGGGTCGCCGCCAAGCCTCCAGCAGCGCCTGGGCGCGCGGCCGGTCGGACTCGCGCGACACATGGAGCTCGAGCGCGCAGTCGACGAACGGGATTTCGCCGGCGAGCCGCGACAGCAGCTCGTTCTTCACCCAGCAGCGGATGCCTTCGGCCTCGAGAACGTTCCTGAGGTGATGGATCTCGAGCAGGTTGAGCGAGGTGAGCAGCGGCCTCATCGGCGCGCCAGCTCGGCGTCGAGGATCCGGTGGAGCAGCTCGACCCGCCGCGGGTGTACCGCACCCGCTTCGGCGGCGTCGCGCACCGCGCAGCCGGGCTCGGTGCGATGCCGGCAGTCGCGGAAGCGGCAACGTCCGGCGAAGGGTGCGAACTCGGGGAAGCCGCGCTCGATCTCGGCCGGGGTGAGGTGTGCGAGGCCGAACTCCTGCACGCCCGGTGAATCGATGATCGCGCTCGCCGCGTCCAGGCGGTAGAGCCGGGTGTGGCTGGTCGTGTGCCGGCCCGAATCCAGGAAGCGCGAGATTTCCTGCGTCGTCGCCTGGGCATCCGGAACCAGCGCGTTCACCAGCGTCGATTTGCCCATGCCCGACTGGCCGATCAGCACCGTCGTTTCACCGGCCAGGCGGCGGCGCAGCGCCGTGACGTCACGCGTCGCACTGGTCTCGACGAGCGCGTAGCCCGCGCGCGCGAGCGGGGCGAGTCGCACCAGGAGCGCAGCCGTCGGCGCCTCGAGGTCGGTCTTGTTGACCACGATGAGACCGGGCACGCCCTGCGAGCCGGCGGCGACGAGGACGCGACACACGAGCTCGTCGCTCACGCTCGGTTCGCCGGCAGTGATCACCGCGACCTGGGTTGCGTTCGCCGCGATCAGCTTGCGGCGATGCGGGGCGGCGCGCAGGAACAGCGTCGCGCGCGGGTCGGCCGCCTCGATAACGCCTTCGCCCTGGGCGGTGCGCTTCACGAGTACCCGGTCGCCGCACGCGTACTGCGCGTGACGACCGCGCGCCAGGCAGGGAATGAAGTCGCCGCCGCGGCTCTCGACGAGGAACCGGCGGCCGTACGCGGCCACCACCTGGCCGGAAACGTGCGCGGCGCGCTGGCTCATTGGACTACCCTCGCGTTTGCCGCGCTCGGGGTTCGCCCTTGGGGCGGCCCGGCGGACCCATTGGACTACCCTCGCACTGAAGCGCTCGGGGTTCGCCCTCGGGGCGGCCCTTCGGGCTCATTGGACTACCCTCGCGCTGAAGCGCTCGGGGTTCGCCCTCGGGGCGGCCCTTCGGGCTCACGCTAACCCGCGGACCGCGACAGCTCCCGCAGACGGGCGATTCGAAGCGCCGCGGGCGGATGCGAGTCGTAGAACGCGGAGTGCACCGGGTCGGGCGTCAGCGTTGCGGCGTTGTCCTGGTAGAGCTTGACCAGCGCCCGGCTGAGCTCCTGCGCGTCGGCGTGGCTCGCGGCGTACGCGTCGGCTTCGTACTCGTGGCGGCGGGAGTAGAGGCTCCCGATCGGCTGGAGCAGGAACGTAAACACCGGCACGACCATGAAGAAGAGGAGCAGCGCAACTGCGGTGCTCCCTCGCTCCACGCCAAGCGCCGTGTAGAACCAGGGCTGATCGATGAGATAGCCAAGCGCCGCGAGGAACGCGAGGCTGCCGAGGAATAGCCAGGCGATCCGCTTCCATACGTGGTGGCGCCTGAAGTGGCCGAGCTCGTGGGCGAGCACTGCCTCCACCTCGCCCGGTCCGAGCCGGGAGAGCAGGGTATCGAAGAACACGATCCGCTTCGCGGCGCCGAAGCCGGTGAAGTAGGCGTTGCCGTGGCTCGAGCGCTTGGACCCGTCCATAACGAACAACCCCTTCGAGCGAAACCCGCACTTCACGAGCAGCCGCTCGATGCGCTCCTTGAGCGCCATGTCCTCCAGCGGCGTGAACCGGTTGAACAGCGGGGCGATCAGGGTCGGATAGGCGACCAGCATGAGGAGATTGAAACCGATCCACGTGAGCCAGACGTAGAGCCACCACGAGCTGCCCATCTGCGCCATCAGCCACAGCACGGCGAGCAGGAGTGGCACGCCGATCGCCAGGCCGAGCGCGATGCTCTTCGCGAGGTCGGCGACGAAGAGCCGCGGCGTGACGCGGTTGAAGCCGAACCGCGCCTCGACGACGAAGGTCCGGTAGAGGGAAAGGGGCAGGTCGATCGCGCCGGTGATCGCCGCGACGCTCAGGATGAGCGCGATCCCATGCGCGTAGCCCGCCGGGTCCAACACCCGCGCCCAGGCGTCGAAGAGCTGCTGCAGCCCGCCGCCGAGCGTGAAAGCGAGCAGCACGACCGCCGAGAGCAGCGCGTCGACAATGCCGAGCCGGGTCTTCGCGGCGGTGTAGTCGGCGGCCTTCTGGTGGGAAGGGAGCGGCACGCTCTCGGCGAAACCGGGCGGAACGGCGTCGCGGTTCGCGGTCACGTACCGGATGTGACGGTACGCGAGCCAGATCCGCGTCGCGGTTGCGACCGCGAGCGCGGCGACGAAGGCGATCGTGAAGGGGTGCATGCGGGGCGACCGGTGCCGTGTGAGACAATCCAATTCTAGTTGGCCCGCCGCCAAATCAACAGCGATGCCGCAGGACGCGAATCATCTCATCTGGCTCGACATGGAGATGACCGGCCTCGATCCCGACCGCGACCGGATCCTGGAGGTCGCGGTCGTCGTGACCGATTCCCGGCTCGCCACGGTCGCGGAGGGACCGGTGCTGGTCGTGCACCAGGCGGACCGGGTCCTCGATGCCATGGACGAATGGAACCGGACGACTCACGGCCGGTCGGGGCTGGTCGACCGCGTCCGGGGGTCCACCCTCGCGGAGTCCGACGTCGAGGAGCGGCTGGTGGCGTTTCTCACCGGTCTCGTGCCGGCGAAGGCGTCGCCGATGTGCGGGAACTCCATCTGCCAGGATCGGCGGTTCCTCGCGCGCTGGATGCCCCGTCTCGAGGGCTACTTCCACTACCGCAATCTCGACGTCTCCACCCTGAAAGAGCTCATGCGGCGCTGGCGGCCCGATCTCGCGCGCGGCGTCGTCAAGCAGGGCAAGCACGAGGCGCTTGCCGACATCCACGAGTCGATCGAGGAGCTGAAGTACTACCGGGAGAAATTCCTGAAGACCGAGGACTGAGGGCGGCAATCGCCGGCGCTGGTCTTCAGTCCTCCACCGGAACCAGCTTGCCCGGATTCAGCAGGTTCTCCGGGTCGAGCGTGCGCTTGATCGCGGCCATCAGGTCGACCCCCGCGCCGTGCTCCTTCCTGAGGTAGTCGATCTTTCCGAACCCGACGCCGTGCTCGCCGGTGCAGGTCCCCTCCATGGCGAGCGCCCGGTCCACGAGCCGCTCGTTGAAGCGCTTCGCCTCGGCGAGGTCGGCCTCGATGCCGGGCCGGATGAGGATCATGCAATGGAAGTTGCCGTCGCCGACGTGCCCGAACATCGGGATCGGCATCGAGGCCTTGGCGATGTCCCCGGCGGTCTCGACCATGCACTCGGTGAGGCGCGAGATCGGCACGCAGACGTCGGTCGACACCGCCCGTGCGCCCGGGCGCAGCTGGAGACCGGCGAAGTAGGCCTGGTGGCGCGCCGCCCAGAGCCGATTCCGGTCCTCGGGCTTCGTCGTCCACTGGAACCCCTCGCCACCGCGCTCTTTGGCGATCTCTTGCACCAACTCGGCCTGCTCGACCACCCCGCGCTCGCTGCCGTGAAACTCGAGGAACAGAGTGGGTTGTTCCTTATAGGTCGTCTTGCCGTACGCGTTGATCGCCTTCATCGTGGTTGCGCATAGCGCCTCGCTCCGCGCGATCGGGATGCCCGCTTGCAGCGTCTGGATCACGGTGTCGACCGCGCCGGCCATGTCCTTGAACGAACATACGGCCGCCGACATCGCTTCCGGCACCGCGTAGAGCCGCACCGTCACCTCGGTGATGATCCCGAGCGTCCCCTCGGACCCCACGAACAGCCGGGTGAGGTCATAGCCCGCCGCCGACTTGCGCGAGCGTCGCGAGGTCTGGATGATCCGGCCATCCGCCGTGACGACCGTCAGCGCGAGCACGTTCTCGCGCATCGTGCCGTAGCGCACCGCGTTCGTGCCCGAGGCGCGCGTGGCGGCCATTCCGCCGAGCGTCGCGTCGGCGCCCGGGTCGATCGGGAAGAAGAGTCCGGTGTGGCGGATCTCTTCGTTCAACGCCTTGCGCGTCACGCCCGCCTGAACCGTCGCGTCGAGGTCCTCGACGTGCACCGCGAGCACCTTGCTCATCTGGCTCAGGTCGACGCAGACTCCGCCCCGCGTGGCGAGCACGTGTCCCTCGACCGACGTGCCCACGCCGAACGGGATGAGCGGCGTGTGGTAGCGGCGGCAGAGGTTCACGATGTCGCGGACCTCCGCGGTCGAGTGCGGGAAAGCGACAGCATCCGGCGGCGCGTGCGGGAAGTACGACTCGTCCTTGCCGTGATGCTCCCGCACCCCGCGCGAGGTCGTTACGCGATCGCCGAGGAGTTCGCGGAGATCGGCGGCGAGCGCCGCGTCGAGTTCACGTGCGACATTCATTTCGGCTTCTCCTGGTGCTGCTCACTCGAGCTCGATCTTGCCGTCGAACTTCACCGCGAGCTTGAGCGCCGGGATCTCGAGGGTCACCTGGGCGGGGAACGACTCGTTGCCCTTGATCGAGCCCGACTCGCGGGCCTTGGCCACCGCCTGCTCGATGGCGCGCTGCGAGTTCACGCCGACCATCTTCAGGAATTTGCGGATCGAAAGGTTGAAGGCGTCTTCGTTCATGTCCATCCCACTTCGTCACGTTGGCAGGTTAGTCGGCAGGGGAGGGCAAGTCAATCCGCCTCACCTGCGGCGCGAATACGCGCGATCAGCGCGCGCGTGGAGCTGTCCGTAGCAGCCGCTTGGCCCCCTTCAAGCGCAGGGCCAAGTCTCTTGGCCATCGCTTTTCCCAGCTCGACGCCCCACTGGTCGAAGCTGTTGATGCCCCATACCACTCCCTGGACGAACACCTTGTGCTCGTAGAGCGCGAGCAGCGCGCCAAGCGAATGCGGGTCGAGCCGCGGGAGAACGATGGTCGTCGAGGGCTGGTTGCCAGGACAGCGTTGATGGGGCGCTGCCGAATCGTCGCCGCCGAACGCCAACGCGGCGCTCTGCGCGAGTGCGTTCGCGAGCAGCAAGCGGTGGGCTTCCCGGTCGGCGCCGGCGGCCGGCTGCGCGACCACGATGAAGTCGGACGGAACGAGCAGCGTTCCCTGGTGCAGGAGCTGGTGGAACGCGTGCTGGCCGTTCGTGCCGGCGGCGCCCCACACCACCGGCGCGGTCGCGTAGTCGACCGGAACCCCGTCGCGGTCGACGCGCTTGCCGTTCGACTCCATCTCGAGCTGCTGCAGAAAGGCGGGCAGCTCGCGCAGGTCTTCGGCGTAGGGCAGTACCGCCTGCGTCTGCGCGCCATAGAAGTCGCGGTACCAGACCCCCAGGAGTCCGAGGATCACCGGCAGGTTCGACTCGAGCGGCGCGGTCCGGAAGTGCTCGTCCATCGCGGCGGCGCCGGCGCGAAACTCGTCGAACGCCGCCATGCCGACCGCCAGGGCGAGCGGCAACCCGACCGCGGACCAGACCGAATAGCGCCCGCCGACCCAGTCCCACATCGGCAAGACCCGATCCTCGGCGATGCCCCACGCCTGCGCCGCAGCGCGGTTCGCCGTCACGGCGATGAAGTGCGCCGCGACGTCGGGTACGTCGCCGAGCGTGTGCGCCAGCCACGCACGGGCGCGGCGGGCGTTGTCGAGCGTCTCGGCCGTCGTGAAAGTCTTCGACGTGATGATGAACAACGTCGTGTCGGGGTCGAGCCCGTCGAGCGCGGCATCGAGGTCGGCCGGGTCGAGGTTTGCGACGAATCGCGCGCGGATGCGTCCGGCATCGAAGGCGCGAAGCGCATGCGTTGCCAGCCGTGGGCCGAGGTCCGATCCGCCGATGCCGAGGTTGATGACGGTACGCAGCGGACGGCCGTTGGCCCCCCGCAGCACCCAGCGGTGCGCACGATCCACGAGCGAGCGCATCCGCGCGAGCGTCGCCGCGACTTCGGGGAGAGGCGGCGCCGCGCGGAGGGCGGCGTGCCACGCTGGCCGGTTCTCGGAGGTGTTGACCGGCTCGCCGCCGAGCATTCGGTCGCGCCATCGCTCGACACCCCGTTCGCGCGCCAGCGTGAAGAGAAGCCCCAGGGTCTCGTCGGTGAGGCGGTGCTTGGAGTAGTCGGCGTAGATGCCAGCGCCTTGGGCGACCAGCCGTCGGCCACGATCGGGCTCGGCGGCGAACAGCTCGCCGACGTGAACCGCCGCGAGCCGTGCGTGATGCTCGTGGAGCCGCCGCCAGCTCGCCGTGTCGGTGAGGGAGGTCATCGGCGGGGTTCGGTCCGCCGGTAGAGGCGGTACCGCTCACGGTCACGGGGTCGCTGCCCTTCCCAGACCCGCACCCAACCCCGCTCGAGCTCGGTCGGCGGGACGCGCGTGCTCGCCTGGACCAGGAGATACGGGCAGTCCGTGCGGCCGTGCACCTCAGTGCGGCGGGTGATCAGCCCGGCGTGATAGTGGAACACCGCACGCTGGGTGACGCCCAGGTTGCGGCTCTCGACGCAGCGCGCGTTCGCGGGCAACGCCTTGCGCAGACCTTCGGCGACCGACCGGTAGCTCTTGGCGTAGTCGATCCAGTCGAGCCAGATGGTCGCGACGAGCCCCCAGACCACCGTCATCCCCGCTGCCCAGAGGGTCACGCTGCGCAGAGTGGATCGCTCGACCCGCAGGATTAGGATCCACCACGCGGCGGTAATCGCGAGCGCGAACACGACCGGAAGCGCCCGGACCTCCAGCACGAACCCCGGCTCCAGGCGGGCCGCAGTGCGCGCGAGGGGTCCCGGAAAGCCGGTGAGCGTCGCCAGCCACATGAGCCACATGTAGCTCCCCACCAGAGTGAACGTCATGATTGCGAACCAGGCGAGCGCGTTCGCCGCCCCGCGCCGCAGTGCGAGTGCCGCCGCGCCCGCCGGGATCGAGAGCGGGACGAGCAGCGCGAGCACCTCCATATCGCGCGGATCGGGCATGAACAGGAGCAGTACGAACGACACGATGCTCGCGACGAACGGTGCGGCGAAACCGGGTTCGCGGAGGTTGCGGCGGTACTCCCACGTCGCCCACAGCGTCATCGGGAGCACCGGCCATGCTCCCCACGCGAGTGTCTTGAGGATGTCCAGGAGCTTCGGCAGCGTCGGCGGATGGCTCACGTTCGCGAACTGCCACGCGAGCCAGCCCGCGAAGTAGTCCGGGCTCCGGCTGGCGAGGAACCCGGGCCAGACGAGCACGAAAGGCGCCAGAATCAGCAGGCCGAGCCCGAGCGCGACGGCGAAGCCGCGCTGTCGATAAGGGGCGGAGATCACGAGCACGAGCAGCGCGGCGGCGAGCGGCTGCAGCAGCGCGACGAGCCCCTTGGCGAGGAACGCGACGCCGCTCCCCAGACCGAAGAAGAACGCGCCCTTGTAGGGTTTCCGGTGCGAGATGGCGACGCCGTAGTACGCGGCCGCGAGGCCGGCGAGCATCGCTGTCTCGGCGGCCGCCTCGTGGCCGTGCCAGAGCAGCCCGACCGAGCCCAGCATCGCGAGCATCGACAGGTCGCCCTGCGGCTTGCCGTAGAGCTCCCGCCCGGCGAGCCGCACGCACCACAGCGCCGCGAGCACGAAGAGCGCGCTCGCGAAGCGGGCGGCGTCGTGGGGCGGCAGCACGGCGCCAAGCGCCTTCACGAACAGCGCGGCGACCCAGAAGTAGAGCGGACCGTCCTCGTAATAGGGCTCGCCCGCGAGGTGCGGCGCGAGCCAGTCGCCGCTCGCCAGCATCTGATGGACCACGCCGATGCCGACCGCGTCCTCCGTCTTCCAGAGGTCGTGGCCGACGAGGCCGGGCAACAGGAATGCCGCCACCAGCACCGCGAGCGGCCACGACGCGAGCGGCAGCGGGATGGGTCGCGCGAGCAGGGCTGGCAGCCTCGCCGACACGTCGCTATTCGACGATCTTCAAGGGCTGACCCGCTACCGTCACTCCTGGGACTCGGTGACCCCGTGACATGCGGCCAATTCTAACGCCGCGCCTCGGCGCGCCCCCCAAACAGAAAAGGCAGCCGAAGCTGCCTTTTCCGGGCGCCGTGCCGGGGTTCAGGTCGGTGCCTGGGTCTTGGTGGGCTTGCCCGCAGGCTTGGCTGCCGTCCGGCTGTACTTCTGCTTGAATTTCTCGACCCGACCGGCGGTGTCGACGATCTTCTGCCGCCCGGTATAGAACGGATGGCAGGCCGCGCACACTTCGACGTGCAGGTCCTTGCCGAGCGTCGAGGAGGTCTTGAACGTGTTGCCGCACGAGCAGATAACGGTGATTTCCTTGTACGCAGGGTGGATTCCGGTCTTCATGGCGTGTCCTTTCGGCTTGCGGCTCGGTCTCGCGATCCCGACCAGCGGGAGAGCGCGTTTCGAGCCGTCTACGGAGGCCGCGATTATCCCCGAAACCGGCGGCCGCGGCAACGCGTCGGGGCGCAGGCTAGCCGCGGCAAATTGAGTCGAAGAAGTCGCCAGACCTCGAGGCGACCAGCCGCGCCGCATCGAGTCGAAGAAGTCGCCGTTCGACTTCGTCGCTTTGATCTTGTCGACCAGGAACTCGGCCGCCTCGAGGTCGTCCATCGGGTAGAGCAGCTTCCGCAGGACCCAGACCTTCTGCAGGATCGGCTGCTCGATCAGGAGCTCCTCACGGCGGGTGCCGGAACGGTTGACGTTGATCGCCGGGAAGATCCGCTTCTCGTACATGCGGCGATCGAGGTGAATCTCCATGTTGCCGGTGCCCTTGAACTCCTCGTAGATCACGTCATCCATCCGGCTGCCGGTATCGATCAGGGCGGTGGCGAGGATCGTGAGGCTGCCACCCTCCTCGATATTGCGCGCAGCGCCGAAGAACCGCTTCGGCCGCTGCAGCGCGTTTGCGTCCACCCCGCCCGTCAGCACCTTCCCGGACGCCGGCACGACGGTGTTGTAGGCGCGCGCCAGGCGGGTGATCGAGTCGAGCAGGATCACCACGTCCTTCTTGTGCTCGACCAGGCGCTTCGCCTTCTCGATCACCATCTCGGCGACCTGCACGTGCCGCTGCGCCGGCTCGTCGAAGGTCGAGGCGACCACCTCGCCCTTGACGGTGCGAGTCATCTCGGTCACTTCCTCGGGTCGCTCGTCGATCAGCAGCACGATCAGCACGACGTCTGGGCAGTTGGCGATGATGGCGTGCGCGAGCTGCTGCATCAGCACCGTCTTGCCGGCCTTCGGCGGCGACACGATCAGGCCGCGCTGGCCCTTCCCGATCGGCGCGATGATGTCGATGATGCGGCTGGTGATGTTCTCCTCGGCCTTGATCTCGCGCTCGAGCCGCAGCAGCTGGTTCGGGTGCAGCGGCGTGAGGTTCTCGAACAGGATCTTGTGCTTCGAAGCCTCCGGCGGCTCGGAGTTGACCTTGTCGACCTTGACCAGCGCGAAATAGCGCTCGCCGTCCTTCGGCGTGCGGATCTCGCCCTCGATCGTGTCGCCGGTGTGCAGATTGAAGCGACGGATCTGCGAGGGCGAGACGTAGATGTCGTCGGTCGACGCCAGGTAGGAGGTGTCGGGCGAGCGCAGGAACCCGAACCCGTCGGGGAGGACCTCGAGCGTGCCGTCGCCGTAGATCGCCTCGCCCTTCTTCGCCCGGTTCTTGAGCAGCGCGAAGATCAGTTCCTGCTTGCGCATGCGGTTGGCGCCGTCGACCTCGTGCTGCGTGGCCATGTCGATCAGCGCGCTGACGTGGAGCTGCTTGAGTTCGGAGAGGTGCATCGTGTTGGCAGTCTTCTGGATGGATTGGGACCTCTCGGGGGTCCGGACGTCGGGGGGAGACACGCCGGGAGCCGGCGCGGAGACAACCGCGCTCGATGGTAGCGCGGTCTCGAGATCCTGGCTAGCGGGGGAAGGGGCGGGTCGGGTCAGAGGTTGGAATCGAGGAAAGCGGTCAGCTGCGATTTCGAGAGCGCGCCGACCTTCATCGCCTCCATGTTGCCGTTCTTGAACAGCATGAGCGTCGGGATGCCGCGGATGTTGTACTTTTTCGGCACCTCGATGTTGTCGTCCACGTTGAGCTTCGCCACCCGCAGCTTGCCGTCGTACTCCTTCGCGACCTCGTCGAGGATGGGGGCGACCGCCTTGCACGGGCCGCACCACTCGGCCCAGTAGTCGACGAGCACCGGCAGGTCCGACTTCAGGACCTTCGGCTCGAACGTGTCGTCGGTCACGTGCACGATGTGCTCGCTCATGGCGGCCTTGGCTTTCCTTCGCGAATTCGGGAGGCTGGCGGCGGGTTGCCGCCGGAAGGCGTTCTCGGTTTGAGCCATATCGTAGCAAAAAACCCGGTTTCAAGCGAAACCCGGGCGCGGGCTGGGGGACGGCAGACTTTCCCTTTCCGGGCGGAGGGTTACGCCCGCGGTCCCCCGGGGCCGGGGGGGTGCCGTGCTACCATCTTCGAGACTGCGATCGTCCGCCGGAAACCCGCACCATGACCTACGTCGTCACCCAGACCTGCATCAAGTGCAAGTACACCGATTGCGTGGATGTCTGCCCCGTGGACTGCTTCCGGGAGGGGCCGAACATGCTGGTCATCGATCCGGACGAGTGCATCGACTGCACCCTGTGCGTCGCCGAATGCCCGGTCGAGGCCATTTACGCCGAGGACGACGTCCCGCCCGATCAGCGCCCGTTCACCGCGCTCAACGCCGAGCTCGCCAAGCGGTGGCCGCCGATCGTGGAACGGAAACCCGCGCCCGCGGACGCCGACGAATGGGCCAAGACCAAGGAGAAGGCGCAACTCCTCGAGCGCTGAGCCCGGCCGTGGTCTAACATCGAAGCGCGCGCCTGGGGCTCCCCGGCGCGAGGAGGGAAGCCATGCTCACCAAGGAAATCCTCCGCATCAAGGGCTCGGTCCTGTACACGATCGCCCCCGAAGGCCGGCTGTGGGACGCCGTAGGCACGATGGTCGAGAACGACATCGGGTCGCTCGTGGTGATGGACCGCGGGCGGCTCGTGGGCATGCTCACGTTCCGCGAGGTCCTCGCCGCGCTGCACCGCTTCCACGAGGGCTTCGCGCCGCTCAAGGTCGAGGACGTGATGGTGAAGGAACCGAAGTCCGTCGGCCCCGAGATGGAAGTGGATGATCTGCGTCGCGTGATGATCGACACGCACGTCCGGTACATGCCGGTCATGGACGGCGCGACCTTGACCGGCGTGCTGTCCTTTCACGACGTGGCGAAGGCGGTGCTCGAGGAGCAGAGCTTCGAGAACCGCATGCTGAAGGGCTACATCAAGAACTGGCCCGAGTGAGCGTTGCGGCCTAGGACTCGCCGCGGGCGGCGCGTTCGCGTCAGCCCGAGCGGCCGCGCGGCAGCGACGATCCCCAGATGACTGAGCGCAGCCAGTTCAGGCTCCTCGGCGAGCGGCGGTTCGGGCCGTTCTTCGCGACCCAGCTCCTGGGCGCGTTCAACGACAACGTGTTCAAGAACGCGCTCGTCATCCTGATCGCGTTCCAGGCCGCTGGCGTCGCGGGCCTCGCGCCGGACGTGACCGTCAACCTCGCCGCGGGCGTGTTCATCCTGCCGTTCTTCCTGTTCTCCGCGACCGCCGGGCAGCTCGCCGACAAGTACGACAAGGCGCGGATCATGCGGCTGGTGAAGCTCGCGGAGGTCGGGATCATGGCGATCGCGGCCGTGGGATTCGTCCGGGGCGACGTGGTCACGCTCTTCGCCGCCCTGTTCCTGATGGGCGTGCACTCGACCGTGTTCGGGCCGGCGAAGTACTCGATCCTGCCGCAGACCCTCGACGAGCAGGAGCTCGTCGGCGGCAACGCGCTCGTCGAGACCGGCACCTGGGCGGCGATCCTCGTCGGCACGATCCTCGGCGGGCTCCTCGTCGCGAGGCCCTCGGGGCCGACGCTGCTCGTCCCGGCGGTGACCATCGCCGTTGCCGTGCTCGGGCTCGCGGCGAGCCGGTTCATCCCGCCGGCACCGCCGCCGGCGCCGGAGCTGGTGCTGAGCTGGAACCCGATCGCCGAGACGTGGCGCAACCTCCGTTTTCTGCGCCAGAACCGGACCGTGCTCCTGTCGATTCTCGGGGTGTCGTGGTTCTGGTTCTACGGCGCGCTGCTCCTCGCCCAGTTCCCGACGTTCGCGAAGAGCTGGCTCGGCGGGGACGCCGGCGTCGCGACGGCGCTCCTCGCGGTCCTCACGGTGGGCATCGGCGCGGGCTCGCTTGCCTGCGAGCGCATGTCGGGGCACAAGGTGGAGATCGGGCTCGTGCCGTTCGGATCGATCGGCCTGACGCTGTTTGCGCTCGACCTCTTCTTCGCGACGCCGGCGGTTCCACCCGAGGCGGTGGGCGGTGTCGGCGCGTTTCTCGCGCGGCCCGGTGCGATCCGGGTGCTCGCCGACGTCGGCCTGATCGGGCTCTTCGGCGGGTTCTTCATCGTGCCGCTCTACGCCCTGATCCTGAGCCGCTCGGATCCCGCGCACCAATCGCGGATCATCGCCGGCAACAACATCGTGAACGCCGCATTCATGGTCGCCGCGGCGCTGATCGGTGCGGCGTTCCTGCAGCTCGGTGCGACGGTGCCGCAGCTCTTCCTGCTGACCGCGGTGCTGAATGCCGCGGTGGCGGTGTTCATCTATTCGCTGGTGCCCGAGTTCCTGATGCGGTTCCTCGCATGGCTGCTCATCCATGCGGTATACCGCGTCGACAAGGCGGGCCTGGACAATATCCCGGAGGAAGGGCCGGCGGTCGTCGTGTGCAACCACGTTAGCTTCGTCGACGCGATCGTGATCATGGCCGCCTGCCGCCGCCCGATCCGGTTCGTGATGGACCACAGCATCTTCAAGCTGCCGGTCCTCAGCTTCATCTTCCGCACCGGCGGCGCGATCCCAATCGCCCCGCGCAAGGAGAATCCCGAGATGATGGAGCGCGCCTTCGCCGCGGTGGCGAAGGCGCTGCGCGACGGCCAGCTCGTCGGCATCTTCCCGGAGGGCCGGCTGACCGATACCGGCGATATCCAGCCGTTTCGACCCGGGATCAAGCGCATCCTCGACGAGACGCCGGTGCCGGTGGTGCCGATGGCGCTGAGCGGGCTCTGGGGAAGCTTCTTCAGCCGGAAGGGCGGGGCGGCGATGACCAAGCCGTTCCGACGCGGCCTCTTCAGCAAGATCGCCCTGGTCGCCGCGCCTCCGGTCGCACCGGAGCTCGTGACCCCGGAAGGGTTGCAGGCCGAGGTCCAGACACTGCGCGGCGACTGGCGCTAACGAGGTCGACGCTCAACGCCGTCCGCTGCGACCCCAGACGTAACGGATGAAGCGTTGCCAGCGCGGCTGCGGCTGGGCGAGCGGGTTGTGCGTCTTCTGCGCCTCGCGGTCGCGCGCGACGCTCTTCCTGACCTGGTCGTGGACCTGGCGGATCGTCATGCCGCCCGGCCCCTTCAGTTTGTCGGGATCGTCGGTCGCCATGGCAGTCGGATGCTAAACTCGATCGCGATTCGAAGATAGCGCGATCATGTCCGGGAACACCCTCGGCACGCTGTTCTGCGTGACCTCGTTCGGCGAGAGCCACGGGCCGGCGTACGGCGGCGTCGTCGACGGCTGTCCGCCGGGCATGGCGCTGTCAGCCGCCGACATTCAGACCGAGCTCGACCGGCGCAAACCCGGCACCTCGCGCCACGTGACGCAGCGGCGCGAGTCGGACACGATCGAGATCCTCTCGGGCGTGTTCGAGGGCCGGACCACCGGCACCGCGATCGGCTTCCTCATCCGCAACGAGGACCAGCGGAGCAAGGACTACAGCAAGCTCGCCGACACGTTCCGCCCGGGGCACGCCGACTACACCTACTGGCAGAAGTACGGCATCCGCGACTATCGCGGCGGCGGGCGCGCATCGGCGCGCGAGACGACGGTGCGGGTGGCAGCGGGCGCGATCGCCAAGAAGTGGTTGCGCGAGCGCTACGGCGTCGCCGTCCGCGGCTATCTCGCCCAGCTCGGACCCATCAAGATCCCGTTCGTCTCGTGGGACCACGTCGACCGGAACCCGTTCTTCGCACCGCACGCGGACATCGTCCCGCAGCTCGAGCAGTTCATGGACGAGCTGCGCGACGCCGGTGATTCGTGCGGTGCGAAGGTCGCCGTCGTCGCGGAGAACGTCCCGGTCGGCTGGGGCGAACCGGTGTACGGCCGCCTCGACGCGGATATCGCCTACGCGATGATGGGCATCAACGCGGTGAAGGGCGTCGAGCTCGGCGCCGGCTTCGCGTCGGTCGAGCAGAAGGGCAGCGAGCACGGCGACGAGCTGACGCCGGACGGCTTCCTCTCCAACAACGCCGGCGGCACGCTGGGCGGGATCTCCAGCGGACAGGACATCCTGGTCCAGATCGCGCTCAAGCCGACCTCGAGCATCCGCGTGCCGCGTCGCTCGATCGATCGGCAGGGCAAACCCACGCTGGTCGAGACGACCGGTCGCCACGACCCCTGCGTCGGCATCCGGGCGACGCCGATCGCCGAGGCGATGCTCGCGATCGTGCTCATGGATCACGCGCTGCGTCAGCGCGCGCAGAATGCCGACGCGGCGTGTCCCACGCCGCCGATTCCCGCCCGGCCGAAGTAGTCAGGAGGGTCGGTTCGCCGGCACCGTCGATTTGGCGACGGCGAGGTACGCGTAGAGCAACCTGAGGTCGATGCCGAGGTCCCCGCGCGCGACCTCGGCCGAATGCCGGTCCCACGCACCCTGCGCGCGGTCGAGCTGCGCCGACAGGATGTTGCCCACGAGCGAGGCGGTGAGGAGGTACTGCTTGTGGGCCGTCGACAGCTCGCGGCCGCGCCCGAGCAGGTCGTCGGCATGGCGCGCCATCGCCGCGGCGTCGCGGCGGCCGACCGCGCGGAAGAGCTTGACCCAGGTCTGCTCCTCGGCCGCGAGCCGCCGGTAGCACGGCGCCTGCTCGAACCGTGACCAGATCGCATCGGCCTCGGCCGGTGGGAGCCCCGAGTTGACGGTACGCGCCACCGTGAACAGGGCGTGGACCCAGATGTCGGGCGTCTCGCCGCCGATGCAGTCGAGGCCGCGCATCTTCGAGAGCTCCAGGTTCTTCTCCAGCTCCGCGGGGATCGCGACCGGGAGCGGCAGCTTGTCGTCCAGGTAGAAGTCGCGGGCATAGCGGGCGCGGCGCGCGAGCTCGATGCGGTCGAAGAACTCGTCGCCATCGTACGAGAGCGGCCGCACGACGTGCCGCCGGCTCTCGAGCATCGCGATGATCGGCACGCCGTCCGCGCCCAGGCGCGTCAGCTCCCCGGCGCCGCTCTGCAGGAAGCGGTACTTCGACGCGTTGAGATCGAGATAGGGGCGGAAATCCGAGTTCACCGGCGCGCCGTAGGAGAGGAACAGCGGATGGAGGGCGCTTCGGCCTCCGAGCCGGCGGATGTCGAGGTCGCCGATGCGCTGAACGTGTACCTTGCGGAGCTCCGCCGCCAGGCCCGGGATCTGGAACACGTCGTGGAGCGGACGCGCCAGGGTCTCCGGGTCGCCGGCGACGATGAGGAGGTCCGAGTCGGTGGCGGCATAGATCGCATAGTCGGGAAAGTTCTCGGCCAGCGCCTGCAGCACCGATGCGACCAGCGTCATGTCGATCTCGTAGAGCTGGAACCACTGGACCATCACTCCGCCCGGGTTGAGGTAGCGGCGGACGTGGCGGTAGAAATCGGTCGTGAACAGGCTCGACACCCCGCTCACCCAGGGGTTCGACGGCTCGGAGACGATGATGTCGTAGCGTTCGTTGCGCGTGGAGAAGTAGGTCTTGGCGTCGTCGAACACGATCTGGCTGCGCGGATCGGCGAACGCCGAGGCGTTGCGCGCCGCGAACCCGCGCGCGGCATCGGCCATCGCCGGCTCGATCTCGATCGTGTCCACGCGCTCGAGCGTCGGGCTCGCGAGCATCGTGTGGGTCGTGAGCCCGGTCCCGATCCCGATGATGGCGGCGGTCTTCGCGTCGGGCTTGTACGCGAGCGGCACCGCCGCCGTCAGGACCATCGTGACCTCGTCCGAGATCCGCGGCCCGTCCTCGAGATTGATGGCGCCGTCGGACTTGCCGTTGGTGCGCAAGCTGAGGCCCTCGCGGAACTGCAACAGGCTGACCGAGGTGGTCTTGCCGTCACGATAGAACTTGAGCTCGGCGTCGGTGGCCGAGTACAGGTCGCCGCGGCGGAACACCCCCGAGGCCATCTTGTACGGGTCGAGACTGACGGTCAGCCCCACGGCCACCAGCGCGATCAGCGCGATGATCGTCGCGCCGAACGTCAACCCCGCGGGCAGCGGCGGCGCCCCGCGGGGCTGGAGAAAACCGGTCACCGCGAGCCGCCAGAGCAGCAGCAGGCCGAGCCCGATGTCCAGCGCCGCCCCGGCGGTGATGAGCCCCTTGAGGCCCAGCAGGGGCATGCCGACGTGCGCGGCGAACACGACGCCCGCGATCGCCCCGAACGTGTTCGCCGCGTACACCGCGCCGATCGAGCGCTCGCCGTGACCGCGCGCCAGCAGCGCATAGGTGATCAACGGCAGCGTCATCCCGGCGCAGAACGTCGCCGGGAACATGATCGCGAGCGCGATGCCGTGGCTCGCGAGGAGGAAGATCCCGTAACCGGCATCGGTCTTGGCGGTGCCCTTGATCACGAGCTGCATCAGATCGAACATCGCGCCATAGAGGGGGAGCGTGGCGAGTGCGAGGAGCCCCATCGCGATCTGCACGACGCCGAGGAACGCGAGCGGCTCCCGCGCGCGGTCGATGCGGCGCCGCACCCAGTACCCGCCGGCGGCGAGGCCGAGGATGAACGCGGAGAGCATGAGCTCGAACGAGTGCGTCGCGGCGCCGAGCACCACCGTCAGCATGCGGATCCAGCCGATCTCGTAGATGAACGACGCGGTCCCGGTCAGCGCCGCGATCGCGAGCAGCAGCCGCCACGGCGCCTCGGCGCCGCCCGCCGCGGTGCGCTCGGCGATGGCGGGTGCGGCGACTCGCCCGGGCTCCGGGTCGCGGCCGGGTGCGACGAGCCACACGATCGCCGCGAGCGCGAGGTTCAGTGCGCCGGCGACCTGGATCGTCCCCGGCAGCCCGAGCCTGTCGATCAGCACGAAGCCGCTCGCCAGCACGCCGATCGCGGCGCCGAAGCTGTTGGTGAAATACAGCATGGCGAGCGCCTCGCCGGGCCGTTCGGGGTGGCGGCGGAGGAGGCCCGCGCTCATGAGCGGGAAGGTCATCCCGAGGAGGATCGACTGCGGCAGGATGAGCGCCGCGGCGAGCGACCACTTGACGAGCGCGGCGCCGCCGGCGGAGCCGAGCGCCGGCAGGATCGACCCGTACGCCGCCTCGGTCGTGGCGACGAACAGCGGATGGAAGGCGAGCGCCGCGAGCCCGATCACCGCTTCCACGATCGCGTAGCCGCGCAGCAGGTTCCGCCAGCGCCCGGACCGGCGGCTCGCGAGCCAGGCGCCGAGCGCCATGCCGCCCATGAACAGCGCGAGCACGAGCGTCTGTGCGTACGCAGCGTGGCCGAGGAAGAGCTTGAGGTAGTGACTCCAGATCGACTCGTAGATGAGCCCGGCGAAGCCGGAGATCGCGAACAGCAGGAACAGCAGCCCCCGGCGGTATGCAGGCGTCGACGCCGGCGGTGGCGACGCAGTCACGGCTTGCGGGTCTCGCTCGTTGCCGCGGTGACCGGCGCCGGCGCAGCGCCGACCCAACGGCGCGTCAGGCTGTACCCGACCGCGAGCAGCGTCGGGCCGAGAAAGATGCCGATGAAGCCGAACGCGAGCACCCCGCCGAAGACCCCGAGCAGCACCAGCACGAACGGCATTGCCGCGCCGCGGCTGATCAGCAGCGGCTTCACGAAGTTGTCGATGCTGCTGATCACGAGCGCGCCCCAGACCAGCATGAATACGCCCCAGGCGATCTCGTCGTGCGAGAACAGCCAGATCGCGGCGCCGCCCCAGACGAGCGGCGGGCCGATCGGCACCGGCGAGAGCAGGAACGTCGCCGCCCCGAGAAGCAGCGGCGAAGGCACGCCCGCGATCCACAAGCCGATCGCGGCGACCACGCCCTGCGCGAACGCGGTCCCGACGATTCCGTACATCACGCCGACGACGGTGTTGTTGATCGTCTCGATCATGCTCGTCCCCGAGGCCGCCGGCGAGCCGGGCGGCGACGGCGCGAGTCGTCGCCATCAACGCCTCGCCGTCGCGATAGAGGAAGAAGCCGATGAACACCGCCAGCGTGAGCTGGAGGATTCCTTCGACGAGCACCTTCCCGACCGCGATCAGGAACGCCTGGGCGGGCTGGAGCAAGCGTCGCAGCAGCGCGAGCGCCTCGTCGCGGCTCGCGGCTAGGCGCTGCCAGTAAGCGTCGAGTTGCTCGCCGAACGGCAGTCCGATCAGCCAGGCCGGCGGCTCGGGCGGTCCCGCGGCCAAGGCGTGCTTGACCCACTCGACCAGCCGCGGGACGTCGTCGACGAGCGACCCGACGAGCACACGAACGGGACGAGGCCGATCAGCACGAGCAGCAGCGTCATCAGGCTCGCCGCGAGCGTCGATCGTCCGCCGAGCTTTCCCGCGGATCCGCGCGTAGACGTGGCCACGTGCACGCGGCCACCGAAGCGGCGAAGAGCGTGGCGGCGAAGGAACGGCTGCAGCACGACATAGCAACCGACGACGAGAATCGCCACGGCGGCGATCTGCGCGAGTTGCTCAATGCGGCTGCTTTCCGGCATGCGGTCGGCGGTCGAGTGGCCGGGAGTGTAGCGGAGCACGCGCTGACGGCGCGTGAGAGAATCGCGCGAGCTTCGCTTCGCAGCGCGCAGGTGCCCGTCGCCATCCCAATCCCGTACCGCCGGCTCGCCGGAATCTACTTCGCCTATTTCGCGTTCATCGGCGCGTTCGCGCCGTACTTCGGCCTGTACCTGCAGTCGATCGGGCAGGCGGCGTGGCAGATCGGGCTGCTGCTGTCGCTCATGCAGCTGATGCGGATCGCCGCGCCGTATTTCTGGGCGTCGCTCGCCGACCGGCACGGCTGGCGCGCGCGCCTGCTCCAGGCGACGCTCGCGGCGGGGCTCGCGGCGTACGCCGGCGTTTTCGCGGCGACCGAGTTTGCCGGGCTGTTCGTCGTGCTCGCGGGCTTCGCGTTCTTCTCGAGCGCGACGATGCCGCTCGTCGAGGCGATCACGCTCGCCGGACTGCGCGGCCGCATCGAGCGCTACGGCGGGATCCGCCTCTGGGGCTCGGTCGGGTTCATCGTCGCGGTGCTCGGTGCCGGCTGGGTGCTCGACCGCGTGGCGATCGCCAACCTGTTGTGGATGCTCGCCGTCGCGCTGGCGGTGACGCTCGCCCTCGCGTGCTCGCTGCGGGATCGTGCGACGCCCGTGGCCGCGGCGCACGAACCGGTCTGGCGGCAGGCGTTGCGCCCCGAGGTCGTCGCGCTGCTCGTCGCGAACGTGCTCATGAACGTCGCGCACGGACCGCTGTACGCCTTCTACAGCATCTACCTCGCGGAGGTCGGCTACAGCCGGTCCGCGATCGGCCTGCTATGGTCGCTGGGCGTCGTGGCGGAGATCGGGGTGTTCCTCGCGGCCCCGGTCTGGATGAAGCGCTTCGCCGCACACGACGTCCTTGTCGGCTGCTTCGCGCTCGCCATCGTACGGTTCGCCCTGATCGGCTGGGGCGTCGGGAGTCTGCCGCTGCTCGTGGTTGCGCAGGTGCTGCACGCCGCGACGTTCGGCGCGTGCCACATGGCGTCGCTTGCCCTCGTGAACCGGTGGTTCACCGGTCCGCGCCAGGTCCGCGGACAGGCCCTGTACCTGTCGATCTCGTTCGGGCTCGGCGGCTTCATCGGCGCCGCGGCGAGCGGCGCGGCCTGGGACGCCGTCGGCCCGGCGTGGACGTTCACCGGGGCGAGCGCGGCCGCGGCGGTCGGCTTGCTCGTCCTCGTGCGGCAGGCGAAACTCTTGCGGCGTGTGGCCGCTCGAACCGTCGATGCCGCGCCGCTACCGTAACCGCTGCTGGAGGTTTCCCATGTTTCCCAGGTTTCTCAGCCTCTTGGCCGTCGGTGCGACGATCCTCGCGATCGCCGGCTGCGGGCGGACCACCCAAGCCGGCGCGGTCGGGGTCGACCGACAGCAGGCGCTGCTCGTCTCCTCGAAGCAGGTGGACCAGGCGGCGGCGCAGCAATACGCCAAGATGATCGGCGACGCGGAGAAAAAAGGCCTGCTCGACCGCGACCCCGCCCAGGTGCAGCGGGTGCAGACGATCTCGAAGCGGCTCGTCGCGCAGGCCGGCGTGTTTCGCCAGGACGCGCTCGCCTGGAAGTGGGAAACGCACGTGATCACGTCCAAGGAGCTCAACGCTTGGTGCATGCCCGGCGGGAAGATGGCCGTCTACACCGGCCTGATCGAGCAGCTGAAGCTGTCCGACGACGAGCTCGCGGCGATCATGGGCCACGAGATCGCGCACGCGCTGCGTGAGCACGGCCGCGAGCGGGTCTCGCAGCAGCTCGCGACCGGGGTCGCGGTCGGCGTCGCGAGTGCGGTGCTCGGGCTCGGCGGGAGCGGCACGCAGCTCGCGGACATGGTCGCCCAGGTGACCTTCACGCTACCGAACTCGCGGCTGCACGAGCAGGAGGCGGACCGGATCGGCGTGGAGCTCGCGGCGCGGGCCGGATACGATCCCGCGCGGCGCGGTCGGCGTGTGGAAGAAGATGGCGCAGGCCGCCGGCGGTGGCGCGCCGGCGGAGATCCTGTCGACGCATCCTTCGCCGGAGAGCCGCATCAAGGACCTCGAGGTGTACTCCGAGCGGGTGATGCCGCTCTACCAGGCTGCCCGGCGGGGCGGCTGAGCGCGCGCCCCGGCGCATCGCGCCGCCGCTGCATTGCACAACCGGCCCGCGCCGCCCGGGCGCGGGGGGTGGTTCCGCTATAATTTCGCTCTTTTCAGAGCCTGACCAATGGCGCCGCAGACCCTCTACGACAAGCTCTGGGCGAGCCATGCCGTCCACGCCGAGGACGACGGCACGACGCTGCTCTACATCGACCGTCACCTCGTCCACGAGGTAACGAGCGCCCAGGCGTTCGAAGGGCTGAGGCTCGCCAGTCGCAAGGTGTGGCGCCCCGGATCGATCGTCGCTACCGCCGACCACAACACGCCGACGAAGGACTGGGACCAGGGGATTGCCGATCCGACCTCGCGCGTCCAGGTGGACGCGCTCGACGCGAACCTGCGCGACCTCGGCGCGAAGGCGTACTTTCCGTTCCGCGACCGCAACCAGGGCATCGTCCACGTCATCGGCCCCGAGCAGGGCGCGACGCTGCCCGGCATGACGGTCGTGTGCGGCGACAGCCACACGAGCACGCACGGCGCGTTCGCCTGCCTCGCGCACGGCATCGGCACCTCCGAAGTCGAACACGTCTTCGCCACCCAGTGCCTGCTGACCAAGAAGTCGCGCAACATGCTGGTGCGCGTCGAGGGGCAGCTGCCGCGGGGCGTGACGGCGAAGGACGTGGCGCTCGCGATCATCGGCCGGATCGGCACCGCGGGCGGGACCGGCTACGCGATCGAGTACGGCGGCAGCGCGGTGCGCAGCCTGTCGATGGAAGGCCGGATGACTCTCTGCAACATGTCGATCGAGGCGGGCGCGCGCTGCGGCATGATCGCCGTGGACGAAGTGACGGTCGAATACCTGAAGGGGCGACGGTTCGCACCGAAGGGCGAGCTGTGGGAGCGCGCAGTCGCGCACTGGCGCACGCTCCGGAGCGACGCCAACGCGAGCTTCGATCGGGTGGTGACGATCGACGCGCGCGAGCTGAAGCCGCAGGTGAGCTGGGGCACCTCGCCCGAGATGGTGGTGTCGATCGACGGCCGAGTCCCAGACCCGGACAAGGAAAAGGACCCGACCCGGCGCTCGTGGATCGAGCGCGCGCTCGAGTACATGGCGCTCGAGCCGAATACGCCGATGACCGACATCCGCATCGACAAGGTGTTCATCGGGTCCTGCACCAACTCGCGCATCGAGGACCTGCGGGCCGCGGCGGCGGTGGTGCGCGGCCGGCGCATCGCGTCGAACGTCAGGCTCGCGCTGGTCGTGCCGGGCTCGGGCCCGGTGAAGCAGCAGGCCGAGCGCGAGGGGCTCGATCGCGTCTTCAAGGGTGCCGGGTTCGAGTGGCGCGAGCCGGGATGCTCGATGTGCCTCGGGATGAACGACGACCGGCTGGCGCCGGGGGAGCGCTGCGCCTCGACCTCCAACCGCAACTTCGAAGGGCGCCAGGGTCCCGGCGGGCGCACCCACCTCGTCAGCCCCGAGATGGCGGCGGCGGCGGCGATCGCGGGGCATTTCGTCGACGTGAGGTCGTGGAGCTGAGCCGATGGAGAAGTTCACGGTCCTGAACGGCATGGTCGCGCCCCTCGACCGGGCCAACGTCGACACCGACGTGATCATCCCGAAGCAGTTCCTGAAGTCGATCAACCGCTCGGGTTTCGGGCCGAACCTGTTCGACGCGTGGCGCTACCGCGACATCGGCGAGCCCGGAATGGACCCGGCACGGCGGGTGCCGAACCCCGACTTTGTGCTGAATCAGCCGCGCTACAAGGGCGCGACCATCCTGCTCGCGCGGCAGAACTTCGGCTGCGGCTCCTCGCGCGAGCACGCCCCGTGGGCGATGCTCGACTTCGGGTTCCACGCGGTCGTTGCGCCGTCGTACGGCGACATCTTCTTCAACAACTGCTTCAAGAACGGTCTCCTGCCGATCGCGCTGCAGGAATCGGAGGTCGACCGCCTGTTCCACGACGTCGCTGCGTTCCCGGGGTTCCGCCTGGTGATCGATCTCGCTCAGCAGACGGTCGCCTACCCGGACGGCAGCCGGGCGTTCCGGTTCGAGGTCGATCCGTTCCGCAAGTACTGCCTCCTGAACGGGCTCGACGAGATCGGGCTCACGCTGCGGCACGCGGACAAGATTCGCGACTTCGAGGAACGCCGCAAGGCCGAGCAGCCCTGGCTGTTCGGCTGACCGATGAAGATCGCCGTTCTCCCGGGCGACGGCATCGGTCCGGAGATCGTCGCGCAGGCGGTCAAGGTGCTGAAGGCGCTCGCGCTGAAGGGGCTCGAGCTCGAGGACGCACCGGTCGGCGGCGCCGGCTTCGACGCCGCGGGCGATCCGCTCCCCGCGCCGACGCTAGCGCTCGCCCAGACGGCCGACGCGATCCTCTTCGGCGCGGTGGGCGGGCCGCGGTACGACGAGCTCCCGCGCGCCAAGCGCCCGGAGCAGGGGCTCCTCCGGCTGCGCAAGGAGCTTGGGTTGTTCGCCAACCTGCGCCCGGCGACGATCCATCCCGAGCTCGCCGGGGCGTCGAGCCTCAAGCCCGAGGTCGTTGCCGGGCTCGATCTGCTGATCCTGCGCGAGCTTACCGGCGACATCTACTTCGGCCAGCCGCGCGGCATCCGCGCGGGCGAGGGCGGCGAACGCGAGGGCTTCGACACCATGCGGTACTCCGAGTCTGAGATCCGGCGCATCGCGCACGCCGGCTTCCGCGCCGCGCAGAAGCGCCGGCGGAAGCTCTGCTCGGTGGACAAGGCGAACGTGCTCGAGACCTCGCGGCTGTGGCGCGAGGTCGTCACCGAGGTGGCCGGGGGGTACCCGGACGTCGAGCTGTCGCACATGTACGTCGACAACGCCGCGATGCAGCTGCTGCGGCAGCCGAAACAGTTCGACGTGATCGTCACCGGCAACATGTTTGGCGATATCCTGTCCGACGAGGCGTCGATGCTGACCGGCTCGATCGGCATGCTGCCCTCGGCCTCGCTCGACGAGCGCGGCAAGGGGCTGTACGAGCCGATTCACGGGTCGGCCCCGGACATCGCGGGCAAGGACGTCGCGAATCCGCTCGCGACGATCCTCTCGGTGGCGATGATGCTGCGGTACAGCTTGAACCGCGACGACGCGGCGCAGCGGGTCGAAGGCGCGGTGCGCAAGGTGCTCGCCGGGGGCCTGCGGACCGCGGACATCCACGCGCCGGGGACGAACCGGGTGGGAACGACGGCAATGGGCGCCGCGGTGGTCGCGGCGCTCGGTTAGACAGGGGCTGGACAACGATGAGGCGAGTCGGTTTCGTGGGCTGGCGTGGCATGGTCGGCTCGGTGCTGGTCCAGCGCATGCGCGAGGAGGGCGACTTCGACCACATCGACCCGGCGTTCTTCACCACGTCGAACGTCGGCGGCCAGGGGCCGGAGATCGGCCGCGCGACCGGCGCGCTCGGGGACGCGCGCTCGATCGAGGCGTTGAGTGCGCTGGACGTCGTCGTGACCTGCCAGGGCGGCGACTACACGAACGAGGTTTACCCGAAGCTCCGCGCTGCTGGCTGGACGGGGTACTGGATCGACGCGGCCTCGGCGCTGCGCATGAACGCGGACGCCGTCATCATCCTCGATCCGGTGAACGGCGACCTCATCCAGGACGCGCTGGCCCGGGGCATCAGGAACTACATCGGCGGGAACTGCACCGTGAGCCTGATGCTGATGGGGCTCCACGGCCTGTTCAAGCACGGCCTGGTGGAGTGGCTGACCGCGATGACTTACCAGGCGGCCTCGGGCGCCGGGGCGCAGCACATGCGCGAGCTGCTCGCGCAGATGGGTGTGGTGCACCGCGCGGCCGCGGACCTGCTCGCGGATCCGGCCGCCGCGATCCTCGAGATCGACCGTCGCGTCGCCGACGCGCTGCGATCGGAGCGGCTGCCGAAGGATCAGTTCGGCGCGCCGCTCGCCGGGAGCCTGCTCGCGTGGATCGACAAGGACCTCGGCAACGGCCAGAGCCGCGAGGAGTGGAAGGCGCAGGCCGAAGGCAACAAGATCCTCGGCCGCGCCGAGCGACCGATCCCGATGGACGGAGTCTGCGTGCGGATCGGCGCGATGCGCTGTCACAGCCAGGCGGTCACGATCAAGCTCACCCGCGACGTGCCGCTCGACGAAATCCACGCGCTGCTCGCGGCCGCGAACCCGTGGGTGCGGGTCGTGCCTAACGAGCGTGAGGCGAGCCTCCGCGAGCTCTCGCCGGCGGCCGTGACGGGCTCGATGCACGTGCCGGTCGGACGGCTGCGCAAGCTGGCCATGGGGCCGCAGTACCTCGCCGCGTTCACCGTCGGCGACCAGCTGCTCTGGGGCGCCGCGGAACCGTTGCGGCGTATGCTTGGGATCCTCCGCGAGCACGCGGAACCCCGGTCGCGCGGCCCGGCGCGGACGCCGGCGACCGCCTGACGGCGCCCCTGGAGGGCTGGGTTTTCGTGCAGTGCTCGGGGACGGCGCGCGGCCGGTGGCGAGGTGCGAAATGACTGCGCAATAGTTGGCTTAGGAGCGATTTTGAGGAGGAGGATTAGCTTGCATGGCTAAACCCCTGATGCTATGTTGGTAACCTCGATCGAAGTCCCCGAGGGGGGCACGGTGGGAATCCGAACGACTACAACGAGACTGCTCGCCCTTCTGACGCTCGTGTTGCTGCCATTGAGCGTGCCGGCGGCCGGTCTGGGGCGGCTCACGGTCTTGTCCGGCCTGGGTCAGCCGCTGCGCGCCGAGATCGAGGTGGTGTCCCTGCAGCGCGGCGAAGCCGAGTCGCTGAGCGCGCGGATCGCGACGACCGAAGCGTTCCGTGACGCGGGGGTCGAATATGGAGCGGTCGTGCCGCGCATCCGCACCGTGCTCGAGCGCCGGCCCAACGATCGGTACGTGATCGTCCTCTCGACCCCGCAGGCGGTCGAAGAACCGTTCCTCGATCTGCTCGTGGAATTGAACTGGGCCTCGGGTCGGCTCGTGCGCCAGTACACGTTCCTGCTCGATCCCGCGGACTACCGGGGGCCTCAGCCGATCGCCGTCGCGCCGTCGCGACCCGCGATGACCGAAGCGCGGCCGGCCGAAGCGCCGCGGCCTCCGGAGGTCACCGCGGCCGCGCCGGCGGCAGCCGCCACGCCGCCGGCGGAGTCGGCGGCGCCCGCGCCTGCAGCACCACCACCCGTGGAGACGCCGGCCGCACCAACGCCAAGCGCGCAAGCACCGGCCGCGCCGGCGCCGGGGGCGCAAGCACCGGCCGCTGCGCCCAAGCTGGCGAGCGGGCCCGCCGCCACCTATCAAGTGCAGAAGGGCGACACGCTGGGCAAGATCGCGCAGCAGTACAAGCCCGAAGGTGTCACCCTGCAGCAGATGCTCGTGGCGCTCTACCGCGCCAACGAGGACGCGTTCATCCAGAAGAACATGAACCTCGTCCGCGCCGGGCGTGTGCTCACGATCCCGGAGCGGGAGGCGGTGGAGGTTATCGCCGCTAACGATGCCGGCAAGCTCGTCGTCGCGCAGTGGCAGGACTTCAACGACTACCGCGCCACGCTCGGCGGGGCGATCGCGGCAGCGCCGGCCCAGACCGAGGCCCCGCAGCAGCGCGCGGCCGGCCGGATCACCGAGCCGCCCGAGGCGGCCGCAGCCGCGCCGAAGGCCGCACCGCGCGACGAGCTGCGGGTCTCGAAGGCGGACGATGCGACGAAGGGCGCGAAAGCCGCCGCGGCGGCGCGCGCGGAGGATCTCGCGGCGCGCGAGCGCGCGGTGCAGGAAGCCAAGGCGCGCGTCGGCGACCTGGAGCGAAACGTCAAGGATCTTCAAGGTGTGGTCGAGCTGAAGAGCAAACAGCTTGCCGACCTGCAGAAACAGGCGGAGGTCGCGAAGACTGCAGCGGCGAAGGCCGCCGACGCTGAGGCCGCGAAGGCTGCGGCGGCGAAGGCCGCCGAGGCCGAGGCCGCGAAGGTTGCGGTGGCGAAAGCCGCGGAGGCCGAGGCCGCGAAGGCTGCGGCGGCGAAAGCCGCGGAGGCCGAGGCCGCGAAGGCTGCAGCGGCGAAGGCCGTCGAGGTCGCGAAGGCGCCCGAGGCGCCCAAGGCCGCCGAGCCGGCGCCAGCCGCGCCGGGAACGCCCCCCGAAGCGGCGAAAGCGGAGGCGCCCAAAGCGCCCGCCCCGCCCAAGGCCGCGGCGGCACCGAAGAAGCCCGCACCGCCGCCGCCTCCCGAGCCGAGCCTCGTCGACGCGATCCTGGACGAGCCGCTCTACCTCGCTGGCGGCGGAGGCGGGATCCTCGCCCTCCTGATCGGCGGGTACCTGTGGCGAAAAAAGCGGAGCGCCAAGCTGGAGAATAGCCTGCTTGGCGTGACGACTACCGACTCGAGTTCGGTCTTCGGCACCACCGGTGGGCGCAGCGTCGACACGGGTGGCAGCTCGCTCCAGACCGACTTCAGCCAGAGCGGGATCGGCGCGATCGACACCGACGAGGTCGATCCGGTCGCGGAAGCGGACGTGTACATGGCCTACGGCCGCGACGCCCAGGCCGAGGAGATCCTCAAGGAAGCGCTGCTGAAGGACCCCAACCGCCAGACCGTGCGGGTGAAGCTCCTGGAGATCTACGCGGCGCGCAAGGATCCGAAGGCGTTCGAAACCACCGCCGGCGAGATCTACGCCGCGACCGGCGGTCAGGGGCCCGAGTGGCAGAAGGCGATCGAGCTCGGGCTCTCGATCGACCCGGGCAATCCGATGTACGGCGGCCGTCGGGAGGGCGGAGGCCGTCCGCCCGAGCGCGACACCGTGGTGCTCCCGGTCGCCGGCGGCGCAGCCGCGGGCGGCGCGGCGGCGACGATGGCGAGCGACCTCGCGTTTGACCTGGCGGGTGACAAGGGACCGCCGTCGATCGACTTCGACCTAGGTGGCGGGGCCCGGGCTGCGGCCCCGGCCGTGCCCGACCTGTCGCTCGACGTGGCGAGCCAGGCGCCGGCGGATCTCGGCTTCGACCTCAACCTCGGCGGCGACTCGCAGAAGCCCGCGGTCGAGGAGGCGAGCGATTTCTCCCCGAGCGGCACGTTCATCATGGATGCGGCCACGAAGAAGGCGGTCAGCGACATGGTCGAGGCGCAGAACCAGCCCGGATCGCTCGAGATCGACTTCGAGCTGCCGGGGGCGAGAGCCGGCGCCGCGTCCGGAGAGCAGACGGCCCGGATGCAGGCCGCACAGCCGGCCAACGTGACCGCGGTCGACTTCAAGCTCGGTGAGTCGACAAAACAGCCCGGAGCAAGCGGAATGGATCTTGGCGGGATCAGCTTCGATCTCGGCAAGGGCGGCGGCGAGGGTGCGCCGGTGGACGCCCGCTGGCAGGAGGTCGCTACCAAGCTCGACCTCGCCAAGGCGTACGAGGAGATGGGCGACAAGGACGGGGCCCGCGAGCTGCTGAACGAGGTGCTGAAGGAGGGCGACGCGGCGCAGCAACAGCAGGCGAAGCAGATGCTCGCGGGAATCAGGTAGGAAAGCCTGCTTCGCAGGGCTCAGCGCGAGGGCCGCGGATGCGGCCCTCGTCCTTTCTGAAGAGTCATGAGAATTGCGATCGGCGTCGCTTACGACGGGCGGACCTTCGCCGGCTGGCAGTCGCAGCCCGGCGGCAACACGATCCAGGACCGCCTCGAAGCCGCGCTCGCTGCGGTCGCGGACGCGCCGGTGCGCGCCGCGGCCGCCGGGCGGACCGACGCGGGCGTGCACGCTACCGGGCAGGTTGCGCACTTCGACACCGCGGCGGAGCGGCCGGAGACCGCCTGGGTCCGCGGCGTCAACGCGCAGCTCCCGGAGGCGATCGCCGTGCAATGGGCCCAGGCGGTCGAGGCCGAGTTCCACGCGCGCTACTCCGCGACGAGCCGCAGCTATGCCTACGTCCTGTACAACCACCCGGTCCGTCCGTCGGTGTTTGGCGGTCGGACCGGCTGGTTCCACCTGCCGCTCGATGTCGACCGGATGCGCGCGGCCGCCGCGGCGCTGGTCGGCGAGCACGACTTCAGCGCGTTCCGTTCCGCCGAGTGCCAGGCAAACAGCCCGGTGCGCGTGCTGACGCGGGTGGCGGTCGAACGACAGGGCGACTACGTCGTGTTCAGGCTCACCGCCAACGCGTTTCTGCATCACATGGTCCGCAACGTCGTCGGCTGCCTGGTCCAGGTCGGAAAAGGCGCCCAACCCCCCGAGTGGGTCGCCGAAGTGCTCGGCGGTCGCGACCGCCGGCGCGCGGCGCCGACCTTCGGACCCGAAGGGCTCTACCTCACGCGGGTGACGTACCCGGAGCGCTGGAGCCTGCCGCGGTTCGCGCCTATGCTCCCCCTCGTCTCCGAGCCGCGCCCAGATTGCGCATGAGGACCCGAGTCAAGATCTGCGGCATCACGTCGGTCGCTGACGGGCTGGCGGCGGCGCGACAGGGCGCCGACGCGATCGGGCTCATCTTCCATCCTCCCAGCCCGCGTCGGGTGACGCCCGGGCGCGCGGCGGAAATCGCCGCCGGCCTGCCGCCGTTCGTCGCCCCCGTGGCGGTATTCGTGAACCCTGCCCCGGAGCACGTGGCCGAGGTGGTCGCCGCGTGCCGGCCGAGTTTCCTGCAGTTCCACGGCGAAGAGACCCCGGCGTTCTGCCGGAGTTTCGGCATCCCGTACCTGCGGGCGGTGCGCGTGAGATCCGGGGTCGATTTGCTAGAATCCCTGGCCGCTTATGAGGATGCCGCGGGCTGGCTGCTCGACGCGTATCGCGACGACCTGTACGGCGGCACCGGCGAGGCCTTCGACTGGAATCTGATCCCGCCGCGCCTCGCCCGTCCGGTGATCCTTTCGGGGGGGCTCGATGCGCAGAACGTGGGTGAGGCGGTCCGCCGCGTGCGGCCGTGGGCGGTCGACGTCTCGAGCGGGGTCGAGTCGGCGAAGGGCGTCAAGGACGAGCGGCTGATCGCCGCGTTCGTCGCGGGAGTCCGCAATGCAGATGCATGATCTTCCGGACAGTCGCGGGCACTTCGGGCCCTACGGCGGCGTCTTCGTCGCCGAGACGCTCGTTCACGCGCTCGACGAACTGCGCGCTGCCTACGAGCGCTACCGCGACGATCCCGAGTTCGTCGCCGAGCTCCGCTACGAGCTGAAGCACTACGTCGGCCGCCCGAGCCCGGTGTACCACGCCAAGCGGTGGTCGGAGCTGCTCGGCGGCGCGCAGGTGTTCCTCAAGCGCGAGGACCTGAACCACACCGGCGCGCACAAGGTCAACAACACCGTCGGACAGGCGCTGCTCGCGCGCCGCATGGGCAAGCCGCGCGTGATCGCCGAAACCGGCGCCGGGATGCATGGCGTCGCGGCCGCCACCGTCGCCGCGCGCTACGGCATGCAATGCGTGGTGTACATGGGGGCAGAGGACGTCAAGCGTCAGGCGGCGAACGTCTACCGGATGAAGGCCCTCGGTGCCGCCGTCGTGGCGGTCGAGTCGGGCTCGAAAACGCTCAAGGACGCGCTGAACGAGGCGATGCGCGACTGGGTGACCAACGTGCACAACACGTTCTACATCATCGGCACCGTCGCGGGTCCGCATCCGTACCCGATGATGGTGCGCGACTTCCAGCGCGTAATCGGACGCGAGTGCCTCGAGCAGATGCCCGAGGTCGCCGGCCGCCAGCCCGATGCCGTCATCGCGTGCGTCGGCGGCGGGTCGAACGCGATCGGCATCTTCTACGACTACATCCCCCACGCGAACGTGCGCCTGATCGGCGTCGAGGCGGGCGGCCACGGCCTCGCGACCGGCAAGCACGCGGCCTCGCTCAACGCCGGGAGGCCGGGCGTGCTCCACGGCAACCGCACCTACCTGCTGCAGGACGAGCACGGCCAGATCATCGAGACGCATTCGATCTCGGCCGGGCTCGACTACCCGGGGGTCGGGCCCGAGCACGCGTGGCTGAAGGACTCGGGGCGCGCCGAGTACGTCACGATCGACGACGGCGAGGCGCTGCAGGCGTTCCATGACTGCTGCCACTACGAGGGGATCATTCCGGCGCTCGAGTCGTGCCACGCGCTCGCCTACGCGGCGCAGATCGCGCCGACGATGGCGCGTGACAAGATCCTGCTGGTGAACCTCTCCGGGCGCGGCGACAAGGACATGCACACCGTCGCCGAGAGATCGGGGATCAAGCTCTAGGGCGATGTCCCGCATCGCGACCATCTTCGAACACCTCGCGCGCGCCCGGCGCAAGGCCCTCATCCCCTTCATTACCGCGGGCGATCCGTCGCCGCAGGCGGCGGTGCCGCTCATGCACGCGCTCGTGAAGGCCGGGGCCGACGTCATCGAGCTCGGCGTGCCGTTCTCCGACCCGATGGCCGACGGGCCGGTGATCCAGCGCGCGAGCGAGCGCGCCCTGCGGCACGGAATCAGCCTGGAGACGGTGCTTGGCTACGTCACGGAGTTCCGGAAGCGCGACGACGCGACCGGCATCGTGCTTTTCGGCTATGCGAATCCGATCGAGGCGATGGGCGTCGAGCTGTTCGTGGAGCGCGCGCGCGCGGCGCGAGTCGACGGCGTTTTGGTCGTCGACTACCCGCCGGAAGAGTGCGGCCCGTTCGCGGAGTTGGTGAAGAAAAATGGAATGGATCTCATTTTCCTCCTCGCCCCCACATCCACGGAATCTCGCATCGAGTGGATTGTCGGTCTGGCGAGCGGGTACATCTACTACGTCTCCTTGCGCGGGGTCACCGGGGCGTCGCACCTCGACGTCGCTGACGTCGCCGCCCGGCTCGCGGTGATCCGCCGCCGGACCTCGCTCCCGGTCGGTGTCGGCTTCGGGATCCGCGACGCCGAGACCGCGCGCGCGGTCGGTGCGGTGGCCGACGCAGTGGTGATCGGCAGCCGCCTGATCCAGGAGATGGAGGAAGCACCGGCCGGCGCGGCGATCGAGCGCGCGGGCGCGTTCCTCGCCGGGATTCGGCGGGCACTGGACGGTACGGAGCAGGTCGCATCGGCGAGGGTAGTCCAATGAGCTGGCTGCAGAAGCTGCTGCCGCCGAAGATCAAGCGCACCGGCACCGTGCGGCGCACCGTGCCGGAGGGTCTCTGGACGAAGTGCGAGGCCTGCGACGCCGTCCTCTACACGACCGACCTCGAGAAGAACGCGAACGTCTGCCCGAAGTGCGGCTATCACAACCGGCTCGGCGCGCGGGCCCGGCTCGATCTCTTCCTCGATCCGGAAGGCCGCTACGAGATCGGCGCCGAGGTGCTGCCGGTCGACACGCTGAAGTTCAAGGACTCCCGCAAGTACGCCGAGCGCCTCGAGGAAGCCGAGAAGGAGACCGGCGAGACCGACGCGCTCGTCGTGATGCAGGGGGCGGTCAAGAACGTGCCGCTCGCGGCGGCCGCGTTCGAGTTCGCCTTCATGGGCGGCTCGATGGGCTCGGTGGTCGGCGAGCGGTTCGTGCGCGGCGTCCGCGCGTGCATCGACCAGAACCTGCCGCTCGTGTGCTTCACGGCGACCGGCGGCGCACGCATGCAGGAGGGCTTGCTTTCGCTCCTGCAGATGGCGAAGACGACCGCGGCCCTCACCCAGCTCGCGGCGCGCCGCCTGCCGTTCATCTCGGTGCTCACCGATCCGACGATGGGCGGGGTCTCGGCGAGCTTCGCGATGCTCGGCGACGTCGTGATCGCCGAGCCGAAGGCGCTCATCGGGTTCGCGGGCCCGCGCGTCATCGAACAGACGGTGCGGGAGAAGCTGCCCGAGGGCTTCCAGCGCGCCGAGTTCCTGCTCGAGAAGGGCGCGATCGACCTCATCGTCGACCGCCGCAGCCTGCGCGATCAGATCGCCTCGCTCATCACCCTCTTGATGCGACTGCCGCCGGCTGCCTAGCAGTGCCGTTCGTCGGCTGATGGACCTCGCCGGCTGGCTCGCGTACATCGAGCGGCAGCACCCGCAGGCGATCGCGCTCGGGCTCGACCGGGTGCGGGCGGTGCTCGACCGGCTCGCGACCCCGAAGCCCTGCCCGATCCTCACCGTGGGCGGCACCAACGGCAAGGGCTCCACCTGCGCCGTGATCGAGTCGATCCTGCTCGCCGCCGGCTACCGCGTGGGCTGCTACACCTCACCGCATCTCCTGCGCTACAACGAGCGGGTGCGGGTGAACGGCCGCGAGGCCGAGGACGCCGCGCTCGTCGCGGCCTTCCAGGAGGTCGACGCCTCCCGCGGCGACACTGCGCTGACGTACTTCGAGTTCGGCACGCTCGCGGCATGGCTGGTCTTCGCGCGCGCACACCCCGACGCGCTGGTGCTCGAGATCGGACTCGGCGGCCGGCTCGATGCGGTGAACGCGTTCGACCCCGACTGCGCGATCCTCACCAGCGTGGCGCTCGACCATCGCGAGTACCTTGGCGATACGCGCGCGACGATCGGCTGGGAGAAGGCGCACATCTTCCGGCCCGGGACGCCGGCCGTCGTCGGCGATCCGAACCCGCCGCAAAGCGTGCTCGACCACGTGCGCGAGATCGGGGCGAGCCTCCAGCTCATCGGCCGCGATTTCGGCTATCGCGCCGAGCCTCGGCAGTGGCAGTACTTCGGGCCCGGCGGGGCGCGGTCGGGGCTCGCCTACCCCGCGCTGCGCGGGGCGAAACAGCTCACCAACGCCGCCTGCGCCATCGCCGCTCTCGACAGCCTGCGCGAACGGCTACCGTTGGGGGTGCAGGACATCCGCCGCGGACTCGCCGCGGTCGACCTCCCGGGGCGCTTCCAGGTCCTGCCCGGGCGCCCCACGCTGATCCTGGACGTCGCTCACAACCCCGAGGCCGCGGCGGTGCTGGCGGAGGGCCTCGCCGGGATGGAACGGTACCGGCGGACGCTCGCCGTCATCGGGATGCTGCGCGACAAGGACATCACGGAAGTCTGCCGGGCGTTGCGCGGCCGGATCGATCGCTGGTACGCCGCGACGCTCGACAATCCGCGCGGCGCCACCGCCGGGGAGGTCGAGGAGGGGATCGTCCGCAGCGGCGCGGGCGGCGAGGTCCGGCGCTTCCCGTCGCCGCGCGACGCGCTCGCTGCAGCGCAGGAAGACGCCGGGGAAGGTGATAGAATCGTCGCGTTCGGTTCCTTCTACACCGTGGCGGAGGTGATGGCCGCGCGCGCCGCGACACCGCGGAGCCCAGATGCGAGGTAACGACGAGGCGCTCGAGCTGCGACGACGGGCGCGGCGGCGCCTCATCGGTGCGATCGCGGTGGTGCTGGCACTGGTCCTCATCCCGCCCTGGGTGATGGACCTCGAGCCCAAGCCCGTCGTCACCAATCTCACGGTCGAGATCCCCAAGCAGCAACCGGGCGGGCTGAAGCTCCCGGTGGCGCCCGCGGGCACACCGGCGAAGGCGCCCGATGGCGCGGCTGCGTCCGGCGCGGGGACCCCGGCGAGCGAGGCAATCCCGCGACCCCCGGACGTCAAGCCCGACTCGGGCCTCCCCGGCGAGCGGCCGAATGCCGCGGCACCGGCGCCGAAACCGGCGGCGATGGCCCGGGCGGCGCCGGGCGATGCCGCCCACAAGGAGGCCGAGGCCAAGCGGGCCGAGGCCATCCTCAACGCCGACGCCTTCGTCGTGCCGCTGGGCGCGTTTGCCAACCGGGAGAACGTGAAGCAGCTCGAGGCGAAGCTCTCGAAGGCGGGCGTCAAGTACTTCACCGAGACCGTCAGCGCGCCCGGCGGAGAGCAGACCCGGGTGCGCGCGGGACCCTTTCCGACCAAGGACGCGGCGGAGGGGGCCCGGGAGCGGCTCAAAACCCTGGGCCTGAGCCCGGGCCCGGTGGTCGAGCGGCAATGACCGGGTTCGATTATGCCGTGCTGGCGGTGCTCGGGCTGTCGGCCGTGATCGGCATCTGGCGCGGGCTGTTGCGCGAAGTGTTCGCGCTGGCCGCATGGATCGCCGCAACTCTCGCCGCGATGTTCTTCGCCGGCGAGGTGGCGGCCATGCTCCCGGCGAACTTCGCGACGCCCCTCGCCCGCGCGGTCATCGCGGTCATCGTGCTGTTCATGGCGGTGCTGATGGCGGTCAGTCTCGGGGGGGCGTTCGCCTCGCGGCTTGCCCGGGCGGTGGGCCTGAGCTTCGCCGACCGGACGCTGGGGGCGGTCTTCGGCATCGCCCGCGGGGCACTGATTCTGGTCGTGTTGGTGCTCGCGGCCGGGCTGACGGCGCTGCCGAAGGAGCCGTTCTGGCGCGAGGCGAAGCTCTCGGCGCCGCTCGAGACGGCGGCGATCGCAGTGAAACCGTACCTGCCCCCGGCGGTGGCCGACCGGGTGCGGTATGGGCGCTGACCGGGCGCGGCCGACGGGATGACGCGAGGAGCAAGGCGATGTGCGGGATCATCGGCATAGCCGCGAAGACCCCGGTCAACCAGCTGCTCTACGACGGGCTGCTGCTGCTGCAGCACCGCGGGCAGGACGCCGCCGGCATCGTTACCGCCGAGGGCGCGAAGTTCCACATGCACAAGGGCCCCGGGTACGTGCGCGACGTGTTCCGGACGCGCGACATGCGGGCCCTCTCCGGCCACGTCGGCATCGCGCATTGCCGCTACCCGACGGCCGGTTCGGCGTTCGCGAGCGGCGAGGCGCAGCCGTTCTACGTGAACTCGCCGTTCGGCATCGTGCTCGCGCACAACGGCAACTTGACCAACGCCGGTCAGCTCAAGCAGGAGATGTTCCGGACCGACCTCCGACACATCAACACCGGCTCCGACTCGGAGGTCCTGCTGAACGTGCTCGCGCACGAGCTCGAGCGCGCGGCGACCGGCCCGAACGTTGATCCCGAGACGGTCTTCGCCGCCGTCGCGAACGTTCACCGCCGCTGCCGCGGGGCGTATGCGGTCGTTGCGATGATCGCCGGTTGCGGGCTGCTCGCGTTCCGAGATCCGTTCGGGATCCGGCCGCTCGTGATCGGCAAGCGCGAGGCGGGCGACGGGTCCGACTGGGTCATCGCCTCCGAGAGCGTCGCGCTCGACACGCCCGGGTTCAAGGTCGTGCGCGACGTCGCGCCCGGCGAGGCGATCCTGATCGACGAGGACGGCGATTTCCACAGCCGCCAGTGCGCCGCCCGGCCATCGCTCTCACCGTGCATCTTCGAGTACGTGTACCTCGCCCGGCCGGACTCGGTGCTGGACGGGGTCTCGGTCTACGAGGCGCGGCTCCGCATGGGCGAGCAGCTGGCGGGGAAGATCGCCCGGGGGTATCGTCATCTCGACGTGGACGTGGTCATCCCGGTCCCCGACACGAGCCGCCCGGCGGCGCTGCAGCTCGCGACGCGGCTCGGGCTCACCTACCGCGAGGGGTTCGTCAAGAACCGCTACGTCGGCCGCACGTTCATCATGCCGGGGCAGACGATCCGCAAGAAGTCGGTGCACCAGAAGCTGAACGCGATCGCGCTCGAGTTCAAGGGCAAGAACGTGCTGATCGTCGATGACTCGATCGTGCGCGGGACGACCAGCGGCGAGATCGTCCAGATGGCGCGCGAGGCGGGGGCGAACAAGGTGTTCTTCGCCTCGTCGGCGCCGCCGGTGCGGTTCCCCAACGTCTACGGCATCGACATGCCGACCCGGAGCGAGCTGATCGCGACCGGGCGCACCGAGGACGAGATCGCCCGGCACATCGGCGCGGACGCCGTGATCTACCAGGATCTCGACGCGCTGCAGGCCGCGGTACGCGAGGCGAATCCGCGCCTCGAGCGCTTCGAGGCCTCGTGCTTCGACGGCCACTACGTCACCGGCGACGTGACGAGCGAGTACCTCGCCGAAGTCGAGCAGCGGCGGGACGACAAGCGGCAGGAACGCCTCGACGAGATCGAGGCCGGCGAGGCCGACCTCAACCTCGCCTGAGCCCGCCGGCGGGCGAACCGCCGGCCCACCGCCGCTGTCGGGGGCCCCCGGCCCCCCGTTTGACAGCAGCGCCCGCGGCGGGTACCTTCACTCCCAGCGCCGATTTGATGCACAGCTTGCGGGCGCCGCCGGCGAAAGAGCCGGCGAACAAATACGGCTAAAGCGTGGGCAACCCGCCTTGAGCTGCGCAAGCTATGGCGGGTTTTATCTTTTTGGGCCTTGATCATGAGCGACCATTTCGATCTGGACACCCGCGCGGTGCGCGCCGGGATCCATCGCAGCCAGTTCAACGAGCACTCCGAGGCGCTCTATCTCACCTCGAGTTTCGTCTTCGATAACGCGGCGCAGGCCGCGGCGCGCTTTGCGAACGAGGAGCCGGGCTACGTCTACTCCCGCTTCAGCAACCCGACGGTGACGAGCTTCCAGGAGCGGCTCGCCGCGCTCGAGGGCGCCGAGAGCTGCGTGGCGACCGCCTCCGGCATGTCGGCGATCCTCGCGACCGTAATGGCGCTGATGAAGGCGGGCGACCACATCGTCTCGTCGCCGAGCATCTTCGGCGCGACCGTGCAGCTCTTCACCACCGTGCTCGCGAAGTTCGGCGTCGAGACCACCTTCGTCGAAAGCGTCGAGCCGCACGCCTGGCAGCGGGCGATCCGGCCGACGACGCGGCTGCTGTTCCTCGAAACGCCCTCCAATCCGATTACCGAGATCGCCGACATTCCGGCGCTCGCCGAGGTCGCGAAGCGCGCCGGCGCGCTGCTCGCCGTCGACAACTGCCTCTGCACGCCCGCGCTGCAGCTGCCGCTCGCGCTCGGCGCCGACCTCGTGATCCACTCCGCGACAAAGTATCTCGACGGGCAGGGCCGCGTGGTGGGCGGCGCGGTCCTCGGCCGGCGCGAGCTGATCATGGATGGCGTGTTCGGCTTCCTGCGCACCGCGGGTCCGACGCTCTCGCCGTTCAATGCGTGGGTGCTGTTGAAGGGGCTGGAAACGCTGCGGATCCGGATGGAGGCGCAGTCGACGGCGGCGTGGGAGCTCGCCCGCTGGCTGGAGGGGCACCCGCGGGTCGAACGGGTGTACTACCCGTGGCTCGAGTCGCATCCGCAGCACGCGCTTGCGAAGCGCCAGCAGCGCAGCGGCGGTGCGATCGTGTCGTTCGACGTGCGTGGGGGCAAGCCGGCGGCATGGCGGGTCGTGGACGCCACTCGAATGATTTCGATCACGGCCAACCTCGGCGACACGAAGACGACGATCACGCATCCGGCCTCAACCACGCACGGACGCATCACCGCCGAGGCGCGCAAGGCGGCGGGGATCGGGGACGGCCTACTCCGGGTTGCCGTGGGCCTCGAGTCGGTGGCCGACGTGAAGGCCGACCTCGCGCGCGGCCTGGACGCCTAGAGCAGCGGTCAGTTCAAAGGGAGCGCGGCGCAGCCCTGGGCGTCGCAGCGCAGGTAGCTGCCGTGCTCGTACCAGTCTGCGAGGACCCAACGCTCGCACGCGTGCCCGTCGACCACGTGCACGTGCCTGGCCGGGCGGTGGGTGTGGCCGTGGATCAGGCGCGGATAGCCGTGCGCGCGCAACACGGCCTCGACGGCCCCCTCGTTCACGTCCATGATCGCCTTCGGCTTGATGCGCTTCTCCCCGGCGCTCACCCGCTTCAATCCGCCGCCGATCGCCTCCCGGACACCGCGCGGCAGCGCGAGGAAGGCGCGGATCAGCCCCGGCCGCCGCGACCAGCGGCGGTAGCGCTGGTACCTGAGGTCGTCGGTGCAGAGCGTGTCGCCGTGCATGAGCAGCGTGCGCACGCCGAACAGCTCGCGTTCCACGGCGTCGGGAAGGAGGGTCATCCCCGCCTGGGCGGCGGCACCGGTGCCGAGCAGGAAGTCGCGGTTGCCGTGCATGAGGAACACGTCGACGCCGCCGCGAGCGAGCTCGGCCAGGTGCGCGAACAGGTCGCGATTGAACGACTCGTCGGCGTCGTCGTCGCCGATCCAGTGCTCGAGCAGGTCGCCCAGGATGTAGAGCGCGGCGGCGGCGCTTGCCTCCTCGTGGAGGAACCGGTAGAAGCGCTCGACGATCGCCGGCCGCGCGGGCGCGAGGTGCAGATCCGAGACGAAGAGCACCGGCCGAACGCCGGCTCGCGCCGCGCTCAGCCGGCGACCTCCGCGCGCTCGATCACCACGTCCTCGAGCGGCACGTCCCCATGCCCGCCGCTGCGCCCGGTCTTGACGGCCTTGATGCGGTCGACCACGTCCTGCCCCTCCACCACGCGGCCGAACACGCAGTAGCCCCAGCCCTGCGGCGTGGGGGCGGTATGGTCGAGAAAGCCGTTGTCGTTCACGTTGATGAAGAACTGGGCGGTCGCCGAGTGCGGCTCGGAGGTGCGGGCCATCGCCACCGTGTAGCGGGCGTTCTTGAGCCCGTTCGCGGCCTCGTTCTTCACCGCCGCCTTGGCGGGCTTCTGCTTCATCCCCGGCTCGAATCCGCCGCCCTGGATCATGAAGCCGTCGATCACGCGGTGGAAGACCGTGTTTGCGTAGTGACCGCTCTCGACGTAGGCGAGGAAGTTCTTGACGGTCTCCGGCGCGCGCGCGGCGTCGAGCTCGAGAGCGATGGTGCCGAGACTGGTATGGAGCTTGACCACGAGCGCCTCCGCTATTTCTTCGCCGCAACGATGGCCGCGGATTCGATGATCACCGGGTCGCGCGGCACGTTCTGATGGCCCCGCGAGTCGCCGGTCGGCAGCTTGGCGATCTTCTCGACCACGTCCATTCCCGAGACGACCTTGCCGAAGACCGTGTAGCCGTAGCCCTGCGGGGTGGGCTCGCGGAAGTTGAGGAACGCGTTGTCCTTCAGGTTGACGAAGAACTGCGCGCTCGCCGAGTGCGGATCCGGCGTACGCGCCATGGCGATGGTGCCGTAGTCGTTCTTCAGACCGTTCGCGGCCTCGTTCTGGAGCGAGGCGCGGGTCGGCTTCTGCTGCATGTCCTTGTCGAACCCGCCACCCTGGATCATGAAGCCGGGGATGACGCGGTGGAAGACCGTCCCGTTGAAGTGGCCGTCCTTCACGTACTGCAGGAAGTTCGCCACCGTCTTCGGCGCCTTGTCGGGATAGAGCTCGATGACGATCGGACCGTGATTGGTCCGAAGCTCGACCCTGGGGTCGGCGGCGAACGAAGCGTGCGCGGCGGCGAGCGCGAGTCCGAGCGCAATGAGCAGGCTACGCAAGACGGTCTCCCTTCGGGGTCATGGCTGATGGGTCAGTTCCGCGGCGGCGGCGGTGCGGAGGCGGCGTCCGCGGGCCGCGGCTTCGGCGAGTAGTTCATGAGGTCGCGCGCAAGCCCGAGCTTGACGTGGGCACCACGGTTGGCGGCGTCGAGCTTGGCGGCCTTTTCGTACGCCCGGCTCGCGAGTCGGGCGTAGAGGTCGCCGAGGTTCTCGTGCGCCGTGGCGTATTCGGGATTTACCCGGATGGCGGACTCGAGCAGCTCGCGCGCCCGCTCGTACTCCCCGCGCGCCGCATAGATGACCGCGAGGTTGTTGTACGGCTCGGCGAACTCGGGGTAATCCTGGGTCAGCACGAAGAACACCTCGAAGGCCTCGGTCGCGCGCCCTTGCTCCGTGAGGACCACCCCCTTGAGGAACCGGCCCCGCGGATCCTTCGGGTTGATCGCGAGGTAACCGTTGACCGCCGCCGCGGCCGCGACGGTGTCGCCGCGGCGCAGCGCCGCGCGCGCGGCGGCCAGATCGTCGACCTGCGCGAGGGTTGCGCTGGCAGCAACCATCCCGGCGAGGAGGGCGAGGATGGGCGCGATGCGCATCGTGCGGTATACTCCAAACGCTTGTTTGCACGGGATTCTAACAAGAAGGCCGCGCCGGCTGGGCGTCCCGCCCGACCTCGATCCGCCGACCCCCGTCGCCGCCGGTGCTGAAGATCTTCGACACGCTCAGCCGCGCCAAGCGCGAGTTCGTCCCGCTCGAGCCGGGGCGAGTCCGGATGTACGTCTGCGGCATGACAGTCTACGACTATTGCCACGTCGGGCACGCCCGGGTGATGGTCGTGTTCGACGTCGTGCAGCGGTGGCTGCGGGCGAGCGGGTACGACGTGACCTACGTCCGGAACATCACCGACATCGACGACAAGATCATCCGTCGCGCGGCCGAGGCGGGCGAGCCGGTCGGCGACCTGACCCGCCGATTCATCCGCTACATGGACGAGGACGCCGCGCGGCTCGGCGTGCAGAAGCCCGATCGCGAGCCGCGCGCCACGCAGTACATCCCGCCCATGCTCGGAATGATCGGCGAGCTCGAGCGGCGGGGACTCGCCTATCGCGCCGGGAGCGGCGACGTGAACTACGCGGTGCGCAAGTTTCCCGGCTACGGGAAGCTGTCGGGAAAGTCGCTCGACGAGTTGCGCGCGGGCGAGCGCGTGGAGGTCGATCCCGACAAGCATGACCCGCTCGACTTCGTCCTGTGGAAGCGGTCGAAGGAAGGCGAGCCGTCCTGGCCGTCGCCGTTCGGGGCCGGCCGGCCGGGGTGGCACATCGAGTGCTCCGCGATGAGCACGGAGCTGCTCGGGAAGCACTTCGACATTCACGGCGGGGGCGAGGACCTGCAGTTCCCCCACCACGAGAACGAGATTGCGCAGTCGGAGGGCGCGTACGGCGGCACGTTCGTGAACTACTGGATGCACAACGGCTTCGTGCGGGTCGACGAGGAGAAGATGTCCAAGTCGCTCGGCAACTTCTTCACCATCCGCGAGGTGCTGGAGAAGTACGACGCCGAGGTGGTGCGGTTCTTCATCCTGAACACGCACTACCGCAGCCCACTGAACTATTCCGACAAGCATTTGGACGAGGCGCGGAACACTTTGGACGGTCTGTACAGGGCGTTAGAGCCCGTTCCGCTGAATGTGCCCGCCGTCGACTGGTCTGAATCTCGTGCGGCGCGATTCAAGGCCGCAATGGATGACGATTTCAATACCCGGGAAGCGCTCGCCGTGCTGTCGGAGCTGGCGAAGGCCGCGAACTCAGGGTCAGCGGAGTCTGGCGCGCTCCTCCGCGCTCTCGGCGATGTGCTCGGTTTACTGCAGCAAGACGCGCGACAATACTTTCAGAGACGCCCGGCGGTAGTGAAGCCTGCGAGCCTGGAGACCACTACTGGCATCGGTTCACCCGGCGTAGAGGTCTACACGAGCGAAAGGATCGACAGGCTGATCCAGGACCGGGTGGCCGCGCGTAAGTCGAAGAACTTCGCCGCGGCCGACCGGATCCGGAAGGAACTGCTGGAGGCCGGAATCGTGCTAGAGGACACGCCGCAGGGGACGACCTGGCGGCGCGAATAAGGGGCGGCTGTCGCCGCCCCTCGAATCCTGCTATTCCCGAAACGCGAGGTCGCGGCCGAGGATCGACAAGCTGACGAAGCTCGAGCCGTTGTGGTTCGTCGGGCTGAAGCTCACGATGTAGCCGCCCACGTCGTAGTTCTGGATCGTGTCCAGGGCCCGCAGCAGGCTCTCGCGCGTGAGCTGCGGTCCCGCGCGACGCATCCCCTCCACGAGGACTTTGGCCGCGATGTAGGCCTCGAAGGACTGGTAGGAAAAATCCCGCTTCCCGTGCGCCGCCTCCATCGCCGCCTGGTACTCCCGGACGGCCGGCACCGAGCGCCGCAGGTAGGACGGCACGATCTGCGCCATCGCCACCCCGAGCCCGTCGCCGCCGAGCGCCTGCGCGAGTGACGAGGACCCGGCGAAGGAGGTGCTGACGAACTGCGCGCCCGACCCCTGCTTCTTCGCGAGTTTGATGAAGTCGGCGCTCGTCTTGTACAGCGTCGTCAGGATCACCACGTCAGGATCTGACTTGTTGACCGTGGCGACCTCCTTGTTGAAGTCGGTTTGCGTGCGCGTCACTGAGGCGACCGCGACCGGCGCGAGATTGCGCGCCTTCAGCGCCCGGTCGACGGCGCCGAAGTTTTCCTTGCCGACGGCGTCTTCGAAGTGGAGCACCGCGAACTTCTTGATGCCGAACGTCGTGTAGTGCTCGACGATCTTCTCCAGCTCGTCGGCGTAGCTCGCGCGGTGGTTGTAGACGTAGCGGTTGAACTTCCGCATCGGGTCGGCCCCGGTGAACGGCGCGAAGAACGTGATCTTCGCGGCCTCGACGAGCGGCAGGGCGGGGCGGCTGAGCGTCGCGCTGCCGTAGCCGAACAGGGCGATCGGGTTGTTCTGTTCGAGGAGCTGCTTGGTGTTCGCCTCGGACCGCTTGGTGTCGTTCGCGTCGTCGAGCGTCACGAGCTCGATCTTGCGGCCGCCGACGCCGCCGGCGTCATTGACCCGCTTGAAGAGCGCCAGCGCCCCCTCCCGGATGTCGTTGCCGAGCTCCTTGTTGGACCCGCTCATCGGGGCGGACTGGCCGACGACGATGGCGCCCTGCGCGAACGCCGTCACCGGCCCGGCCAGGCCGAGCGCGCACCCCAGTGCGATCAACAAGCGGACCAATTTCATCGCTCCCCCTGATTGTATAAACGAATGATAACCTTGCAAATATCGCCGATCACCTCGGCCGTCGCCTAGGGAATACTCCCGCCCGCCCCAAGCTGGGACGCGGGGTTCCGGCATTAGTTCACGGGTCCGGACGCGGGATCGGCCCGACGGCCTACCCGGCAAAGAACTCGCGGACCTTCTCGACCCAGGACTTGGCGCGCGGATTGTGGCGGTCGGCGTGCTTCTGGGTGATGGCGTCGAACTCCCGCAGCAGCTCCTTCTGGCGCTCGGTCAGGCTCACCGGCGTCTCGATGACCACGTGGCAGAAGAGGTCGCCCGGCGTGTGGCTCCGCACGCCCCTGATCCCCTTGCCGCGGAGGCGGAAGGTCTTGCCGCTCTGGGTTTCGGCCGGGACCCGGATGCTGGCGCTGCCGTCGAGCGTGGGGAGGTCGATCTCGCCGCCGAGCGCGGCGGTCGCGAAGCTGATCGGCATCTCGCAGTGCAGGTCGTCGTGGTTGCGCTGGAAAATCGCATGCGGCTTGAGACGCAGCTGGACGTACAGGTCGCCCGCCGGGCCGCTGTTCACCCCCGGTTCGCCCTCACCGGCGAGCCGGATGCGGTCCCCTTCGTCGACGCCCGCGGGAATCTTGACCGAAAGCGTCTTGTGCGTTTTCACGCGGCCGGCGCCGCTGCACGCCGTGCAGGGGTCCGGGATGATTTTGCCCGTGCCGTGGCAGCGCGGACAGGTCTGCTGGAGCGAGAAGAACCCCTGCTGCATCCGGACCTGCCCCTGGCCGCTGCAGGTGGGGCACGTCTGGGGCTTCGTGCCGGGCTTCGCCCCCGAGCCGTGGCAGGTCGCGCAGTCCTCGGCGGTCGGGATGCGGATCTTCGCCTCGGTGCCGTGCGCGGCCTGCTCGAGGGTGATCTCGAGGTTGTAGCGCAGGTCCGCCCCGCGGTAGACCGACGAGCGGGTCCGCCCCGCGCCGAAGATATCGCCGAAGATGTCGCCGAACGCCTCGGCGAAAGTGCCGAACCCCGCGCCGGCGCCCGCTCCCACTGCGGGGTCCACCCCGGCGTGGCCGTAGCGATCGTAGGCCGCGCGCTTCTGCGGGTCGGTGAGCACCTCGTAGGCTTCCTTCGCCTCCTTGAAGTGCTCCTCGGCCTTCGGGTTGTCCGGATTGCGGTCCGGATGCCACTTCATGGCGAGCTTGCGGTAGGCCTTCTTGACGGCTTCCTCGTCGGCGTCGCGATTGACGCCGAGCACCTCGTAGTAATCCCGCTTCGCCATCCTGTACCGCCGCCCCCACCCCAGATAGCACTTGGCCGAGTTAAGCGGACGGTCTCATCGTCCGCTTGAACTCGGCCAGATATTCCGTCACGTCGCGTGACGGAATATCACTTCTTGTCTTTGACTTCCGTGAACTCTGCGTCGACGACGTTCTCGTCGGCCTTCTTGCCGCTGGCGCCCGCTTCGCGGGCACGCGGGTCTCCGCCGGCGCCGGCGGCGCCTTGCGCCTGCGCCTCGGCGTGCATCCGCTCGCCGAGCTTCTGCGCGGCCTTCCCGAGGGCCTCGGTTTTGGCGTCGATCCGCGCCTTGTCGTCGCCCTTGATCGCCTCCTCCAGTTCCTTCACCGCCGCCTCGATTCGCGCCTTCTCGTCGGGCTGCACCTTGTCGCCGAACTCGGCGAGCGACTTCTTCACCGAGTGGGCGAGGGCGTCGGCCTGGTTGCGCGCGGTCACGAGCTCGAGGGTCTTCCGGTCCTCGGCCGCGTGGGCGGCGGCGTCCTTCACCATCCGCTGGATCTCCTCCTCGGAGAGCCCGGAGTTCGCCTTGATGGTGATCTTGTTCTCCTTGCCGGTCGCCTTGTCCTTGGCCGACACGTGCAGGATCCCGTTGGCGTCGATGTCGAACGTCACCTCGATTTGCGGCATGCCGCGCGGCGACGGCGGAATGCCCTCGAGGTTGAACTGCCCGAGGCTCTTGTTTCCGGCCGCCATGTCGCGCTCGCCCTGCAGGACGTGGATGGTCACCGCCGACTGGTTGTCGTCCGCAGTCGAGAAGACCTGCTGCGCCTTGGTCGGGATGGTGGTGTTCTTCTGGATGAGCTTGGTCATCACGCTGCCGAGCGTCTCGATGCCGAGCGAGAGGGGTGTGACGTCGAGCAGCAGCACGTCCTTGACCTCGCCCTGGAGCACGCCGGCCTGGATGGCGGCGCCGATCGCGACCGCCTCGTCCGGGTTCACGTCCTTGCGCGGCTCGCGGCCGAAGAACTCCTTGACGGTGTCCTGAACCTTCGGCATGCGGGTCTGGCCGCCGACCAGGATCACGTCCTCGATCTCCGTCACCTTCACGCCCGCGTCCTTGATCGCGATGCGGCACGGCTCGACCGTCTTCTGGATGAGATCGTCGACCAGGCTCTCGAACTTGGCGCGCGTGATCTTCATCGTCAGGTGCTTGGGCCCCGACGCGTCGGCGGTGATGTACGGCAGGTTGATCTCGGTCTGCTGCGTCGAGGAGAGCTCGATCTTCGCCTTCTCGGCCGTCTCCTTGAGGCGCTGGAGGGCGAGAACGTCCTTCGCCAGGTCGACGCCCTGGTCCTTCTTGAACTCGGCGATGATGTAGTCGATCAGCCGCTGGTCGAAGTCCTCGCCGCCGAGGAACGTGTCGCCGTTCGTGGCGAGCACCTCGAACTGCTTCTCGCCGTCGACGTCGGCGATCTCGATGATCGAGATGTCGAACGTGCCGCCGCCGAGGTCGTAGACCGCGATCTTGCGTGTCCTTGCGGCCGGCCTTGTCGAGGCCGAACGCGAGCGCGGCGGCGGTCGGCTCGTTGATGATCCGCTTGACCTCGAGGCCGGCGATGCGGCCGGCGTCCTTCGTGGCCTGGCGCTGCGAGTCGTTGAAGTACGCCGGCACCGTGATGACCGCCTCGTCGACGGTCTCGCCGAGGTAGTCCTCGGCGGTCTTCTTCATCTTGCGCAGGATCTGCGCCGACACCTCCTGCGACGCGATCTTCTTGCCGCGGACCTCGATCCAGGCGTCGCCGTTGTCGGCCCTGACGATCTTGTACGGCATCAGGCCGATGTCCTTCTGGACCTCCTTGTCCTCGAAGCGGCGGCCGATCAGCCGCTTCACCGCATAGACGGTGTTCCGCGGGTTGGTGACGGCCTGGCGCTTCGCCGGCGCGCCGACGAGCACCTCGCCGTCCTCCATGTACGCGACGACCGACGGCGTCGTGCGCGCGCCCTCCGCGTTCTCGATGACCTTGGGCTTGCCGCCCTCCATGATCGCGACGCACGAGTTGGTCGTCCCGAGGTCAATACCGATGATCTTTCCCATGGCCGATTCCTGTTGGTGGGGTGCGTTCCTGATCGGGATGTGGGGTTAAATCCCTGTGGCTTCAAGCGTCTTTCGGCTTCGCGACGGTCACGAGCGCCGGCCGGAGCACGCGGTCGTTCAAGGCGTAGCCCTTCTGCAGGACGTTGATGACGGTGTTCGGCTCCTTGTCCGACGGCAGCATGCTGATCGCCTGGTGCCAGTGCGGGTCGAACTTCTGCCCGACCGGGTTGATCTCGCGGATCGCGTGCCGCCCGAAGACCGCCTCGAGCTGGCGCAACGTCAGCTCGACGCCGCCCCGCATGGCCTCGAGGGTCGCGCTCTCGGCCGCGAGCGCCGCCTCCAGGCTGTCCTTCGCCGCGAGCAGGTCGGACGCGAACCGCCCGATGCCGTACTTGTGGGCCTTGGCGATGTCTTCCTGGGCGCGCTTGCGGATGTTCTCCGCCTCGGCCTTCGCCCGCAGCCACGCGTCGTGGTGCTCGGCCGCCTTCAGCTCGGCATCGCGCAGCCGCTCCTCGGGGTCCGGGGCCGACTCGCGCTGCGCGGCAACGTCCCCGCCGCGCGGCGGGGTTGGACGATGCCGGCTTGGAAGTGAGTTCTGGTCGGTCCTGCGGCATTGCGCCATTTCCCATTCGGACTGAGGGGTTATCGGGGCGCTCCCGGCGAATTCAAGGGGGGTGGCGCGGCGGTCAACCCCCACCCCGGTCGACCCTGGCCTCAGCCTTCGACTCCCCGAGAACGAGGGCGCTCACCGCCCAGCTCACCAGGGAGTAGACGATCGCGCCCCAGAACGCCGACCAGAAGCCGCCGACGTGGAACCCCGCCACGAACGACGCGACGAACCAGAAGAGGAGCGCGTTGATCACGAGGATGAACAGCCCCAGCGTCAGGATCGTGACCGGGAGCGTGAGCAGGATGAGGATGGGGCGGATGACGGCGTTGATCAGCCCGAGGAGCAGGGCGACGACCAGCGCGACGTAGAAATCCTTCACCTCGATCGAGCTGATGAGATACGGCAGCACGAACAATGCCGCCGCGTTGATGAGCCACCGCAGGATCAGTCGCATCGCTTCCCCTCGTCGCGTCGCTCGTCCTCAGTGTGTCGCCCCCAGCCGCTGCGCGCGCACCGCGCTCGCCTTACCTGCTGCCTCGGCGGCGGCGCGATCGTAACCGTCCGGGATCCAGCCGGCCAGGTGCTCGCGCGCGATCGCGCCGAGCGCCTCGATCCACCCCGGCCGGTCGTTGAGGCAGGGCAGCAGCCCGAAGGCCTTGCCGCCCGCCCCGACGAAGATCGACTTCCCCTCGATCCCCATCTCCTCGAGGGTCTCGAGGCAATCGGACACGAAGCCGGGACAGATCACGTCGACGCGGCTGCCGCGACGGCCAAGCTCCGAGAGCACGCCCGCCGTGTACGGCTTCAACCACTCGGCCCGACCGAACCGGGACTGGAAGCCGATCTGCCACGCTCCCTCCGCCAGCTCGAGCTCCTCGGCCAGGAGGCGCGCGGTCTTCTGGCATTCACAATGGTAGGGGTCGCCGCGGTCGAGGGTGTAGCGCGGGAGCCCGTGAAAGCTCATCAGGAGCCGGTCCGGCTGGCCGTGAGCACGCCAGTGTTCCCGCACCAGGTCGCCCAGCGCGCGGACGTAGGCCGGATGGTCGTGGAAGTGCTTGACGAGCCGCACTTCGGGGACGTTGCGGACCTGCGCGAGCGCACCGCAGACCCGGTCGAACGCGGTGCCGGTGGTGCTCGCCGCGTATTGCGGGTAGAGCGGCAGCACCAGGATGCGCTCGCAACGGGCCTGCCTGAGCTCGGCGAGCACTGCACCGATCGATGGCTCGCCATAGCGCATCGCATAGCGGACGACGAGGGGCGCCTTGAGCCGCTCGCCGAGCAGTCCTTGGAGCAGCTTCGCCTGGCGGTCGGTGTAGACGCGCAGCGGCGAGCCTTCGGGCGTCCAGATCGCCGCGTAGCGGGCGGCGGAGCGGCGCGGCCGGGTGTTGAGGATGACCCCGTGCAGGATCGGGTTCCAGATCGCGCGCGGAATCTCCACCACGCGCGGATCGGACAGGAACTCGCGGAGGTAGCGGCGGACGGCCGCCGGCGTCGGCGCCGTTGGCGTGCCGAGATTGACGAGCAGGATCGCGACCTTCGCGATCGCGCCGTGCGCGTGCTGCGGCTCGGGCAGGAACCCCATCGTGAGTGGGAGGCTACCGCAAGCAGCCGGAAGCGGCGCGCGGTGCGGCCGCCTTCACTAGTGCTGCGACAGCGCGCTCGAGAGCAGCTTCGCCGTGATGTCGACGATCGGGATCACCCGCTCGTAGGCCATGCGGGTCGGCCCGATCACGCCGACCGTGCCGACCACCTGGCCGTCGACCTCGTAGGGGGCGGTGACCACGCTGCATTCGTCGAGCGGGGCGATCCCCGACTCGCCGCCGATGAAGATCTGCACCCCGTGGGCGTGCTGGCTCACCTCGAGCAGCTGCATCAGCAGGGTCTTGGTCTCGAACAGGTCGAAGAGCCCGCGCAGGCGGGCCATGTTCGACGCGAGATCGGTCGAGCCGAGCAGGTTGCGCTCGCCCGAGATCACGTAGCTCTCGGCGCTCTCGGTCAGCGCCTGGTTGCTCGCCTCCAGCGCGAGCTGCATGAGCCCGGTCATGTCCTCGCGCAGTTGCGTGAGCTCGTCGTGGATCCGGCGCCCGATCTCGTCGAAGGTGAGGCCGGCGTAGTGCTGGTTGAGGAAGTTCGCCGCCATCGTCAGCTCGGCGGACGTGAACGTCTTGTCGGTGGCGAGGATCCGGTTCTGCACGTCGCCGTCGGGCGTGACGATGATCAGCAGCAGCCGCCGCTCGGACAGGCCGAGGAACTCGATGTGCCGGAACGCCGGGCTCCGGCGGCGCGGGGCGACGACGATGCCGGCGAAGCGCGTGAGATCGGACAGCAGGTGCGAGGCCTGCGTGATCACCCGCTGCGGGTGATCGGGCTGGAGGTTGCCCTCGAGCTGGCCGAGGTCGGCCCGGTCGAGCGGCCTGATCGTGAGCAGGGTGTCGACGAAGAAGCGATAGCCGCGCGGCGTGGGGACGCGGCCGGCCGAGGTGTGCGGGCTCGCGATGAAGCCCATCTCCTCGAGGTCGGCCATGACGTTGCGGACGGTGGCCGGGCTCAGATCGAGGCCGGAGTAACGCGACAACGCGCGCGAGCCGACCGGCTCGCCGTCGGCGATGTAGCGCTCGATCAGCGTCTTGAGGAGGATCTGCGCGCGCTGGTCCAACATGGCGGCGATTCTAGCAATGTTTCCACGGGCGCCCGCTGTCGGCGGCCGGACGCCTGTGATGTAATGGTGTCCATGACGCCCGCCTTCAAGACCGTCGCGCTGATCGGCCGGTACAAGAGCCGGGACGTCGCCGCGCCGCTGCGGGTGCTCGGCCGGCTGCTCGCCGGCCACGGCTGCGCCGTAGCTGCTCGAGCAGGAGACCGCGACGGAATCGGGCGTCGACGAGTTCCCGGTCGTCGACTTTGCCGGCATCGGGGCACAGGCCGATCTCGCCGTGGTGCTCGGCGGGGACGGCACCATGCTGTCCGCGGCGCGCTCGCTCGCGTCCTCCGGGGTGCCCCTCGTCGGCATCAACCAGGGCCGGCTCGGGTTCATGACCGACATCGCGCTCGAGTCGATGACCGACAAGATGGCGAGCATCCTCGCCGGGAAGTACGCGCTCGAGCCGCGGACGATGCTCACCGCCGAGGTATCGCGGGCCGATCGTTCGGTCTTCGCCGCGACCGCGCTCAACGACGTCATCGTGACCAAGGGGGCGAGCGGACGGCTGATCGAGCTCGTCGTGCGGATCGACGGCCAGTTCGTCTATGACCTGCGCTCGGACGGCGTGATCGTTGCGACGCCGACCGGGTCGACCGCGTACGCCCTCTCGTCGAACGGGCCGATCATCCAGCCTAACGTGCCCGCGCTGGCGCTGGTCCCGATCTCGCCGCACACGCTCTCGAACCGGCCGATCGCGGTGAGCGACGGGTGCGCGGTCGAGGTCACGTTGAAGCGCGGCGCCGACGCCCGCTTGCAGTGCGACGGGCAGCCGCAGCTCGACCTCCACGAAGGCGATCGCATCATCGCCCGGCGCAGCCCGCACGCGCTGCAGCTCGTGCACCCGCCGGGCTACGACTACTACGCGATGCTGCGCGAGAAGCTGCACTGGAGCGAGACCCCCCTCTGAGCGCCGTGCTGCTGGCACTCTCGATACGCGACTTTGCCGTCGTCGACCGGCTCGACCTCGAGTTCGGGCCCGGGTTCACCACCCTCACCGGCGAGACCGGCGCCGGCAAGTCGATCCTGATCGACGCCCTGGCGCTCGCGTTGGGCGAACGCGCGGACGCGACGGTCGTGCGGGCCGGCGCCGAGCGCGCCGAGGTGACCGCCGAGTTCGCGGTCGAGCGTCTTCCCGAGGTGCAGCGTTGGCTCGCCGAGCGGGCGCTCGACGGCGATGCCGGACGACTCCTGTTGCGGCGCGTCGTCGAGCGGGGCGGCCGCTCGCGGGCGTTCATCAACGGCACGGCGGCAACCGCGCAGCAGCTCGGCGAGGTGAGCGACTGGCTCGTCGACATTCATGGGCAGCACGCCCACCAGTCGCTCGTCAGACCCGCCGCACAGCGCGAGCTGCTCGACGCCCACGCCGGCCTGACGCCGCTCGCCGGCGAGGTCGGCACCGCGTTCCGCGATTGGCAGCGGCTCGCGAGCGCGCGCGCCGAGAGCGAGACCAACAGCGCTGCGCAAGCCGCCGAGCGGGATGCGCTCGCGTGGCAGGTCGACGAGCTGGCCAAGCTCGGGTTGAAGCCCGGCGAGTGGGACGTGGTGCAGGCCGAGCAGACGCGGCTCGCGCACGCGGCGGGCCTGATCGAGGGCGCGCAGGCCGCGCTCGAGGCGCTGTCGGAGTCCGAAGGCTCGGCGGCGAGCACGCTCGCGACCGCGGGGGCACGGCTGCGGACGCTCCACGGCTACGACGCCGCCCTGGGCGAGCCGCTCGAGCTGCTCGAGGGCGCCGCGGCGCAGCTCGACGAGGCGGCGCACGCGCTGCGCCGGTACACCGACCGCCTCGAGCTCGATCCGACGCGGCTCGCCGAGGTCGAGCGCCGGGTCGAGGCCATCCACTCCACAGCGCGCAAGTTCAAGGTGAGTCCGGAAGCGCTGCCCGACCTCGCCGAGCGGTTGAGGTCGAGGTTGGCGGCGCTCGAGGTCGCCGCCGACCTCGACGCACTGCGTGCGCAGGAGGACACGGCCAAGTCCCGCTACGCCGGACTCGCGGCGCGGCTCTCGGCCGACCGGAAGGCGGCGGCCACGAAGCTCGCGCGGCAAGTGACCATGGAGATGAAGGCGCTCGCGATGACCGGCGGGCGCTTCGAGGTGGGCTTGCGCGCGATTGACGGCGGGAGCGCGCAGGGCAACGAGGCGGTCGAGCTGCTGGTGTCGACCAATCCCGGTCTCGCGCCGCAGCCGCTCGCAAAGGTCGCGTCGGGCGGCGAGCTCTCGCGGATCAGCCTCGCGATCCAGGTCATCACGAGCAAGGCCGCAGCGGTGCCGACGCTGATCTTCGACGAGGTCGACTCGGGCATCGGCGGGGCGGTGGCGGAAGTCGTCGGCCGGAACCTGCGCGCGCTCGGGGCACGCCGTCAGATCCTCTGCGTGACCCATCTTCCGCAGGTCGCCGCGCAGGCGGAGCACCAGTGGTCGGTCGCGAAGACCACGGCGAACGGGGTGACCCGGAGCCGGGTCGCGATCCTCGACGAGCCGGCGCGCGTCGAGGAGATCGCGCGCATGCTGGGCGGGGTCGAGATCACGGGGACGACGCGCAAGCATGCGGCGGAGATGCTGCGCGGGGCCGCCCGCTGATCAAGATTGTGCGAAGCGCCGGTTGGGGGATACACAAGGGGCGTTGGTCCACGGCTCGGCTTGCAAGGCGAGCCGGCTCACACGGCGTCGAACCCAAGCAGTTGGGTTCGACGAAACCCCGCGTTCGCCCCCTTGTTCGATCGGCGGGCCGATTTGCCGCGCCCCACATCCTCCGCTAGACTCTCGACCTCTCAGGCGCGTAGCTCAGCTGGTTAGAGCACTACCTTGACATGGTAGGGGTCGTTGGTTCGAGTCCAATCGCGCCTACCAGCATCCATCGAAGGATCGAAGGAGACCCGGGCGTGGCGTTCCGAACTACGGCTGGCGGCGGTTGAACCCCCGCGGTGGAGCGCGTCACGACGAAGAAAGTGCGGCTCGACCGCACTTTTTTTTGCCCCGAGGATCCTGAACCATGCCGAACATTCGCCTGCCCGACGGCTCGCAGAAGCCCTTTCCCGGCCCGGTGACGGTCGCGGAGATCGCGCAGTCGATCGGGCCGGGGCTCGCGCGCGCCGCACTCGCGGGCCGCGTCGACGGCAGGCTCGTCGATACTTCGTACCGGGTCGATCGCGACGCCGACGTCGCGATCGTCACCGACAAGGACAAGGACGGTCTCGAGATTCTCCGCCACTCGACGGCGCACCTGCTCGCGTACGCCGTGAAGGAACTCTTCCCCGACGCGCAGGTCACGATCGGACCGGTGATCGAGAACGGGTTCTATTACGACTTCGCGTACAAACGGCCGTTCACGCCCGAGGACCTGGCCGCGATCGAGAAGCGGATGGGAGAGCTGGCGAAGCGGGACATCCCGGTCGCGCGCGAGCTGTGGGACCGCGACCGGGCGGTCGAGTTCTTCAAGTCGATCGGCGAGCACTACAAGGCCGAGATCATCGCGTCGATCCCAGCCGGCGAACCGATCACGCTGTATCGCGAGGGCGACTTCGTCGACCTCTGCCGCGGCCCGCACGTGCCGTCGACCGGCAAGCTCAAGGTCTTCAAGCTCATGAAGGTCGCCGGCGCCTACTGGCGCGGCGACTCGAAGAACGAGATGCTCCAGCGCATCTACGGCACGGCCTGGGCGAAGAAGGAAGAGCAGGACGCCTACCTCCACATGCTCGAGGAGGCGGAGAAGCGCGACCACCGCCGCCTCGGCACGCAGCTCGACCTCTTCCACGTGCAGGAGGAGGCGCCCGGCCAGGTCTTCTGGCACCCGAAGGGCTGGACGATCTGGCAGCAGGTCGAGCAATACATGCGGCGGGTCTACCGCGACCACGGCTACCAGGAGGTGCGCGCGCCGCAGATCCTCGACCGCAGTCTGTGGGAGCGGTCCGGGCATTGGGACAACTTCAAGGAGAACATGTTCTTCACCGGCTCGGAGAACCGCGACTACGCGGTAAAGCCGATGAACTGCCCCGGGCACATCCTGATCTACAAGTCGCGGCTCCACAGCTACCGCGAACTCCCGCTGCGCCTGGGGGAGTTCGGCAGCTGCCACCGGAACGAGCCGTCGGGCGCGCTCCACGGCATCATGCGCGTGCGCGCGTTTACCCAGGACGACGGTCACATCTTCTGCACCGAGGACCAGATCCTCGACGAGTGCGTGGCGTTCACGGCGCTGCTCCAGCGGGTCTATCGCGACTTCGGATTCACCGACGTCATCTACAAGGTGGCGACCCGGCCGCCGAAGCGCGTCGGCGCGGACGCGCTCTGGGACCAGGCGGAAACGGCGCTCATCGAGTCGCTCGAGCGCTCCGGCTGCGCGTTCGACGTTTCGCCGGGCGAAGGGGCGTTCTACGGACCGAAGATCGAGTACACGCTCAAGGACGCGATCGGCCGGCCCTGGCAGTGCGGGACGATGCAGGTCGACTTCAACATGCCGGGCCGGCTGGGGGCGGAATACGTCGCCGAGGACAACACTCGCAAGGTCCCGGTCATGCTCCACCGGGCGATCGTGGGCTCGCTGGAGCGGTTCATCGGTATCCTGGTCGAGCACTACGCTGGTGCGTTGCCCCTCTGGCTGGCCCCCGTACAGGTGGTCGTGCTCAACATTTCCGAGCATCAGGCCGATTACGCACGCGAGGTCGCCGACGCCCTGAGGCGTCACGGCTTTCGCGTCGACGCAGATTTGCGGAACGAAAAAATCACCTATAAAATCCGCGAACATAGCCTGCAGAAGCTCCCGTACCAGCTGATCGTCGGTGACAAGGAGCGGGCTGCAGGAAAGGTGGCCGTGCGCACCCGCGGCGGCGAGGATCTCGGGCAGGTAACCCTGCCGGTCTTCGTCGAGCGCCTCACCTGTGAGGCGGTCCCGGGAAGCGCGGCCTGATTTTTCGGCTTTTGCGGGGGGTCACATCGCTCAGGAAAAGCAGCGGATCAACGGCGAGATCAACGCGCCGGAAGTGAGACTGGTCGACGAAAACGGTGAGCAGCTCGGCGTCGTCGCCACCCGGGACGCGTTGAAGATGGCCGAGGAACGGGACGTGGACCTCGTGGAAATCGCGCCGCTGGCGAAGCCGCCAGTGTGCAAGCTGATGGACTACGGGAAGTTCAAGTACCGCGAGCAGAAGAAAGCCCACGAGGCCAGGCTCAAGCAGAAGCAGATCCAGGTCAAGGAGATCAAGTTCCGCCCCGGCACCGACGAGGGCGACTACAAGATCAAGCTGCGCAACCTGATCCGGTTCCTGGAGGAAGGCGACAAGACCAAGGTTACGCTGCGGTTCCGCGGCCGCGAGATGGCACACCAGGAATTCGGCGTGCGGCTGCTCGAGCGGGTGAAGGCCGATCTGGAACCGTACGGGGTGGTGGAGCAGTTCCCGAAGCTCGAGGGCCGGCAGATGATCATGGTGCTCGGGCCCAAGAAGACGCCGGTGAAGAAGAAGGTTGCAGAGAAGGCGGAGAAGGCAGAAAAGCTTGAGAAGCCGGCGGCCGCGAAACCGCCCGGCAAAGCGCCAGCGGCGTCGCAGTAGCGGCGCCCGGGCAAGGCCCCCGAGGCGGGGCTGCAAACAAGTAGTGCCGTGGTTTGAAAGCGCTCCGCTCGGAGCCACCCGGCGCTATGCGAGAAACGGAGTGTGTATGCCAAAGCTCAAGACGAAGCGGAGCGCCGCGAAGCGTTTTCGCATGCAGGCCCGCGGCGGGCTCAAGCGCAGCCGGGCGTTCCTGCGCCACATCCTCACCAAGAAGTCGACCAAGCGGAAGCGTCACCTGCGCGGCACGACCGCCGTGAGCGCGGCCGACAAGCGCTCGGTCCGCACGATGTTGCCCTACGAGAGGACCTGAACGATGCCACGCGTAAAACGGGGCGTCACCGCGCGCGCCCGGCACAAGAAGGTCCTCGCCCGGGCGAAGGGCTATCGCGGCCGGCGGAAGAACGTCTTCCGCGTCGCCAAGCAGGCGGTCATGAAAGCCGGGCAGTACGCCTATCGCGATCGCCGTCGTCGCAAGCGCGAGTTTCGCGCGCTCTGGATCGCGCGCATCAACGCCGCGGCGCGGCAGTGCGGGCTGAGCTACAGCGCGTTCATGAGCGGCCTGAAGAAGGCGGCGATCGAGATCGACCGCAAGGTGCTCGCGGACATCGCCGTCGCCGACCGGGCGGCGTTCGCCAAGCTCGCCGAAACCGCGAAGTCGAAGCTCGCGGCGGCGTAGGCGGCGCGAGCCCGGGCCCGATTCCCGCCGCGCACGCTGCGGGCTTTGAGCCGAACCCTCACGGCATGCACGATCTCGACGCCATCGTCGCCGCAGCGGCGTCGGCGTTCGCCGCGATCAACGACCTGCCGGCGCTCGAGAACGCGAAGGCGCACTATCTCGGCAAGCAGGGCGTCATCACCGAGGCTCTGAAGGGGCTCGCAAAGCTCTCGGCCGAGGAGCGTCGCACCCGCGGCGCCCGGATCAACGAGGCCAAGGATCGCATCGAGCAGCTCCTCGCGGCGCGCCGTGCGGCGATCGGTGCGGCGCGGCTCGAGTCCAGGCTCGCGGAAGAGGCGCTCGACGTCACCCTGCCGGGCCGCGCGCGCGGGCGCGGCGGGATCCATCCGATCATCCGCACCTGGCAGCGCGTCGAGGCGATCTTCCGCTCGATCGGGTTCGACGTCGCCGACGGCCCGGAGATCGAGACCGACTGGCACAACTTCACCGCGCTCAATCAGCCCGAGAACCATCCGGCGCGGTCGATGCACGACACCTTCTACGTCGACTGCAACGATTCGCGCGGGCTGCCGCTGCTGCTTCGCACGCACACGAGCCCGATGCAGGTGCGCTACGCACGCACCCACCCGCCGCCGATCAAGGTGATCGCGCCCGGCCGCACCTATCGCGTGGACAGCGACGCCACGCACTCGCCGATGTTCCACCAGGTCGAGGGGCTGTGGATCGACAGCCACATCAGCTTCGCCGACCTGAAGGGCGTGTATACGGATTTTCTCCGCCGGTTCTTCGAGACCGACGACCTGCAGGTACGCTTCCGCCCGTCGTTCTTCCCCTTCACCGAGCCCTCCGCCGAGATCGACATGGCGTTCAAGGACGGCGGCTGGCTCGAGATCTCCGGCGCCGGCCAGGTGCATCCGAACGTGGTGCGCAACTTCGGGCTCGATCCGGAGCACTGGATCGGGTTCGCGTTCGGGTCGGGGCTCGAGCGGCTGACGATGCTCCGCTACGGCATCAACGACCTGCGGCTGTTCTTCGACGGCGACCTGCGGTTCCTGCGGCAGTTCGCCTGAGGCACCCGAGGCCATGCAGTTCCCGGAGAGCTGGCTGCGCACGATGGTCGACCCGGCGCTGAGCACGGAGGAGCTCGCGCACCTGCTCACGATGTCGGGCGTCGAGGTCGAGACGGTCGTGCCGGTCGGGCCGCCTTTTTCCAGCGTCGTCGTGGCACGCGTGCTCGAGGTCCGGAAGCACCCGGGCGCCGACCGGCTGACGGTGTGCAAGGTCGACGCGGGGGAGGGGCCGCCGCTCGAAGTCGTCTGCGGCGCGCCGAACGTCGCCGCCGGGATCAAAGCGCCACTGGCGCTCGCCGGCGCCGCGCTGCCGGGCATGACGGTGAAGGCGACGACACTGCGCGGCGTCGAGTCGAGGGGCATGCTGCTGTCCGCCCGCGAGCTCGGGCTGTCGGACGACCACTCGGGGCTGCTCGCCCTGCCGGCCGATGCGCCGGTCGGCCGCCCGCTGCGCGAATACCTCGAGCTCGACGACCAGGTCCTCACCCTGAAGCTGACGCCGAACCGCGCCGACTGTCTGTCGGTGCTCGGCGTCGCCCGCGAGGTCGCCGCGCTCACCGGCGCCAGGCTCACGCCCCCGGCGGTGCAACCGGTGCCCGCGAAGAGCGACGCACGATTCCCGGTGAAGCTCTCGGAGCCGAGCGGGTGCGGGCGCTTCGCGGGCCGGGTCATCCGGAACGTGAGCGCGGGCGCGCCGACACCGGAATGGATGAAACGCCGTCTCGAGCGCGCCGGACAGCGGCCGATCTCGGCGCTGGTCGACGTGACGAACTACGTGATGCTCGAGCTCGGACGGCCGCTGCATGTCTACGACCTCGACAAGCTCGAGGGCGGGATCGATGTCCGATTCGGGCGCGGCGGCGAGCGCGTAAAGCTGCTCAACGAGCAGACGGTCGAGGTCTACCCGGACGTGCTCGCGATCACCGACGCAAGCGGACCGATCGGGCTCGCCGGCATCATGGGGGGCGACAGCACCAAAGCCGACGACGCGACCCGGCACGTGTTCCTGGAGTCGGCGTTTTTCTACCCGGAGGCGATCGCGGGCCGTGCGCGGCGCTACAACTTCGCGAGCGACGCCTCGCACCGCTTCGAGCGCGGCGTCGACTTCGCGAACGAGGTCGAGGGCATCGAGCGGGCGACCGGGCTCATCCTCGAGATCTGCGGCGGCGAGCCGGGGCCGACGGTCGATACCGTCGCGCGGCTGCCCGAGCGGGCGCCGGTCCGCATGCGGGTCGCGCGGGCGCACAAGGTGATCGGGCTCGCCGTTCCGGCCGACGAGATGGCTGACATCTTCCGGCGGGTCGGGTTCGCGCTCCGGCGCGAGGGCTCCGGGCGCGACGAAGCGTTCGTGGTCACGCCGCCGTCGTACCGGTTCGACATCGAGATCGAAGAAGACCTCATCGAGGAGGTCGCGCGGGTGCACGGCTTCGACCGGATCCCGGTGCATCCGCCGGTCGCTCCCGCCGTGATGCACGCGCCGCCGGAAACACGACGCTCGCTGCACGAGGTCCGCGCGCGGCTCGCGGCCGCCGACTACACGGAGGTCGTCAACTTCAGCTTCGTCGACGCCGAATGGGAGCAGGACTTTGCCGGGAACGCAGCGCCGATCCGGCTCCTCAACCCGATCGCGAGCCAGCTCGCAGTGATGCGCACGACGCTGATCGGGAGCCTCGTCGCCAACGTTCGCTACAACCTCAACCGCAAGCTCTCCCGGGTGCGGGTGTTCGAGGTGGGGCGGGTCTTCCTCCGCGATCCGGGCGTGACCGACGGCGATCTCGAGGTGGCCGGAGTCCGGCAGCCGGTGCGGGTCGGCGCGATCGCCTTCGGCCCGGCATTCGAGGAGCAGTGGGGCGTGCGGGAGCGGCCGGTCGACTTCTTCGACCTCAAGGGCGACTTGGAAACCCTGCTTGCACCGCGTCCGGCCAGATTCGTGGCGGCGGTCCATCCGGCGCTGCACCCGGGGCGGGCGGCCCGGATCGAGGTCGAAGGGGCCGCGGCGGGCTGGATCGGCGAGCTTCACCCCCGATGGCAGCAGAAATACGAGCTTCCGGCCGCGGCCGTGGTGTTCGAGTTGGACGCGGAGCCGCTTCTGGCCGTTCCGCTCCCCCGTCCCGCGGAGGTTTCGCGGTTCCCGGCAGTCATCCGGGACCTGGCGGTTCTAGTGGACGAGGGGGTGCCGGCTCGGGCGCTGCTCGATGCATTGTCGGGGGCTCGACCGGGGCTCGTGCAGGAGGTCCGGTTGTTCGACCTTTACCGCGGGGAAGGTGTGAGAAAAGGCAAAAAAAGCCTTGCGTTTCGGGTAGTTATGCAAGATACTGGGAAAACACTTACAGACGCCGAAGTGGACGCCGCGATGGCGGACCTGGAGCAGCTTCTCACCGCCCGCTTCGGCGCACAACGACGCACTTAGGGAGAGCGAATGACCCTCACCAAGGCCGAGCTGGCCGACATGCTGTTTGAGAAGGTCGGCTTGAACAAGCGGGAAGCGAAGGACATGGTGGAGGCCTTCTTCGAGGAGATCCGGACCGCGCTCGAGAACGGCGAGAGCGTCAAGCTGTCCGGGTTCGGCAACTTCCAGCTCCGCGACAAGCCCCAGCGCCCGGGGCGCAACCCCAAGACCGGTGAAGAGATCCCGATCACGGCCCGGCGGGTGGTCACCTTCCACGCAAGCCAGAAACTGAAGGCGCTCGTCGAGCAGGCGCACAGTGGAAACCGCGAGCAACAACCGGGCGGCGAAGGTTAGCCTCCCGCCGATCCCCGCCAAGCGTTACTTCACCATCGGCGAGGTCAGCGAGCTGTGCGGCGTGAAGCCGCACGTGCTGCGCTACTGGGAGCAGGAGTTCACCCAGCTCAAGCCGGTGAAGCGCCGCGGGAATCGCCGCTATTACCAGCACCACGAGGTGCTGCTCATCCGCCGCATCCGCGAGCTTCTGTACGAGCAGGGGTTCACCATCAGCGGCGCCCGGAACCGCCTCGACGAGGCGATGCGGGAGCGCGGCAACCACAAGCCGGAGAGCGGTCCGGTCGACTTCGCCCGGATCCGGCGCGAGCTGTCGAACGTCCTGGACGACCTGAGCGCTTGATCCCCTGACGTCCAGCGACCGGGGCTTCCGATCGCTATACAATCGCAGTTCCGGTCGGGGCGTAGCGCAGCCTGGTAGCGCACCTGCATGGGGTGCAGGGGGTCGAGTGTTCGAATCACTTCGCCCCGACCAATCGACGCAATGAGTTAGGCCACGCACTGGCGGTCTTCTCATTTCCCTTCGTGAGTTTTGCACGAGTTTCGGCGGCCGCGCCGCCGATCACACGAATCACGCTCGTCGACTCACCGACCGAGAGCACCTTCTCCGCCGCGTCCTGGAGCGCAACGGCGCAACCGTGAAGAAGCCTGCCGATCTCGCGTACGGCGTCGAGGAGGTCCCCCCGCCGTCAGTGTTGTGGCTCGCCGCCCTGCAGCACGTCGGAGTGCTCGCCCTCGTGATGGTTTTCCCGCTCCTCATCGCCCGTGCGGCGGGAGCCTCACCGGCGATCGCCGCGCAGATCCTGAGCGCGGGCATGCTCGCGTTAGGCCTGGCGACCATTGCACAAGCGCGCGCGCATGGACCGATCGGCAGCGGCTATCTCGCGCCGACCGGCTTCCAGGCGGTGTATCTCGGGCCGTCGCTGGCCGCCGCTCAGGCTGGCGGCCTGCCGCTCGTATTCGGCATGACGATCTTCTCCGGCCTGGTCGAAGTGGCTCTCTCGCGCATCTGGCGCCCCCTGCGCCCGTACCTTCCGCCCGAGCTGTCCGGGCTCGTCGTGCTCTTAACCGGTCTGGTGACCGCGGCGGTCGGGATCCGCTACCTGATGGCGGGGCACGATGGCGAGCCAGCTGCCGGCCCGGACTGGGTCGCAGCCGGCTTCACCCTCGCCGTGATGGCAGGGCTCAACCTGTGGACGAAGGGCATGCTGCGGATGTTCTGCGCGCTGATCGGGCTCGTTGCCGGGTACCTCCTCGCCGTGTGGTTGGGGCTCGGATCCGCAGCGGAGCTCGCTGCGATCGGCGAGATGCCGCTCCTCGCCATGCCGCGGTTCGATCACGTCGCGTGGTCGTTCGACGCGGCGATGATAGTGCCGTTCGCGGTGGCCGGCGTCGCCGCGGCGCTCAACACCAGCGCCAACGTGACGATCTTCCAGAGACTCAACGACTCGGAATGGGTGCGGCCGGATCTCCGCTCCATCGCCCGCGGAACCCTCACCGACGGCCTCGCCGCCTCGACGTCGGGCGCGCTCGGCTCCTGCGGGTTGTCGACCCTTTCCGCGAGCGTCGGCGTTATCATCGCCACCGGCGTGGCGAGCCGGAAAATCGCGTACGCGATCGGCGCGATCGTCATCGTCCTCGCCTTCCTGCCGAAGTTCACCGCGGTGCTGGTCGCAACCCCCGCCGCCGTCGTGGCTGGCGCGCTGATCTTCATCGCCTGCTTCATCCTGATCGGAGGGATGCAGATCATCACGTCGCGAATGCTCGACGCGCGCAAGTCGCTGGTCATCGGGGTGTCGGTGTCGGCCGCGCTCGCGGTCCTCATGTTCCCCGACGCCGTGACCGCCGCGCCTTCGGGACTGCGGCCGCTGCTCGGCTCGGCGCTGGTGACGGGCACGGTGCTTGCGTTCGGGCTGAACCTGCTCTTCCGGCTCGGCGTGCGGCAGAAGGTGAGTCTCTCGCTCGATCCCGCCGGCGACTACCCGAGAGCGATCGAGGATTTCTTCACCGAGCGCGGGAAGAGCTGGGGCGCGCGCCCCGACATCATCCGGCGCGTGGTCTTCGGCGTGACTCAGTTGACCGAGGCGGTGATCGAGAGCTGCACTCCGAAGGGTCGGCTAACCATCGACGCCTCGTTCGACGAGTTCAATCTGGACGTGCACGTCGGCTACCATGGCGAGCTTCTGGAGCTGCCCGACTCGCGTCCGACGGAGCACGAAATCCGCGAGGACGAGGACGGCGCACGCCGGCTGGCGGGCTTCATGCTCCGTCGCAACGCCGACCGCGCCCAGGCGACGCGCAAGGACGGGCGGGCCGCGATCCATTTCCATTTCGATCACTGATGGCAACGCGCGCAGGTGGGATGCGCACGTGAAAAGAAGCCCGTGCGGGTCTTCTGCGGCTGCCGAGATCCTCGTCCGCAGATGGCGAGCCGACGCCGTAGGCCACTCGTCTGCTTGATCTCGCTAGTGCACTCGTCTATGCTGGCCATTCAACTCGGAGGGCGGCGTGGATCGTTGGCCGTGTGCGTCTTGCGTTTCGGATCAATCCGATTCGCATCGCGCATTTGACACCCACCCCTCCTCACCCGATCTTGCCGGACGGAGGCCAAAATTCCGCACCCGTTTTGGTGGTACTCACCCTCTCCATTAATCACGCGAGGTGGCAAATCATGCCTACAGCCAGCAAAGCTGACGTCGGGATCGATTCGATCTCCATGAAACCGGGTGCTCTCGCCCTGCCGGTCGGCGCGCCCGGCGCGGACGCGGTCAGCGTGGACAAGATTCGCGACATCCTGTTCGGCAACCAGATGCAGGACTACGACCGCCGGTTCGCGCAGATCGACGAGCGCTTCCAGCAGAAGCTGCGCGATGTCGAATCGGAAACGACGCGGCACCTGGGGACGGTCGAAACCTCGCTCAAGAAACAGCTCGATTCGCTCGCCAACCAGATGGTCCAGGAAAAAGAGCTGCGATCCGACAGCGACAAGGAGCTCGAGCGCAGCTTGCGTGATCAGATGCAGGGTTTGGAAAAGCGCCTCGGCCAGCTCGCCGATCAACTGAGCCGGTTCGAGCGCGAGTTCATCGAGCGCGTCACCCAGGAGACGCAAGGGCTGCGCGACGAATTGAAGCGCCGCAACGACGACACGCGCGCGACCGTGGAGAAGATGTTCGCCGAGCTCTCCGGCGTGAAGACCGATCGCAACCTGCTCGCCGGGTTGTTCGTCGAGATCGCGAAATGCCTGAATCAGGATGTCGCTTCGAAAGGATTCGGCAAGGGCAGTAGCAACGATCACAATTGAGCTGGCCCGGCGGGTCGATCGGCGCACTGGGCGAGGCCCCCGCCAAGGTCATCGCGGTATGGCACCCGAGGTCGCGACGATGGGTACGCCCGAGGCCGGCATCGAAGGGTTCGATTCCGAGTCCGATCAGAGCGGGATCGACCGCAAGCGGCTTGCCGGCCTGCTCTTTGAGCTGGCGCGCGCGATCAATCAGGACCTCGCCGCCAAGGTCCCGAGCCTGTTGCCCGCGGATCCGCGCCTTACGGAGTTGCGGACGATTCTGATGGGCCGCGAGCAGGCGCTGCTCGCGCGGCTCGCGCGGCGTCTCGACGACCCCGAACAGCTGGCCGCAGCCGTGAGCCAGATCCTGCCGGCCGCGATCCTGCAGGCGACCGCACGCGACGAGCGATTGGGCCACGTTCTCGCGCCGACGGTCGAACGCGCCGCCGAATCGTCGATCCGCCGTGACCCGCGGACGCTGGTGAACATCCTGTCGCCCCTCATGGCGCCGGCGATTCGCCGCTCGATCGGCGAGGCGTTCGAGAGCATGCTGCAAACGCTGAACGAGACGCTGAAGGCGAGCTTCTCCTGGCGCGGGTTCAAATGGCGGCTCGAAGCGTGGCGCACCGGCACCCCCTTTGCTTCGGTCGTGCTCAAGCACACGCTCGTTTATCGCGTGGAGCACCTCTTTCTGATCGACAAGGCCAGCGGCCTGCTGATCGAGCATGTCGCCGCCGACCCGGGGGCGAGCCGAGACCCGCAGCTCGTTTCCGGCATGCTGAGCGCGATCCAGGATTTTGTCCGCGACTCGTTCGCGGGGAGCGCCGAAAGCGAAGTCGATGCGATGCGCCTTGGCGAGTTGCTGATCTGGCGGACGGACGGCCCCCATGCGTTCCTCGCCGCGGTCATCCGCGGCAAGCCGCCCGAAAGCCTCCATGCGCTGTTCGAGAGCACGTTGGCGCAAATCCATGTCGAGCGCCACCAGGCGCTCAAGAGCTTCGACGGCGACACCGCGGCGTTTCCCGGGTTGCGCGATCAGCTGGCCGAGTGCCTGCTCCAGCAGGCGAAGCCCGCTGATCGGCGCACTTCGGCAATCCTCTGGGTCCTGCTCTTCGCCGCGCTTGCGCTCGTCATTTGGGGTGCGTATGCATGGTATGAGCGGCATCAGGAGAACGCCCAGCTCGCGGGCTATTTGCGGCGGCTCCAAGCGGAGCCAGGCATCGTGGTCACGGGCTCGGAGCGGCGCGATGGAAAGTTGCACGTCACCGGCCTGCGCGATCCGTTGGCGGTCCGGCCGGAGGCGCTGCTCGACGGATTTGGGCTGGCGCCGGAGAAGGTCGTTGGCAGCTGGAACCCCTATCAGGCGCTCCATCCCGCATTCGTCTTTCGACGGGTGCAAGCGAGCCTCGACCCGCTGCAGAGCGTCGAGCTTCGGCTCGAGGGCGACGCGGTGCGCGCCTACGGGTCGGCGCCGCGGCACTGGATCGAGAAGGCGCGCGCAGTAAGCCGCCTATTGCCCGCGGGAGCGCTGGATCTGGATCTCTCCGGAGTGAAGGACGTCGACATGACCGAAGTCGATCGGCTGCGTGCGAGCATCGAGGCGCGGCACGTCCGCTTCGATACCGATGCGCCGCGGCCCGCGCCGGGTCAGGAGGCGATCGTGGACAGCGTCGCCGTTGATCTGCGCGCGCTCGCTGAGCTCTCGCGTAGCCTCGGTCTAACGATGCGCGCGACCATCGTCGGGCACGCCGATGCAACCGGCAAGGACACCCCGAATCTCGCACTCAGCCTCGGACGGGCGGAAGTGGTTCGTTCGCTGCTGCGCGGGAAAGGCATCGATCCGGATCTCTTGTCGGTGCGCGGCGCCGGGACGCTGGAGCCCACGCAGGACCAGGTCGCCGCGCGCGATCTTGCGCGCGACCGTCGGGTGTCGTTCTCGATCCGGATTGGCGAGTAAGCGGCGAGCGGCTGGTGCTGCAAAAGAAGATCTGCATGCTCGGTGCGTTCGCCGTCGGCAAGACCAGCCTCGTGCGCCGCTACGTCGACAGCATCTTTTCCGATCGGTACCTCACGACTGTCGGCGTCAAGATCGACAAGAGGATGGTGACCGTCGGCGGCTCCGAGGCCAGCCTCATCCTCTGGGATATCGCTGGGGAGGACGATATCTCGCAAGTGCGCACGAGCTATGTGCGCGGCGCTGCCGGTTACTTGCTCGTGGTGGACGGAACGCGTCCCGGCACGATCGACGTGGCGCAATCGATACAACGAAGGGTGGAAGCCGAAGTCGGCCAGTTGCCGTTCGTCGTGCTGCTCAACAAGTGCGATCTGCAGAGCCTCTGGTCAGTCTCCGCGGAACAGCTCGCTGCGCTGGAGTGGACCGGCTGGACCGTGCAGCTGACCAGCGCGCGCTCCGGAGAAGGAGTGGAGGAGGCGTTCCAGGCCCTTGCCGAGCGCGTGATCGTCTCGCCTCAGGCGCGGTAGTCCGCGGATTTCTCTGCATCGCGCAGATCGACCTGCGGATTCCGAAATGACGCCGGTACCTGCCGTACCGCTAGAAGTCGCCGAATACTTGCATGGATTCGTCTTCGGCGAACGGCCGATCGCGTGGCTGGTCATCGACTCCGCGCAGATCCTGGTTGCCGCGGGCGGCGCACTTGCCGCGCACGGCCTCGATGCAATCCGGAGCGGTCGGTCGGCGCCCGAGCAAGTGTGCTTCCTCGAAGGTCTGCTTCCTCCCGCCGCATCGCCGTTTCGACTGCAGCATGTCCAAACCACCGACCGGACGTGCAGCGGATCTGCATTTGTTCGCCGCCGGCGGCCGGGTTTGGGTCGTGCTGATCGACAGCACCGCCGAGCGCGACGCGGCGCAGCGTGTGCAGCAGAAGGCGTACGGCATGACACTCCTCTCCGAGCGCGAGGCGCAGCTCATCGACGAGCTCGAGGCCGCAAACCTGGAGCTGAAGCGCACTTACCGGGAGCTCGAGGAATCCCGCACCGAGCTGTTGTCGACCCATCAGCGGCTTGTCGGAGAGTTGGAAGAGGCCGCGAAGTATGTGCGGTCGATCCTGCCGCCGCCGGTGTCCGGGCCGATGCTCACGGCCGACTGGCTCTTCATTCCGTCGACGGAGCTCGGTGGCGATTCATTCGGCTACCACTGGGTAGACGACGATCACTTGGCGCTCTATGTGCTCGATGTCAGCGGGCATGGCGTCGGCGCGGCGCTGATGTCTGCGGCGGCGGCCAACACCCTACGGTCGGAGGCCCTCCCCAACACCGATTTCCGTGCCCCTGCCGCAGTCCTTGGCGCACTCAACCAAGCGTACTTGATGGAGAACCAGAACAACCTGTTCTTCACGATCTGGTACGGCGTGTTCGACAAGCGAACGCGGCGCCTCGCGTATGCAAGCGCCGGGCATCCGCCGGCGTTGCTCGTGCCCTACGGCACGGGCAGCGCCTCGCAGATCGAGCAATTGCGCAGCAAAGAGCCGATCCTGGGCGTGCTGTCGGGGATGACATTTGCCCAGCACGAATGCCGAGTGCCGCCCGACGCGCAGCTGTTCCTGATGACGGACGGGATTTTCGAGATCCAGAAGCCGGACGGATCGATGCTGGAGTTCGACGAGTTTGTCGAGGTGCTCGCACGATTCTCCCATCCGGGTAGGGCGGAGCTCGACGAGCTCGTTCGCACATTGCGGGCGCTGCATGGACCGGGATCGCTCGAAGATGATCTTTCCATCGTCCGGTTCAAGCTGTGAGGCTGCGGATCACCAACGAGCAGTGTTGAGCTTGCCCGGGTCAAGGAGGGCGTGGATCGATTCGCGGCAGCGCACGGCTTGCCCTCGAGCGTGTTGGCCGATCTTCAGGTCTCGCTCGACGAAGTCCTCTCCAACATCATCGCCTACGGCTATGCCGATGCCGCGAGGCACGAGATCGTCATTCAACTGCGCATCGCCGATGGCGCCCTGCATGCGGTGATCGAGGACGATGGCGCGCCGTTCGACCCGCTCACGGTCCCGCTCGCGGACGTCGAGACCGATTTGTCGAAACGAGCGGTCGGTGGGCTCGGCATCCGGTTCATTCGCGCGCTCAACGACGAGGTCCGCTACGAGCGCGCCGGGAATCGCAACCGTCTGAGCCTGCGGCGCAATCTCGCTCCTCCCCCCGCGCCAGCATGAGAAAGCCGCCCGATATCATCTATGGGCTGGAAGAGACACCCCCGGCCGTCGTCACGATACTCAGCGGCGTCCAGCACGTTGGGCTGATCGCGATCAATCTCGTGTATCCGTTGCTCGTGTTTCAGGGTTGCCGAGACCCCCGCGACAGCCGTTGTCGATCTCGTGGGGGCGGGGATGCTGGTGCTTGCCGCTGCGACGCTGCTGCAGGTGCTGCGGCTCGGCCCGCTCGGGTCGGGATTCATGTGTCCAGCGATGTTCACGGCCACCTACCTCGGCCCGTCGCTGATTGCCGCAAAGCTCGGCGGTCTGCCGCTGGTGTTCGGCATGACGCTCTTTGCCGGTCTGCTGGAGGCCGCCCTGGCGCCGCTCCTCAACCGGCTGCGCCCGATCTTCCCGCCTGAAATCTCGGGCGTCGTGATCTTCATGATCGGAATATCGGCTTCGATCGCGGGGCTGCGGCTCATGCTTGGCGGCGAAGCGGCGCCGGTGAGCGCGGCCGAGTGGAGCGTCGCTACGATCACTCTGGCGACGATGATCGTCCTCAGCGTCTGGGGTCGTGGAATGGCGCGCATGCTGTGCGCGCTGATCGGCCTGGCGATCGGCTACTTGGCCGCGGCAGTTGCGGGCTTGTTCGATGTCGCGCACAGCGATGCCGTGTGGGCGGCCGCCTGGGTCGACGTCCCGCGCCTTGGTCAGTTCTCCTGGTCGTTCGACCTCGGGCTCGCGGTTCCGTTCGCCATCGCCGCTCTCGCCGCGGCGATGAAAGCGCTGGGCGTGATCACGATCAGCCAACGGACGAACGATGCCGAGTGGGTCCGGCCGGAGATGTCCTCGATAAAGAGCGGTGTGCTCGCCGATGGCGCCGCGACCGGCCTTGTCAGGCCTGGTCGGCGCCGTGGGTACGAACACGGCGAGCTCGAACGTGGGCCTCGCCGCGGTCACCGGCGTGACCAGCCGCACGAATCGCGTTCGCGATCGCGGCAATCCTGGTGCTCCTTGCCTTCGTGCCGAAGTTCGCCGCGGCGCTCGCGTCGATGCCGCGATCGATCATGGTGGCGACGCTCCTGTTCGCGATGGTGGCGGTGATCGTTCAAGGCATCCAGATCATGAGCTCCCGCCTGCTCGATGCGCGCCGGTCGCTGACCATCGCGCTGTCGATCGTCGCCGGGATCGCGGTGGACATCTTCCCGGCGATCGCGCAGGCGAGCCCGCTGGGAGCGGGTGCGCTCATCGGTTCCTCGCTGGTGCTCGCAACCGTGACGGCGCTCGGGCTCAATCTGCTGTTTCGCATCGGTGTGAAAAAGAGGGTGCGCCTCACGATCACGGGCGAGGCCACGGATCCGCAGACGATCGAGAGCTTCTTTGCCCGGTGCGGCGGGGCATGGGGTGCGCGGCCCGAGGTGATCAGTCGCGCGGTTTTCGGCGTGCAGCAGCTCGCCGAGACTGTCTTCGAGGATTGCGCTCCGCAAGGACCCCTCGACATCGAGGCGACCTTCGACGAATTCAACCTGGACGTACGGGTGCACTATCTAGGCGAGCTGCTCGAGCTTCCGGATCGACGTCCGACCGATCAGGAGATTCGCGAATCCGCGGACGGCGTGCGGCGGCTCGCCGGATTTCTCGTTCGCCGCAATGCCGACCGCGCCCGCGCCACGCAGCTGCGGGGCCGGGTGACGATCCACTTCCATTTCGATCATTGAGACAGGGGAGTCACGCCGCTCGCACGCGAGGTAAGCTTCAGGTTGAGCGAGCTCAAGGGCTTTGGAAAGAGGAGTGCTGCCAGTGGAACTTGATATCCGCGCTTCCGACGGCGTCGCGGTCGTCGAGCCGAGAGGGCGCATCGATTCGGTCACCGCCAAGGCGTTCGGCGATCGCGTCTGCGCGTTGGTCCGCGCCGGCGAGAATCGTGTCGTGATCGATCTCGCCAACGTCGCGTACATGTCAAGCGCTGGATTCCGCTCGCTGCTCATCGTCGGCAAGACGGTCGAGCAGACCGCGGGCCAGCTCGCCTTGTGCGGCGTGAGCGGCGAGGTGAAACGGCTGTTCGACATCAGCGGCTTTAACCAGCTCTTCGTGATCTGTCCAACGCGCGCGGAGTGCGTGGCCAAGGTCGGGCCTACGGGCTCATAGCGAAAGCGAGCGCCAGCGTGGCAGTGACGATCGCTACCATCGAAGGACGGTGCGTAATCACACCGAGCGGGCCGATCGACAGTACGAGCGCGCCCGAGTTCGAGCGCGCGTTGCTCGAAGCGATTGGCGCAACCGCCCAGCCGCTCGTCGTCGACTGCGCGGCAGTGTCGTACGCGACGAGTGCAGGTGTGCATGTCCTCGTGCTTGCCGCGAAGGCGCTAGCCGCGAGCGCGCGGCGTCTTCAGTTGGTGCATGTGGGCAAGTCGCTGCGCTCGGTGCTGGAGATTGCGAACCTCGGTGCCCTGATCGACCTCGCCCCGGAGGGCCACGCGAGCATCGATCGCACGGGTCATTAACAACTGGAAGTACGACTTAAACCATTGATAAGCCTTGTTTCTGGCTCTGCATTGCGTGCAGAGGGGGCGGGTGTTCGAATCACATCGTCGCGACCAAACGCCTCAATGACTTGGGCCGCGGCGCGGCGGCCTTTCCATTTTCCTGCGCGAGGTTTGCGTGGATTTCGCCGGCCGCGCGCGCCGGGGACATTCTGTAGTGTCGTCGATGTTGCGCGTTCGGCTACGGCTGACACCCGGGGCCGTCATTCGGAGATCGCAATGAAATCTGCCCCCGTCAGCATGGCGTACATGCCAACACGTATCTACCGAGTCCTTGCAACAGTGGCGCTCGCATCGCTGTTCGTCGCCGTCGCGGGTTGCGCCACCAGTTACGAAAATCGCGATGAGAGATATCAGTACGGACAGGTTTTCTATCTCGACGGTTCCGGTGGCGGGCATGCCCTCAGCCCGTGGGCCTCGGGCGTCCGGCAGGGTCTGGCGGAGGGCGGCTTCCCGGGCGATGTGTATACGTTTCCGTGGAACACGGGCCTCGGGTTCACGGCCGATGAAACCGCCGCGGTTGATTACAAGCGCCGCAAAGCTCGAGAGCTCGCCGGACTGATCCGCCGTTATCAGGATGATTATCCGGGCCGACCCGTTACATTGATCGGCCTTTCCGCGGGGACGGCGATCGCGGTTTTCGCGCTCGAGGAACTGCCCCGATCCCACCAAGTGGACAACGTGGTTCTCTTGGGCTCAGCTCTCAGCCGACACTATGACCTCACTGAAGCACTGAGGCGCGTAAAGAACCGCGTCGTCGTCTATACGTCCACGAAGGACGCCATTCTGACCGTTTACGTCGCTATAGTTGGGACTGCAGACCGGGAATTCTGTGGCGACTGCGCGGCCGGCCTCAGAGGTTTCGATCGCGGCGCGGCCGCTCACGACCCAGAGACAACGGCACAGTACCGGAAGCTCGAACAGGTGGGGTGGCGACCGGAATTCGCTCTGGCCGGGAATGATGGCGGCCACACCGATTGGGTTCATCCGCGATTCATTCAGGAATACGTGGCCCCGCTCGTGCGTTCATCCGCGCTGCCCGGGGGGTGACCGGGGAACTCCCGCTCACCCGCCCGCGCGTCATCAGCCCTCGTCACACCGGTGCGAGTTGGTCCTTGACCGGCAGCTCCCGGATGCGCTTCCCGGTGGCAGCGTAGATGGCGTTGCACAGCGCCGGCGCGATCGGCGGCACGCCGGGCTCGCCGACGCCGCCGAGGTGCGCGTTGTAGCTGCCGGGAATCATGTGGACCCTGATTTCCTTCGGCGCGGCGTTCATGCGCAACAGCTCGTACTGGTGGAAGTTGCCCTGCTCGGCGCGTCCGTCCTTGAACGTGATCGCGCCGAGCAGCGTGTTGCTCACGCCCATGACCGCTGCGCCCTCCATCTGCACGCGCACGCGCTCCGGGTTGATCTGGGCGCCGCAGTCGATCGCGACGTCGATGCGCGGGATCGTGAGACGCCCGTTGCCGTCGACTGCAACCTCGATGACCGCCGCGATGTAGGTGACGAAGCTGTAGTGCGCCGCGATGCCGAGGCCGCGGCCCTTCGGCATTGCTCGTCCCCAGCCCGCCGCCTTGGCGACCGTTTCCGTCACGCGCCGCAACCGGCCCGTGTCGAGGGTGTAGATCCCCGGGTTCTCCCCGTGGTTCCAGCCATCGCCCAGGGTCCGCGGGTCGATCTGGCGCGCTGGCCCGATCAGCTCGAGCAGGTAGTCCTTCGGGTCGCGGCCGGCGGCGCGCGCGAGCTCGTCCACGAACGATTGGATCGCGAACGCATGCGGGATGTTGGAGACCGCGCGATACCAGCCAATGCGCGTGTGTGCGACCGCTTCGGGGTTCTCGATGCGCATGTTGGGGATGGCGAAGGGCACGTTCGCGAGCCCCATGCCGATCTCGATCGGCGACTCGTGTACCTGGTTGGGCGCGAACAGCGACATGAACGTCGGCGCGACGCTGCGATGCAGCCAGGCGGTCGGCTTGCCCGCCTTGTCGAGGCCGGCTTCGAGATGCTCGACGGACACGGTGTGGAAGTAGGAGTTGTGGAGGTCGTCCTCACGCGTCCATACGACCTTGACCGGCCGCCCGTCGACCTCCCGCGACAGCAGCGCCGCTTCGATCGCGAAGTCGCCCTTCGACTTCCGGCCGAAGCCGCCGCCCAGCAGCGTGACGTTGACGGTCACGTTGTCCGGACTGAGGCCGAGGCGCTTCGCCACGTCGTTCCGCACCGCCTGCGGGCTCTGCGCGCACGCCCAGATCTCGCAGCGGCCGCCTTGAATGCGCGCGGTCGCAGCCGGCGGCTCGATTGACGCGTGCGTGAGGTGCGGGATGTAGTACTCTGCCGTGTGGCGCTTGTCGGCGTTTTTCAGCGCCGCGTCGACGTCGCCGCTCGAGCGCAGCACCTTCCCAGGCTTGCGCGCCGCCGCTTCCAGCTGCGCACGGTAGGGGCCGGACGAGTACGTGACGTTCGGGCCGTCGGTCCAACCGATCCGCAACGCGTCGCGGCCCTTGATGGCCGCCCAGGTGCTGTTCGCGATCACCCCCACGCCGCCCAGCGGCTGGAATCCGATTGGTGGCTGCGAAGCTGCGATCTGCACCACCTTCACCACGCCCGGCACCTTCAGCGCCTCGCTCGGGTCGAACGACGCCACGGTTCCGCCCAGCACCTGCGGCCGCGCCACCACCGCGAACAGCATGTCCGGGAGGACGGTGTCGATGCCGTACTTGGCGCGTCCGGTCGTCATGTCGAACCCGTCGACGATCCTGATCTGGCCCTTGCCGATGTAGCGGAACTGGGACGGGTCCTTGAGCTTCACCTGGTCGGGCTTCGGCAGTGGCAGCTTGGCCGCATCCCGCGCGACCTCGCCGAACGAGAGCTTCCGTCCGCTCCCGCGATGGATGAGCACGCCGTTGCGCGCGTCCACTTCCGTGACCGGCACGTTCCACCGTGCCGCGGCAGCCGTCTCCAGCATCCGGCGCGCGGTCGCACCGCAGCGCCGCATCGGCATGAAGAAGTGGCGCGTCGAGCGCGAACCGTCGGTGTCCTGGTTGCCGTAGCGCGCCTCGTCGCCCGTTGCCTGCACGACGCGCACCTTGCTCCAGTCGGCCTCCATCTCGTCGGCAACGATCATCGGCATGCTTGTGCGCACGCCCTGGCCCATCTCCGAACGATGACAGGTGATCGACACCGTGCCGTCGTCGGCGACAGCAACGAACACGAGCGGATTGTCGACCGCACCGTTGGGCATGCTATCGGCGCCGTACTTCGGCGCATCCTGCGCGAAGCTCGACCGCGCCCACCCCGCGCCGAGCATCAGTCCGCCGAATGCGGCTGCGGTGCCAAGGAACTCGCGCCGGGACAGCTTGAAAACCGCGGGAACGAAGTCGGGAGCGTTCATGGTCAGGCTCCTTTCCGCGTCGCGGCCTGCTTGATCGCGGCCCGGATGCGCGTGTATGTCCCGCAGCGACAGATGTTCCCCGACATCGCGGCCTCGATGGCGGCGTCGGTGGGCGACGGGTTCTGCTTGAGCAGCGACGCCGCCTGCATGATCTGACCTGACTGGCAGTAGCCGCACTGCGGAACGCCCAGCTCGCGCCAGGCGACCTGGACCGGATGCTGGCCCTTGGGGTCGAGGCCCTCGATCGTCGTGATCGACTTGCCCTGCGCTACGCTCATCGGCGTCCGGCACGAACGCACCGCCACGCCGTCGAGATGGACCGTGCATGCGCCGCAGAGCGCGAGGCCGCAGCCGAACTTGGTGCCCGTCAGCTGCAGGACATCGCGCAGATACCAGAGGAGCGGCATCGTCTCGTCGCCATCGAATGAGCGGGACGTGCCGTTGACTTGCAAGGAAACCATCGCGGAACCCCCTCGAATCGCGGATACCCCTTTGCCCGGGGCGGGACGCTGCAGGCAGGATACGGTAGACCTCCGTCGCGGCAACCGCAAGGATGGGTCGCTGCCCATCGCCCCTCTCGGTCAGCCGAAGAGATAGGCGTCGGTCTGCGTCAGGCGCCGATTCTGGCCTGCGCGGGTTGGCCTGAAGCGACGACCCGGAAACAACTACAGCGCCGCGGCAACCGTTACATCGCGGCGGCGGCTAGGGCACTGGGTTCGGACAGGCGACGGAGTGGAGGTGGGAGAGCGCCGCTTGGGTTGACTCCGCGTCGATCCAAGCGAAGTTTCGAACCTTTCCAGCAGGATCGAGCGCATTACGTTGCCTTTTCGGCTGCGCTACGCGTCTGCCCCTGCTTTTTGGGTTTACGGGCCCGCGCGGGCCAAACCCCACAAAAAACAAGACGGTTGCAACCGTCATGCCCATCCCCCGGGCACGGAACATGCGGGGGGGCGAGGTCAAAGAGGCAATCGATGGATATTGTCGGCCCGCTGCTGCGAATCACGCTCAAGCCGCTGGCGTCGTATTTGAACCAGCCGAGCGCCTCGTACGCCCCGGCTCTCCCGACCGACCTCGAGGTCCTCGCGCGGCTGCTGCTGCCGGGCGACGTCATTCTCGTCGAGGGCAATACCCGGTTCGCATCGCTGGTGAGAGTCCTCACCCAATCGACCTGGTCGCACGTCGCGATGTTCGTCGGACCGCTCGACGACAGTCCCGATCCGGTCTGCATCGTGGAAGCGGATGTCGAGCGGGGCGTACGCACGATCCGGCTGTCCGAGCTGGGCGGGATGAGCGCGCGCGTGGTGAGAGCAAACGGTCTGAACGCGTCCGAGCGAGACCAGGTCGCCCGCCGCGCCTTGGCCCGCGTGGGCCAGAGATACGACGTCGACTACGCCATCGAGCTTGCACGATCGCTGTGGCCGATCGGACGGGGGAAGGCACGGCGCCATCCGGCGCCGGTGGCGGCGGCCGAGCGGGCAATTTGCTCGACGCTGCTCGCGCAGGCCTTCGAGGAAGTCGGTTACCCGATCCTCCCTCGGCCTGTACCTTCTGCGCCGGGCGCGGCGCGGGTATACACACCGCGCGATTTCGACCTCTCGCCGTACTTCACGGTGGTTCCGGCGCCGTTGCTGCATCCGACGAGACCGCAGCCCGTGGGCATGCTGCTGCAAGCACGCTCTGCCAGTCACGCGGCGCCGGTGGCGCTGCGCGTGCCGGCGCCGACGATCCAGGCCTGAGTCGCAGCGGCAGAAGTGACCGGAAGGCGCCTCAGATCGCCCCGACGCTGCCGGTGACCGGCCGCACGATGCCGGTGATGTAGCCGGCGCACACGGGCGCGGCCAGGACGACGTGGGCCGGCGAAAGCTCTTCGGGCTGCGCAGGACGCTTCATGCGGGGTTCGGCTATCGCGGCGCCGGCGTGAACGGCGAGGTCGGCGAGTACGCCGTCCCGAAGTCGTAGGTCGCGGCAGTGGGGTTCGTGCAATCCACCCGCCGCTCGGCGAAGCAGCGTTCTCGCCAGTCCAACGCGCTTTGCACGTTCGACACGGTCATTCGGTCCACGGCACCTGGAAAGCCCACCGCTGCCGCCGGCACCTGGGCCAGCGTAGGCGCGCCGTTGATACGCACGACCCGCTGGACGATGGGGATGACGCTCAGGCGCGACTCCCGCGTGTCGACGCGAGCGGCTTGGCGGCCGTCGGCAGGGGGCTTGTTCGCGTAGTTGACGACGCCCTGGTCGTCGACCCAGCGATAAATCTGCGCGTGCGCGGGCACGGCGACGAGGACGAGAGCGAACATCAGGAGACTCAGTGCGACCGGTGGCATGGGCAGTGGCTCGGTTTGGAGACGATGCGTTCTTGCAATTGGCGCGCCCGCCTCGCGATCACGGCTTGGGAATCCGCAAAGTCTTGCTGATCATCAGACAGCCGGAGGCGAGGAACAGCAGCACCGGCAGGTGGAACGCCAGCCCGGCGACGGTGACCGGGTAGAGGTCGCCGGAGTAGAAAGCGGCGAGCGTCAGGCCGAGCGGGACGACGCTGGTCGGGATCGGCGTTCCTTCGAAGTACTCGACCTTGCCGCTGCGTCCGGCGAGCGCCTCGGCGGTGACGTTGAACCGCGCGAGCCGGCTCAGGCCGCACAGCGCAAAGAAGATCAGGACGAGCTGGTCGAGCGGCCGGTTCATCCCGGCGGCGAACGCGATCGTCGCCGGGGCCACGCCGAACGAGATCACGTCGGCGAGCGAGTCGAGCTCCCGGCCCATCGCCGAGGCCGAGTGCCGCCAGCGGGCGACCTTGCCGTCGAGCACGTCGAACGCGAGCGCTGCGGCCACCAGGCATCCGGCCACGAGCATGTGCCGCGGGTGCTCGGCCACGAGGAACTTCATGGCTTCGAAGATCGCGGCCACGCCGCAGAAGCCGTTCGCGAGCGTCAGGAAGTCCGCGACGTGCAGATCGCGGATCATCGAGAAGTGCCTCATCTCTTGCTGGTCGCTCATCGCTGCCTCCTGAAACGCCCTCGCCAGCCGTGTGCCTCCGGATTCGGCGCGTCCCGGCCGCTCAACACCGCGCCCAGTTCGCAGACTTCTCCTAGCGACACGCAAACGCCGTGCCGGTCCCCGCTCAGGTGCGCCAGGGAAGAAACTGCCTAGCCGTGCAAGTCTTACCGCGCAAGCTGCCTCGTCTCCTCGGATCGCAACCGCTGGAACCCGGGCACGCCCCTTGCGCGGCGCTCGGCATGCGAACCCATCTCATCCCCACTCTGGTCGGCCTCTCGCTCCTCGGCCTTATCGGCTGCGAGCGCTCGCAACTGCCGCCCCACGCCGACGTCGGGCCGCAGCCGACGCTCCCCGAGCCGACGACGACGGTCTTGCCGACCGTCAACATCGCGCCGGCCAAGGGGTGGCCCGACGGCGCCACCCCCACGCCGGCCGCGGGCTTGGCCGTGAACGCTTTTGCGAACGGCCTCGATCATCCGCGCTGGCTGTACGTGCTGCCCAACGGCGACGTGCTGGTCGCCGAGACCAATGGTCCCCCGCGGGACGCCAAAGGCATCAAGGGGTGGGCCATGCAGCAGGTGAGGAAGCGCGCCGGCGCCACAGTGCCGAGCGCAAACCGCATCACGCTGCTGCGCGACGCGGACGGCGACGGCGTGGCGGAGGTCCGCACCCCGTTCCTCGAGAACCTGAACTCCCCGTTCGGCATGGTGCTGGTGGGCGGCGACTTCTACGTCGCCAACGCCGATGCGCTCGTGCGCTTTCCGTACACGGCGGGCGCGACGCGCATCGCCGCACCCGGGACGAAGATCGTCGACCTGCCGGGCGGGCCGATCAACCATCACTGGACCAAGAACGTCATCGCCAACCGGGACGGTTCCCGGCTCTACGTCACCGTCGGCTCGAACAGCAACGTCGCCGAGAACGGGATGGGGAACGAGGTCGATCGCGCCGCGATCCTCGAGGTGGACCCAGCCAAGGGGACGCGACGGCTCTTCGCCTCGGGCCTGCGCAACCCGAACGGGCTCGGCTGGGAGCCGAAGACCGGGGTGCTCTGGACGGTGGTGAACGAGCGCGACGAGCTCGGCAGCGACCTCGTGCCCGACTATCTGACCGCGGTGAAGGACGGCGGCTTCTACGGCTGGCCCTACAGCTATTTCGGGCGCCACGTCGACACCCGCGTGCAGCCGCCGCGCCCCGACCTTGTCGGCAAGGCGATCGTGCCCGATTACGCGCTCGGTTCCCACGTCGCACCGCTCGGTCTCACCTTCTACGAGGGCAGCCTGCTGCCGCAACGCTATGCCGGCGGCGCCTTCATCGGCGAGCACGGCTCGTGGAATCGCCGGCCGCTGAGCGGCTATAAGGTCGTCTTCGTGAAGTTCGAGGGTGGCCGACCCGTCGGCATCAAGGAGGATGTCCTCACCGGCTTCGTCGACGCCGACGGCAATGCGCTCGGCCGCCCGGTCGGCGTCGCCGTCGACCGCGCCGGCGCGCTGCTGGTCGCCGACGACGTCGGCAACGTGATCTGGCGCGTCACTCCCGCAGCACCCGGGAAATAGGGTCCCCGCCGGCCGGCGGACTTCCGCGCGGGCGCGGTGTCCGATTGGCACGCTTCATGCTCCGGTCGTTCGCCGATGCTGCGCTTCTCCCACTTCTCGAACGCGCTCTACCTCGTCATCAGCGGCGCGTTCATCCTGATCGCGCTGCTGCTGATCGTCGCGGCGTTCTGGATCGCGGCCGAGAGCGTGATCAACCGTGAGAACCCGCTCGACGCACTCCTCAACGCGGTCGGGCTCATCGTCATCGCGATGGCCTCCGTCGACGTCGGCAAGTACCTGTTCGAGGAAGAAGTGGTGCGCGAGCGCGAGCTGCGCTCGGCCGTCGAGGCGCGCCAGAGCCTCACGCGCTTCATGGTGATCATCTGCATCGCGGTAGCGCTGGAGGGCGTGGTGCAGATCTCGCGCGTCGCGGAGGAGAGCTTCGAGACGCTTCTGCGGGCGGCGCTGCTCGTCCTGACCGCGGTCGTGGTGATGGTCGGCCTCGGCGTGTACCAGAAGCTGAGCGGCACGGTCGAGGCGAAGGACCGCCGCGACCCGCCGCCGAAGAAATAGCTCTCAGACGTAGACGGGTCTCCTGCTCACCCGCCGTAGGGCGGATCAGCGCGGCGCGCCAGGACCTGGAGGTCCTCGGCATACCGCTCCAGCCGCGCGACGGCGTGCGCGCGCTGGCTCGCGCTGAGGGTTCGGTCGAGCTCGAGAATCAGCTCGATGAACCTCTCCCGATGGCTGCGCTGCTGCGCGCTGCGCTCCGATTCCCACGCGAGCAGGAACGACCGGAGCTCCTCCGGCGAAGCCCCGTTCGCCGCCCGAATGTTTCGGCCCAGAAGCTGCACGAGTTCGCGCTGCTTGCGCACGCGGGTCTCGTGCGCATGCTGCGGATAGTCGGCGGTCGCCCGCACGAACCGCCGCACCGGCTCCGCCTGCGCCTCGGCAAGCGGACCGGTCCAGTCCTCGAGCCGCCTCAGGATGGCGGCGACGCGGTCGCGCTCCCGCGTCGCCGGGTCGCCCGACAGCCGCTCGCGAACGCGCTTGCGGTCCTCCGCCGCGAAGTGTCGCTCGAGCGCCGCGACGTTGTCCGCGTCGAGCCGCGCGAGCAACGGCGCGCTCTCGCGGACGGCGCCGTCGACGAGGACGGCGTAGCGCGCGCGCAGGCTTTCGATTCCCCACTCCACGTCGTCGCGGGTGAGTCCCCGCTTGACGCGACCGGTTGCGCCCTGGAGCAGCGCGGCGTAGCGGGAGAGCTCGGCGCGGCGATGCCACGCGTGGAAGCGATCGATGACGGCGCGCGCATGCCGCCACTGCTCCCCCTCGAGGTCGAGGTACCGGTTGCCTATCACCAGCGCCGCCACGTCGGCGTTGTCGTAAGCAACCCGCGTCGCCCCGCCGCACGCCGCGAGGACGAGGCTCAGCAGGAGGAGAGCGGGGCGGAGGGAGCGAGCGGTCAGCATCACCAGCACCGCACAGCGGGAGGGCGCGCTAGCAGGCGGCGGAGGGTTACTCCTCCGCCGCCCCGAGAGTCCGGGCGCTAGCCGCCGGTCCGGACGTTGAGTTGCGAGAGCGTCTCCCGATCCAGGCGCCCGGAGCCCTTCAGGCCGTGCTGCTGCTGAAACTCGCGCAACGCGGCCTGCGTGCGCGGCCCTATGACACCGTCGATGGGTCCGACGTCGAAGCCCTTCCCTTGCAACGCCTGCTGGACCTCGCGAACGGTGCTCGCGTCGTGTCGCGGCGTCGGCTCGTTGGACAAGGGGCCTGTCCCGCCGGACCGACCGTCGGTGCGGCTGTGATCGATCGCGCTTCCGGTCGGACGCTCCGGTTTGGCCATCTGGTCCGCGGGCGTCGCGGGTTGCGCCGTGGGGCCGCCCGGGCGCTGCACCGCAGTCGGGTCGTTCGCCGGCGGGGTCGCCAGCGGACCCGTGCCGCCGGCACGGCCGTCGGTCGCGCTGCGTTCCGAGGGACGCGGCGAGTTGCTCGGGTTGGTGCTGGTCTGTGCGAACGCGGGTGTCGCAAGCGCCGCGGCAACCGCCGATGCACTCATCAGGAGTGAGAAACGCTTCATGGTTGAGTCGCCTTGAAAAGACACGCGAAATTGCGCACTGCTGGTGCCGCAAACCGCGTGCCTCGGGGCTCGTCCCGCGGTGCGACGCCTAGGCGGGGTTCCCGGCGAGCCTGGCGGCCGGTCACCGGGCAACTCTTGCCGGACATTGCAAGACTTACCGCAGCGCGTCGCCGAAGGCCATCACGATCGCCGCCGCCGCGCGAGCACGCTGATCTTGCCGTCGCTCTCCAGATAGGCCGCCTGCACCTCGGCGACGTCCTGGATGCCGTGCTGGCGGAGCTTGCCTTCCAGCTCCTCGACCGTCACGAACTCACGACGCAGATTGCGGTGCAGAAGGCGCCCGTCGCGGATGAGGGGCAGGACGCGCGGCTCGAGCACGCGCCGCGCCGCCGGAAAACGGAACGCGACCCAGTCGATCGCGATGCTCCACCCGATGATCGTCGACACGAGCACCATGCCGTCGCTCACCGAGCGGTACTGCCCCTGCATGGCGTTGGAGGCGGCATCCGCGACGAGCACCAGCAGCAGCACGTCGGCAACGCCGATCGCACCGACCTCGCGGCGGATCACGACGCGAAAGACGAGGAACAGGAACCAGTAGACGGCGCTGCCCCGCACGATCAGCTCGAGCGGCGACATGCTGAACGCAAAAAGCGTTTGCCAATCGACTGTCATTGTCAAAAATCCACGCCCGTTTCCGCGCCGGCGCGGACCACCTCTTCGAGCATGCAACCGGTGTGCCCGCTCGCGTGGCGCGGCGCCTACCGGGAGCGCCCCTTGCTGGAACGGGTGCAAGCACGGTTGCGGGACTCGCGGTAACCGCGGTCGGACCGTCGCGCTTGCAGGAGAGATCTCGATGAGCCTTCGTCAATTCTGCCTCGCCCTCGCGTCCGGTCTGTTGGTGGCGCTCGGCGCGCATGCGGCCGACGTCTACCAGTCACCGGTGGTCCTGGTGGCTAAACCCGAGATGGGCGAGTTCTATCGCAACACGGTGCTCTTCGCGCGCCCGGTCCGCGGCGGGCGCCACATCGGCTTCATCGTCAACCGCCCGACGCGGGTCACGCTCGGGGACGTCTTCCCGGGACATCCACCGTCGCAGAAGGTGACCGACCCGCTGTTTCTCGGTGGACCGCTGCATGTCGACTCGCTGTTCGTGATCGTGCGCCGCACCGAGAGCCCCGGCGGCCGCGCCGTCGCGCTGGCGAAGGACATGTTTCTCGTGATGGACGCTACGACCGCCGATCGCGTCATCGAGCAGAACCGCAGCGATGCGCGGTTCTACGCCGGCCTGGTCGTCTGGGAACCGGGCGAGCTCGAAAGCGAGTTGCAGCGCGGCTTCTGGTACGTCCTCGACCACGATGCCGGGCTCGTCTTCCGCAAGACGACGGACGGTCTGTGGGAGGAGCTGGTGCGCCGCTCGTCGCGGCGCATGCTGTAAGCGTGTCGGCCTTGCCGGCGTTCAGCGGCACCTGGGCACGAAACTTGCATCCCGGCGACCCGAGCCCTCGCGCTCGCCCTCTTCGACCGTCGACAGGAGGACTGCCATGAAAGTCAGTGAAGTGATGACGCGCGACGTGCACGTCGCCAGCCCCGACCAGACCATCCGCGACGCCGCCCGGATGATGGCCGAGCTCGACGCCGGGGTGCTGCCGGTCGGGGAGCACGACCGGCTGGTCGGGATGATCACCGATCGCGACATCGCGATCCGTGCCGTGGCGCGCGGCAAGCCACCCGAGACCCGGATCCGCGACGTGATGACCGAGGACGTGAAGTACTGCTTCGACGACGACGACATCGACAACGTGGCCGGCAACATGGCCGATATCCAGGTGCGGCGGCTTCCGGTCGTGAACCGGGACAAGCGGCTGGTGGGGATCCTCGCGATCGCCGACATCGCGGCTGGTGAGGAACCGCTGGTCGTGGGCGAAGCGGTGTCCGGAATCTCGGAGCCGTCCGGTGGCCGCTGAAGTCGCCGGCGCCCGCACAACTGGATCGCCATCATGACCACCAAACTGACCGGATCGCTGAAGCGCGAGCTGGAGGTCGAGGGGCAGCCTTACACGTTGACGATCACGCCGGGTGGGCTCCGGCTGACGCCGAAGGGCAAGCGCAAAGGGTACGAACTGCCATGGAAGGCGCTGGTCAGCGGGGATGCCGCGCTGGCTGCGGCGCTGACGGCGTCGCTCGGCGACGGCCACATCGCCGACCGGTGAAGCGCGAACCGGTCCGGCACGCTCCGGCGCTGCCGGGGCGTGCGGGCCGCGCGCGCCAGCGCCGCTCCGGGGCGCTCGCGAGCGACGACGTCGGGGCGACCCCACATGTCGGAGAAGCCCTGCTTTATCTGCGAGAGTAGACCTGCCGAACGCGAGATCCCGCGCTATCGGTTCAGTGTGTGCCGATCCTGCTGGGACGACCACTGGCTCGGTTGGGCACGCGAACACGAGGCGCGCATCCTCCGGCATCTCGAGCAGGAGCGCCTGCCTGTTCCGACGCGCAATATCGCCCACCTGTTCCCGCGCGCCTGAACGCCGGATCGCTAGGAAACCTCTACGCCGCCCGGCAAGTGTTACGTGCCGCGGACTCGCCCGAACGGGCCGTGTGCGCCTCGCTCGTCGCATCCCGTTCCATCCTACCGAGCCACCGGCGCACGACGAGCGTGGCGCCGATGAGGAGCGCGACCACCCCGCCGACGAGCCAGTAGTTGATCTGCGACGGATCCTGCAGCGCCGCCTCGATCTGATCGCCGAACACCGTCGCCGTAAGCGTCCCGGGAAGCATCCCGAAAAACGTGCCGAGGAGGAGGTGCCACGGCTTGATGCGGATGGCGCCGGCAACGACGCTCTCGACGATGAACGGCGCGAGCGGCACGAGCCGCACCGCGGTCATGGCCAGCAGACCGCGCTCGCGGAGCGCGCCAGTCAGGCGATTGAGCCTGCGCCCGGCGATGCGCCGGACGGTGTTGCGGTCGGCGAGCCGTCCCACGTAGTAGCCGGCGAGCGCGGCGATCAGGATCCCGGTCATCGCGTAAGCGAAGCCGAGCCACGGCCCGAACGCAACGACGGCGGCGAGCGTGATGAGCGGCCGGGGAAACATGGTCACCGATGCTGGCGTATAGGCGAGCACGAGGAGCGGCGCTGCCCACCACTGACCGGCGAAGCTCCGCGTCCAGTCGATCACGTTCTCCGGCGTGACGATCTCGGCGAGCGGCGTATAGCGCCACGCGAGCGTTAGTGCGACCACGGCGATCGCCACGGCGAGGATCGATTTCCAGAACGGGAGCGTCCGCCGGACATCGGTGTCCGGCGCGAACTGTTCGACCAGCGCCTCGAGCGACACCGGGCGCTCGGGATCGGCGAGCGCCGCTGCGCTGACCGCCCCCTCCGACCACTCCGGCAGCTCCTCAAGCGGCTTCAGGGTGCGACGCTCGGAGGCGAGCGCCGCGATCGCCCCGTGCATGCTGCCGCTGCGCTCGATCTCTCGCGCGACGGCGTCGGCGGGGACGCCGAGATGCTCGCCGAGCAGCTGGTCGCGGAAGGCGCGGATGGCGCGGCGCACCGCCGGCTTGCCGTCGGCCTCGACCACGACGTCGCACTCGGTATCGAGCCCCATCGAGCGGTTGCTGAGGTTGGCCGACCCGATCCGCAGCCACTCGTCGTCGACCGCCATCATCTTGGAATGGACGTCGATGCACGTGCCCTCGGCCAGCCCCTCGACGTGCGGGTAATAGACGTGGAACCGTCCCCCGTGGTCGGCGGCCCGGAGATCCTTGATCAGCTTCGTCCGCAGCACGTGCATCGTCATTTCCTCCAGCCAGCCGTGGCTGAGGAGCCGGGTTACGAGCACGATCTCGGGGCCGCGCGGCTCGGCGAGGCGGGCGGCGAGCGCCTGGCCGACGGCGTGGGAGGTGAAGTACTGGTTCTCCAGGAAGATGTAGCGCTGCGCGCGCGCGACCAGGTCGAGGTACAGGCGCTCGACGGTGCGCTCGCCCTTCGCGCCGTTGACCGCCGGCACGGTGCAGGCGATGCCAACGTCGACATCGGTGATCGCCGCTTCGAGCGATGGCGGCCAGGGATCGCCAGCCGCGGCGACCGCGGGCAGCCGCTCGCCGGTGGCCGCGTGCCAGCGCTTGCGCGCGATGTCGCCGACCGCGCGGGCCGCTTCGCCGTCGAGCGCGATCATGAGGTCGTGGAACGGCGGGTAGGGCTTGCCGAACGCGACGCGACAGGGGTCGTCGGGCCGATGCTCGGGCGAATCCCAGCGCCGGGACGTGAAATCGAGCCCACCGACGAACGCCAGCTTGTCGTCGATGACGACGATCTTCTGGTGGTGCGAGCCGGCAAGCGGATGCGTGTCGTCGAAGCGGAAGTGCACGCGGCGATGCCGCTTCCAGCTCAGTCCGTACAGCGGGGCGAACTGGCGCTCGGTCCCGAAGATCACCGGGTAGTCCCAGTCGAGGATGTGGATCCGCAGCCGCCGCCGCTGCCGGGCGAGCCGGTTCAGGAAATCGCCCATGGTGGCGCGAATTTCGCCGGCCGCGCCGAAGCAGAGCGCAGTCCGGCTGTCGAAGTCCCAGGCGAGAATGACGATCGAGCGCTCGGCGCGCTCCGCGGCGTGCACGAACGCCTCGAAGTATGCCTTCGCGTCGACGACGAGGCCGACCCGGTCGGCGTGCGCGACCGCACAGGAGTTCTCGCCCGGGCGGAACAGGGGCGAACCGTTGCCGCGCGGCCGCAGGTCGCTGCCGCTCACTTCGGGTGATCCACCGCGCCCTCGACGCCTGAGAGCCGGGCGCAATGGGCGCAACAGAAGTACCGGCCGCGGGTCTCGATCCCGTGGCCGACGATCTTGCAGCCGCAGTGCTCGCAGGTCGGCGCGAGCCGGTGAATCGCGCACTCGAAGCTATCGAACACGTGGCGCTCGCCGCCCTTGATCACCTCGAACGAGCGCTCGTAGGCGTTGCCACAGACTTCGCACACGGCCATGGTGTCTTCCACGGGGAGTTGGTCGATTGCACGCAGGGTCGCAACCGCCGTGCCCGGCTAACACGGGGCGCGGGGTGCCGGGTGTCGCGGCGGCGGGTACGGTCTTTGCACGAGCCGCCTTGGCATGCCGCCGCGGGGTCCGCACGCGCGAATGAGCGGTAAAAATTACACGCGTGCGGTAAGTGTTTCCCGTTCCGGGGGCGGCGCTGGAGGAGACGGCCATGCCGATCCTGTTGGCTGCCCACGCGCACCCGCGCGTCGCGCGCACCGTTCGACGGTCGCCACGGCGCGCGACATAGGGGAGGAGCCGGACGATGCAAACGATCGGGGCCAACAACGCCGTCGCCCGGGTGCGGCCTCAGCCGGCGGACTCCTCGGCCGACCTCCGCGAACTGCTCCGCGCGCTGCGCGCGGTGCGCGACGGCGATTTCTCGGTCCGTCTGCCCGCCGACTGGACCGGCGTCGGCGGCAAGATCGCCGACACCTTCAACGAGATCGTCGCGTCCAACCAGCGCCTGGCGGCCGAGCTCGAGCGCGTGGGCCAGGCGGTGGGCAAGCAGGGCAAGACCCGGCAGCGCGTCCGCGGCGAGCGCCAGCGCGGCGCGTGGGGCGGAATGGAGACCTCGGTCAACGCGCTCGTCGACGACCTGCTGTGGCCGACGGCGGAGGTGACCCGGTCGATCGCGGCGGTGGCCAAGGGCGATCTGTCGCAGACCATGCGGCTCGAGGTCGAAGGGCGGCCGCTCGAGGGCGAGTTTCTGCGCACGGCGACGATCGTCAACACGATGATCGAGCAGATGAGCGGCTTCACCTCCGAGGTGACGCGCGTCGCGCGCGAGGTCGGTACCGAGGGCAAGCTCGGCGGCCAGGCGCAGGTGAAGGGCGTGAGCGGCGTCTGGCGCGACCTGACCGACAACGTCAACTCGATGGCGTCCAATCTTACCGGCCAGGTCCGGAACATCTCCGAGGTAACGATCGCGGTGGCGAACGGCGACCTGTCGCGCAAGATCACCGCCGACGTCCGCGGCGAGATCCTGCAGCTGAAGGAAGCCATCAACACGATGGTGGACCAGCTGCGGTCGTTCGCCTCCGAAGTGACGCGCGTCGCGCGCGAGGTCGGGACCGACGGCAAGCTCGGCGGGCAGGCGATCGTGCCGGGCGTGGCCGGGACGTGGAAGGACCTGACCGACTCGGTCAACGCGATGGCGACGAACCTCACGACGCAGGTGCGCAACATCGCGGAGGTGACGACGGCGGTCGCGCGCGGCGACCTGTCGCGCAAGATCACCGTCGACGTGCGCGGCGAGATCCTGCAGGTGAAGGAGACCGTCAACACGATGGTCGACCAGCTGAACGGTTTCGCGGCGGAGGTGACGCGCGTCGCACGGGAAGTGGGCACCGAAGGGAAGCTCGGCGGTCAGGCGACCGTGCCGGGCGTGGCCGGGACGTGGAAGGACCTGACCGACTCGGTCAACGCGATGGCCACCAACCTGACCTCCCAGGTGCGCAACATCGCGGAGGTGACGACGGCGGTCGCGCGCGGCGACCTCTCGCGCAAGATCACGGTGGACGTGAAGGGCGAGATTCTCGAGCTGAAGAACACGATCAACACGATGGTCGACCAGCTGAACGGCTTCGCGGCCGAGGTGACCCGCGTCGCGCGCGAGGTGGGCACCGAGGGCAAGCTCGGCGGCCAGGCGCAGGTCCCCGGCGTGGCCGGGACGTGGAAGAACCTGACTGACAACGTGAACTGGATGGCCTCGAACCTCACCGGCCAGGTGCGGAACATCGCGGAGGTGACGACGGCGGTGGCGCGCGGCGACCTCTCGCGCAAGATCACGGTGGACGTGAAGGGCGAGATCCTCGAGCTGAAGAACACGATCAACACGATGGTCGACCAGCTGAACGGCTTCGCCGCGGAGGTGACGCGCGTCGCGCGCGAGGTCGGCACCGAGGGCAAGCTCGGCGGCCAGGCGATCGTGCCGGGCGTGGCCGGGACGTGGAAGGACCTGACCGACTCGGTCAACGCGATGGCAACGAACCTGACATCGCAGGTGCGCAACATCGCGGAGGTGACGACGGCGGTCGCCCGCGGCGACCTGTCGCGCAAGATCACGGTCGACGTGCGTGGCGAGATCCTGCAGCTGAAGGAGACCGTCAACACGATGGTCGACCAGCTCAACGCGTTCGCGTCCGAGGTGACGCGGGTCGCGCGCGAGGTGGGCACCGACGGCAAGCTCGGCGGCCAGGCGCAGGTGAAGGGTGTGAGCGGGGTCTGGAAGGACCTCACCGACAACGTGAACTCGATGGCGGGGAACCTCACGGCGCAGGTGCGCAACATCGCCGAGGTCGCGACCGCCATCGCCGAGGGCGACCTGTCGCGCACGATCACGGTGGACGTGAAGGGCGAGATCCTCGAGCTGAAGAACACGATCAACACGATGGTCGACCAGCTGAACGGCTTCGCCGCGGAGGTGACGCGCGTGGCGCGCGAGGTCGGCACCGAGGGCAAGCTCGGCGGGCAGGCGCAGGTCCCCGGCGTGGCCGGCACGTGGAAGGGACTGACCGACAACGTGAACCTGCTCGCCGCCAACCTGACGACGCAGGTGCGGGCGATCGCCGAGGTGACCACCGCGGTCACCAAGGGCGACCTCACGCGCTCGATCCAGGTGGACGCGAGCGGCGAGGTGGCGGAACTGAAGGACTACATCAACGCCATGATCGGCAACCTCCGCGGGACGACGGAGCGGAACACCGAGCAGGACTGGCTGAAGACCAACCTCGCGAAGTTCGGTCGCATGATGCAGGGGCAGCGCGATCTGCTGACCGTCGCGCAGATGCTGCTCTCGGAGCTCGCCCCGCTGGTGGGCGCGCAGCAGGGCGTGATGTACGTGAAGGACGACGCCGACGGCACGCCGCGGTTGAAGCAGCTGGCCGGCTACGCCGACGCTCCGGGGCCGGGCGGGTCGCGTCAATACCGCGTCGGCGAGGGCCTGGTCGGACAGTGCGCCATGGAGCGCCAGCGGATCCTGCTGGCGGACATCCCGGACGACTCGATCCGCATCGGCTCCGGTCTGGTCGCCGCCCGGCCGCAGAACGTCATCGTGCTGCCGGTGCTCTTCGAGGGCGAGGTCAAGGCGGTGATCGAGCTGGCGTCGCTCTCGCGCTTCACCGCCTCGCATCTCGCGCTGCTCGAGCAGCTCACCGGCTCGATCGGCATCGTGCTGAACACGATCGAGGCGACGATGCGGACCGAGGGCCTGCTCAAGCAATCCCAGGAGCTCGCCGGCGAGCTGCAGACCCAGCAGAAGGAGCTGCAGCAGACCAACGAGGAGCTGGGGCAGAAGGCGCGCGAGCTCGCGGCGCAGAACGCCGAGGTCGAGCGCAAGAACCAGGAAATCGACCAGGCGCGGCGCGCGGTCGAGGAGAAAGCGGCGGAGCTCGCGCTCACGTCGCGCTACAAGTCCGAGTTCCTCGCGAACATGTCGCACGAGCTGCGCACCCCCCTCAACAGCATCCTCATCCTGGCGCAGCAGCTCGGGGACAACGCCGATCGCAACCTCTCGGCGAAGCAGACCGAGTTCGCCAAGACCATCCACGGCGCCGGCACCGACCTCCTGAACCTCATCAGCGACATTCTCGATCTCTCCAAGATCGAGTCGGGCACGGTGACGGTCGAGAGCGAGGAGCTGCCGTTCGCGGGGCTACGCGAGACGATCGAGCGCAACTTCCGCCATGTCGCCGAATCGCGGAAGCTCTCGTTCATGAGCGACCTCGACGCGCGGCTCGGCCGGTCGATCACCACCGACTCGAAGCGCCTGCTGCAGGTGCTCAAGAACCTGCTCTCCAACGCGTTCAAGTTCACCGACTCGGGCGGCGTGCGGCTCGAGGTCGCCGCGGCCGACGGCGGCTGGAGCCCCGACCATCCGGTGCTCAGCGAGGCGGCGACGGTCGTCCGGTTCTCGGTCAGCGACACCGGGATCGGCATCCCGCCCGAGAAGCAGCGGATCATCTTCGAGGCGTTCCAGCAGGCCGACGCGGGAACCTCGCGCCGCTACGGCGGGACCGGGCTCGGGCTCGCGATCAGCCGCGAGCTCGCGCACCTGCTCGGCGGGGAGATCAAGCTCCACAGCGTCGCGGGACGCGGCAGCACGTTCACGCTCTACCTGCCGCTAACCTACATGGGCCCGGCGTACGGCAAGGCTCAGGCGCCGGCGGGCGAGGCGCGAGCGCCGTTCCAGCCGATCGTCCTTCCGGCCCCGCGCGCCGAGCAGGTGGCCGACGACCGCGAAAGCCTCGCGCCCGGCGACGAAGTGCTGCTCATCGCCGAGGACGACCCGCATTACGCGCGCGTCCTGCTCGGGCTCGCGCGCGAACGCGGGTTCAAGGCCCTGGTTGCGATGCGCGGCGCGAACGCGCTCGAGCTCGCCCGGAAGCATCTGCCGACCGCGATCTCGCTCGATATCTTCCTGCCGGACATGCTCGGCTGGACGGTCCTCAGCCAGCTGAAGCAGGACCCGGCGACCCGCCACATCCCGGTGCAGATCATCACCGTGGAGGAGGAGCGGCAGCACGGCCTCGAGCGCGGCGCGTTCGCCTACCTCAACAAGCCGCTGACGACCGAGGGTCTCGAGGCGGCGTTCGACCGCATCAAACAGTTTGCCGCGCCGCGGGTGCGGCGGCTGCTGGTGGTCGAGGACAGCCCCGCCGAGAGCCGCTCGATCGTGGAGCTGATCGCCCACGACGACGTGGAGATCGTCACCGCCGGCACCGGCGCGGAGGCGCTGGCGGCGTTGCGCGCGAGCGCGTTCGACTGCGTGGTCCTCGATCTCCGCCTGCCGGACATCTCCGGGATGGACCTCCTCGCCGCGATCCAGGAGGATCCCCGCCTGCGGGAGGTGCCCATCGTCGTGTTCACCGGCAAGGAGCTCACCGACGACGAGGCCGCGGAGCTGCGGCGGATGGCGAAGAGCATCGTGCTCAAGGGCGTGCAGTCGCCCGAGCGCCTGCTCGACGAGACGGCGCTATTCCTGCACCGGGTGGTCGCGAGTCTCCCCGAGCCGAAGCGGCGGATGCTCGAGCGGCTGCACGCGAGCGACGAGGCGCTCGCCGGGCGCAAGGTCCTGGTGGTCGATGACGACGTGCGCAACATCTTCGCGCTGGGCAGCATCCTCGAGCGCCACGGCATGAACGTGATGAGCGCGACGACCGGCCAGGAGGGCATCGACCGCATCGAGCGCACGCCCGACCTGGCGCTGGTCCTGATGGACATCATGATGCCGGAGATGGACGGGTACGAGACGATGCGGCGCATCCGGAGCGCGCCGCACCTGCGGCTCCTGCCGATGATCGCCCTGACCGCGAAGGCGATGAAAGGCGACCGCGAACGCTGCCTCGACGCCGGGGCCTCCGACTACATCGCCAAGCCGGTGAACACCGAGCAGCTGCTCTCGCTGCTGCGGATATGGCTGCACCGATGACCGGCGCCGGCGGCGACGATCCGGTCAGCGTGCTGCTGGTCGACGACCAGCCGGCGCGGCTCCTGAGCTATCGGGTGATCCTCGAGGACCTCCGGCTCGACCTCGTCGAGGCGCGATCGGGGCGCGCGGCGCTCCAGCGGCTCATGGAGCACGAGTTCGCCGCCGTCCTGCTCGACGTGAACATGCCGGACATGGACGGGTTCGAGACCGCGGCGCTGATCCACAACCATCCGCGCTACGAGCGGACGCCGATCATCTTCGTGACCGCGGTGCACGTCACCGACGTCGACCGGCTGAAGGGCTATCAGCTCGGCGCGTTCGACTACGTGTACGTGCCGGTGGTGCCCGAGATCCTGCGCGGCAAGGTACAGGTCCTCGCCGAGCTCCATCGCCAGCGCAAGAAGCTGGAGCGGCTCTACCGCAACCTCGAGCAGGCGAACGCGAAGCTCGCCGACGCCCACAGCAGCCTGCAGGCGGAGCGGGCGCGCGAGCTCCAGGCGCTGAACCGCACGCTCGAGCGGGCGAACCTCGAGCTCGCGGAAGCGAACGCCGCGCTCGAGGCGGAGAACGCGGAGCGGCGGCGCGTGGAGGGCGCGCTGCGCGAGGCCGACCGCCGCAAGGACGAGTTCCTCGCCACGCTGTCCCACGAGCTCCGCAACCCGCTTGCGGCGATCGCCAACGCGATCCAGTACCTGCAGCGCGCGCCGGCCGACGACCCGGGGCTCGCGCCCGCGCGGGACGTGCTCGGGCGTCAGGTCGCGCATCTGACGCGCTTGATCGACGATCTGCTCGATGTCTCCCGGATCACGACCGGCCGGATCGCGTTGCGCCGGGAGCACGTCGACCTCGCCGACGTCGTCGGCCGCGCGCTGGAAACGACCCGTCCCCTCGCCGACGAGCGCCGGCAGTCGCTCCTCGTCACGCTGCCCGACTCGCCGGTGACGCTCGACGCCGACCCGGTCCGCATCGCCCAGGCGGTCGCCAACCTGGTCGGAAACGCCGTCAAGTACGCCGGCGATGGCGGCCGGATCGAGGTTGTCGCCGGCCGGGCGGAGGTGGAGGGTGGGCCGTGCGGGATCGTCAGCGTCAAGGACCGAGGGATCGGGATCGCGCCCGAGGTGCTGCCGCACGTGTTCGATCTCTTCAGCCAGGCCCAGTCGGCCGCGCACGGCGGGGAGGGCGGGCTCGGCATCGGGCTGGCACTGGTGCGCGAGCTCGTCGGGCTGCACGGTGGGACTGTCCAGGCGTCGAGCGCCGGCGTGGGGCAAGGCGCGGAATTCGTCGTGCGCCTGCCGCTGCCCGCGCAACCGTTGTGCGAAGTCCGCGGACCGGCCGAGCGCCCGGTACGAGCGGTCGCACCGGCGCCGGCCCGGCGGGTGCTGGTGGTCGACGACAACCGCGACTCGGCCGAGAGCCTCGCCGCGCTGCTCGGGCTGCTCGGACACGAGGTCCGCCAAGCCTACGACGGGCAACGGGGTCTCGACCTCGCCCGGACCTGGGCGCCCGACCTCGTCCTGCTCGACCTCGGCATGCCCGGGATGAGCGGCCACGAGGTCGCGCGGCGGCTGCGCGGGGACTCGGAGCTCCTCGACACCACCCTGATCGCCCTTACCGGGTACGGGTCCGCGGAGGATCGCCGGGAGTCCCGCGAGGCAGGGTTTGACGGGCATCTCGTCAAGCCGATCGACTTCGAGGCACTGGAGCGGATCTTCGCGTCGGTGCCGTCGCGAGCGGCGCTGCGGCGCCCGGAGGCGGCATGACCGAGGCGCCGGCTCGTCTGGAGATCCGGCCGTTTCCCCCTCAGGGCGGCGAGCGGGAATTTCGCCGTCTGCTGGAGCGACTGCCCGCCGGCGCCTACACCTGCGATCCCGAGGGGCTCATCACCTATTTCAACCAGCGCGCGGTCGAGGTCTGGGGGCGGGCGCCGAAGCTGAACGACGCCGAGGATCGATTCTGCGGCTCGTTCAAGCTCTACTACCCCGACGGATCGCCGATGCGCCACGACCAGTGCTGGATGGCGCTCGCGCTGCAGCGGAACGAGGAATACAACGGCGAAGAGGTCGTGATCGAGCGTCCGGACGGGGCCCGGGTCACCGCGCTGGCGCACGCCAACCCGATCCGCGACGAATCCGGGATTCTGTTCGGAGCGGTGAACGTGCTGGTCGACATCAGCGAACGCAAGCGCGCCGAGGACGAGCTGCGCCAGGCGGACCAGTTCAAGGACGAGTTCCTCGCGACGCTCGCGCACGAGCTGCGCAACCCGCTCGCGCCGATCCGCAACGCCGTGGACATCCTGCGGATGCGCGGTTCGCTCGACACGGAGCTGCACTGGGCGAGCGGCGTGATCGACCGACAGCTGCGGCAGCTGACCCGCCTGGTCGACGACCTGCTCGACGTCGCGCGGATCACGCGCGGGACGCTGGAGCTGCGCAAGGAGCGGATCGAGGTCGCAGCGGTGATGCGGGCCGCCGTCGAGACCAGCAACCCGGTGGTCCAGGCCGGCGGCCACCGCCTGATCCTCAGCGTGCCGCCGGAACCGCTGTTCGTCGACGCCGATCCGGTTCGCGTCGCGCAGGCGATCGCCAATCTGCTGAACAACGCCGCGACCTATACCGGGTCCGGCGGCTGCATCTGGCTGAGCGCGGAGCGCCAGGGCACCCAGGCGGTCGTGACGGTCCGCGACACCGGCATGGGCATTCCGGCCGAAATGCTGCCCCGGATCTTCGACCTGTTCATGCAGGGCGACCGGTCGCTCGAGCGATCGAAGCGCGGGCTGGGCATTGGACTGACGCTGGTCAAGCGCCTGATCGAGGCCCATTCGGGCACGGTCGGGGCGCACAGCGACGGTCCCGGCACGGGCAGCGAGTTCACGATCCGGCTTCCGGCCATCGGCGAGGCGCGGGAAGCGCCATGCTCGGATCCCGGCGCTGCGCGCGCGCCGTCCGTCGCCGCGCGCCGCATTCTGGTCGTGGACGACAATCGCGATGCGGCGGACACGCTCGGCATGGCGTTGCGGAGCATGGGCAACGAGATCTGCACCGCCTACGACGGGCTGCGGGCACTCGAGGTGGTGAGCGAGTTCCGACCCGACGCGGTGCTGGTGGACATCGGCATGCCGGGGACGAGCGGCTACGAGGTCGCGCGCCGCATCCGCGAACGGCCCCAGGGCTTCGAAATCGTCCTGATCGCCGTGACCGGCTGGGGCCAGCCGCGCGACGTCGGGCGCTCGCGGGCGGCGGGGTTCAATCACCACTTCGTGAAGCCGGTGGACGTGGCGGCGCTGATGGCGCTGCTGGCGCCGCGCTGACCGCGGCGTCGTTACCCGGGACGCCGCCGTGACGCAGCCGCCTCAGCCGTCGCGCGGCGGCGGCAGGGGCGGCTCAGGGTAACGGCGCGGGAAGATGACGCGAAAAGTCGTTCCCTTGCCGGTGTCGGTGTGCAGCTCGATGCTCGCGTCGAGCAGCTCGCACAGCCGCTTGACGATCGCGAGGCCGATCCCTTCGCCCGCCGCCGGCTCGTTCGGCGACGAGGCGGACGGCAGCAGCGGCGGGGGCTCGGCCTCGACGGACGGCTCTCCCTCCGCGGCTGCCTGCTCGCCGACCGCTTGCGCCTCGTCGGTCGCCGCCTTTAGCGCACGCGCGAGCGGCGGCGGCGACCGCGCCTGCAGCCCCGGCCCCGTGTCCTGGACGTAGAGGATCCACCGCGCCGCCGCATCGTCCGGGTCTTCCTCCCAGGTCACTGCGACACCGCCGCGCTGCGTGTACTTCACCGCGTTGAGCAGGAGGTTCTGGGCGATCCGGTAGGTCTTGATGCGGTCGCCCTCGACCGGAAGCGTGTCCGGACCGGACGCGGCGAACGCGAGGCCCTGCTCCTCGGCGAGCGGGCGGACCGCGGCGCTGAGGTCGGCGAGCACGCGGGCGGCGTCGAACGCCTCGGTGACTCGCCGCTCGTGGCCCGCCTCGAGGCGGGCGAGGCTGATGAGATCGTTCAGCAACCCCTGCATCGATGCGACGCCGCGCTGCAGGGTCGCAAGCGAGTGCGCGCGGGTGCCCTCGCTCGCGCTGGTGTGGTTCAGCGCCGCCGCGGCGTTTTTCACGACGCCGAAGCTGCCGCGGAGGTCGTGCGCGGCCTCCCGCCACGCCTCGGCGCGACGCGTCTCGAGGGTGCCGAGATCCGCGAGCGCGCCCTCGAGGTCCCGCACCCGTCCGGCCGCTTCCGTCCGCTGCAGCCGCGCGTACTGGTCGGCGCTCTCACACACGCCCTCGGCGCACAGTTCGGCGAGCTCGCGGCGCGCCAACGCCAGCGCCTCCCGGTCGGCTTCGTGGTGGGCGAGGGCGAACCGCTCGAGCTCGTCGACGAGGGCGAGCTGCAGGTGCCGCCATTCGCGCATGACCTCGCGCTGCTGGTAGCCCTGCTGCCAGCGGTGCATGCCGTGGCCCGCGGCGCCGTCGCGCCGCTCGGCGGCGGCCGCGCTGCGCTCGCCCGAGTGCCGCGCGCGCAGCCGGCGCACGAATGCGTCGAGAACCTCTGGAATGTGGTCGTAGAACTGGGCGCGCGACAGCACCGACGCGGTGGTCGACTCCGGATCGGCATCCGCCGCTTCGCGCCACCTCATCAGCAGCGCCTCGCGACGGGCGGCGAAGTGCGCCGCCACCGCCTCCAGCCCGCCGCCTGCGCCCAACTGGTCCGGCACCCGCTACCCCTATCAGCCGGAGGAAAGTCTAGCCGACTTTGCGCGTCCTCCCCGCATGCGCGAATTTACGTGCCCCGTGGTCGGGTTCACCGCGCAGCGGCCGGGCACGCCAAGTGCTAGCAGACGGTTAGGAACTCGGCGTCGTAGCGATGAAAACGACCCACCTTACCCGACCGCCGACCGACCAGCGCTGGCCCCGGACCGAGCTGCGCGGGGTTCGCGTGCTTGTGGTCGAAGACGAGGCCGACGAGCGCGAGTTCCTCGTGGCACTCCTCGCCGCGGCCGCGGCCGACGTACGCTCCGCCTCGAGTACGGCCGAGGCGCTGGCGACCGTGGCGTGGTGGTGGCCCACCGTGCTGCTGTCGGACATCGGCATGCAGGGCGGCGACGGCTACGCGCTGATCCAGGCGATCCGGAGCATGCCGCGCGGTACCGCGCAGCAGCTCCCCGCCGCGGCGGTGACGGGGCGTACGACGGCGGACGACCTCGCGCGCGTCCTCCGCGCCGGCTATCAAGCGCATCTCGCGAAGCCGGTCGATCCGGATCGCCTGCTCGCCGTGGTGGCCGGCCTGGCCGGTCCGCTGGCTCCGGCGCAGCCGCTCCGGTCGAGCTGACCGCGAACCGACCGTGGCGCCGGCCGGACTAGCTTGTAGATCGCATCGAGCGCCGCGACGCCGGCCGGGCTAGCCGGTAGATCGCATAGAGCGCCGCGGCGCCGACCGCGATGTAGATGAACCGGCTGAGTGGCGAACGCGGGCCGAAGAGCAAGGTGACGAGATTGACGTCGAAGGCGCCGACGAGTCCCCAGTTGATGCCACCGACGATCAGCAAGATGAGCGCGATGCGGTCGAGCGTTGTCAGTCGTGTCATTTCTGCTGCTCCCTTAGAGTGTTGGCCCGCCTGGCGGCGGGTCTTCCTTCAGCGGCTCTGCGATCGCCCGGCCGCGGCCCGCTGGCGGGGCACCTTGGCCCCCGCGCGCCGTGCTTGCGACAGGCCGATCGCGATCGCCTGCTTGCGGCTTGTCACCCGCTTGCCGGAGCGCCCGCTCCGGAGCGTCCCGCGCTTGCGCTCGCGCATCGCCCGCCTGACCTTCTCGGCCGCTTTCCGGCCATACCTAGCCATCGGGGTCTCCTGTCAGCGCTTGGATTGGTAGAGGGGCATCACCTTCTCGGCGTAGATCGCGAGATCCCGCTGGCGGGACTCGCTCGAGGGGTGCGTCGACAGAAAGGCCGGCGGACCGCCGGCGGCGAGCTTGTCCATCTTCTGCCAGAGCGTCACCGCCGCCCGCGGGTCGTAGCCGGCGCGTGCGGCGAGCTCGACGCCGATCCGGTCGGCCTCGACCTCGTGCTCGCGCGAATTGGGGAGGTTGAGCGTGACCTCGAGCGCGACCTGCGCGAGGTCGACGGTCCCCTGGCCGACGCCGGTCACGGCGCCGATCACGCTGAGCGCGACGCCCTGGGTCACGGCGCGCGAGGCGCGCTCGCGGCCGTGCTCGCGCAGCGCGTGCGCGATCTCGTGCCCCATGATTGCCGCCAGCTCGGCGTCGGTGAGCTGGAGCTGCTCGATGATCCCAGAGTAGACGGCGATCTTTCCGCCCGGCATGCACCAGGCGTTCACTTCCTTCGCCTGGAGGACATTCACTTCCCACGCCCACTGCTGCGCGTCGGGCCGGAACACCTTCGTCTGGGGGATGATGCGCTGTGCGATCGTCCGGACGCGCGCGACCTGCGCCGGGTCCCGGTTGAGCACGCCTTTGGCGCGGGCGTCGGCCAGCACCTGGGCATAGGCTTGCGCGGCGCCCTTGTTGAACTCGGCCTCGCTGACCAGCGGCGACATCGACTGGGTCCGGTCCACGCCGACGACGCCCGACTCGGTAGTCTCGACGCTCGCGCAGCCGACCGCGAGCGTCACCGCGCCGATCGCGGCAAGCCGCGGGCCAGCGGGCAGCCCAAGGCGCACCGGCTCGCGCCGTCGCGCCACGTCCAGGGCGGCGGCGAGGACCAGCAGCAGAACGATCAGCAGCATGACATCGGGCGACATCGTGCGCTCCTTAAGGCCGGCGGCGATCTCGCCGCGATGTCCGTCCAACCGCAGGTTTCATGCCCGGGCGACGCGATCCGGGCCCTCATCTGGCGCCCGCGGGCGGCGCTCAGCGCTCGCGCTCGAGCGCCAACTCGCGCACCAGCACCATTCCGACGATCGTGAGCGGCACGCCGAAGAGCACGCCCGGCAGGCCGAACAGGACGCCGAACACGACCACCGACAACGCCCCGAGCGCCGGCGGCAGCGCGACCGCCCAGCGCTGCACGAGCGGCATCAACACATAGCCCTCGAGGTGCTGGATCCCCAGGTACAGGAGTGCGACGTACAACGCGGTCGCGGGCTCATGCCCGAAGGCGATGAGGATCGCCGGGACCGCCGCGAGGATCGGCCCGAAGAACGGGATGAACTCGAGCAGGCCGGCGATCGTGGCGAGCGAGAGCGCGAGGGGCACGTCGAGCAGCGCCAGACCGACACCGGTGACGACGCCGACCACGAGCATCGCCGCAAGCTGTCCGCCGACCCAGTTCCGCAGCGCCACGGCCGCGCTCGACATCGCGGCGCTCGCCTCGGGGCGGAGCCGCGCGGGCAGCAGCCGGAGGAAGCCGCGGTGATAGAGCCCCGGGTCCGCCGCGAGGTAGATCCCGAGGACAAGCATCAGGAGCACGTTTGCGACCGCGCCGAGCGTCGTGAGGGCCGCGCCGAAAAGCTTTGCCACCGACGCGGCATCGATCGTGCCGAGCGAGCCGAGTAGGGCGCGGCCGAGTCCGGTTTTGGCGAGCCAGTCACGCAGCCCTGCCAGGGCCGCCGGCAGCTGGCGCAGGAGCTGATCGAACTGGCTCGCCAGCGTGTCGCCGATCCACCAGCCCAGTCCGCCGAGCACGAGCAGGACCAACGCGACGGCGGCCGGCAGCGCGAGGGGAGGCCGGAGGAGCGTATGGCGCGCGAGCAGGTCGGCGAGCGCCCGCAGCGCGACCGCGAGCAGCACACCGCCGAACGCCATGAGCAGCACGTCCGCCGCTTTCCAGACCGCGAGCGCCGCCGCGGCGACGGCGACCACGATCACGAGGCGCGCGACGAAACCGGTCGCTGCGCGCGGCGCGAGCGCCGCTCCGCTGTCGCCTGCACCGTGGGGGGGCTTCAGGGAGCGCGTCGCCATCGCCGTTCCGCTAACGGCCCGTGAGGGCCGAACGGTGCTCGAACGCTTCCTGGCAGGCGCTGCAGCGCTGCGCCGTCGGCAGCGCGCGCAGGCGGGCCGCCTCGATTTCCAGGCCGCACTCGTCGCACATCCCGTAACTGCCGCCGTCGAGCCGTACCAGCGCCGCATGCAGGGCGTCGAGCTCGCGCGCGTCGCGCTGCATCAGCGCGGTACGGACGTGGGTGTGCTCGATCGCCACCGACTCGTCCCCGCTGTCGCGAACCTCGCCGCCGATGACGCCCAGTGTCGCCTCCGGCGGCGGAATGAGGTCGCTGGCGAGCTTCGCTCGCAGCTCGTCGAGGCGCGCCGACAAGCGCTCGCGCAGCGCCGACGTGGCTGCAGCATTGGTTGCGATCATCGTCATCTTCGAACCTCCTGGAGTCCAAGTCGCCGCGTGGAAGCCGGTGGCGACCGCTGAGCGCGAGCAACACCTGTTCCCGGTCCAGTAGTGGAGCCGCCGCGTCGCCCACACTATGGAAGGCACGCTCCAGAGCCGGTCGGCAGCGCGGTAAATCCTGCAGCGGACGGCAAGGGTTACCGGGGTGGGACGGTCGGTGCCTCCAGGCCCTCCGCCCCGACCCGGGCATGGCGATTGCCCCTTTCCGGTCGCATCACTCATCCGTACGAAAGGAGCCTCAGATGAAGTTTCCCACCACTCTTGTCGCCGCAGCGGCCCTCGCGATGCTCACCGGCCTCGCCGGCTGCGATCGTCCCGCAGGCGATCGCGTGTCCACTGCCCCGTCGCCCCGAACGGCGCCCGCAACGCCGACGCCCCCCGCGGCCGACCGGACCGCCGGCCAGACCATCGATGACGCCGGGATCACCGCCAAGGTGAAGGCGGCGCTGCTCGCCGAGAAGGGCGTCGACGGCATGCGCATCAACGTCGACACCAGCCAGGGCAACGTGACGCTCAGCGGCAAGGTGCCCGACCAGGCCCAGGTCCAGCGCGCTACGCAGGTCGCGCGCGGGATCGAGGGCGTGAAGGACGTCGACAACAAGCTCACCGTCGGCGCGAGCTGACGAACTGACAGAAAGGAACCGAACATGAGCAAGCTCAATTCGCTACTCGGTGCCGTCCTCGCCGCCGCGCTCCTCGCGGGCGCCGGGTGCGCCTCGAACCAGACCCGGATGACCGGCGAAGTCATAGACGACTCGACGCTGACGACCCTCGTCAAGAGTGCGCTCATCCAGGAGCCCGGCGTCAAGTCGACAGCGATCAACGTCCAGACGTTCCGGGGCACGGTGTCGCTGAGCGGCTTCGTCGACTCCACCGAAATGGCGCAGAAGGCCGTGACCGCGGCCGAGAAGGTCTCCGGCGTCCGGAGCGTCAAGAACGACATGCACGTCAAGCCGACGTCCTGACGCGACGCTGCTGACTCACGCGGCGGCGGGCCGTGCGCGTTCGACACGTTCTCGTCGCCATCGGCCTTGCCGCCGCGGCTTGCGCGGGGTTGCCGGCGCTCCAGCCGGCGCCCGGCCGGCGCCCGAGGCACGACCGGTCCAGGTCGTCGGCGCGGACGGCGCGCTGCCGGCGCAACGGGCGGCCGCGGTCGCGCGGGAGCTCGAGCGCGAAGGAACCTCCGATCTCCTCGCCCGTCATCTGGCGGAGGTCGAGCATGCCCTCGACGCCCCGCTCGTGCGAGGCAACGAAGGGCGGCTGCTCGTCGACGGCCCGGCGACTCACCGGGCGATGTTCGACGCCATCCGACGCGCGCGGAACCACGTCAACCTGCAGACCTACATTCTGGACGCGGACGGCGTCGGCGAGCGCCTCGCCGACCTGCTGGTCCGCAAGCGTCGCCAGGGCGTGCAGGTGAACGTCCTGTACGACGGCGTCGGCTCGATGCGGACGCCGAAGGCGTTCTTCGAGGGTCTCCGGTCCGCCGGCATCGCCGTCTGCGAGTTCAACCCCGTCAATCCGCTGAAGGCCCCCAAGGGCTGGCAGATCAATAACCGCGACCACCGCAAGATCCTGGTCGTCGACGGGCAGGTCGCGTTCACCGGCGGCATCAACATCAGCGGCGTGTACTCGGCGGGGTCGTTCGGCAGCACTCGGGCCGCGCCATCGAGCGACGACCGCTGGCGCGACACTCATATCGCCACCCGCGGGCCGATCGTCGCCCAGTTCCAGCGCGTGTTCCTCGACGCGTGGGCGCAGCAGCAGTGCGAGACGCCCGCGCGAGCGGCGTACTTCCCCCGCGCCGCCGAGCGCGGCGACTGGACCATGCGCCTCGTCACGAGCGACCCGGAGTTGGGCGCGAGCGAAATGTACGTCGCCCTGTTGTCCGCGGTCGAGCAGTCCGAGCGCCGCGTATGGCTCACGTACGGCTACTTCGTTCCCGATGCGGCGACAGTCGCGGCGCTGAAAGGCGCCGCCGCCCGCGGCGTCGACGTCCGGCTCGTGCTGCCGGGGTTCAGCGACTTCTGGGCGCCGCTCTACGCCGGCCGCTCGCACTACGCGGACCTGCTCGGCGCCGGCGTGCGCATCTTCGAGCGCCGCGACGCGCTGCTGCACGCCAAGACCGCGGTCATCGACGGCGTCTGGTCCAGCGTCGGCTCCACGAACCTCGATTGGCGCAGCTTCGTCCACAACTACGAGGCCGACGTCATCGTCCTCGGCGAAGCCTTCGCCCGGGATCTGGAGCGCTTGTTCGCGCGCGACGTCGCGGCCTCGCACGAGCTCACCCGCGACGAGTGGGCGCGGCGTGGCCCGATCGAGCGGGCGCGCGAATGGTTCGCGCGCCGCTGGGAGTACTTCCTGTGACCCCGACCCACTGCACGCAACCCGACGAAAGGATTCCGCGATGAACGCTCCACTCCCCCGCGCAGCCACCGCGCCCGGCCCCTTCACCCTCCCCGCCCTGCCATGGGCGAGGCACGCGCTCGAACCGGTGATCTCGAAGCGCACGATCGAGCTCCATCACGGCAAGCACCATCGCGCCTACGTCGAGAAGCTCAACGAGCTGGTCGCGGGCACCGACCTCGAGCGCCTGCCGTTGCTGGAGATCGTCAAGCGCACCCGGGACGACCCGGCTCGCGCCGAAGTCTTCAACAACGCTGGTCAGGCGCTGAACCACGCGTTCTACTGGGAGAGCCTGACGCCGAAGCCCGGGAAACCGAGCGAGGCGCTGCGCCGCCTACTCGACCGTGATCTCGGCGGCTACGACGCGTTCATGAAGGCGTTTGCGGCGCGCGGCCACCGGGCACTTCGGCAGCGGCTGGGCGTGGCTGGTCGCGAACGGCGGCGCGCTCGAGATCGTCACGACCCCCGACGCGCACACGCCGGTCGTGCAGGGCAAGACGCCGCTGCTGACGGTCGACGTCTGGGAGCACGCCTACTACCTCGACTACCAGAACAAGCGGGACAAGCACGTCAAGGCGGTGGTCGAGAAGCTGCTGAACTGGGAGTTCGCGTCCGAGAACCTGGCGCGCCGCTGAAGGGCAAGCCGCGCGTGGCGGTCGCGGGCTGGGGCAGAACGCGGAACGTTCCGGTTGAGCCGCGCGGCGGCTCAACCGTTCTGCTTCCGGCCGATCCCCTCGATGAGGGTGACCAGGTCCTCGGCGTGCTCCTCTTCGACCGCGAGCACGTCCTCGAGCAGCCGCCGCGTCGTCGGGTCGCCCTCGCCAACGTAGCGGATCATGTCGCGGTAGCTCTCGATCGCCACCCGCTCGGCCACGAGGTCCTCGCGGATCATGTCGACGAGCGACTTGCCCTCGATGTACTCCGCGTGGCTGCGGGTGGTGAGCCCCTCGGGGTCGAAGTTCGGCTCGCCGCCGAGCTGGACGATCCGCTCGGCGAACTGGTCGGCGTGGCCTTCCTCCTCCTTGGCGTGCTCGAGAAACTCCGCGGCGACCCCCGCCGAGGTGAGGCCCTTCGCCATGAAGTAGTGGCGCTTGTAGCGCAGCGTGCAGACGATCTCGGTGGCGAGCGCCTCGTTCAGCAGCCGCAGCACGGTGGGCTTGTCGGCACCGTAGTTCTCGGTCACTGCGCCCTCCTCGATGTGGCGGCGGGCGCGGGCGCGGATGGTTTTGATGTCGGTCAGGAACGGCTGTTTGGACATGGCGGGCTCTCCTTGGCGGGGTTCCGCAACGACCTGCAAGCCGCGTGCCTACCGCCTATTGACCCCACCCCTCCCCCGGGCTATGGTGCCTCGGCCCAGCTGCGCCCAGGGAGGGCACAACCCAGCTGGTCCGGTGCGCCGGAGGGGCGGCGCTGCGGTGGCCAACGACAAAATCACCCCGGGGCGCCGGGTCTGGGTGACGGATCCCGACGCTCGGGAGGGCCGAGCGTTCGGCCGCATCGTGAGCGTCGACAAACCCAGTTACCTCAGCGACGGGAGCGGCTTCGTCGTTCGGCTCGAGATCGGCAACCGGGTCGTCACCTGCACCACGGCGAGCCGCGGCGTCACCTGGGACTTCGCGGGCGCGGACTAGGCGGTCTCAACGACGCACGACGGCGGGCCCCCCGGCACGCCGCTTGCACCGGAAGCGGTATCGACCTTCCGGAGAACCCCATGAAGCTCGCCTGCCTGTTCGTGGTCGCGGCCGCACTGTCCGCGCCGATCGCTGACGCCAAGCTCCCTCCACCGACGCCGCAGGAACTTGCCGCGCAGCAGGAGAAGCGCGTGCAGGAGGAAGCGCAGCTGCAACGCCAGAAGGAGCTGCTCGAGCAAGCCCAGGACCGGGTCGCCGAGCGGTATCGCCGCGAGCGGCCCCCACAGTCGGCCGGCCGCGTCAGCGATACCAACATGCCGAACAACGTGAAGCAGGCGCCGGGCGCTGCGCCGCCGCAGGGCGGTCGCGACCAGAGCGCCGAAGCGCACTCGGCGCCGGCGAAATAGGCCGGGCGGCGGCGCCCGCCGTCGCCTGCTGCGCGCGCGGCTTACAGCTGCGCGCGGTGGATCAGGTAGTCCTGCTGGTCCATCGCGCGCAGCCGCACCTCGTGCGGTGCGCCGTCGCGACGGATCGTGAGCACGATGTCCGCTCCCGGGTGTTCCCGCCAAAGGCGGCGGTACAGCACGGCACGCGTAACGACGAGGTTCCCGTTCACTGCGGTCACCACGTCACCGATGCGTAGTCCGGCACGTTCCGCGGGACTGCCGGGCGGCACCTTGGTGATGGTGAGCTCATCGCCGGACTTGTCCATGACCAGGCCGAGCCAGGGACGGCGCGCCAGCCGATTGCCGCCGGCGGGGGTGAGCTTGGCGAGCGCAGACTGAAAATGCTCCACCGGGATGAATAGATTGGCCGTGGTCGCTGTCGCGGCGATCCCACGGACGTCGGCGAGGAGCAGGCAGCCCACGCCGACCAGCTTGCCGCTCCCGTCGACGAGCGCTGCGCCGTCCGGCTGCGGCACGCCCGGGGTCGTGAACAGCGCGTCGTCCACCAGGAACTCCCAGTGGCCGGCGAACTCGCGTTGCGCGACGACGGTGGCGATCGCGATCCGGCGGGCCCGGCCCGCGGCAGCGACCGTGACCGCCGCGGGGATCTTGAGCTCGGCCGACGCGCCGAGCGGCATCGGCCGGACGCCGAGACCTTCCGCCGGACGGAGGATCGCGACACCCGTCGTCTCGTCCGTGGCTGCAACGGCGGCACGCACGCTCCGGGCGTCCGCCGTGGTGACGACGATCGAATCGGCCTCCTGCACGAGGAGCGCACTGGTGAGGACGTGACCGCCCGGCTCGATCACGATGCCGGTCCCCTCGCGTTCGCGCCCCTGCCCATGCGAGTTGCGCGCATGCGCGACCGCACGCACGCCGACTGCGACGATCGAAGCCAGGATTTCGGCGTCAGTGGGGCGTGGCGGCGGGGCCGGTACTTGCGCCACCGACCCCGCTACGCCAGCGCCCGCGAACGCCAAGGCGAGGAGGTACGTGCTGGAGAAGCGCGGAGCGTGGCGCGGTCGACGCGTGAGGGGGGCGGGCATGCAGGGGTGCTCAGATCGTTTCGTCGGCCTCGTCGACGCGCGGGTCGTAGTCCAGCCAGGCGCGCGCGTGCCACTCGCCTTCGGCGCGGCTGAAGTCTTTCGCTCCGTACCGCTCGAGCAGGTCGATGGCCACCGGCTCGGTCCCGGGCCGGTCGACGTTGACCGCGACGCGCGGGCCGCCTGGCTGCTCCACCGGGTGCTCGGTCGTCGCCGCATGCGCATCCGGTGCGTGCGTCCGGGACAACGCGCCCATGAGCGAGCCGGTGTACGCGCCGATTCCGGCCGCGGCCAGCGCTGCCGCGATCCCCGCGAAGGGCAGTGCCGCAGCGGCGAACGCCCCGAGCGCTAGGCCGGCGGCGCCCCCCACCGCGGCGCCGGTCGCCGCGCCCTTGCCGGCGTCCCGCGCACCCTCATCGCTGTACGCGTCGCCGCCGATCGGATAGAGCTGGTGCTGGCCGGGCGGCGCGGCGTAGAAGGTGCCGAACTCCGCGCGCGTGAATCCCGCCCGCGGCAGCGCGTCGAGGACGCGCTTCACGTCGTCGATGTTGTCGAACCGTCCCACCACGAGCTTGGCCATCGGCGTCTCCGTCGGGCGCGCCCTACGCCGCCGCGGTGCGCGCCGACGCGCGCCGCAGCTCGACGCTCGGCACCCGCATGAGCGTCCGGTACTTGGTCACCGTCCGCCGCGCCACGTGCAGTCCCTGGCCGGCGAGCAGGCGTGCGAGCTGGGCGTCCGACAGCGGATTCGCCGGCCGCTCGCTGGCGATCAGCTCCTTGAGCAGCGCACGGATGGCCGTTGCCGAGCAGGCGCCGCCGTTGTCGGTCGCAAGCTGCCGCGAGAAGAACCGCTTGAACTCGAACAGCCCGCGCGCGGTCGCCATGTACTTGCCGTTCGTGACCCGGCAGACCGTGGACTCGTGCAGCCCGAGCTGGGCGGCGATGTGCTTCAGGCCGAGCGGCTTCATCGCCACTTCGCCGTACTCGAAGAAGTTGCGCTGCTTCGCGACGATCGCATCGGCGACCCGCTGGATGGTGACGAACCGCTGCTGCATGTTGCGGATCAGCCACCGCGCCTCCTGGAGCTGCCGCGACATTTGCTGGCCGCCGGTGGCGCGGGCACCGACCAGGTCGGCGTAGGCGCGGTTGATGCGGATCCGCGGCTGGACCGCCGGATTGATGGTCGCGGTCCAGCGGTTGCGGACTTTGCTCACGATGACGTCCGGCACGACGTAGCGCGTGTCGTCCGGGCCGTACCGGTCTCCCGGCTTCGGGTTCAACGAGCGGATCAGGTTGCGCGCCACGTGCAGATCGGAGTCGCTGCAACCGAGCAGCTGTTGCAGGCGCACGAACTCGCGCGCCGCGAGCAGCGCGATGTGCTCGCCGACGAGCGCGAGGGCGATGGGCCGGCCGGTCGTCCCCTCCGGCAGCGCCTGCAGCTGGAGCAGCAGGCATTCCTGGAGCGACCGCGCGCCGACGCCCGTCGGCTCGAGCGTCTGCACCAGCCGCAGCGCGGCGGCGAGATCGTCGGGCTCGACGTCGTGCTCCGCCGGCACCAGCGCCGCGAGCTCGTCGAAGCTCAGCTTGAGATAGCCGTCGGCGTCCAGCGCGTCGATCACCAGGTGCGCGAGTCCCCGGTCCCGCTCGCCCATCGGCGAGAGCAGGAGCTGCCGGCGGAGATGGTCGCGCAGCGTGAGCTGCGCCTCCGACCACTCGGTCCAGTCGGTGTCGTCGCCGTCGTGCGCGTTCGCGTTCCGCGGCAGGCCGTCGATCCCGGGCAGCGTGTCCGGAGCCTCCGACGGCGCGGGCGCGACGTCGCCCGAATCGGGAGGGGCAGCTTCCGCCGGCGCCGTCGCCGGTTCGGAGCCCGACCCGTTGACGCGGGCTGCGTCCTCCTCGTCCTCGAGAAACGGATTGGTGTCGAGCGCTTCCCGCATCTCCTGCTCGAACTCGAGCGCGGAGAGCTGCAGCAGCCGCAGCGCCTGCTGCAGCTGTGGCGTGAGCGTGAGGTGCTGCCGCAGCCGCAGCTCCATGGTCTGACCCATCCGTGTCCTCCTGTTGCCCGGGTCGTCAGGGCGCATCGCCGCACATCGGCGGCGCGGTTCCTTACGTACCCTGCAAGGCCCGTGCCCGTCGTGCTGCGACGCCGGTGGTGTCGGAATCGCGCGAAGAACTTACCGACGGAGGTAGGAACTGCGCGCCTGGCCCGTCAGGGCGATATCGCCCATCGCCGCGGAGAAATACTCGCCCCGGGCGCAACCGCGCGCTGACGCGCGCGGCGCTCGGAGTCGGTGATCGGACGGAAACCAAAGCGCCGCCACGTCGCGAGCACGTCGGTTTTCGCCGCGGGCACGTAGCGGAATCTGGGGTCGAGAAGTCGCATCGCGGAGTCGCCTTCCAGCTCGGCGCCAGCCGCCCAACGCGCGGCGCCCGACCAAGGACTTCGAGCAAGGCCTGTGCCAACGAGACGCGCTACTGGCGCGGCGATGATCGGCGGCGGCGGATCGGCCGGGCGATCCGGCGGCGGGTCGTCGATCGGCCGGCCGGGGTAGGGCGTGTCCGGGGGCACCGGCGGGCGCGGCGGTTCAGGGTCGCGGTTCGGCGGCGGCGGAACGGGTGGTTCGGTGTGCACGGGGATGAAGTGGCCGGTCGGTAATTCGATCGCGGCAAACGGTGTGCCCGACGTTTCGCGTGGGCACGTCGGATGCTTCGAAACAACCAACTCCCGCTTCGTGGGCAGTGCCATGACCGACCGCGAGATCGACGACTACCTCGACGGCCTGATCGACGCGACCAGCGACGGCGAGGCGGCGTTCCACGTCGCCGCCAGCGAGGTGCGCGGCGAAGAAGCCCGCGTGGTGCTGCTCGATCGCGCCCTGCGCTACGGCCGGGCGACCGCGGCGCTGCGCACGCTCGCCGACGAACGGAGTCTCGCGCCGGGTCGGGGCACCCACGCCGAACCGAGGCCCCGGGTCGCTCCGCCCGACGACGTGGCGATCCTCGAGCAGAGTGAGCGGCGGGAATCGGTGGTGCTCTATGCCTACTGCGATGCGCTCGAACGCCCGCTGCCGCCCGCGATGCAGCAGGTCATCGCCCACGAGCTCGAGCACCTGCTCGCTTGTCTCGGCACGTTGCGCGCGGCGCGCGATCGCGCGGTGCGCCAGCGGCGCCCGGTCGCTGTACAACCCCTGTAGGAACTGCAGCGCTGGTGTAGCTGTTACCGGTGTGCGCCGGCGCGCGAAGCGCGCGACCGACGCCGGAAGCGCTCGCCCCGGCCGGAGACGGACCCGGCCGGGGCGGGACCTCGGATTGGGCGTTGCCGCTAGACCGGCGGTCGGCGACCCATGACGAAGAAGACGACGGCGAGGATCAGACCGATGACGAACAGGATCCAGGCGATGTTCACCGCGGTGCCGGCGAGCCCGGTGAATCCGAACACGGCGGCGATCAGGCCGATCACGAGAAAGACAGCTGCCCAGTAGATCATCTGTACCTCCTGAAGAGGATGGTTGGCGAACGGGCTACCGACCGTACTTGACCTTGGTTTCGGCGACGCAGGTCGCGCGCGGGTCGCCCGTCAGCTTGTCGCAGCGCGCCAGCGCGGCCCGGTAGTCGGTCTCGCGGGTCGCCGTCGACGCGTCGGCGCTGCGGTCGGCCTTCGCTTCGGCCTTGGCGCGCGCATGGGCGGCTTTCGCGTCCTTGGTGCACACGTCCTTGGCGTTGCCGGAGAGGTCGTCGCACTTCTCCTTCGCGACGTCGTACTGCGCGTCGGCGCGCACCAGCCGTGCGTCGGCCCGCGCCTTTGCGGTGCCCTTGTTGCGCGCATCGAGGTCGGCTTCGGCGATGCGCTGGTCGGCCTTCGCCTGGGCCTCGCACACGTCCTCGGCGTTCCCGGACAGCTTGTTGCACCGCTCCTTGGCGGCCTTGTACTCGGCTTCGATCCGGTCCTTCTCGGCCTTGTAGGCCTCGCGGGGTATCCGGTCTTCCGCCAGCGCCGGCCCGGCCGCCGCCAGTCCGAGCGCGACGAGCGCTGCGATGATGGGTTTACGGTTCATTGCCGTCTCCTAGGAGGGGTTGCGGGTGTCGATGTCGCGGAGGCCTTCCTCGAACGTCTGGACCTGGCGCTCGGCCTCGTCCTTGGAGATGCCGTACTGCTCCTGCACTTTGCCGATGAGCTGGTCGCGCTTGCCGGCGATGACGTCGAGCTCGTCGTCGGTCAGCTTGCCCCACTGCTCCTTCACCTTGCCCTTGACCTGCTTCCAGTTGCCTTCGATCCGATCCCAGTTCATGGCTGCTCCTTGCGTCGATTGATCGTGCCCGCGGAATGCGCGCACGCAGTGCATGGACGGGTCTGCAACGCGCGTGCCCGAGACCGGGGAGCAGCGGCGGGCGCCGTCAGCCGAGAAGGGTGCCGACCGGCTCGGCGATGCGGTCGGCGACCGTCTTCGCGATCGCGATCAGCGGCGCGCCCAGGACCAGCCCCCAGGCGCCCCAGAGCCAGCCGAAGAACAGCAGCCCGACGAACACCGCGACCGCATTGACCCTCGAAGCGCGGCTCTGCAGCCAGGTCTGGAACAGCACGCCGATCGTGGCCACGACGAGCAGCGTCCCCAGACCGAGAAGCACCGCCGCAGTGAGCGAGCCGAGCTGCAGCAGCCCCCCGACGGCGAGCGCGATCGCCGCCAGCACGGCGCCGGCGTAGGGCACGAGATGGAGCAGCCCGGCGGCGATGCCCCACGCGGCCGGCTCGTCGAGCCCCACCGCAGCGGCGAGCGCGGCCACGGCGACGGCGACGGTCACGTTGGTGACCAGCGTCACGAACATGTAGCGCTGCACCTGGACGTCGATCTCCTGGAGGACCTCGAGCGTCATCCGCTTGCGGGCGAGCGACGGACCGACGAGCTGCATCAGCTTGCGCCGGAACGAATCGCCGGCGAGCAGCACGAAGAAGGCAAGCAGGATCGCGAGCCCGATCTCCGCGACCACCCCGAGCGCCGACGCCGCCTGCCTGAGCACGTATTGCTGGAGCTGCAGCGCGATCCCGGTCTCGCCTAGCGAAGCCGCGGGGCGCCTGGGCGCTGGCCGCGGCTTCGAGTCGGCGGCGGCTGCCTGCTCGAGCTCTTTCGCCGCCTCCTGGACGTGGGCGATCGGGCTGCTCTGCTGGCGCCCGCTGTGCTCGGCCGCGATGCGGATCTTCCGCGCGGCGTCGGGGAGCGTTGCCACCGCACGCTCGAAGTCGTCGCTGAGGGTGTAGATCCCGCCGCCCAGCGCCGCGACCACCAGGATGAGCACCAGGCTCGCGCTCAGTGTCCGCGGCAGGCGGAGGCGCTCGAGCGCCTCGACGATCGGCCGCAGCGCGTATGCGATCAGGAGCCCGGCGACGAACGGGATGAAGAACGCCGCCGCCCAGCGGAGCAGCCCGATCACCGCGATCGCGGCGATCACGCCGACCGCAGTGCCAGCGGCGCGCCGGTAGCGGATACGCTGCGCCGCCTCGGCCGCGGCCGGCTCGGTCGGCCCCTCGGCGCCCGGCGTTGTCGGGCCTCGGGACGGCTCCTGCAGCGCGTCGCGAGCCGGCGCGTTCACCGCGGCATGGGACATCATGCTCCTCCGATCGACGGGCAAACAAAGCTCGGGCCCGTCCGCCGAGCGACGGAGGGTGAGCATGGGGCGTGCCAGCATCGGCGCTGATCCGGACGAGCGACTGGCCCGCGCCCGCGGTGTAGGTTTTGCCGGAGGTACTGAAGAAGTTACGCGGGCGGGTTAGCGTCCGACTTGCTTGCGGGGTCGAACGCATGAGTCTTCTCACCGGATGGTTCCTCGCCGCCGGCGCGTTGCTGCTGCTCATGGCGCCGGCCGGCGCCGCGATCGAGCGACTGCTGTTCAGCGCGGCGATCCTCTATCTCGCTTGCGGCGACGCTCTCGGCCGCGGGGCCTCGGGCTGCTGGACATCGATGTCGCGGATCACCTGCCCCTCGTCGAAGGCACCGCCGCGATCGGCGTGGTCCTGTCGCTCTTCAGCGTGGGCTTGCGGCTCGGCGTCCGGCTCGCCGACCCGGCGTGGCGGGTGCCGCTGCGCCTCGCGGGTCCGGCGTTGGTCGTGACGATCGCGCTCGCCGCGGTCGCGGCGGGGTTCGCCGTCTTCGTGCTCCTGGTTGCCCGTCCGGTCGCGGTGGCGGTGTCGCTGGTCGGGGATCGGTGTCGGTGCGGGAGCGGGGGCTGCTCCAATGGTTCGGGGTGCGCGGGCTCGGCTCCCTCTACTGGCTCGCCTTCGCGCTGAATCGCGGCGCGCCCGCCGACGCACCGCTGCTCGCGGCGGCGACGCTGGCGGTGATCGGCGCTTCAGTGCTCGCGCACGGGGTCTCCGCCACGCCGATCATGGACTGGCATCTTCGCCGTCGACGGGGCGCGTGATGGCAGCGCCAGGGGCCGGGCTTCCAGTGCAGGGTTGGGTACAGGGTCGGGGAGTGCGTCCCGCCGGGCACCCCCACGAGAGATGAGGGTGCCCGGCGCGGCTGACCGGACGCAGGGGAGGGAGTGCGCCGGACGCGATTCGCACCGAGGCAACTCGCGTGCCCGGCGCTCGGGTCAGCGCTAACGCGCGCGGTCGGCGCCGCGCAGAGGGGGAACCTGCGCGGCAGTGGTCGAGCGGGTGACCGGCACCGCACCCCCTTCGCCCTCCCACGTCTGCAGCGCCTCGCGCTGCGCACGCCGTGTACCGTTCCGGCGCAGGTAGCGCAGCAGGTGTTTCGCCCCGACAGTCAGCGTCGCCGCGGCGAGGATCGTGAGTCCGCGCGTCATCGCGTTCTCCTTGTGCGAGCACGGATGGTACGCAAGTTGCGTGCCGTTGGGATGTGCTGCAGGAATGCCCCATTAGCACGGTTTAGGGTGTAAGAATTACAATCCGCGCGGTAAACGTTACCCGCGCCGCAGTCACGACAAACAACACTCGAGCAAAGGAGTCCAGCCATGCCGCACGTGCTGCTCGTCGATGACGACCCGGAAACGCTCGATTGGCTCGCGGAGTTCGTCAAAGGGGAGGGCTTCACGGTCGCGACCGCCGACTCGTTGCGCGCCGCGCGCATTCAGCTGACGCGTCTCGCCCCGGACGTGCTGCTGACCGACCTCATCCTGCCCGACGGGCAGGGCATCGAGCTCGTCACCGACCTCGAGCGGCGCGATTCGACCGAGTTCGTCGTCATGACCGGCTACGCGAGCACCGAGAGCGCGATCGAGGCGCTGCGCGCCGGCGCGACCGACTATCTCGTCAAGCCTGCGGACGTCGAGCGGCTGAAGGCGATCCTGCGGCGCGTGCCGCGTCCGGACGAGCTGCGCGCGCAGATCGGCGAGCTGCGGCAGGAGTTGCGCAAGCTGGGCCGGTTCGGCCACATCCTCGGCCAGTCGCCGCCGATCCAGAAGCTCTACGACCAGCTCGGGCGCGTCGCGCCGACCTCCGCCACCGTGCTGCTCATCGGCGAGAGCGGTACCGGCAAGGAGCTCGCCGCGCAGACGATCCACGAGCTCAGCCGGCGCAAGCGCGCGCCGTTCCTGCCGCTCAACTGCGGCGCGGTGTCGCCGCAGCTCATCGAGAGCGAGCTCTTCGGCCACGAAAAGGGCAGCTTTACCGGCGCCGATCGCCAGCACAAGGGGTTCTTCGAGCGTGCCCACGGCGGCACGCTGTTCCTCGACGAGATCACCGAGATGCCGCACGAGCTCCAGGTCAAGCTCCTGCGCGTGCTCGAGACCGGCACCTTCATGCGCGTCGGGATGAACACGCCGATCGCGACCGACGTCCGGATGATCGCCGCGACCAACCGCGTGCCGGAGAAGGCGGTCGCCGAAGGCAAGCTGCGGGAGGACCTCTTCCACCGGCTCAACGTGTTCCCGATCCAGATGCCGCTGCTGCGCGAGCGCGGCACCGATATCGAGATCCTCGCCCAGCACTTCCTCGACCGGTTGAACGAGGAGGAGGGCACGAGCAAGGTGTTCGCGCCGGCGGCCATCGCTGCGCTCTACGCGCACAGCTGGCCGGGCAACGTGCGCGAGCTGAAGAACTACGTCCAGCGCGCGCACATCCTCGCCGACAAGGTGATCGACCTGGAGCTCGCGCCCGAGGAACTCGTCGAGCCCACGCGGTCGCCGCTGCTCACCGTGCGGATCGGCACGACGCTCGAGGAGGTCAACCGGCGGCTGATCGAGGCGACGCTTGCGGAGTGCGGCAACGTGAAGCGCAAGGCGGCGGAGATGCTCGGCATCAGCCTGAAGACGCTCTACAACAAGCTCACGGCCTACAGCGCGGAGGCGGCCGCGGAGAAGGGCGTCACCCCTTCGCCGCCGGAGTTGGCGGCGGAAGGAGAGGTCGGCCCGCCGCCGGCGACGGCCAAGTCCGGCGCCGCGACGGTCGGGCGCACCACCCCCGCCTAGCGCCGTCGCACGCGTCGCACTTCGCGCGCGAGGCGACACTCGCCTTGCGCTGTCCCCCGTCGGCGTTGCTCGCGCTTCGGCAGCGCGCCGGCGCTTGGTCGCGGACGCCGCCGCACGCAACGTCTTCCGCGGGCATGGAACATGCTCGGTCAAGGGAACCAGACAACAGGAGGCACGCGATGCGGCATGTCGACCGATCGATTGTAGAAAGCGCCAAGCTGCAGCGGGAATTGCAAAGCGCACTGCTCGGCACGGCGTTGAAGTTTGGCGACGCGGTGCGCCGGTTCGAGCAGCGCCGCCGTCGCCGTGGCTACGACCACTCCTGCAGCCGTCTGCTCGACGAGGTCCGGCTATCGCGCTCGCTGCTGCTCGTTCTCGCCGACGAGGTCAGCGGGGTGGGACGCCGCGCGTAGCCGTTACCACATCGCGTAAGAGTTACGTGACGGGTTCGGGAGACGCGCCGCTGATTGGGCAGGAGAATCGCAGCCGCGCGCGGTGGCACGCGGGGTGCTTGAGCCAAGACCGTTCCCTTCGGGGTGAACGACTGACTGACCCTCCCCTGTTTCAGCCTCCCCCGCTCCTCGGCTGAAACAATTGCGCCCGCCACCTCGGCGGGTTCTTTTTTTGCGCTCCCCGGGCACGGCGGTTGCGAGGTGAACTGCGCAGCGGCGGCGGGTCGCCGCGGTGCGCAAATCCCTAGGAGAGTTGTCATGCCACAAACCACCACGCCATACCCCGATTCCACCGTCGTGCGCCCCGGCGCCGACGCGCTCAGCGAGAAGGCCCACGGCGGCATCGATCGGCTGAGTTCCGGCGCCCACCAGGTCATCGACCGCGCCGCCGGCGCGGCCACCGTCGCGGCCGAGCGGCTCGGCGCGAAGAGCCGGGATCTGCTCGCGACGCGCGACGAATGGACGGACGTGACGCGGGGCTACGTGCGTGAGCACCCGCTCGCCGCCCTCGGTGTCGCTCTGGCGGCCGGCTATCTGCTCAGCCGGATGCTGTCGCGCTGAAGGGCGCCACGTGAACGCGCCGGCCGAACGCGCTGCGGCGCCGGACGGTCCGCGGCTTGCCGCGCTCACCGAGTCACTGGTGCGGCGAATCCGCGGCCTCGCGGCCGACTACTCGTTGCTCGTCGTGCTCGATGCGCGGCGCGCCGCGGTCCGGTTCGGCTGGCTGGTCGCCGCTGGGCTCGTCGCGGCGGTGCTACTGTCGACCGCGTGGCTCGCGTTGATCGTCGCGGTCGTCGTGGCGCTGACCGGCACCGGCACCTCCTGGGGCGCCGCGCTCGGCGGCGCCGCGGCGGCGAACGTCCTGGGCGCCGTTGCGCTGCTGCTGTGGATGAGAGGCCGGATGCGCGAATTGCCGTTCTCGGCCACCCTCCGCCAGCTGCGGGGGGCGCCGCCCACGCCCGCGACCTCCGGCACCGATGACCCCGCTTGACGACGAGATCCGCATTGTCGAGCGCCGCATCGCCCGCGAACGCGAGGGTGTCGCCGCGCTCGCCGACGACTGGTGCGCGACGCTGCGCGACGCGGTGGTCTCGGGGAAGAGCCTCCTCGGCGTCGCGGCGCTCGGCTTCGTCCTGGGTGAGGCGCTCCGTCCCGCGAAAGCGGGCGGGGCGACCCGGAAGCTGGGGCTCGGCGGCATGCTGATCGGCCTCACGGCGTCGCTGCTGCGGGCACGTTACGGAACGCCTTGGGCCCTCGGCGAGCTCGCGTTGCGCGGCTGGCGCGGTGCCACCGGGCGGGGAGCGCCGCGACCGCCTTCGCACCCATCCGACTAGGTCATCACCGTTTCGCTCCGGGCCGCGGCGCACGGTCGCGACCGTCCTGCGGTGCGGACCAGTCGTTCGCCGCCTCGAGCAGGCGGGCGCAGTCGCTGTCCTTGCCCGGACCGGTCTCGATGAACGGCGCGAGCGCAAGCAGCGGGTTGACGAGGGCGAGCACTGCCGCGCCGATCCCGCGCACCGCGAGCGCGGAAGCGTCGGGCCGTACCCGGGGATCGCGGAGCGAGCCGCGGACGTGAAGCGGTACGCGCGCGGCGAGCAGGCTGGTGTCCTTGGGACGGGGGTAGAGCGTGAGATCGAGGGTCTCCCGGCGCAGGTCCACGACGCCGCGTCCGACCACCAGGGTGTCGGGGGTGTCGAGCACCAGCACGTTGGTGGTCGCGATGCCCTTCGCGAGGCCCAGATCCGCGACTGCGCAGCGGAGCGGGATGTCGCGATCCCCGGTCGTGAAGATGAGCAGCGACTCGGCTGCATCGAGCCCGAGGAGCTCCAGGAGGAGGTTGCTGACCATGCCGCGATCGACCGCGAGGCTGATCCGCCCGTCGGCGCTGCCGAGCAGCTCCTTGACCGACTCGCCGGTGCCCGCGAGGCGCGCCCGACCGTGGGCGAGTCCGCGCGCCTTCTTCATGGCTTCGACCGTCGGAAAGAGCTTCCGCAGCTCGAGCCCGTGGAACTCGACGTCCGCGGTGCCGCGGAGCGGCGCCCCGCGGCCGTCGAGGCGGACCTGCGCGACCGCCGTTCCGCCGGCGAGCCGCAGGCGCAGCGGCTCGAGCCGCAGCACGCCGTCGGCGATCCGCACGTGAGCATCGAGCGCCTCGATCGGCAGCGCCGGGGGATGCAGCACGCGCTTGCCCACGAGCGTCAGCTCGACGTCCATGTGCTGCCATCGCTCGGTGGCGAAGGGCTTGTCCGGCAGCACCTCTCCGGTTTCCTTCATGCGCTGCGCCTGGCGCCGCTGCTCGGGGGACGCGCGTTCGCCGACCGTGCGCGGCGGCGCACCGATCAGCGGACCGAGATCGTCGAAGTCGAGCCGGTTCGATACGACGTTGATCTCGAGGCGGCGGCGGGGCCGCGCGGTGAAGGCGAGCGTCCCCGCCACGTCGCTCTCCCCGAACCGTCCGGCGAGGTCGTCGAGCCGCCAGTCCGGTGCGGTGCGGCGCAGGCGTCCGCGGAGCTGATACGGCGGCGTCGCTCCAAGGGGGAGTCCGGTAAGCCGGCCAAGGTGCGCGAGATCGTCGCCGCGCACGGCGAACTCGAAGTCGAGCGCGTCGAGCGCTTCGGCGGTTCCCCGCAGCTGTGCGATGGTCGCGCCCGCGCGGACCTCGGCGACGAATGGATAGGGTTTGTCCGGCTCCGCGAACGTCAGCACGGCCGGCCCGCGCGCACTGGCCTTCAGCGGCGCGCCCCGGAAGGTGCCCTGCGCCGACACTTTCAGGTCGTCGTCAGCGTCGGTGCCCGCAGCGGCGAATCGGAGCACCAGGTCGGTCTTGCTTCCCGCGTCGACGAACGCGACCGTGCCCTCGTCGATGCGCAGGCGGCGGACCTTGATGCGGCCCCCGCCGACACCGGGATCGAAGGGTGCCGCGTCCGCGCGACGCTCGAGCGCGAGCCGCGGCGCGACGAGATCGAGCTCGTGCAGGTCGAGCCTGCCCGCGAGCAACGAGGGCAGCGACAGGACCGCGGCGACCCGCCTGGCCGTGAAGACGTCCGGCTCGCGGGCGCCGGGCGCGCTCGCGAGCCGGACCTCGTCCGCCGTCACGCGCGTGCGGCGCCCGAGCTCGACGCCGAACTCGCCGGCGATCACGAACCGGTGACCGGTGCGCGCGCTGACGCCCCACTCGATCAGCCCCTTGAGCGCGTTCCAGTCGAGGACCGCGACGCCGAGCGCCGCGACGCCGGCGAGCGTTCCGATGATCGCGAGCGTGGTCTTCGTGGCGCGGGTCATCGCTGCTCCGGAACCGCAAGCCGCATGCCCGTCGCCGCGCGCCGGCCATGGTGCTCCGCCGCACGCGTGGGCCCCTCCCAGGCTGGTATAACTCCTGCTTAGGACCTTACGAATCACTCCGGTATGCCGAACGCCGTCCCCAGCGACCCCGCGTCTGCACCCGAGACCGTGTCGTCGGCCAATCGCACCGGCGCGACGGCAAGGCCGCTGACGGAGCGCGAGGCGGCGACGCGCCGGGCGCTGGCGACGCTCGCCCGCGTCGGCAACGCGCTGGTCGCGGCGATCATGCTCGGCGTCGTCGCCGGCTGGCTGATCGACTTGGAGTTCCTGCGGACGTTCGGCGCCGACTTCCCTTCGGCGCAGCTGTCCACCGCGTTGTCGTTCCTGATCGCGAGCTGGGCGCTGGCCGCCGCGTGGCGGCGCACCGAGCCGGCGCAGCGTCGGGCGCGGATCGGCGCCGGCGTTGTAGCCGCGATCGCGGCGCTGATGCTCGCCGGCCACGTCCTGGGGATCCAGACCGGACTGGATCTCGGGTTTCTGGGGCTGGGGGGCAACGCCGACATCCCCAGGCTGATGCCGGAGGTCACCGCGGCGACCTTCCTGCTGGTTGCGGCCGGGATCGTGCTCTCGCCCCTCGCGGCGCGCCGGGTCGAGTTGGCGCACCGCGTGATAGCGGGCGCGATCGTTGCGATCGCGAGCCTTGCCCTCGTCGGGCTCAGCTTCCGCCTGCTGCTGCTGTACGGCGTCGCGCCGCTCTTCGGGATGGGGCTGCCGAGCGCGATCGCCTTCCTGCTGCTCGGCACGAGCCTGCTCGCCGCGCGCCCGGACGCGTGGCTGCTCGACCTGCTGTCGAGCGAGCGGCCGGGCGCGGTGATGAGCCGCTGGCTCCTGCCGGCGGCGATCGTCGTCCCGATCGTCGCGCATCTGCTCCAGCTGGCGGGGCAGTACTACGGCGCCGTGGACGAGCCGCTGGGCCAGGGCATGCTCGTGCTGTTGACGATCGCCGGGCTCGGGGCGCTCACGCTCTGGGTCGCCCGCGAGGTCGATCGCATGAACACCCGGCGCCAACGTGCCGAGGACGACGCCCGCGCCCAGCGCGAGTCGCTCCGGGTCGTCCTCGCGAGCATCGGCGACGGCGTGATCGCCACCGACCGCTCCGGGCGAGTCAGGTTCTTGAACACCGCTGCGCAACGACTGACTGGCTGCTCCGAGGCCGCCGCCGTCGGACGCGCCGTCGGCGAGCTGCTGCACGTCGTCGACGAGCACACCGGGATGGAGACCGAGTCGCCCCTCGACCGCGCGCTGCAGTCGGGCGAGATCGCGCTCGGCGAGGGCGAGCCGGCGCTCCGGGTCGCGGAAGGGCGGTTGCATCCGGTCGATCTCAGCGCGGCGCCGATCCGCGATCCGCGCGGGGAGTTCACCGGCGCGGTGCTCATCGTTCACGACGCGTCCCAGCGCCGGGTCGCCGAGCGCGCCATGCGCCGCGCCTACGTCGAGCTCGACGCCCGCGTGATCGAGCGCACGGCGGCGCTGGAGCAGGCGACCGCCGCGCTGCGCGAGCGCACCCACCTCCTCGGCACGATCACCGCGAGCACGTCGGAGCTCATCTTTGCCAAGGACGTCGAGGGTCGGCTGCTGATGGTGAACGCGGCGTACGTGCGCGCCACCGGCAAGGAAGAGCGCGAGCTTCTCGGCCGGAGCAGCCTCGAGCTCGCCACCGACCTCGAGGCAGGGCGGGCGAAGGCCGAGCACGACCGGGTCGTCATCGAATCGGGCCAATCGCTCACCGTGGAGGAAGTCTTCCCTGGTGCTGTCGGCTCGCGGACCTATCTCACCACGAAGTCGCCGCTGCGCGACGAGCAGGGCCGCATCGTGGGGCTCGTCGGCGTGGCCACCGATATCACCGAGCGCAAGCGGGCCGAGCGCGAGCTCGAGATCCTGGTCGCCGAGGAGCAGCAGCTGCGGGAGGAAGCCGAACGCGCCAATCGCGCGAAGGATGAGTTTCTCGCGATCGTCTCGCACGAGCTGCGCTCGCCGCTCAATGCGCTGCGCGGGTGGGGCCACCTGCTCGCGAGCACCCGGCCGCTCGAGGCGGGCCTCCTCGAGCGCGCCACCGCCGCGATCAAGCGCAACGTCGAGCACCAGGCACGGCTCATCGACGACATCCTGGATACCTCGCGGAGCATGAGCGGCAAGCTCACCCTCGAGCGGCACGCCATCAACCTGGTCGACGTCGTGCACGCCGCGATCGAGATCGCCCGGCCGGCCGCCGCCGCGAAGCGGATCGAGCTGCGCGCGACGCTCGGCCAGCCGCGGATCACGGTCGACGGCGACCCGGTCCGTCTGCAGCAGGTGCTCACGAATCTGCTGTCGAACGCGATCAAGTTCACGCCGCAGGACGGCATGATCGAGACCGCGGTGCGGCGCGTCGGCGACCGCATCCGGCTCGCGGTGCGCGACAACGGTGCGGGGATCGCGCCGGAGTTCCTGCCGCACGTTTTCGAACGGTTCACGCAGGCCGATACCTCGACCACCCGCCGCGCGGGCGGGCTCGGGATCGGTCTCGCGCTGGTGCGAAACATCATCGAGCTGCACGGTGGCGAGGCCCGCGCCGAAAGCGAGGGTCCGGGTCGGGGCGCCACCTTCAGCGTCGACCTGCCGGTACCGCCTCCCGGCGTGGAGGCCGAGCGGGTGCCGGCAGCGCCCGAGCGCGTGCATGCCCCGGGGCGTCTGACCGGGTTCGGCGTGTTCCTCGTGGACGACGATCCTGATGCGCGCGACACCGTCGGACTCGTGCTCCGGCAGGCGGGTGCGAGCGTCGAGCTTTTCGCGTCGGGCGAGGCGCTCCTCGCCCGACTGGACGAACTGTTTCCCGGGAGCCGTCCCGACGTGCTGTTGCTCGATCTCGCGATGCCGGACGAGGACGGATTCGCCGTTCTTGCGCGCGTGCGGTCGATGGAGGGCGAGCGCGGCGTCGAGCGCGTGCCCGCGATCGCGGTGACGGCGTTTACCCAGGTCGACCGACAACGGCTCCGCGTGGCCGGGTTCCAGGACCGCGTCGGCAAGCCGGTTGATGCGGATCGACTCGTCACCGCGATCCAGGCGCTGATCGGCTACGGTCCGTCGGGGCGGACCGTGGCATCCATCCCGCGGGCGGACTCCCGCAACTAGTCCCTAAGGGGCGTGGGCCCGGGGCCGGCGTGCCGGCCGCTGCGACCGATGTACCTCTCTTACCCGTGTCCGGTAAGCGTTACACGCGGCGATTTTCTCTGCTATCGCAGCAACCCCTTGATTCCTGAAGGCAGCGCGGCCTGGTACGGCAGTTGCAGTGGTCCGGCCAGCAGCACCGCAGTACGGCGCCTGCCGCGCAAGCGGGAACGAGAGTGACCGCCGGCACGACAAGCCCCTTTGAGAAGCGATTTCTGCAATAGGAGCCTGACCATGTGGCGCCGGGCAGCTATGCCGTCAAGCGGCGTGCGGCTTGAAGGCATGAACCTGACCGAGGACACCCTCGGCCGGACGCTTGCCGCCTGCGTGCTCGCGGCCATCGCCGTCTTCACGCTCAGCGGTGCCCGGACGTTCACGCTGCAAGGCCCGCCGATCAAGGAGATCACAATCGAGTTGCTCGAGTTGCCGCCCGCGCCGGACCCGCGCCGCGCGGCGCTCGTCGCCTATCTCTCGGACCGGTATCGGGTCGAGCGCGAGGACACACGGGTGTTCGTCGACGAGGCGCACGCCGCTGCGGCCGAGTTCGATCTCGACCCGTTGCTCGTCCTGGCGGTCATGGCTGTCGAGTCGAGCTTCAATCCGGCGGCGCGCAGCGGGTTCGGCGCGCGCGGACTGATGCAGGTGGTGCCGCGCTTTCACCGCGAGAAGCTCGTCGAGCACGGCGGCGAGGCGGCGCTCGCCGATCCGCGGGTCAACGTGCTCGTCGGCACCCAGATCCTCAAGGAATACCTGCGCAAGACGGGAAATCTGCGAGCCGGCCTGCAGCGCTACGCGGGTTGGCAGGACGACGACGAGAACCGCTATGCGCGCAAGGTGCTCGGCGAGACGGAGCGCCTGCGCCGCGTCGTGCAGCAGGCGCTGCAGGATGTTTCACCCGACCGGACGCCGTCATGACAAACGTGAAATCCCCGACCGAGGAGCGACGCATGGACAATCTGATCGCCAGGGCTGCGGTCACGATCAATGCTCCCGGCGACCGGGTCTGGGAGGCGCTCGTGAATCCCAAAGCGATCAAGCAGTACATGTTCGGGACGGATGTCGTCACGGACTGGCGCGAGGGAAGCCCAATCGTCTGGAAAGGGGAGTGGCAGGGCAAGCCATTCGCCGACAAGGGCGTGGTCCTGCGGATCGAACCGGGAAGATCGATTCGCTACAGTCACTTCAGCCCGAGGTCCGGGCTGCCCGACAAGCCGGAGAGCTACCACAGCGTGACCATCGAATTGTGGGGCGAGGGAAACCAGACTCGCGTCTTGCTTGCGCAAGACAACAATCCGACCGATGAGGCGCGCGATCATTCCGCGGCGAACTGGAAGGTGATGCTCGCCGCCCTGAAGGAGTACCTGGAGCAACAACCGGCGCGCGCGGATCGGGACCGACGCGCGAGCGCATGACCCCTGATCGCGATCGTATCTCGACCATCATGGACTTCTCGGTGCTCCTCGCACGCGCCGCGCTAAGGGGTCTCGCCACGAGCGTCGCGGCGAGCGCTCTGGTGCTGCTCGCCGCTTGAGCCGTCGAGCGTCGCGACCAGCGGCAGATGGTCGGAGGCGATCCGCGCGAGCGGGCTCCTATGCACCGTCAGTCGTTGCAGCAGGCTGCGCGGCCGGACCCACAGCCGGTCGAGCGCGAACACCGGCAGGCGGGACGGGAAGGTCGGCGGCGCCGGTGTCCGCCGGAACTGCGCATGCAGCCAGCGTACGGGCCGCCCCCATAGCCACCATTCGTTGAGATCGCCCAGCAACACGGTCGGGAGATCGTCCCCGTCATCGAGCAACGCGAGCAGCTGCCGCACCTGCCACCGCCGCTCGTAGGGCCAGAGACCGAGATGGGTGGCGACGACGCGAAGCGGCCGGCCGGCGCAGTCGAGCCGCACGTCGAGCGCACCGCGCGGCTCGTGCGGGGGCACGCTTAGGTCGAGGCGCGCCACCGCGAGCACCGGATGGCGCGTGAGGATCGCGTTGCCGTACTCCGCGTCCTTACGCAGCATCGTGACCCCGCTGATCGCCTCGGCCCCGAGCCGCTCGCGGCAGAGCTGGATCAGGTCGCGGCCCGCGGCCCCGCTCTGGACCTCCTGGAGCGCGATGACGTGGGGATCGATCTCGGCCAGGACCTCGGCGACGCGGGCAGGATCGAAAGCACCGTCGCGGCCGATCGCGCGGTGGATGTTGTACGTGGCGACGACCGTCGGCCCGACCTGGCCGTGGCTTTGGGTCATCCGTACCGCGTCGCGTCCGGGCGCACGGTCGTGTCACGCGCACACTTCGTGCCCGGTCCCGGCGCGTAAGAGTTACCGGCTACCCGCGCCGGGGCGACCCATAACGAGCAAGAGCCTGGCGAGACGCTGCCAGACTCTTTGCTCTTTTGGAGACGAACGCTATTGCGCGAAGCGGTCCGGGGCGAACACCGAGGACTGCTGCACGCTGGCGTGGTTACCCGCGTTCAGCCGGCCGAGGTCTTCGGTCGGCGTCGTCGAGGGCACGGCGCCGTTCACGCTGGAAGGCACTCCGGCGCCCCCGCTGCGGCCGTCCGTGAGGCTGTATGGCATCACCCGACTGTCGTAGCGCCAGGAATCACGCCAAACGTGCTCGTCCGCGCCGACTGAAGGCGTCGCGCCGCTGACCGCGGAAGGCACACCGGTACCGCCGCTGCGGCCATCGCTCGGGCTGCGCTCCGAGGCCGACTGCGCCAGCGCGGAGCCGCTCGCCAGGGCGGCACTAACGATCGTCGCCATAAGGGTCTTCTTCAGCATCGCATGGTTCCTCTATCAAAGGTTGGCGAAGGGCCATTGCACCTGACGCCACGCAATGCGCGTGCCCCCGCCGTTGGCGGGGCAGGTGGCACTGAAGGCGGTGCCGCGGTAAACGTTGCGCTGGGATTGCAAGAGTTGCACGCATGGCAGCGTCCAACACCCGCGGCAGGGCACGCGATGTGCTGCGGGTTGAAAGGCGGCGGCGGGACCGCTTCGGTCGGCGCCTCGTTCTGCGAAGTGCCGTTGCACAGAAGGACCGCCGTCGACGCGCCCTTGCCGCCGCTGCCTCGCCTGCACCGGGGACTCCCCCGGCGTAGCATCCGGCGTGGGTCCGTTGTGGCGGAGCCCGCGGGGCGCACTCACCGGCAGTGGCGCCGATCGAGGACGCGCGACACCAGGGTGCAGCGGACGATGAGCATGGACAGGCCGCCCGTCGACGAGCGCATTCTCGTGCTCGCCCCGGTCGCTGACGCTGCCGCGTTTTGCGAGACGGTCCTCGGGCGAGCCGGTCTCGCCGCCCGCGTTTGCCGCGACCTGGACGAGCTGTGCCGGGAACTCGAGGCCGGCGCCGGTGCGCTGCTGCTGATCGACGCAGCGCCGGTCGCTCCCCCGCCCGCCAGTCTGCTCGAGGCGCTGCGACGGCAACCGGCCTGGTCCGACCTTCCGGTATTGGTGCTCGCCGACGCGCCGGTCGTGGCATCCGGAGTCGAGTTGCTCGGCAACGTCACCGTTCACGAGCGCCCGGTCAGGGAGGCGACCCTACTCAGCGCCATGCGCACCGCCCTCAGGGCACGGCGGCGGCAGTACGAGCTGCGGGATCGCCTCGAGGCGCTCCGCGCGAGCGAGCAGCGCTTCGCCCGGTTCATGGAGCATTTCCCCGGGCTCGCGTGGATCAAGGATCGCGCGGGCCGCTACGTCTACGTCAACGACGCGGCCGAGAAGGCGTTCCGGACGCCGCGCGCGGCGCTTTACGGGCGGACCGACGCCGAGATCTTCCCGCCCGAAACGGCGCGCGAGTTCGCCGAGAACGACCGGCGCGCGCTCGCGGGCGAAACGGTGGTCGAGGTCGTCGAGCGCCTGCGCCACGAGGACGGCGTGCTGCACCAGTCGGTCGTCCGGAAGTTCGCGCTCCCGGACCCCGACGGCAGCGCTTCGCTCGTCGCGGGGGTGGCCGTCGACATCACCGAGCGCGAGCGCGTCGAGCTGGCGCTCCGTCAGAGCGAGGAGCGCTTCCGGTTTCTGGCGGAGACGATTCCCTCGATCGTCTGGACCGCGGCGCCCGACGGCACGATCACCTATGCCAACGGCCGCTGGCTCGAGTATTGCGGGATCACGGCCGAGCAGAACGCCCGCGCGTGGCCGGAGCTCGTGCTCCATCCCGACGATCGCGAGCGCTGCGTCTCGGAATGGAGCGCGGCCTTGCGCGAGGGAAGGGCGTACGCGATCGAGGTCCGCAACCGGCGCCACGACGGCGTCTACCGCTGGTTTGTCACCCGCGCCGTGCCGCTGCGCGACCCCGCGGGTGGCGTGGCGTGCTGGTTCGGCGTCACAACCGACATCCACGACCAGAAGGTGCTGCAGGAGCAGCTGCAGGAAGCTGATCGCCGCAAGGACGAGTTCCTGGCGACCCTGGCGCACGAGCTGCGCAACCCGCTCGCTCCGATCCGCAACGTCCTGCACATCCTGCGCGTGTCCGGCTCGGGCATGACCGACGCGATGCGGGAGATGCTCGAGCGACAGGTCGCACACATGGTCCGGCTGGTCGATGACCTGCTCGAGCTGTCGCGCATCAGCAGCGGCAAGATCGAGCTGCGCAAGGAGCGCGTCGAGCTGGCGGCGGTGCTGCGCAGCGCCATCGAGACCAGCCTGCCGCTCATCGAGGCCGCCGGCCACGAGCTGACGCTGAGCCTGCCGTCGGAGCAGCTCGTCCTGGAGGCCGATCTCGTGCGGCTCGCCCAGGTGGTTTCCAATCTGCTCAACAACGCGGCACGTTATACCGAGCGTGGCGGACGGATCTGGCTTTCCGGCCGGCGCCACGAAGGCGCGGCGCAGATCTCGGTTCGCGACACCGGCGCGGGCATTCCGGCCGAGGTGCTGCCGCGCGTCTTCGAGATCTTCGTTCGGGCGGACCGCACGGGCGGCCCCGCGCCAGAGGGGCTGGGCATCGGGCTGACGCTGGCGCGCAGCCTGGTGGAAAAGCACGGCGGGCGCATCGAGGCGCGGAGCGAAGGGCTCGGTCGCGGCAGCGAGTTCGTCGTGACCCTGCCGCTCGCTCCCGCCACCCAGTCGACTGCACCCGAGGCGGCGCGCGACAGCGTTCCGCGGCGCGCGCGCGCCGCGGCGTGCCGGGCCCTCGTGGTCGACGACAATCGCGACGCCGCGGACAGTCTCGGCATCCTGCTGGAGCTGCTGGGCGCGGAGGCCCGCGTCGTCTACGATGGCGCGGCGGCGTTGCAGGCCGCGCGCGATCACCGGCCCGAGATCCTGTTCGTTGACCTGGGCATGCCGGAGATGGACGGCGAGGAAGTCGCCCGCCAGATGCGCCAGGAGCCGGCCTTCCGGGACACCGTGCTCGTGGCGATGACCGGCTGGGGTCAGGAGGAAGATCGCCGGCGCTCCAGGGTCGCCGGCTTCGACCACCACCTGGTCAAGCCCGCAGACCTCGAGGCCCTGCACGGCTTGCTCTCTTCCCTCCGCGCTCCACAACCCATCGCTCCGCGCTCGAGTTGAGCGCAGCTCGAGCGGCGACCGTCGCCGCAGCCCGACAGGAAACGCCGCGTGGATCAGATCTACTTGGGTGAGATCACGGTGACGGACGTTGGCATACCAATTGCATAAGGTCCGTGGCCTTCTCGGTTGTGCGCGCGCCGCTCCAGGGCCAGCGCCGGTGCGAGGGCAAACCCGGGACGCCGTTGGCGCCCCGATCCGAGCAAGTTCTACATTGTGCGGTAAGAATGGGAAAGGAGTGATGCAATGCGGATCTTCCTCAAAGCGTTGTTGGCCACCCTGTTTGCCGGTTTCGTGGCGGGCGCGTACGCGCAAGGTGACCCCGCGAAGTGCGACAAGCTGACGGGCGCCGAGAAGGAGAAGTGCCTGGCTGACGCCCGCAAGTAGGGCGCAGCAGCCCACGGGAAAGCTCTGATCCCCCGGATCAGAGCCTTCTCTGGGCGACCATCCTGGCGCGTGATCCGGGAGCGCCGGGGACGGCGCGCGGTGCGCTCGATCGAGCGACTGCATCGCCGCTATCATGGCGAGGCGCCATGCAGATCCCCGTTCTCCCCGGCGACGGCATCGGTCCAGAGATCACGGCGGTCACCGTCGAGGTTCTCGAACGGCTCGACCGGCGCTTCGCGCTCGATCTGCGCTTCGAGACTCACGAGGTCGGCCTCGCAAGCCTGAAGCGCAGCGGCAGCACGTTTCCCGAGCCGGTCCTCGCGGCCTGCTCCGCCGCCGAGGGTTGCATCCTCGGTCCGGTCTCTCATCTCGACTATCCGCCGCGCGCGCAGGGCGGGCGCAATCCGTCGGGTGAGCTGCGCATCGCGCTCGACCTCTACGCCAACGTGCGGCCGAGCCGGTCCTACGAAGGGATCGCCCACTGGGGCCGCACGCCGATGGACCTCGTGATCGTGCGCGAGAACACCGAGGGCTTCTACGCCGATCGCAACATGCACCAGGGCGTCGGGGAGTTCATGCCGACGCCGGACCTCGCGCTGTCGGTGCGCAAGATCAGCGCGCACGCGTCGCGCCGCATCGCCCAGACCGCATTTCGCCTCGCGCGGCAGCGCCGGCGCAAGGTGACCGCGGTGCACAAGTCGAACGTCCTCAAGGTGACCGAAGGGCTGTTCCTGCGCGAGGTGCGGGCGGTCGCCGCGGAGTTCGGCGACGTCGCCTACGAGGAGCAGCTGGTCGACTCGATGGCGGCGGCGCTGGTGCGCGACGCAGCCCGCTTCGACGTCGTCGTGACGACCAACATGTACGGCGACATTCTCTCGGACGAGGCCGCCGAGCTCTCGGGCAGCCTCGGCCTCGCCGGCTCGCTCAACGCGGGCGACGTCCACGCCATGGCCCAGGCGCAGCACGGCTCGGCGCCCGACATCGCCGGCAAGGACCTCGCCAACCCGTGCTCTCTGCTAATCTCAGCGGGCATGCTCCTCGGCTGGCTGGGGGAGCGGCACGCGGCGGAGAGCTTCGCGCGCGCGCAGGCGGCGCTCGAAGCGGCGCTGGCGGCCCTGATGCGCAAGCCCGTGACCCGCACCCGCGATCTCGGCGGGCCGCTCGGGACCCAGGCGTTCGGTCAGGCGGTTCTGGAGCGACTGTCGTGAGGGGGAGATCATGCGAGCAATCCTGCGCGGGCTGTGCGCGCTGTCGGCTCTGGGCTTGGCCGCGCCGCTCGCGGCCCAGACCTATCCCAGTCAGCCGATCCGGCTGATCGCGCCGTTCCCCCCAGGCGGCAGCGTCGACATCACCGCGCGGCTGATCGCGGAACCGCTCGCGAGCGAGCTCGGCACGCGGATCGTGATCGAGAACCGGAGCGGGGCGTCCGGCAACATCGGGATGGAGGCCGCGGCGCGGGCGAAGCCGGACGGCTACATCATCGTCCTGAACACCATCCCGCTCGTCACCAACCAGAGCCTGTTCGACAAGCTCACCTGGGACCCGATCAAGGATTTCGCGCCGATCGGCATGGTCGCCACGTCACCGCACGTGCTCGTGGTCAACAACAAGGTGCCGGCGACCACGGTCGCGGAACTGGTACGGCTCGCGCGCGCCAAGCCCGGCAAGCTGAGCTACGCCTCGGCGGGCGTCGGCACGACCTTCCACTTCTGCGGGGAGATGTTCAAGGAGGCGACCGGGACGTTCATCCTGCACGTCCCCTACCGCGGTGGCGGGCCGGCCCTCATGGACACGCTCGGGGGGCAGGTCGACTTCAGCTTTCCGACGCTGTCGGCGGCACTGCCGCACGTCAAGGCCGGAACGCTGCGCGCGCTGGCGGTCACCGACACGAAGCGATCCGCGCAGCTCGCCGACGTGCCGACCCTGCAGGAAGCCGGCGTGAAGGATTTCCAGTTCACCCAGTGGCTCGTGCTGCTCGCCCCTGCGGGTACCCCGCCGGAGGTGGTGACCCGGCTGAACACCGCCCTCAGGAACGCCCTGAACTCGAAGGACGTGCGGGACAAGTTCCAGGAACAGGGGTTCGACGCCTTCATCACCACGCCCGAGGAAGCGGGAAAGTTCATCGCGAGCGAGGCGCAGCGCTTCGCGAAGCTCATCAAGGCGCGGGGAATCACCGCGAACTGAGGGCGAGCTTCCGGCGCTCAGCGCCCCGGCGTCGCCGAGCCGGTCGGGGCTCGCGGCGGCAGCGCCGCCGCCGATGGCTGCGGCGAGAGCTCGTCGGCCTTGTCGACCCATCCGCCTCCCAGCGCCTTGTAGATGTTGACGAGCGAGCCGTAGAGCTGCGCGCGGATGCTGGCGAGGTTCAGCTCCGAGGGGAAGAGCTGCTGCTCGGCCTGCAGCACGGTGGTGTAGGACGTGTAGCCGCCGTTGAACTGGAGCCGCGCGAGACGCGAGTACTCGGAAAGCGACGTGACGAGGCGCCCCTGGGCCGCGAGCTGCTCGCCGAGGTTCGCGTTCGAGGCGAGCGCGTTCTCCACGTCGGCGAACGCGTTCTGGATCGCGAGCTCGTAGGAGGCAAGCGCCGCCTTCTGCCCCCCTCGGCCTGGGCGACCTGGCCCGCGATCGCCCCGCCGGTGAAGATCGGGCCGATGATCGAGCCGCCGTAGCTCCATACGCCGGCCGGCCCGGTGAACAGGTTCCGGAGCTCGGGGCTCACCGACCCCAGCGCACCGGTCAGCGAGATGGTCGGGAAGTACTGCGCCTTCGCCGCGCCGATCTGCGCGTTCGCGGCGATCAGCGGTCTGCTCGGCCTGCAGGAGGTCGGGACGGCGCTCGAGGAGCGTGGCCGGCAATCCGGCCGGCACCGTGGGCAGGGCGAGGGCGTCGAGCTTCTTCCCGCGGGCGATCGGGCCCGGGTTGCGGCCGAGCAGTACCGCGAGCGCGTTCTCGGTCTGCACGATCTGGCTCCTGATCACCGGGATCTGGGCCGCGGCGGTCTCGTACTGCGAGCGCGCCTGCTCGACGTTCATCTTCGACACCTGGCCGTACTTGTTCTGCAGCTCGAACAGCTTGACCGACTGGCCGTAGGTATCGAGCGTGCGCTGCGCGATCTCGAGCTGCTCGTCGAGGCCGAGCAGCTGCAGGTAGGTGGAGGCGACGGAGGCGACGAGCGACAGCACCACGCCGCGCCGCGCCTCGTCGGTGGCGAGCAGGCTCGCCCGCGCCGACTCGGTGAGGCGGCGGATGCGTCCCCACAGGTCGATCTCCCAGCTCGCACCGGCGAGCACCTGGTAGGTCGTCTGCGGGTTCCCGCCCAGCGCGGCGGCGAGCCGTTGCGCTTGGACGCTCTCGGTGAGGCGCTGCCGCGTGGCGTCCGCCTGGTAGTTGAGCTGCGGAAACAGCGGCGAGCGCGTGGTGGTGAGGACGCCTGCGGCCTGCTCGACGTTGGCGACGGCGATCTGCACGTTCTTGTTGTGCGCGAGCGCTTCGGCGATGTAGCCGTCGAGCACCGGGTCGCCGAACTGCTTCCACCAATCGGTATCGGCGGTTTGCGCGACCGCCTGCGGCTCGTAGCGGTAGGCGGCCGGGATCGGGACCTCGGGCCGCTGGTAGTCCGGCCCCACCATGCAGCCGCCGAGGATGGCGAGCGCGGCGAAGGCGGCGCTCCGCATCATTCCCCCTCCCGCGGCGCGTGCGGCGCGGCCGGCGCGGGCACTCCGCCGCCCGCCGCCGGCGTGCGCAGCGCCTTGCGCTCGTTGATGCGGTCGAAGATGTAGAAGAAGAGCGGCACGTACAGCATGGCGAGGGTCGTCTCGCCGATCATGCCGCCGAGGATCCCGGTGCCGATCGAGTGGCGCGCGTTCGCGCCCGCGCCGACGGCGATCGCGAGCGGGAGCACGCCGAACGCGAACGCGGCCGAGGTCATGATGATCGGCCGCAGCCGCCGCTCACCGGCCTCGATCGTCGCCTCCATGATCGAGCGGCCCTCGTGCCGGAGCTCGACGGCGGCGGTCACCCGCAGCACCGCGTTCTTCGCGCCGAGGCCGATCAGGACGAGCAGGCCGATCTGGAAGTAGACGTCGTTCTCCAGCCCGCGCAGCCAGATCGCGGTGAGCGCGCCGAGCACCCCGAACGGCACCGCGGTCATCACCGCGCCGGGCAGCGTCCACGACTCGTACTGAGCGGCGAGCACCAGGAAGACGATGATCAGGCCGAACACGAACGCGAGCATCGAGGTGCCGCCCGCTTTCTTCTCCTCGAACGCTAGCCCCGACCAGGCGAACGTGTAGCCCGGCGGCAGCACTTCGCGCGCGACCGCCTCCATCGCCGCGATTGACTGGCCGGAGCTGTAGCCGGGCGCGGCGTTGCCCGTGATCTTCGCCGCCGGGAAGCCGTTGAAGTGCGGCAGGAGGTCGGGGCCGGTGACCCAGCGCGTGGTCACGAGCGCCGAGAGCGGCACCATCTTCCCCTGGCTCGAGCGCGTGTAGAGGCGGGCGAGGTCCTCGGGGCTCTGCCGGTACTTCGCGTCCGACTGCAGGATGACCCACCACACGCGGCTGAACTGGTTGAACTGGCTCACCGTCAGCGACCCGAACTGCGCCTGGATCGCGCTGTAGACGTCCTCGACCGGCACGCCGAGCAGCGTCGCCTTCTCGCGGTCGACGTCCGCTCGGAGCTGCTGGGTGCTCGCGCGGAAGGTGGTGTGAATGCTCGCGAGCTCGGGCCGCGCGGACGCCTGCCGGATGACCTCCTGCGTCAGCTCGTCGAGCCGCGCCGGGTCGCCGGCGCCGGTGTCCTGGACCCAGAACTCGAAGCCGCCGGTGGTGCCGATGCCGGGGATCGGCGGCGGCGGCACCGGGAACACCGTCGCGCCCTCGATCGCCTGGGCCTCCCGGTAGAGCGTGACGAGGATCGCCCGCGCGTTCTGTTCGCGCGCGCTCGCGAGGCTCGAGTAGCGCTCCTTGAAGTCGCGGAAGGTGATGAAAAACGTCCCGGCGTTCGGCTTGAACCCCTGGTCGATCAGGCTGTAGCCGGTCACCATGGCGCGCTTCTCGACGCCGGGGATCTTCGCGAGCATCGCGTCCACCCGTTCGGCGACGACCTGGGTGCGCTCGAGGCTCGCCGCGTCCGGCATGACGATCACGGCGAAGCCGTAGCCCTGGTCCTCGTTCGGCACGAAGCTCGTCGGCAGGGTCATGAAGAGATGCCAGATCGCGTAGAGAAAGACGGCGAGCAGTACGAGCGCGATCGCCATCCGCGCGATCATGATCGTCACCGCGTGCCCGAAGCCGCGCGTCACCCGGTCGACCTCGCGGTTGAACCAGGCGAAGAATCCGCGCGTCGGCGCCGGCTTGTGCTTGAGGAGCACGCTGCACATCGCCGGCGTCAGGGTGAGCGCGACGAACCCGGACACCGTCACCGACACCACGATGGTGATCGCGAACTGCTTGTAGAGCTGCCCGGTGGTGCCGGGGAGGAACGCCGCCGGAATGAATACCGACGCCATCACCAGCACCACCGCCACGAGCGACGACGCGATCTCGCCCATGCTCCTGAGCGTGGCCTCCTTGGCCGGCAGGTGCTCCTTCACCATGATTCGCTCGACGTTTTCCACCACCACGATCGCGTCGTCGACGACCATGCCGATCGCCAGCACCAGGCCGAACAGGGTGAGCAGGTTGATCGAGAAGCCGAGCGCGAGCATGCCGGCGAAGGTGCTGACGAGCGCCACCACGATCGCGACCGCGCAGATGAGCGTGGTGCGGATGCTCTGCAGGAAGAGGAACACCACCAGCACGACGAGGATCACCGCCTCGATCAGGGTGTGGATCACCTCCTCGATCGAGAGCCGGACGAAGTCGTTGGTGTCGAGCGCGATCGCGTAGTCGATGCCGTCGGGGAAGCGATCCTTCATCTGCTCGAGCGTCTGGCGGATCGCCGCGGAGACGATCAAGCCGTTCGCGCCGGCCTGCTGGTAGACGGCGATGTAGGTCGCCGGCTCGTTGTTGAGCCGGCTGTCGACGATGTACTGGCGCAGCCCCACCTCGGCGCGCGCGACGTCGCCGACGCGCACGATCGCGCTGCCGTCCTGGCTCGCACGCAGGATGATCCGCTCGTACTGCTTCGGATCGGTGAACGGCCGCTGCGTCACCACCGGGAAGGTCAGCTCGACCGGCCCCGCGCTCGGCTGCTGGCCGATCTGGCCCGCGCCGAAGAGCGCGTTCTGGGCGGCGACCGAGTTCTGGATGTCGGTGGTGGTGATCTGGAGCGAGGCCATGCGGTCCGGGTTCATCCAGATCCGCATCGCCTGGTCGGCGACGCCCATGACCTGCGCCTGGCCAGCGCCCGGCACGCGCTTCAGCGCGTCGAGCACGTAGACGTTCGCGTAGTTGGCGACGTACTCGGGGCTGTAGCGGCCGTCCCGCGCGTAGACGGCGACGAGCATCATGATCGACGACGACTTCTTCTGCACCGACACGCCGAGCTGCGTCACCGCGGCGGGAAGCTGCGGCATCGCCAGGTTGACGCGGTTCTGCACCTGTACCTGCGCGATGTCCGGGTTGGTGTCGAGCGAGAAGAAGACGGTGAGCGTCATCTGGCCGCTCGACGAGCTCGTCGACGACATGTAGAGCATGTTGTCGACGCCGTTGATCTGCGCCTCGATGGGCGCGGCGACCGAGTCGGCGAGTGTCTGCGAGTCCGCGCCCGGATAGGTCGCCTGCACCGTGACCTGCACCGGGGTGATCCCGGGATACTGCTGCACCGGAAGCGCGGTCAGCGCCACCGCGCCGGCGAGCGTGAGCAGGATTGCGACGACCGCGGCGAAGATCGGCCGCTCGATGAAGAACCGCGAGAACACGCGCGGGTCCCGCTACTTCGTCGCGGCGGTCGCGGGCCTGGGCGAGGGCGCCTTGGCCGCCGCGGTCGCCGGTGCGGTGGCGGCAATCTCCTTCGGTACGAGCGCCGCACCCGGCCCGAGCTTGAGCCCGCCGTCGACGACCACCCGGTCGCCCGCGCGGAGGCCTTCGGTGATCACCCACGCGTCGCTGGCCCAGTCGCCGACGGTGACCGGGCGGTTCTCGGCCTTGTTGTCCTTGTCGGCCACCCACACGAAGTGGCCCCTGGATCCCTGCAGCACCGCGCGCTGCGGGACGAGGATCGCGTTCGGGCGCGTCGCACCCTTCACGCGCACCCGGACGTACTGGTTGGGTCGCAGCACGCCGTCGGGGTTGTTCACCGAAGCGCGGACGAGGAACGTGCCGGTCTGCGCGTTGAACGCCGGATCGGTGAACGTGATGCTGCCGGTGAACGGGAACACCTGCCCGTCGACGAGCACGATCTCGACGACGTACTGGTTGTTCGGCGCGCGCGCGAGCCGGCCCTTGTCGACCTGATCGCGGAGGCTCTGCAGCTCGTTCTCGGACAGGCTGAAGTTCACCCACATCGGTGAGAGCACCGCCACGGTCGTGAGCTGGCTGTTGGTCTGGTTCAGGTAGGTGCCGTCGGCCTGCGCCGCGGCGCCGCTGATGCCGGTCACCGGCGTGGTGATGGTGCAGTAGGAGAGGTTGAGCTGCGCGGTGTCGAGCTGCGCCTTCGCCCCTTCGACCGACGCCGACGCGCTCTCGAAGTTGCCGGTCGCGTCGTCGAGATCCTTCTGCGACAGCGCCTCGGCTTGCGCGAGCGGCTTGACCCGCGCGAGATTCGACTTCGCGACGTCGAGCGCCGCCTGGGATTTGGAGAGCTGCGCCTTGGCCGCGTCCACCTGCGCCTGGAACGGCTTCTTGTCCATCAGGAAGAGGACCTGCCCTTCCTTGACGATCGAGCCCTCGGTGTAGACGCGTTTGTCGAGGAAGCCGCTGACGCGCGCCTGGATGTTCACCTGGCGCGAGCTTTGGGTCTGGGCGACGTACTCGAAGATCGCCGGCACGTCGCGCGGCGCGACGGTCAGCACCGAGACCTCGACCGGCCCGCCCTTCGCGATCGGCGGGCCCTCCCGCTTGCCGCAGGCGGCCAGCAACGGGAGGGCGAGCGCGACCGCCGGCAGCAGGGCGGACGCGACGTGCATCAGCGCTGGACGCCCCGCGCCCGGTCGAGGCGCGCGCGGCTCAGCTTCGCCCAGTTCGTGGCGCCGCTTCGCAGGTCGTCCCAGGTGAGCTGCTTGCCGAGGTAGAGGTGGTAGTCGCGGCGCACCGCGACCTCCGCGAAGAGGCGCTCGTCGGTCACGCCGTCGCGCGCCTCCACTTCGCCGGAGACCACGATGACGGTCTTGTCCGTGCCGGTCGCGGCGCGCGCCGCGTTGACCGCCATCTTGATCGGCAGCAGGTCGAGGGGCGTGACGCCCGGGCGCTCGGGCGTAACACCGGTGAGCGCATAGCGGAGCTTGAGCACGCCTGGCCCGGGCTTGTCGACCACCTCGTAGCCGCCGGCGCGGAACTCCTGCGCGGTCAGCGTGCGGAACGTGTCGGTCATCTGCTTGTAGACGTCGGGCTCGATGGCGAGGTACTCGGCGGTCGGGTTGAGCCAGACCTCGACGGGCGGGATGAGGATCTTGGTGTACGGGCGCCAGTTCACCCCGGGCCGGACCCACTGCCACGCGTCCGGCTGATCCGGCACGCGGGTGAATCCGCTGTAGTCGCCGAGAAAGCCGGACACCTGCAGGTCGGAGCCCGGGAGCACCCCCCGGCTCCCGGGAGCCGGCGGCTGCTGGGCGCACGCGCCGAGGACCAATGCCGCTGCGACGACCGAAGCGAACGAGCGCATGGGAGGCCTCCTTCCGAACGGGATGCGCGAGGCTCGCCCGACGCGTCGGACCCGTGTACCGCCCCCCGAGTCCCGCAAGCTCGCGCGCCCGGATAGTAGCAACTTTGGCCAGCGTGTTAGTGTCCCGAGGGCTACGGCAGCGCCACGAGCGGGCTGCCGCGAACTTGCGGGAGACCCACATGAATCGGCGCGCGGCGGTCGCTTTACTCGGTCTCGTCGGGTTTCTGGCCGGGTGCGCCACACACGATACCGCCGGCAACAAGCTCACCGGCGGGACGCGGGTCGAGGGCGAAGCGACGACTCCGGCGCTGCCGTCGACGCCCGCACGGCGTGTCTACGTGCAGGACTTCGGGCTCGACGTCGAGGCGACCGAGCCGCGGACGGGTCTCCTCGGGCGTCCGCGGCTGTTTCAGCAGCTGACGAGCGAGGACCCGGCGACGCACGCGCGGCGGATCGTCGACGAGCTCGCAGCCGCGCTCGTGAAGGACCTGAACGCCGCCGGCGTTCCCGCGGAGCGGCTGCCGGCCGGAGGCGCCCTGCCTGGAGAAGGCTGGCTCGTCCGCGGCGTCTTCACCGAGGCCGATAGCGGCAACACCCTGCGGCGCGCGATCATCGGCTTCGGCAGCGGCAAGACCGACATGGAGGTGCAGGTCGGCGTGAGCGACCTCGGTGCGGCCCATCCGACCGAGTCGTTTCTCGTGTTCGGCACCGTCACCGACCCGAGCCGGCTGCCGGGCGGGGTGGTGACGAGGAACCCGTACGTCGTCGCCGCGAAGTTCGTGCTGGAGAAGGGCGCCCCACGGCGCGACGTGGAGCACACGGCCAAGACCATCGCGGACGAGCTCGTGAAGTTCCGCGACCAGGTCAGGCGGGGGCAGGTGGTGCTGCCGCCGACGCGCTAGCCGGCGCGCGGTTCGCGCGTCACTTGCCTTGCGGCGCTCACCAGCGGGCGCAGAGGTACTCCGCTACGCATTCAGCCGAAGCCTTGGCGTAGGTGCCGCGGCGGCTGACCACCGATCCGGTGAGCCGGCGAAGAGCGAGCGCCATCTCCGCCGTCTTTGCCACCACCGCGATGCCGTTCAGCACCAGCGCACCGTCGACGACGAACGGGCATTCGCGCGCGAACAGCAGCATCGGCAAGCCGCCCGCCGGGATGATGACCTCCGCCCCCGCAACGACCAGCGGACGAACCTGTTCCACGAAGTCCGCGCGCACCCGGGCGTAGCTCGCTTCGTCGGTGAAGGCGCGCATGAAGCCGGGCAGATCCACGTGAATCGCCCGCACGCCGGCCACGCGCTGCTCGAGGCCGTGCGCTCGCACCTGCCGCTCGTGCCAATCGATGAAGACCGGATCGATGGTCACGAGGCCGAGCCGGCGCCCCATGCTCAACGCTGCAAGCAGGCTCGCCTCGCCCAGACCGACGACGGGGATATCGACCGCGCCGCGGATTTCCAGCAGGCCGGGCTCCTGGAAATGGCCGATGACGAAGGCGTCGTACCCGGCGCGCTCTGCCTCCAGGGCGTTGCGGATCGTCTGCGCGGCGCAGCGGAATTCCGTCAGCGGGTGGAAGTGATAGTCGGGAGGCTCGAGGCCATGAACTTCGAACCGGATGCCGGGGCCGGCGGCCGCGTCCAGCAGCGCTTGCAGCCGCTCGATGTAGGGGGCCTGCTCGATCGGGTGGACGAAGCTCTGATACCACAGGCGGGCGGGACGGGATGGCTCAGCCATGTTCGACCTCTGGACGGACGCTGGAAGACCGGGAACGAGACCTTCGGCTGCAGGCTACTCCGCGAACCCGACCCCGAGCGACGCGAGCCGGTCGATCTCGGCGCGCGCGAACCCCCAATCGGCGAGCGCTTCGCGCCCCAGCGCACCGCGTTCGGGCGGCGGGCGCTCGACGGCGCCCGGGGTGCGCGAGAAACGCGGCGCCGGGCCGGGCTGCTCGACGCCGCCGACGCCCACGTAGCCGCCGCGCGCGAGATTGTGCGGGTGCTCTCGCGCCTCCGAGAAGCTGAGGACCGGCGCAAAGCACGCGTCCGACCCTTCGAACACGCGGCACCACTCGTCGCGGGTCTTCGATCGAAACGCCGCCGCAAAGCGTCGCCGCAGCTCGGGCCAGCCCGCGCGGTCGTGCTGCCCGGGAAGCCGCGCGTCCGCGAGACCCAGGCGATCGAGCAGCTCGGCGTAGAACTTTGCCTCGATCGCGCCGATCGCGACGAACCGCCCGTCGGCGGTCGCGTAGGCGTCGTACCACGGCGCACCGGAGTCGAGCGCGTTCGCGCCGCGAGCCTCGGTCCATGTCCCTTCGCGCAGCATCCCCGAGTACATCGCGGCGAGGAGCGCGGACCCTTCCACCATCGCCGCGTCCACGACTTGTCCCTTGCCGGTGCGGCGCGACTCGACGAGCGCGCAGGCGATGCCGAACGCGAGCAGCATCCCGCCGCCGCCGAAGTCGCCGACGAGATTGAGCGGTGGCACCGGCCCACCGCCGAACCGCCCGATTGCGTTCAGCACGCCGGACAACGCGATGTAGTTGATGTCGTGTCCGGCGCGCGGCGCGAGCGGGCCGTCCTGGCCCCACCCGGTCATGCGGCCGTAGACGAGCCTTTGGTTCGCCGCCAGCACGACGTCCGGCCCCAGGCCGAGCCGTTCCATCACCCCGGGGCGGAAGCCTTCGATCAGCGCATCGGCTTTCTGCGCGAGGAGGAGGACAGCGGCAACGCCGTTCCGCGACTTGAGGTCGAGCGTGACGGAGCGGCGGCCGCGCAGCATGACGTCGAACGCACGGCGCCGCTCGAGGCCGAGACCCGGGTCGCTCGGCCGGTCGACCAGGAGTACGTCGGCGCCCATGTCCGCGAGCATCATCCCGCAGAACGGGCCCGGCCCGATCGCTTCGAATTCCAGCACGCGCACGCCGGCGAGCGGTCCCATCCGCGTCAACCCTAGCTGAGCCCGGTCACCGGCACGGCGGCACCGTGGATCGCGCAGGCATCGTCCGACGCGAGGAATACGATCGTCCGCGCGAGATCCGCGGGCGCCACCCAGCGACTCGGATCGGCATTGGGCATCGCGGCGCGGTTCTCCGGTGTATCGATGACGGTCGGCAGCACGCAGTTGACGTTGATGCCCTTCTCCCGCAGCTCCGCAGCCATTGTCTCGGTCAAACGGATCACCGCGCTCTTCGCGGCGACGTAGGCTCCCATCTGCGCGACCCCCCGCTGCGCGGCGTATGCCCCGACGTTGATGATCTTGCCGCCGCCGTTTGCGATCATCCCCGGCACCACCGCCCGGACGGCGTGTAGCACGGTGCGGGCGTTGAGGTCGAACATGAGATTCCAGGTCTCGTCCGACGTCTCGTGGACCGGCGTACCCGCCCGGAAGCCGCCGGCGATGTTGCACAACACGTCGATCCGCTTGAAGCGCTGGATCGCCGCCTGCGCGGCGGCGTCGACCTGCGCCTGGTCGAGCAGATTGGCCGGCACCAGCAGGTGCCGCTCGTCCCCCGCGCCGAACGTGCGCTCGAGGCTGTCGCGTCGCAGACCAACGAGCACGAGGTTGGCGCCGCGCTCGGCAAAGGCATTGGCGAGGACGCGGCCGAGATTTCCGGCCGCGCCGGTCACCAGGACGGTGCGGTTGGTGAGGCTCATGCAATCCTCCTCAGCGCGTCAGCCCGCGCACGAAGCTCGCCCGCTCGCGCGCGCCGGCCATCAGAAAGGTGAGGTCGTTCCCGGCGAGGATGAACCGCATGCCGAGGCCGATGTAGCGCTCCAGAAGCTTCGGGTCGTACACGCCGCCCATCCCCGGGACCTTGCCGTGCTTGCGGCAGGCGGCGATCACCGTGCGATTAGGCCTCCTCGACGTGCGGGCCGGCCAGCTGGCCAGGCATCCCCATCTCGGTCGTGAGATCGTTCGTGCCGATCAGCAGGGCGTCAATGCCGGGCACGGCGGCGATCGCGTCCGCCCGTTCGATTGCGCCGGGACTCTCGAGCATCACGACGACGAGCGTCTCCTCGTTGGCGAGGCGCGTCATGTCGCCGACGGGCACGCTCCGGAAACCGAACTGTGGTTGGCCGCCGGCGACCGACCTGCGCCCAACCGGGGGGTACCGGCAGTGAGAGACGACGCGCTCGGCCTCTTCCGCGGTGTCGACGTGCGGCACGACCACGCCCTGCGCCCCGCAGTCGAGGACGCGGGACGCGTGGTAGTGCTCCTTGCCGGGAACCCGCACGATCGGCGTGATCGCGAGCGGCAGCGCGGCCGCGGCGATCTGGGTCGCGGTGTCGATGTCCAGCGCGCTGTGCTCCATGTCGATGAAGAGCCAGTCGTAGCCGCAGGTCTTCACGATCGCGGCGATGTCGATGGTGCGCGCCTGGCGCACGCCCATCCCGATCGCGAGCCCGCCGGCGGCGAGCTGGCGCTTGGCGTGATTCGGATAGATCTCCACGGACCAACCCCTTTCGACGGGTGATTGCGGGTCTGGGTCTCGATTGTAGGGCCTGCTAGCATCCCGACATGAACGTCCTGCACGCGCCCGCGGCGCTGCTTCCTTCCGGCTGGGCGCGCGATGTCCGGATCGAGCTGGACGGCGCGGGGGCGATCGCCGCGGTCGTGCCGGGCGCGCCGCCGGCGGGCGCCACGCGGCTCCGCGGGCCGGTGCTGCCGGGCCTCGCCGACGTTCATTCCCACGCCTTCCAGCGCGCCATGGCCGGTCTCACCGAGCACGTCGCCAGCCACGCCGATACGTTTTGGACCTGGCGCGAGGTGATGTACCGATTCCTCGCCCGGCTCGCCCCGGAGGATGTCGAGGCGATCGCCGCGCAGCTCTACGTCGAGCTTCTGAAAGGTGGCTACACCTCGGTGTGCGAGTTCCACTACCTGCACCACGATCCCGACGGCCGGCCCTACGCGAATCCGGCCGAGATGAGCGAGCGGATCATCGCCGCGGCCGCGAGCGCCGGAATCGCGCTGACGCTCCTGCCGGTGCTCTACATGACCTCGAACTTCGGCGATACGCCGCCGACGCCGGGCCAGCGCCGCTTTCTCGGGACGCCGGATTCGATCGTCCCGATGATCGAGAAGTTGCGCGCGGCGCACCCCGACGTGCGCTTCGGCCTGGCTCCGCACTCGCTCCGGGCCGTTCCGCCCGCTGCGCTCGCCGCAGCGGCGCAGGCGCTCGATGCGATCGATCCGACCGCGCCGGTCCACATCCACGCCGCGGAGCAGGAGAAGGAAGTCGCAGACTGCGTCGCCTGGAGCGGCCGGCGGCCGGTCGAGTGGCTGCTCCACGAGCACGAGCTTTCACCGCGCTGGTGCGTGGTGCACGCCACGCACCTGACCGACGTCGAGACCGACGCGCTCGCGGCGAGCGGCGCGACCGCGGGCCTCTGCCCGACGACCGAGGCGAACCTCGGCGACGGCCTGTTCCCGCTCGCGCGCTACCTCGAGCGCGGCGGCCGCCTCGGGATCGGCACGGACAGCAACGTGTCCGTGTCGACGATCGCGGAGCTGCGCTGGCTCGAATACGGCCAGCGCCTCGCCGCGCGCCGCCGGAATATCGCTGCGACGCCGTCGTCGCCGTCGCCGGGCACGAGGCTCTACCGGGCGGCGCTCGCCGGCGGCGCGAGCGCGTCGGGCCGGCCGGCCGGCGGCGTGGCGCTCGGCCAGCGCGCCGACCTGGTGGTGCTCGATCCCGACGCGCCCTTCCTGGCGGAACGGACCGGCGACGCGCTCCTCGACGCGCTGGTGTTCGGCGGGGACGCGAACCCGATCAGCGACGTGTACGTCGGCGGTCGACCGGTCGTCGTCGACGGGCGGCACGCGGGAGAGACGGCGATCTTCGAGCGCTTCCGGCGCGCGCTCGCGCGACTGGGCGGCTCGTGACCGGGCGCTCGCATATAATCGGCCGGCATCATGCGCGAGCGTCAAGCAGTCGACAACCAGCCCGGCGGCCGTTAGCGATAACGCGCGCGGATGCGGATCCTCCTCTCGAACGACGACGGCTACTTCGCGCCGGGGTTGGCGGTGCTGGCCGAATCCCTCGTCGGTCTGGGGACAGTGACGGTCGTCGCGCCCGAGCGCGACCGGAGCGGCGCCTCCAACTCGCTCACGCTCGATCGCCCGCTCGCCGTCCGCCGCTCGGCGAACGGCTTCCTGTTCGTGGACGGCACGCCGACCGATTGCGTCCATCTCGCCGTCACCGGCTTCCTCGACGAGCCCCCGGACATCGTGGTCTCGGGCATCAACCTCGGTGCGAACATGGGCGACGACACCATCTACTCCGGGACCGTCGCGGCGGCGACGGAGGGCTACTTGCTCGGGATCCCGGCCGTGGCGGTGTCGCTCACGAGCAAGGAGGGACGTCACTACGCTACCGCAGGGCGGATCGCGCGCGACCTCGTCGAGCGGCTCGCGCGCCGGGCGATGTCGCAGCCCGTGCTGCTCAACGTGAACGTGCCGGACCTCCCGTTCGACGCGCTCAAGGGCGTGGAAGTGACGCGGCTCGGGAAACGGCACAAGGCCGAGGACGTGGTGAAGACCCAGAACCCGCGCGGCCAGACCGTCTACTGGATCGGCGCCGCCGGCGAGGCGCAGGACGCCGGGCCCGGGACGGATTTCTTCGCGGTGGCGTCCGATCGCGTGTCGGTGACGCCGCTGCAGATGGATCTCACCCACCAGAGCCAGATCCCATTGGTGAAGGGATGGCTCGAATGAGCGCGCCGGGCCGCCCCAAGCGCGAATCCCGAGCGCTCTGCGCGAGGGAAGTCCAATGAGCGGCGCGCTGCCGCGCGGCAGCGGCATGACCTCGGTTCGCACCCGGGCCCGCATGGTCGCCCGGCTGCGGACGCAGGGCATCGCGGACGAAACGGTACTCGCGGCGATGGTGGAAACCCCGCGCCACGCGTTCGTCGAGGAGGCGCTCGCGACTCGGGCATACGAGGACTCGGCGCTGCCGATCGGTTTCGAGCAGACCATCTCGCGCCCGTTCGCCGTGGCGCGCATGCTCCAGGCGGCGCGCGCCGGCCGCGAGCTGGGGCGCGCGCTCGAGATCGGCACCGGCTGCGGGTACCAGGCGGCCGTGCTTGCGCGCCTCGCGAAGGAGGTGTATTCGATCGAGCGGATCGCGGCGCTCGGCGAGAAGGCGCGGGCGAACCTGCGACCCCTGCGCCTCTCGAACCTCCGCCTCGTCCACGGCGACGGCTATCGAGGGCTGCCGGAGGTCGCGCCGTTCGACGCGATCGTGGTCGCTGCTGCCGCGCCCGAGGTGCCGCGCGCGCTCCGCGAGCAGCTGGCGCGGGGCGGCCGGCTGGTGATCCCCGTCGGGACCGACGCTCAGGAACTCCGCGTCGTCGAGCGCACCGCAGGCGGGTACCGTGAAACCCGGCTCGAAGCGGCGCGATTCGTGCCGCTGCGGGCCGGCAAAGGATGACGCATGCAAGCTGAATGGCTCCGTGTCTTCGTCGCCGCGACGACCGCGCTCGCGCTGCTCGGCTGCGTCCAGCGCAGGCCGGCGCCGGTCGACGACCGCAGCGCGCCGCGCGCTGCGGTCAAGCCCGCCGCCCCGGCCCCCCAGGCCCTGCCACCCGACACATATGTAGTGAAGCGCGGAGACACGCTGTACAGCATCGCGCTCGACCAGGGTGTCGACTGGCGCGAGCTCGCCGCCCTGAATCAGCTCTCGGATCCGACCAAGCTGCAGACGGGACAGGTGCTGCGGGTGCGGCCCGCGGCGGCGGCTGCGGCAGGCGAAGGCGTCGTCGTCAGCCCGATCGACGCGGGCCAGCCGATCGTGACGCGGCCGCTCGGCGCCGAGGTGCCCGCCGCGACGGCGCCACCCGGCGCGCCTGCCGCGTCGACGCCCGTCACGCCCGGAACGAGTGCCCTGAAAACCGAGCCGAAGGGCGTGAGGCTGCCGTATTCCGACGACAACCTCGCGGCTCTGCAGCGCGCCGAGGCGGCGCGCGCGGCGCCCAGGCCCGAAGCGCCTGCGGCGGCGCCCGCGAAGCCCGAGGCGCCCGCGACCGCCAAACCCGAGGCGCCGGCCACAGCGCAGCCGGAGCCGCCGGCAGCGGCTCCCAAACCCGAGCCGGATGCGGCCGGGGAGCGCGTCGACTGGATGTGGCCCGCGACCGGCAAGGTCGTCGCGACGTTCAACGGCACGGCGAGCAAGGGCGTCGACATCGCCGGTCGCGTCGGCGATCCGGTGTTCGCCTCGGCGGCCGGCCGGGTGGTCTACAGCGGCGAGGGCATTCCCGCCTACGGCAAGCTCGTGATCATCCGCCACAACAACACCTATCTCTCGGCGTATGCCCACAACAGCCAGATCCTGGTGAAGGAAGGGCAGAACGTCGCGCGCGGGCAGAAGATCGCGGAGCTCGGCGCGACCGGTGCGAAGGAAGCGAAGCTCCACTTCGAGATCCGCCGCCTCGGCAAGCCGGTCGATCCGCTCGCCTATCTGCCGACCCGGCCGAACTAACTGGCGGTCCCGTCGCGGCCATGACCGGCGCCAACCCGGACTCGCTCCCTCCCGAGGAGCTGCTCGCGGGCGAGGCGCCCGCGGAGCCGCCGCCGGGCGCCGAGGAGCCCGACCTCCCGGTCGACGTCACGCAGCTCTACCTGCACCAGATCGGAATGAATCGGCTCTTCACGCCGGCCGAGGAGCTGCACTACGCGCGCCTGACGGCCCAGGGAGAGTTCGCCGCCCGGCAGAAGATGATCGAGCACAACCTGCGGCTGGTGGTGAACATCGCGAAGCAGTACCTGCACCGCGGAATGCCGTTCCTCGACCTGATCGAGGAGGGCAACCTCGGGCTGATGCACGCGCTCGAGAAGTTCGATCCCGAGCGCGGCTTCCGGTTCTCGACCTACGCGACGTGGTGGATCCGGCAGAACATCGAGCGCGCGATCATGAACCAGTCGCGCACCATCCGCCTGCCGGTGCACGTGATCAAGGAGATCAACGTCGTGCTCCGCGCGCGCCGCCACCTCGAGGCCTCGGCCGAGCGCGAGCCGCGGGTCGAGGACATCGCGCACCTCATCGGGCGGGACCCGGAGGCGGTGCGCCGGGTGCTCGCCCACAACGAGCACCTCGCCTCCCTCGACGCGCCGCTCGACGTCGATCCGATGCTGTCGATCGGCGAGTCGATCGCGGACGACTCGGGCGCAACGCCCGAGGCGCTGCTCGCTTCCACCGAGCTCGCGACCCTCGTGGACGAGTGGCTCAGCCAGCTCAACGACAAGCAGCGGACGGTGATCGAGTGCCGGTTCGGGCTGAAGGGCCGCGAGGTCTGCACGCTGGAGAGTCTGGCCGATCGGCTCGGAGCTCACGCGCGAGCGGGTGCGGCAGATCCAGCTCGAGGCGTTGGCGCACCTGCGCGCGGCGCTCAAGCAGCGCGGGTTTTCGAAAGACCTCCTGCTCTGAGCCGGCCGCGCCGCCCCGAGGGCGAGCCCCAGCGCGCGCGGCGCGTCCAGTCGGCGCTACTCCATGGTCGCCAGCCGGGCGAGTGCGTCGCCGGTGACCCGGAACAGGCGCCACTCGGCCAGCTCGGCCGCGCCGAGCGACTTGTAGAACCGGATCGCCGGCGCGTTCCAGTCGAGCGCCATCCACTCGAACCGGCCGCACCCGCGCGCATGCGCGAGCCGCGCGACGTGCAGCAGCAGCGCCCGCCCGTAGCCGTGGCGCCGGTGCTCGGGCCGCACGAACAGGTCCTCGAGGTACAGACCAGGGCGCCCGAGGAACGTCGAGAAGTTGTGGAAGTAGACCGCGAAGCCGACCGCAGTCCCACTCGCAAACCCCAGGATCGCCTCGGCGTGGCGCGCCGGCCCGAAGAGCTCGCGCGCGAGCCCGCGCTCGTCCGCCGCGACGAGATGGGTCAGCCGTTCGTACTCGGCGAGCGCACGGACGAGCTCGAGCAGGGTCGGGACGTCGTCGCGGGTCGCGGCCCGGATCTCGAGCGGGAGGGTCATCGATGGGGGCGCTGCGGCGGCCGTCAGGGCGAACCGTGCGCGGCCTTGACGCCCTGCGCGAGCTCGAGCACCGCGGCGGCGTAGAAGCTCGAACGGTTGTAACGCGTGAGCACGTAGAAGTTCCAGAAGCCGACGAGATACTCCGCGGGCGCGCCCGGCGTTGCGAGCTCGATCAGCACCGCTGGCGTATCCGGCTCGATCGTGTCGGCGAACTCCACCTCGAGCTCGCGCAGCTCGTCGGCCCGGTGCAGGGGATCGACGCCGCCGCCGATCAGCAGACGCCCGCGCGCGGCGCCGCTCACTCGCGCCGGCACCGCGATCGGCTCGCCGCCGGCCCAGCCGTGGGCGCGCAGGAAGTTGGCGACGCTCCCGATCGCGTCGGCAGGGCTCGCCCGCAGGTCGCGCCGGCCGTCGCCGTCGAAGTCGACCCCGAACCGCCGAATGCTGCCCGGCATGAACTGCGGGATCCCGATCGCGCCGGCGTACGAGCCGCGAAAGCTCGTCGCGTCGGCGCCCGACTCGCGGGCGAACAGCAGGAACTGCTCGAGCTCCGAGCGGAAGTAGGCCGCACGGCGCGGATAGTCGAACGCCAGCGTGGCGAGCGCGTCGAGCACGCGGTGGTTCCCGGTATTGGCGCCGTACTGGGTCTCCACACCGATGATGGCGACCACGATCTCCGGCGGCACGCCGTAGGTTTCGGCGGCCCGCGCGAGCGCGCGGGCATGGCGGCGCCAGAACTGCGCTCCGCCCTCGATCCGGCGCTGGGTCACGAACAGCTCCCGGTAGGACTGCCACGAGCGCTCGCCGGGGGGCTGCGGCGTGATCAGGGTCACCACCTGGTCGACGTAACGGGCGTCGGCGAACAGCCGCTCGAGGTCGCGCTGCTTGAAGCCGTGCCGCTCGACCATCTCGGCGACGAACTTGCGGGCCTCCGGATGGTCGGCGTACGTCTGGGCGACGCCCGGCGCGGCGACTGCGGCGGCGAGCACCGCGGCGGACGCAAGCCGCAGGAAGCGCCGCATCGGGCTCATTGGGCTACCTTGTCGCTTCGCGCCAAGGATTCGCGCTTGGGGCGGCCCGGCGCGCTCATTGGACTACCCTCGCGCCAACGCGCTCGGGATTCGCGCTTGGGGCGGCCCGGCGCGCTCATGCCCGGAACTCCCGCACCCGCTGCTGCAGGGTCGCCACGAGCGCCGGATCCGGCGCGGGACCGTAGCGGAGGCTCACGTAGAGGTCGATGATCTCGCGCACGGGGCCGGCGGCGTGGGGCTGCTCCGCGGCCGCGCGGGCGGCGAAGACCCGCGGACCCTCGCTCGCGCGCCGCTCGGTGCCGCGGCGCGCGAGCTTGGCGCAGAACTTGCGCCAGGCCTTGGCGACGGGGTCCTCGTCGTGCGAGCGCCGCAGCATCCACAGCGAGAGGACCGCCACCAGGAGGCCGACGAGCCAGAACAGCGCCATCGCCATCTTCTCCCACGACGGCGAAGGCATGCCCAGACGCGAGAGGAGCTCCCGCTGGCGCTCGAGGTTGTATCCGACCACCCACTGGTTCCAGTAATTCGACAGCGCCTCCCAGTTGAACCGCAGCGTGCGCAGCCAGGACAGCTCGGGGCGCACCAGGAACGGGAGCGGATCGCTGCGCGGCACCGCCGCAGCGAGTCCGGCCTCCACCCGGCTCGGGACGGCCGCTGCCGTCGGATCGACGCGGACCCACCCGGCGTCCGCGAGCCACACCTCGACCCACGCGTGCGCGTCGGACTGCCGCACGATCATGTAGCCGTCGATCGGGTTCACCTCGCCGCCCTGATAGCCGGTCACGATCCGCGCCGGCACGCCGGCCGCGCGCATCAGCACCGCGAACGCGGAGGAGAAGTGCTCGCAGAAGCCGCTTCTGGTCTGGAACAGGAAATCGTCGATCGAGTCGCGGCCGAGCGGCGGCGGCGCGAGCGTGTACTCGAGCCCGGCGCGCCGGAACCAGTCGACGGCGGCGGCGACGACGCGCTCGTCAGTCTGAGCTCCGTGGCGCCAGCTCTGCGCGAGCGCCCCCGCGCGCGGATTGAAACCTTCGGGGAGCGCGCGCGCCGCGGCGAGCTCCTCCGGCGTCGCGCCGCCGGTCGCCCGGTACTCCAGGAACGAGCTCATCTCGTAGCGTATCCGGGTGCGGACGGGCCGGCGCGCGAGCAGCTGGAAGTCGCCGGTGGCGCCGGCCTCGGCCGGAACCCTGGCGGGCATCTCCAGCGCGAAGAGCCACTGCCGCTCGTGCGGCTCGAGCGTCACGGCGTAGAAGATCGCGCTGCCGATCGGCTCGAACCGCGCGAACTCGGAAACGCGAACGTCGCCCGCGCGCCAGGTGCGGCCATCGAACTGCCAGAACACCGGCCCGCGCCAGTACAGGCGCTTGCGCTCCGGCGGCGGGCCGTCGAAGCTCGCCCGGAAGGCGACTGCGTCCGACTGCGAGAGCAGGCTGATATTGCCGGGCGTCATCGAGTCGGACAGCCCGGTCGTCGCCCCGAATGCATCCACCGGCACGCCCCACATCGGCCCCTGCACGCGCGGGAACAGGAAGAACGTGATGACCATGACCGGCACGCCCTGCGCGAGCAGCACCGCCGCGAGCCGCGTGGCCTCCCGGAGCGGACGCTGCGGACCGTGGATGGCGACCAGGCTCGCGGTGAGCGCGATCACGGTGGCGAGCGTGAGCGCCGCGGTGGCGACCGTCTGGCTGTAGAAGAAGTTCGTCAGCGCGAGGAAGTAGCAGAGGAAGGTCACGATCACCGCGTCGCGGCGGGTCTTGGTCTCCATCAGCTTGAGCGACAGGAACAGCACCAGCAGCGCGACCCCGGCGTCGCGTCCGATGATCGTGCGGTAGTTGAGGTAGATGGCGCCCATCCCGCAGACGACCAGCACCGTCAGCAGCCAGCGCCGCGGCAGCCGCTCGTTCCGCCAGGCGGCCCAGGTGCGCCACGCGAGCATCCCGGCCGCGAGCAGCGTCACCCACCACGGCAGGCGGAGCGCGTGCGGCGCGGCGGCGAGCGCGACGCCCGTCAGGAGCACCAGCGCCGCCGGCAGCGCCAGCGACGGCTCAGCGACGACCCCTCGGGGCTCCCTTGCGGGCGACCGCGCGGCACGCTCTGCCCGGGCGTCAACCGTTGTCGCGGACATCGAACAGCGCCAGGGCCTTGAGACAGGCGTCGCAGTGACTCTCGCCGAGATCGGGGCCGAGCTCGCGTCCGGGGAGCCGCAGCCCGTACGAGACGCCCGCGGCCTCGGCGAGAAGCACCTGCCGGGTGAGGCGGGACAACCGCGCCTCGAGATCGAGCGACGGCGGCAGTGCGGCGAAATCGAGCCAGAGTTCCGCGGCGCCGCGCCCGGTGAACACCTTGGTGAGGAGCACCTGCTCGCGCGCGGCCGACTTCCAGGCGATGTGCCGCGGCGAGTCCCCGCGCTGATACGGGCGCAGCGCCGCGAAGTCGTCGCTGCCGGTGCCGGCGTGCGCCGCGTCGCCGTGGTCGGGGATGAACGTGAGCGGCGGCAGGGCCGAGTCGTCGGGCCGCGGGTAGACGAGGGCTTTCATGTCCGGCTGGACGTAGCCCCACGCCCGGCACAGCCCGACCGGATAGCGCGTCTCGATCGTCACGCGTGGCAGCTGCAGCCAGCCGCGGTGCCGCGCCGGCAGCGACAGCGCCGCCGGGGCGCTCGAGCGTCCCGGCACGTCGAACGTGTCGGTGGCCGCCGCGAAGCTCGCGGTGATGGCCACGCGGTCGAACTTGCCGGGGTTGTCGAGGTGGAGGTGGAACCGGACGGCGCCGCCCGCGAACGCCGGCTCCACCCGGCCGGCGCTGACGGCAAGATGCGCGAGGTTGCGGTAGGTGTGCAGGATCGAGACGACGCCCATGCTGGCGAGGAGAAACGTGAGGATGTAGCCGAGCGAGAGCTGGTAGTTGATCGAGCCGATGAGCATGAGCAGGAGCGCCCCGCCGAAGAGCACCCCATAGCGGGTCGGGAGGATGTACACGCGGTGCTGCGTGAGGACGACGGTCCCCCGCTCCGGCGCCGCCCGGCCCGAGAAGAAGCGCCAGAACTGGTAGACCTGGGAGCGCTGCAGGATCCGCTGGAAGTCCATGACCGCCTACGGCTTGCTCTCGCGACCCGTCGTCAGGGGATGGGCACCGCCTCGACGAGCCCGACGGCGATGTCGGAGCTCGTGCGGCGCACGCCGTTCACCACGGGATGCAGCCGGTGGGTGGCGACGCCGGGCAGCACCGCCTGGACGTCCTCGGGCAGCACGTGGTCGCGGCCATCGATCAGCGCCCAGGCGCGCGCGCACGCGGCGAGCGCCAGCGCGGCGCGCGGCGACAGGCCGGTCACGAACTCGGGCGAGCGCCGCGTGTGCTCGACGATCGCCTGGATGTAGTCGAAGAGCGCCGGCGCGATGTGCACCCGCTTCACGAGGCTTTGCAGCTCGACCAGCTCGCCCGGGCTGAGGCACGGCTCGAGCGTGGCGATCAGGTCGCGCCGCTCGACGCCCTGGAGCAGCGCGCGCTCGGCGTCGCGGTCGGGATAGCCGAGCTCGATCCGCATCTGGAAGCGGTCGAGCTGCGACTCCGGCAGCGGGAACGTCCCGACCTGATGCGATGGATTCTGGGTGGCGACGACGAAGAACGGCTCGGGCAGCCGCCGCGTCTCGCCTTCGGCGGTGACCTGGTGCTCTTCCATCGCCTCGAGCAGCGCGCTCTGGGTCTTCGGCGTCGCGCGGTTCACCTCGTCGGCCAGGATCAGCTGGGCGAAGATCGGACCGGGGTGGAACTTGAAGGTTGCCGAGTCGCGCTCGTAGATCGACACGCCGAGGATGTCGGCCGGCAGCAGGTCGCTCGTGAACTGGATGCGGTGAAAGCCGAGCCCGAGCGACCGCGCGAGCACGTGCGCGAGCGTGGTCTTGCCGACGCCGGGCAGGTCCTCGATCAGGAGGTGGCCGCGGGCGAGCAGGCACGCGAGCGCCATGCGGATCTGGCGCTCCTTGCCGAGGATCACCCGGCCGGCCTGCTGGGTCACGCGCTGGAGGGACGACGACATTGGCGAGCTGCGGAGCTGCGGCAAAGCAATAGTGTAGCCCCGCGTGCGCTATGATTTCTATCGGTTCCGGCGGGGAGTGAGGAATATTCGATGGCAACCGCGTTCATCGGCCATGCCGATTGCATGCAGCACGACATGGGCGCCTACCATCCGGAATGCCCGGCGCGGCTGTCGTCGATCGACGACCAGCTGATCGCGTCCGGCATCGCCGGGTACCTGCAGCACCACGCGGCGCCGCTCGCCACGGCCGAGCAGCTCGCGCGGGTCCATCCGCGCGAGTACATCGATGCGATCCGCGCGGCGGCACCGCAGCGGGGCATCGTGCACCTCGACCCGGACACGGCGATGAGCCCCGGCACCTGGAACGCGGCGCTCCGCGCCGCCGGGGCCGCGGTCCTCGCGACCGACCTGGTGCTGGGCGGCGAGGCGGAGAGCGCGTTCTGCAACGTTCGCCCGCCGGGCCACCACGCCACGCGGACCCGCGCGATGGGGTTCTGCATCTTCAACAACGTGGCGGTGGCGGCGCGGCACGCGCTGGAGCACCACGGGCTCGAGCGCGTGGCGATCGTCGATTTCGACGTCCACCACGGCAACGGGACCGAGGACATTTTCTCCGACGACGAGCGGGCGCTGATGGTCAGCACCTTCCAGCACCCGTTCTATCCCTACAGCGGTACCGATAACCCGGCGCCGAACATGGTCAACGTGCCGCTGCCCGCGGGCGCCGGCAGCCAGGCCTTCCGCGACGCGGTCGAGAGCCGCTGGGTGCCGGCGCTCGACGACTTCGAGCCCCAGCTCGTTCTCTTCTCCGCCGGGTTCGACGCGCACGTCGAGGACGACATGGCGATGCTCCGGCTCGTCGACCAGGACTACGCCTGGGTCACGCAGCAGGTAAAGCGCATCGCCGATCGCCACGCGGGCGGACGGATCGTGTCGGTCCTCGAAGGGGGCTACGCGCTGTCCGCGCTCGGGCGCAGCGTCGTCCAGCACCTGCGGGTGCTGGGCGGCTTCTGATGATCGGCCCGCGGTCGCGCTAGGCCTGGGCGGCGGCGGGTTCACGCGCGGCGAACGCGCGCAGCGTCTCCGCCAGGCCGGCGATGGCGGCAGGGGAGAGGTCACCGGGCCGGAGCACCTGCGCCGTCGCGAGCCCGGCGTAGTTCTTGTGCGTCGAGCGGCGGTAGGCCGGGTCGTAGTGCGCGACGAGCAGCGCCTCGACCAGCTGCTCCCACTCGCCGCGATCCGCCAGCGCTCGCCAGGCGCCGATCGCCTCGCGCCCGTGCAACCCGATCAGGCAGTCGAGCTGCGCCTTGAGCTGCGCCGGATCGGCGAGGAAGTGCCGGTACTCGTCAATGAGGAACTTGACGCGCGCCGCGAGGGGCGCCTCGACTCGCACGCACTCGCCGGCGCGCATCGTCTCGAGCAGCGCGTCGGGCACCTGCAGCTGACCGATCTTCTTGCTCTCCGCCTCGACGAACACGAGGGCGCGGGGATCGAGCTTGCGCAGCGCGTCCCACAGCTGCGTCTCGAACAGCTTCTGCGACGGCTGCGGCGCGTGCGGCAGGTTGCCGAGCACCGAGCCGCGATGGGCTGCCAGCCGCTCGAGATCGAGCACCTGGGCGCCGGCGGTGCCGAGCGCCTCGAGCAGCCGGCTCTTCGCGCTGCCGGTCTCGCCGCAGAGCACGACGTAACGGAACTCGCGCGGGAGGCGTTCGAGCTGCGCGAGCACCTCCCGCCGGTAGGCCTTGTAGCCCCCCTGGAGCTGGGTTGCCTGCCAGCCGATCTTGCGGAGCACGTGGACCATGGCGCCGGAGCGCTCGCCGCCGCGCCAGCAGTAGACGAGCGGCCGCCAGCTGCGGTCGCGCCGGACGAACGTCTGCTCGAGATGGCGCGCGATGTTGCGCGCGACGATCACCGCCCCACGCTTCTTCGAGTCGAACGGCGACACCTGCTTGTACAGCGTGCCCACCTCGGCGCGCTCGGCGTCGTCGAGCACCGGATGATTCGCCGCGCCCGGCACGTGGTCCTCGGCGAACTCCGCGGGCGAGCGGACGTCGATCACCTCGTCGAAGAGGTCGATCTCGCGCACGCTGGTCGATTCGGGGAACTTCACGGGAGCGCTGGGTGCGGAAACTCGCACCGTCGATTCTACCCGCTACTTCCTGAGCAGCGGCTGCAGCGGCTTCCACACGGTTTCGAGCATCAGCGGCTGCGCGGCTTCGGTGGGGTGGATCTGGTCGGGCTGGAACAGCTCGCGCCGCTCGCCGATGCCCTCGAGCAGGAACGGCACATAAGCCGCCTGCTGCTGCTTCGCGACCTCCGCGAACGCCTGGAAGAATTCCTCCGTGTACCGCCGCCCGTAGTTCGGGGGAACGCGCATGCCGACGACGAGCACCCGCGCCTGGCGCGCCTGCGCGGCGCGAACGATCTTCGTCAGATTGGCCTTCATCTCGGCGACCGGCAGCCCCCGCAGCCCGTCGTTGCCGCCGAGCGCGAGGACGACGATGTCGGGCCGGAACCGCTCCAGCGCATCGCCGATGCGGGCCGCGCCGCCGCTCGTGGTCTCGCCGGAGATGCTCGCGTTCACGACGGTATAATCGCGCTGCTTCAGCCGCTCGCCGAGCAGACTCACCCAGCCGTCCTTCTGGCTGATCCCGTACGCCGCCGAAAGGCTGTCGCCGTAGACGAGAACGGTTCCGGCCGCCGCGGACGCGGCGCTCCAGGCGGCGCACAACGCAAAGAGCAATCCTCGCAACATGGCTCTTGGAAATCAGCAGCCGATCGTGAAGGCGACCGGCCTGTCGAAAATCGTGCCCCTCGTGGCGAACGGCGGGGCCTCCGAGCTCGCAATTCTCCAGGATATCGACCTCGCGGTCATGTCCGGCGAGGCGGTCGCCGTGGTCGGCGCCTCGGGCTCGGGCAAGTCGACGCTGCTGGGGCTGCTCGCCGGGCTCGACACGCCGACGCGCGGCTCGGTCGCGCTCGACGGGGTCGAGCTCTTCGCGCTCGACGAGGACGGCCGGGCGGAGCTCCGCAAGCGGCTCGTCGGCTTCGTGTTCCAGTCGTTCCAGCTGCTCGCGCCGCTCAACGCGCTGGAGAACGTGATGCTGCCGCTCGAGCTGTCCGGCGATCCGGACGCAAGCCGCAAGGCACGCGAGATGCTCGAGCGCGTGGGCCTGAGCGAGCGGCTGCGGCATTATCCGAAGTACCTTTCCGGCGGCGAGCAGCAGCGCGTGGCCCTCGCGCGCGCGTTCGTGATGCGACCGAAGCTGCTGCTCGCCGACGAGCCGACCGGGAACCTCGATGCGGCGACCGGCGCCGGCATCATCGATCTCGTCTTCCAGCTCAACGCCGAGCAGGGCACCACCCTGGTGATGGTCACGCACGACGAGGCGCTCGCGACGCGCTGCGGCCGCACGGTGCGGCTGGCTGCGGGCCGGATCCAGTAGCTCCATGAATCTCGCACTGCCGCTGCGGATGCTCGGGCGCGACTGGCGTGCGGGGGAACTCCGCATTCTCGCCCTCGCACTGGTTGTCGCCGTGGCGAGCGTCACCAGCGTCGCGTTCTTCGCCGACCGCGTGCGGCAGGCACTGGTGCAGGAGTCGCACCAGCTCCTCGGCGCGGACCTGGTGCTGAACGCCGACCATGCTTGGCGCTCCGAGGTCCGGGACGAGATCGTCCGGCGCGGCCTCAGGCTCGCCGAGAGCACGACGTTCATCAGCATGGCGCGCCATCGCGGGTCGTCGCATCTCGCCGGGGTCAAGGCGGTGAGCGAGGGCTACCCGCTGCGCGGCAAGCTCCGTACGGCGCCGGCGCTGAACGTCGTCGACGCCCCGGCGGAAGGCGTACCTCCGCCGGGAAGCGTGTGGATCGACGAGCAGCTCGCGCTCGCCTTCGGCGCCGGCGTCGGCGACGCGCTCGAGCTCGGCGATGCGACGTTCCGGGTCGCGGCGATCCTCACGCTCGAACCGGATCGCAGCGTGAGCTTCTTCAACATCGCGCCGCGCCTGGTGATGCATCGGGACGATCTCCCGAAAACCGGCCTGATCCAGCCCGGCAGCCGCGTCCGCTACTACCTGCTCGCGGCCGGCGAGCGCGAGGCGGTCGATCGGTTCGAGGCGTGGGTCAAGCCGCGGCTCGCTCGCGGCGAGTCGGTGCAGACGCTCGCCAACGCGCGGCCCGAAATCCGCGCCGGGCTCGAGCGCGCGCAGAAGTTCATCGGTCTGACGGCGCTGCTCGCGGTGATCCTCGCCGCGGTGGCGGTCTCGCTCGCGACGCGCCGCTACACCCGGCGCCACCTCGACGGCTACGCGGTGATGCGCTGCCTGGGCGCGACGCAGGGACAGCTCACCCGGCTTTTCGCCTGGGAGTTCGTCGCGCTCGGGGTCGTGGCGTGCGCGGTCGGCTGTCTCGCCGGCTACGCGGCCCAGGGGGTCATCTCCTGGCTGGTGGCGAGCCTGGTGATCATCGCGCTGCCGCAGCCCACACCGCTGCCTGCGGCGCAGGGCTTCCTCACCGGCATGGCGCTGCTGCTCGGCTTCGCGCTGCCGCCCCTGCTGCAGCTCAAGCAGGTGCCCGCGCTGCGCGTGATCCGTCGCGACGTGGGTGCGCCGCGGCAGAGCGTGGTCCTCGCCTACGGGCTGGGCGCGGCGGCGATGGCGGCGCTCCTCGTCTGGCAGGCCGGGGACACCAAGCTCGGCCTCATCGTCCTGGGCGGGTTCGCTGCCGGGCTCGTGGTGTTCGCGGTCGTCGCGTTCGGCGCGCTCCACGCCGCCGCGCGGGCGTCGGGACTTGCGGGCGCGAGCTGGCGCTACGGGCTGGCGTCGCTGCGCCGGCGCGCGCGCACGAACACGGTGCAGATCATCGCGCTCAGCCTCGGGCTGACGGCGATCCTCCTGCTCACGTTCACGCGTGCCGACCTCCTCGAGACGTGGCGCTCGAAGACGCCGCCCGACGCGCCGAACCGGTTCATCGTCGGTATCCAGCCCGAGCAGCGGGAGCCGCTCGCCGCGTTCTTCGCCGCGAACCAGATCGCCGCGCCGCGCCTCTACCCTATGATCCGGGGGCGGTACGTCGCGCTGAACGGCGCGCCGATCGAAGCGGAATCGTTCGAAGGGCGCGACAAGCGGCTCGTCGAGCGGGAGTTCAACCTGTCGTTCCTGGCGGTGCGGCCGGCGCACAACGACGTCGTCTCCGGCGCCTGGTTCGGGCCGCGCGAGCTCGAGTCGGGCGGCCTGTCGGTGGAGGAGGGCATCGCGAAATCGCTGGGCTGGAAGATCGGCGATCGCCTCGGCTGGCAGGTCGCGGGGCAGGGCTTCGAAGCGCCGATCACCAACGTGCGCAAGCTCGACTGGGACTCGATGCGCGTCAATTTCTTCGTGATCACGACCCCGAAGCTGCTCGAGGGATTCCCCAGCACCTACGTGACGAGCTTCCACCTTCCCGATTCGCAGGCGGCATTCGTCAACCGGCTGTCGCAGCGGTTCCCGACCCTGACGGTCATCGACACCAGCGCGATCCTGCGGCAGGTGGACAGCATGATGAATCAGGTGATCCGCGCGGTGCAGTTCGTGTTCCTGTTCGCGCTCGGAGCTGGCGTTCTGGTCCTGTACGCGGCGCTGCTCGCGACGCAGGACGAGCGCGTGCACGAGGCCGCGGTGATGCGCGCGCTGGGCGCGAGCCGCGCCCAGGTGCTCGCCGCGCAGCGCACCGAGTTCCTCGCCCTGGGGCTCCTTGCGGGCGCGCTCGCGGCGGTCGGCGCGACGGCGATCGGGTTCGTGATCGCGACCCAGGTGTTCCAGTTCGGCTACCGCGTGAATCACTGGGTCTGGCTCGCCGGGCCGGCGCTCGGGCTCGCGTGCGTGTCGCTGAACATCTGGGCGGGCGCGCGGGCGGCGCTGAACCATCCGCCGATCGCCGCGCTGCGCGAGGTGTAGCCCGAGTCCAGGCGGATGCGAGGCCTGACGTGAGGATCGGACTCCGCGAACTCGCCCTGCGCGACGCCCTCGCCGTCGGCATCCCGATGCTGGCGCTCCTCATCGCGGGGTTCTGGTACGCGGCGCAGTTCATCCAGCCCGCGCCCCCGAACCGGGTGGTGATGGCCACCGGCGGCGAAGGTGGGGCCTACCAGCGCTTCGCCGCGCTCTACAAGCCGCTCATCGAGCGGAATGGGATCACGTTCATCGAGCGCACGACGGCCGGGGCGGTCGAGAACCTCGCGCTGCTGCGCGCGGCGGAGGAGGACGTCGACGTCGCGTTCGTGCAGGGCGGCCTCGGCCTCGGGAGCGACGCTGCGGGTCTGGTCTCGCTCGGCAGCATCTACTACGAGCCGCTCTGGGTGTTCTACCGCAATCCCGAGCCGCTCGACCAGCTCGTGCACCTGCGCGGGAAAAGGATCGCGATCGGCGCCGAGGGGAGCGGTACTCGCAAGCTCGGGCTCGATCTGCTGGAGGCAAGCGGTGCCGCCGCAACGCCGACCCGCCTCCTGCCGCTCGGCGGCCTGGAGGCGGTCGAGGCGCTCAAGGCCGGCAAGGTCGACGCGATCTTCCTGGTCGGGCCCGCAAACTCGGGCGCGGTGTGGGCCTCGTTCTACAGCGAGGGCTTCCGTCTCATGAGCTTCGCGCTCGCCGACGCCTACGTGCGCCGGTGGCCGTACCTCTCGAGGCTCACGCTGCCGCGCGGGGCGATTGATCTCGTACGCGACATCCCCAGCCGCGACGTGACGCTCGTCGCCCCGGTAGCAGCGCTCGTCGCGCGGGAGTCCATTCATCCGGCGCTCATCGACGTCCTGCTCCAGGCCGCCGCCGAGGTGCACGGGCAACCCGGGCTTTTCCAGCGCGCCGGCGAGTTTCCGAACCCCCGGCAGGTGGACTTTCCGCTCTCGCCGGAGGCCGACCGGTTCTACCGGTCCGGCACGCGCTTCCTGCAGCGCTACCTGCCGTTCTGGGTGGCGACGCTCATCGACCGGCTCGTGGTGCTCCTCATTCCGGTGTTCGTGCTCATGATCCCGCTGATGCGGATCGCGCCGGCGCTCTACGGGTGGCGCTCGCGCTCGCGGATCTACAAGTGGTACGGCCAGCTCAAGTTTCTCGAGGAGGCGTGGCTTCGCGATCCGGGCGCGCGGCCCCGGGACGAGTGGCTCGCCGAGCTCGACCGGCTCGAGGCGCGCGTGAACCGGATCCGGACGCCGCTCGCCTTCGCGAACCAGCTGTACATCTTGCGCGAGCACATCGCGCTCGTGCGGCGGGCGGTGCTCGGGGACGGCGCGGCGGCTGCCGCAGCGCCGGCCGGGGGCTGACCGCCCCAACGATCACCGCTACACTGGGGAGTCGATGAACCCCCGCACGCTCGGTCGATACCAGATCCTCTCCGTCCTCGGGGAGGGCGGCATGGGCTGCGTCTACAAGGCGCTGGATCCCGTGATCGGGCGGACGGTCGCGATCAAGACCTTGACTGCCCCGACCGATCGTCGCGCAGCGCGCGCTTCAGCACCTTGCCGTTCGCGTTGCGCGGGAGGGGCTCGGACCGAAAAACGAAGAAGTCGGGCACCTTGTAGTCCGCCAGATGCTGCGCGCAGTGTGCCCGAAGCGCGTCGGCGTCGCAGCCCGCGTCGGAGGCGACGACGATTGCGCGGGTCTTCTCTCCCAGCACCGGGTCGGGGACGGGGAGCAATGCGGATTCGACCACTGCCGCGTGGAGGCTGAGGACGCTTTCGACCTCCGCGCTGTAGACCTTGTAGCCGCCCCGGTTGATGAGGTCCTTCTTGCGGTCGAAGACGCGCACGAAGCCGCGCGCGTCCATCGCGCCGATGTCCCCCGACTTCCAATAGCCGCCATCGAACTCGCGGGCGGTCGCCTCCGGGTTGTCCCAGTAGCCGGGCACCACCATCGGCCCGGCGATCCAGATCTCGCCGGAGTCGCCCGGCGCGACGTCCCGGCCGGCGTCGTCCACCACGCGCACCGCGGCGCAAGGCACGGCCACGCCGACGCTGTCGAGGTTCGCGGTCTGCAGCCCCATCGGCATGATGGTGGTGGGCGAGGTCGTCTCGGTCGCACCGTACGCATTCACCAGCGTCAATCCGGGCAGCTGCTCCGCGAGCGACCGGATCGTCCCCTCGGGCATCGGCGCGCCGCCGAAGCCCCCGACGCGCCAGGCCGAGAGGTCGAACCGGCCGAAGTCGGGGTCGCGCAGGCACAGGTTGTAGATCGCCGGCACGACCAGCGTGTGCGTCATCCGCTCGCGCGCGGCGAGCTCGAGGAAGGCCCGCGCCTTGAACTCGCGCAACATGATCACGCAGCCGCCGACCGCGAACATGGCGAGGGTGATGGCCACGAGCCCGGTGACGTGGCTCGCCGGCACCGCGAGCAACGAGCGATCGGCCGAGGTGAGCCGCATGCAGACCCGGTAGTGAAGCACCGAGTGGATCACGTTGAGGTGCGTCAGCACCGCGCCCTTCGGGCGGCCGGTGGTCCCCGAGGTGTACAGGATCACCGCCGGTTCCGCTTCGGCCGGGTCCGCGCGCGGCGCGTCTGGCGAGCGCGTCTCGAGCAGCTCGTCGAAGGCGATCGCGCCGGGCACCGCGCCGCCGACGCTCAGGCGAACCGCGAGCGCAGGGACATCGCCCGGCGCCGGGATGCGGTCGGCGAGGGCCGCGTCGAACGCGATCGCTCTGGCGCCGCACTGATTGAGGATGAAAGCGAGCTCCGGGCGCTGCTCGCGGACGTTGACCGGCACCGCGATGGCGCCGAGCCGCAAGGTGGCGAGCAGGGCGTGCACGAACTCGCGCTCGTTCCCGAGGTACAGCGCGATCCGGTCGCCGCGCGCGAGGCCGAGGCGGTGGAAGTGCCCGGCGAGACGGTCGGCGATGCGATCGAGCCGCGCGTAGTCGAGCCGCTGCTCGCCGTCGACGAGGGCCTCGCGGCCGCCGTAGCGGGCGACCGTATCGGCGAACATCGCGTTGAGGTTGAATGGCCGATCCGCGAAACAGCGCAGCGCGCGCCCGAAGTGGGTCTCGTCGCGGAGCGGCGGAACGTCGGTCCAATGCATCGCGCCGGGATTGTACTCAGGCTCGGCGCATGAGCCACTCGCTTCGCTATACTCGGCGCAAGCATGCCCACGACGCTCTCTTCCCTGCCGGTCGAGCAGTTCGTCATCGTCATCGCGGTCCTCGTTGCCGGCCTGCTCATCGGCGTGGTCGTGGCCTCGCTCGTCGCGCGTCGGTCGAAGGCGGACGCGCTGGAGCAGGCGGCGCTCCGCTTCGAGGTGACCCGCGCCCAGCTCACCGAGCGCGCCGGAGCGGCCGACCGCGAGCTCGCGGACGCGCGGGCGCAGCTCGCGGCCGAGACCGCCAAGCTGGAGGAGAAGCGCGCCTCGCTGACCGACCTGCACGCGCGCGCGGAGAGCCTCGCAACGGAGCTCCGCCTCGAGCGCGAGGCGACGACCGGCAAGCTCGTCGAGATCGAGCGTGCCCGGGAGCACCTCGCGCAGGCGTTCAGCGCGTTGTCGGCGGAGGCCCTGAAGAGCAACAACCAGGCGTTCATCGACCTCGCGCAGGCGACGTTCGGCAAGCTGCAGGAAGCGGCGAAGGGCGAGCTCGAGAAGCGGCAGGAGGCGATCGCCGAGCTCGTCAAGCCGGTGCGTGAGTCGCTCGACAAGTTCGACGTGAAGGTGCAGGAGATCGAGAAATCGCGCGTCGGCGCCTACGCCGAGCTCAGCCAGCAGGTGCGCTCGCTGGTCGAGACCCAGACCCAGCTGCGCAGCGAAACATCGAACCTGGTCAAGGCGTTGCGCCAGCCGCACGTCCGCGGTCGGTGGGGGGAGATGCAGCTCCGCCGGGTGGTCGAGATGGCGGGGATGCTCGCGCATTGCGACTTCGTCGAGCAGGCAAGCGCGGACACCGACGACGGTCGGCTGCGTCCGGATCTGATCGTGAAGCTGCCGGGCGGCAGGAACATCGTGGTCGACGCCAAGGCGCCGCTCAGCGCCTACCTCGATGCGGTGGAAGCCCCCGACGACGAGACGCGGCGCGTCCGGCTCGCCGATCACGTACGCCAGGTCCGCGACCACGTCCGCGCGCTCGGGCGCAAGTCGTACTGGGAGCAGTTCCAGCCGACGCCGGAGTTCGTCGTGATGTTCGTGCCGGGCGAGGCGTTCTACCACGCCGCGCTCGAGCAGGACTCGTCGCTCATCGAGTTCAGCGTGGAGCAGGGCGTCACGCTGGCGGCGCCGACGACGCTGATCGCGCTGCTGAAGGCGGTGGCGTACGGGTGGCGGCAGGAGACGCTCGCCGAGAATGCGCGGCGGGTGAGCGAGCTCGGCGCCGAGCTCTATTCGCGGCTGGCGACGATGGGCGAGCACTTCGCCGCGCTCGGCGGCAGGCTCGAGGCCGCAGTGAAGTCCTACAACCTTGCAGTCGGCTCGCTGGAGTCCCGCGTCCTCGTCAGCGCGCGCAAGTTCCGCGACCTCCAGGCGGTGGGGGCCGACGCGCTCCTCGACTCGCCGGCCCCGATCGAGGTCCTGCCGCGCGAGCTCCGCGGGGAAGATCTGCTCCCGGCGCCCGGAGTCGCGACGTCCGATTGACTACGCCAGCCCGTCCATCAGCTGGACGCTGACGAGGTCGCCGGCCGGCACGTCGCCGCGCTCGTGCTCGAGCACGATGAAGCAGTTGGCTTCGGACATCGAGCGGAGCACGCCCGAGCCCTGGGTGCCGGTGACGCCCACCTGCCAGTGGCCGTCGGCGGCGCGCGCGAGGACGCCGCGCTGGAACTCGGTGCGGCCGGGTTTCTTGCGGAGCGCGCTGGTGCACGGGACGCGGACCACGGGCAGCCGGTAGTCGTCGGTCCGGCCGGAGAGCGCGAGCAGCGCGTCGCGCACGAACTCGTAGAACGTCACCATCACCGCCACCGGGTTGCCCGGCAGCCCGAAGAAGTACGCAGCGCCGATCCGGCCGAACGCCATCGGCCGTCCCGGACGCATCGCGATCTTCCAGAACAGCACTTCGCCGATCTTCGCCAGGAGGTCGCGCGTGAAGTCGGCTTCGCCGACCGACACCCCGCCCGAGCTCACGATGGCGTCGGCCGTTGCGGCCGCCTGCCTGAACGCCCGCTCGAGCGCCGCCGGGTCGTCGCGCACGACGCCCATGTCGATCACGTCGACGCCCAGGCGCAGCAGCATGCCGTAGATCGTGTAGCGGTTCGAGTCGTAGACCTCGCCCTCTTTGAGTGCCGCGCCGATCGAGACCAGCTCGTCCCCGGTCGAGAAGAACGCGACGCGGAGCCGGCGCCGCACCGCGACCTCGGCCAGACCCAGCGAGGCGAGGAGCCCGAGCTCGGCGGGCCGCACCGGATGGCCGGCCCGCAACACGAGACCGCCGCGAGCGAGATCCTCGCCCGCGCGGCGGGTGTTCTGACCGGTTTTCTGGCCCGGCGGCACCACCACCCGGGCACCTTCGGTGCGCACGACCTCCTGGATCACCACGGTGTCGGTCCCCGGCGGCAGCACCGCGCCGGTCATCACGCGCACGCATTCGCCGCTGCGCACCTCGCCGTCGAACTTGCAGCCGGCGAACGCCGTGCCGAGCTCGCGGAGGCCAGTCTCGCGGTCGGGATCGAGGTCGGCCCCGCGCACCGCCCAGCCGTCCATCGCCGAGTTGTCGTGCGCCGGAACGTTCACCGCGGACACGACGTCCTCGCCGAGCACGCGACCGAGGCTCGCGCGCACCGCCACCCGCTCGTTGGCGGTGATCGGCTGGAGGAACGACCGAATCGCCTCCCGCGCCTTTTCCACCGGCAGCGCGTCGGGATCGTAGCCGTCCATGCAGCTCACGATGTGCTTGAGGGCGCTCATTGGACTACCTTGTCGCTTCGCGCCAAGGGTTCGCGCTTGGGGCGGCCCGGCGCGCTCATCCCCGCTTCTCGTGCTCCGCCAGCTCGTCCCGGGTGTTGATGTTGGAGAACGCCTCCGCCTCGTCGTCGAACGAGACCTCGACGACCTTCAGCGCGGCGTACCAGGCGTCGATCTTGCGCCCGCCGGCCTCGAGGAAGCCGGTGAGATGGGTCGACAGCGCCTCGCGCACGAGCGCGAACACCGGGTGCGGCTGGTCGCCGGTCTTCGCCACCGCGAGGTCGGCATGCTGCACGACGAGCGCGGCGTGCAGGCGCGCAACGAGGTCGCGCGGCAGGAACGGCGAGTCGCAGGGCACGGTCACGAGGAACGGGTGGACGTTGACCTTGAGGCCGGCGTGCAACCCGGCGAGCGGGCCCGCGAACCCGCCGATCTGGTCGCTCACGACGCGGCAACCGTAGCGCGCGTACTCGGCCTGGTGCTGGTTGGCGTTGATGACGACCTCGGTGACCTGCGGCTGGAGCCGCTCCAGCACCCATTCGACCATCGGCCGGCCGCGGAGGGGCTGCAGGCCCTTGTCGACGCCGCCCATCCGACGGCCCTGGCCGCCGGCGAGGATGAGCCCGGTGAGCCGGACGGGGTCGCGGAGGTCCACTACGCCAGCATCGTCGGCATCGCGGTCTTCACGAACCGGTGCTTGCCGGTGAAGAGCAGGTAGTGCCGGTTGACCGCCCGGCCGAGCATCGTCAGGCCGACCCGGTCCGCGATCCGCCAGCCCATCTGCGTGAGCCCGGAGCGCGAGACCAGGAACGGGATGCGCATCTGCGCGCACTTGATCACCATCTCGGAGGTGAGCCGCCCGGTGGTGTAGAAGATCTTGTCGGAACCGTCGACGCCGTCGAGCCACATCTGGCCGGCGATCGCGTCGACCGCGTTGTGGCGGCCGACGTCCTCGACGAACGTGAGGATCTCGCTCGTCCGGTCGCCGTTGGTGGCGAGCGCGCAGCCGTGCACCGCTCCGGCGGTCTTGTAGATCGTCTCGTGCCGGCGCACGAGATCGAGCAGCGCGTACAGCGTCTCCTCGGTCAGCTGGACGTCGTCGCGCAGCTTGATCGACTCCACCTCCTCCATGAGGTCGCCGAAGACCGTCCCCTGGCCGCAGCCGGTGGTCACGGTGCGCTTCTTCATCTTGTCGGCGAGCCCCTTGATGCCCTTGCGCGTGGTGACGACCACCGAATCGGTCTCCCAGTCGACCTGGACCGCGGCGATCTCGTCGAGCGAGCGCGCGAGCCGCTGGTTGCGCAGGTACCCGATCGCGAGCGCCTCGGGCGCCTGGCCGAGGGTCATCAGCGTGACGATCTCGCGCTTGTCGACGTAGAGCGTCAGCGGGTGCTCGCCGGCGATCGGGGTCGGCAGCGCCTCGCCGCGCTCGTTCAGCGCCTCGACGTCGAAGGTCGCCGGGCGCGCGGCGTCGGTCAGCTGCGGTCGGAGCGGGGTTTTCATCCGCCGATGTAGGACATCTCGATCTTGCGGCTCTTCGCCGTCTCCGCGGTGCGGATCTCCGAGTAGCGGTCGCCCCGCGACCGCCAGATTCCGGCGATCGCGTCCTCGAGATCGCGGTCGGAGGCACCGCCGCGCAGGAGCCGGCGGAGGTCGTAGCCCGCGGTCGCGAAGAGGCAGGTGTAGAGCATCCCGTCGGTCGAGAGCCGGGCGCGCGTGCAGGTGCGGCAGAACGCCTGGGTGACCGACGAGATCACGCCGATCTCGCCGCCGCCGTCGCGGTAGCGCCAGCGTTCCGCGACCTCGCCGTAGTAGTTCGGGTCGATCGGCTCGAGCGGGAGCTCGGCGGCGACGCGCCGGACCACCTCGGCGGAGGGGACGACGTCGTCCATGCGCCAGCCGTTCGTGCTGCCGACGTCCATGAACTCGATGAAGCGCACGATGTGGCCGGTGCCCTTGAAGCGCCGCGCCATGGGCACGACGGTGTGATCGTTGACGCCGCGCTTGACCACCATGTTGATCTTGACCGGCGCGAGCCCGGCCGCCGACGCGGCCTCGATGCCCTCGAGCACGCGGGCGACCGGGAAATCGACGTCGTTCATCGCCCGGAACACCTCGTCGTCGAGCGAGTCGAGGCTGACGGTCAGGCGGTCGAGGCCCGCGTCCTTGAGCGACTGCGCCTTGCGCGCGAGCAGCGCGCCGTTGGTGGTGAGGGTGAGATCGAGTCCGCCGAGCGCGGCGAGCATCTCGATCAGCCGCTCGAGGTTTTTCCGCAGCAGCGGCTCGCCGCCCGTGAGCCGGATTTTCTCGACGCCGTGGGCCTTGAAGACGCGCGCGAGGCGCGTGATCTCTTCGAAGGACAGCACCTCGCTCCGCGGCAGAAACGCGTAGTCCGGACCGAACACGTCCTTGGGCATGCAATAGGTGCAGCGGAAGTTGCAGCGGTCGGTGACGGAGATGCGCAGGTCGCGCAGCGGGCGGGCGAGCGTATCCGCGAGCGGCGCAGCACGCGCCGCACTTGTCCCCAGCCCGGGCAGGGGCATTGCCCGCCGGGCGTCGAGGAGGGGGATCACTCGATCGGTCATGTCAAGGGTTGCCCCGAGTGGCCGGGACGACGCAGCATAGATGCTAGACTCGAAGTCGTGTTCATATTGGTGCGCACGACCGTAATTCTAGTGAGATTGGGATGCCTGCTCCAACCGTAGCGGTCGCCGTCATCATGGAGCGGCGAACTCTCGCCAGCCGCTGGCAGTCGGAGCATTGGGCGCCGGTCGAGGTCGTTCCGGACACCGGCGAGACCGCGCCGCGACTCCTCATGGAGGACCACGGGCGGGCGCGGTGGTTGCACCCGGGCTTCGCGATCGAGCTCCACCGGGACCAGGCGGATGGGTACTACCTGAACCTCACGTGCGCGACGCCGTACGTGTTCGTGATGTGGCGCATGGCCGACGGGGCGGCGGTGCCGCAGATCGTCACGGTGAGCTACCAGGAGGCGGGGGCCATGATGGACGGCGGCGAACAGGTCGACGGCGTGCCGATGCCGCCGAATCTGATCGCCTGGGTCGACGAGTTCACGCGGGCGCACTACCGGCCCGCGCCCAAGAAGCGGAGCCGGCCGCCGTCGTTCAAGGGGGCCCGCCGGGACAGCTGACCCGTGGCGATCGACGACGACAACTTTCTCGGGCGCTGGTCGCGGCGCAAGCATGCGGCGCGGCGCGGGGAAGCGCTGCCCGAGCCCGTGCCCGAGGCGCAGCCGTCGGAGCAGCTGCCACCGACCGCCCCGCCCGAGGCCGCTGCGCCCGCGGAGGCGGCGCCCGCGGAGCTCCCGCCGGTCGACTCGTTGAAGGGGCTCGCGTCGGAATACCAGGACTTCCTGCGTCCCGGCGTCGATCCGGCGACCCGGAACGCGGCGCTGAGGAAGCTCTTCAGCGACCCGCACTTCCATTTCGACCAGATGGACAAGCTGGACACCTACATCGACGACTACGCCAAGCCGGATCCGATCCCGACGGCGATGCTGAAGATGCTGAGCCAGGCGCGGGGCCTCGGCCTCTTCGACGAGGAGAAGGAAGCGGAGCCTCCCGCAGACACCGCCCAGCCGGCCCCGGCGCGATCGCCCGCCGCCCCGCTCGCGATCGAGCCAGCGCAGGCCGCGGAACCCGCCACGGCGTCGCCGACCGACGTCCCGGCAAAGACCACCGGCGCGTGACATGGCCCTCGACGGCAAGACGCTGAAGCTCTGCAACTGCAACCGGACGATGGCGCTCGACGCCAAGGCGCTCGGTGCAGCGCTCCAGTTCGGGGCACCGCTCACGATCCACACCGAGCTTTGCCGCAAGGAGGTAGGGGCGCTCGACACCGCACTGGCCGGTGGAGAGTGCATCGTCGCCTGTACTCAGGAGGCGCCGCTTTTCGCCGAGCTGAACGAGCAGGCCGGCGGCAAGGCCGACCTCCGGTTCGTGAACATCCGCGAGGCGGCCGGCTGGTCCGCGGAAGGTGGGAAGGTGACGCCGAAGATCGCGGCGCTGCTCGCGCTCGCCGATCTGCCCGAGCCCGAGCCGGTCCCGAGCGTGTCGTACCAGTCGAGCGGTCACCTCCTCGTGATCGGCCCCGCGGAAGCGGCCGTGCAATGGGCGGAGCGGCTGGCGGGCGAGCTCGAGGTCAGCGTGCTGATCACGACAGCACGCGGGGCCGAGCTGCCGGCCGAACGGCGCTACCCGATCTGGTCGGGGCGGGTGCAGTCGGTCAAGGGTTGGCTCGGCGCGTTCGAGGTCGAGTGGGAGCAGGCGAACCCGATCGATCTCGAAGCCTGTACGCGCTGCAACGCGTGCATCCGCGTCTGCCCGGAGCAGGCGATCGACTTCACCTACCAGATCGACCTCGACAAGTGCAAGGCGCACCGCGAATGCGTGACCGCCTGCGGGCCGGTGAAGGCGATCGACTTCGAGCGGGCGGAGCGCGCGCGCCGCGACCGCTTCGACCTCGTGCTCGACCTCTCGCCGGAGCCGATCGTCAAGGTCGCGCAGAAGCCGCAGGGTTATCTCGCCCCGGGCGCGCGACCCGCTCGAGCAGGCGCTCGCCGCGGCGGCCCTCGCCCGCATGGTCGGCGAGTTCGAGAAGCCGAAGTTCTTCGCCTACAACGAGCGCATCTGTGCGCACGGCCGCTCGGGCAAGGTCGGCTGCACCAACTGCATCGACGTGTGCTCGACGAGCGCGATCGCGGCCGACGGCGACAAGATCAAGGTCGAGCCGCACCTGTGCGCCGGCTGCGGCGGCTGCGCGACGGTCTGCCCCTCGGGCGCCATGACGTACGCGAATCCGCGCGCGCCCGAGCTCGGGGCGCGCGTCAAGCGGCTGCTCGCGGTGTACGCGCAGGCGGGGGGGAAGGACGCCGCGATCCTGTTCCACAACCTGGGCGACGGGCGGGACCTCGTCGCGCGGCTCGGCCGGCGCGGCAAGGGACTGCCGGCGCGGGTGATCCCGCTTGAGGTCTTCCACGTCGCGTCGGTGGGCATCGACACCCTGCTCGGCGCGATCGCGTATGGCGCGAGCCAGGTCCTCGTCCTTGCGGCGGGCGACGACGCGGACGAGTACGGGTCGGCGATCGAGCGCCAGATGGGCCACGCCGGGACGATCCTGAACGCGCTTGGCTACTCCGGCACGCACTTCCGGCTCGTCCGCGCGACCGAGCCCGCGGCGCTCGAGCGCGCCGTCTGGGATCTGGCGCCCGCGCGGACGGTGTCGAGCGCGGCGACGTTCAACGTCTCAAGCGAGAAGCGGACGACGCTCGATTTCGCGTTCGAGCACCTCGCCCGGAACGCGCCGACGCCGCAGCGCGAGATTCCGCTCGGCACCGGCGCACCCTACGGCGCCGTCACCGTAAACCGGCAAACCTGTACGCTCTGCATGGCCTGCGTTGGCGCCTGCCCGGCCTCCGCCCTGGTCGACGGCCGCGAGACGCCGATGCTCAAGTTCATCGAGCGCAACTGCGTGCAGTGCGGGCTCTGCGTGACCACCTGTCCCGAGGACGCTCTGGCCCTCAGCCCGCGGCTGCTGCTCGCCGCCGACGCCAAACAGGAGGTCGTTCTGAACGAGGCGGAGCCCTTCAACTGCGTGCGCTGCGGCAAGCCGTTCGGCACCCGGCAGATGATCGACGTCATGCTCGGCAAACTCGGCACGCATTCGATGTTCGCCACCGGCGGCGCGCTGCGGCGGCTGCAGATGTGCGCGGACTGCCGGGTGGTCGACATGATGGAGAACAAGGACGAGGCCTCGATCTTCAACGTGAAATCATGAGCGCGCCGGGCCGCCCCAAGCGCGAATCCTTGGCGCGAAGCGACAAGGCAGCCCAATGAGCGGCGAGGCGATCCCGGTCGAGGCTCGGCCCGACGTCGCGCCCGAGGACCGGGCCCGGGCGGAGTTCTATGCGTTGCTCGCGCGCCTCTGGTACGCCGCGCCCGAGGCGGCGCTGCTCGGTACGATCGCCGCCGCGAGCGACATCCCCGCGGAAGGTGAGCAGACGGCGTTGGCGGAGGCTTGGCGGCAGCTCCGCGCCGCCGCCGCGGCCGCGGACCCGGAGACCGTGCGCGCCGAGTACGACGGCGCCTTCATCGGGACCGGCAAGGCCGAGATTACCCTTTACGTCTCGGGCCACCTTGTGGAAGCCGGCCGGGAACGGGTTCTTGTTGCGCTGCGGGATGAACTGGCCGAGTTAGGGCTCGCCCGCACGGGCGCAACCCACGAACCCGAGGACCATTTTGCCGCTTTGCTTGAAATCATGCGTCATCTCGCAGCCGCCGAGTCCAGCGCTGCTGCGTTGCAGCGACAGCGGAAGTTCTTCACGCGCTATATGGGGTTGGCTTACAATCCACTGATAAATGAAGTCGTGGCTTCTGCCAGAACAGACTTCTACAAATATGTCGCGCGCTTCACAAAGGCGTTCTGCGACGTGGAAGCCGCGTCCCTAGACATGCTCTAAGTCCCCGGAAGGAGAGCGACCATGGAGAACTCGAAGACCAAGCGCAGCCGGAGAACCTTCCTCCTCGCGGTCGGTGCGGGCGGTGCCGCGACGGTGGCCGCCATCGGCGCGAAGACCCTGCCGCAGACGGCGGTGGCGAAGGCGAAGCCGGAGCCCGAGAGCAAGGGCTATCAGCTCTCCGAGCACATCCGCAACTACTACCGCACCACGCTGGTCTAGAGCGAAGGAGCGCGCCATGTTGCTGACGAGAAAATCCGCCGCTACGGCGGCTCCCCAATCGCGGCTCACGCGCAGCCTCTCCGGAGCGCTCGCGCGGACCGTCGATCGCCGTGCGTTCCTCAAGCGCACCGGCCTGGTGGCCGGCGCGGGCGCGTTCGCGAGTCAGCTGCCGTTCAACATGATCGGCAAGGCGGACGCCCAGGAGAAGACGGTCGCCGGCGGCAAGGTCGAGGTCAAGCGCAGCATCTGCACGCACTGTTCGGTCGGCTGTGCGATCGACGCCGTGGTGCAGAACGGCGTCTGGGTGCGCCAGGAGCCGGTGTTCGACTCGCCGATCAACCTCGGGGCGCACTGCGCCAAGGGCGCGTCGGTGCGCGAGCACGGCATGACCGAGCACTCGCACCGCCTGAAGTACCCGATGAAGCTCGTCAACGGCAAGTACCAGCGGCTGAGCTGGGACCAGGCGCTCGACGAGATCAGCAAGAAGATGGAGGCGCTGCGCACGGAATCCGGCCCCGACTCGATCTTCATCGTCGGCTCGTCCAAGCACAACAACGAGCAGGCGGAGCTGCTCTGCAAGTGGGTGCGCCTGTGGGGCTCCAACAATACCGATCACCAGGCGCGGATCTGCCACTCGACCACCGTCGCCGGCGTAGCCAATACCTGGGGCTACGGCGCGATGACCAACTCGTACAACGACGAGCAGAACTCGAAGTGCATCATGTTCTTCGGCTCGAACGCCGCCGAGGCGCACCCGGTCTCGATGCTCCACACGCTGCACGCCAAGGAGTCGGGCGCCAAAGTGATCGTGGTCGATCCGCGATTCACGCGCACCGCCGCCAAGGCCGACTACTACTTCCGCACCCGGTCGGGCTCGGACGTGGCGTTCCTGTGGGGCATGCTCTATCACATCTTCAAGAACGGCTGGGAAGACAAGGAATACATCCAGGCGCGCGTCTACGGGATGGACGACGTGCGCAAGGAAGTCATGAAGTGGACGCCCGATGTCGTGCAGGATGTAACCGGGTTGCCGGAGCAGGATGTCCGTACGGTTGCCGAGCTGATGGCGAAGAACCGGCCGAGCACCATCGTCTGGGCGATGGGCCAGACCCAGCACACGAACGGCAACGCGATCGTCCGTGCGAGCTGCATTCTCCAGCTCGCGCTGGGCAACGTCGGCGTGGCGGGTGGCGGCTGCAACATCTACCGCGGCCACGACAACGTCCAGGGTGCGACTGACGTCGGGCCGAACCCCGACTCGCTGCCGGGCTACTACGGCGTCGCCGAAGGGGCGTTCAAGCACTGGTGCCGGGTCTGGAACGTCGACTTCGAGTGGCTGAAGGCGCGCTTCGCGCCGGGCATGATGTACAAGCCCGGGACCACGGTATCGCGCTGGATCGACGGGGTGCTGGAGAAAAACGAGCTGATCGACCAGCCGTCGAACATCCGCGGGATGTTCTTCTGGGGGCACGCGCCGAACTCGCAGACCCGCGGGATCGAGATGCAGGCCGCGATGCACGCGCTCGACCTGCTGGTGGTGATCGACCCGTATCCGTCCGCGACCGCGGCGATGGCGGCGATGCCGCTCAACGAGCAGGGAACGGGCGTCCTGAAGAGCGCGGGCCGGGAGCCTAACAAGAGCCGCGACGTCTACCTGCTGCCGGCCGCGACCCAGTTCGAGACCGACGGCTCGTGCACCGCGTCGAACCGCTCGATCCAGTGGCGCGAGAAGGTCATCGAGCCGTTGTTCGAGTCGCGCTCCGACCAGGCCATCATGTACGCGCTCGCCGTGAAGCTCGGGTTCGCCGATCAGTTCCTCGGCAAGAAGGACGGCAAGCAGCAGCTCCGGCTGATCAAGACGGCGAAGGGCTACGAAGAGCCGAGCATGGAGGACACCCTCACCCACGAGATCAACGCCGGCACCTGGACGATCGGATACACCGGGCAGTCGCCCGAGCGGCTCAAGGCGCACATGCGCAACATGCACGTGTTCGACGTGAAGACGCTGCGCGCCAAGGGCGGCAAGGACGCGGTCACCGGCTACGATCTCACCGGCGACTACTTCGGCCTGCCGTGGCCGTGCTACGGCAACGCGGCGCTGAAGCATCCGGGCTCGCCCAACCTGTACCAGACCTCCCGGAACGTGATGGATGGCGGCGGCAACTTCCGCGCGAACTTCGGCGTCGAGCGCGACGGCGTGTCGCTGCTCGCCGCGGACGGCTCGAGCTCGCAGGGCGCCGATCTGCCGTTCGGGTACCCCGAGTTCGACCACGTCCTGATGAAGAAGCTCGGCTGGTGGGATGAGCTCACCGATGCCGAGAAGAAAGAGGCCGAGGGCAAGAACTGGAAGACCGACCTCTCGGGCGGCATCCAGCGCGTGGTGCTGAAGAACCACAGCTGCCATCCGTTCGGCAACGCCAAGGCGCGGGCGGTGGTGTGGAACTTCCCGGACGCCGTGCCGCTGCATCGCGAAGCGCTGTACTCGCCGCGGCCGGACCTCGTCGCCAAGTACCCGACCCACGACGACGTGAAGGTGCTGTGGCGGCTGCCGACGCTGTTCAAGTCGGTGCAGGACAAGAACGTTGCCGACAAGGTCCACGAGAAGTTCCCGCTCATCCTCACGAGCGGGCGGCTGGTCGAGTACGAGGGCGGGGGCGACGAGACCCGGTCCAACCCGTGGCTCGCCGAGCTGATGCAGGACAACTTCGTGGAGATCAACCCGAAGGCGGCGGCCGACCGGGGGGTTCGCAACGGCGAGTACGTGTGGGTGAAGAGCCCGACCGGCGCGCGGATCAAGGTCAAGGCGAAGGTCACCGAGGGCGTCGGACCGGACACGGTGTTCGTCCCGTTCCACTTCGCCGGCTGGTGGCAGGGCGTCGACATGCTGCCGTACTACCCGGAGGGCGCGGCGCCGATTGTCCGCGGGGAGGCGGTGAACACGGCCACGACCTATGGCTACGACCGCGTGACGCTGATGCAGGAAACCAAAACCACGCTGTGCCAGGTCGAACGGGCGTAAGGCGGAGAGAGGAGACCCATCATGGCGAGAATGAAATTCCTGTGCGACGCCGAGCGCTGCATCGAGTGCAACGGCTGCGTCACCGCCTGCAAGAACGTGAACGAAGTCCCGTGGGGCGTTAACCGCCGTCGCGTGGTGACGATCAACGATGGCCAGCCGGGCGAGAAGTCGATCTCGGTAGCCTGCATGCACTGCTCGGACGCGCCGTGCATGGCGGTCTGCCCGGTCGACTGCTTCTACCGCACCCAGGAAGGCGTCGTCCTGCACGACAAGGACCTCTGCATCGGCTGCGGCTACTGCTTCTACGCCTGTCCGTTCGGCGCGCCGCAGTTCCCGCAGGCGGGTGCGTTCGGCCTGCGCGGCAAGATGGACAAGTGCACGTTCTGCGCGGGCGGCCCCGAGAAGGACAACTCGGCCGAGGAGTTCCGCAAGTACGGCGCGAACCGGCTCGCCGAGGGCAAGCTGCCGGCCTGCGCCGAGATGTGCTCGACGAAGGCGCTGCTCGGCGGCGACGGGGATGTCGTCGCCGACATCTATCGTCAGCGCGTGCTGAAGCGGGGCAAGGGCTCCGAGGTCTGGGGCTGGGGCACCGCGTACGGCGCGCCGGGCGGAGGCCAGCAGCGGCCCGCGCCAACGCCAGCGCCAGCGACCCAGCCGAAGAGCTGAGCCATGCGCCTGCGGCCGGTCGTCTTTGCTGCGCTCGCCCTGATCGTCGCACCCGGCCTGATTGGGTGCGGCGAGCAGCCGCAGGAGCTGGCGCAGAAGGAGCGGCGGTACCAGGGCAAGCCCGACACCAACCCCTGGGACAGCCCGCAGTTCGGCGGCAAGCAGGCCGAGTGGGAACGCGCAATCCAGGCGCGGACCCAGAACCAGAACGAGTACACCCGGGTCGACTGATCGATCCGGGGGTCCGGGGGGATCTCTAGCGAGGGGCAACCCCTCGTTCCGGGAGAAGGAGGAAGCATGCCTGATGGATTCTTGCGGCTCGTCGGCGGTGTCGCGCTCGCGGCGGCGCTCGTCCTGCCACTTACAGGTGGCGCACAGCAGCCGCCGCCGTCCGACGCGGACGACCAGGCCAAGCGGCAGCTCGTGCAGCCGGGCAACAACGCGCCGGTGTGGCGCGAGGTGCAGTCCGGCCAGCAGGCCTACACGTCGATCAAAGGGCAGGAGACCAACGTCCTGGTCCAGCCGGCGATGAAGCTGCCGGGGCAGCCGTGGACGACGGCCGGCGAAGCCTGGCGGCTCTTCCGGAACAACCTGATCACGCCGATCGGCGGCTGGCTGGTCGCGTTGGTCCTCACGGTGATCGCGCTGTTCTACTGGTGGAAGGGTCCGGTAAAGCTCCACGAGCGGCCGACCGGGCGGCTGATCCAACGCTTCACCCCGTTCGAGCGGTACATCCACTGGGTGATGGCGATCAGTTTCTGCATCCTCGGCGTCACCGGGCTGATCATCCTGCTCGGCAAGCACGTCCTGCTGCCGATCATTGGCTACACGCTGTTTGCGTGGCTGACCAGCCTGTCGAAGAACCTCCACAACTTCGTCGGACCGATCTTCGTGCTGAGCCTCGTCGTTTTTATCATCCGCTTCATCGGGGACAACCTCCCCAAGACGTACGACTTCAAGTGGTTCAAAAGCGCAGGCGGGATGTTCGGCGGCGAACACGTGCCCTCGGGCAAGTACAACGCGGGCGAGAAGGTCTGGTTCTGGGCCGGAGTGGTGTTCCTGTGCACGGTGGTCAGCATCACCGGACTGATCCTCAACTTCCCCAACTTCGACCAGGTCCGGGCGGTGATGATCCAGGCGAACATCATCCACGCGATCGCGGCGATCCTGGTCATCGTGATGTCGTTCGGCCACATGTACCTCGGCACGATCGGGGTCGAATACGCCTACCAGAACATGCGCTACGGGTATAGCGACGAGAGCTGGGCGAAGGAGCACCACGAGCTCTGGTACGAGGACGTGAAGTCGGGCAAGGTCAAGGCGGAGACGGCGCGGGGCGTGCCGGCAACCGCGCAGACGCACCAATGAGGAAGGAGGGGAGCATGCGAGGAGCGATCGTTGCCGCGATCTGCGCCGTCATGATCGGCGCGCCGTTCCTGTGGAGCGGGGGACTCTGGGCGAAGCTGCCGCCGCCGACCGAGGAGCAGAAGGCCGCGGCCGCGGCCAAGGCGGAGAAGGCCGCCGAGGCGGCGAAGAAGGACGCCGAGCTCTTGAGCAAGTCGATGGACGTGACGGCGGAGAAGTACAAGAAGCTCCAGGCCGCGAAGGCCAAGGGCGCGCCGGCGATGGCGACGCCGACGGCGGCGAAGAAATAGCGGTTCGGGATACAACATGAGGCGGCGCCCCATGGGGCGCCGTTTTCTTTTGGGGCGCGGTGACGCGCGCTACGCCGCGCCTTCGATGACGATCATGTTGAAGTCCGCGGCGCCGACGCGCTTCGCGCGCGCGGTTTGGTACTCGACCGAGCGGTAGAGCGCCTTCGCCTGCTCGACGGTCGCGAACTCCACGACCACGGTGCGCGCGTGTGCCCACGCGCCCTCGAGCACCTCGAGCTTCCCGCCACGCACGAGGTATCGACCACCGTGCTGCTGGATGGCCGGCCCGGCGAGCTTCGCGTACTCCGCGTAGGCCTCGGGATTGGTCGGACTGACGGCGGCGATCAGGTAGGCGGGCATCGGTTGTCCTCGGCGAGTGGTCAGCGGGTCCGCGGGAAAGCGGCGGCGCCCGGGGACGGTGCTCGAGTCTACCTCGCCGCGCCTCCTCCTCAGGCAAACGCCGACGCGACCGGCGCGACGGCGCCCGCGTCGCCGATCGAGTAACCAGGCAGCCCGCGCGCCGCCCGTCGCAGCGGCTCGCCGGCGAGACCCTCGCGGAGCCGACGGCCCGCCTCGGAGTCGAGCCGGCTCGTCCGGAGCGCGAGCCAGTACGTCTCCCGCCGCAAGGACACGAAATCCAGCCTGAACCGACGGGCCGCGGCGCGCAGCCCGAAACCGACGTCGGCCCGGCCGGCGGCAACGGTGGCCGCAACGGCGAGATGCGTGAACTCTTCGGTGCCGTACCCGCGGATCACGGACGGATCGATCCCGGTTTCGCGCAGCAGCTGGTCGACGAGCAGGCGAGTCCCGGAACCTCGCTGTCGATTCACGAACCGGACACGCTTCGCCGCGACATCGGCGAACGAGCGCAGCTGCCGGGGGTTGCCTCGCTCCACCAGCAGCCCCTGCTCCCGTTCGGCGAAACGGACGAGGGTGTCCCGCCTCGGGTCGAGCAACCGCCGCAGGGCACTCACATCCGCCGCGTCGGGGAGGTTGGCGACGTGGAAGCCAGCGGCCTGCGCCTCGCCGCGCGCAAGCGCGCCAAGGCTTTCGATGCTGCCCTTGAACTGGAGGTCGCCGACGATGCCCTCCGGGCGCGCCCAGCGGTCGCAGAACGCGGCGAGCAGCAGGTCGTGGCTCGCAGCGACCGACAACGCCGCGCGCGCGTGGCCGACCGTGCGCGCCCCGTGCGGATTGAGGTCGACTTCGAGCCCGGCTTCCCGCAGGTGCTGCGCGGCCTTCGCGTCGGCGGCGACGAGGCGCTCTCCCGCCGGGGAGAGGCGCGTGCCCCGCCCGCGCTGCAACTCGGCAACCGGCACCCCCAGCAGGCGACCGGCATCGCCGACCAGGCTCCAAGCGGCGCGGTAGGAGAGTCCGACTTCAGCGGCCGCGGCGCGCAGCGTGGCATGGGTGCGAATCGCGCCCAGCAGGCGTAGCAGCCGCGGGTCGAGGGACGCGTGGCGTCGCGACGCCAGCCGCCAACCGATCTCCGGCACTAACCGCATATATGCAAGATCAGGGATATTTCAGTCAGACAGTTCAAGCCGCTACACTCCACCTATGTTGACCAGCAAATAGGCAATGTGTGACATATTAAGCTGGATGGGCGCCGCGCGCCACCACCGACCGTGACCGCGATGGACACGCTGCGCGACGCGGTCGGACTCGTGGCGAGGCTCGATTCCAACCTCCTCGAGATCGTGTGCCTGAGCCTCCGGGTGAGCCTGAGCGCGGTGGCGATCGCGACGGCGCTCGCCCTGCCACTCGGGGCAGCGATCGCAGTGTCGCGGTTTCCGGGCCGCCAGACGGTTATCGTTATCCTCAACGCCCTGATGGGGCTGCCCCCGGTCGTGGTGGGCCTGCTCGTCTACCTGCTGCTTTCGCGTGCCGGCCCGCTCGGCCAGTTCGGACTGCTCTTCACGCCCGCGGCGATGGTGATCGCCCAGACGATCCTGATCCTGCCGATCATCGCCGCGCTCGCGCGCCAGGCGGTGGAGGACGCGTGGCGCGAGTACCAGGAGCAGCTGCACTCGCTCGGAGTCGGCGGCTGGACGGCCGCGCTCACGCTCGTCTGGGACATCCGGTTCTCGCTCCTCACGGCCGTGCTCGCGGGGCTGGGCCGGGCCTGCGCGGAGGTCGGTGCGGTGATGATCGTCGGCGGCAACATCGACGGCGTCACGCGCGTCATGACCACGACGATCGCCCTCGAGACGAGCAAGGGTGACCTGCCGCTCGCGCTCAGCCTCGGCGTGATCCTGGTCGTGCTCGTGCTGCTGCTCAACGCCGCCGCGTACACACTCAAGGAAGCGGCACAGCGTCGCTATGGGTGACCAACCGATGCGCGCGCCGATCTCGCTTCTGCCGCTGCGCCTCGAGAAGGTTTCGTTCGCCGCCGCCGGCAAGATGGTCATCGACGGAATGTCGCTGACGTTCGAGGCCGGGCCGCGCACGGTCATTCTTGGGCCCAACGGCGCGGGGAAGAGCGTGCTCATGCGGCTCTGTCACGGCCTGCTGCGGCCCACGGCCGGGCGCGTCGAGTGGGCAGCGCCCGAGCGGCCGGGCGAACGGCGTCGGCAGGCGATGGTGTTCCAGCGGCCGGTAATGCTCCGCCGGTCGGCGCTGGCGAACGTCGCGTACGCACTCCGGGTCGCCGGCGTGCCGCGCGGGGAGTGCGAGCGACAGGCGCGCGCCGCGCTCGCAACCGTCGGCCTGGCGGATCTCGGCGGCCGGGCGGCGCGCGTGCTCTCGGGCGGCGAGCAGCAGCGGCTGGCGCTCGCCCGGGCGTGGGCGCTCCGGCCCGAGGTGCTGTTCCTCGACGAGCCGACGGCCAACCTCGATCCCGGCGCGAGCGCGGAGGTGGAACGGATCATCCAGACGATCCACGCCGCCGGGACGAAGGTCGTGATGACCACGCATAACCTCGGCCAGGCGCGCCGGCTCGGCGACGAGATCTTCTTCCTGCACCAGGGGCGTCTCGTCGAGCGCGCCCCGGTCGACCGCTTTTTCGCCCGACCAGCCTCGGCGGAGGCGGAGGCGTTCATCAGAGGAGAACTGCCATGGACCTGAAACCACGACTCCTGGTCGCGGCCGCGGCGCTCGCCGCGGTGCTGCCGCTCGCCGCCCAGGAGAAGTTCATCACCGTCGCCTCCACGACCTCGACCGAGCAGTCGGGCCTCTTCAAGCACCTGCTGCCGATCTTCGAGGAACAGACCGGCATCCAGGTGCGGGTGGTCGCGGTCGGGACCGGCCAGGCGCTCGACATGGGCCGCCGCGGCGACGCCGACGTCGTGTTCGTGCACGATCCGGCGGCGGAGAAGAAGTTCGTCGACGAAGGGCAGGGCGTGAACTACAAGCAGGTGATGTACAACGACTTCGTCGTCATCGGTCCGAAGGCGGACCCGGCGAAGATCGCCGGCGGGAAGGACGTGCTCGAGGCGCTGAAAAGGATCGAGGGTGCAAGGGCGCCGTTCGTCTCCCGCGGCGACAAGAGCGGGACGCACGCCGCCGAGCTCCGTTACTGGAAGTCCGCCGGCATCGACATAGCGGCGCAGAAGGGTTCCTGGTACAAGGAGACCGGGTCCGGGATGGGTCCGGCGCTCAACACCGCGTCGTCACTGGGCGGCTACATCCTTGCCGACCGCGGCACCTGGCTCTCGTTCAAGAACCGCGGCGATCTCGTGATTCTCGTCGAGGGGGACCAGAAGCTGTTCAACCAGTACGGGATCATGCTGGTCAATCCCGCAAAGCACGCGCACGTGAAGCAGGACTTCGGCAACGCGTTCATCGCCTGGGTTGTCTCGCCCGAGGGCCAGAGAGCCATCGCCGACTACAAGGTCGGCGGCGAGCAGCTGTTCTTCCCGAACTACAAGGGCGGGTGATTTCAAAGGAGGCGAAATGAAACTCAGCGCACGCAACATCATTCCCGGAAAGGTCGGGGCCGTGAACCGCGGTCAGACCACCGCCCACGTCAAGATCGACATCGGGGGCGGGAATACGATCACCGCGGCGATCACCGTCGAGTCGGTCGACGACCTGCAGCTGAATGTAGGCGACAAGGTGTCGGCGATCGTCAAGGCCTCGGATGTGATCATCGGGAAGTAGGCGCTGCCGGGTGCGCTCGCGACGCGCGTTCCTCCTCGGCGCCTCCGCGCTCGCGCTTGCGCCCGCGGCGCCTTCGCGCGCAGGCCACGCGCACCGTCACCGACGACGCGGGGCGCCGCGCGGAAGTGCCCGCCAAGGTCGCGCGCGTTTACGCTGCCGGCCCGCCGGCTTCGATCCTCGTCTTCGCGCTGGCGCCGGAGAAGCTCATCGGCTGGACGTCGGCGTTCCGTCCGGAGGAGCGTCCGTTCGTTCCGGCGAAGTACGCCGACCTGCCCACGCTCGGCCGGCTGACCGGACGCGGCAACACCGCGAACGTCGAAGTCGTTCTGGCGGCGAAGCCCGATCTGATCGTCGACTACGGCTCAGTGCGTCCGACGTTCGCGTCGCTGGCCGATCGAGTGCAGGCGCAGACGGGCATCCCGTATCTCCTGCTCGACGGCGCGTTCGACAAGATGCCGGAGTCGCTGCGGCGGCTCGGCGACCTCCTCGGCGAACCGGCGCGCGGCGAGGAATGGGCGCGCTATGCGCAGGGCATCCTGGACGACGTCGCCAAGCGCGTGGCGCGCGTTCCGCCCGAGCGGCGCCCGCGGGTCTACTATGGCCGCGGCCCGCGCGGGCTCGATACCGGTCTCGCCGGATCGATCAACATGGAGTCGATCGAGCGCGTCGGAGCGACGAATGTCGCGGCGGCGCTGGGGCAAGGCGGGCTCGTGCAGGTGTCGGTCGAGCAGGTGCTGGCGTGGAACCCGGATGCGATCGTCACGATCGACCGGACGTTCTTCGCGAGCGTCTGGCGCGATCCGCTGTGGCAGGGACTTTCTGCGGTGCGGTCCGGGAGGGTCTATCTCTCGCCGAACGTCCCGTTCGGCTGGATCGACTTCCCGCCGTCGCTCAACCGGCTGGTCGGCCTGCGGTGGCTTGCGCACAGCCTGTATCCTGACGTCTTCCCCGAAGACCTCCGCCCCTTCGTGCGCGACTTCTACACCCGGGCCTACCACCAGACGCCGACCGCGGAACAGCTGGACACCCTCGTCCGGACGGCGGAGCCGCGCAAGGGCTAGAGCGTGCGCCGCGCCGTCCTCGCGGTCGCCGCGGCACTGCTGCTGCTCGCAGCGCTCGTCCTCGGTGCCTTCGCGGTCGGCCGCTACCCGGTGAGCCCCGGGGAGCTCGTCACGCTCCTTCAGGCGAAGCTCTTCGGCACCGCGCACGCGCTGCCGCCGACCATCGAGACGGTAGTCTTCGGCATTCGCGGCCCGCGCATTTTGGCGGCGCTCCTCGTGGGCGGGGCGCTGGCGGCGTCGGGCTCGGCCTACCAGAGCCTGTTCCGCAATCCGCTCGTATCGCCCGACATCCTCGGGGTGTCGGCGGGGGCGGCGTTCGGCGCGGTGCTCGGGATCTTTTTGTCGCTCGACGTCTGGGCGATCCAGGGCCTCGCGTTCGTGTTCGGCCTCGCCGCCGTCGGCACCGCCTACGCGATCGCCGCGAGCCTGCGCGGTCACGACCCGATCCTGGTGCTGGTGCTCGCTGGCGTGGTGCTGGGAGCGCTCCTGGGAGCGTGCATCGCGCTCGTGAAGTACCTTGCCGATCCGTACAACCAGCTGCCGGCCATCACCTACTGGCTGCTGGGCAGCCTCGCCGCGGCCAACACCGGTGACGTGCGCTCCACCTTCGTACCGGTGCTCGGCGGGCTCGTCGTGCTGTGGCTGCTGCGGTGGCGGATCACCGTGCTCTCGCTCGGCGACGAGGAGGCCGCATCGCTCGGCATCCGCGCGGGCCGCATCCGGGCGCTCGTCATCGCCGCGGCGACACTCGTGACCGCGGCGGTGGTGTCCATCTCCGGGATCATCGGGTGGATCGGGCTCATCGTGCCGCACATCGCGCGGCTGCTGGTCGGTCCCGACTTCCGGCGGCTGCTCCCGGTGGCGGTGCTGCTCGGCGCCGGGTTCCTGCTCGGCGTCGACACGCTGGCGCGCACTGCGGCCCGCATCGAGATCCCGCTCGGTGTGCTGACGGCGTTCGTGGGCACGCCGCTCTTCCTCTGGCTGCTCGCGACCGCGCGCCGGAGCTGGCAGTGAGGCTCGAGGCGCGCGACCTCGCGTTCGGTTACCGGGGCCACCCGGTCGGCCGCAACGCGTCGCTCACTCTCGGGGCCGGCGAGATCGTTTGCCTCCTCGGCCCGAACGGCGGCGGCAAGACGACGCTGTTCCGCACACTGCTCGGGCTGCTTCCCGCGCAAGGGGGACAGGTCCTGCTCGGCGACTCCGACCTGACGACGCTGGCGCGGCGCGAGGTCGCGAAACGCATCGGCTACGTGCCGCAGGCGCATACCGGATACTTCCCGTTCACGGTACGCGATGTGGTGCTCATGGGCCGCACCGCACACCTCGCGGCGTTCGCCGGCCCGTCGCGCCGCGATCGGGAATTTGCGGACGAAGCGATGGAGCGGCTGGGGCTCGGCCGGCTCGCCGACGCGGTCTACACGCGCATCTCGGGCGGCGAGCGACAGCTGACGCTGATCGCACGCGCGCTCGCGCAGGCGGCGCCGCTGCTCGTCATGGACGAGCCGACCGCGAGCCTGGACTTCGGCAACCAGCTCCGGGTTCTCGATCACGTCACCGCGCTCGCGCGCTCGGGAATCGGGCTGCTGCTGTCGACGCACGATCCCGACCAGGCGTTTCAGTGCGCGGACCGTGTCGCGCTGCTGCGCGGGGGCGAGCTCGTGGCGCAGGGGACGCCGCGCGAGGTGCTCACTTCGGAATCGCTGCACGCGCTCTACGCGGTCGACGTCCGCGTGGTGGATGCCGCCCTGCCGGACGGGACGCGACGGCGCGTCTGCCTGCCCGCGTCCGGCCCGGCCTGAGCGTCGCGATCGCCCCTGGCTTACACTCGCGGGAGACCTCCCGGAGCCACCCGCATGTCCGCCGCCATCAGGAAGGCCGACTTCATCCAGTCGGTCGCCGACGCGTTCCAGTTCATCTCCTACTACCACCCGGCCGACTATCTCCGGGGCCTCCACGAGGCGTACGAGCGCGAGCAGTCGCCGGCGGCGAAGGACGCGATGGCGCAGCTCCTCATCAACTCGCGCATGAGCGCGGAGGGGCATCGCCCGATGTGCCAGGACACCGGGATCGCCATCGCCTTCCTCAAGGTGGGCATGGACGTGCGCTGGGACACCGATTGATCGCTCGAGGACATGGTCAACGAGGGCGTGCGTCGTGCCTACACCGACAAGGTCAACCCGCTGCGCGGCTCGATGCTCGCCGACCCGGACGGGAAGCGCATCAACACCAAGGACAACACCCCGGCGGTGACGCACGTGCAGCTCGTCCCCGGCGACAAGGTCGAGGTCATCGTCGCCGCGAAGGGCGGCGGCTCGGAGAACAAGTCACGGTTCGCGATGCTGCTGCCGAACGACAGTGTCGTCGACTGGGTCCTGGGGCAGGTGCCGACGATGGGCGCGGACTGGTGTCCTCCCGGGATCCTTTCGGTGGGGATCGGCGGCTCGCCGGAGAAGGCGATGCTGATGGCGAAGTGGGCGATGATGGAGCCGATCAACCTGCACGAGCTGCGGGCGCGCGGGCCGCAGGACCGCTACGAGGAGCTGCGGCTCGAGCTGTACGAGAAGGTGAACGCGCTCGGCATCGGGGCCCAGGGCCTGGGCGGGCTCACCACCGTGCTCGACGTGAAGGTCACGGCGTACCCGACGCACGCCGCGTCGAAACCGGTAGCGCTGCTGCCCAACTGCGCGGCGACTCGTCACATCCACTTCGAGCTCGACGGCAGCGGCCCGGCGCGGTTCGAGCCGCCGAGCCTCGACGACTGGCCGAAGCTCACGCTCGATCACTCGGCGAGCAGGCGTGTCGACCTCGACAAGCTCACGCGCGCGGAGGTCGCGACCTGGAAGGCGGGCGACCGGCTGCTGCTCTCCGGAAAGATGCTCACCGGCCGCGACGCCGCGCACAAGCGCCTCACCGACCTGCTGGGGAAGGGTGAGCGGCTGCCGGTGGACTTCAAGAACCGGTTCATTTACTACGTCGGCCCCGTCGACGCCGTGGGCGGGGAGGCGGTCGGCCCGGCGGGCCCCACCACGTCCTCCCGGATGGACCGGTTCGTCGAGACGATGCTCTCGCAGGCAGGCCTGCTCGGAATGATCGGGAAATCCGAGCGGGGCGCGGCCGCCACGGAGTCGATCAAGAAGCACGGGGCGGTCTACTGCATCGCCGTGGGCGGTGCGGCCTACCTCATCTCCAAGGCGATCCGGTCGTCCAAGGCCCTCGCGTTCCACGATCTCGGCATGGAGGCGATCTACGAGTTCGAGGTGAAGGACATGCCGGTGACGGTCGCCGTGGACAGCGCGGGCGGCGCGGTGCACAAGTCCGGTCCGGCCGAGTGGCGGGGGAAGATCGGGAAGATCCCGGTGGTGACCGCCTAAGGGGTTGGCTCGTTTCCCCGGGCTTGACAACCGGCGATATTTCCATATTATTGGAAATATGGAAATGAAGGACGCCGTCCAGGCCCTCGGTGCGCTGGCGCAGGAAACCCGGCTCGCGGTATTCCGGCTGCTCGTCGAGGCCGGTCCGGAAGGCATCGCCGCGGGGGACATCGCAGCGGAGCTCGACCTGCCCCCCGCCACGCTGTCCTTTCACCTCGCGCAACTCGCGAATGCCGGACTGGTGCGTGGGCGGCAGGCGGGGCGGTTCATCTATTACGCCCCGGACTTCGACGCCATGAGCGGCCTGCAGGGTTTTCTCACCGAGAACTGCTGTGCGCGCGGCCGCTGCGCGCCTGCCGCCACGATTCAGATCCACCGCAAAGGAGCCCGCAAATGAAGCGCTTTCACATGCACGTCGCCGTCAAGGACCTCGACCAGAGCGTCCGGTTCTACTCGATGCTCTTCGGCACCGATCCGGCGGTTCGCAAACCGGATTACGCGAAGTGGATGCTCGAGGACCCGCGCGTGAACTTCGCGATCTCCACGCGGGCGGACCAGGTCGGGATCGATCACGTCGGGATCCAGGCCGAGAACGAGGCGGAGCTCGAAGACGTCCGCGCGCGTCTCGCCCGCGCGGACCAGGCCTACGTGGCCCAGAAGGATGCCGCGTGCTGCTACGCGCGCTCGAACAAGTACTGGGTCGAGGATCCGCAAGGGATCGCCTGGGAGGCGTGGCACACGCTCGAGTCAATCCCGGTCTACGGGACCGCCACTCGTCCGGCCAGCGACGGTGAGCAAGTCGCCTGCTGCGCGCCGGCCTAATCGGCGTTCGGCGCGAAGAGCCAGCGGCCGACCACGGCCGCAGCCGCGGCGCCCACGACCTGGGCGGCGATGAAACCCGGCGCGTCAGCAGGCCGGATTCCGGCGAAGGTATCGGTCAGCGAGCGCGCGATGGTCACGGCCGGGTTCGCGAACGACGTCGAGGCCGTGAACCAGTAGGCGGCGGCGATGTAGGCCCCGACGAGCACCGGCACCGACTGGGGACGGAACCGGACGCCGCCGAGAATCGCTAGGAGGAGGCCAAAGGTCGCCACCACCTCGCTCCAGAGTTGCGGCCACCCGGCCCGCGCTTTCGTGGACGCGAAGAAGACCGGATCGCCGAACATCAAATGGGTCGCAGCGACACCGGCGATGCCGCCCAGGATCTGGACCAGGATGTAGGCAAGGGCGACGCTGAAGCCCAGCCGGCCGAACCAGGACTCCACGAGCGAGACGACCGGATTGAAATGCGCGCCGGAGACCGGGGAGAGGATCGCGATGAGGACCGCGAGGGCTGCGCCGGTGGCGAGTGAGTTGGCGAGGAGGGTGATCGCGTCGTTGCCCTGGGCGAGTCGCTGGCCCATGATCCCCGACCCGACCACCGCCACGAGGAGCAGCGCCGTGCCGACGAACTCGGCGGCCAGGCGACGCCGCAGGCTCACACGCTCACGCTGCCTGATCGGCTGAGTTCTCGCCGGTGGTCTTGCCGATTTCGTCCAGCTTTATTTGGAGGGCCAAGCGCTCGAGACTTTCGAGTCGAAGGACGGTGAACAAGCCGATGCGCCGGAACAGCACGTCGTAGGCGACGAAGAACGCCCGTCGGATCGCCTCGGCATTGCGCTGAACTGCAACCGGATCAGGCACACCCCAGTGGGCGGTCAGCGGCTGGCCCGGCCAGATCGGACAGACCTCGCCTGCGGCCTGATCGCAAACCGTGAACACGAAGTCGAGGCGGGGCGCCCCGGGTTTCGCGAACTCATCCCAGCTCTTGCTGGCGAGCCCGTCGGTCGGCAGGCGTGCGTGGCGCAGTTGCTCGAGGGCATACGGGCTCACCTCGCCCTTCGGATGGCTCCCGGCGCTGAACGCTTTGAAGCGGCCCTTGCCGACCTCGTTCAGGATCGCCTCGGCCATGATCGACCGCGCGGAGTTTCCAGTGCAGAGGAAGAGCACGTTGTAGACACGTCTGGTGTGGTCGCTCATCGGGTCCCCCTTTGGGCTTCGAGCAGGCAAGCTCGAAGATTATCGCTTGATGACATTGCAAATCGGTTTCAGCGCCTCACGAGAGGGGCTTCAGCCCCGCGGGCCCTGTTAAGATTCGACCTTTGCAATCAAGAGGTTTGGCGGGCCGACCCATGGGTGCGGGCTGGCGCCAGCGATCCTTCGCACGCACGCATGAAAGTGTTCGGCTTTGCCGGCTGGTCCGGCAGCGGCAAGACCACCCTGATCGAGCATCTCGTCCCGCGCTTCGTCGGGGCGGGCCTGACCGTGTCGCTGGTCAAGCACGCGCACCACTCGTTCGACATCGACCTGCCCGGGAAGGATTCCTACCGCCACCGGGAAGCGGGGTGCAAGGAGGTCGTGGTGAGCTCGGTGAACCGCTGGGTCGTAATGCACGAGCTGCGCGGCGAGCCCGAACCGGGCCTCGACGAGCAGATCAAACGGGTGTCGCCGTGCGACCTGCTCCTGGTCGAGGGCTACAAGCACTATCCGATGCCGAAGCTTGAGATCTACCGGGAAGCAAACGGCAAGCCATTCCTGCATCCGGAGGATTCGCACATCGTCGCGATCGCGGCCGACGTACCGGTCGCGACGAAGCTGCCGCGGTTCGACCTGCGCGACCACGATGGCATCGCGGACTTCATCCTCGCCCGGAGCGGGTTCAAATGACCGGCGGCCTGCTTTCCGTGGACGACGCGCTGGCGAGGCTCCGCGCGGGCGCGCGGGCCGTGAGCGAGATCGAGACCGTCCCGACGCTCGGCGCGACCGGGCGCGTGCTCGCCCGCCCGCAGGTCTCGACCCTGAACGTCCCGCCGCTCGACAACACGTCGATGGACGGCTACGCCGTCCGCGCCGCGGACTGCGCGTCGGGGAGCGCCCGGCTGCGCATCGCTCAGCGGATTTCCGCCGGCGCCCTGGGCAAGCCTCTCGAGCCGGGCACCGCCGCCCGGATCTTCACCGGGGCGCCGATCCCTCCGGGCGCGGACGCCGTGGTCCCGCAGGAGCAGACCGCGGCGGAGGGCGACGTCGTCGTCGTCAACCATCGGCCGGAGCCCGGCGAGTGCATCCGGCGCGCCGGCGAGGACATCCGCGCAGAGAGCACGATCCTTGAGGCCGGCACGCGGTTGCGCGCGCAGGAGATCGGCCTCGCTGCGTCCGTCGGACTCGTGACGCTTCCCGTCCATCGCCGGCTGAAGGTGGCGCTGTTCTCGACCGGGAACGAGCTCGTGATGCCGGGCGAGCCGCTGCCCCCGGGCGCGATCTACAACTCCAGCCGGTTCACGCTGACCGGCCTCCTGCGCATGCTCGGCTGCGAGGTGGAGGACCTCGGGATCGTCCCCGACACGCTCGCTGCGACGCGTGACGCCTTGCGCCGGGCCGCGGCGACGAGCGATCTGATCGTCACCTCGGGCGGGGTCTCGGTCGGCGAGGAGGACCATGTCCGGCCAGCGGTCGACGCCGAGGGCCGCGTCGACCTCTGGCGGATTGCGATGAAGCCCGGCCGGCCGCTCGCCTTCGGCGGGGTGCGGCGGGCGAACGGCGGCGAGGCGAGCTTCATCGGCCTGCCGGGGAATCCGGTCTCGAGCTTCGTGACCTTCGTGCTGTTCGTCCGGCCGTTCGTGCTGCTGTGCCAGGGCGCGACCCGGCTCGAACCGCACGGGTACACGCTCCGAGCCGATTTCGACTGGCCGAAGCCGGACGCCCGACGCGAGTTCCTGCGCGTAAGATGGAACGCGTCCGGTGGGCTGGACCTCTTCCCGAACCAGAGCTCCGGCGTGCTCACGTCCACGGTCTGGGGCGACGGTCTGGTTGACAATCCGCCGCAGCACCCGATCAAGCGCGGGGATGTGGTCCGGTTCCTGCCGTTTTCGGAGCTGCTCGTTTGAGCGCGAAACTCAGGCTCGTCTTCTTCGCAAAGCTGCGCGAGGACCTCGGCACCTCCGCCGAGGAGCTCGTGCTGCCCGCTGGCGTCGGCACGGTGGCGACCCTGCGCGCGCATCTCCTGGCGCGGGGCGGGGCGTGGGCGAGCACGCTCGCGCAAGGCCGGGCGCTGCGCGTCGCGGTCAACCACGAAATGGCCGAGCCCACGACGCCGGTCAAGCCCGGCGACGAGGTCGCGTTCTTCCCGCCGGTGACCGGGGGCTGACGATGGCGGTGCGCATCCAGACCGAGGACTTCGACGCCGGCGCCGAGATCGCGCGGCTCCGCGCCGGGAACACCGCCGTCGGGGCGGTCGCGAGCTTCGTCGGCGTAGTGCGTGACCGCAACGACGGAGACGCGGTGGCTACGCTCACCCTCGAGCACTATCCCGGCATGACGGAGAAGGCGATCGAGAGGATCGTCGCGGAGGCGAGCTCGCGTTGGAGCATCATCGACGTTACAGTGATCCACCGTGTCGGCGAGCTCAAGCCGCTCGATCAGATCGTGCTCGTGGTCGTGGCGGGCGGCCATCGCGGCGACGCCTTCGCGGCGTGCGAGTTCATCATGGACTACCTCAAGACCCGGGCGCCGTTCTGGAAGAAGGAGCGGACGCCGGAGGGCGCCCGGTGGGTCGACGCGCGGGCCGCCGACGACGATGCGGCGGAGCGCTGGGCGCGCCCCAAGCGGGACGTTGCCTGACTAGGGCTTGCCGTCCTCGGCGCGGAGTTGCGCGCGCAGCTCGGTCTTCAGCACCTTCCCGTAGTTGTTCTTCGGCAGACGCTCGACGAAGCGGTAGGCCTTCGGCCGCTTGAACCGCGCGATGTTCTGCAGGCACAGCGCGTCGAGCTCCGGTTCGGGCGCCGCGGTCCCGGTCCGGCACACGACGAACGCGACGACCTCCTCGCCCCACTCGGGATGCGGGCGCCCGACGACCGACACCTCGTGCACGCCCGGATGCCGGAGCAGCACCTCCTCGATCTCGCGGGGGTAGATGTTCGAACCGCCGCTGATGATGAGGTCCTTGGAGCGGTCCATGAGCGTGAGGAAGCCATCCTCGTCGAGCGCGCCCACGTCGCCGGTGTGGAGCCAACCGTTGCGCAGCGCGGCGGCGGTCGCCTCCGGGTTGCGCCAGTAGCCCTTCATCACCGCGTCTCCTCGCACCAGGACCTCGCCGGAGGTGCCGGCCGGAACGAGCCGATCGGCTTCGTCGGCGATCCGGACCTCAACGACCGACTGCGCGACGCCCACCGACGCGATGCGCTGGAGGTAGCGCGGGTGCGAGACGTCGGCGAGGTGGCGCTTGCCGAGCGCGGTGATCGTCATCGGGCTCTCGCCCTGGCCGTAGATCTGCGCGAAGCGCTGCCCCAGGACCGCGAGCGCGTCCTGGATGTCGGCGAGGTACATCGGTCCGCCGCCGTAGATGACCGTCTTCAGGCCGGCGAGGGACGGCTTGGCCGCGCGCGCGTGATCGACCAGGCGCTTCACCATGGTCGGGGCGGCGAACATGGCGACGCCGCGATGGGCGCGCACGAGGTCGAAAACCTCCGCGGCGTCGAACGCGCCGCCCTCGGGGAGAACCTGCTTCGCCGCGCGCGCAACGTGCGGCAGGCTGTACAACCCCGAGCCATGCGACATCGGCGCCGCGTGCAGGATGCAGTCGTCGGGGCCGATCTCGTCGACGTCGGCAAAGTAGCAGAGGGCCGCCGCCAGCAGGTTGCGGTGCGTGATCATCACGCCCTTGGGCCGGCCCGTCGTGCCGCTGGTGTAGAAGAGCCACGCCTGGTCGTCGGGCGTCGCCGGCGCCACGTCGAGCGAGCCGTCGGCGGCGGCGAGTCGGCGGTGCTCGGCGCTGCCGATCACGAGCACGCGCTCGAGCCCGTCCAGGCTTTCGGCGAGCGGGGTGATCCCGTCAGCGAGGTCGGGAGTGACGAAGCAGACGCGCGTGCCGGAGTGCTCGAGGATGTATTCGGCCTCCTTCGGGTGGAGCTTGGCGTTGATCGGCACGACCGCCAGCCCTGCCCACCAGCCTGCCCAGAGGAGCTCGACGTACTCGGGGCAGTTCCGGGCGAAGATGCCGATGCGATCCCCGGGCTCGAGCCCGAGCGTGGAGCGCATCGCCGCGGCTAGCGCGGCGCAGCGGCGCGCGAGGGCCGCGTAGTCAGCGACGATGCGTTCGCCCAGGGCGAGTGCGGGTCGCCCGGGGAAGGCGCGCGCCGCTCGGGCGAGAAGGTGCGCGAGGTTCACGCGGGAACCCTATCACGGGCTCGCGTGCCGACCAAACCGGCACCGCGGCGCGAACGCTATTTCTCGAGGAACGCCCGGATCACGTCCGCCGCTTTGCCGATCGAGAGGATCCCGTCAAGGTGGCCGCTCGTGCCGTCGATCTCGAAGAACTCCACCACGTTCCCCTGGGCCCGCAGCCGCTCCATCGCCCGCCGCGACAACTCGGGGGAAAGATGATGTCGGTCTTCGCGGGCACGAACAGCACCTTCGCCTTGATCCGCTTCACGTCGTCGCCGAGGTTGTAGAGCTGCTGGGACTTGCTCGTGTAGATCAGCGAGTTGGCGTCGACGGTCCGGGCGCGGGCCTGGCCCGAGGCGGTGAGGCCCGCCTGGATCGAGAACAGGTTGGCCATCGCGTCCGCGGGGCTCTTGCCCTCGGCGGCGGGCTTGTAGCCGTGCGTCCTCTCGGCCCAGCCGGGGGCGAGCGTAGTCAATGTGATCGCCTTGAGTGCGAGCGCGAGCCCATCGAGGGGCTCCTCGCGGCCGTAGTAGTCGCCGCCGTTCCACTTCGGGTCGAGCATGACCGGCTGGTGCCAGAGGTCGAGCAGCCCGATCACGTACGGCTGGATGTCGAACCCCGGACCGATCACGTGGATCACGCGCTCGACGAAGTCCGGATAGAGCGCCGCCCACTCCATCGCCTGGATCGAGCCGCCGGAGGCGCCGGCCACGGCGCGCAGCTTCTTTACGCCGAGCGAGTCGACGAGCGCCTTGTGCACCCGGACGAAGTCGCGCGGGGTCACGACCGGGAAGCTCATTCCATAGGGCTTGCCGGTGTCGGGATCGACGGTCGCCGGCCCGGTGGTGATCGTGTTCGGGTCCTTGGTGTTCAGGTTGGCGAGCGTATCGGCGCTGATCACGAAGTACTTGTCGGTGTCGATCGCCTTGCCCGGGCCGATGATGGCGTCCCAGTACCCGGCGGCCTTGTCATCGGGCTTGTAGCGGCCGGCGGCGTGCGAGTTGCCGGAGAAGAAGTGCGGGATGAAGATGGCGTTATCGCCCCTGGCGTTCAGCGTCCCGTAGGTCTCGTAGCCGACGCGCACCCGCTTGATCGTCTTGCCGCCCACGGTCGTGTACTCGGGCAGCGTGAACAGCCTCTTCTCCGTCAGGAGCGGCGCCTGCTGCGCGGCCGCGGCGCCGGCGGCGAGCCAGAACAGCGCCCCGGCGAGCCGCAGCAACGACGATTGGAACGAGGTCATGGGGTCGATCCTCCTTGAGTCGATGTCGACAGGCTCGTTTCTCGAGGCGCTCGGATGGAGCGCGTGGGGAACGGCGCGGCGGGGGATTCTACGCGCCGCGTCACCAGCCGGAGGAAAGGGCGAGAAACGCCCCAGCCCGCGCTGGACTGCCCCGGGAGCGGCTTGAGGAGGAGGAGGTCAGGCCGCCCGCCGGCGGCAGCCCAGCGCGTCGGGACTCGGGAGACCGAGCGGGTTAGACGTGCAGCAACTGCCCTTGCCGTTCGAGCTTGCGGAGGCGGTGCTCGAGCTCGGCGAGGTTCTTGGACCGGGCGAGGTACTCCTCGTCGCGGCGGCGACGCTGCCGCTCGAAGTAGCTGCCGAACCACGCCCACGCGCGGGTCACCAGGTCGGCGATCGCCTCGGCCCGAAGCGCGCGAGCCTGGGCTTCGATCGCGGCGATATCCAGCGCCGGCACGGAGGCGGGAATCCGCGCCTTGCTGCGTTGCGATAGATTGGGCGTAGAATGGGCTTGCCGTTGGTCGGCGACGGGCTCCGGACTCGTGGTCGGGCCGTACCGGATGATGCTATCGCCCTCGTAGAGCGGAAGTTGAAGCTTCATTGAGAACTCCTTGCTATTGCCACTGATCTATAAAAATTATTGCAGTGCACATACCACAATATAGGGGCGGATCCGGCAATGCCAATCGCATGTTCAGATCCCTGCCATCGGTCCGATCTATACTGTGTCTAAGGTCACATTGCATCGCACCAAATCTGCCCTGGAAACGGCCGCGTTAGGACATACTTCCGGTTCCCCATGGAGCTCTATCAACTTCGCAGCTTCGCCGTCGTGGCCGAAGTGAGACATCTGACGCGGGCGGCGGAGAAGCTGCACATCAGCCAGCCCGCGCTGAGCGCCCAGATCAAGGCGCTCGAGGATGAGCTCGAGGTCCCGCTGTTCGAGCGCACGTCGAGCGGCATGGTGTTGACGGCCGCGGGCCAACGGCTGCTGACGGAGGCGGAGAAGGTGCTGTCCGCCGCCCAGGCCCTCCGGAACGAGGCCCGCGCCCTCAAGGGCGAGGTCGACGGGCATGCGTCGGTCGGGACGCTCTCGGACCCGGCGTTCATCCGCCTTGGCGAGTTCCTCAGCACGACCGTGGACCGGCATCCGCTGCTGCAACTCGAGCTTCACCACGCGATCTCGGGTGCGGCGTTCGAGAAGGTCCGGAACGGCCAGCTCGACGCTGCCTTCTACTACGGGGCGCTCGTGCATCCGGCGGTCGCCGGGCTCGAATTGCGGCCCGTGACGTACCTCGTTGCCGGCCCTGCGGCGTGGCGGGACCGGGTGACGGAGGCGAGCTCGGCGGAGATCGCCGCGCTGCCATGGATCCTCACGCCCTCCATCAGCTCCCACAATCAGCTGGTCGGCGATCTCTTCCACGAGCACGGGGTCGAACCGACGAAGGTGGTCGAGGCGGATCAGGAGTCGGTAATCAGCTCGCTCGTCGTCTCGGGCGTCGGCTTGTCGCTGATGCGCGAGGACGTGGCGCTCGCCAAGGAGGCCGCCGGGGAAGTCTGCCTATGGGAGAAGGGCAGGGCGACGACTACGCTGTGGTTCATATACCCGCAGGAGCGCGCCGGGGACCCGGTGATCCGGGCGCTGCTCGACGTCATCCGCGACACCTGGGCGCTCCACGCGCGGCGTGCTTCCCCGAAGGTGCGGAGCAAGGGCCTGGAAGCGCGGAGCTAGCGGCGGGCCGCCGGCCCGCCAGCGCGCCCTAGCGCGCCGCGAGCTTGGCGTTCGTCTGCGTCAGGCGCTCGATGAGGACCCGCATGAAGGCCTTCTGGAAGCTCACCTGGCAGGCGGAGCTCGCGACCTTGAGCGCGATGGTCTTGATCTCGACCACGGTGAGGTCGGTGAGCGACGTGATCGTCGTGGTCCGCTGCGCGACCTGGTCGCTGAAGTAGAGGAGCTCGCCGAAGCAGCCGCCGCGGCGGACGGTGTTGATCGACTTGCCCTGGATCGAGACGTCCACCTGGCCCTCGACGATGAGGTAGAAGCTCTCGCCCGAGTCGCCTTCCCGGATGATCTTGGTCTTCGCCGGGATCGTCCGCCAGGTGCTGATCCGCAGCGCCTCCCACAGCGTCACGTCGTCGAAGTCCTCGAAAAAGACGAGCGTGCGCAGCTCGTTGAACTTCGCCGAGTCGGAGATCGTCTCGCCGGCGAGCCGCAGCGCGGTGAAGGCCTTGGACAGATCCTTGCCGAAGTCGATCCAGCTCTGGTAGCGGTCCGCCGGGTTCTTCTGCATCGCCTTCAGGCAGATCTCGTCGAGCAGCTCGGGCAGCTCCGGCCGCAGCTGCGACGGCGGGGGCGGGACGACGTTGAGGATCTCGTAGGTGAGCGAGAGCTGGTTCGACGCGTTGAACGGCAGCCGGCCGGTGAGCAGCTTGTACATCACGACGCCGAGCGAGTAGATGTCGGTGCGGTGCGTCACCTCCTCGAGGCGGATCTGCTCCGGCGACATGTAGGCCGGCGAGCCGATGCCGGTGAGCTGGGTCGTGTCCTGGGCGAGCGCTTCCTGGAACGAAGCGCCGAAGTCGCTGACCTTGATGTCGCCCTCGGGGCCGTAGAGGATGTTCCCCGGCTTGATGTCGCGGTGGATGACCCCCAGCTGGAACGCGAAGTCGAGCGCCCGGATGCACTTGAAGATCACCTCGACCAGCTTCGACAGCGGCAGGAGGCTGTCGATCTCGGCGTAGGTCTCGAGCGTCGTGCCCTTGACGTACTCCATCACGATGTAGCTGTACTCCGGCTCGCTGACCGCGTCGTAGATCGCGCAGATGTGGGGGTGGTTGAGGCGGCCGGCGAGCGCCGCTTCGGCGAGGAACCCCTTGCGCAGGAGCTTGGCGGTCTGCTCGCTGACGCTCTCCTCGAAGAAGAACACCTTGATGGCGACGTCGCGGTCGGCGAACGGGTCGCGGCCGAGGTAGACCCGGCTCGTGGCGCCGCGCCCGATTTCCTGCGTAATCGGGTACTTGCCGATGCGCCACTCGAGCTCGAACTTCATCATCTTCCGGTGCGTGGGGGCGTCTGCGAATATACCTTCCCGGGAGCCGCGTGCAGCGTACCAACTCCCTGCGTGGCTTGAAAAATCCGGAATTTGTCCGCATTTGCCTGTCGACTTCGACGACGCCCGAGGAGGCCCCATGCGCAGCGACCGCTTGACGACCAAGTTCCAGCAGGCGTTGGCCGACGCACAGAGCCTCGCGGTCGGCGCCGACAACCAATACGTCACGCCGGCGCACGTCCTGGCCGCGTTGCTCAACCAGGAGGACGGCGGCACGGCGTCCCTCCTCTCCAAGGCCGGGGTCAACGTCGCCAAGCTCCGGGAGGGCCTGAAGCGGATCATCGACAATCTGCCGAAGGTCGAGGGCCACGGCGGCGACGTCCAGATCTCCCGCGAGCTCTCGAACCTCCTCAACATCGCCGACAAGGAAGCGCAGAAGCGCGGCGACCAGTACATCGCCTCGGAGCTCTTCGCGCTCGCCCTGACCGAGGACAAGGCCGAGGTCGGCCGGCTCCTCAAAGAGGCCGGCGGCACCCGCAAGGCGCTCGAGCAGGCGATCAGCTCGTTGCGCGGCGGCGAGTCGGTCGCGGATCCCGAAGCCGAGGGCACCCGCGAGGCGCTCAAGAAGTACACCCTCGACCTGACCGAGCGCGCGCGGGCCGGGAAGCTCGACCCCGTGATCGGGCGCGACGACGAGATCCGCCGCGTCATCCAGATCCTGCAGCGCCGCACCAAGAACAACCCGGTCCTCATCGGCGAGCCCGGGGTCGGCAAGACGGCGATCGTCGAGGGGCTGGCGCAGCGCATCGTCGACGGCGAGGTGCCTGAGTCGCTCAAGAACCGGCGCGTCCTGTCGCTCGACATGGCGGCGCTGCTGGCCGGCGCGAAGTATCGCGGGGAGTTCGAGGAACGGCTGAAGGCGGTGCTGAAGGAGCTCGCGCAGGCCGGCGACGTCATCGTCTTCATCGACGAATTGCACACCATGGTCGGCGCAGGCAAGGCCGAGGGGGCGATCGACGCCGGCAACATGCTCAAGCCCGCGCTGGCGCGCGGCGAGCTGCACTGCGTCGGCGCGACCACCCTGAACGAGTACCGCAAGTACCTCGAGAAGGACGCCGCGCTCGAGCGCCGCTTCCAGAAAGTGCTGGTCGAGGAGCCCTCGGTCGAGGCCACGATCGCGATCCTGCGCGGCCTGCAGGAGAAATACGAGCTCCACCACGGCGTCGAGATCACCGACCCGGCGATCGTCGCCGCCGCGGAGCTCTCGCACCGCTACATCACCGACCGCTTCCTGCCCGACAAGGCGATCGACCTGATCGACGAGGCCGCGGCCCGCATCAAGATGGAGATCGACTCGAAGCCCGAGGCGATGGACCGGCTCGAGCGGCGGATCATCCAGCTCAAGATCGAGCGCGAGGCGGTGAAGAAGGAGAAGGACGAGGCGTCCCGGAAGCGGCTCGCGCTGATCGAGGAGGAGATCAGGCGGCTCGAGAAGGAATACGCCGACCTGGAGGAAGTCTGGAAAGCCGAGAAGCTCGCGGTCCAGGGCTCGCAGCACATCAAGGAGGAGCTGGAGAAGCTGAAGCTCGAGATGGAGGCGGCGAAGCGCAAGGGCGACTGGCAGAAAGTCTCCGAGCTCCAGTACGGGACGGTCCCCCAGCTCGAGGCGCAGCTGAAGAAAGCCGACACCGCCGAGAAGGGGGCGGTGAAGCCGAAGCTGCTCCGCACCCAGGTGGGCGCGGAAGAGATCGCGGAGGTCGTGTCGCGCGCGACCGGGATCCCGGTCGCGAAGATGATGCAGGGAGAGCGCGAGAAGCTGCTCTTCATGGAGAAGAAGCTGCACGAGCGCGTTGTCGGCCAGGACGAGGCGGTGCGGCTCGTGTCCGACGCGATCCGGCGCTCGCGCTCCGGCCTCGCCGACCCGAACCGGCCCTACGGCTCGTTCCTGTTCCTCGGGCCGACCGGGGTCGGCAAGACCGAGCTCTGCAAGGCGCTGGCGGCGTTCCTCTTTGACTCCGCGGATCACCTCATCCGCATCGACATGTCCGAGTACATGGAGAAGCACTCGGTGGCGCGGCTGATCGGCGCACCGCCGGGGTACGTCGGCTACGACGAGGGCGGCCAGCTCACCGAGCTCGTGCGCCGCAAGCCCTACTCGGTCATCCTCTTCGACGAGGTGGAGAAGGCCCACCCGGACGTTTTCAACGCGCTCCTCCAGGTGCTCGACGAGGGCCGCATGACCGACGGGCAGGGCCGGACGGTCGACTTCAAGAACACCGTGATCGTGATGACGTCGAATCTCGGCTCGCACATGATCCAGCAGATGGCGGGGGACGACCCGGCGCTGATCAAGGCGGCGGTCATGGCCGAGGTCAAGACCGCGTTCCGCCCCGAGTTCGTCAACCGGATCGACGAAATCGTGGTGTTCCACGCGCTCGGCGAGAAGGAGGTACGGCAGATCGCGCGGATCCAGATTCGCTACCTCGCCGACCGGCTGGCGAAGTTCGAGCTCCGGCTCGAGGTGACGGACGGCGCGCTCGAGGAGCTCGCCAAGGTCGGCTTCGACCCGGTCTACGGGGCGCGTCCGCTCAAGCGCGCGATCCAGCAGACGATCGAGAACCCGCTCGCCAAAGCGATTCTCGAGGGCCGGTTCGCGCCGAAGGACACGATCCGGGTCGACTTCCGGCGCGGCGAAATGGTGTTCGAGAAAGCCGACCCGGCCGCGCGCGCCGCCGCGTAACGCCCACCTCCGCCGCCCGCGCTGCTATCGCAGCGCGGTCACCGACTGCGCGCGCCGCGAGAGCTCGTCCCAGAGCGTATCGGTGTTCTTCCGGAAGATGCTGTCGACGTCGGCCTTGACCGTCCACCAGTCACCCCGGGCGAGCTCGCCGTCGAGCTGACCCGGGGCCCAGCCGGCATAGCCCACGAACAGCCGGAGCGCCTCCGGCGGCTTGAGCAGGAGCTGCTCCACCGTGGCCGGCTGGAGGGCGAGGCGCACATCCTCGATCACCTGGAACGACGGCCCGGGGTCCCCGGTCCCGCGAAATACCGCGAACAGCCCGGCGGGCTCGACCGGGCCGCCAAAATGGAGCGGCGCGGTGAAGCGCGCCAGACGCTCGTTGCCCGGCAGGATGTCAGCAAGCGACTGCTTCGTCGGACGATTGAGGATCACCCCGAGGATGGCGCCGTCAGGGGTCGGCGTGACGAGCACGACCGTCCGCGAGAAATTGGGGTCGAGGATGCTCGGCTTGGCGACCAGGAAAAGCCCGCCGGCCGGTGCCTGTGCGGCGGCGGCGTGCGCCGCGGCCGCCAGGACCGCGGCGATCAGGAGGCGTGCCGGCCCGGACAACGCTATCCGCGCGCGGGCGGCGTCAGTCGACCGCGCGTGCCGCGTCGTCCGCCGCGAGCGCGTTGATCTGGCGCGCCATCCGCAGCAGCTCCTCCCAGATGTGGTCGGTGTCCTTGCGGAACACCGTGTTCGCGTCCGGGTTGAGGACGTACCACAGGCCGCGGTCGATCTCGCGCCGGAGCTCGCCGGGCCGCCAGCCGACGTAGCCGACGTAGAAGCGCGCGTCGGTCGGCCGGTCCTCGATGATCCGGTCGATCGTGTTGACGTTGATGGCGAGGTACAGGTTCGACATGATCAGGAGCGACCCGACCCCGGGGCTGCGCTCGCCGCGCACCACGGCGACCAGCGCGCTGGTCGAGAAGGGTCCCCCGAAGAACACCGGCTCTACGACCTTCTTGGACGGCTCGTGCTCCGGGAACAGGCTCGCGAGCGACCGCCGCGTCGGCTTGTTGATGATCACCCCGATGTGCCCGCCGCTCGCGGTCGGCGACGCGATGAGCACCGTCTGGCGGTACTCCGGGTCGCGGAACCCCGGCGCCGCGACCAGGAAGACCGTGGCCTCGGCGGGCGCCGGCGCCTGGGCGCTGGCGGGCTGGACGAGAGCCGCGGCGGCGAGGACCCCGGCGAGGAGGCGGAACAGCGTCGTCATCGAATCACCCCGAGCATCTAGCTACTCCCCTATTGTAGCGAGAGAACCTCGGCATGACGGAAACAACTCGTCAAATGGTCGTTCACCATGCCGACCGCTTGCATGAAAGCGTAACAGATCGTGGTCCCGACGAAACGAAAACCATTCCGCCGCAGGTCGCGGGACAGGGCATCTGACACGCCCGTCTGCGCCGGCACCCGGCGCGGCGTTCGCCAGCGGTTCTGAATCGGACGGCCGTCCACGAAGCCCCAAAGGTAGGCGTCCAGGCTGCCGTGGCGCTCCCGTAGGCTCAGCGCCGAGCGGGCGTTCCCGATCGCAGCTTCGATCTTCAGCCGGTTGCGCACGATCCCGGGGTCACCCATCAGCCGTTGGATCTGGCGTGCCCCGTAGCGTGCGATCCGCTCCGCGTCGAAGCCGTCGAACGCCCGGCGGTAGCCCTCCCGCTTCGCCAGGATGGTGGACCAGGACAGCCCGGCCTGGGCGCCTTCGAGGATCAGGAACTCGAACAGCCGCTGGTCGTCGTGCACCGGGACGCCCCACTCGTCGTCGTGGTAGCGGACGTACTCGAGGCTGCCCAGGGACCAGGGGCAGCGCCGCCGGGCATCGGGGAGAGCCTGGGCGCGGGCCGGCACCGCCGCTCAGGCCGCGAGCGCCCGAGCGCCGGCAGGCGCGAAGGGGGCGCATCCCGATATCTGCGGGCTCACGAGAACGCCTGGATTCCCGTCTGTGCGCGGCCGAGGACGCGAGCGGGATTTCGGCGAGCACTGCTCGCCGCCGCGAGCGCCCGAGCGCCTGCAGGCGCGAAGGGGGCGCATCTCGATATCTGTGGGCTCACGAGAACGCCTGGATCCCCGTCTGTGCGCGGCCCAAGATCAGCGCATGAATGTCGTGGGTGCCCTCGTACGTGTTCACCGTCTCGAGGTTGACCATGTGCCGGATGACGTGAAACTCGTCGGCGATGCCGTTGCCGCCGTGCATGTCGCGCGCGAGGCGGGCGATCTCGAGCGCCTTGCCGCACGAGTTCCGCTTCACGAGGGAGACCATCTCCGGCACCGCGCGCCCCGCGTCGAGGAGCCGGCCGACCCGGAGGACCGCCTGCAGCCCGATGGTGATCTCGGTCATCATGTTCGCGAGCTTGAGCTGGATGAGCTGGTTCGCGGCGAGCGGCCGGCCGAACTGGGTCCGATCGAGCACGTACTGGCGCGCCCGGTGCCAGCAGTCCTCGGCCGCGCCGAGCGCGCCCCAGCTGATGCCGTAGCGTGCCTTGTTGAGACACCCGAACGGTCCCTTCAGCCCCGACACGTTCGGCAGCAGCTGCGCTTCGGGGACCGCGACGTCGTCCATGACGATCTCGCCGGTGGTCGAGGCGCGCAGGCTCATCTTGCCTTCGATCTTCGGCGCGGAGAGGCCCTTCATCCCCTTCTCGAGGATGAAGCCGCGGATGACGCCGTCGTCGGTCTTCGCCCAGACCACGAAGACGTCGGCGATCGGCGAGTTGGTGATCCACATCTTCGCGCCCTTGAGGACGTAGCCGCCGTCCGCTTTCCGGGCACGCGTCTGCATCGAGCCGGGATCGGAGCCGTGGTTGGGCTCGGTGAGCCCGAAGCAGCCGACCCATTCCCCCTTGGCGAGCTTCGGGAGGTACTTCTGGCGCTGCGCTTCGGTGCCGTAGGCGTGGATCGGGTGCATGACGAGCGAGCTCTGCACGCTCATCGCGGAGCGGTAGCCCGAGTCGACGCGCTCGACCTCGCGCGCGGTCAGCCCGTAGCTCACGTGGTTCACGCCGGCGCAGCCGTACCCGTCGATGGTCGAGCCGAGGAAGCCGAGCGCGCCCATCTCGTTCAGGATCTCGCGGTCGAACTTCTCCTTGCGCGTCGCCTCGAGCACCCGGGGCAGGAGCTTTTCCTGGCAGTACGCGCGCGCCGAGTCGCGCACCATGCGCTCCTCCTCGGTGAGCTGGTCCTCGAGGAGGAACGGGTCGTCCCAGCGGAACTCGGGTTTCGCTTTGGGCTCGGGCGCGTTCATGACTGGGCCTCCGGATGGAGCAATGATAGTCCAAGGCGCGCGCGCCGCCTGAGCCACGGGCTCGCGCGGTAGCGCGGGTCGCCCGATGCGGCGAGCAGCGCTTCGAGGATCGCGGCCACGCGGGCCGCGCCGATCGCGTCGCCCCAGGCGAGCGGGCCCTTCGGGTAGCCGAGGCCCAGCGTCACCGCCAGGTCGAGGTCCGGCGGCGAGCAGATGCGCTGCTGGACGATGTCGCAGCCGATGTTGACGACGTGCGCGACCACCCGCTGCGCGACGAACCCCGGGCTGTCGCCGATGACCGAGACCGGCACGCCGTCGCGCGCGAAGAGCGCATGCGCGGCATCGCGCATCGCGGCGGAGGTCGCGGGCGTGGTCATCAGCGTGCGCCGCTTCGCGAGGCCGAACAGCGCGTCGACTGCGATGGTGCGCGTCGGATCGACGTTCTCCGCGAGCGCGACCGTCGTCGCGTCCTGGCCGAGCGGCGCGACCAGGATCAACGAGTCGGGCCCGGGCCGGTCGCCGCGGTCGAGCTGGGCGCCGAGCTTCGCGACCGTCGTGGCCACCTCGTCGTGCAGCCCGTGGCGGGCGACCCACACCTTGGGAACGTCGGTGCGCGGCACTGCGGCGACCGGCATCGGCTTCGCGGCGCCGTCGGCGTACTCGTAGAACCCGCGATTCCCGGACTTCCGGCCGAGGAGCCCGGCCATGAGGCGCTGCGCGGTGAGCGGTGAGGGCCGGTAGCGCGGCTCCTGGTAGTACTGGCTGTAGATCGACTCCATTACCGGGTGGGAGACGTCGAGCCCGGTGAGGTCGAACAGCTCGAAGGGGCCCATCCGGAAGCCGGCGCAGTCGCGGAGAATGCGGTCGATCTCGTAGAACTCCGCGACCCCTTCCCGGAGGCAGGCGAGCGCCTCGGTGCCGAAGCCGCGCCCGGCGTGGTTGACGATGAAGCCGGGGCTGTCCTTGGCGCGCACTGGCGTGTGACCGCACCGTCGGGCGAAGGCGGCGAGGGCACCGCACACCCATGGCGCCGTCATGACCCCGTCGACCACCTCCACCACCTTCATCAGCGGGACGGGGTTGAAGAAATGGAACCCGGCGACGCGGTCCGGACGCTTGCAGGCGGCGGCGATCGCGGTCACCTGCAGCGACGAGGTGTTGCTCGCCAGGACACAGTCCTCCGCGACCACCGACTCGAGGTGCTGGAACAGTTCCCGCTTCGCCTCGAGGTTCTCCGCGATCGCCTCGATCACGATCTGGCACGACGAGAGGTGCGCGAGCACGTTGGCGATGTCGAGCTGGCGCGCTGCCCGCGCCGCGGCTTCGGCCGGAATCCGGCCTTTCTCGACGAGCTTCCCGAGCGCGGCTGCGACGTAGTCCCTGGCCGCCGGCGCGGCGTCGGAGCGGGTGTCGTAGAGGACGACGCGGATCCCGGCCTGCGCCGCGATCTGCGCGATGCCGCGCCCCATGACGCCGGTCCCGACGATCCCGAGGGTGAGATCCGGACGCTCGCTGTCCAGAGGCACGATGTCGTTGTTTTCCGACGGATGAGGCGCCCGCGCATTGTAGCGCCGCCCCGGCCGCACCTGCCGCTCATTGACGCTCGCGCCGGTTTTCGGCAATCTTCGTGCAAGCGTTTCGGCTTCGCAGGCGGAGCCCGCGCCGGTGCGATTTCGCAAGAGGCCGTCGACGGCCCCACACCCGTCCTTGCACGGGGCTCGATCGTCCGCGCCGCGAGGAAGCGCGTTGTCACAGGAGAGAGGAGGGTATCCGGATGTACCAGCGGATCCTCATGGCCTACAACGGCACGCGCGAAGGCCGCGCCGCGCTGTTCGCCTGCGCCGAGATCGCGGCGTTCGGCAAGGCCGAAACGCATCTGCTCGCCGTCGCCAGCATGCCTTCGAGCATGTTCCTCACCGAGGGCTTCCTCCCCGAGGAGCTGATCGAGGAGGAGAAGAAGCGGATGCAGGACGTGATGGACGAGGGCCTCGCGGCGCTCAAGGAGCGCGGCTTCTCGGTCACCGGCCATCTCTCGGTCGGCGAGCCGGTCGAGGAGATCTGCCGTCTCGCGTCGGAGCTCAAGAGCGACCTCATTGTGGTCGGCCACAGGCAGAAGCAGTCGTTCGCCGCGCGCTGGTGGCGCGGCTCGGTCGGGGCCACGCTGCTCGACTACGCGCCCTGCAGCGTGCTGATCGCGATGGCGCCTTGAGCGGGGGGGCGCGGCCGGACCTGCCGCGCCGCGTCGGCGAGCTCGCACGGCGCGGCGCCGAGCGCTTCGGCGAGGCCCCGGCTCTGGTGGAGGCGGCGCGGCGCCTCGACTACCGCGAGCTCGCGCGCGCGGTCGACGACGCCGCGGGCGCGCTCATCGAGCTCGGCGTCGGTCCGGGCGACCGTGCGCTGATCGTCAACGAGAACTGCGCCGCTGCGCTGGTGCTCGCGCTTGCGGCGACGCTGCGGGACGCGTGGCCGGTGCTCGTGAACGCCCGGCTCAGTCGGCGCGAGGTCGAGGCGATCCGCGAACACTGCTCGCCGCGGCGGTCGTTCTTCACCACCGAGGTCTCGGCGGAGGCCGCTCGCCACGCGGAAGCCATGGGCGCCGGTCCCTTCCCGCTGCCGGGCGTCGGCACCGTCGCGGTCGGGCTGCGCGATGACCGCGCGGCGCCCGAGCCGGTGCCGGACGATCCGTCCGCGCAGGTGGCGGCACTCATCTACACGTCCGGCACCATGGGCGCGCCGAAGGGCGTCATGCTGTCGCATCGCAATCTGCTGTTTGCCGCGATGACGGGCGCCGGATTGCGGCGGCTCGTTCCGGGGGATCGGGTGTACGCCGCGCTGCCGATCTCGCACGTGTTCGGGCTCGCGTCGGTGAGCATGAGCGCATTGCTCGCCGGCGCCGCCCTCCACCTCGTGCCCCGGTTCACGCCCGAGGGCCTGGCCGCAGCGCTGGCGGACGAAGGCATCAGCGTCCTGCCCGGCGTGCCAGCCATGTACGCCCGGCTGCTCGATTACCTCCACCGCACGGGGCGTGCGGTCGCGGCGCCGCGCGTCCGTTTCCTTTACGCGGGCGGTGCGCCGCTCGACGCTCAGCTCAAAGCGGACGTCGAAGCGCTCTTCGGGCAGCCGCTGCACAACGGTTACGGCCTGACGGAGACCTCGCCGACGGTTTCGCAGACGCGCCTGGACGCGCCGCGCGCGGATCTGTCCATCGGTCCCCCGGTGTCGGGGATCGAGATCCGCATCGTCGACGCCGGCGGCCGTGCCGTCGCGTGCGGGAAGACGGGTGAGCTTCACGTGCGCGGTCCCAACGTGATGCTGGGGTATTACCGGGCCCCGGCGCCGACGGCAGAGGCGCTTGGCGCGGACGGCTGGCTCCGTACCGGCGATCTCGCCCGACAGGACGAGCACGGCCATCTGTTCATCGCCGGCCGCACCAAGGAGCTCGTCATTCGCTCGGGATTCAACGTCTACCCGATCGAGGTTGAAGGCGTGCTGAACCAGCATCCCGCGGTCAGCCAGAGCGCGGTCGTCGGGCGAGCCGTCGTCGGCGACGAGGAGGTGGTGGCGTTCGTGGAGCTGCGCGCGGGCGTCACCGCCACGGCGGATGAGCTGCGGGCGTTTGCGGCCGCGCGGCTCGCGCCCTACAAGCGGCCGGGCGAGGTCGTCATCCTCGACGCGCTGCCGGCCACGTCGACGGGGAAGGTGCTCAAGAGCAGGTTGCGGGAGCTGGCGGAGCAGCAGAAAAGCGGCACCAAACACCGCGGCGCGGGATCGAATTCCAGTTGAACGGTCCCGACCCCGGGACTAGCATGCGGTGTCGCGCGAGGGAAGCAGCTCGGGCGAGGCCCGGGACCGCCGCTCGTCTTAGCAGAGGGGGATTCGTCGTGTTCCTGTCTACTCGTCGAGTCGCACTGGGGGCCGCGCGGCTGCTCCGCACGGGACTTGTCGTCGCCGCAGGCCTCGGGCTTGTCGCGGTTCCCGCTGTCGCCCAGGACGCGAAGCCGCTGCGCGTCAAGGTCTTCCCGGGCGCGCAGAACCTCGCGCTGTACGCGGGCCTCGCCCAGGGCTTTTTTGCGAACCGGGGCCTCAAAGTCGAGCTGCTGTTCACGGCCAGCTCGACCGAGCTTCGCAGCGGCCTGGCGAAGGGCGATTTCGAGATCGCCCACGCCGCGGTCGACAACTCCGTGGCGATGGTCGAGTTGGCCGGCCAGGACGCCGTGATCGTGCTCGGCGGCGACAGCAGTCTGAACGAGCTCTTCGTGCAGCCCGAGATCCGGTCGATTGCCGACCTGAAGGGGCGGACGGTGATCGTCGATGCGCCGAACACCGCTTATGCGCTCCAGGCGAAGAAGATCCTGCTCACACACGGCCTGAAGGAGGGCCAGGACTACACGGTCAAGCCGGTAGGCGGCACCGTGCTGCGCGCCAAGGCGATGCAGGAGAACAAGGAGTATGCCGCCTCGATCCTGAATGCACCGTTCTCGATCCAGATGGCGCGCCAGGGGCTGAAGAGCATGGGGCGGGTGATCGACCTGGTCGGCCCCTATCAGGCGACGGGTGCGTTCGTGATGCGGGGCTGGGCGAAGTCCAATCAGGACACGCTCGAGCGCTACATCGCCGCCTACATCGAGTCCACCCGCTGGACGCTCACCCCCGCGAATCGCGCTGAGGGCGTGGCGTTGCTCGCGAAGTGGCTCAAGCTCCCGAACGACGTCGCCGAACGCACCTACGATCTGTTGGCCGACCCGCGCTTCGGGCTCGCGCCCGACGCCCAGCTCGATCAAGAGGGGTTCAAGAACGTGCTGGCACTGCGGGCCGAGATCGAAGGGCAGTGGGGCGGCAAACCGCCGCCACCCGACCGGTATGTCGACCTCGGTTACTACGAGCGGGCGTCGAAGATGGTGGGGAGGTGAGTTCTCGGGAGAAGGGCGGAGGAGCGAGAACAGCGGCACGGCGATGAGCGCCGCTGAACGCAGCATTCATTTCAGCGCGAAATCCACCCGTTCCGGCTTCCCTTTGTCCTTGATCCCCTCGGGGTTCAGCTTCGGCGCGACGAGGAACACCCGCTCGGCCGGTACACCCCCCTGCTTCACGAGCCAGTCCTTGGTGGCCTGCGCCCGCTGGTTCGCGAGCTGGCGCAGGTCTTCCTCGGTCGCCGAGGCGTTCGCGAGCATGAGCTGTTCCATCTCCGGGACCGGCAGCTCCTTCACCAGGCCGATGGCGTTGCGCGGCTTCGGGAAATCGGCGGCCCGGTAGGCTGCGGTCAGGTACTTCGTATACTCGCCGGCGTCGAGCTTCACGTCGTCGAGCGAGCCCGCGGCAGCGCCGCCCTTCCCGAACTCCTTGAGCTTCGCCGCCTTCACCTGGCGCTCGAGCGTGGTCCGCTTGAGGCCTTCACGGTCGGTCGCCGGATCGACGCGGCCGGCGACGTCGAGCTTGAGCCCGGGGCGGTCACCGAGCGCCTTCGCGAGAGTCGTCAACTTCTTCTCGTCCGCGCCGTCGAGCGCTGCCGACCCCGGGGCGAACTCGACGTACGCGAGCTCGTCGCCGCCGCCGGCGCCGCCGGTCCCCGCGGCGAGCAGGTTGAACGGCGACGTCACCGCCTTGGTGACGAGGTTGACGATGACCTGGATGATGATCGCGCCGACGCTGAATTTCGGATCGTCGAGCGTGCCCGAGACCGGAAGATTCACGTCGATCACGCCGTTCCGATCCTTCAGCAGCGCCACGGCGAGCAGCACCGGGAGCTTCGTCGCCGTCGGGCTCTCGACCTTCTCGCCGAAGGTCAGCTGGTCGACGTATATGTTGTTCTCCGCGGCGAGCTTCTGGTTCTCGACCAGGTACTTGACGTTGACCGACAGCTTGCCGCGCTCGATGCCGTAGCCGGCGTACTTCACCGCGTACGGCGAGAGCGGCGGCAGCTCGATGTCCTTCGCGGTCGCCTTGAGGTCGAGGAACAGGTCGCGTGCGAGGGGGTTCACGCGGCCGACGATGTCCACCGGCGCGGTCTCGTCGAGCCGCGCGTGCACCTCGACGTCGCCGGCCTTGTCCGGCGTCATCTCGGTCACGCTGCCGCCCAGACTGGTCAAGTTCGCCGAGTAGTTCGGCTTGACGAAGTAATCGCTGAAATTGACGTTCCCGCCCTGCAGCGTGATCTTGCCGATGCTGACCGGCAGCGGCTCACCGGACCCTGCCAGCCGCTCGGACAGCTTCTGTTTCGCTGCCGGCGCATCCGCTTGCGTGGCGGGTTCGGTCGTGGCAGTCGGCGGCGTGGCGGGCTGCGTCGTGCCGGCGGGTGGCGACGCGTCGCCCGGCCGTCGCACGAGCCCCTGCAGGTTCAGCGTGCCGTCGGCGTTGACGATCAGCCGCGCGTAGAAGTCCGAGAGCGCGATCTCCTTCGCCTCGGCCTTCTGCGGTTCGATCGTCGCGTCGACGCCGCCGATGAACAGCGACTTCCACCGCAGCAGGTCCTCGTTCGCCGCCTTGGTCGTCGACGCGAAGTTCGCGAGCGTGACGTCGCCGCGGAAGCTTCCGGTCGGCTTGCGCCCTTCGGGGAGATCGAGCGCGACCGCGCCCTTGGCGCTCACGTCGCCGCTGGACACGACGGCGTTGACGTACTGCTCGAAGTACGGCTGCAGCGGCAGCAGCCCCAAGCTGCGGGCGTCGACACGCAGCCGCGTCGAGACGGGGTTGAGGCCGAGCTGCCCGTTCGCCGCCAGCGAGCCCGTCTTGTTGACCTTGAAGCGCGCGCCGACGTTGCCGCGGCTGCCCCTGGCGTTCGACAGGTTCTCGCCGGTGATCGCGAGACCCTCGACGCGCGCCGTGGCGGTCGGCCCCGCCTGGGGGTCCTCGACGAGGATCGCGTAGCGGTCGATCGCCAGCTTCGTCAGCGCGAGCGACCACGGCTTCGCCTCGCCTGCCGCCGGCTTCGCCGTCCCAACCGACGTCGCTGCCCGCGTGCCGGGATCCTCCCGCACGAGCTTCTGGACGTTGAGCCGACCGTCAGGCTCGCGCCGCACCGCGAAGCGCGCGTCGTGCGACGCGAGCTCGCCAACCGTCACGGTCTGGCTCCGCAGCTCCAGGCCCACGCCCCGCGCGGTCAGCTCGCCGATGCGCAGCAGCTCCTGCTTGTTCCACTGCTGGCGGAGCACGACCGACGTGAGCTTGGTCTCGAGATCGGTGAGGACCAGGTTCGGCGTCTCGCCGTCCGCCGTGTAGAGGAATCGGGTCGCAGCGTCGAGCTTCCCGTCGGTCGCCTCGAGCGCCACGAAGGGCTCGACGTACGGCCACAGGCTTTCGGGCAGGGAAAGGCGCTCGAGCTTGACCGTGCCTTCGGCCTTCACCGGCTGCAACCCGAGGCGGGCGGCGACCGACAGGGTCTCGGCGCGGGTGTCGCGGAGGTAGGCCTCGACGTCCGCGGCCGCATCCTTCTCGTTGGACAGGTTGCGGATCGTGCCGCGCACCTCGTCATAGCTTCTGCGCACGGGGCGGGCAGCGCGTTCGTCGAGCACCTCCATCTTGCCGTCCGTGAGCGCGATCCCGCCGACGCGGAAAACGAGCGGTCTGGCGTCCGGCTTATCGGTCTTTGGGGCGGCAGCCTTGCGCGGTTCGAACAGGCGCAGCAGAAGGATCTCGCCGCCCTTGCGGCGATGGAGTGTGATCTCCGGCGACTCGATCCAGACCTGGTCGACATCGAACCGGTTCGCTAAGGGCTCGACCGCGCGCAGCTCGGTCGCGAGTCGCGCGAGCTTGAGAAGCGGACTGCCGTCGGGTTCGGTCACTTCGAGCTCGCGCACTCCAGCTTTCCCGGCGATCACGATCGTAGGGGCCGCGCCCTTCGGCTGCGCAAACGTCACGTCGAGATCGGTGTCGAGCTTCGCCGACCGCACTTTCACCGGCAGCTCGATCGGCGCGTGCTCGAGATAGCGGAGCAGATCGAGGCCCTGGAGGTCCAGATTGACCGTCGATTCGCGCGAGTCCTTGAACGGCTTCGACTTCGCGAGGAGCTCGAGCGGCGTGTCGTCGAGCTTCGCAGTGAACTTCGGTTCGACGTTCACCTCGTGGTGAACAGGCAGGCTCGAGACGAATGGCACGCCGAGCTGGATGTCGTCGAGCGCGTGCTTGTCCCGCATCGGCCGGTCGTCGAGGTCGACGCGACCGTCGACGAGCTGGATGTTGAACACCGCGAAGCGCGGCGGCGGTGCGTCTGGATCTTTCGGCTTGGACTGAGCCTCGTCGATGAGATCCTGGAAGTTGGAGGTCCCGTCCTCCTTGCGGACGATCCGAAGGTGTGGCTTCACGAGGCGCACGGCCTCGACGACCGGTGCAAGGCGGAAGAGTGAGCCGAGCGAGAGATTGACGTAGAGCTCGTCGAAGGTCAGCGCCGGCTCGGGCCCGGGCCGGTCCTGCATCACGAAGCCCCGCACCGTCGCCGACAGGGCAAACGGGTTGATCCGGAGCGACTCGATCGTGACCTCGCGCTTCAGCTCCTTGGAGAGCGCCGCGGTGAGGTAGGGCTTCGCGATCGGCGGGACGATGAAAAAGCCGGTGATCGCAAACGCGATGACGAGGCCAAGCACCCACCAGCCGATGCGGCGCGCGCGCGGTGTCCTTGCGAGTTGAGCGGCGCGCGCGGCGGCGGCCTGGGCAGCGTTCGGCATGGCGGCTCGAAGGGCGCGCGGCCGGCGAACGCGTCGCGCGACGACGTTCCGAGCCTATCAGAGCGCCGCGCCGCGGGTAAATTGGCCCTTGGGGCAGAGCCTTCTGCGGCCGGCGGTCCGCCGGCGGGCGGGACCAGCGGCTACTGCGTCCGGCCGGCGTTCAGCTTCCGCTGCGGAAGCACGCAGACGTTCTGGGCCGCCGCTGGCTCCTGCCGTCCCAGTTGCCGCCGGATCCGGGCGAAGGTCTTCGAGATGTTGGTGTTCGACGCGCCCGTATACCGGAACGCCTCGGAGAGGCAGGAGACATGTCCTTTGGGGAGCGTCTTGCTCATTTCGATCCACCCTTGGCAGTGAACGATCCGCCAATAGCCTAGCCTGCGCCCGCCCGGAGCTCAATACGATCAGCGGTCTAATCCGAAAGCGCCATGCATCCACGTAGACGCCATCGCGACGATAAATCGTGGTTGATCTGAGCGTCGCGTCGGTTACCGCTCGCCCTTGCCGCTAGCTGCGCCTTCGCCCGGGAGGGGATTGCCTGGCGAACGGGCTTCCGAACCTGACCCCCCGGCGGCGGACGCCGCCGTGGAACCGGGAGGCGGAAAGGCGATGGATCCGCGGATTCGGGCTGCCTGCTCCGGCGAGAAGTTCGGGAACGGGAGGGCGCCCTTGTCCCGCCACTCGCGCACGCTGGCTTCCGCGGCCTGCGTTTTTCGCTCATCCGGATCGTCGCGACTGAGATACAGCGTCTGCGAGGGAGACGCGAACGCCGTGCCGCCCTGGTCGACAATGTCCATGACCCGCAGCAGGATGTCTTCCCGGATGCCGAGGAATTCCGACCAGTCCGTCGTGACCACGTACGCGAACACCTCGATGTCCAGCGAATTGGCCCCGAAGCCGATGAGCCGCGCGCGCGCCGGGTCGGGGTGAACACGGGGATGACCCAGCAGCAGCTCCCGGAGCTTGACGAGGACGTAGCGCAGCTGCTCCGGGCTCGTCTCGTAGCGCAAGCCGATGACGGTCTGGATCAGCATCTGGTCCCGCCGCGTGAAGTTCACGATCGGCATCTTGGCCAGCGCCGCGTTGGGAATCGTCGTGAGCGTGCGGTCCGCGCCCCGGATCCGGGTCGAACGAATGCCGATCGCCTCCACCGTACCGACCGCGTCGCCGTACTTGCAGACGTCGCCGACCCGGACGGGCTTGTCCGCGAACAGGCTCAAGCCGCCGAGCAGGTTCTCGATGGTCGGCTGGGCGGCCAGGGCGATGGCCAATCCGCCTACGCCCAGCCCTGCGACGATCCCATACACCGGCACCCCTAGTCGGTCGGCGCCCACGGCGAGCAGCGCCATGCCACCGACGATCCCCAGCAGGCGAGCGCTCACGCGGATGAGGTGAGCGTCGATGCTCTCGTGCGGGATGCTCGGCGAGGCGATGATCGCTTCGGCGACGACTGGCGCGAGGCGCCACGCCATCCATGCGCCGGCAAGGAACATGACCGCCGTCGCCGCGAGCTCGATCGCGCTGCCCACGCTGCCGATCAGGTTGAGCTGAACGAGCGCGAAGTACGCGACCACCGGCGTCGCCACGAGCACGGATGCCGGCATCGCGAATTGCGCCAATGCCCGGAGGAACGGATGCTCGGCGCTGCCCAGCTGCGACAGGCGGTACGCCGACCACAGAAACAGCGCGAGAACGAGCAGGATCAGGGCCAAGCCGATCCACTTCCAGCTCGCCTGCTCGGCGAGCGGAGCGCGCAGCGACGCCGGCAGCGATTGAATCCAGGCGTACGGGACCATCCAGCCCCCGCCGGTCATGAAGATCTCGGGCACGTTTTCGAGAGGGACCGGACGGCCATAAGGTAATCCGCGAACCCGCTCGTGGAAGTCATCCGCTCGGGCAACGGTGTCGGCGCTGAACAGGAACTCGCCGCTGCGCGGCCCGCTCTGCGCGCGAACGAGGGCGATCTCGGTGTTCGGGATCACCCAGCGCGTCGGCTCGGTGCCGGCGGGCTGCTTGAGCTGAGCGGCGTCGGGGATCTCGTCGAGAGGCGGAAGCGGGATCCTGTTCAGGATCTCGTACAAGTGCGCCGCCGCCGCCCGGCCGGTCTTCTGACGCGCCGCCGGCGGCACCTCGCTCAAGTCCAGGTATTGCTGGGGTATCTCGCCCAGCGAGAGCAGGCGGTGGAACTTTGCGCGCGAGGGAGACGGCAGGTAATCCCGCGCCAGAAACTCGGCAACGGCGTCGCTGGAATCGAGAAAGGTCTTCAGCGTCGCGCGCGGGCTCGACCGGTCGGCGGGCTTGAGCGGATGCACTCGCTCCTGACCGAGTGCAATCGCGGCAAACAGGAAGAACGCGAATGGGGCCGCCAGCCAGCGAAGCCGGGTGCCGGCGGCGCAGCAGAATCGATCGACCGGTGCGAGCGCTTCGAGGGCTCGCGACCTCCGGCTACGCGTACTCATCACCACTCTCCCTCGCAGGACACCGCCCTCGAGTCAGAGGCCGGCGCCCCAGCGGAATTGCCAGGCGATGCCGACCGCGTTGAAGTTGGTCCCGGTGCGGGCCGACACGCCTGAGTTGAAATAGAGCTTGATCGAGTTGCGCTTGTCAAGCGTCTGTGCGAGCGTCGCGCCCCAGCGCGAGTTCTCCTGCAGGTCGTTGTTGAGCGCGCCGTTCACCGAGGTGCGGCCGCCGGTGTAATAGGTCGCGTCCAAGGCAGCCCAAAGGGTCGGGCTGAAGTTGTAGATCGCGTGTCCTTGCAGGCTATACAGCGGATCCTGCCGGCGCACGTTTGCACCCAGGAACTCGTCGTTGTCCGTGAAGAAAGTGACGGCCGCGGCGCCCTCGAGCGTCCAGCGCCCCACGGCTTTGGAGATCCCCACCTCCGGCCGGAACGACCAGCGGTTGGTACCGATATTGATCAGCCTGTTGGGATCGTATTGGCCCGTGGGCGCGGTGACCATGAGGCTGACGCCGACGATCGTGTCCTGCCGATAGTCACGGAACTCGGACAGCGAGAGCGCCGGCGCGCCGTACAGGTTCACGGAGAGCCGTAGGGTGATGTCAGTCAATCCGGCCCGGTCGACGGACCGCGACTGGCCCGCGACCTCGCCGGTCCCCGAGAGCCACGCGTAGGGCACGATCAGCGCGAACGTCCCGGATTGGCCCCAGAAGTCCAGGACCCGTGCATAGTTGAGAACGGCGGTGTGGACCTTGGCGTCGGCGTCCTTGATCGGCAGCGACGGATCGACCAGGACGTCGCCCCACAGGTAGCCGTAGCCCGCGATCAGGAAATTGAGCCCGATCGGCGCGTTCGTGTAGGAGAGCGGCTCCATCACCTGAGCGCGTGCGTTCGAGAGTGCGCCGAGCGCAAGCGCCGCAGCGAGGGCGGCGGCCGACAGCGTCCGGTCGAGACTTCCGGCCGCCTTCCTGAGGTCTTCCCCGAGCGCCTCCGGCGGCATCTTCGCGAGCTGCGGGTGGATCTTCGCGACCAAGTGCGCCAGCGCCTCGAACGCGCCGAGGACTTATTCGAGGCGCGGAGTGCTTGGCGCTGGCGGCTATTTCACAGGCGTGCCGCCGAGCTCGCGTACGACCGACTGGTACTCCGGCGACTGGCGCAGCAGCCGCCCGGCGATGTCGCGCACCCGGTCGACCTCGTCCGCCGAAAGCACGAAGCTCGTGGGCAGCTCCATGAAGTAGGCGCGCTCCTTCGGGTCGCGAATCGCGTCGAAGCTGACGTCGAGCACCTCGAAGCTGATATTCGGCACCCTCGCTTCCGCCTGCGCCTCGGTCGCGCCCGCCAGGCGCGCCCGCGCGACCAGCAGCTCGCGCCGCCACTTCCTGATCTCCGCGCGATCCCTCATGTTCTCGACGGTTTCGTGCGAGTACCGCTCGATCGGCACGCCGGAGGACTGCAGCAACTGGATGATCATGCCGGGCGGCGACTCGTTGCGGTCCCAGTCGGTGCGCGGGGACGAACGGGCGTTCACGACGATCAGCACGACCCGCCGAACGACGCCGAAGCCGACCTCGTCGCGGAACGCCGCGCTCGCCGCGAGTTCCTCGAGGCCCTCCAGGACACCGCGCACGCCGATGTTGTCCCCGACACCGCCGTCGACGAGGTGGAGGTACGGGCGCTCCTCGCTGTTCTGGAAGTGCTGCATCTCGAGGTAGCGCTGCAGCGCGCGCGCCGTCGGCCTGGCGCGGTAGTCGGTGCCAGCGACGTCCTTCACCCACGCCGGATACTGATATCCGCAGGTGCCGCCGTAGTTGTTGAACGTCACCGCCGACAGCACGACGGGGACCGCCGAGGAAGTGGCCGCGGCGCGCGACAGGCGAACCTTGTTCAGGTCCGAGCAGATCAGGTCGAAGTCGTTCTGAAAGAATGCGAATCGCGATCCGGTCGAGATGTCGGTCCCGGTCGCGATCGCAATCGGGCCGGGCTTGGCGAGCAGATCGCCGAACGTCGCGCCCTCGAACAGGATCTCGTCGTAGTACTCGGCGGCGAGCTCCGAGCGCCCCGCGGTCCCGCCGATGAACTTCCACCAGTTGAACGGATTCATGCCGCGCGCGAGCAGCGCGCCCTCCACGTCGCGCTTGAGAAACCGCGCTTCGTACTCGGAGAACAGCCGGTCGCCGTACAGCGCATACGCGAGCGCCGTGAAGCTCCCCCCCGACACGCCGGTGATCATGTCCACCTCGTCGATCATCCGGCGGCGCTGACCGTTGACGACGATCTCGGTGCGGCGAAGCTCCTCCAGAACGCCGTACGACAACGCCGCGGCCCGCGTGCCGCCGCCGGAGAACGAGAGCACGAACAGCGTGTGCGGGTCGTTGTTCTGGATCTTCGGGATCAGGAGATACGGGCGGTAGCCGCTCCTTGGATCGACCTGGGCGATCGGCTCGTTGATCGGCCGGCTGGCGCAGCCTGCGAGCGCCACCGCGGCGAGAAAGCAGACGATCACACGATCAGCGCGCATGGATCCCTCCCTCTGTCTCGAGTGGCAATCCTTCGTCCCTTGCCGCCACGGCGGGCTCATCCTCACTGGGTCCGAATGGGCTGCGCGATGTTGACGTCCCCTAGAACTTCCAGTTGAAGTTGGCGGCGATGAAGAAGACGCCGGTGTTGTTGTACGAGCCGACGAGATTGCCGCGCCCGCCGAGCCCGACCGGCACCGCGCTCTGCTTGTTCACGTCGAGCGTGCCGCCGTAGGCGTACTCGCCGGCGACTCCCCAGCTGAACGTCTTGCTCACCTGGTTCTGGCCGCCCACCCCGAACCGCCACGCCGAGTTCGCCGGCAGCGACGGGGAGATGTTTCCGCTGTCCTGGAAGCCCGAGTCGTAGGCGATGCCGAAGTTGAGCGTCCACGGGTCGCTCAGCCGGTGCTGCGCGCCCACCGCGAAGTGCCAGGTGTCCTTGTAGTTGAGAGCCGTCGTCAGGCTCGTCGGATTGCTCGAGTCGATGCCGACCTCGACCTTGCCGAACCTCGACCAATCCTGCCAGCCGAGACTGCCGAGCACCGCCCAGCGATCGTTCACCTGGTGGAAGACGCTCCCCATCACCCCCTGCGGCACCTTGATCCCGAGGTCGACGTTGGCATTCAGCAGCCCGCGGGCGCCGAGCAGCGCGTTGAGGCCCGGGGCCAGCCCCGAGAACTGCGCCGGCGCCTTGAAATCGAGGCTGACCTGCGAGTTGTAGGTGAGCCCGAACCGGGTGCGGGGGTCGAGCTCGTAGAGCAGGCCGAGGTTCACGCCCACGCCCCAGGTGCTGTCGTCGAGCTTGAGCTGGCCGTCGGCGAACGCGGGGAGGATGTTGTTGATCGCGACCTGGTTCTCCAGCTTCCCGTACATGATGTTGAGGCTCGCCCCCAGCGAGAGCTTGTCGTTCACCTTGTAGGCGATCGAGGGCAGCAGCGACACGCCGAGCAGCGTCGCCTCCTGCACGTAGTAGCGGCCCACCCAGCCGCGTCGTACTTCTCGGCGAGGCCGAAGTTCCCGGTCATGGCGAAGCCGAGCTTGAGCTCGGGCGAGACGCTGTAGGAGAAGAACGCGCCGCCGCCGGGGAACCAGCCCACCGGGTTGCCGCCGTCGCCGGTGCCGAGCTGCGGCGAGGTGCCGGGGCCGATCGAGAACTTGAGGTCGCCGTAGAGGAGCTGCGCGCCGAGCAGCAGCTGCGTGCCCTCGAGGCGCGTCATGCCGGCCGGGTTGGTGAGCACCGTCGCAGCGTCCTGCGCACGCGCGTTGTAGCCCGCGGAGGCCAGTCCCACATCGGCCGTGCCGACCTCGTACAGCATGAGCCCGCCGGCCGTGGCCTGGCCCGGGCCGAGCGCGCCGGCGCACAGCGCGATCACGGCAACTGCGCGGCGCCGCGCAGGAATGATGGGTCGCTGGGCGTTCATGAAGCCCTCCTGTTCGTGTTGTTCCGCCGTCACACCTCGCCGCACGCCCGCCCGATCGCCTCGAGCAGGTCTTCCTTGTTGAACGGCTTGTAGAGCACCGTCACCGGCGCGAGCGCGGCGAGCGGCTCGCCCACTTCCGCGGGGTCGAGCGCAGTGATGAAGATCGTGGGGAGATCGCGGTCTGCGTCGACGAGCGTCCGCTTCAGCTCGATGCCCCCGATCCCGGGCAGGTCCAGGTCGAGCACCAGGCACGCGTCCCGCTCGGGAACGCCCTTGGTAAGCAGGGCTTCCACCGAGGCGAACGCCTCTACCTCGAACCCGCCATGCCGGATCGCGCTGGCGAGGGCGCGCCGCAGCGAATCGTCATCGTCCACGAGCAGCACGTGCAGTCTCCGGGGGCTCGGTGCCAACACGGCGCGAGTATTCGCCGCCCCGCCGGGGCGGCAAATACGACCTTGGTGTTGCGCCGGAGCGTCCGGGGCGGGCAGGCCCACGCGGCGCCCGTGCCTGCCCGGCGCTCGTGCGGACCACCCACGACGAGGTCGACCGACGGCATCCAAGTGGCTCGAGTCTTCACTTGACCAGCGGAATCGCGTCGGCGAGCTCGTACCGGATTGCGGCGCGAATCTTGTTCTCGATCTGGACGTAGCGCGCGACCTTCGCCGGCGGCAGGGCCTTCTCGAGCTTGGGCACGTAAGCGCGCTTGAGCTTGACCTCCTCCTCCTCGATCGTGAGCGCCTCGTTGAGCAGCGTCTTCGCCGTCTCGTTTGGCACCGGGCCCTTGTTGTAGGCGTCGGCATAGTCGGCAATGGCTTTACCCATCCGCTGGTTGATCTTCTGCAGGTCGTTCTGGTAGGCGTCGTAAACCGGCCAGAACGCCTTCGCCTCAGCCTCGGTCAGCTGCATGTTCTGCGCGACGAGGAGCTTCTTGTCCGCCTTCACTTTCTGGCGAAGGATTTCCATGCTGCTCGTGTCCTGGGCGAGCGCTGGCAGCGCGAGGGCCGTGGCGAGGGTGAGGAGGATGGTGCGAGCGAATCTCATCGGTCGTTCTCCTTTCGGTTGAGGCTGAATTCGGGCGCGGCAAGCGCCAGCAGCGCGGCCCGGATCAGGGCGCGGGCCACGTCGAACCCTCTCCGCGCGAGCATGGTCGAGGCCCAACCCGGCCTCATCGCTTCGGCGTGTACCAGATCGGCGAGGTGTAGGCTCGCTCCTGCAGGGTCATGGTCGTGCCCGGCAGCGGTTTCACACCGAACCGCTTGGCGTCGTACGCGGTCCAGCGCGGGGTCGGGATCTCTATGACGCGCCCGTAATAGAAGGCCGACTGACCCGGGTCGAAGTCCGGGTCCGTCCACACCGCGATCAGCTCGGGGGCGCCGATCGTGTTGGTCCAGATGGCCTCCGCCACGTCGACGGTGCTGCCCACCGACGGCAGCTTGCCGGTCTTGGGATCGGGCTTGCGTGCGCCCGACCACGCGACGTCGTACACCTTCTCGTGCAGCTTGCCGGCCTTGTCGAGCCAGCCCTTGACGATCTGGTAGCGGTCGAGGTTGGCGCCGATCGGGTCCTTGAGCGCCGCGACGAGGAACGTCGGCACCTTGCCCTTCGGCGCGGCGGAGAGATCACCGCCCATCGGCACGCCCTTGGTGTAGCCGGTTTGGGCCGGCAGCCGGGTTTGCGCGTCCCTCGTCTCGAAGTCCCAGCCGCCGAAAAAGCGCACCACCATGCGCGAGCCGGTGGTGGCGTAGGTCTCGCGTCGCTCCATCGCGTCCCACAGGGCCTCGCGCGTGTTCTCGGTGGCCCAGACGGCGGCATAGCCGGAGGACGAAACCCGCCAATCCATGATCGTCAGGTTCGTCTTCGGGTTGTGCATGAATGGAGTCGAAATGCGCTCGGGCGAGGGCTCGCTCACCGCGATCTTGCCGAAGAAGTTCTCCTCCTCTACCGCCGTGAGGCCGGTGTGGGCGTCGGTGGAGCCGACCAGGCCGAACTTGTACGGGTTCGCGCCGAGGCTCCGCTCCATCTTCAAGCCGTTCTTCAGCGCCGAGCGGGCGTATTCGAACTCGAGCATGTCCTTCGTCTTCGGCACGGTTAGGTCGAGGTTGGCGAAGTCCCAGCGTTCGAAATCGGCAAACTCGTCGTTCGGCGAGAGGAATGGATGGGCCTCACCGTCGCCCTTGGTCTGGGTGACCTCGTAGAGCCGTTCCCATTTGGCGCGCGTCTGGACGTAGTCGCGGTCGAGCTTCTTACCGAACGCCTCCACCACCGGGAACATGCGGCCGTTCGAGAGGTTGCCGTTGTGGGCGATGGCGAGCACCCTGCCGCCGGTCCTCTCTTCGTACGCGGCCATCCATTTCCACAGATCCACCGGGTTGTCGCTGCCCAACGGCTTGACCGTGGTGTACGGCTCCACGCGGCTCGCCTTGTCCGCGTTGTCGCGGAAGATGACGTTGCGGTGCAGATTGTTGCCGCCGGTGTTCGAGGTCCACTCGTAGCCGATGAACGCGGTGAACCGGCCCGGCTCGTTGAACGCTTCCGCCGCCGCGATGGTCTCCTGCCATGCGCCCCGGTAGGCGGGCGTGCCCGGCACCGGCATGATGTCTTTCGAGATCGCTCCCTTGCCGAAGCTCACGATGATTTCCATCGCCGCCGCCGCGCCCTGGCCGGAGCGGATCATCTCGTGCCACTTGCGGCCTTGCGGGTCGGCCATGATCTTCGGGTCGCCCGCGAGGAGCAGCGGGAAGAAGCCCATGCCGTCCGAGTGATCGGCCACGACGAGGAAATCGAGCGGCCGGGAAAGCTTCACCGGCTGGCCGGTCGAGGAGGTCAGCTGCTCGCCCCGGGCGAAGCGATAGCCGTCGCGGGGATTGAGCCGGGTGCCCGATGCACCCGCGTCCATCGAGAACGCCGTGTGCAGATGCGTGTCCCCGAAGAACGGGCGGGTGGGGAAGCTGCGCCCCGCGTACGGCGAGTACGTCGGCTTGGACGGATGCACTTTCTCGGCCCTCGCCTTGTCGAGCTCGCCCGCGTCCTGCGCCATCGCCGGCAGCGCCAGACCCAGCGCCAGCAGGCCGACCCATCGGGCCTTGCCAAGATCGAATCCGTTCATGTGTTTTCTCCTTGGACCGGCGATGCTGCCGTCAAAAGGTTGCCACGCGTTGAATCACCCAGAACATCGCGACGCTGCCGATGAGGTAAGGCGGCACGAGCCGGTTCCAGCGCGGCAATCGCGCCGGCACGCGCCGCAGCGCCCAAACGAGGAGCAGCACGGCCGCGACGAACGCGAGCTGCCCGAGCTCCACGCCGACGTTGAAGAACAGCAGCGCCAGCGGGATGCGGCCTTCCGGCAGGCCGACTTCGCTCAAGGCGCCCGCAAACCCGAAGCCGTGCAACAAGCCGAACACGAACGCCACGATCCACGGCGCCCGCGCGGTGACGCCCGAGCGCCCCTGGTGGCCGCGGACGATCTCGACCGCGACGAACGCGATGGAGAGCGCGATGACCGCCTCGACCGGCGGTTGCGGCACGTGGACGAGCCCGAGCGTCGCGGCCGCGAGCGTGATGCTGTGCGCCACGGTGAATGCCGTTACCGTGGCGAGCAGCCGCCAGCGCCCGCGCGCGACGATGAGCAGCGCGAGCACGAAGAGCAGGTGATCCACGCCGAGCAGGATGTGCTCGACACCGAGCTTGAGGTAGAGGCCCGCCACCGCGAGCGCCGGTTCGCGCACGGGGATCGTCGCCGCCGGCTGGCCGGGTGTCAGCCGCTGCGTCCAGGTCGTGCCGTCGGCGAACTCGACCCGGACGAGGGCGTCCGTCATCGTGCCCTCCAGCCCGACGATCCGCACCGTCTGCCCGCGCAGCGCCGGCGCGCGAACGGCCCAGGTCTGGACTGCGGCGCCGGGCGGCATGCGCGTGATCGTCGGGGACACGACGGCGACGTCGCCGGAGAACTCCGGCGTCAGCGCAAGCCGCAGGTCGCCGCGCATCGGCGTCTTCCACAGCACGTCGAACTGTCCCGGGCCGACTTCGCGCAGCTCGAGATACGACGGGCGCACTTCGTGGGCAATGCAGGCAAGCGGCACGAGCAGCGCCGCCAGCAGCGTGAGCGCGCAACGCCTCACCGGGCCGCCTCCGTCCCGGATCGTGCCAGGCTCGGCGACCCGACGAGCGGCTTCACGCTCTCGTCGATCACCACGCTGTATTTCTCCATCAGGCGAGCGAGGTACTGCGCTTCGCGCTCGCGGCTCCGCTGCTCTCGCCAGCGCTCCAGCAGCTGCGCGCGCACCTCGGCGAACTCGCGTCGGCGGGTGGGCTCCACGCTGGCGACGCGCACCAGGTGCAGCCCGTATCCGGATTCGATGGGTCCGTGCCAGCCTCCCGGCTGCAGCGCGAACACGGCGCGCGCGAAGTCCGGGCCGAACGCAGCCGCCACGGCGTGTTCGTCGGCGTCCCGGAGCTCCGGCGGAAGGAGCATCGAGTCGCCCACATCGGGAGTGGCCGGCGGCGTTGCGCGCGTCAACCTGGCGAGCGCCAGCGCGGCGTCCCGCGCAGCGTCCTTCCGACGCTCGCGGCTGAAGTGCACCTGCGCGAACGACACACGCGCCGCGCTCCGGAAGTCATCGGCGTGATCCGCGTAGAACCGACGCAGGTCCTCCTCGGTCGGCTCCGCGAGCCCCGCGGTGTCGCGGACGAGGAATTCGAGCTTCTGCGCCAGCCGCCGTCGGACGATGGTGTCGTTCTCGTCGAGCCGCAGCTCCCGGGCCTCGCGGGCGAGCAGCTCCTCCTTCAGCAGATCGGTCACCAGCGCGCGCAGCTCCTCGGGCGTCGGCTCGCGGCGCCACTGGCGCACCCACGTCTCGGTGAGCCACCTGACCTCGCCCGCGCCGATGCGCACCTCGCGCGACCCGCTGTCGCCGACCAGCGCGGGGGGATTGAGCCAGGCATACGCGCCGAAGAGAAGGCCCCCGGCGACGAGGAAGTGCAGCAACGGCTCCTTGAACCAGCTTTTCATCGTCGCTCCCAAGCTCGCTCGCGTTGACATGTCGATCGCCTGCAAGCATCAGGGACTACCGCGTCCGCGGGGTCAGTCGGCGCCTCGCGCGAAGGTCGTCGCAGGTCTGAGAATCTCTATACGTGCGCCGCCAGCCCCGGCGCTTCGCCGGATGGGTCCGTCTCACTTGGGCTTCACGTACTTCGCCAGTTCCGGAAAGGCGCCCGCGGCCAGGTCGTCCAGCAGCGGCTTCACTGTGTCGAGCGTGATGACCTGCTGCCCGGCAACTTGCGCCAGGCGCTCGCCTGTCCCCACCCGGACTCTCATCCCCAGCAGCTCGCCCGTGACGCTGTCCGTTCCCTCGACTTCGCTCACGATGAACGCCCGTTGCGGCGTACCCGTCGCGGCCCTTGCGGCCATAGTGGCCACTAAGGCGATGGGGACGTATTGGTAGGGCTTGAGGCCCTCGGCTTGCGCCGCGACGCCACTAAACGCGACGCGAATCCGCACGACGCCGGGCCCGGCACGATCGACCACCCTGAATCGCTGGCTGAGTGCCCGCTTATATGTGTCGTTGGAGTAGGCGAGCATTTGTTGCAGCGTCTGCGGCGCTCACCTGCTCGCTCGGCCTCGGCTCGGGGTAGAAGACGAGCGGATCGAGCAGTATCGCATCGTAGTTGGCGGGCGTGAGCTTGGGGCTCACCCAGGCCCGAATGGTCTTACCCTGGGCGTCCTTGGTCTCCATGCAGGCTGGAGTAATCCCTTAGGAAGCCCGAACCCTCGGTGACATCGGTCCCAGTCGCGCATGCTCCCAGGATCACTGCGAGGAGAATGACGCACATCCTGCCTGCGATCGATTTCTTCATGACCTATGTCCTCCTAGTCGTTGGACTGCGGCCACATGCGGAGTCCCGTTCGGCGCCGTTTGCGGCGGCTCGAAGGGCACCACGCGACGATATCACAACGTATCAGAGCCGAATGACCGCAGCAGGTGCTGCTGGCCGCGGGCTTTTCGCCGGATCACAAGGACGGGCGCAGCGTGCGCAGCCGCGTGCTGGTGAACGTGGTGTTCAATCCCACGGGCGCAGCGCACTGACCCCGCTGGCGCGACAGCGAGAGGGGTTCACGGCTTGCTGGGAGCAGACGGCTTGGAACCGACTTTCGGCAGCACGCGGCTCAGCTGGTCAAGCGGATCGTTCATGCTGCCGGCACTGGCGACGATGCGCGCACAGGGGTCGGCGGTCGCTTCCAATTTGCGCCACAGGTCTCCGGCGAGGATCGACAGGCCCGCGGTCGCGTACGCCGCGGCTGCCTGAATCGCGACGCCGGTGGGGTCGAGCTGGATGGTGGGCTTGTCGATCGTCCCGCCGACCACCGCCATACCGCTGGCCAGGCCCATCGCGCTGAAGCTCAACCAGTTGCGCCGCACGGCCCGGTAACCGAACTGGATCTGGCCGGTCTTCAGATTTACCGCGCCCCCGCCCAGGATATCCATCTCCTTGAAGCGCAGCGCGATGCCGTCGGTCGAGGTGGCAACACCATTGGCCAGCGTGAAGCGCGCGGCCGCGCAGTTCAGCTGAGTGTAGTCCCGGGGTCTGCGTCCAGGCACCAGCACCGTGAGCAGGTTGCCGGTCAAGCGCTCGATCGGGTAGCTGGAGTTCATCGGCACCGTCCCCGCTCCTGCGGTGAGCACGACCTCGCCCTGGGTCGATCCGAGCATCTCGCGCAGCGTGCCACCGGCCGCGGCGAACTGCGCCCGGGCGGTCAGCAGCGGCGACGCCCCGCCGCTCGCGGTCGCCGCCGTATACAGCGCGCGCATCTCGACCTCCTGCAGCGACAAACGTCCGGCGACGCTGGGTACGTTCTGCCGCGTGTCGAAGCGCAGCTCACCGTGCAGATTGCCCTCCGCGGCCTTGGCCGACAGCTCGAGCAGCCCATTGGCCAGCTTGGCATCGAGTACCGCCCGATCCAGGTCGTACGTGGCGAGGAGGATGCGCTCCGCCCGCAGGCGCAGCTGCACATCCAGGTCGCGCACCGGCTGCAAGGGAAGCGGCCGGTCATGCACCGGGACGGAGGTCGTGGAAGGCGTGTCCCACTGTGCAATGTCGACCAGCCTGGAGGTGAGGTCGGCATTCAAGTTGAAGCGATCGCGCCAGCGCAGCCGCAGCCGGCCGTTGGCGTCGGACTTGCCGATCCGCGCGGCCAGATCGTCGAGCGAGATCTCGTCATCGCCGAGCGCGACGCGCCCGGAAGCGCTGAGCGCAAGGTCTGGCAAGCGCACCTCCGGGAGCAACGGTGTCAGCCGGGCGAGGCTGGCGACTTCGATGCGGCCGTTGAGCGGTGTGCTCAGAGGGGCGGTCAGATCCTTCAGCGTGCCTTGCAGGCTCGCGTGCGCGCCGGCGAGCTCGGCCCGCAGCGTCACCGGCACGTCGCGTCGACTCAGCAGGCGTTGCAGTGGGCCGCTGGTGGCGGTCACCGACATGGGTTGACCGCGTACGCTTGTGCGCAGCATCGCCTGCACCTTAGGCCACGCCCGCTCGGGTTCCAGCAGCTCGGCGAGCCCGCCGCCGGTGATCGTCACCTTGAAGGTGAGGCCCTGCGTCCTGCCCGCAGCACTTGCCCGCAGGGGCGCACCCGGCGCCACTTCCATGCTCGCCTGCTGCAACGCCACTGGCGTGCGCTCGCGCCCGAGGGAAAGATCCGCCGATCCAACGCGAAGCGACAGCTGCGCTTGCGCAACCAGCGCGCGCGGCGTCGTGCCGTGCGTATCGAGCGCGAGCTGCAAGTCCTGCAGCTGGCCGGTCGCCGTGGTAGTCGACTGCAGGGCGCGCAGCGCGGCGGCGAGGTCCACGCGCTGCGTGCTCGCGCTGGCCTCGAGCCGCGCGTCGTCGCGGCTGGCGTCGAGCACGACGCGTCCGCGCAATGGCACCCCCGCGGCGCTCAGGCTCACCGGGTCGGCGGCGAGTCTTCCGCGAGTCAGGCGGGCGAGCGCGGCGAGGCTGCCGATGGGTGCGGACGTCCCGGCAATCCGGCCGATGTCGAGCTGCAGCGTTGCATCCAGGTCGCGCAACGGCGCCAGCGCGAGGGGGCGGTCGAGCCAGTCGGCCGCCGCGGGTTGCGCGCCGGTCTTGGGGATGCGCGCCAGGTCGAGCACGGGGATGCGCACCTTGGCGTCCACCTGCGGCCGGCCATCGCTCCAGCGCAGCACGCCGTCTGCACTCATGTCGATGCCGGCGAGCGTTCCCCCGAAACCCTCCAGCGCAAGGGCACCATCGCGCAGTCGCACCCGCGCCGCGATGCTGTTCGCCGTCACGGGCAGGCCTGCGATGCCGGCGATGCGAAGCGTTAGATCGGTATCGACAGCCTTCAGCCACGCCGGTGGCGCCGGGGCGCGAGCGGCCTGCGGCCGGGCGCTTGTACCGCGCACGGATCCGGGTGCTGCAAGCGGGAGCTGGCGCAGGTCCAGTTGGCCGATAGTCAGCGTGCCGCCGAGCAAGGGGCGTGGCTGGCCGCTCAGGGTGAGATCGCCTGCAACGCTGCATTCGACGACGCGGCCGCGCAGCGCTTTGACCGCGTAGCTGGCCTGTGCGCGGGACACGCGTGCGGACAGGTCGACTGGCAGCGGCCTGCCCGCCGATGCACCAGCAAATGCTCGCGCCAGGGCGAGCGCGTCGCCGCGCGCGGTCAGCGCGAGGTCGAACGGCGCTGCAAGGGAGTCAACGCCAAGCGTGCCCTCTGCGCTCAAGGCGACGCCAGCCACCGCGCCGCGTGCCGAGACGGTCACTGCGCCGGTCGCCTGCAGCAAGCGCGGCAGCGGTGCCGAGGTGGCTTCGAGCGAAAACGCCGTCTCGCCGAGCTTGCCCTCGGCCGCCAGCCGGGTATCGACCTGGGTGCCGATGGTGGCCTTGCCCGAGCCGATCTCGAGGCGCGACGGTTGCATCGGCAGCCCATCGAGCGACAAGCGCAAGTTGTCGATCTGCAGACTCGCCCCGGCGTAGCGGGTGTGCGCCGACACCCGATATGGGCCCCAGCCGGGTAACCTGGTGCCGGTGATCTTGGACCACCCATCGAGCCGCTGACCGCTCAGTTCGAAGCTGATCTCGGCGCCTTCGGTCGAAGCCAGGGTCGGGAGCCTGGCCTCGACGGTGGCGCGCGCATCCGGCATCTCCAAAGCGATGGCGAGCGCCCAGGTATCGGTTGTCAGCGCGGCTTGCAGCGGTGCATCGCTGCTGACCGTGATCTCCATTGGCGTGCCGCGATACAGCCCTTGCGCTTCCAGCCGAAACGGCCGGTCGCGGCGCACGGTGGCGTTCGCGGTCTCGATCTGCACCTCCACGCTCGCGCCGTCGGTGGCACGCCAGCCGATGCGCGCATCGGTGAGCTCGACTCCACCGAAGTCGGGCAGGTCGGGCGGGGAGTCGCCGCCGGTTGCGCCGAACCTCCAGTTGCCGGCGCCGTTCGTGTCGCGTTCCAACAGGATGTCCACCTCGCGCAGCTCGACGCTCCGCAGCTCGATATTGCCGTTCCACAGCGCCGCGAGGTCGATGCGGATCGCGGCCTCGCCCGCCGTGACGAAATCCGGCCGCGACGCCCATGGCGGATTGGCGATGCGCAGATCGCGGGCCGACAAGGTCGGAAACAATGACACCGCGAAAGACACGCTGCGCACCGAGACCGGGCGGTCCAGCACGTCCGACAGCTCGGCCTCCAGGGCGCGCTGGTAGATGGCGGCGTCGAGCGTGGACAGGAACAGGGCGAGCGCCGCCGCGAGAGCGACCAGCAGCCCAGCGCCCCATATCAGCAGTCTGACGATGCGCCGTCGCGGAGGACGCGGCGGGGGAGAAATGGTTGCGGTCATGGACCGGCAGGATAGCCTACGCCTTCAAGGATCTTGCGCAGGCGGCGGAGTGCCTCGCCAGGGAGAACCACGCGCTCACCGGGCGTTTCGATCTCGACCTGGAGCTTGCCGCGAGCGGAGCGCCCGACGCGCTGCTCCGCACTGCGCGCGGCAACCTCCGCGTCGTGGCGCGCGACGGGCGGGTCCAGCGCGCGCCCGAGATAACCCGGATTCTCTCCCTCACCAGTGTGCCCGCGCTGCTGCGCAGTGGCCCCGAGGAACTGATGAAGGGCGGTACGAAAACGGCCCCGCGAAAGGGCCGTTTTCATGTTGGTGGAGGCGGCGGGAATCGAACCCGCGTCCGCAAGCTGTCCACAGTCAGGACTACATGCTTAGCCTGGCCATTTGGATCTCGCCTCGCGCCCGCCGGCCGGCGGGCTGACGCTTGGCCAGCCGCTTCGACGGATCCACCCGGCCAAGCGGCCAGACCGGGCGGAGGGGCTGATGTGAATGGCGCTGCACCCGCTGAGCGAGCTTGGCTTGCGCCGCCCTCGCTCCCCGGGCCTAGCCCATCAGCAGGCTAGTGCAGCGTCTCGCCGGTGTTAGGCGGCGAGAGCGAAACGCTCGTCGTTGGCGTTTGTAGGTTTCCAGTGGATTTACGAGGGAACTGGTCCTCGGCATGCCCTGCGCTGCTTCGCAACCCACGTCGAAACCAGGTCGCCCCCAAGGGGTGTGCTTCGCACGACAACTAACCGCGGGTCGCAAGCGACCCGCGTACGCGCATTATAGGGGTGAATCGAGGTGGTTCAAGACTTCGAGCGGGTGCCCGACCACCGCGTCGGCACCCCACGCGCGCGGGTCGCCGCCCTCGCCGAGGTAGCCGTACGCGGCAGCGATGACCGGCATCCCCGCCGCGCGCGCCGCCTGGACGTCGCGCACGTCGTCGCCGACGTAGAGGCAGCGCGCAGCCGCGATCCCGAGCGCTTGTACGGCGTGCAGCAGCGGATCAGGGTGCGGCTTCGCCCGCTCGGCGGTGTCGCCCCCCACCACGCAGGCGGCGCGAGCGCGCAGCGCGAGCGCCTCGAGCAGCGGCACCGTGAAGCGCTCGGGCTTGTTGGTCACGACGCCCCACGCGAGGCCGCGCCCCTCGAGCGCGGCCAGCAGCTCGGCAACGCCGTCGAACAGTCGCGTCTCGGCGCAGATCCGCTCCGCGTACAGGTCCAGGAACCGCGCCTTCAGACCCTCGTACGCAGGATCCTGGGGATCGATCCCGAACCCGACCTGGAGCATCCCGCGCGCGCCGCTCGAGGTGACCGGCCGCGCCCGCTCGAGCGACACCGGTGGGCGCCGGTGTTCGGCGAGGAGGTGGTTCAGCGCTGCCGCCAGATCCGGCGCCGTGTCGGCGAGCGTCCCGTCCAGATCGAACAGGACCGCGCGGATCGTCATCCCGGCCCCCGCCTGGCGTGGACGATGTAGTTGACGTCCGTGTCCCGGCCGAGCGCGTAGATCCGGGTGAGCGGGTTGTACGTCATCCCGACCAGGCGCTCGACGTCGAGCCCGGCCTCGCGCGCCCAGCGCGAGAGCTCCGATGGCTTGATGAATTTCGCGTAGTCGTGGGTGCCTTTCGGCAGCAGGCGGAGCACGTACTCGGCGCCGATCACGGCCAGCAGGTAGGACTTCGGGTTGCGGTTGATGGTGGCGAAGAATACGTCCCCGCCCGCCTTGGCGAGACGCGCGCAGGCACGCACGGTGCTCGCCGGGTCGGGAACGTGCTCGAGCACTTCCATGCAAGTGACGACGTCGTAGCGGCCGGGCTCGCGCGCCGCGAGGTCCTCGGGCGAAACCAGCGCGTAGTCGATCGCGAGGCCGGATTCGAGCCGGTGGAGCTGCGCGACCCGCAGCGGCTTCTCGGCGAGATCGATGCCGGTCACGCGCGCGCCGGCGCGTGCCATCGCCTCGGCGAGAACGCCGCCGCCGCAGCCGACGTCGAGGACGCGCTTGCCGGCGAGTCGCGCTTTCCCGTCGATCCATGCGAGGCGCAGCGGGTTGATCTCGTGAAGCGGCCGGAACTCGCCGGCAGGATCCCACCAGCGATGCGCGAGCTCGCTGAACTTGGCGAGCTCCTTCGGATCGACGTTGGTCGGCGTCTCGGTCATGGTCCGGACGATGCCTGCCGGGGCAGAAACCGTCAAATGCCGGCCCCGGAGCCGGTCAGGCGCGAACGCGCTGGCCCCAAAAGCAAGAAGCCCTGCCGAGGCAGGGCTTCTCGCGGCGCGCGTCGACCGACTACTTGGTCCGCGTCCCCACCACCTCGATCTCGGTGCGGCGGTTCGGCTGGTTGCACGCGACGTACTCCTGGAACGTCTTGAAGTCCTTCCGCTGGCATGTCTTGACGAGCTGCGAGGGGCCCTTGCCCTCGGTGTAGATCCGGTTGGGCTCCATCCCCTTGCTCACCAGGTACGCCTTGATGGCTTCCGCGCGGCGCACCGACAGCTTCTGGTTGTACCCGAGGTCGCCGATCGGGTCGGTGTGACCGATCGCGATGATCACCTCGAGCGCGACCCCTTGCAGCTTGCTGACGAGCTCGTCGAGCTTCTGCTTGCCTTCCGGCTTCAGCGTCGCCTGATCGAAATCGAACAGCACGTCGGCCGCGAACGTGACCTTCTCGGTGACCGGCTTCGGCGGGGGCGCCGGCGCGACCGGCACCGGTGGCGGGGGCGGCGGCGGCGCGGCCGCCGGCTTCGGCGGCGGCGGGAAGCATATGTCCCGCGGAATCAGATCGGGGTCGCACTCGCAGTGGGCGAGCGCCGGCGTCCAGGTGCCCCGCCGCCAGCAGAGGTTGTAGGGGTCCTTGACGATCTCGTTGCGTCCGTCGACGAGGTAACCCTCGGTGCTGCGCCCTTGCTGGGCGAGAGCCGAGCCGGCTGAAGCAAGGCCGAGCGCAAGAGCGGCCGTCGCGACCAGCCCCTGCCGTTTGAAGGTAAGCATCCGTTTTCCCCTTTCAAATATGACGCCAGAGCCTGGATTCCTCTGGCCCGGCTAGCGCCAAGCCAAGCCCTTCTTATGGTGCTCGCCAAGTGTGCCACAAGCCCGTGAGTTTTTCCAAGTCCTTGGGGTCCAGGCGGCGAGCACCGGGTCCTCAACCGCCGGCCCGCCGCGGCCCCCGGGCGCCGGTGTGAGCGTCGGGGCGTCGAGCGCGAATCGGCGCAATCGGGCACGATGCCGGCCGAGAATCAGGGAGGACCGAAGCGATGCGGGGCATGGCAGTCGCGCTGTTGAAGCTGCTCGTGGCGCTGCTCGTCGTCGCCGTGCTGGGCCTGCTGGGAATTCGCATCTGGCAGGTGGAGAGCGGCCCGTCGCTGGCGGTGTGGCACACCTTCAGCCCCGACGACCTCAAGGCGAAGGACCTCGCCAAGCTCGAGTGGGCCGACTACCTCAAGGCCGAGGACGCGCTCTTCGCGCAGGTGCGGGCGAACGTCACCGACAAGCTGGAGCCCGAGGACCGGGTCGGCGCCAACCGCTACTTCGACGGCAGCCCGATCTACCCGGGAAAGTTCGCCACCGACTGGAACCGCTCGTACGTCCTGGCGCCGGCGGGGGAGCCGGTCGGCGCGGTGGTCCTGCTGCACGGGTTGACCGATTCGCCGTACAGCCTTCGCCACATCGCCCGCCGCTACCGGGAGCGCGGCTTCGTCGCGGTGGCGATCCGCTTGCCGGCGCACGGCACGGTACCCGCGGCGCTGACCGACGTCGATTGGGAGGACTGGGCCGAAGCGACCCGGCTGGCGGTGCGGGAGGCGCGCCGCCGCGCCGGCGGTGCGCGGCCCCTGCACCTGGTCGGCTTCTCGAACGGCGGCGCGCTCGCGATGAAGTACGCGCTCGACGCGCTCGAGGATCCGCGGCTTGCCCGGCCCGATCGGCATCGTGCTGATCTCGCCGATGATCGGCATCACCGCGTTCGCGCGCTTCGCCGGGGTGTTCGGGTGGCCCGCGGTCTTCCCGCGCTTCGCGAAGGCGGCGTGGCTGAGCGTGGTACCGGAGTTCAACCCGTTCAAGTACAACTCGTTCCCGATCAACGCCGCCCGCGAATCGTCGCAGCTGACGCGTGTCCTGCAGGAGCAGATCACACGTGCGGCGCGCGGCAACCGCCTCGTCGAACTGGCGCCCGTGCTCACGTTCCAATCGCTGGTCGACTTCACCGTGAGCACCCCGGCGATCATCACCGCGCTGTACGGCAACCTGCCAGCCAACGGCAGCGAGCTGGTGCTGTTCGACCTGAACCGGAATGCCCGGCTCGGCCCGATGCTGCGCCCGGCCTTCGAAGACAAGTTCGAGCGCTTGGTGCCCGCGCCGCCGCGACGGTTCCGGACCACGTTCATCACCAATGCCGGCCCCGGCACCGGGGAGGTCGTCGCGCGCATCGTGGAGGCCGGCGCGACGACGGAGCAGTCGCGCATGCTGGGATTGGCGTACCCGCCCGAGGTCTACTCGCTCTCGCACGTCGCCGTGCCGTTTCCGCTGAACGATTCGCTGTACGGAATGCACCCGGGCGCGGAGGAGTATTTCGGCGTCCACCTGGGCGCAATCGCCGCGCGCGGCGAGGTGGGGGCGCTGATCGTCACCCTGGATTCGCTGATTCGCATGTCGTCCAACCCGTTCTTTCCCTACATGCTCGAGCGGATCGAGCAGGGGATCGGCGGCCGGCCCGGGGCCGGGTAAGCCGCCGGCGGCCGGTCACCCGCCTGCGATCAGCGCCGCTCCGAACGCGATTGCCACCACGATCAGCGCGAGGCCCGCTACCGGCCACTGCCGCAGCATGCCATCGGCCAGCGCGAGCAGCCCGCCCACGACGACCGCCGCGCGGCGGGCCGGGCGCAGGATCGCGATGACAGCCTTGCCGACCGGCACCGGCGGCAGCCGACGCGCGAGGCCGGCCGCCAGCGCGCCGCCGCCCAGGACGAGCAGCAGCGCCGACCACAAATCCGCAGGCGTGAATGCGCTCGACAGGGCATCGAGCGAAATTGCGTCGACCGCCGTGAAGCCGAACAGCAGCGAACAGAGCGCCAGGGCCAGCGCCGCCACTTCGCCGAGCCGCGAGACGGGCGCACGCCGCTTGACCGGTCCGCCGGCGGGCCACAGCGCGTGGGCGAGCACCAGCACCACGTAGCTCGCCGTCAGCAGTCCGCCCGCCTGCAGCACGACCTCCCACCACCATTGACCGGTCTCGGTCGCCGCGTCGAGGAACAGCTTCTTCGCGACGTAGGCGCCGCTCGGCGGCAAACCCATGAGCGCTATCCCCGCGAGCGCGAAGGTGAGCACGCTCAGGGGCAGCGCCCGGCCGATCCCGGCCAGCTCCGCGATGCGATCGTGGCCGAGCGCCCGGTACATCAGGCCCGCCGCCATGAACATCGCGGCCTTCGCCGTCGCGTGGGAGATCGCCTGCAGCATGCCGCCCGTCAACGCGCCGCCGCGCTCCAGCCCCGCCGCCGCGGCGTCGAACGCCAGCGGAAACATCAGGAACAGGTAGCCGATCTGCGCGACCGTCGAGTACGCGACCAGAAGCTTCAGCCGCTCCTGCCGCAGCGCTACCACGTTGCCGACCAGGATCGCCGCCGCGCCCAGCCCCGCGAGCAGCTGCGCCGACGGCAGCGTCACGATCCCCGGCAGCACGTCGAACCAGAGCCGCACGACGAGGAACCACGAACCCTTGATCACGAGGCCCGACAGCACCGCGCTCGCGGCCGGGGGCGCGCCGGCGTGCGCCGGCGGCAGCCAGAGATGCAGCGGGAAGAGCGCGGTCTTGGCGAGCAGTCCCGTGGTCATGAGTGCGGCCGCCGCCAACGCCGCGGGTTCGGGGCGGACCCGCTCGGCGAGCAGCGGGATGTCCAGGGTGCCGTACGCGCCGTACATCAGCACGACGCCGAGGAGATAGAGGACCGAGCCGAGCAGCGCGTACAGCAGGTAGCGGAGCGCGGCGCGCAGTGTCTCGGGCCGGCCGTCGAGCGAGACCAGCGGGACAGCCGCGAACGTCAGGAGCTCCAGCGCGACGTAGAGGGTGAAGAGGTCGCCGCTCACGAACACCAGGTTCAGCGAGCCCCAGATGGCGAGCAGCAGCGTCCAGAACACGAGCGGGGCCCGCGCTTCCCGGACGCCGGCGGGCGTCCCGAAATCGGCGCGCGCGTACACGCCGATGCCGAGGATCACCACCGCGACGGCCGGGATCATGACGAGCGAGAGGCCGTCCGCTCGCAGGGCAATGCCCAGCGGCGGCGCCCAGCCCCCCAGCAGATAGACCAGCGCCCCGCCGGCTCGCACGATTGCCGCCGCGATGGCAATTGCGATGCCGAGCCCCGCGAGGATCGTGACCATCGCGACGCGCTGGGCGTTGCGTCCGCCGAGCGTGAATCCCGCGAGCACGCCCACGAACGGCACCAGCACCGCTAGCACGAGCAGGAGGCCGTCGGGCGTCGTCGTCATCGCGGGTGCCCGCTACCCGTCGCGGGCATCCCTGTCCGGCTTGGCCGGCACCGGCGCGTCGGACGCCAGCGTGGCCGAGCCTGCCGTGTCGAACAGCCGCAGCAGCAGCGCGACCGCGAGCGCGGTCGCGGAGAACGCCACGACGAGGCCGGTGATCAGCAGCGCCTGCGGCACCGGGTCGCCGCCCCAGCCGGACCCGGCGCCGCGGTGCGCGATGGCGCCGAACAGGACGAACACGCCGTTGCCGACCACGTTGAACGCGACGATCTTGCGCAGCGGCTGCGGGTTCACGATCAGCGCGTACACCCCGATGCCGACGAGCGCCGCCGCGCATAGCCCGAACAGCGTCGCCGCGTCCATCACGGGTCGCTCCGTTCGGGCGCGCCGGCGAGGATCAGGGCAAGCGTCACCGCGAGCGAGGGCAGCAGCGCCCATTCGATCACCTTGATGAGCGGCTTCGCCAGGCCGTCCGGATAGCCGAGGAACGCGTCCGCCGTCGCCACGCCCGCGGCGCCGATCGCGATGAACACGACCGGTCCGGCCACCAGCGCGACGCGGAGCCAGGTCCGGCCGACCGGCGGCGCGTCGGCGAGACCGGCCATCACGGCGAGCAGCCACATGGCCGCGAGGATGGTGGCGCCCTGGAACTTGCCGCCGGGGAGGTCCGCCCCGATCCAGAAGATGTAGACGCCGACGACGATGCCGATCGGCGGCAGCACCCGCGCGAGGTAGGCGAGGATCCCGTCGGGATCGACGCGTTGCAGCCGTCCCGGACGCCCGCCCCAGGCGCTGTCCGGTGCGAGCGACCATACCCCGACCAGCGCGAACAGCACCACGATCGCCTCCAGCAGCGTGTCCATCGCCCGGAACGCGAGCAGCACCGCGGTGATCGGATTGCCGACCCCGGTCGCGGCGATGTTGGCGGCGGTCTCGGGCGCGAGCGTAGGCGCGGGATCGGGCAGGGCGAGGACGGCGACGGCGAGCACTGCGGTCACGCAAGCAGCGACGAGCGCGGCCGCGATCCTGACCGTGAGACCGGGCTGTTCGGCGCGCGCCGCGGTTTCCGTCCTGCGCAGCCGGGCCGCCGCGCCGATCAACAGGGCGCCGGTCAGCCCGCTGCCGAGCGCCGCCTCGGTCAGCGCGACGTCGATGCCGTGCAGCTGGACCCAGACCAGCGTGAGCAGCAGTCCGTAGGCGACGAACCCGACGACCGCCGCGAACGTGTCCCGCGCGACGACCGTCCAGAGCGCCAGCGCCAGGATCAGGAGCGCCAGCCCGACGTTGAGCGCTTCCATCATGCGGGCGGAGCCGCCCGCCGCGCCGCGCGGGCGATGAGCTGTGACACGGTGGCGCCGGCGAGCAGCGCAAGCACCCAGATGGCGACCAGCTTGAGTCCCGCGAGCACGCCATCGACGTGCGGCAGCAGGCCGAGCACCACCAGTCCGAGCCCCAGGTTGTCGGCTTTCGTGAGCGCGTGGAGCCGCGTGAGCGCGTCGGGGAAGCGCAGCAGCCCGACGGTGCCGGCGAGGAAGAACACCGCCCCCGCAGACACCGTCACGATGGTGAAGATGTCGAGGGCGACGTTCATCCGCGATCCGCCGCTTCGTCCGCAGACGCGCCCGGCACGCTCTTGAAGAACGCGACGGAGGCAAAGGCCGCGAGCAGCGCGATCGTCAGCGCCACGTCCATCGCCCCGTCCGCGCCGGTCGCCGCGCCGAGGAGCAGCAGCGCCGCGACGCCGCCGGTGCCGAGGAGCTGCGCCGCCATCATTCGATCGGCGTCGCCCGGGCCCCACAGGATGCGGGCAAGGCCCAGCGCCACTGTCACCAGCACGAAGCCTGCAGCGACGAGGAGGAAAGCGGTCACTGCCCGGTCGTCCCCGGCAGCGCCCGGGACACCGCTTCTTCCTCCGCGGCGAGCTGCTCCGCGACCGGCTGCGCGACGTCGAGACAGTGATAGAGGAGACCCTGCTCGTCGTCCCGGGCCGGCACCGTGCCCGGCAGCAGGCTGGTCAGCGAGGCGAACGCGTTGCGCGCCGCGCCCCGCGGGTACCGCGTCGGGTAGACGACGAAACCGGTATTGAGCGGTAGCCGCGGATCGAACGCGCGGCGCGCGACGTCGACACCGGCGACCACCGACTGCCAAACGAAGCGCAGCGCGAGCCGGGGCAGGGCGGCGAGCCGCAGGCGATGCGACCCGGGCGGGAGGAGCCGGAGGCTCGCCCACGTGGCTGCCGCGGCGACGAAAACGCCGACGCCGAGATCGACCGGATCGAGACCGATCAGGACCACCCAGAGCCCGAAGAAGCCCGCACCGCGCGTGATCGCGGCGCGCATCGCTCCTGTGGGCTCGTCCATCGATACCCCCTCAGTCGCGGACCACCTGCACGCGCATTGCGCTTGGTCGGTCAATCCGAGCAGGTTGCACGCAGCCGGCGCAGCGCCTCGTTCGATGCCGGGAGGTTGGCCGGATTCTCGTCCGGGTAGTAGCGCTGGCCGTCCGGCAGCGCCTGGCTGCCGGGCGGCGGGAAGCCCCGCACCGCCACGACCCCCGGCACCAGAGTCGAGGCATTGATCTTGCCGCTATCGATGTCGCGCTTGCAGACGAGCAGCACCCCATTCGCCGCAACCACCCGGTCGCGCGCCGCGGCGAGCGGGCCAGAGGCCGTCGTTGTCAGCGCCTGCGTTTGGGGCGGCACCGACGAGCACGAAGAACCGTCTGCCGCCTGGGTTCTGCGCCACGCCCCGGTCGGCGGCCTCCTGAAAAGTGAAGCCGGCGCTGCCGGCGATGTACAGCCCGCCTTCGGACTGCGCCGGCACCGGCGCGGGGAGCGCCGCCGCGCAGACGGCCGCGGCGACGGCGATGAGCTTCGGGCAATGCGAGTTTCGGATCAACATCTGCGCTGGCATCCTCGAGTAGTGCTCGCGAACCTCAACGCGCCGCGGCCGGCGCCGGCGCCGGCCGGCCCGTCGGGGCGGCCTCGTCCCGCCTGCCCCCGAACACGGTCACGTACAGCGTTGGCAGGAACACGAGCATCAGCAGCGTCCCGATCAGCAGGCCGCCCATGATCGCGAAGGCCATCGGGCCCCAGAATACCGTCGGCGCGATCGGAATGAGGCCGAGCACCGTCGAGAACGCGGTCAGCGTCAGCGGCCGGAATCGCGAGCTCGCCGCGGCGATGGCCGCGTCCCGGACGCTCTTGCCTTCCGCGCGGTCGGTCTCGATCTGCACCACCAGGATCACCGCGTTCTTCGCCACCATGCCGAGCAGCGACAGGATGCCGAGGATCGCGACGAAGCCGAGCGGCCGGTTGAAGACGAGCAGCGCGAGGACGACGCCGATGATGCTGAGCGGCAGCACAGCGAGCACGACGAAGACGCTCCGGAAGCTCTGCAGCTGGAGCATCAAGAAGGTGAGCATGAGCAGGATCATCACCGGCACGACCGCGAACACCGACGCCCGCGCGACCGCGCTGTCCTCGACCGTGCCGCCGAGCTCGATCCGATAGCCCTTCGGCAGGCTCTTCGCCAGCTCGGCGATCGGCGCCTCGAGTGCGTCGACCACGGTGTCCGGCGTGGTGCTGGGGACGATGGCCGCGCGCACGGTGAGCGTCGGCACCCGGTCCCGACGCCAGACGAGCGGGTACTCCTCCCCGAATTCGAGGCTCGCGAACTGGCTGAGCGGCACGGTGCGCCCGCCGGGGATCGGGACCTCCAGCGAGCGCAGCGTCGCCACCGTCGCGCGCTCCTTGTCGACGGCGCGCGCGACGACGTCCACGAGATAGATGTCGTCGCGCACCTGCGTCACCGTCGAGCCGGCGATCGCAGCGTTCAAGACCGCGGCGATCGTCGCCGAGCTGACGCCGATACTCCGGGCCTGGTCCTGGTCGATCTTGAGGCGGAGCTGGCGCGCGGGCTCCATCCAGTCGAAGTTGACGCGCCGCGTTTCCGGATTCGCCGCGATGACCTGCGCCAGCCGCTGCGCAATCTGCGTAAGCTCGTCCTTGTCCGGCCCGCGCACGCGGTACTGGATCGGCCAGCCGACGGGCGGACCGAGCTCGAGCGGCTGGATGCTCCCGACGACGTCCGGGAACTCCTCGGGGAGCAGCTTCTCCAGGCGGTCCTGGATCCGCTTTCGTTCTTCGAATCCCTTCGCGACGATCACGAGCTGGCTGAAGAAGGGGTTCGCGCCCTGCACGTCGAGCGGCAGGTAGAAGCGGATCGCGCCGCGGCCGATGTTGGCGCTCCAGTGAGCGATGTCCTCGTCCTTGGCGAGCGCCGCCTCCAGCCGCCTGACGGTCTCTTCGGAGGCATAGATCGATGCATTCTGCCGCAGCGTCAGATCGACGAGGAGCTCGGGCCGGTCGGACGCGGGAAAGAACTGCTCCGGCACGAACCGCAGCAGGTAGACCGCCGCCACGAACGCGGCGATCGTCACCGCGATGGTCACCCACTTCACGCGCATCGCGCCGACGAGCAGGGCGCGATATCCGCGCATGAGGGCGCTCGGCTTCTCCTCCGCGCCCGACGTCTTGGGCGCCTTCAGTATCGCGATGCCGATCACCGGTGCAAAGGTCACCGCCACGAGCCACGACGTGATGAGCGCGATCGTGACCACCGCGAAAATCGAGAACGTGTACTCGCCTGCCGCGCTCCTGGCGAAGCCGATCGGCACGAAGCCCGCGATCGTGATCAGCGTACCGATCAGCATCGGGGCCGCGAGCGTCTTGTAGGCGAAGGTGGCAGCTTCCTCCTTCGAATCCCCGGCGGCGAGGCGCCGGATCATCGCGTCGACGGTGGTCATCGCGTCGTCGACCAGCAAGGTGAGCGCGATGATCAGTGCTCCGAGCGAGATGCGCTGCAGGTCGATGCCCACGATCAGCATGACGGCGAATACGATGGCCAGCGTCAGCGGGATCGCCAGGGCGACGACCGCGCCCGGGCGCACGCCCAGGCTGACGAAGCTCGCAGCGAGGATGATGAGGATCGCCTGCCACAGCGAGGTCATGAAATCGTTGATCGCGAGGTCGACGACGACCGCCTGGTCGGAGACGAGGAACGGCTCGACACCGACCGGGAGGTTCGCCCGGACGTCCGCCATCTCGCGCTTGAGGTTCGCCCCGAGCGCGAGGATGTCGCCGCCCTCGCGCATGGCGATCGCGAGCCCGATCGCGGGCTTGCCGTTCACGTGGAAGAGCGGCAGCGGCGGGTCCGAGAACCCGCGCCGGACCTCGGCGATGTCCCGTAACGGAACCAGGCGGTCTCCCACCGCCAGGTTCACCGCCTTGATGTCGTCCTCGGACTCGAAGGCGCCGGACACGCGCAGGAAGATCCGCTCGTCGCCGGTCTGCAGGATGCCGGTGGGCCGGACGAGGTTCTGCGCCTGGAGCTGGGCGAGGAGGGCCGAGTACGTGAGCCCCAGGCCCGCGAGCCTAGCGGTGGAGAACTCGAGGAAGATGTTCTCGTCCTGGGCGCCGAGGATCTCGATCTTGGTGACGTCCGGCACCGCGAGCAGCCGCGAGCGCGTGTCCTCGACGTAGTTGCGCAGCTCGCGGTGCGTGAACCCGTCGGCGGTGAACCCGTAGATGATCCCGTAGGTATCGCCGAAGTCGTCGTTGAAGCCGGGGCCGAGGACGCCCTGCGGCAGCGTGCCGCGGATGTCGCCGATGTTCTTGCGCACCTGGTACCAGACGTCCGGTACTTCCTTCGGCGGCGTCGAGTCCTTGAGCTCGACGAACATGGTGGTGACGCCCGCCCTGGTGTAGCTACGGACCTGGTCGAGGTGGCGCGTCTCCTGGAGCTTCCGCTCGATCCGCTCGGTGACCTGGAGCAGCGTCTCCTCGATCGAGGCGCCGGGCCACGCGGCAAAGACGACCATGGTTCGGATCGTGAACGGGGGGTCCTCGGCCCGGCCGAGGCGGACGAACGCGATCGTCCCGGCGACCACTGCCGCGATCATGAAGTAGACGATGAGCGACCGGCGCTGGATCGCCCATTCCGACAGGTTCGGGCCGATCACTTCGCGGCCCCGAGGAGGCGCACCTTCTGGCCGGGATGGAGAGCTTGAACGCCGGCGGTCACGACCACGTCGCCGGACGCGAGGCCTCCGCCGACGACCACCCTGTCCGCATCGTGGCTCGCAACGTCGATCGTCCGCAGCGACACGGTCTGGGTCTTGGGATCGACCACCCACACCGCGGACTGCGCGCCCTGGCGGACCAGCGCGGTCCCCGGGACCTCGATGGCCGCGGCGGTGTCCATCCGCATGCTGCCGATCACGGTCGATCCCAGCCGCAGGCCGGCCGGCGGGTCGATGAGCCCGATGCGGATCCGGAACGTGCCCGTCACCGGGTCGGCGCGAGGCGACACTTCACGGACTCGGCCCTTCGCGGAGACCTTGCGATCCGTGGTCAGCGCGACGGTGATCTCCGGGTTCTTCGGCGCGCTGTCCTTGATCTGCGCCGGCACGTCGAAGACGGCGTCACGCCCGCCGGCGCGGGCGACCTGCACGACCATGCGGCCGGCGGGCACGACCTCGCCCGGCTCGGCCCCCACCTTCGTGACCGCGCCGCCCGCGTCGGCGACGAGGCGCGTGTAGCTGACCCGGTTCGACGCGAGGTCGACCTGCGCCTGCGCGGACTTCACCAGCGACTCGGCGCTCTGCAGGTTGGCCGTGTGCTGGTCGAACGCGGCCTGGGAGATGAAGCGCTGCGCGAGCAGATCCTTCTGCCGGTTGTAGTTGTTCCGCTGTTCGGTGAGCTGTCCGCGCGCGCTGGCGAGCTGCGCCCGCGCCGCCTGCAGGCTGCTGTTCTCGTTGGAGGCGTCGAGCGTCGCGAGCGTCTGGCCGGGCTTGACGGTGTCGCCGACGTTCGCAGTCCGGCTGATCATCCGGCCGTCGATCCGGAACGAGAAGTTGATCTCGGTCTGCGCCTGGACGGTACCGGTGAGCGAGACCACGTCGCCCGCCGCGCGCTGCTCGACGGAGACCACGCGGACGGGGCGGATGTCCGGCGGGGGCGGCTCCTCGGCGCGCCGGCAGGCCGGGAGCAGCGCGAGGGTTGCGAGCGCGATGAGGCCGATCGCTCGAGGCGAACGCCCGACTTCGGGGAGCGAGGACACGGGACGACTCCTTTCAGAAGCGTCCGAGGAAGGTCACGGCGAGGAGCGGCGCCGGGTCGAAGTCGTTCTGTCGCAGCGTATTTCCGGACGGATCCTCGACAGTCAGGCGACCTCCGGCCACGACGCCCGCATACATGTGCAGCGCGAGCTGCTTGGTGAAATCGTAGGTCGCACGGAAGAACACCGGCACGCCGCGTTCCTCGCCGACGCCGTTCGGAACGGGGCCAGTCTCGCTCAGACGAAAGCGATAGCGGCGGTACGCCACGCCGACGCCCATCGTCCAAGCGTCGCTGAGGCGATAGTCGAACTCGATGCCGGCGCCGCCGGTCGGGCCGGCCGCGAGCGGGTTGATGATGCGCCAGCGGTCGCTCAGGCGCCAGTCGATGATGAGGAACGGAACGACGACGGTCTCCTCGATCTGGTCGAAGACCCCGAGCCCGACGCCGATACGATTGCCATCCGGGAACTGCTTGGTCGCCGAGAACGTGGCGCCCCAGGCGAGCGAATCGCCGGACTTGGCGCCGTTCTCCCTGAACCAATCGAGCGACGGCGCGACACCGGCGCTCCAGCCATCCCGGAGCTGGAAGGAGAACGGGACCGTCACGCCGTAGCGCTGGACGACGTTCCACGGTGCCACGCCCCCGAAAGCGACCGGGTTCGAGAAGGAATAGTCCAGGTAGTCATAGTTGAACGTCGCGCCGACGCGGTTGCCGCCGCCGATATCCCGGGCAACGCCGGCTCGCAGGGTCAGGCCACCAAAGCTGAAATCACCGCCGTTGTCGAGATCGGCATCGCCTTGATAGATCGGCGTGACCGCAACGAACGGGTTCCACCCCGTGTCTTGTGCGTGCGCTGTGCCCGCGGCCGCAAACAGTGCGGCGAGAGCTGTTGCGGCTGCGCATGACCATCGGTGCAGGTTCACGTTGGCTCCTTTCAGACGTCGATCGGTTGCGGCGATGGTGGCGAGCCGTTGAGACCCGCGCAGGTAGCTGAAGATAGCGACGCCGAGCGTGGCGGCCACGCGAACAGCGTCAGCCTCTGCGTCGACGTGGTGCCCATCGTGCCCCTTTGACGAGACGAGATTGCGTTTTTCGCTGCTTCTTACCGCACCGGCTTCCCGCGGGCGGTGGGCTGTCCCACGATGCCGATCTTGATAAGCTTTTAAGTGTAGCCCCGGCGGCACACAGGGGCAATTGGCCCAAGGGACATGGACAGCCGTCGGCGATGCCGGCTAGCGTCGCGCGCCTTTCCGGGCGCGGGATCGCGTTGGGCTGGCGGACCATGTCGCGCCGCATCGGCGAACGACCGTAGCGGCGCACGGCAGCAGAAGGGCGGAACAAGAATGATCGCGGTCGCATGGGAAGTGGGGCGCGACTTCCTCCAGTTCGGAGCGGCGCTCGCGCTCATGGTCGGAGCGCTGACCTTCTTCCTGGCGCGGAAGTGGCGGGAAAGGAGTGAAGTGCCGCGGTCTTCTGTAGGATCGCCGGCGCAAGCGCGATTCGCTTAGGGGGACAGCAATGCAGCTTCGCTTCACGCTGCACGGGACCGTCTGGGCCGCCCTGTATCTCTTCTTCGTCCTCGGCCCGCTGTTCGCGCTCCTGGCGGGTCGGCTCCCTCCCGCGCGCGACTTCTGGACCGAGTTCGCGGTTGCCATCGGCTACTCCGGCCTGGCGATCATGGGCCTGCAGTTCGGCCTCACGGCGCGCTTCCGCTACGTCACCGAGCCGTGGGGCGAGGACGTCATCTACCACTTTCACCGCCAGATCTCGCAGGTCGCCGTCGGCCTGGTGGCGGCGCACGCGCTCATCATGTTCGCCACCCGGCCGGAAAAGCTCGCGCTGCCCCGTTCCATCGACGACCTGCCGTTGGGCGCCGTCTTCGCCTTCCTGTCGCTCGGCTCGCTGATCGTGCTGGTGGTGACGGCCCTGTGGCGCGCGAAGCTGAAGATCCGCTACGAGACGTGGCACCTCACCCATATCGTCCTGGCGGTCGTGGCGGTCGCGGGCGGGGTGGCGCACATGGTGGGGTGGGCCTTCTACCTGACCGACCCCTGGAAGCGGGCGCTGTGGATCGGCCTGACGATCTTCTGGATCGGACTGCTGTTCTATGTGCGCATCGTCAAGCCGCTGTTCATGCTCCGCCGGCCGTATCGCGTCGCGGAGGTGCGCGAGGAGCGCGGCGATGCGCGCACGCTGGTGATGCGGCCGGACGGGCACCCCGGGTTCCGCTTCACGCCCGGTCAGTTCGGCTGGCTCACGCTGTGGGCGAGCCCGTTCAGGATCACCGGGCATCCGTTCTCGTTCTCGTCCAGCGCCGCGGTCGCGGACGGACGGGTCGAGATGACGATCCGTAACCTGGGCGACTTCACCAGCCGCATCGCCGAGGTGCCGGTAGGCCAGCGCGTCTACCTCGATGGGCCGTACGGCGCGTTCACCATCGGCCACCCGGCGGACATGCACGTGCTCATCGCCGGCGGCGTCGGCATCACGCCGATGATGAGCATGATCCGCACGCTCGCCGACCGCGGCGACAAGCGCCCGGTGATCCTGCTCTACGGCAGCAAGGACTGGGAGTCGATCCTCTTCCGCGAAGAGCTGGAGTCGCTGAAGGGGCGGCTCGACCTGAAGGTCGTCCACGTGCTGCCGGACCCGCCGGCCGGCTGGAAGGGCGAGAAGGGCTACATCGACGCGGCGATGTTCAAGCGCCACCTGCCGCCGCCGTATGCCGACCACGAGTACTTCATCTGCGGGCCGGACGTGATGATGGACGCGATCGAGAAGGCGCTCGGCGAGCTGGGCGTGCCGCTCGCGAAGTACCACTCCGAGCGCTATAGCTTCGTTTAGGAGGTTGCGATGCGCCGCTTGTTCGCCAATCGGCTGGTCTTTGCGACGGCAGTGGTCGTGATCTTGATGGCCGTGATGTTCGCGCTCTCGCGCGTGGCCGGATAGGCGAAGATGAAACACGTCGACCGACGGCCGATCCTGGCCCGCCGCGCCGCGTGTATCATCCGCCGCAACCAAGGGGAGGCGCATTCGTCATGCCGGACCCCGTAATCGCCTACTGCGGGCCCGCCGCGGTCCCGGCGGACTTCTGGATCCGCTGGAACGGCGATCCGCTGCTGCTTGCGACGCTCGCCGCCCTGGCATTTGCGGTCGCTCGCGGCTACTCGTCCGACGCCCGGGCCGGCTGGGGAGCGATCGCGCTGCTCGCCGTCGTGTTCGTCTCGCCGCTCTGCGCGCTCGCGTCGGCGCTGTTCTCGGCGCGAGTGCTCCACCACGTCCTGCTGATCGCCGCCGTGGCGCCGCTCCTCGCGGTGGCCTTTCCGCTGCGGCGCCTGGGCTCGCCGCCGCTCGCCGCGCTGGTCGCGGCGCACGCGATCATCCTGTGGCTCTGGCACGCGCCGGGGCTCTATGACCTGGGGCCTCGCCAGCGTGCCGGCCTACTGGCTGATGCAGGCCACGCTGCTCGGCAGCGCCTGGCTCCTGTGGCGGGCGATCCTTGCGCCGGCGGCGCAGCCCGGCCCGGCGCTCATCGCGCTCGTGGCGACGATTGGGCAAATGGGGCTTCTCGGCGCGCTGATCGTCTTCGCGCCCCGGCCGCTCTATCTTGTGCATCTCGCGAGCACGGCGCCCTGGGGGCTTGGCCCGCTCGCCGACCAGCAGCTCGGCGGGCTCCTGATGTGGGTGCCGGCGATCCTTCCCTATCTCGGAGTGGGGCTCTGGCTCGCCTGGTCCAGCCTGCGGCGCAGCGAGCCGGCCCGGTGACGACCTTCCTGAAGTTCGTCCACATCGCCACGATCGCGGTCTGGGCGGGCGGGCTGATCGTCCTGCCGTATCTCTTCTGGCAGCGCCGGCTCCTCCCGGCCGGGTCGGAGCTCGACCGGCTGCACCGGGTCACCCGGTTCGTCTACGTGGCGATGACCTCGCCCGCCGCCTTCGTGGCGATCGGCAGCGGAACGGCACTGATCTTCCTGCAGAGCACGTTCCAGGAGTGGTTCACGCTCAAGATGGTTCTCGTCGGCGCCATGGTGATGCTGCACGTCGTCGCCGGCCTGGTGGCGGTGCGCGTCTTCGCGCCCGACGGCCGCTTCGGGTCGCGGTCCTGCGTCGCGCTGACCGGGGCCTATCTCGTCCTGATCGTCGCGATCCTCTGGGTCGTGCTCGCCAAGCCCGCCATCGACTCCGCGCAGCTCGCCCCGGGCCTGTTCGAGCCCGGCGCCCTCGCGCCGCTCCTGCGTCAGATCTTCGGCGTGACCAGCACGCCGACGCCGTGATCGAACACGAGCTTGCCGCCATGCCAGCCCGCGAAACCCACCATCACCGAGGCGAGCGCCGACAGGGCGAGCCCGTGGGGCAGGATCAGCTCGGGCTTGAAGAGGTGCTCGCCCCAGACCGCGCCGGTGATCGCGAGCAGCGTCATCGCCGCCACGGCGTGCGACCAGCTCGCCTCCAGCAGCCGGATGCCGCGCACCAGCAGGAGCTCGGCCGTGCCGACGACGCTCGCGGCGAGCGCGGACCAGAAGGCGAAACCCGAGGACCACACGCCGACCCGCACCCAGAACTCGTCGCCCGACCACCAGTAGAAGACGTCGATGCCGAGGGTCGCCATCACGAACGCGACCGGGAAATGCACCATCATCACGTGGAGCGGATGCCCGACCAGGGCGACCTTGGAGCCGATATCGAGCCGGAGCATCTCCAGCACGACGGGGCTCGCGGCCTGCGTGCCGGGATCGTTCTGGGGCTTCGCCATGCTTTTCATCCTCCGTGGCGGACGCACGCGCTGCGCGCGAATCATAGCAGTCTGCACACGGCGGTCTGCCTTGCAGCGGTTGCGGCCCTGGCCGGCTGCACCGGGCCGCTCTCGACGCTCGATCCCGCCGGACCGGCGGCCGAGTCGATCGCCAGGCTGTGGTGGGTGATGCTCGCCGGCGCGCTGGTGCTCTTCGCGCTGGTGATGGTCCTCTTTGCGGCTGGCGTTCCTGCGGCCGGGCTGGGGCGCGTCCGTGCCGCCGCACCGCTGGATCGTGCTCGGCGGGCTCGCCCTGCCGGCCGTCGTCCTCGTGCCGCTGGTGGCGTACGGACTGATCGCCGGCGAGCGCCTCCTGCCGCTGCCGGGGGCGACGCCGCCGCGGATCGAGGTCCGCGCCGAACGCTGGGGCTGGACCTTCCACTATCCCGACCACGGCGGCAAGCGGACCGCGGGCCTCCTGCATCTTCCCGCCGGCACGCCCGTCGATATCGTGGTCACGAGCCGCGACGTCATCCACTCCTTCTGGATTCCCCGCCTCGCCGGAAAGATCGACGCGATCCCGGGGCACGTGAACGTCCTGCGCATCCAGGCCGACGCGCCGGGGCGATTCGAGGGGCTCTGCGCCGAGTTCTGCGGCGTCGGGCACCCCGGGATGCGGTTCCAGGTCGTCGCGCATCCGGCGGCGGACTTCCCCGCCGCGCTCGCGCAAGCGGACGCGAGCGGCGGAGGCGAAACAGTGAGCCCGCCGGCCGGACAGTCGCCGAAGGCGAGCCGCGCGCTGCGGCTGCACCGGGAGCTCGCCGCGATCTGGGCCACCGGGCCGGGGCTGCAACGCCTCGCCTCGGTCAACCACTCGGTCATCGGCCTGCGCATCATGGTCACGGCGTTCGTGTTCTTCGTGATCGCCGGCCTGCTCGGCATGCTGACGCGCGTCCAGCTGGCGACCCCCGCGTCGGCCTTCATGGACCCGGAGACCTACAACCAGGTCTTCACCCTGCACGGGTCGGTGATGCTGTTCCTGTTCGTCATCCCCATGCTCGAAGGCGTCGCGGTCTACCTGACGCCGAAGATCCTCGGCGCGCGCGACTTCGCGTTTCCCCGGCTGACCGCGTTCAGCTACTGGTGCTACCTGTTCGGCGCCACGATCGTGACCGGGTCGCTGCTCTTCGGGGTCGCGCCCGACGGCGGCTGGTTCATGTACACGCCGCTCAGCTCGAACACCTACACGCCCGGCATCAACGCCGACGTCTGGCTGCTCGGCGTCACCTTCGTCGAAATCTCGGCGTTGAGCTTCGCGGTCGAGATCGTCGTCTCGATCCTCAAGATGCGCGCGCCGGGCATGTCGCTCGACCGGATGCCGATCTTCGGCTGGTACATCCTGGTCACCGCGGCGATGATGCTGGTGGCCTTTCCGCCGCTGATCCTCGCCTCGATCCTGCTCGAGGTCGAGCGCGCCTTCGGCCTGCCGCTCTTCGATCCGACGCGCGGCGGCGACGCGCTGCTGTGGCAGCACCTCTTCTGGCTGTTCGGGCACCCGGACGTCTACATCATCTTCCTGCCCATGGCGGGGGTCCTGTCGACGCTGATCCCGGTCTTCGCCGGCCGGCCGCTCGTCGGCTACCGGGCGATCGTCGTCGCGATCATCGCCCTGGCGTTCGTGAGCTTCGGCATCTGGGTGCACCACATGTTCACCGTGGGCATCCCGCATCTCGCGCTCGCCTTCTTCTCGGCCGCCACGGCGATCGTCGCGGTGCCGACGGCGGTGCAGATGTTCGCCTGGCTCGCCACGCTGGCGCAGGGGCGCCCGCGCTGGAACGTGCCGATGCTGTACATCTTCGGCTTCTTCTTCGTCTTCGCGCTGGGCGGCCTGACCGGCGTCATGCTGGCCATCGTCCCGTTCGACTGGCAGGCGCACGACACGCTATTTCGTCGTCGCCCACCTGCACTACGTCGCCGGCGGCGCCTTCGCCTTCCCGCTGCTGGCGGCGCTGTACTACTGGCTGCCGCTCCTGACCGGGCGCACGGCGGTGCAGCGCCTGTCGGTGCCGGCGTTCTGGCTGATCTTCATCGGCTTCAACCTGACCTTTCTCGTGATGCACCTCGTCGGCCTGCTCGGCATGCCGCGGCGCATCTCCACCTACGCCGGGCACGAGGGCTGGACCGGGCTGAACCTCCTCGCCTCGGTCGGCAGCTTCATCATGACGATCGGCTTCGGCCTGCTGGTGATCGACCTGCTCGTGCAGCTGCTCTACGGGCGACGGGCGCGGCGCGACCCCTGGAAGGCGGCGACGCTGGAATGGGCGATGCCGATGCCGCCGGCGCCCTACAACTTCGCCTCGGTCCCCCAGTTCGAGTCCCGGGATGACCGGATCGCCCCCGCGACGCTCGCGCCGGCCCTGGCGCGGGGCGAGGGCTACCTCGGCTTCACCCGCAACGGCTGGCAGGAGACGCTCGGCGTGCACGTGACCAGCGGCACCCCCGATCAGCTGATCGTGCTGCCGCGCGCGACCTACCTGCCGCTCTGGACCGCACTCTTCACGGCAGGCGCGGTGCTGGCGTTCCTGTTGAAGCTCTACCTGCTGTCGCTCGCCGCGGGACTCGTGGTCGCGGGGCTCTTCGTATTCGGCGGCCAGAGCGCCGGCCTCCCGCGCGACTACGGTCCGCTGCCGGTCGGCCATGGCGTGAGCGTGCCTCCGCATACCGAGGTGAGCGGCACGCCACCTTGGTGGGGACTCGTCTTCGCGCTGATTGCCGACAGCACGCTCTTCACCTCGCTCGTGTTCGGCACGTTCTACCTCTGGATCGCCGCGCCGAACTGGCCGCCGGCGGTGTCGCCCGACACCAGCCTGGCGCTCGCGCTCGGCTGCGTCTTCGCGCTCGTCGTTGCCGCGGTGGCGGCGCGCGGATCGCTGCGTGCGTTCGCCGGCGGCGGCGCGCCGCAAGGCTGGATGGGCCTCGCCGCGCTGGCGCTCGTCGGCAGCATCGCCGCGATCGTGGTGCTGATCGGCGGCATCGCACCGCATCCGCAGGAGCATGCGCTCGGCGCGACGGCCGCAGCGCTGCTCGGCTACGTTGCATTCCATGCCGGCGTGGGGCTGCTTTTTCTGATCAGCAACGTCCTGCGCATCGCCGCCGGCCGCGTATCGCCGAAGCGACTGGTCGACCTGCGCCTGACGCGGCTCTGGCTCCACTACACGGCCGCGAGCGGCGCGATCGCGATCGGCCTCGTCCTGACGCTGCCGGCGCTGGTGGCGATGCTGCAGGCGCGGCCATGAGCGCCACGAGCGAGGGTCCCACAATGGGCGCACGTCCTGTGCCGCCTCGCCAGTTCTGGCTGCTCGCAGTGGGCTACGGCGTCTGGTGCAGCGCGATCGTCGTCGTCTACGCCCTGCATGGTCTCGGCTGTGCCTTCGCCTGGCCGACGGGCGCGCTGCGCCTCGGCCTCGGCCTGGCGCTGCTCGCCCATCTGGCCGTGATCGGCTGGCTGTGGCGCGACTACGCGAAGGCGCACTCCGGACCCCGCCTTCGGCCCGACCGGCGCGTTCCTGCACTGGGTGGTCGTCTGGACCTTGATCACCGCTTTCGTCGCGACCGTCCTCACCCTCGGTCCGACGCTGCTGCTCGCCACCTGCGTATAGCCGGCGGAACAGTGCGATCGGGCGGCTCGTAACCATGAAGGAGGCAAGTCATGTTGAAAGGCAAAGTTGCTGTCGTTACCGGCTCGACAAGTGGTATCGGACTCGGGATCGCACGCGCGCTCGCTGCCGGCGGCGCCGATCTCGATGATCAACGGCTTCGGCGAGGCGCCCGCGATCGAGAAGCTGCGCAAGGAAATCGCCGCGAGCCACGGTGTGCGAGTGGCCTATAGCGGCGCTGACCTTTCCAAACCGGCGGAGGTCACCGGGCTGATCGAGAAAACAACCGCCGAGCTTGGGCGCGTCGACATGCTGGTCAACAACGCGGGCATTCAGCACGTTGCGCCGGTGCATGAATTCCCGGTCGAGCGCTGGGATGCGGTGATCGCGATCAACCTCACCGCGGTATTCCTGGCGATCCGTGCGGCGCTGCCGCAAATGCTCGCGCGCGACTGGGGCCGGATCATCAACATCGCCTCGGTGCACGGCCTGGTCGCATCGGTGGACAAGTCGGCATACGTCGCATCCAAGCATGGCGTGGTCGGCCTGACCAAGGCGGTGGCTCTGGAGACGGCTACGATGCGGCATCACCTGCAACGCGATCTGCCCCGGATGGGTGCTCACGCCACTGGTACAGAAACAGATCGACGCCCTTGCGGCGAAGGAGAAGCTGTCGCCGGACGATGCAAAGATCAGGCTGCTCGGCGAAAAACAGCCCTCGCTCGAGTTCACCACCCCGGAGCAGCTCGGCGCGCTCGCCGCGTTCCTTTGCTCGGACGCCGCAGCGCAGCTCAACGGTGTGGCGCTCCCGGTGGATGGCGGATGGACCGCGCGATAGCGAGCTGCTCGACCGACTGCTTGACCCCGGACCCCGTCCGCATTCGGTGCGATGACGACCGCTGACCTCGTCGGGCTCGCCGGGATCCTGCTGGCCATCGGCCTGATCATCTGGCTCGCCTACCGGGGCTTCAGCCTGCTGCTCGCCGCGCCCTTGGCGGCGCTCGTCGCCGCCGCATTCGCCGGCGAGCCGCTGCTTGCGCACTGGACCCAGACGCTGATGGCCGGGGCCGGTCGCTTCATCGTCCAGTTCTTCCCGCTCTTCCTGCTCGGCGCCGTGTTCGGCAAGCTGATGGACGACAGCGGCTCCGCCCTCGCGATCGCGCGCGGTATCACCGGGCGGCTGGGGGCGGCACGTGCGGTGCTCGCGGTGGTGCTCGCCTGCGCGCTGCTCACGTACGGCGGCGTGAGCCTCTTCGTCGTGTCCTTCGCCCTGTACCCGGTGGCCGACGCGCTCTTCCGCCAGGCGACAGTCCCGCATCGCCTGATCCCGCCGGCGATCGCGCTCGGCTCCTTCAGCTTCACGATGACGGCGCTGCCGGGCACGCCCGCGATCCAGAATGCGATTCCGATGCCGTATTTCGGCACCACGATCTTCGCCGCGCCGGGCCTCGGCGTGGTGGCGGCGGCGATCACTCTCGGCTTCGGGCTGTGGTGGCTCGGCCGCGTGGAGGCCGCCGCCCGCCGCCAGGGCGAGGGCTACGGCCCGGAGGCCCATGCGACCCCGGACGCGGAGCTGGTCCGCGAGCGCGCCACCGACACCGACAGCTTCGACCCCGCCGAGTTGCCGCACGGCCACCACAGCGAACGCCTCCCGTCGTTCATGGTTGCGGTGGCGCCGATCGCGGTCGTCCTCGCGGTCAACCTGCTGATGACCTGGGTCGTCCTGCCGCGGCTGGACACGTCGTTTCTCGCCGAAGCGCGCTGGGGCGGAATCTCGCTCCAGGCGGTGAGCGGCATCTGGTCGGTGGTGACGGCGCTGATCGTGGCGTCGGTCGTGTTGGTGCTGATCAACCGCGCGCGTCTTCCCGAGCTGCGCAAGAGCCTGGATGCCGGCGCCAACGCGTCCGTCCTGCCCATCTTCAACGTCGCGAGCCTGGCCGGGTTCGGCGCGGTCGTGGCGGCGCTTCCCGCCTTCGGCGCCGTGCGCGACGGGCTGCTCGCCCTGCCCGGCGGCCCGCTCGTGTCGATGGCCGTCGCGGCGGGCGTGATGGGCGTGGTGACCGCTTCGGCTTCCGGCGCGCTGATCATCACGCTGAACACGTTCGGCGAAACGTACGCGCGGCTGGCGGCGGAGGCCGGGATCGATCCGGCGCTGATGCACCGCATTGCCGCCCTCGCCAGCGGCCCGCTCGCCCAGTTGCCGCACAGCGGCGCGATCGCCACGCTGCTGTCGATCTGCGGCGCCACCATGCGCACGAGCTACCGCGACATCGCGATGGTGATCCTCGTCGGGCCGCTGCTCGCGCTGGTGGCGGCGATTGCGCTGGGCAAGACGTTCGGGTCGTTCTGACGCGCGGAAATCGCGCGTCGGTGCGAGCGCTTGAACCCGCCTCAGCGGCGGAGGCTGCTCGGTCCGAAATGCGGGAGGCTGGAGCTTCCACTCGGGCCCGGCGCGCGCGATCCTGGTAGCCGATCTCGTAGAGCTCTCTCATCCTCACCGGGTCGAACGTTTCGGCCCCCTGGAGCTCGACGCCCTCGGCGATCGTGACCCATTGGAAGGTCGCCTCCTCGCGCCGCGCCAAGGCGTATTCGCGAAAGAGGTCTCCGACCATCGATGCCCTGAGCGAAGCCTCCAGGGCCCGCGTCGCGATGCCGCGCAGGGATCGCGGCGTCGGACTCGGCTCGACGCGCAGCTTGCCGTTGTGGATCAGAAAGATGTCTTCCCGCTCCGCGCCGCGTCCGCCGCCGCCGTGGACGTGCGAGAAACGGAACACCCCGCCACTCACGAAGACGTTGAATCCCACGGCGCCGTCGACGTGCATCTCGTCGTAGCGCTGTCCGCCGACCTCGACCTCGAAGAACACCGGCGGAAAGGCGACCGGGATGGACGCGGACGCGAGCATGACCTTGCGGAAGAGATCCAGCGCCTCGGGACGACCGCTTCTGGCGATCAGCCCCATGTTCCAGACGACGAACTGCTGGGAGTCGAGGTCCACCGTGCCGACGTACAGCCGCCGGCCGCGCGCGTGCGCGTCGGCGATCTTCCCCAGGAATTCCTCGTCGACGTGCCGCGCGATCAGCGCCGCGAGCGGGGCGGTGTCGGCCAGCGCCTCGCCCTGCAGCAGCTGGAGCAGGAAGGAGCCGAGGACGAAGATGTCGCGCGTGGAAATCGTCGTGTAGAACTCGCGGAGCGCGTCGTCGTACTTCGGGCCGAGAAAGGCGAACGGCGCGATCAGCGCGCCGGTCGAAACGCCGGTGACGATCTTGAAGACCGGACGAGTGCCGGTCGCCGTCCAGCCGTTCAGGAATCCGGCGCCGAAGGCGCCGTTCGCGCCCCCTCCGGACACCGCGAGGTGCGGATAGCGAACGCGGCCGTCGGGGCCGCGGGGAAAGTCCGTGCGGGATTCCTGGTCGAAGGACTGCGCCAGATCGCGTTCCATCATGGGGCTCGGGGCGCCGGCCCACGCGCGCACCTCCGGCATGCCCGGGATCGTCGCCGATCGCCGTCAGCTCGGGCGGCACGGGGTTGCGGTGGAGCGCGCCGCAACCCGCCAGCGACACGGCGAGACCGGCCAGCACGACACTGCGCCCGAGCCTGTCCATCGATCGTCTCCCTGCGTGCATCGGGTATTCACGCGCGGCGCGCCGGCTCGGCCCCGCGCGGGGCGAGCCCGGCGTTGCGCCGGTCAATCAGAGCATAGGAGCCTCACCCGGCGATAGGCGCGGTCGAACTCGTCGTCGGTATTCGCATCGAGCAGCCGGTCCTTCGCCTGAATGCAGGCGTCCGCCTGACGCACGTCGGCCGCCGTCGCCTTCGGCGCCGTGGCCGCCTTGGCCGTGGACGATGCCCGCGGCACGCAGCGGGAGTCGTCGACGAGCCGCAGGTTGTTGAACTGGCCGCGCTCGACGGCGACGCAATCGCCCACGCGGAGGCCTGCCTCGTCGGTGACCATCGTGACGGTCGAGGTGCCGTCGATCAGGATGGTGTACTCGAACGCCTGCCGCTGCGTTGCGATGCGGCCGATCTGCTGCCCGGCAAACATGCCACCCGCCGCGCGCAGCGCAGCGGTGCCGCCGGACCTGCCGGACGCCGAGGCGGCGCCGAGCGCGCCGCCGAGGAGCGCGCCGCCGGTCTGCGCACGCCGGTTCTCCTCGGTGATCAGGTTCACCGCTGTGATCCGGCCGTAGTTGACGCTCGCCTGTGCCCATGCAGCGCCGCACGACGCGACCAGCGCGACGCCGGTTAAGAGCCTGGTCCACACGATTCGGTTCGGCATGCCACTTCCTCCATTTCGCGGTTCAGCAAAGCATTATAGGTGTTGCAAGACGCGCTCCACCCCCGTCAGGGCTTCACGGCGTTCAGTTCGCTCCAGCCCGCCCACATGATCTCGATCCCGATGCAAAGCAGGATGAAGGCCGTCAGCCGCATCATCACGAGCGTGCCGATCGGGCCCAGCCGGTCGAGCACCGCGGCCGAGTTCTTGAAGATGAAGTAGAGCGTGAGCGAAACGAGCGCCGCCCCGACCGCGGCCACGACCACGCCCGCCACGAACAGCGCGGGCGTCGAGGGAATCTGCGCGCCGAGTGCGATTGAAGCCGCGATCGTGCCCGGTCCGGTGGTGAGCGGGAACGTGATCGGGAAGAAGCTGCGTCGGGCGATCTCGAGGTCCGACAGCGCCGCGGCTTTCTCCGCCGCGGCGGCGTGGACGTCGTCGTCCTCGGTACGGTGAAGCATGCGCCACGCCGTGGCGGCGACCAGCAGCCCGCCGCCAAGGCGTACCACCGGCAGCGAGATCCCGAAGATCGCGAGCACGTAGGTGCCGATCAACATCGAGGCCACGACGACGAACCAGCTGTTGATCGCGACCCGCCGAGCCAGCGGCTTGGCGATGCTGCGGTTGGTCCCGACGGTCGCGATGAACACCGGCGCGGTGCTGAGCGGATTGATGATCGGGAGCAGGGTCACCGGCACCAGCACCAACGCCTTCAGGAACGGGACGAGCAGCGTCTCCACGCACGCCTCAGAACGAGCCGAATGCCGAACCGAGGGCGATCACCGCCACGAGGGCGAGGATCGGCCCGACGATCCCGGCCATCACGATGTCGAAGTAGCTCTGCCGGTGCGTCGTGCCGCAGACGGCGAGCACGGTCACGACGGCGCCGTTGTGCGGCAGGGTGTCGAGCGTGCCCGCGCCGATCACCGCGACGCGGTGCATGAGCGCGGGATCGATGCCGAGTTCCGCGGCCATGCGCATGTAGGTCTCGCCGAGCGCATCGAGCGCGATCGTCATGCCGCCCGACGCCGAGCCGGTGAGGGCGGCGAGGATGTTGATGGACACGGCGAGCGAGACGAGCGGCCCGCCTTCGATCGACAGCACCCAGTCGCGCACGATGGCGAACGCCGGCATGGCGGCCACGACCGCGCCGAAGCCGACGAGGCTCGCCACGCTGAGGACCGGCAGGACCGAGGCATTGGCCCCGGCGTCGACGGTTTCGCGCAGGCTGGATAGCCGGCCGCGGTTGACAGCCACCAGGACCAGGATCGCTGCGGCGAGCGCCACGATCACCGCCCACACGCCGCTCACCGCGGAGAGCGGGATGCCGCCCCAGCGCTCTTCCGCGAGGAAACCCGTGTCGAGCCGCGGCAGCACCAGCATGGACATCGCGAGGTTGACCAGGACCACCACTGCGAGCGGCAGGATCGCGATGGCGACGCCGGGAAGCTCCTCGCTCGGGCGGCCGTGATGGACCTCGGGCGGATCGAAGGAGCTCGCGGTCGTCGCGCGCTCGCGCACGAGCGGATCCTCGGCGGCGCGATCCGCGGCGATCGCCACGGCGCCGTAGCCTTCGCCCTTGCGGCGGGCGGCGCTCTCCGCGCGGCCGAGCCACCAGAGGCCGAAGCCGAGCATGATGGCCGCCGCGATCCCGCCGAGCCCGGGCGCGGCGAACGGCGTGGTGCCGAAGAACGGCATCGGGATCGCGTTCTGGATCGCCGGCGTGCCCGGGAGGGCCGTCATCGTGAAGGTCGAGGTGCCGAGGACGATCGTCGCGGGCATGAGGCGGCCCGGGATGTCCGCCGCGCGAAACAGCGCCTGCGCCATCGGCCCGAGCACGAAGAAGGCGACGAAGAGGCTGACGCCGCCGTACGTGACCAGCGCGCCGGCGAGCACGACCGCGAGCACCGCCCGCCGCGGGCCGAGCTTCTCGGTCATGAAGCGCGCGATCGCGGCGACCGAACCGCTGTCCTCCATGAGCTTGCCGAAGAGCGCCCCGAGGAGGAACAGCGGGAAGAACGACGCGAGAAACCCCGCCGCCGAGCCCATGAAGGTCTGCGTCCAGTGCGCGAGCAGCGGCTCGCCGGCGGCGATCGCCGCGATCAATGCCGCGACCGGCGCGAGCACGAGCACGCTCCAGCCGCGGAACGAGAGCCAGACGAGCGCCGCGAGGCCCGAGCAGGATGCCGAGGAGCCCCACGACCCTAGATCCCTTCCAGGAACGCTTCGAGGTCGAGCGTGGAGCGCACGCCGAGAGCCATGCCGTGCGCGTCGAGGAACGCCTCCGCCGCGCGCCGTCCTTCGTCGCGCAACATGCAGAAGAACTCCCACTCGGCGATGAGCTTGGACGAATAGCCGAGATCGAGCATCACGTCGCTCGCGATGCGGTGGATGCGCATCTTCGCCCACAGCGCACCCTCGCCCGTCCCGGGGTCGGCGGCGCGCTGCAGCAGCGCCGCGCCGCGCAGCTCCTTGATCAGCGTCGCGTTGAACGCCACCTCGTTCAGCCGGTTATGGATCTCGCGCGCCGTCTTCGGCGTGCCCGGCCGCTCGATCGGGTTGATCTGGACCAGGATCGTGTCCGAAGAGTTGCACTCCCGGATTAGCGGCGCCATGGTCGGGTTGCCGGAGTAACCGCCGTCCCAGTAGGGGTCGCCGTCGATCTCCACCGCCTGGAACAGCGTGGGCAAGCACGCCGAGGCGAGGAGCACGTCGGGAGTGATGTCGGCGTTGCGGAAGACCCGCCCGCGGCCGGTGCGCACGTTGGTCGCGGTGACGAAGAGCTTGATCGGCGCGCGGGCGACCCGGTCGAAATCGACGCTCTCGGCGAGGATCTGCGTGAGCGGATTCGAACCGAACGGATTGACGTCGTAGGGCGAGAACATTCGCGCCGCGATGTCGAGCGCCGCGAACACCGGCGAATAGTCGAGCGTCCAGCGGCCGGTGAGGATCTCGAGCGGGCCACGGCGCAAGGGGCTCAGCAGCGCCGCGTCCGACACGCGCTTCCAGAACGCCTCGAGCGCCGCCCGCGCCTGCGGCGGGCCGCCCTCGGCGAGGCCGTCGGCCATCACCGCCGCGTTCATCGCGCCGGCCGACGTGCCGGAGACGCCGTCGAAGGTGAGCCAGCTCTCCTCGAGCAGCCGGTCGAGCACGCCCCAGGTGAACGCGCCGTGCGCGCCGCCACCTTGCAGGCCGAGGTCGACGGCGACCAGGTCACGTTTCATCGTGAGTCTCCGGGGGAAGTTGGTTGCGGGGCGCGTCAGGCGTTCCCGCGCAGAAGGGCGCCAAGGTTACCCCAAAATCGTGACAGCACGCCGTCGTCTCGTCAGTGAGACCGGGATTCACGCGCCGCACCGACAGCCGAACGTCCGTTACCGTTTCGCCGGTTCCCGTACGCGGAGCGGATCGGTGCAGACGTCCGCGCCGTCCCGCGGCAGCGGGCCGCGGAACAGGATCTCGAGCGGCACCACGATCACCTCGGCGAAGAAGCGGGCGACCGCCTCGAAGACGTCGCCCGGCGACGCCCGGACCGTGAAGTCGGTCATCGTGCCGCTGACGCTGAGCGGCGTCTGCAGGCTGAAGAACGTCACCCCCTTCGCGCGCGGGCGGAAGCGGAACGCGATCTCCTCGGTGCGGAAATCGGCGCTGCCGGCGCCGAGCGCGCGGACGCGCGTGGTGTCGATCACGATCGCATCGTGAACCAACACCCCGTCCTTCATGTCGAAGCGGCCGATGAAACAGTTCACTTGCGACTCCGCGCCCGGTCCGAGGAAGGGCAGCGCGGTGAAAGCGTCGAGAAACGGCAGCACCGTGAAGAACACGTTCACCGACAGGCGGTCGAACCCGCCGCTGCGCAGGTTCTCCGGCCACACCGCGAGATCGATCTGGCCATTGGCGTGCGCCATGATCGAGTCGAGCGACGGCGCCGTGCTCTCGAGCGCCATGTCCAAGCTGAAAGCGCCCGCGGCGTCGACGTCCGGCCGGATCCGGCGCGCGAGGATGCCGTACTGGAAGCGCTCGATGCGGGCGCCGACCGCGAAAGCGATGTCGCGCCCGCTCGTGTCGTAGGACGCGTGGAGTCGCGCGCCGCCCCCGGGCACGTTGATCTCGAACGGGTCGATGACAAGCCGGCCACCGTCGAGCTCGGCACGCAGCTTCCCGTCGGCTAGCCGGTCCGCGCCCGACACGACCTGCTCGACCGCCACGTCGAGGACAGCGTCGAAGCGCTGCAGGAACGCCTTGCTCAACAGCCGCTCGGTCTGGACCGCCGTCTCCCGCGCGCGTGTACGCACGCCCTCCGCACCGGCGGGCCGCGGCGCTTCCCGTTGCCGCGGCTCGAGCGAAAAGTCGTCGAGCCGCACCTGCGGGGCGCTGATGCGCGCCGCTATGCGCGGGCGTGCGCTGGTCAGGTCGAGCCGACCCATTCCGTACAGACGGCTCTCGCCGACTCGCACCGTGAGCTGCGGCACCTCATAGCCGGTCGAGGTCATGGCGATGGGGCCTTGAATCGACCACGGCCCCCACGGCGGCAGCTCGGCGCGAACGAGGTCGCTCAGCGAGTCGAGGCGTTCGCCCTCGAGCGCCAGAGTGAGCGCGCCACCGCGGCCGAGGGGCAGCTCGACCTCGCCGTCGAGCGCGAGGCGCGCGCCCGCGGCCTGTGCCGCGATGGCGAACGGCACCCGCGCCTTCCCGCCCGCGAGCTCGGCGAGGGTTCCGCTCGAGACCGTGATCGCTGCCGGGATGTCGTTGAGCGTGCCGTCGAGGCGCACCGCGACCGGTTCGCCGGGTCGCGCGCCGACGACCGCTTCCTTGACGCGAAGCCTCGCGACCGGTCGCTGCGCCGGTCCCCGCACCGTCAGGTCGCCGCCGGTGAGGCGGGCCCTGAACGAGGCATGGTCGAGCAGATCGCGCAGATCACTGCCGCGGCTCGCCAGCTCCACCTGCAGCGTGGCCGCGCGCTCCTCGACGATCTCGGCGACACCGAGGGTGCGGAGCAGCGCGCCGACGTCCACGTCGCTCGCGGACATCGACAGCGCCACCTCGGGGACCTCGCCGCGCAGGTCGAGCGCGGCGAGTCCCTCGAACGGAACCCCGGCGAACCGCGCGGCGTACGGCGATGGCGGCAGACGCCCGTCGCGCATCCGCGCGGCGAAGCCGACGTTGACGAGGTCGGCTCGGCCGAGCACGACGCGCTCGAGGCCGAGGCCGATGTCCGCGTCGGCGAGATCGATCCCCTGGGGGAGAATCGGGACCTCCATCAGTGCCGCGGCGCGGCGCGCCGGCGCCGCGGCCGGCCGCACGCGAAGCGTCGCCAGCTCGGGCACGTCGATCAGCGGGCTGCGCACCGCGGCAACGAGGATCGGCTTGCCGTCGATGACCACGCGCCGGGCGTCGACGGCGAGCGTCGCTGCGGCCGAGCTTCAGCGTCGTGTCCGCGAGTTCCCAGTGTTCGCGGTTCGCTCGCAGGCGACCGCGGAGCGCGACCGGAAGCTTCGCTTCCGGCGCGATGCCCAGCCACCGCGCGAGGACGCCGGCACGCGCTGCCTCGAGCGCGAAAGCAAGCTCGGTGCTGCGGCTCGGCTCGGACGGGGCAAACGTCGCCGCGAAGCGCGCCGTGGCGCCGGCCGCCGCGAGGTCGAGCTCGATTGGCGCGGCGACCCCGCGCAGGAGCTGTGGCAGATCGCCGCCGCGGATCGCGAGCCGTACCGGCTCGTCGAGCAAGATGCCGCGCCCCGCGCCGCGCATCCGCTGTCCGCGCGGAACACCGACCTCGAGCGTCTCGAGCATCAGCTCGATCGGCCGGCCGCCCGCGAACTGGCCGTAGCGCAGCCGCGCGGCCGTCACCTCCAGCCGCAGCTCGAGGTCGCGGACCAGCGCGCCGAGCGTCTCGCCGCGGCCGCCGAGGCGGAGCGCGACGCGGCCGAGCCTGCCGTCGACGCCGGTCGCGCCGGGGAAGAGCTCTCCCAGCCCGGCGAGCGGCGCGTCCCGCGCGCCGACTTCGAGCGCGAAGGCGGGCGCCGGCGCCGTGACATCGAGCTCGATGCGACCCTCGAGCGGCACCCCCGCGACGGCGGCTGTGATCGGCGCACGCACGCCGCGCTCGTCGGCGTGTACGCTGAGCTGCGCATCGCGCACGTCGGCGGGGAGCCCGACCAGGCGCTGCACGTGCAACGCGAGATCGGCGTCGATCGGCAGGGAACGGCGCAGCGGCAGCGGGTGCTGCGCCAGCTCCTCGTAGGTCAGCGGCGCGTCCCGCTGCTGCCGCTCGACGTGGAGCAACGGCCGCAGGTCCAGCGTGGCGATCGCGAGCTCGCCGGTGAGGCGCGGCCGTGCACCGCCGAGCCCGAGCACGAGGCCGCCCGTGAGCTCCGTCTCGCCGAGGACGCCTTGGAGGTCCGCGAGCTCGATCGCGTCAGCGGTGGCAATGACCTTGCCGGCGAGCGCTGCGACACCGAGCTCGGGCAACGCTTCCTGCAGCAGGTTTTCGACCTCGGCGAGGTTCGCGGTGCCGGCGCCGAAGCTGAAGCGGGCGGCGCTGCGGCCGGCGTCGATCATGCCGTTCGCGTGCAGCCGCGTGCGCGGGCACTCGAGGTCGAGCGTGAACGGCCACGGGGCGTCGCCCTCGCCGAGGTGCTGCGCGGATTCGCCCTCGACCGCGAGCGCGCAGGGCACCGACCCCCGGACGCGACCCCGGAGCGCAAGCTTCAGCGGCCCGCCCCATCCGCCGGTCCCCGCGAGCTCTTCCAGGTCGAGCAGGCGGCGCACGTCGGCGTGACCGTCCTGGTACTCGACGACGAGGTTGCGGATCGACAGCCGCTCGAGCTCGATGGCGACTGGCGTCGACGCCGCCTCGGTTCCCGCGTCCGACCGCTCGGTCGCGCGCGTCGGCAGCACCCAGTTCGCGCCACCGTCGGCCGAGCGCGCGAAGCGCACGCGCCCGTCCGCCAGCGCGACGCTGCGCACCTGCAGCCGGCCGCGCAGCGCCGCCAGCAGATCGACGCGGATCTCGGCGTTGCCGAGCGTCGCGAGTTCCGGCACCACAAACCCGGCCGGATTCAGGACGCGCAGGTCGCGGGCGCGGAGCGTTGTCTCGCGGCCGAGGACGAGCTCGAGCGGGCCGTCGAACCGCACCGTCCGTCCGAGCGCCGCTGTCGCCCGCGCGGCGAGCGCCTCGCGCCAGCGCGAGGCGTCGATCGAGATGCCGAAGAACGCGACCGTCGCGAGCGCGACGACCGTCAGCCCGGCGAGCGCCGCGAGCGCGGCGGCGATCCGGCGCGGGGCCGTCATCGCGCCCCGCACCCGTGCGTCACAGCCGCGGAGCGGTGCCCAACTGCGGACGGCGGCAGACCCGCTTGTTCATGGCTTCAGATCTCGTTCGAAGTGGACGGGAGTCGACGGAAAACAGTGCGGGTGCGGCTTCTGGGCAAGTATACGCGTCGGACCGGTCTCAACTCGCGCGCGCCTGGCGGTCCGGCGCCCAGTCGACGAAACCGCGCTGGTCCGTGCTCCGCGACGTGCTCGGCTGGATCGATTAGAGATAGACTCGCGCGGCGCGTTCGCGCTACGCGTTGATCCGCTAACACGTGCTCGCCAATGAGGTCCGACATGCGTTTCCTCCTCCCCGCCGTCCTTGCCCTCTGCGCCGTGCCGCTCGCCGACGCGCAGACCACCGACCAGACCATCGACCGCTGTCGCATCCGGCCGGGCACGCAATGCCTTTCCGCCAACCTGCGCGGCGCGAACCTGGCCGGGGCCGATCTGTCGCGAGCAGACCTCACGCGCTCCAACCTGAACGGCGCCGACCTGACCAAGGTGCGGCTCGATCGGGCCAAGCTTGGGCGGGTCGATTTCGAGCGTGCGAACCTGACTCAGGCCACGCTCGATCGGGCCGGTCTGCGCGGGGCGAACCTGAAGGGCGCGACGCTCCTGCGGGCGAGCGCGAGCGCGGCTGATCTCCAGGGCGCCAACCTTAGCGAGGCCGACCTGGGCGACGCGGTCCTGAGCGGCGCCAGCCTTCGGTACGCGCGCATGGCGTCGGCGAAGCTGCGCGGGGCCAACCTCGAGCGGGCGGACCTGACCGGCGCCGACCTGCGCGGCGCCGATCTGGCGGGGGCCGACCTGCGCGGCGCGCGCTTCGAGAAGGCGAACCTGGAGGGCGCCAATCTGACCGGTGCGAAGCTCGAGAAGGCGACTTTCCGAGGTGCGACCTTGCAGGCGTGCACGGGCTGTCCGGGACCAGGCGCGCGATGATGTCGATGACCAACGCTACGCGTCGAGTCAGCGTCGCAGTCCTTGTCGCTACCGTGCTGGGTGTTGGCGGCACGGCCAGTGCGCAAACCGCATTGCCGTCAATCGAGGAGTGCGCGGCGATCGCGGCCGACCTCGAGCGCCTCGCCTGCTACGACCGGGCGAGCGGACGCACGCCACCCGCGCCCCCGACTTCCGAGACGCCGCCGCCGGAACCGCGGCCCGCCGTCGCCGAGAAGCCCGCCCCAGGCGCACCGGGATCGCTGATCGACAGCGCTTGGGGGTTCGACCCGGGGTCCACCCGCTACGCGATCGATCTGTACAACCCCAACTACCTGCTGATCGCGCGCTACAGCGACAACGTCAACAACGCGCCGTTTTCGCCCGTTTTCCAGGCCACCCAGCAGGCCCCGCAGCCGCTCGACTCGACCGAGGCGAAGTTCCAGATCAGCTTCAAGGTGCGGCTGTGGACGACCGACGACCGGCGGTGGGGGTTCTGGGCCGCCTACTCGCAGCAAAGCCAGTGGCAGGTGTACAACGCCGACCTCTCGCGCCCGTTCCGGGAGACGAACTACATGCCGGAGGTGTTCGTGAGCTACCGGCCCGGGCTCGAGTTCGGCGGGTTCCACTGGAACCTGCTCAACGTGGGACTCAACCACCAGTCGAACGGGCGGACCGAGCCGCTGTCGCGGAGCTGGAACCGGCTCTTCGCCGAGTTCGGCATCGAGCGCGGCAACTTCGCCCTGCTGGCGAAGGCGTGGTATCGGATCCCGGAGAGCGCCGACCGGGACGACAACCCCGACATCACCGACTACTACGGCTACGCCGGCTTCAACGCGATCTACAAGTGGCGCGAGCACAGCTTCTCGCTCATGGCACGCGGCAACATCAGCACCGGCAAGGGCGCCGCGCAGTTCACGTGGACCTCGCCCCGGTTTCTCGGTCCGCTGCGCGGCTACTTCCAGGCCTTCACCGGCTACGGCGAGAGCCTGATCGATTACAACTGGAACCAGACCACGATCGGCATCGGCATCGCGCTCAACGACGCGCTGTAGCGCGCTCGTCGCGCGCCAAAGAAAAAGCCCTGCCGAGGCAGGGCTTTCCCGGGCGGGCGCAAGGGGGCGACGCCCCTCGCGAGACCCCGTTACTTCGTGCGCGTTCCGACGATCTCGATCTCCGTGCGACGGTTCTTCGCCCGGCCGGCGTCGGTGGAGTTGGAGGCGATGGGCTGCGACTTGCCCTTGCCCTCGGTGTAGATCCGGTTGGGCTCGATGCCCTTGCTCACCAGGTAGGCCTTCACCGCCTCGGCGCGACGAACCGACAGCGCCTGGTTATAGGCGTCGCCGCCGATCGAGTCGGTGTGGCCGATCGCGATGATCACCTCGAGCGTGGTCCCGCCCAGCTTGGTTACGAGCTCGTCGAGCCGGGCCTTGCCTTCGGGTTTCAGCACCGACTTATCGAAGTCGAAGAACACGTCGGCCGCGAACGTGACCTTCTCGGTGACGGGCTTCGGCGGGGGCGCCGGCGCGACCGGCACCGGTGCCGGTGCCGGGGGCGGCGGCGGCGCGGCCGCCGGCTTCGGCGGCGGCGGGAAGCACACGTCCCGCGGAATCAGATCGGGGTCGCAGTCGCAGTGGGCGAGCGCCGGCGTCCAGGTGCCCCGTCGCCAGCAGAGGTTGTAGGGGTCCTTGACGATCTCGTTGCGTCCGTCGATGAGGTAACCCTCGGTGCTGCGCCCTTGCTGGGCGAGAACCGAGCCTGCCGAGGCAAGGCCGAGCGCAAGCGCGACCGTCGCGACCAGCCCCTGCCGTTTGAAGGTAAGCATCCGTTTTCCCCTTTTCAGATATGACGCCAGAGCCTCGATTCCTCTGGCCCGGGTAGTGGTTCTTATGGAGCCAGGCGAGTGTGCCACAAGCCTGTGCGTTTTTCCAAATCCCTGGGGTCCACCCGGGCGAGCGTCTGGTCCTCCACCACGAGCTCACCCTCGACCCAGACATGGGTCACATGCTCGCGGCCGCAGGCGTAGACGAGGTGCGAAACGGGATCGTAACAAGGCTGGGTCTCGAGCGCTCCGAGGGACACCGCGCTGAGGTCGGCGAACTTGCCCGGTGCGATCGACCCGATCGAGCGGTCGAGGCCGAGCGCGCGCGCGCCGCCGAGCGTCGCGCAACGCAACGCTACGTGGGCCGGCATAGCCTCGGCGTCACCCGACACCGCCTTCGCGAGCAGCGCCGCGGTGCGCATCTCGGCGAACAGGTCGAGGCGGTTGTTGCTCGCCGCGCCGTCGGTGCCGAGGCCGACGTTCGCCCCGTGCCGGAGCAGCTCCGCGACCGGTGCGAGGCCGCTGGCGAGCTTCAGGTTGGAGGACGGGCAATGCGCCACCGACGCACCGCTTCGCGCCAGCGCGGCGATCTCGGGCGCGGTCAGGTGCACCGCGTGCACCGCGATCAGCCGTTCGGTGACGAGGCCCAGCGCGTCGAGCCGCTCGAACGGCCGCCGGCCGTGCGCTCGCAAACTCTCCTCCACTTCGCCCGCGGTTTCGTGGAGGTGAATGTGGATCGGGAGGTCGAGCTCCTCGGCCAGGGTCGCGATCCGCTGAAACGAACGGTCGCTCACGGTGTAGGGCGCGTGCGGCGCCATGCAGAACGACAGCCGGGCGCGATCGCCGAGTCGGTCCCGCACGGCGAGCCCCTTCACGAGATAGTCCTCGGCGTCGGCGGCGTACGCGCTCGGGAATTCGATCGCGATCAGGCCGATCGCCGCCCGCATGCCCGCGTCGTGAAACGCCTGCGCCGCCGACTCGGGAAAGAAGTACATGTCGTTCGCGCACGTGATGCCGCCGCGGAGCATCTCGGCGCACGCGAGCAGGGTGCCGTCATACACGAACTCCGGGGAAACGTGGCGCTGCTCGGCGGGCCAGACGTGCTCCTTGAGCCAGACCATCAGCGGCCGGTCGTCGGCGAGCCCGCGCATCAAGGTCATCGCCGCATGGGTGTGCAGGTTGACGAGGCCCGGGATCAGGACGTGGGCAGGGAGATCGTATCGGCGATCGGGCGTGAACCGTTCGTGGGCCTGCGCCGCCGGCAGGACGGCGACGATCCGGCCGCCCCGGACGGCGACGGCGTGGCCCTCGAGCACGACGCCGGACGGCTCGACCGGCACGATCCAGCGCGGCTCGATCAGGGAATCGATCGTTTCCATGGCCGCAGAAAGCAAAAGCCCCGCGCGGGGGCGCGCGGGGCTTCTCCGGGTGCCCGGCCTCCGCTTACTTGCCGACGCCGCGGATGTTGATCACGACGCGACGGTTCGGCGCGAGACAGGCGATCAGCGCCTTCTGCGTCTTGAACTCGCTGTCGGGGCAGGACTTGATCTGCAGCGTCTTGCCCATGCCCAGGGTCTCGATCTTGTCGGCCGGGATCCCGAGGTCCTTCACCAGCACCGCCTTGGCCGCTTCGGCGCGCTGCTCGGACAGCCGCTGGTTGACCTGCTGGCTGCCGATGCGGTCGGTATGGCCTTCGATGATGACCGCCTCGAGCGTCGCGCATTCGCGCGAGCGCGCTCGCGGACCTCGGCTTCTCAAGCCGCGGCCGCATGTCGGGACGGGCGAGCACCACCTTGTCGAACGCGAAGTACTCGTCCGCCGCGAACGTGACGGTCGAGTCGCAGCGCTTGGGCTTGGCGACGGGGACCGGCGCGGGCGCTGCGACCGGGGGCGCGGGCACCGGCGGCGGGAGCTGGCGCCGCCACTGGCTTCGGCGGCGGGGGGAAGCACACGTCCCGCGGGATCAGATCCGGGTCGCAGTCGCAGTTGGCAATCGCCGGGGTCCACGTGGACCGACGCCAGCACAGGTTGTAAGGATCCCGGACGATCTGGTCGCGCCCGTCAACGATGTAGCCCTCGGTGCTGCGCCCCTGTTGGGCGAGCGACGGTGCCGCTGCGGCGACGCCGAGCGCAAGCGAGGCCACGGCGAGCAAAGACTTCCGGTGGATGGTTCTCACGGCGCAGCTCCCTTTGGTGTGACGTTGCGTCTTATTTTCGGGCCCGGTGCCGGGCTCGAACTCGGCGCGATGGTACACCAGTTCATCGCGCCGGGTAGGCGCGGCGGGCGTCGCGCGCCGCGTTTCCCGGGTGCTGCGCGGCGTGGTCTTGACGCGCTGCGGATGCTAAAATTCATCTTTTTTTGCGTGGCCTTAGGCGCGCGCTTCGGCCCCGCCCACCGCACCCGCAACACGCCCCGTCTCGATGGAACAGTTCGCGAAGGAAACGCTGCCCGTCAGCCTCGAAGAGGAGATGCGGCGCTCGTATCTCGATTACGCGATGAGCGTGATCGTGGGCCGGGCGCTGCCGGACGTCCGCGACGGCCTGAAGCCGGTGCACCGGCGGGTCCTGTACGCGATGCAGGAGGCGAACATCGTCGCCAGCCGGCCCTACGTGAAGTGCGCGCGGGTCGTCGGCGACGTGATGGGGAAGTACCATCCGCACGGCGACACCGCGATCTACGACACGCTGGTGCGGATGGCGCAGGACTTCTCGATGCGCTACCCGCTGATCGACGGCCAGGGCAACTTCGGTTCGGTCGACGGCGACAATCCGGCGGCGATGCGCTACACCGAGTGCCGCCTCGAGCGCATCACCGCGGAGCTCCTCGCCGACATCGACAGCGAGACCGTCGACTTCGTCCCCAACTACGACGGCAAGGAGCAGGAGCCGGCCGTCCTCCCGACCCGGCTGCCGAACCTGCTGATCAACGGCTCCTCGGGGATCGCGGTCGGCATGGCGACCAACATCCCGCCGCACAACCTGTCCGAGACCGTCGACGCCGCGCTCGCGCTCCTCGCGAATCCGGCGATCCCGATCGAGGATCTGATCCGGCTGATGCCCGCCCCGGACTTCCCGACCGCCGGTCTGATCTACGGCACGCATGGCGTCTACGAGGGCTATCGGACCGGCCGCGGGCGCGTCGTGATGCGCGCGCGAGCCCACTTCGAGGACCTCGACAAGGGCTCCCGCCAGGCGATCGTCGTCGACGAGCTGCCCTACCAGGTGAACAAGCGGGTGCTGCAGGAGAAGATCGCCGAGTACGTCAACGAGAAGCGCATCGAGGGGATCGCGGACATCCGGGACGAATCCGACAAGTCCGGCATGCGGCTCGTCATCGAGCTCAAGCGCGGCGAGATCCCGGAGGTCGTCCTCAACAATCTCTACAAGCAGACCCAGCTCCAGGACACGTTCGGCATCAACATGGTGGCGCTGGTCGACGGCCAGCCGAAGCTCCTCGACCTGAAGCAGATGCTCGCGGCGTTCCTCGCCCATCGCCGCGAGGTCGTCACGCGCCGCACCGCCTACGACCTGCGCAAGGCGCGCGAGCGGGCGCACGTGCAGGAAGGCCTGGCGGTCGCGCTGTCGAATGTCGACGAGGTGATCGCGCTGATCAAGGCGGCGCCGAGCCCCGCCGAGGCCCGCCAGCAGCTGATGGGCCGGGCGTGGCCGTCGCGGCTGGTGGCCGACATGCTCGCGCGGGCCGTGGATGGCGCGACGCGGCCGCAGGGCGTGGGCCCGGGCGTCGGCCTCGGTCCCGACGGCTACCGGCTCTCCGAGACGCAGGCGCAGCGGATCCTCGAGATGCAGCTGCAGCGGCTCACCGGGCTCGAGCAGGACAAGATCGTCGCCGAGTACCAGGAGCTGCTCGAGCGCATCGCCGAGCTCCTCGACATCCTGGCGAAGCCGGCGCGGATCACCGCGATCATCGCGGACGAGCTCCAGGCGATCAAGGGCGAGTACGGCGACGCCCGCAAGAGCGAGATCGTCCTCAACGCCGAGGACATCGACGCCGAGGACCTGATCGCGCCGCAGGACGTGGTCGTGACGTTCTCGCACGCCGGCTACATCAAGGCGCAGCCGGTCGCGGACTATCGGGCGCAGCGCCGCGGCGGCCGCGGGCGCCAGGCGGCGGCGATGCGCGAGGACGACTTCATCGAGCGGCTGTTCATGGCCCACACCCACGATCTCATCCTGTGCTTCTCGAGCCGCGGTCTGGTGTACTGGCTGAAGGGGTACGAGGTGCCGGCCGGCACCCGGGTGAGCCGCGGCAAGCCGATCGTGAACCTCTTTCCCCTGGCCGACGGGGAGCGGATCAACGCCGTCCTGCCGGTCAAGACCTTCGACGAGGACCGGTTCGTGTTCATGGCGACGGCGCAGGGGACCGTCAAGAAGACGCCGCTGTCCGATTTTTCCCGCCGGCGCGAGAAGGGCATCATCGGCGTCGACCTCGAGGAGGGCGACTACCTCATCGGCGTGGCGATCACCGACGGCTCGAGCGACGTCATGCTGTTCTCCGACGCCGGGAAGACGGTCCGGTTCGAGGAGACCGACGTGCGGCCCATGGGGCGGGTCGCGCGTGGCGTCCGCGGCATGAAGCTCGCCGAGGGCGGCCGGGTGATCTCGATGCTGGTTGCCGACGACCAGTCGAAGAGCGTGCTGACGGCGACCGAGAACGGCTTCGGCAAGCGCACGCCGGTCGCGGAGTATCCGCGCCACGGGCGCGGCACCCAGGGCGTGATCGCGATCCAGACGACCGAGCGCAACGGCAAGCTGATCAGCGCGGTCCTGGTGGACGAGAACGACGAGGTCATGCTCGTCTCCACGGGGGGCGTGCTCATCCGCACCGCGGCCGCGCAGATCAGCAAGATGGGGCGCTCGACGCAGGGCGTGAGCCTCATCAACCTCGATCCCGGGACCAAGCTCGCCGGGATCGAGAAGATCGCCGAGCCCCCGGACGACGGCAACGGCGGCAACGGTGCCGACCAGGACGGCGGCGACGACGAGGCTCGCGGCGGGACGGCAGGCGGGAACGGCGAGGACCGATCGGCGACGAACGGGCACGGGACGGATGAGCGCGGATAAGAGGGTCTTCAACTTCAGCGCCGGACCGGCGGTGCTGCCGGAGGAGGTGCTGCGCCAGGCGGCCGCGGAGATGCTCGACTGGCACGGCAGCGGCATGTGCGTGATGGAGATGAGCCACCGCGGGGACGAGTTCATGGCGATCGCCGCCGCGGCCGAGGCCGACCTGCGCGCGCTGCTCGAGATTCCGGCGAACTACAAGGTGCTGTTCCTGCAGGGCGGGGCGACGCTCCAGTTCGCCATGGTCCCGATGAACCTGCTGAACGGGAAGACGAAGGCCGACTACGTCAACACCGGCGAATGGTCGAAGAAGGCGATCGGCGAGGCGAAGCGCTTCTGCGAGGTCGAACGTCGCCGCGTCGTCCGAGGACGCGAACTTCACCTACGTGCCCGAGCGGGCGAAGTGGCAGCTCAGCCCCGACGCCGCGTACGTCCACGTCTGCACCAACGAGACCATCGGCGGCGTCGAGTACCACTGGGTCCCCGAGACGGGGAGCGTGCCGCTCGTCGCCGACATGTCCTCGCACATCCTCTCGCGCCCGATCGACGTCGCCCGATACGGGCTGATCTACGCCGGCGCGCAGAAGAACATCGGCCCGGCGGGGCTCGCGATCGTGATCGTCCGCGAGGACCTGCTCGGCCGGGCGTCGAAGGGCACGCCGGGCATGCTCGACTACAAGGTCCACGCCGACGCGCAGTCGATGTCCAACACTCCGCCGACGTACGCCGTCTACATCGCCGGGCTCGTCTTCAAGTGGCTGCAGCGCCAGGGCGGCCTCGCCGCGATCGAGCGGCGGAACGTCGCGAAGGCCAACCTGCTGTACGAGTACCTCGGCGACTCGACGCTGTACCGCAGCCCGGTGCGCGAGGCCGACCGCTCGCGCATGAACGTCCCGTTCACCCTGCGCGACGCCGCGCTCGATGCGCCGTTTCTCGCCGGCGCGGAGGACCGGGGCATGGTGCAGCTGAAGGGCCACCGCTCGGTAGGTGGCATGCGCGCTTCCATCTACAACGCGATGCCGATCGAAGGGGTGCAGCGGCTGGTCGAGTACATGCGCGAGTTCGAGGCGCGGCATGGTTAAGCGCTACGAGATCCTGGTGCTGAACCAGATCTCGCCGGTCGGCCTGAAGCGGTTTCCGGCGGAGACCTACTCGGTCGCGAAGGATGCGGCCAGCCCCGACGCGATCCTGGTCCGCTCCGCCGACGTGCACGGGATGGAGATTGCGGCGTCGGTCAAGGCCATCGGGCGGGCAGGGGCCGGCACCAACAACATCCCGGTGCCCGCGCTGACGAAGCGCGGCGTGCCGGTGTTCAATGCCCCGGGGGCGAACGCGAACGCGGTCAAGGAGCTGGTGCTCGCCGGCATGCTGATGGCCGCGCGTAACCTCGTCCCGGCGATCCAGTTCGTCGGCGGCCTGCGGGGCGACGACGCAGCCGTGGCGCAGCAGATCGAGGACGAGAAGAAGCGCTTCGCCGGCGCCGAGCTGCCCGGCCACACGCTCGGCGTCGTCGGGCTCGGCAAGATCGGCAGCCTCGTCGCCGACGCGGCGATCCGGCTCGGGATGAGCGTCCTCGGCTACGACCCGGACATCACCGTCGACGCGGCCTGGAGCCTGCCGTCGCTCGTGAAGAAGGCGCACACCCTCGACGAGGTCCTGCGCGGCAGCCATTTCATCACCCTGCACGTCCCGCTCACGACCGCGACCCGGGGCCTCGTGAACGCGCGCAACCTCGCCCACGCGCGCGCCGGCGCGATCCTCCTGAACTTCTCCCGCGAAGGGATCGTCGACGAGGCGGCCGTGCTCGAAGCCCTGAACGCCCATCGACTGAAGGCTTACGTGACCGACTTCCCGACCGCCGCGCTCGCCGGGCACCCCGGCGTGCTCGGCCTGCCGCACCTCGGGGCGTCGACGCGCGAGGCGGAGGACAATTCCGCGGTGATGGTCGTCGACCAGGTGCGCGACTGCCTCGAGCACGGCAACATCCGGAACGCGGTGAACTTCCCCGACGTCGTGATGCAGCGCGAGGCGCCGTACCGGGTCGCCATCGCCAACGCCAACGTCCCGAACATGCTCGGCCAGATCTCGACCGCGATGGCGCGCGCCGGCCTCAACATCCACAACATGATGAACAAGTCGAAGGGCGAGATGGCGTATACCCTCGTCGACGTGGACAGCCGGGTGCCGGCCGAAGTGATCGAGACGATCCGCCGGATCGACGGCGTGCTCGCCATCCGCTATCTGCCGCTCGAGCGCTGAGCCGTGGCCGACGAGATCAACCGCCGCCGCGACGCGATCGACCGCATCGACGCGGAGATCGTGAAGCTCGTCGCGGAGCGGGCGACCCACGCGCTAGCGATCGGGCGGCTGAAGGGCGACGGCCCGGTCTACCGGCCGGAGCGCGAGGCGGAGGTGCTGCGGCGGGTCGCCGCGGCGAACCCGGGCCCGCTGCCGGCGGAGAGCCTGACCCGCGTGTTCGTCGAGATCGTCTCGGCCTGCCGCGCGCTCGAGCAGCGGCCGAGCGTCGGCTATCTCGGGCCGGCGGGGACGTTCAGCGAGATGGCGGCCGGCCAGCACTTCGGCCAGGCGATTGACGCGGTGCCGCTCGCCTCGATCGACGAGGTGTTTCGGCAGGCCGAGACCGGAGCGACGCAGTTCGCGGTCGTGCCGGTGGAGAACTCGACCGAAGGCGCGGTCGGGCGGACGCTCGATCTGCTGCTCAACACCTCGCTCCGGATCTGCGCCGAGATCGTGCTGCGGGTGCACCAGAACCTGATGGCGAAGGGCGACTCCCTGGCGGGGATCACCCGCGTCTACTCGCACGCGCAGTCGCTTGCGCAGTGCCATCAGTGGCTCTCCCGCCACCTCGGCCAGGCGGAGCGCGTGCAGGTCTCGAGCAACGCCGAGGCCGCGCGGCGCGCGGCGGCCGAGCCGGGGACGTGCGCGGTCGGCCCCGTGGTCGCGGCCGAGCGGTACGGCCTGCAGGTGCTCGCGCGGAACATCGAGGACGAGGCGACGAATCTCACGCGGTTCCTCGTGCTCGGGAACGTGGCGCCGGGCCCCACCGGGCATGACGTCACGTCGCTCGTCATGTCGGCGCCGAATCGTCCGGGCGCCGTGCACGAGCTGATCGCGCCGTTCGCGACGCACGGCGTCAGCATGAGCCGCATCGAGTCCCGGCCCGCGCGGATCGGAACCTGGGAGTACATGTTCTACATCGATGTCCAGGGCCACAGCCGCGACCCACGGGTCGCCGCGGCGCTCGCCGAGCTACAGGGTCTCGCGCCGTTCCTCAAGATACTGGGCTCCTACCCGGCGGCGGTTCCATGAGCGCGCCGGGCCGTCCCAAGCGCGAATCCTTGGCGCGCAGCGACAAGGTAGCCCAATGAGCGCGCCGGGCCGTCCCAAGCGCGAGGGTAGTCCAATGAGTGCGCAGCCGACCCCGACGCTGCCGCAGGATCCCTGCGAGGCCGCGCCGCAGCACATCCGCGCGATCGCGCCTTATCAGCCCGGGAAGCCGACCTCCGAGCTCGCGCGCGAGCTCGGGCTCGCCGAGAGCGGCATCATCAAGCTCGCCTCCAACGAGAACCCGCTCGGCGTCTCGCCGGCGGCGCGCGCCGCCGTCGCAGCGGCGTTGCCCGAGCTCGGGCGCTATCCCGACGGCAACGGCTTCGCGCTGAAGAGCGCCCTCGCGGCGCGATACGGCGTGCCGCTGGACCGGATCGTGCTCGGCAACGGCTCGAACGACGTGCTCGAGATGGCCGCGATCGCGTTCCTCGGACCGGGCCGCTCGGCGGTGTACGCGCAGCACGCCTTTGCGGTGTACCCGCTGGCGACGCAGGCGCGCGGGGCGCGCGGCATCGTCGTGCCGGCGAAGGACTACGGCCACGACCTGCCCGCCATGCGTCGGGCGATCGACCCCGACACGCGCGTGGTGTTCATCGCCAACCCGAACAATCCCACCGGCACGCTCCTCTCCGGCGCGGAGCTCGAGGCGTTCCTCCGCGACGTTCCGCCGCACGTGGTCGTCGTCCTGGACGAGGCGTACAACGAGTATCTCCCCGCAGCGGTTCGGTACGACAGCCGGCCCTGGCTCGAGCGCCACCGGAACCTCGTGGTGACGCGGACCTTCTCCAAGGCGTACGGGCTCGCCGGGTTGCGGGTCGGGTTCGCGCTGTGCGACGCGCAAGTCGCGGACCTCCTCAATCGCGTTCGCCAGCCGTTCAACGTCAACGAGCTCGCGCTCATCGCCGCGGTCGCGGCGCTCGGCGACGCCGCCTTCGTGCGCCGGAGCCACGAGCTCAATCTCGCGGGCATGGACCAGCTCACCGTGGGATTCCGCCGTCTCGGGCTGGAGTGGATCCCCTCGTCGGGCAACTTCGTGAGCGTGGAGATCCCGCGCGCGAACGGCGCGAGCCGGGCCGGCGCCGTGTTCGAGAGCCTGCTGCGCCAGGGGGTGATCGTCCGGCCGGTCGGCGGCTACGGGTTGCCCGACCATCTGCGCGTGACGGTCGGGCTCCCCGAGGAGAACGAGCGGTTTCTTGCCGCGCTCGCCGCGGCCCTGCGCTGAGCCGCGACCCCGCTTGCCGATCTCGATCCAAAAACTCGTCGTCGTCGGGGTCGGCCTGATCGGAGGCTCGTTCGCGCTCGCGCTGAAGGCGGCCGGAGGCGTCGGTCGCGCGGTCGGCGTGGGCCGCAGCCGGGCGAACCTCGGGCAGGCGCTCGCCATGGGGGCGATCGACGACGTGGCCGACGACCTCGCCGCGGCGGTCGAAGGCGCCGACTTCGTGCTCGTGACGACGCCGGTCGGCGCCATGCCCGACGTCTTCGCCCGCATCGCCCCGAAGCTCGCGCCCGACGCGGTGGTGACCGACGGCGGCAGCACGAAGCAGAGCGTCGTGGCCGCGGCGCGGTCGGCGTTCGGCGCCCGCATCGCCCAGTTCGTCCCCGCGCATCCGGTCGCCGGGTCGGACGCGAGCGGCGCCGGCGCGGCGACCGCGACCCTCTTCCGGGATCGCGAAGTGATCCTGACCGCGCTCCCCGAGACCGCGCCCGAGGCGGTGGCGCGCGTGCGTTCCGCCTGGCAGGCGTGCGGCGCGCGCGTCACCGAAATGACGCCGCGGGACCACGATGCGGTCCTCGCCGCCGTGAGCCACCTGCCGCACCTGCTGTCGTACGCGCTCGTCCACGAACTCGCCGCCCGCGCGGACGCGGCGCAGCTCTTCGCGCACGCCGGGACCGGCCTGCGTGACGTGACGCGCCTCGCCGCGAGCCACCCCGAGATGTGGCGTGACATCTGTGTGGCGAATCGGGAGGCGCTGCTCGGGGAGCTGCGTCGCTATCAGGACGCGCTCGCGCAGCTCGGGGCGCTCCTCGAGCAGTCCGACGGTGCGGGGCTGGAGCGGCTGTTCGAGGCCGCTCGCACCGCGCGCCGTGCCTGGACGGAGCGCAACGGCCGCTAGGGGCGGGATGACCTCAGAACGAACGCGCCCCGCCTACCTCGACCTCGCGCCGGTCGCACGGGCCGCCGGCACCGTCGCGCTGCCCGGCTCGAAGAGCATCTCGAACCGCGCGTTGCTGCTCGCGGCGCTCGCGGACGGCGAGACCGAGCTCTTCGGGGTGCTCGAATCGGACGACACCGAGCACATGCTCGCGGCGCTCCGGACCCTGGGGATCGCGTGGACCAGGTGCGCGCCCGGCGGCTACCTGGTTCGGGGCGCGGGCGGCGCGTTCCCGGTGCGCTCGGCGGAGCTGTTCCTGGGCAACGCGGGCACCGCGTTCCGTCCGCTCACCGCTGTCCTCGCGCTCTGCGGTGGAACCTACCGGCTCTCGGGCGCTCCGCGGATGCACGAACGGCCGATCGCCGACCTCGTCGTGGCCCTGCGGGCGCTCGGGGCGGAGATCCGCTATCTCGGCCGCGATGGATTCCCTCCGCTCGAGATCCGGCCGCCGCGCGCGTCGCTCGCCGGCGCGGCCACCGTCCGCGGCGACGTCTCCAGCCAGTTTCTCAGCGCGGCGCTGATGGCGCTGCCGCTCGCCGGCCGGCCGGTGGCCGTGACCGTCGCCGGCGAGCTCGTCTCGAAACCTTACGTGGCGATCACGCTCGGGCTCATGGACCGGTTCGGCGTGACGGTGGGGCGGGAGGGCTGGGCGAGGTTCAGCGTCGGGGCCGGAGCACGGTACCGCGGGCCCGGGCGGTTTCACGTCGAGGGCGACGCCTCTTCCGCCTCTTACTTCCTGGCCGCCGGCGCGATCGGGGGCGGGCCGGTCCGCGTCGAAGGAGTGGGTGCGGCGAGCACCCAGGGCGATGTCCGCTTCGTCGAGGTCCTGCGGGCGATGGGCGTGGCAGTGACCATCGGCGACGACTGGATCGAGGTCCGCGGCGCACCGCCGCTCCGGGCCCTTGACGCCGACCTGAACCACATCCCCGACGCCGCAATGACGGCGGCGGTGCTCGCGCTGTTCGCGGACGGGCCCTCGACGATCCGGAACGTCGCGAACTGGCGCGTCAAGGAGACCGATCGCCTGTCGGCGATGGCGGCCGAGCTGCGGAAGGTCGGCGCCACGGTCGAGGAGGGCGCCGACCGGCTCCGGATCGTGCCGCCGGAAATCCTCCGGCCCGCGACCATCGACACCTACGACGACCACCGCATGGCGATGTGCTTCTCGCTGGTCGCGCTGGGCGGGGTCGCGGTGCGGATCAACGATCCGCAGTGCGTGAGCAAGACCTTTCCCGACTACTTCCGCGAGTTCGAGCGGCTCGCGCGAGGGGCCGGTTAGATGGGCGCACCCGCGGACGTGCCGGTGATCGCCGTCGACGGGCCCTCGGCCTCGGGCAAGGGCACCGTGGCGCAGGCCGTGGCGCGGGCGCTTGGCTTCCACTATCTCGACAGCGGCGCGCTGTACCGCCTGGTCGCGCTGGCGGCGACCCGGCAAGGGGTGGATCTCGGCGAGGACGCCGGCCTGGCGGCGGTCGCCGACCGGCTCGATGCGCGGTTTTTCGCCGATGGCGAGGTGTTTCTGGGCGACGAGCGCGCGACCGAGGCGATCCGGACCGAGGCCTGCAGCACCGCCGCCTCCCGGGTGGCGGCGGTTCCCGGCGTACGGACGGCGCTCGTCGACCGCCAGCGGGCATTCCGCCGGCCGCCCGGACTGGTCGCCGACGGCCGGGACATGGGCTCGCTGCTGTTCCCGGACGCCCGCCTCAAGGTGTTCCTGACCGCCAGCCTGGAGGCGCGGGCCGAACGGCGCTATAAGCAGTTGAAAGACAAAGGAATCGCTGCTAACATCCAAACTCTTTTGCGCGACCTCGAGCAACGCGACGCACGCGATGCCGCCCGGGTCGTGGCGCCGCTCAAGCCGGCGCCCGACGCCCGGATCCTCGATACCACGGGGTTGACCCCGGAGGAGGCGGCGGACGCGGTGCTCGCGTGGTACCGGGGAGGGCGCAAGTAGAAGCCAGGGGGCGGAGGGCGTCGAGCCGGTCCGCCGTGTGCAACCGAACCCCGCCCGTCCGCGCGGAAGCGCGGCAAGTGCGGGCGAAGCCAGGTCAAATTGTCTATGCCCAATGTTTCCCCTGCAGTAGCCCCTCAGGAAAGCTTTGCCGCGCTCTTCGAGGAGAGCCTGCAGCGCAAGGAGATGCGGATCGGCGAGGTGATCACTGCGGAAGTGGTGCGCGTCGACCAGAACTTCGCCGTCGTCAACGCCGGCCTCAAGTCCGAATCGTTCATCCCGATCGACGAGTTCCGCAACGACCGCGGCGAGGTCGAAGTCAAGATCGGCGACTTCGTTCCGGTCGCGATCGAGGCGCTCGAGGACGGCTACGGCGAGACCCGCCTCTCGCGCGACAAGGCGAAGCGGCTTGCCGCCTGGCTCGATCTCGAGAAATCGCTCGAGGCCGGCACCACCGCGCAGGGCGTCATCACCGGCAAGGTGAAAGGCGGCCTGACCGTCATGATCAACGGCATCCGGGCGTTCCTGCCCGGCTCCCTCGTCGACATGCGTCCGGTCAAGGACACCTCGCCCTACGAGGGCAAGGCGATGGAGTTCAAGGTCATCAAGCTCGACCGCAAGCGCAACAACGTCGTCGTCTCGCGCCGCGCGGTGCTCGAGCAGACCGCCGGCGCCGAGCGCGAGGCGCTGCTCGCGAGCCTCCAGGAAGGCACCGTCGTCAAGGGCATCGTCAAGAACATCACCGACTACGGCGCGTTCGTCGACCTCGGCGGGATCGACGGGCTGCTGCACATCACCGATCTCGCGTGGCGGCGGGTGAAGCATCCGTCGGAGGTGCTCGCGGTCGGCGATGAGGTCACCGCGAAGGTGCTGCGCTTCGACCAGGAGAAGAACCGGGTCTCGCTCGGCCTGAAGCAGCTTGGCGAGGATCCGTGGGTCGGCATCTCGCGCCGTTACCCGACCGGGACGCGGCTGTTCGGCAAGGTGACGAACCTCACCGATTACGGCGCGTTCGTGGAGATCGAGAGCGGCATCGAGGGCCTAGTGCACGTCTCGGAGATGGACTGGACCAACAAGAACGTCCACCCGTCCAAGGTGGTGCAGCTCGGCGACGAGGTCGAGGTGATGGTGCTCGAGATCGACGAGGACCGGCGCCGCATCTCGCTCGGCATGAAGCAGTGCCTGCCGAACCCGTGGGAGGAGTTCGCGCAGAACCACCGCAAGGGCGACCGGGTGAAGGGCGTGATCAAGTCGATCACCGACTTCGGCATCTTCATCGGGCTCCCGGGCGGGATCGACGGCCTGGTGCATCTCTCCGACCTGTCGTGGTCGAAGCCCGGGGAGGAGGCGGTCCGCGACTACAAGAAGGGCGACGAGGTCGAGGCGGTGGTGCTGTCGATCGACACCGAGCGCGAGCGCATCTCGCTCGGCGTGAAGCAGATCGAAGGCGATCCGTTCACCACCTATGTGGCGACCCACGACAAGGGCGGCGTCGTCTCGGGAACGGTGAAGAGCCTCGACGCGAAGGGCGCGGTGATCGCGCTGAGCGGCGAGGTCGAGGGCTATCTCCGGGCCTCCGAGGTCGCGCGGGACCGGGTCGAGGACGCGCGCACCCACCTCAAGGAAGGCGACAGCGTCACGGTGATGATCATCAACATCGACCGCAAGAACCGCACGATCAATCTGTCGATCAAGGCCAAGGAGGTCGCGGAGGAGGGCGAGGCGATGGCGAAGCTGCAAAGCGCCTCGTCGGCGAGCGCTGGCACGACCAGCCTCGGCGCGCTCCTGAAGGCGAAGCTTGAAAAGAACCCGCCGCGCGAGTAGCGGGGCTCGGGCGACGTGCACGAGGGGGGCGCATGACCAAGTCGGAGCTGATCGCGCGGCTCGCGAGCCGCTATCCGCAGCTCGTGGCCAAGGATGCGGAGTACGCGGTCAAGATGATTCTCGACGCCATGACGCACAGTCTGGTGAGCGGCCAGCGCATCGAGATCCGCGGGTTCGGCAGCTTCGGCCTCAACCACCGGCCGGCGCGCGTCGGCCGCAACCCGAAGTCGGGCGAGAAGGTGCACGTGCCGGAGAAGTTCGTGCCGCACTTCAAGGCCGGCAAGGAGCTGCGCGAGCGCGTGGACGGCGAGGACGGGCAGGGGACGAGCCAACAGCAGCCGCAACGGGCGAGCGGTTGAGCCCGGCGCCGCCGCTGCCGGCCGTTGCCCGCGGGGGTGGGCCTTGGTCGTCCTGAGGTTCTTCAGCTTCATCGGGTGGACCGCGGTATTCGTGGTCGTCCTGCTGTTCGCGATCAAGAACGCCGAGCCGGTCACGCTGCGCTTCTACTTCGATGCCGCGTGGCAGACGCCGCTCGTCCTGCTCGTGCTCGTGAGCTTCGCGGCCGGGGCGGCGTTCGGCGTGATCGCCTGCCTGCCGGCGCTCGCCCGGCAGCGGCGCGAGGCCATGCGGTTGCGACAAGAGCTGGAACTGCGCCAGCCGGGCGCCTCGGGACTCGCGGGTCCTCCGCCCGGGCCGGAACGGGCGTCGGTCCCCGACGCGCCGTTCGCGCCCTGACGCGGCGGGTCCGCCAGCGCAAAGCGGACGCCGGGACGAATGGACTTCGAGTTCTGGTGGCTGATCGGCTTCCCGATCTTCTTCGGCCTGGGATGGCTCGCCGCCCGGATCGACATCAAGCACCTCCTGACCGAATCGCGCGCGCTCCCGCGTGCGTACTTCAAGGGCCTCAACTTCCTCCTGAACGAGCAGCCCGACAAGGCGATCGAGGCGTTCATCGAGGTGGTGAAGGTCGACCCCGAGACCGTCGACCTGCACTTCGCGCTCGGGGGCCTGTTTCGCCGCCGCGGCGAGACCGAGCGGGCGATCCGCATGCACAAGAACCTCCTCGAGCGCTCCGACCTCGCCGCCGACCAGCGGGTGCAGGCGCTGTTCGAGCTCGGCCACGACTACCTGAAGGCGGGGTTGCTCGACCGGGCGGAGGAGGTGTTCGTACGGCTCCGCGACAGCGCCCAGCGCCTGGAGGCCCTCCGGCGGCTGCTCGAGATCTATCAGCAGGAGAAGGACTGGCAGAGGGCGATCGAGACCGCGCGCGCGCTCGAGACCGGAGACCGGCCAGTCGTGGCAGAAGGAGATCGCCGAGTTCTGCTGCGAGCTCGCCGCGGTCGAGGCCACGCACTCGCGCCCGGAGGCGGCGCACGAGCTGCTCAAGGAGGCGCTCAAGGCGAACCGCAAGTGCGTCCGCGCGAGCATCCTCGCCGGCGACCTCGCGGCCGCCGCCGGGCGCGAGCACGACGCGATCGAGGAGTGGAAGCGCGTCGAGACGCAGAACCCGACCTTCCTCGCGCTCGTCGCCCACCGGCTCCTGAAGAGCTACCAGACCGTCGGCGACCCGGCGACCGGGCTCACGCTGCTGCGCGGCTATCTCGCAGCAATACCCGTCGCTCGATCTCCTGGACGTCGCCTTCCAGTCGACGCTCGACGCCGAGGGTCCGGAGGCCGCGTACCGGCTGGTCCGGGACGAGCTGCGCCGCAATCCCACGCTGCTCGGGCTGGACAAGCTGCTCGAGGCCGAGCTCCTCAGCGCGCCGGTGGAGCGGCGCCACGACATCGAGCTCGTGCGCAACCTCGTGCAGGGGCAGACGCGCCGGCTCGCGCGCTACCGCTGCGAGAACTGCGGCTTCCGCGCCCGCCAGTTCCACTGGCAGTGCCCGGCGTGCATGAACTGGGAGACCTATCCGCCGCGGCGGACCGAGGAGTACGACCTTGCGCCGTAGGCAGTCGACGCAAGTGTCGCCAAGCGCCTGGGCGCAGCCCTGCGGGTGCCCGGCTCGCGGCGGCAAGTCAACCCCGACTTGCCGCACACGAGCCACCCGCGACGGAGGGCGCGGCCCAAGGTGCTTGGCGACACCTTGCGCCGCATCTTGGGGGTGGCTTGTAAGATCACGATGATCGGCACCGGCTACGTCGGGCTCGTCTCCGGCGCCTGCTTCGCCGAGGTCGGCAACGACGTCCTGTGCTACGACGTCGACGCGCGCAAGATCGCGGTCCTCGACCGCGGCGAGGTCCCCATTCACGAGCCGGGGCTTCCCGAGCTCGTGGCGCGCAACCGCGCCGCGGGCCGGCTCCGGTTCACGACCGATCCGGCGGCGAGCGTGGCGCACGGGGTCGCGCAGTTCATCGCGGTCGGGACGCCGCCCGACGAGGACGGCGCGGCAGATCTTCGCCACGTGGTCGCCGCGGCGCGGACGATCGGGCGCCACATGACCGAGCAACGGCTGGTCGTCGACAAGTCCACGGTCCCCGTGGGCACCGCGGACGCGGTCCGGCAGGCGATCGCCGAGGAGCTCGCGGCGCGCGGCGCAGCCGTGCCGTACACCGTGGTGTCGAACCCGGAGTTCCTCAAGGAGGGGGCGGCGGTCGAGGACTTCATGCGCCCCGACCGCATCGTGATCGGCACCGACGACGCGGAAGCGACGCGGATGATGCGGCTCCTCTACGCCCCGTTCCAGCGCAACCACGAGCGGCTGATCTTCATGGACGTGCGCTCGGCCGAGCTCACGAAGTACGCCGCCAACGCGATGCTCGCGACCCGGATCTCGTTCATGAACGAGCTCGCGAACCTCGCCGAGCGCCTGGGCGCCGACATCGAGCAGGTCCGCCGCGGCATCGGCGCCGACTCGCGCATCGGGTTCCACTTCCTCTATCCGGGGCTCGGCTACGGCGGCTCGTGCTTTCCCAAGGACGTGCGGGCGATCGCCCGGACGGCGGCCGGCGTCGGGGTCGACCTGCAGCTGCTTGCGGCCGTCGAGCGGGTGAACGAGGCGCAGAAGCAGGTGCTCGCCGGCAAGATCGTGCGCCGGTTCGGCGAGCGTCTCGCCGGCCGGCGCTTCGCTGTCTGGGGACTCGCGTTCAAGCCGAACACCGACGACATGCGCGAGGCGCCGAGCCGGGTGCTCGTGGCCGAGCTGCTCCGGCGTGGCGCGAGCGTCTCCGTGTACGATCCGGCGGCCATGCCCGAGGCGCGTCGACACTTCGGCCAGGAGCCGCGCGTCACCTACGCGTGAGTCCCCGCTCGGCGCCGCGGACGGGGCGGACGCGCTCGCGATCGTGACCGAGTGGAAGGAGTTCCGGAGCCCCGATTTCGCCGGACCTGCGCGCGCGCCTCAAGCAGCCGGTGATCTTCGACGGCCGGAATCTCTACGAACCCGGGGAGCTGCAGCGACTGGGGTTCGAGTACTACCCGATCGGCAGGGAGCAGGTCGAATGGCGACGAGCTAGGCGCGCCGCGCTGCCGGACCTGGCTCGCGCCAGGGTGCTGGTGGTGGGCGACGTGATGCTGGATCGCTACTGGTTCGGCGACGTGAGCCGGATCTCGCCCGAGGCGCCGGTGCCGGTCGTCCTCGTCAAGGAAGCCGAGGAACGTCCGGGCGGTGCGGCGAACGTCGCGCGCAACTGCACCGCGCTTGGCGCGCAGGCGGGCCTGCTCTCGGTCGTCGGCGGCGATGAGCCGGGGGAGGCGCTCGCGCGGCTCGTCGCGGCGGCGGGCGTTCGCGGCAGCCTCCATCGCGACCCAACGCTCGCGACCACTGTGAAGCTGCGTGTGATCGCACGCGGACAGCAGCTCGTCCGGGTCGATTTCGAGAGTGACCCCTCGCACGAGGTGCTCGCCGCAAAGCTCGCCGAGTTCGAGGCGAGTCTGGGCGACTACGATGTCGTGGTGCTCTCTGATTACGGCAAGGGCGGGCTCGCCCACATCGAGCGGATGATCAGCCTTGCGCGCGGCGCCGGGAAGACGGTGCTCGTCGATCCGAAAGGCGACGACTATGCGCGGTACCGCGGCGCCAACGTGCTCACGCCGAACCTGAACGAGCTGCGCGAGGTCGTCGGCCGCTGGCGGGACGAGGCGGACCTGGCTGGTCGCGCGCAGAGCTCGCGCGCGGAGCTAGGCCTCGATGCGCTGCTGTTGACGAAAGGCGACCAGGGGATGACGCTGTACCGCGCCGAGGGGGTCCACGGCGTCGCGGCCAGGAAGCGCCCGGTGGCCGACGTGAGCGGGGCGGGCGACACGGTCATCGCTACACTGGCGGTCGTGATCGGCAGCGGTGCGTCGCTCGACGAGGCGGTTCGAATCGCCAACCATGCGGCCGGCATCGTCGTTGGTAAACTCGGCACGGCGGTCGTCCACCCGGACGAGCTCGCCGCCGACCTCGCAGGCGCGTCCTCCCGGCCATGAGCTACTACGTCGTCACCGGTGCCGCCGGGTTCATCGGGTCGCAGCTCGTCCGCGCCCTGAACGAGCGCGGCGTCGGCAACATCGTCGCCGTCGACAACCTCGCGCGCGCCGACAAGTTCCGGAACCTGGTCGGCTGCGAGATCGCCGACTACCTGGACAAGCGGGAGTTCCTCGAGCGGCTTGCGGACGGCGAGTTCGAGGGTGCGATCGACGCGGTGTTTCACCAGGGCGCCTGCTCCGACACGATGGAGAGCGACGGGCGCTACATGATGGACAACAACTATCGGTACTCGGTCGACCTGCTCGACTTCTGTCTCGAGGAAGAGATCCCGTTCCTTTACGCATCGTCGGCGGCGGTCTACGGCGGCGGCCGGGTGTTCCGCGAGTCGCCGGAGTGCGAGGCGCCCCTGAACGTCTACGGCTACTCGAAGTACCTCTTCGACCAGGTCGTTCGCCGGCGGCTTCCCGACGCGGCCTCGCAGGTCGCGGGGTTTCGCTACTTCAACGTCTACGGGCCGAACGAAGGCCACAAGGGCCGCATGGCTTCGGTGGCGTGGCACTTCTACAACCAGTACCGCGCCGACGGGCGGGTGCGGCTGTTCCGCGGTTCCGACGGGTACGCGGACGGCGAGCAGCGACGCGACTTCGTTTCGGTCGAGGACGTGGTCAAGGTCAACTTCCACTTTTTCGAGCGCCCGCGGCTCGCGGGGATTTTCAACGTCGGCACCGGCCGGGCGCAGTCGTTCAACGAGGTGGCCGAGGCCGTGATCAACAGCTGTCGGCGCAGCGTCGGGGCAGCCGGCGCTATCCCTGGCCGAGCTGAAGCTCCAGGGCGCGATCGAGTACATCCCGTTCCCGGAGGCGCTCCAGGGCCGGTACCAGAGCTTCACCCAGGCCGACCTCGCGGCGCTCCGGGGTGCGGGCTACGATGCGCCGTTTCTCGGCGTCGCCGAAGGCGTCGAGCGTTACCTGTCGGAGCTCGCGCGAGCCGGCGCCGCGTAGCGCGCTCGAGCAACCCGCTCATGTACAAGACCATCGAGGACACCGTCGGCAACACCCCGCTCGTGCGGCTCAAGCGCCTTCCCGGCGAGAGCACGAACGCGATTCTCTGCAAGCTCGAGGGCGACAACCCCGCCGGCTCGGTGAAGGACCGTCCGGCACTCTCGATGGTCAGGCGCGCCGAGGAGCGGGGGCGGATCAAGCCGGGCGACACGCTGATCGAACCGACGAGCGGCAACACCGGCATCGCGCTCGCGATGGCGGCGGCGATGCGCGGCTACCGGATGGTGCTCATCATGCCCGAGCACCTCTCGGCCGAACGCCGGCAGACGATGCGCGCCTACGGCGCCGAGATCATTCTCACCCCCAAGGAAGGGGGAATGGAGGCCGCGCGCGACCTCGCCGACCGGATGATCGCCGAAGGCAAGGGCGTGATGCTCGACCAGTTCGCGAACCCCGACAACCCGCGGTCCCACTACGAGGGTACCGGTCCCGAGATCTGGCGCGACACCGAAGGCCGCGTCACCCACTTCGTGTCGAGCATGGGCACGACCGGGACGATCATGGGCGCGGGGCGGTTCCTGCGCGAGCAGAATCCGCAGATCCAGATCATCGGTTGCCAGCCGACCGAGGGCTCGCAGATCCCCGGCATCCGCAAGTGGGCCGAGGCCTACCTGCCGAAGATCTACGACCCGAAGGGGGTCGACCGCCTCGAGTACGTGAGCCAGGCGGACGCCGAGGAGATGGCACGGCGGCTCGCGCGGGTGGAGGGGATCTTCGCCGGGATCTCCTCCGGCGGCGCCGTGCACGTCGCGCTCCGGATCGCGCGGGAAGTGACGAACGCGACGATCGTCGTGATCGTCTGCGACCGCGGCGACCGGTACCTCACGACCGGCGTCTTTCCCGACTGACGCGCGGAGCCGCATGCCAGCGACGCTCGTCTTCGACATCGAGACGGTGCCCGACGTCGCCGGCTACCGCTCGGTCTTCGATCTCGACCCGTCGCTCGCCGACGCGGACGTCGCGGAGATCGCCTTCCAGCGCCGCCGCGCCGCGAGCGGGCAGGACTTCCTGCCGCTGCATCTGCAGCGCGTGGTCGCCATCGCGTGCCTGCTGCGCGAGCGCGAGGCGCTGCGCGTGTGGTCGCTCGGCGCGCCGACCGACGGCGAGGGCGAGCTCGTCCAGCGCTTCTACGACGGCATCGAGAAGTACACGCCGCAGCTCGTCTCCTGGAACGGCGGCGGGTTCGACCTGCCGGTGCTCCACTACCGCGGTCTCATCCACGGCGTGACGGCCCCGCGGTACTGGGACCTGGGCGAGGGCGACTTCGCCGACAGCCGCGACTTCCGGTACAACAACTACGTCGCGCGGTACCACACGCGGCACGTCGATCTGATGGACCTCCTGTCGCTCTACCAGGCGCGCGCGAGCGCGCCGCTCGACCAGCTGGCACGGTTGCTCGGCCTGCCGGGCAAGCTCGGCCTGGACGGGTCGCAGGTCTGGGACGCGTTCCGCGCGGGACGGATCGCCGACATCCGCAACTACTGCGAGGCGGACGTCTTCAACACCTGGCTCGTCTACCTGCGCTTCCAGGTGATGCGCGGCGCCCTCGACCGCGACGAGCACCGGCGCGAGCTGGCGCTCGCGCGTGCCACGATCGCCGGCCTCGACGAGCCTCACTGGCGCGAGTTCCTCGCGCGCTGGCCCGACCACGGACGGTGAGCGAAGGAGGGCGGCGCCTACGGTAGGGCGCCCGGCCATGCCCGTCGCGCTCATCGAGTCCCTCGATCTGCAAGGCCGCGGCGTCGCGCACGTCGACGGCAAGGCGGTGTTCATCGACGGCGCGCTGCCCGGCGAGCGGGTCGAGTACGTCGTTGGCGAGCGCAAGCGGAGCTACGACCTCGGGACCCCGACGCGCCGCGTCCGGGAGAGCGCGTCGCGCGTCGCGCCGCGCTGCCCGCACTTCGGGACCTGCGGGGGGTGCGCGATCCAGCACCTCGACCCGCGCGCGCAGGTGGCGGCGAAGCAGCGGGTGCTGGAAGACGCGCTCTGGCACATCGGCAAGCTGCGGGCGGAAGGGCTGCTGTCCCCGATCCACGGGCCGCCCTGGGGGTACCGTCGCCGGGCGCGGCTCTCGGTGCGCTTCGTGGCAAAGAAGGGCGGGGCGCTCGTCGGGTTTCGTGAGCGCAAGTCGACTTACGTCGCGGACATCACGAGCTGCGACGTCCTCCCGCCGTCGGTCTCGGCGCTCCTCGTGCCGCTCCGCGGGCTGGTCGGGGCGCTCTCCATCCACAACCGGGTACCGCAGATCGAGGTCGCGGTCGGTGAGGCGGTGACGGTGCTCGTGCTGCGCGTGCTTGAGCCTCCGACCTCGGCGGACGAGGCGATGCTGAGAGGCTTTGCCGACACCCACCGCGTGCAGGTCTGGCTGCAGCCGGGCGGGCCCGACTCGGCGCGACCGCTCCACCCGCTCGACTCCCCGCCGCTGCACTACACGCTGCCGGAATTCGGGGTGCGGGTGGACTTCCTGCCGACCGACTTCACCCAGGTGAACTACGACGTCAACGCGGTCCTGGTGCGACGTACGCTGCGACTGCTTGCGCCGCGTCCCGGGGAGCGCATCCTGGATCTCTTCTGCGGGCTCGGAAACTTCGCGCTCCCGATCGCGCGCTCCGGGGCGGCGGTGACCGGCATCGACGTCAATGCCGGGCTCGTCGAGCGGGCGCGGGACAATGCGCGCCGGAACGGGCTCGCGGTCGAGTTCGCGGTGGCCGATCTCTTCGACGCCGCGGCCTGCGCCCGGCTGCCGCGCTGGGACGCCATGCTCCTCGATCCGCCGCGCGAAGGCGCGATCGAGATCGTCAAGGCGCTCGCGGACGGCGCGCCAGGCCGGATCGTGTACGTGTCCTGCGATCCGGCGACGCTCGCTCGGGACGCCGGGGTCCTGGTGCATCGCAACGGCTATCGGCTCGCCGCGGCGGGCGTCGTCAACATGTTCCCGCACACTGGCCACGTCGAGTCGATCGCGCTGTTCGAACGGGGCGCGATCGCGCCACCCGCGTAGGATCACGAAGTGAATGCAGCGCAGGCTTCGCTCGTGGTTCGCGTGATCGTCCTCGCAGCGGCGCTCGCCTTCGGGCCAGCTCGCGCCGACGGGTGGACGCTCTCCGGCCGCGTCATGGCGCTCAAGGACGGCGACTCCTTCATCCTGCTCGACGGCAAGACCCAGCACCCCATCAGGATCGCCGGCATCGACGCGCCCGAGCACGGGCAGCCGTACGGCAACGCGTCGAAGCGCAATCTTTCCCGCCTCATCTTCAATCGCACCGCGGAGGCGCGGTGCTACAAGAGAGATCGCTTCGGACGGAACGTGTGCCGCGTATTCGGCGACCGCGGGCAGGACGTTGGCCTGGAGCAGGTTCGCGCCGGGATGGCGTGGTGGCTCCGTGACCACGCCGCGGAACAGACGCCGGCGGAGCAGGGCAGCTATCAGGGCGCGGAGGATGCGGCGCGGGTCACGCGACGTGCACTTTGGAAGGACGCGAAGCCGGTTCCGCCTTGGGAGTGGCGGGCGGCGAAACGAGTGAACGGCGACGGCGGAAAACAACAAGGGCGGCCGCAGCCGCCCTCGTCATGGGCTTTGCCGGTCAGTCGCGCTCGCCGCCGAAGATCCCGAGGAGCTGCAGCAGGCTCGAGAACAGGTTGTAGATGGCGACGTACAGCGTGAGCGTCGCGGAGACGTAGTTCGTCTCGCCGCCGCGCACGATCGAGTTCAGCTGCCACAGGATGATGAGCGACGAGAACAGGATGAACGCCGCCAGGATCACGAGGTACAGCACCGGACTCGCGAAGAAGACGTTCGCGACGACCGCGAGCATGATGACGATCGCGCCGACGAACAGGAAGCTGCCGAGGCGGCTGAAGTCCCGGGTCGTCGTCGTCGCAACGGCCGACAGCCCGAGGAACACCGCGGCGGTTCCGCCCGCGGCGAGCATCACGAGCTGCGCGCCGTTCCGCAGGCCGAGCACGGACTGGAACAGCGGGCCGAGCAGCAGTCCGAGGAAGAACGTGAATCCGAGCAGAAGGGCGACGCCGAGGCCGCTGTTGCGGTTGCGCTCGATCGCCCAGATCCAGCCGTAGAACACCGCGAGGATCACGAAGAACGAGAGGATCGGGCTCGACCGCAGGAAGGACAGGTTCAGATTGGTGCCGATCACCGCCCCGATCGCGGTCGGGACGAGGGTGATCGCGAGCAGCAGATAGGTGTTGCGCAGTACCCGGTGTTGCTCGAGCGCGCGCTCCTGCGCGCCCGCTGGGACGTTGGCCTGGACCGGTTGCAGTTCGGGTTGCATCGCTTCCTCCTTTATTGGGTCCTCGGCGTTTAGAGAGCCTCTGGCGCCGGGAGTTTCGCCAGCCAGTATAGCGAGTCGTTGGTCAACGGGTCGACGGGGCTGGCCTGCGCGGCGGAGCGGAGTCGGCGTGCTATAGTCGCGCCCGCCGTAAGTCGTTGAAGTGTTGCGAAGACTTAGGCCGTGGATGGGTGGCAGAGCGGTCGAATGCGGCGGTCTTGAAAACCGTTGACCCGCAAGGGTCCGGGGGTTCGAATCCCTCCCCATCCGCCACGGACAAGAGCAGCCCGCGGAGCGGGCGGCGTTGTTCGCGGCGCATGGGAGCGAGCCGATTGCTCGGCTCGCGTGTGGGATTCGAAGGGTTCGGCGAGGCGCGCACGCGCCGCCGAACCGCGGCCGGCGGTACGTCGGCGAATCCCTCCCCATCCAGAAAACGAAAAAGCCGGCCTCCCAGCCGGCTTTTCCGCAGTGAAGGAGAATCTCAGTGCTCGGTGCTCGGCCCGCCGCGCTTGCTGTTGCGGGCCGGCTTCGCTGCTTTCTTCAGGTTCCGGTACAGGTCCGGGTGATGCTCTTTCAGGTACTCGATGACCTCGAAGTCTTCCTTTCTCACGCGGGTCAGGTCGAGCTTTTCGACATGCACCAGCCGCAGCAGCTCCTGCACCGGCTTCGGCATCTCGCGGCCGCTTTCGTAGCGCGACCCGCCGCTCTGCGTCACGCCGATCCTGGTCCAGAAGTCCTCCTGGTTCAGCCCCAGCTTGCGCCGGATCTCTTTCGGATTGATCGAGAAGTTGAAGATCTTCATTTGGTTGCGTGCCCTTCCGCCTTGATTTCTTGGGCTCCCCCGGGAGCTTCTGCGAATGTTAGCACAACGTCATATCCCTGCAATCTGCGGGGATGTAAAAAATGGTCACAGCCCGGGGCGCGCCACGGTCCGGTAAAATGCGCGCCTTTTCGCGGTGTCCCGCATGGCATTGATCGTCCAGAAGTACGGCGGCACTTCTGTCGGCAGCGTTGACAGGATCAAGGCGGTCGCGCGGCGCGTCGCGCGCTGGAAGGCCAAGGGGCACCAGGTCGTCGTGGTGCCCTCGGCGATGGCCGGCGAGACCAACCGCCTGATCGGCCTCGCAAGGGACATCCATGCGACTCCCGATCCGCGCGAGCTCGACGTCGTCGCCGCGACCGGCGAGCAGGTGACGATCGGCCTGCTTGCGATCGCGCTGGCCGAGCTCGGCGTCAAGGCCAAGAGCTACACCGGCGCCCAGGTGCGGGTCGTGACCGACAACGCCTTCACCAAGGCGCGGATCCTGAGCATCGACGAGGAGCGGCTGCGCGGCGACCTCGCCGCGGGAACGATTCCCGTCGTCGCGGGCTTCCAGGGCGTCGACGTCGCCGGCAACATCACGACCCTCGGCCGGGGCGGCTCCGACACCTCGGCGGTCGCGCTCGCCGCGGCCCTGAAGGCCGACGAGTGCCAGATCTACACCGACGTCGACGGCGTCTACACCACCGACCCGCGCATCGTTCCCGAGGCGCGCCGGCTCGCCACGATCACCTTCGAGGAGATGCTCGAGCTGGCGAGCCTCGGCTCGAAGGTGCTCCAGATCCGGGCGGTCGAGTTCGCCGGCAACTACAAGGTGCGGTTGCGGGTGCTCTCCAGCTTCGAGGACGAGGGCGACGGCACGCTGATCACGTTCGAGGAAGACGAGAAGATGGAACAAGCAATCATTTCCGGCATCGCGTTCAACCGCGACGAGGCGAAGATCACCGTGACGAGCGTTCCGGACCGGCCGGGGATCGCCTACGCGATCCTGGGGCCGATCGCCGACGCCAACATCGACGTCGACATGATCATCCAGAACGCGAGCGTCGACGACATCACCGACTTCTCCTTCACGGTCCACCGCAACGACTACCAGAAGGCGCTGGGGATCGCGAAGAAGGTCCAGGCGCACATCGGCGCCAAAGGCGTCGTCGGCGACAACAAGGTGTGCAAGGTCTCGATGGTGGGGGTGGGCATGCGCTCGCACGTCGGCATCGCGAGCCAGATGTTCCGGACGCTCGCGGAGGAGGGGATCAACATCGAGATGATCTCGACCTCGGAGATCAAGATCTCGGTCGTGGTCGACGAGAAGTACCTGGAGCTCGCGGTGCGCGTGCTCCACAAGGCGTTCGGGCTCGACCAGCCGGCCTGAGCTCCGGCGCGCCCGGGCGCTAGCCCGCGCGGGCGGTCAGCACGAGGTGGAAGACCGACGAGTCGATCGCCACGGCGTGGCGCACGCGCTCGTCGACGACGATCGAGATCCGGTCGCCGTAGCGCCGCAACCGCCGCAGCAGCCGCTCGAGGTGCGGTCGCTCCGCGCCCCGCAAGGCCTCGATCCGCAGCGTGAGCGTGGACGGCGTGTGCCGCAGCAGCCGCTCGAGCTGGCGCGCCGCCCGGGTGAAGAACCGCCGGTCGAGCAGGCCGTGCATCGACAGCGACAGGCTGGGAATGGGATCGGTCGTGATCTGCAGCCCGGCCTTGCCCGCCTCAACGTAGCGCGCGATCGCCGCACGGACCGAGTCGATGCGGCGCGCCGCCGAGCTCGCGTCGACGACCGGCGCCTCGAACCGCCGCCGCGCGAAATCGGCCATGGAGAGACCCATGATCCAGTCCGCGACGACCATCGGAATCTGGCCGGGGTAAAAGAGCGGCAGCGAGCGCAGAAAGGCGATCCATCGCGTCGGGCCGCCGGGCAGGATCCCCTTGCGGAGGAGGCGCCAGATAATTCCCAGGCTGTCGCGCCGGCTGAACCCGCCGGTGTAGATCGGCGCGCGCAGGTAGCGCATCTTGTTGCGGATCCGCTCGCCGATCGCGCGGTCGGTCAGCAGCTCGCGATAGAGCCACTGATACCGTTCGACCATCTGGTCGTAGTCCATGCGCTTCGGCACGACGTTGGTGCCCGGGCGGGTGTTGTTGTAGTGATCGACCTGCTCGCGGAGCCGGCCCTCGCGCTGCAGGCGCTCGTAGAGCGGCGTGCGCGGCAGTGCGTGCAGCAGTCCGATCATCGCCGCCTGGATGCCGGACGCCTGGACGAACGCGCGCTGGTGCTCGAAGGTGGCGAGCGTGTCGTTGTCGAACCCGATGATGAAGCCGGCGAGCACGTCGACGCCGTGCGCGTAGATCCGCCGTACGTCGGCGAGCATGTCCCCGCCCACGTTCTGGGTCTTCTTGGTCTCCTTGAGGCTCGCCTCGTCGGTGGTCTCGATCCCGATGAAGACCCAGGCGAAGTTGGCGGCCTGGAACAGGCGCAGAAGCTCCGCGTCCCGGGCGAGATTGAGCGACGCCTCGGTGCCGAAGCTGAACCGGTAGTTGTGACGGGCCTGGTACTCGGCCAGGAACGCGAGCAGCGCCTTCGCCTGCGGGCGGTTGCCGATGAGGTTGTCGTCGACGAAGAACACCCGGCGCATGCCCTGGGCGCGGAGCGCATCGAGCTCGCGGCCGATCTGCTCCACGGTCTTGACGCGCGGGCGCCGTCCGAACATCACGATGATGTCGCAGAACTCGCAGCGAAACGGGCAGCCGCGCGAGAACTGCATCGAGGCCGCCGAGTACAGGCCGAGCTTCAGGAGGTCGAAGCGGGGCGTGGGCGAATCGGCCAGCCCGACGGTGTCGGTCTCGTGGTAGAGCGCCTGTGCGGCGCCGGCCGTGAAGTCGCGGCAGAAGCGCGGCCAGGCGTACTCCGCCTCGCCGGCGACCACGGTGTCGGCGAGCCCCTGGTACTTCTCCGGGCAGAGCGAGGCATAGCTGCCGCCGGCCACGACGTAGTGGCCGCGCGCGCGGTAGTAGTGCAGCAACTCGGTCTGCCGCGCGAACTGCACGCCCATCCCGCAGATGCCGATCAGGTCGGCCGCGGGCGCGAGCGGCAGCGGCTCGACGTTCTCGTCGACGATGGTCACGTCCCAGTCGGGCGGGCACAGCGCGGCGAGCGTCGCCAGGCCGAGCGGCGGATTGGTGGTGCGCGTCCCGACGAGGATCTCGTCGAGCGCCCACTTGTACGTCCAGAAGCTTTCCGGGAACTTCGGGTTGACGAGCAGCAGACGCGTCACGTTGCTCTCTCCCTCACGGTCCCGCAGACTGTCGCGAGGGCCGTGCTTACGCGGGCTTCTTCGTGTTAGTGGCGGAGAGAGAGGGATTCGAACCCTCGATACGGGTTTTGCCCGTATAACGCCTTAGCAGGGCGCCCCCTTCGGCCACTCGGGCATCTCTCCGCGGCGACCCACTATAGCACAGCGAATGCAGCGGTCCCGCGAACGGCCCGGCGCCATTCGCGGCATGTGCTAACTTCTCGCGCGGCAATGAACACTCTCGACCTCACGCGACGGTCCGGCAACGAGGGGACCGCTGCCCCGAAGGCGCTCAGTCCGCTCGCGGACCAGGCATTCGCCCGCGCCACCGGCGCGCCGCTCGTCGCCGGAAACGCCGTCCGCATCCTGAAGGACGCAGCCGAGCACTTCCCGACCTGGTTCGAGGCGATTCGCGCCGCCGAACGGACGGTGTTCTTCGACTGCTACATCATCGGGAACGACGCCGTCGGGCGCGACCTCGTCCAGCTGCTTGCGGACCGCGCTCGGGTGGGCGTGCGCGTCCGTCTCAACTACGACTGGCTCGGCACGCGTGCTCGGAGCATCGCTGTTCGAGCCGCTCGTCCAGGCGGGCGGCGAGGTCTGCTGCTTCAATCCGCCGCGACTCGACAGCCCGCTCGGCTGGCTTACCCGCGACCACCGCAAGATGCTCGCGGTCGACGGACGCGTCGCCTTCGTGACCGGTCTGTGCGCGGCCGAGCGGTGGCTGGGGGATCCAGCGCGTGGCCTCGATCCCTGGCGCGACACCGGGGTCGAGATCCGCGGCCCGGCGGTCGCCGAAGTCGAACGCGCGTTCACGCAGGTCTGGGTGGCCGCCGGAGCGAAGCCCATCCCTGCGGCCGAGCTCGCGCGCGCGGACGCGATCCCGGTGGCGGGCGACGTCGGGCTGCGGGTCATCGCCACGCTGCCGAGCTTCGGCGGGCTGTTCCGGCTCGACCAGCTGATCGCCGTCGCGGCACGGGAGCGGCTGTGGCTCACCGACGCCTACTTCGTGGCGCACACGCCGTATCTGAATACACTGTGTGCGGCGGCGTCCGACGGCGTCGACGTCCGTCTGCTCGTGCCCGGCGCGAGCGACCTGCCGGTCGTGAGCCGCCTGTCGCGCGCCGGCTACCGCGGGCTGCTGGAGGCCGGCGTGCGCATCTTCGAATGGAATGGCTCCATGCTCCACTCGAAGACTGCCGTCGCCGACCACCTCTGGGCGCGGGTCGGCTCGACCAATCTGAACCTCGCGAGCTGGCTCACCAACTACGAGCTCGACGTGGCGGTGGAGGACCGGGGCTTCGCGGAGCAGATGGCGGCGATGTACGAAGCCGATCTCGCGCGCTCGACCGAGATCGTGCTCGGGCGCGGCGCCCGCGTGCGAGTGTCGCCGGCCGGCGCCGCCGGGCAGCGGCGACGGGCGTTCTCCGGCAGCGCCGGCCGGGCCGCCGCGGGCGCGATGGGCGTCGGCGCCGCCGTGAGCGCCGCGCTGACGCGCCGACGCATTCTGGGACCTGCGGAAGCGAATCTGCTCGTGGCAGTTGCCGTCGTGCTGATCGCCGTCGCCGCGGTGGCGATCGTGTGGCCCTGGGCGGTCGCCATCCCGATCGCTGTGATCTCAGCGTGGGTGGGCGTCGTCGTGGGCCTCAGGGCCTTTCGCCTGCGTCGCACGCGAAGGACCGCCACGGCGCGCGGCACCTGGGGGAGCGAACCGTGACCGACGAGCCGCACATCGCCGAAATCGCGCGCGTCATCGAGCTCGCGATCGCGCCGGTCTTCCTGCTGACCGGTATCGGCACACTGATCGTGGTCCTCACGAACCGGCTCGGGCGGGCGGTCGACCGCAGCCGCGTGCTCGAGGATCGTCTGCCGTCGCTGCAGGTCTCGGAGGCGACCGCGGCACGCAGCGAACTCCGGCTGCTCGCGCGCCGCATCCGGCTCGTGTACCTCGCGATCTCGCTGGCCGTCCTCTCCGCGCTGTTCGTGTGCCTGCTCATCGCCGGCGCTTTCGCCGGGGCGTTCGTCGCCACGGACTTGACGCGACTTGTGGCGGTGTTATTCGTGCTCGCGATGCTGGCGCTGATCGGAAGCCTCGTCGTGTTTCTGCGGGAGATCTTCCTTGCGGTGATGAGCGCGCGGCTCGCGATCCCCGCGGAGGATCGCTAGCGGGGCGCCGCTGGCGGGCGCCGGTGCTGGCCGGGGGGGAGGGTGCTCTGCTAGAATTTGCACCCTCGCGCCCGTAGCTCAGTTGGATAGAGTACCTGGCTACGAACCAGGGGGTCGTGGGTTCAAATCCTGCCGGGCGCGCCAAGAATCAGTGACTTAGCCGGGTGGCGCTGGGGTGTCGAGCCCCGGTGCTACCCCGGCGATACCTCTCCAGAGTGCCGGAAGACGCTGCAGGAGCGGCCTTTGTCTCGCCCACCCTTCGGGCCCTCCCGGAGCCGATCGCCGGCAGCGAGCGCCAGGGGGCGCGGCAGAAGCGCGTTACGAGCGCGTTTCGAGCAGCCGGAGCGTGAGCTCGGGCGGCAACTTCTTCTCCGATTCGTCTGCTCCCGGCTCCCGCTCCCACAGCGCGCAGGGGAACACCACCACGATCCGGTGACGCGAGCACCATAGGTGCCAGCCGTCCGGCGTTCCGGTCGCGTGCCGACAGACCCGGCAATCGCGCTCGGAGACGCCCCGCCGCCGCAGGCTTGCCACGCGAGCCACGCTGGTTACGGCCGACAGGGTCGACCTCCTTTACAAACCTCGCTTGACCAGGTTTCAAATGCCCACTCCAGTTTTCTATCGTTCTGCTGCTTTGCCAACAGCAGGTAATCACGAGGAATGTCGAGGAATCCAGGGAAGCCTCTACCCGCCGGGTCGTACCAGGGCAGGTAACTAGTCGAATCATTGCGGAATCGGCGCCTAGCTTGCACACAGTCAGCCATCCGAATGGCCGATTGCCCGGTCACGGCGCATCGAGCACGCTTGGTGGCGTGCCGCGCTTGACACGCCGGCAACAAACGGTCGTAAGGAAGCCGCATGACACAGCGATTCCGCTCGGCAATCTTGGTTTTGGTCGCGTTGGTCGGGGCTTTCGCCTGCGGCACGACCGAAGTTCGCGCCGCGGCCTTCACGTTCCAAGTCGAGTTCACGACCGGCACACTCGCCGGTAACAGCTACGTCGGTGGCTTCAGCACGGAGACCGCCCCACCGGATACGTGGGTCCCCGAAGGCAGCGCCGCGTACGGCGGCAATGCATCGATATTGGAGTCGCTGCACATCACCGTCTTCGGTCAACACTTCGACCTGGCGGACGACGTGGATTTTCCGGATCTGCCGCGAGTGAGGATCAGTGGCTCCGGCATCGAGATCTTCGACTACATCGCCGACAATGGTGCAGAGGAGTTTTCGGTCCAATCTTTGTTCAACGACACTAACATCGTCCGATTCGGCGGAACCCTCTCGGACCCGGACAGCATCGGCACGCTCGTCAGCGTCAATATTTTCACCGACCCGGCGGGTTCGGGCCAAGAGGATGTCCCGCTCCCTCCACCTGCTGGCGCGGACCGTTTCGCCGGCTTCACGCCACGCGAGGTGCGGGCAGCGTTCCCGTTCAACGAAGTTGCGGAACCTTCCGTCCTCCTCCTCTTGGTAATGGGTCTCGTGGCACTCGCCGGTGCCCTACACTGTCGCACCCTCGAATGCTCGTGAAGCCGTAGTAACCACCGAAAACAGCAAGGCCCGGTGCTACGGGTCAAGCGCGTTCAGCCCAATCGCTCGACCCTGATCGGCCAACTCGCGTATCTGATTTCCTCCCCCCGAGCGGTTCGAGTTATACAGCCTGTTACGTCCAGCGGCACGCGACGCCGGTCAGCGGCGTCCACCTGCGCTCCCGACGCGCCTATCGAAATCCTGAGTATTTGCCAACCGCGTTTTTAGCCACGGGCGGCGCGCAGGGCTTCGGAAGTTCACGTCGGGGCCGCCGTCGTCGAACCATTGGGCCTCGAGCGGCCGGAGCGCGAGCGTCGGCAGCTCCTTCTCCGATTCGTCCGCCCCGGCTCCCGCTCCCAGAGCCCGCAGGGAAAGACGACCACGATCCGATGACGCTCGCACCACAGATGCCAGCCGTCCGGCGCCGGACGCATCGTGCCGTGGAGACGAGAACGCTATGTCGAAATTATTCTCGATGAAGGCGTGAACGTTCGGCGCGCGATGCGGGATCAGACAGAACGGCTGCGCGTATGGCTATTTTGACTTTCTTCGCAGCGCGAACGTGTTTGAGCTTCTTCGCAGTGCGAACGTGAGCGTAATCATCGCCAACGCAACAAGAGCGAGCGACGAAGGCTCTGGGATTTCAAGAAGAATGTTATCGAAACCGAACGGCAAACCGGGATCCATAACAGTATAGAACTCGATCCATGCCACCGAGGTCCAGGCAGGCCCGGCAAAGGCGAACGTCGCGCTCGGGGCACCGGGCGGGAATGGAGGATTGAATTCTCCGCCGTTGGATGACCTGACGTGAAGGTGGGACTCCCAGTGCGCGTCCAGCTCCCTCAACGTGAAAGACGCACCTGCATGGTCCAGCCGCATTACGGGGGGAGCAACCACATTGCTGTCTATGCCCATCCAATTCGTCCCATCCAACGACGGTGCGATTCCAAAAGCAGGCGGCGTGGGCGTCGGTACGATGTCGTAATGACCTGATATCGGCGTCAACTGGAAGCCATCTTCGTCGTAAGGGACAAGGCAGATCAAGCAGGGCGCAGCCGAGTTGAAATCGATCGTGATAAGGGCCGCCCTTGCAGTCGCTACGGCGCATATCGTTGCGAAAAGGAGTGCTAACCCCGTTACTTGCTTCTGTCTCATCGTCGATCCCCCTTTGAATCGTGGCCTGAGGGGCCAAGGGAGCCGCATAGATGCGGCGTGAACGGAGGAAGGGCGGAATCAGTGCTTGGCGCGGCACTCAGGCCCATGAGGCCGATCAGCAGTAGACGTGCCTGCTTGAGCATCGCTGCCTGCGCAGTGACGGGACTGCCCCCGCCGGGAATAGTCACCGATGCATGTCACGTTACGCTCCTCGGGCGCGCTGTCAACCGCGGTTTGTAAGGCCGCTCGACACTAGCGGCCGCGCGCTCGTGAACTTATTGCGGTCAGCGAGCAACTCGCCGCCACTCCCACGGCGGCACCGGCTTCGCGTCCTTCCACAGACTCACAAACGAAAACCCCGCCACGCGGGCGGAGTTCGTATGCGCTCGGTGCGGCTCAGTGCAGCTTGCGGCGTCGAGCGAGGCCCAGGCCAGCGAGGGCGATGCCGAGGAGCGCGAGGGTGGCGGGCTCGGGTATTGGCGTGAGCAAGTAGCGGTGATCGGCAATGATCTGCCCACGATTGTTGATTGATGTACCCACAGCGAATGTTACGTGGCCATGCAGCGGGTCGGAGGGACTTATCAGGCTGTTAAGGTCAAGGAGTCCAGAACTCGGACTCCAGAGAAAAGCAAATCCTGCGGGCGCAGGGGGCGCTCCACGGCCACCCACGACCCATCCGAGATCATTGATATCCCATGCTTCGCCAAGCCCGATAACTTGCGGTTCGAGGTCGGTCCAAATAACCGATCGGTAGCAGATAAAATTGCTGCATCCCGGAGGGCCAATATCTACAAACGCGAGCGTCCCTGCAATCTGTCCAACTTCGTTAATGCCCCTCACATTCTGACCCCAGCCAACAAAGAACGTAAGTATGGGCTCCGCTGCCGGAAATCCGGGCCTCCAGTACCAGCCCTGGCCCTCTGGGTGGGGATGCTCCCACACGACGACCTCCCCCAGGTTGTTCATGTCGCGCACGATGAGATCAAGAGGAGGAGGGGCGATCGTAGTGAATCCAAAAGTCGGATCCCACAGGTAACCTCCGGTGACGGCGAATGTGTTCGCGCCGGCGACTTGGCCGAGGTCGTTGATCGCCCCAGGCTCGTTTAGGCCGTTCGGCTGAACGAAACCGAAAAATGGATCCCAGATCCACCCTTGTCCTCCGCTGCTCGCTCCCACGACGCGGCCAAATCTGTTGATGTCTCGCGCAGCGCCTGGGCCGATGTGAGTGATTCCGGAACCACGATTCCAGATTACCCCGCCCACTCCGTCGCTGCCTACAATCTGCCCGCGGTCATTCATCGTGACCGCATTGAACCCGAGGTCGGTAACCCGATATAGGGGGGCGCCAACGGCCGAGGTTGCGCACCACAAGAGGCACGCAACGAGGTGTTGGGTTGAGATCTTCCGGCGCCGTGTGATGCCCCGCTCGCTCCTCACGCCAATTGCCGGGTATGCAGCTCATGACCGCCCCCTCCGATGGCCTGAACGCCGGTTGGCAGTCTGCCCCGGCTTTTCCGCTATGGGCGCCGTCGCCGAACGAGCGCCAGTGCGAGCGTCGCCACACCCAAGAGGGCGAGCGATCCGGGCTCGGGGAGAGGGGGGAAACCCGTGGTGATCAGGAAGGCGAACTGCGCGGGCGTCTCGTCGTTCTCGGGTGTGACGAACCCGATGCAGGGTGATGCGGCGCCCGCCGCCGCGCACGCCGCCGGGGGCAAGAGACTCAGGTTACCCGTCGTTTCGATGATGCTCACGAAGTACGTGGACCCGTCTCCCGGGCTGAAGGAGAACGCGTTGAGGGCTCCGCTCAGCGCGAAGATGTCCGGGCACGGTGGCGCGCCCACCACGCAACCGCCTACGCCCGGAACGTTGGGCGTCTCCTTGAAGTTCACCAGGAAGTCCGCGGAGACCGGTCCGATCGCACCCGGCGCCGGGCCAGGAGGCGCAGCCCACGTCAGCGACAGCGTCGTCGTTATGGTGACCGAGTCCAGCGTCGCACCGTTAATGGGATTGTTGATGTGCGTGAACAGCTGGGTCGGCGCAGGAGCACCGTTGGTGACAACGGTACCCATCGCAGGACTGCCCTGGATCGTCAGCATGCTTTGCCCGGAGGGCCCGGTGCCCCATGCGAGCTGCGCAGCCGCCGCCGTTGAATTCGCGTCGCCGCCTGCGGGGTTCTCCCACACCACGGACGACACGTTGAAGAAGGATGTGACGGTATAGTCAAACGAAACGATCTCCCCCGTTGCCACGGAGCAGAAACCGAGACCGGCCCAGATGGCCAGTGCCTGTACCCCACGGTACTTGAGCATTGGGGATCTCCTCGAAGCTTGACGGCCTGATCTAGCAAACGAGTTGCCAGGGCGAGTCATAAACAATGGGTTGGATGAGCAAGCTGGAATGCCAGGGTGATCCCGACCGCAGCGAACCCGCTCAACAGCCTGTTGGCGGTGCGTGTGACTCGGAGCATCGTCCACCCCCTACTAGTCCGGCGGTGTCTAGAAGGCGCTCAGTCTGCTCCGACTTTTCCGCGTGAGGCGAACGAATATTCAGACGAGGCGCGCAATTTGACACTGCCGTAGCAAGACCGACGGCAGCGACGGACCTATTCAGGCTTATCCGATGCGCGGGCCTACTCGCGGCCCGCCTTCTTCCGCCACTCCCACGGCGGCACGGGAGCAGCGTCCGACCACAACCCGCGCTTCCGTAGGCGGGCTTCCTCCTCTTCGCTCTTGTAGCGCCCGCGATCCTCGAGCGACTGCTCGTCGGCGTAGCGCCTGAACCACCACGCTAGCCCGACGCTGATCTGCGCGAGGCCAACGTCGAGCGTCTTTGCCGCAGCGAGGGCAGTCGAGTGGCTCGACCCATACCTTGCACACCTCGCGCCCGAAACGGTCGGTCTTGTGGCACTCGATCGGGGGGTCCTTCCCATGGGCCATCTGCGCGAGACTCGGGCGCGACCGGTCACCAAATGCCTGGCCCTTCTCGGGGGCGTCGATCCCGTTGATGCGGACCTTGTGCTGGCGCTTCGCGTCGTCGAGGAGCGTAAGCGTGTCGCCATCGGAGACGGCCACCACGCGGCCCTCGAGTGTCCACGGGGCGGCAAGTGCCGAGAGAGAGAAGACGGCGAGGACGAGCGCATAGGCTCGCATAGCAAGCCACCGCGCTCTGTAGCCTTGCAATATGTCAGGAGGCTACTTCAACCCCTGGCGAGGCGTGCCCGAGCGCAATTGCCGGGTCTGCCGGCACGCAACCGGGACGCCTGACGGCTGGCACCTATGGTGCTCACACCATCGGATTGTTGTGGTATTCCCGTGCGGCCTGTGGGAGCGGGCGCCTGGGGCGGATGACGCTTTACCGTTCCGCGTTTCGCGCCCGGCCGAGCTCCGGTAGCCATGCCTAAAACGCGAATCCCGCCGCGCAGGGAGCTGCGAGCTATTGCGCCCCGGCCCCGTCAATACAGTGATGGAAGTAGATTGCCTTCAGCTGATTAAACTGATCGAGCGGCGAGCGGGCGATCCGCTCCAGCAACACGGTGCGGATTTCCGCCGTGGGCCGATGGCGCTTCAGCATCGTGAGGACGTCATCGAGTCTCTCAAGAGATGCCCGCTCCACGATCTCGGAAGCCGTGACTTTGCCGTCGCGGATCATCCGCTCTAGAACATCCATTTCGTTCTCCCTGGTGTATGCTCGCGTGTCCCCGCGGACTTCACACCGAGCGTAACAGGGTTGCAGGCCATCGCGTGAGGCAGAGAAGCAGAAGCGGCGAAGCTCCACGCGACCGCCTAGCGCTGGTATCTCTTAAGCCTTCTAAAGAAATCGGTCACCTGCTCAGGCCGAAGTCCATCGATCGTGTAGCCCTCTAGTGAGGGTCTATCAGGGAGAGCTTTGTCAACAGCAGACGTGGTAACGGGCGCGTCCGACTGCTGTCGCCTCCGGAGCACCGTGGCCTGCCTGTTCTGCAGAAGCTTGAACATCGACGTGCTTACTGGCCGAAGGTTTAGCACGAGAGCATTAGGCGAAGAGGGACTCGCATCCTCACCCTTTGGCCCCCGTGTGGCTACCGACGCTCTCCCGTTGAGCTATCCGCCTGAGGCAAAGCCTATTGCGTTCCGCTCAAGGCAAGCGTGAAAGATCGTCACACCGTGTGCGCGATTCCTGGTTGCTGCGCGGCTGGCCCCGAGAGTGCGACCGGGAGAAGATTTGAGCGATGAGGCGCTGGCTCGCGCTCTTCCTCGTGCCCACGGTGGAGTTTGGTGCGCCGGCCGTGGTCGGCACGATTCGGCCGCCGCAGCCAACGTTGCATGAGTCGTACCAACCGACAGTAGGATGACACGGCTCAACCCCTTACGCCAGATTCCTACAAAGGATCGTGAGTCAACGTCGCTTGTGTGCAAGGCGTGCCGACGGCCAAGGCGGGGAGCGTTGGGACTTCGTCGATAGGCAAGACTGGGCGCCCGATCAGTAGCGCCGGTCGCCGACAGCACCCCCGGCCCGGAAGTTCACGATCTTTGACTGTCGGCGCACGCAAGAGGGGCTAGGCTTTTCTTGCCGACGCGCCAGCTCGCCTTGACCCACGGGCGCGCCGAGGATAGGAGCGACCCGCTGCGATGATCTCGAAACCGGCACCGGTCTACGACGACGCCATGCGCGCTGTCTGGCAGGACGTGCGCGTGGCAGCGCTCCTCGCCGTCGTCGCGTTTTTGCTTGCGATCTTGGCTACCTGAAGTACCCCGCGAGCAACGCTGGATGGCCCAGCGGTACGTAAGGAGGAAATGACTATGGCGAAGACCCTGCCGAAGGGGCACCTATCGTGCCTGTCGAGCGCTTTTCGGTATACGCCTGCTGTACAGACGAATGTCGCGGACACTCTCGCGCGGATCGCTCGGGAGATCAAGGCACAGGATTCGCGGGAGCGAATCGGATCCTTGCCTGTTGTGCAGCGTCACCTTTTTCCTCGCGAGGCGAAGCGCCATCTCAATCTCGTCCCGGATCCGGACGCGTCAGCGAAGGTGAACCTCGCCGAGACCGGCTAGCGGCTGAGTAGCCGCGCGGTCGGCGGCCCGGCCCTTATCTCGCCACTCCCACGGCGGCACGGGCTTCGCGTCCACCCACAGCCCGCGCTTCCGTAGGCGGGCTTCCTCCTCCTCGCTTTCGTAGCGCCCGCAGTCCTCAGCCGACTGCTCGTTCGCGTAGCGCCTGAACCACCAGGCCAACCCGACGCTGATCTGCGCGAGCCCCACGTCGAGCGTCTTGCCGCAGCGTGGGCAGCCACTCGGCTGGACCCACACCTTGCACACCTCGCGCCCGAAACGGTCGACCTTGTGGCACTCGATCCGGGCGTCTTTTCCGTACGTCATCTGAGCAAGGCTTTGGCGCGACCGGTCGCCAAACGCCTGCCCCTTCTCTGGGGCGTCGATGCCGTTGATGCGGACCTTGTGCTGCTTCTTATCGGAGTCGAGGACTGTGATGGTGTCGCCCACGGAGACGCCTACCACGCGGCCCTCGACCACCCAGGGCGCGGCGAAAACGGAAGCGGTGCTGACGGCGATGACGATGACGACGAGGGCTCGTACTGCGAGCCACCGCGGGGGGTAGCCTTTCATCATGGCCGAAGGCTACTTCAACCCGTGGCGTAACGCGCCGGAGCGCGCCTGCCGCACCAGTGCGGCTTCGATCGGCACACCCGACGGCTGGCACCTATGGTGCGCGCGTCACCGGATCGTGGCCGTGTTCCCGTCCGGGCTGTGGGAGCGGGAGCCGGGCGCGGATGACGCGGCGGCGATCGGCGCTTGAGCGTCCGGGCGTGGCTGCAACGTCGAGCGGGCGGTGTGAACCGGGGGCGGACTAAGAGTGGAGGAGGATGCTGTGTCGAGCGTGGGGGCGCCAACACCCGAGGGCCGCTCTATGTGCGCTACCACACAGACCGACCTATCCGCCGTATGCGACAAAGCTACTATCTCCTTGCGCCAAACGCTGCGGGGAGATCCGCCTGACCATGTCCAAGACATTGCCCAAGGGGCACGCCTCATGCCTCGCACCGGGTTTCAAGTACACGCCCTCGGTGCACACCGATCTTGCGAAGACGTTCGCTCGAATCAGGCTACGATTGAAGCCGGCGCCGGACTCCGAACAAGGCAACGTTCACCCACTGCACCAGACGAAATCCGCGTAGCGGCTCTCACGCAACGAGAAAGCGAAAGTCATAGCGGTCATGCGCGCGCGGTAAAAGCTTGGCGTATGCGCCAAAGTTTCCGCGTCCCCCATCTTCTGGCTCGCCGAGAAACTGGCGTGTGCAAGGCACGCTGCCGAGCGGGCGCCTGGCCCGCGGTGCCGCCGCTGGGCGATCGGGCCGGAGCCGGACGGGCCTTCGCTTCAAGCCGGGAGCGGCGTCCACGGCTGCTAAACTGAAGCCCTCTCCAAAGGCTCAAAGTACCTTGATAGCAACCCTGCAGTGCGTCAAGAAACACGGTGAGCGGCTCGATTCCGAGATCGCCGAAGAGATGGGCGTGCCGCTTGCGATGGTGCGCGAGCGCCTGGTGCGTCTGGCAGCCGCGGGGGAGATCATCACCTGCAACCTGACCCGCTTCGAGAGCGGCAACCCGGTCCAAGCGTTGCAGTGTCGCGTGACGGGCTATGTCCCCCCTAAAGCGCCCGGTCGAAAACCGGCGCCGACGACGTAGGCTCAAAGCTGGCTCACGCTTGCGACGATCAGGCCGCGGGAAGTGCGGCTCTAGCAGGCTGTTGAAAAACGCTGTTGCGTCATCGAACAAACATGTCTGAGCGTTGTCGCAGCAGTGTCCTTAGACTGAGCGAGCAGACGACGATGCGCGGGTCCGACACGATGCAAGAACGGCTGTTCACGATGGCGAGGCTGGAGGACTTCGTTCCGGCGGGTCACCCGCTGCGCCCGATCCAGCGCATGGTGAACGAGGCGCTGGGGCGTCTGAGTGGCCTGTTCAACGAGATGTACGCCGACCACGGGCGTGCCTCGATCGCGCCGGAGAAGCTCATCCGGGCGCTGCTGCTGCAGGTGCTGTACTCGGTAAGGAGCGAGCGGCTGCTGGTCGAGCAGTTGCACTACAACCTGCTGTTTCGCTGGTTCGTAGGCCTGGCGATCGACGATGCGGTGTGGGATCACTCGAGCTTCTCGAAGAACCGCGATCGGCTGCTTGATCACGCGGTGGTCGAAGCGCTGTTCACCGAGGTAATGACCTTGGCCGAGAAGGAGGGGTTGCTGAGCGACGAGCACTTCTCGGTCGATGGCACGCTGATCAAGGCCTGGGCGAGCCACAAGAGCTTCCAGCCCAAGGACGAGCCACCCGCCGACGGCGGTGCAGGACGCAATCCCGAGGCGAGCTGGCGAGGCAAGCCGCGCAGCAACGACACCCACGAATCGACCACCGACCCCGAGGCTCGGCTCTACAGGAAGAGCAGTACAGCCGAGGCGATCCTGTGCTACCAGGGCCACGTATTGATCGAGAACCGCAACGGGCTGGTGGTCAACGCTCGGGCGAGTGTGGCCAGTGGGTTCGCCGAGCGCGAGAACGCCCTGGCAATGCTCGCCGAACTGCCCGGGACCAAACCCAGAACCGTCGGCGCCGACAAGGCCTACGACACGAGCGATTTCGTCGCCGCAGCGCGCAAGATTGAAGTCACCCCGCACGTGGCGCAGCACCATGGTGGGCCCGGCGGTTCGGCAATCGATGGACGCACCACTCGACATCCGGGTTATGAGTCGAGCCAGTGCATCCGCAAGCGCATCGAAGAATCGTTCGGTTGGGCGAAGACCGTCGGACGCGTTCGCCAGACGGTGTTCCGCGGCCTGGAACGGGTCAACATGCAGTTCTTGCTGACGATGACGGCGAACAACCTGGTGCGAATGCGAGGGTTGCTGGCGGGAGCAACGTCGTGAAGGCGACGAGGGGCGGCCGATGCGTGAGCAGGTCCGCGAACGGCGAACCAAATGGACCAAGAAAGCCCCATGAAGCAGGACCGAAGACCGATGCCCTCGGCTGCCAACCTTGCGCGATCTCGATTCGGAGCGGTTCATTGACCGTGTCGCCGCCTATTTCAACAGCCTGCTAGACGCTCGCGCTGTACTACAGCGGTGGCGGGGCTGCGTCGGTCGCACCTCACGGCCACGCAGCAGGTGTCGCGAATCTGTAACAACGCCGAGCGCCAGCGGAACACTTTCGGGCGTCTAGTCGGACGGGCACATCTTTAATGTTCGCGGCGCGGGGTCTCCCCGCCGCTACGGGATGTGGCATGAAAACGCTATTTCTCGTTCGCCACGCCAAGTCGAGCTGGGGTGACACTGCGTTGCCCGACAAAGACCGGCCATTGAATGATCGCGGCAGGCGCGATGCGCCGAAGATGGGTGAGCGCTTGGGAAATCGCGATGTGAAGCCCGATTTGATCCTGTCGAGTCCGGCTATGCGCGCGCTCACGACGGCGGAGATCATCGCCAAGAAGCTCGATTACAGGCGCAAGGACATCGTGGTGGATGATCGGCTGTATGCCGTCGGGGCGGATGAACTGCTCGACGTCATTCACAAGCTTGGCGACAAGCTGGAGCGCGTGATGCTGTTTGGCCACAACCCCGAGCTGACCGAACTCGCGCATCGCCTCTCGAGCAAGATCACCCACATGCCGACGTGCGCCGTCGCCGAGTTCACCTTCGATGCGAAGTGGTGGTCAAGGATCGGCGAGGTCAAGCCCGCAAAAGTGACGCTCGACTATCCAAAGAAATCGTAGGGGCAAAGCGTAACGGGGATCCGGTTCGCGGAGTGCCGCCAGGCCCGCTTGATGCCGCTACGGTAGACGTTGCTCCGTCCGCCACCATGGGGCGCGTGCTCGCTCCGATGCAACGTCCCTCGCTTCATTGACCCGCGCGCGATGGCCCCCTTGCGCATGTTCGCCGGGATCGGGTTGTTCCTCGCCGCTTAGCAGCTCGCCGCGTCGCTGGAATGGGTAAACCCCCTGCTGATGCCGGCGCCGTCGCGGATCGCGGCGGCGGTCTACGACCTGGCGCGAGACGGGTCGCTCTGGATTCACGTCGGCACGAACCTGCAGCGCGTGTTCGGCGGCTTCCTGCTCGCCGCGGTCCGAGCTTCGCCCAGGAATCGTCGAGCTCCTTCAGGTCCCGGATCTTCACCTTCATCTCGAGCGTAATTCGAGCGCTCCAATCGAGCCGCTCGTGATGCGCTGGTCGGCAGTCCACCCGATCTGCGGCGCGATGTCTCAGCCTCAGCCCCTGAGCGACTCGATCACCATCGGCTTGTCACTCGCTGGGAGTGATTCAAACTTCGGTCGATGGGAGCAAGATCGTTCGATCTTGCGCAGCATGCGAAAGGAATGCTATGACCACGGTCAGCGTGTTCGGCGGCACCGGGTTCCTCGGCCGGCGGCTCGTGCGGCGCCTCACCGCCGAGGGGGCGACGGTGCGCGTTGCGGTCCGGCGTTCCGACCGGGCGCAGAGCGCCCTGCGCGCGGCTGGGTTGGACCGGGTCACAGTCTGCTGCGCCGACGTGCGCGACCAGGCCTCGGTCGCCGCCGCCGTCGCCGGGGCCGACGCCGTCGTCAACGCGGTGTCCGCCTATCTCGAGAAGGGCGAGGTGACTTTCGAGTCCGTGCACGAGCGCGGCGCCGGGACGGTCGCCCGGGAGGCGGCGGCTGCCGGGGTCGCCCGCCTGGTGCTGGTCTCGGGGATCGGCGCCAGTCCCGAGTCGGCGTCTCCTTACATCGGCGCGCGCGGACGCGGCGAACTGGTCGTCCAGCAGGAGTTTCCAGGCGCGACGATCGTCCGCCCGGGCGCGATGTTCGGTCCAGGCGACGCCCTGTTCGGCACGTTCGCCGAGATCATCCGGCTACTCCCCGTCGTGCCGCTGATCGGCGGCGGCCGAACCCGCCTACAACCCGTTTACGTGGAGGACGTGGCAGAGGCCATCGTCCGCATGCTCGCTGACCGCGGGACCGCTGGCCGCACCTACGAGCTCGCCGGCCCCGGGGTGTACACGATGCGCGAGCTGGTCACGTTCGCGCAGCGCCTCATCGGCAGACCGCCGTTGGTCGTCCCGGTGCCCTTCGCCGTGGCCGAGGCTCTGGCGCAGTTGCTCGAGCTCCTGCCAAGCCCACCACTCACCACCAGTCAGGTTGACCTTCTCAAGGCGGACAACGTGGCGAGCGGGACCCTGCCAGGTTTCGCGGCGCTCGACCTCCAGCCGAAAGCGATCGAGGAAATCGTGCCGACTTATGTCGGCCGGGTGCGCGCCCCGCAGCCGGACTAATCGTGTCCGTAGGTGCACGGGAATCCCAGAATTCAATCGCTTAGGGCCTGAAAACCAAGTCCTTGTCTTTTCTGCGCGACCCTTGCGCGACTAGTTAGGTGGCAGGCGCTCAGCTCAGCTCCGCTCCCCAGTAATGTAGTGTTCGAGCTGTTGGATGATGAATTTCTGCTCGGAGATGATGTCTTTCACCAGATCTCCGATGGAGATGAGGCCGATCAGCTTGTCGCCGTTCATGACCGGCAGGTGGCGCAGCCGGTTTTCGGTTATCAGCACCATGCATTCCTCGCTGGTCTGGTCGGGGCGCACGTACATGACCGAGGATGTCATGACATCGCGCACTGGCGTTTCCTTTGACGACCGTGCCATGAGAACGATTTTCCGCGCGTAGTCGCGTTCGGTAATGATGCCGACGACATTCTCGCCCTCCACCACCAGGAGCGCGCCGATGTTCTTCTCGGCCATCAGCTTGACGGCGTCAAACACCGAGGCCGTCGGCGTGATGGTGTGGACGGTCTGGTCAGGTTTTGACTTGAGAATGTTGGCCGCGGTTTTCACAGGTCGTCCCCCTGGGAGATCCGTCAACGAAGAAGCATAGTTTCGGGTGGTTTGCCCCGCCACTGCAATAGATCGACAAGGACTTCGCGAGCTACCTGCCTCTGATCGCGGCCGGCAATTCTTAACCGTCGGGCGTGCAAAGGAGCCTTGCCCCTGTGTGACTCGGGCAATAGGTACAAGAAGTGTCACGGCGCAGCCCAGTCTGGGACTTCCAGCTGCGGGCTACCGCCTTGCCGGTCGCGTACACCATCCACGATGGCAACCTGGCGCGCGCACGATCTCGCGGTGTTGTGGGAGAAACACCGGCTCAGCCGCCGTCGCACGATCGACGTTGCCGAGTTGGCGGAGGAGCCGCTGCTGCTGCTCCACCGCAGCTTCGGCTCGCGTCAGGGGTTCGACGCCGCTTGCAGCGTGGCGCACATCCGTCCGCACGTCCTCATGGAGAGCGCAGCTCCCCATTCGATCGTTGCGCTGACCGCAGTGGGCTACGGGATCGCCGTGGTCCCCTCTACCGTGCTGGTCCGAAACGGCGGGGTCCGTGCCGTGCCGCTTCTTCACGATGGAGCGCCAATCGGAAAATGGTTGACGATCGCCTGGGATCCGCACCGATTGCTTGCACCGTATGCCGAACAGTTCGTGCGTGAATTGGCGGCCTATTGCCAGCGCGATTATCCCGGCCGTGACGCCATACGGCGCGCTCCGGCACTTCCACGGCCGAGGGACCAAACCAGACGAGCAGAGAAGGCGTAATCCGGCCTCCTGCTTGTCCGTCGCGGGGCCGTAGCCGCCGCTCAGTCCCATGCAGCCCAAGCCGATGGCCGAGACTTCCAATCCGCTGTTTCCTAGTTGACGCTTTTCCATGGCATTTCCTTTACTCAGATGATTTCAGCCTGGTCGCGTCGACACCCGGGGGGCGGGGGGTTGCGGCCTCGCGGCAGCGGCTGCACCTGCCCCGCCACATGCGGAGAAAAACCTGAAACAAACTCGCGGCGCTTCGGCGCGAGCCGTTGACCGATCACGCAATATGGACACTTGGGGGGCCCACCCCGTGGGCCCGCCCCTCGCCTATCCTACTGGTCGTGCCACACTACGACGCCCGGAAGGCGATCCACGACTCGAACCCGCCACCGCGACCAGCGCCACCACCGGCGCGCCCGGTGACGCTCGACATCAAGGGGATGGGCGCCCGGGCTGCGGCGGCGCTGAGTCGGCACCCGCGGGAGCAGTGGGCGGTTCTTGAACGGGCGTTTGCTCTGGATGAGCAGGTAGGCTCTCCGGCGTCGCAGCGACGTTGCTGCTCCTGCCCCAAAGACGCCTCGCGGCCAGCATCCCAACCGTGACGGCCGTCCCAGCGACGGCAACCCAAGCAGATCGTTTCATCGATACTCTCCTTGCGTCTCGCGGAGACGTACTAAGTATGCGCTTCCGGCGACTTTGTCGTCCATTTGGCTATGCTCGCGCTCCTCCACTCTTATCAACGGATGAGGGGTGAGCCCCCGCCGGAGAAGTGACCGCCTCGGAACCTAGGCTCGTCGTCTGGCGCTGCGCCCTGGTCGCGCAAGGCGCAGCACCCGACATTTACCGTGGCGTCCTCTGCCGCTGAAAGCGCGCTATCGACCCGTTGCTGACGGCTGGACTCTAGGACAGCGGACGTTTGGGGGGTTCCTCTGAACTGCTATTTGTGGGCCTTCGTGTCGCCCACGATATGCGCCTTACCGACGCGCCAGTTGAGGCGCGTCACTGGCAGCGCCTCGCTGGGCCCCGAGTCTCAGGCGTAGAGGCAACGGCACGGCCGTGCGGTAGCTCTCCAGATCATCCTCGTCCATGGCCGTAGGACCATGCTGACTGGCGCTGCCAATCGCACGCGGCGTGGCACTAACCACGAACGTTGTGCCCAACCCGGCATAGAGATACCGGTCACTGAATGCTCTCTTGAGCGCCGTGAAGGTCGGCTCGCCGGTGCAGTGCCCAGGCGCCACGAAGGCCACTTTGAAGGTATCGCGGAGAGTCGCAACGATTGTTTCGATTTCCTTGTCGTTGGATACCACAAGATGGAAACCGCCCGCGATGAAGTGGATTCGTGGGTTGATCGCGGCCGCGGCCGCAACGATCTTGTCGATGCCCGGATGCGAACAGCCCACCACGATCACCAAGCCGTCGGGTGTGTTGATCGCGAGCGACAGTTCGCGCAGTTCGAGCGTCCCGGGCTTGTCGGAGACCAAGGCGATCAGATGAATGCCGGGGGCGATCTCCGTGGTCTTGTCGATCAACTCGAAGTTGGCGCCGGGCCAGGCGGCTCCAAACCGCATCACTGCCGGTGGCGCGCCGTCGTAGTAGCGCTCCTCCGGAGGCAAGGAGCTATCCTTGCGATAGAAGGTGCTCGGCAGATCGCCACCATACACGCCGAAGCCCTCTTTGGGCGCATAGATCTTCACCTTGGGATTCACATTGAGGAGATAGGCCATGCCCCCCATGTGGTCGCCATGGCGGTGCGACATGACGACGAAGTCGAGCTTGGACAGGTCGATACCCTTCGCCCTAGCGTTCTGCGCCAGGATCTCGGGGTTGTTGCCGGTATCGAAGAGGATGCGCTTACCCCCATATTCGATGAGCGCGGCATACCCCCAGTCCTTCTGCAACGCGGGAGATTTGCCGAAGGCATCGTAGAGGATGGTGATGTGCACCTTCGTCGGGTCGGAGGTCGCCGCGAGTGGCGAGGGCGAAGTCGCGGCGCATCCGGCAAGAAGCATCAGTAATGCGCTACTGGAATAGGCTACCCAGGATCTGGCTTTCATCTCTGGCCTCCTTACTCTCAGTTGCCGTTCAGACACGCCGAGCCGTGGGCCGGCAGTCTGGTACAGCCTCCATGGGACACCTGGCAGATGCGGACGCACTCCGCGTTCCGCACGAGTCCACAACACCGCCTGCCGCTACGGCGGGGACGAGTTCGTCATCATGCTTCCCGAGGTCGGCGGCGAGGTGAGTGCTGCTACGGTGGCAGAGAAGATCCGCGTCCACCTTGTAGCGCCCTATGTCGTCGACGGCGGCACGGTCACGGTGACGGCAAGCATCGGCACGGCCGTCTATCCCGTCGACGGGCACGATTACGGTGACCTGATACAGCAGTCCGACATCGGCATGTATCGCGCCAAGGCTCACTCGCGCGCTACGTCCCGTCTTCAACCGGCGACGAAGAACCGACCTTCACCCGATGCCATCGAGTGTGGCCACAGAAGGTCGGGCCCCGTTAGCGACCCCGACGAGCCCCATTGAGCGGCTCACAAGCTCAGGGCCCGGCGTTGCCGCGGGATACTTACTTCGCGGCCAGGGTGAGCTTGTTGAGCGCCTCGGCGCAGGCCGCGGCGACTTCGCGGTTCGGCTCGCTGGTGCTGCCGGGCATCGTTGCCCAACCGCCCTTCCCGATGTAGGTGGCCTGCTCCCAGTCCTTGGTCGCTTTCAGCGCCGCAAGGCTGGCCGACGCGTCGGCGCTCTTCTGAAACTGAGCCACGCATATCGGGGTGAGCGCCGATACGGTCGCCGCATCAGCACGCCCCACGGCAAATCGCTCCGCCGTGCCGCCCGTCACCCAGCCGCCCCAATTGAATCCGAAGATCGCCAGCGCGATGGCTCCCGCTACCGCGCCCCAGAGAAATGGCTTTGTTTGGGTAGGAAGTTTCGGAATGTTCATAGCATTTCCTCCGATTCGTTCGAAAGAAGACTCACGGGAAAAACTCTCCTGCTCTTCATGATCCTAGTATCCCCCGTTCTGTGAGATGTTCTGTGCGCTGCCGTACATTGACGCGGTATTGGGAGAAGCAGTACGCCGTATCTGCCGCTCTTCGATTCGCACGTCCTTCGCGATCGAGGCGGGCGAGCCCGTCCGGTTGAAGCGATAGATCCTATGCAGGGCCGCGAAGGACAGGGGTGATCCAAGACTATCCGCCCTCGCAGGGAGCGCTCCGGCTAGTCCAGTGTCGAGGTGGTCTCAATCAACCACGTGCTGCGTGTCTGCGCCGCAACGTGGAGGAGCGACGCGCTGATCGAGCGCGAGGGTGCAAGGGTGCATTCACTGTGTTGATCACCACCGAAGGCTACCCGCGGCGCGGTCGAGATTGGCTACGAGCACCCACTTCGCGCAATATGCCCCAGCACCTGCCAGCAACAAAAACCCCGCCGAAGCGGGGCCAATACTGCTCGGGGCGGTCGAGGATGGTCGTTGTTGCCCATGTCGCGATTATGGACAAGCATCCGTTCGCTACCTGAAACGGTGTCGGCTATCGGCGTAGAGTGGGCTTCGCGGTCGAGTAGCGACGTGCCCCGCCGCACATTGACATGGCCCACCTACCCGCGCCTTCTGCAGCTGCCTGGACGCTTTTCCTGGCGATGCTCTCCAGGGTGCCGAGGAACTGCATGGGTAAACGACTGCTGCCGGATCAAGACTCGCAGCTGGCGAAGAGCATCGAACCTAAGATAAACACCTATGAGTGATGGACTCGATCGCACCCCCGGCTATGTGACCCAGCTAGAGGGAGCGATGGTCAAGCTCGATGGCAGGTACAACATGTCCATGAGCAAAGCACAACATCGCAAGAAGCGCATCCGCCGGCAAGCATCGCGCAAGGCCGCGCGGCGAGCAGAACGCACACTGCGGCGACGCTGAAGTGCGCCCGAGCGCGGGTCCTCCGCTCAGGGTGAGCCAGGAAGGATCAGGGGGTGAGCCGGCGAGACTGTGGAAGCCGATGCTGAGTGTTAGGCCCAGGACGTCACAGCGATATGGAGACAGAGATAGAAATTGTGGAGCCCCAGTCGCTGTAAAGGCACTTCGAAGATCGTCCCGTGCTGCACCCCAGGTGGAATGTGCACCGTCACGTTTCCCTCCTCCTCGATCATGCCTTGGCCCAGGCAGACTAGGCACATGAAGCCCCACTCACGCCCCCTCCCGGCACAACTCCGACACCGGGAAAAGATCGGGACCCCGAGGTGGATTACGCCTCCGCGCCGCGCCTCTTCTGGCCACAGGCAAATCTCCACGTTTAGCCCTTCAACTCGCTCGCCTTTGGGTACTCCCACGCCGGTGAAGTTCCGCCGGAGACGTGCCTGCAAGGCGTCGAAGGACGGTTGAATGGTTAAGAAGTCTTGCAGCCCAAAACGCCACTCTGGGATTAGCGGTTCTGATTGCGGCCAATCCCAGCCCCTGCGAGGCGCTGGCGTCCTCTGGGCTGCGGTTTCGGTCTGGAGCAGATGGTGACGGTAAGCCTTCCGGCGTTCAGGATCAGAGAGGACCTGGTAAGCGTCGACGAGGTCCTGAAACGCCGCGGTACCTTGAGGGCCTAACCGATTGCGATGCAATCGCTTGACGAGTTCATGAAAGGTGTTCTGGATACCACGCGCCGTTTCGGTGCGCGAGACGCCCAAAATGGAGTAGTAATCCTTCAGTGCCATGGTCTCTCCTCCTCCGCGAGCGATAGAAGAATCAGTCCGCCCGTTGCTGGAGTTCGCTCCCTGATTGAGCGTGCCGCGAACGACCACTAACTGGGCCGGATTGTACGTCCGCTTTCCGCAAGTCCAGATTTCCGCTTAGGGTCGATAGCGCCGTCGAACGGCCGCTCTCGGCAACGTGGTGGTACAGCCGGTCTTGACCGCCTCGCGACGCCCCGTTAGAGCTTCGCCCTATCACCGTTGCGCCACTCCCACGGCGGCACGGGCTTCGCATCCTTCCACAGTCTCGCCGGCTCACACCCTGACCCGCTCCCTGCGCTAACCTTCCGCATGCTTGTGGCAGGATGTGAAGGTCGCAAAGTCAGGGAGCGGGCTGATCAACCTGCCAAGGATGAATGATGAGATATCCGAACGGGAGCTACGGGAGAACCGCCCTGGTGATCACGGCCGCGCTCGGAGCAGCGTTGCTCTTGCGACCGCCCGAGGCCGCCGGTCAAGAAGCGTGCGGCGTTTTGCGCGACGAGAGTCTCGTCGCGAAGGTGCAGGCAAAGTTGTTGCTCAGTCCACTATGGGCCAAGGTCGGAAGCCTTGTCGTCACGTCGAAGGAATGCGTGGTGACGCTCGCCGGGACCGTACCTGCACAGGAAAACATCGTTGAGGCCGAGCGCATCGCGGCCAGCGTTCAGGGCGTCCGCAGAATTCGTAACACACTCCGGGTCGCGTCCCAGTAAGTCGCATCGTTTTCGACCCGTCGATGGGCACACCCGACGGCTGGCACCTATGGTGCGCGCGTCACCGGATCGTGGCCGTGTTCCCGTCCGGGCTGTGGGAGCGGGCGACTGGGGCGGATGACTCCCTTTCACTCAGGGTTCGGGAATTCTCTGCCGCATTCGAACCAAGCCCTCCTGCTCCACTCGGGGCAGGCCATAGATGAGCGCGCTCAAGATCCCTCGCGTCGCTTCAGCGTATGAGTCGTCCGTTGTCACTTGGTCCGCTTGTTTGACACCAGCCTCGTCTCGAAGCTCGTTCAGGATGCTCGCCAGGTCCTGAAGGAACTGTGAGGTGATGAGCTTGAACGGGGCGCTGTCCTTGAGGGCCTCGTCAGCCGTTCGCCCGACGTGGAGGTGCGCGGTGAACTCGTTCCGAGCTGGCCCGAGCTGTCTTGCCACCTTCATCAGCGGTTGCAGGCGGCGCTTCAAGTCCTTGACGCGCTGCGCCCCAAGTCGCGGCTGCACCAGCGCGAGGTACTTGTAGACGCTCGCGTGCCCCGGCTGAGGGTCGAAGATGCGGCAGACGCCCAGCACCATCGTATGGAGCAAGGACAGTTCGACGATGTCGAAAAAGTCGCTGTACTTCCGGTACACCGGCCGACCAGGATTCGATGACGAGGACGGCACGGGTTTGCTAGTGCCGGCCTGGATCTCCAGCGTAATCGAGAAGTGGGATTCAAAGAGACGCCAGCCGACCTGCTTCGCGGCGCGAGCTTGTTCGGCGCTCTCCAGAAGGTGACGCAGAATGAGTTCAGGATCGGGGGCGGGTGGGACTGTAGCCATGTCGGATATCCGTTCCTCGAACACCCAGTGGTTAGATGAGCCTTTCTAAGCCCGGAAGCGGGTACGTTTGCGGGTATCTCTAAAACCGTTCTGCTAGGAATCCGCGTCTGGCCAGTGACTTAGTGCAGGCGGTCGTGACTTTGCGCAAAGATGACGGCGGCGGCGTTGTGCCGCAACGCGCACTTCACGACCTCGCGCGGGTAGACGCTCGTCTGGGTGAGAGTGCCCTGGAACAGCTCCTCGGTGGCGATCACGCGGTGCTGCGCGTCGAGCATCACCGCCACGAACACCTCCCGGTCGCGGCCGCCGAGGGCCACCCGCAGGTAGGCCGCGAGATGCTCGCGGACCGCCGCCGGCGAGCCGAGGCCCTCGCGCCCGGTGGCCTTTTCGCGCAGCGCCCGGTTCGCGAGCTCGAGCGCCGCCTTCAGAGAGCCTGCCCGCGATCCTGCTCGGGCATGAAGAAAGACAGAAAGTCAGGCTGATCGTTAGGCATGGTCTAGCTCCTCCTCGACGCGCGTAGTGGCGCGAACTGGTCCACGTCGTAGGTTGCCAGGTCTTCCATCTAGCGACGCCTCCGATTGTGTTGGTCTTCGGCTGAACGCCCGAGCGCGTCCGCGCGAACGTACAGGGCACCGTCAACCTCGACGAGCCCTTCCCGCGACATCAGCGCAAGCTTCGCCTCGCGGCGCATTCGCTCGAGGTACTCCTCGTGCGTCTCGCCAGGCAGCGGAGGCAGAACCTCGGAGGCAGTGGGCATAAACGTTGCTCCTAGTGGCGCGTCATCCAGGCGTCGGGATCAGGATCACCATCGAGCACCGGCAGCATGATCACGCGATTGCTGTTCATCACCGTGTACTCCCGCATCGTCGGCTCTGCAGGCGTCGCCGAGTGCAACGCAAGCCGCCGACCAATCAAGCTGCAGCAATCCAGCCAGTCATCGTGATCCCCACCGGGAAAACGCACCAGCTCGTCCACCAGCGCCGCAGTCCAGTGCCGCCGCAAAACCCGCACCTCACCGCGCGAGCACGCAGCCTGGAACGCCGCCGCCCTCAACTGCTTCCCCTCGCCCCTCGCACCACGCGCCCCACCATGCAGCGGCAGTGCGTGAAACCAGGGCGGGGTGACACCACGCTCCCGAAAGGTCTTGCCGATCGATGAGCGCAGAAGCTTCCAGCTCGGGTCGTCGTCGATCAACACCTCACGCGGAGCATAGTGACGCACCACCTCGATCAGCCGCTCCAGCGCCTCGGCAGCCGGAACACGCTCACGCCAGGCATGCACAATGGTCATGCCCTCCTCGCGACGCCGCCCCAACCACGATGGCGGAGTAGTCATTGCCCGTCGTCAACGCGAGATCAACGCCGACCCAGTAGGCCGGATCTCGGGGCACGTCATCGACGACCTCGAGCCACTCGAGCCGGATGAACGAGCCCGCCTGGTCGAGCGGCTGCTGCTGAAAGAGCGCCTGCCAGGAGAGCGGATCACGCTTCGCCTGGTCGCACATCTCCGCGGTGAACCACTCGGGCCACAACCTCTCGCCGAGCCGACGCGCGAGCGGATCGGTGTCCGGGTTGACGCACTCCATCGGCACGATGAGACGGTCCCAGTGCTCGCCACCGGCGGCCTGGTCGGCGAGGAGACGACCGGCGAGATCCCTGACGCTCCACCTGGTCGTGGCGATCGAGACGCGCCCATGCGGCTTCAGGCGGGTCCGGGCGTCGTTCTGCCACCACTGCCAGTGACCTTCGGACACCGCGGTGCTCAGTGCATCCTGCGAGCCACGGATGGGATCGTCGATGTGCAGCCAATCGAGGCGCCGGCCAGTGATCGCCGCACCGATGCCGATCGCGGTGAGTGAACCGCCAGCGGTGACCGCCCAGTACTCTGCAGCCGTCGTGTCAGCGGCCAACTCGACCTCGGGGAAGATCCATCGGTACTCGGGCGACTCGACGATCCCCCGGACGCGCTTCGAGAACGTGAGCGCGAGTGCGTCGGTGTGGCAGGCGAGACCGAGCTCCCAATCCGGATGCCTGCCGATCAGCCAGGCGAGGCCGAGCACGGTGTGATACGTGGTCTTCGCGGCCCCCGGCGGCCAGGCGCCGATGTGACGTAGGCGCTCGCCACGCTCCAGCCGCTCGAGCACGGCGATCATCAGCCGGTGATGCTCGGCCGGCTCGCACGTCAGGCCGAGCTGGGCAGCGGTGTACAAGGCGAACGATTCGAGGGACTCGCGGGCGAGCTTGCGCACGAGCTCACGGCGCTCCGCCGGCGTCGTTTCAGGGGCTTCAGGTAGCACCGCAGGTAGCACCGATGCACTCATTCCTCGGATTCTGCTTGAACTTCGGGAGGTTGCAAGCGTCGGCCCCCTGGTTCTGTACCAGTATCCCGACTCTCCAGCCGGCGCCGGATCATCTTCTCCAGCAGCACGGCGGCGGTCTGGTCGTCCAGCTCGGCGCTGACGCTAAAGCTGCGCAGCTCCTGAACCGGAAGACCCCGAGTCCGGTTGAGCAGCTCGCGGGCCGCGGCGAGCTGGTCGCTCGGCTTCGACGCGCGTAGGCCACGGACGATTGCCTCCGCGGCCTCGGGCTCAGCGTTGCGCAGCCGCTCGAGCGCATCGGTGTAGATCCGCGAGAGCGCCTCACCCTCAGCGCGACGCCTCAGCTTCTGCTGCACGGCCTCGCTCTTCACGTGCTCACGCGCCACGCGCTTCGCCGCTTCGCGAGCAAGCGCAGCAGCTTTGATCTTCGCTTTCGCCATCAACGTATGCTTGCCGGTGTGCCGGCGCGGATCATTTGGCTTGAAGTGATGCAGCGCCGCGAGCGACTCAGGCGCACGTCCTCGATTCCCAGACTTCACTGATCTGCTCCCACATCTGTCGGTTACGGAAGTGTTGGGAAGAGTTTCCCGTTTACCGTCTATAGAGACCCCTTCTATAGGGTGTAACGGGGAAAGTCCTCCTTACCCTTCCGTTGAGACGAGTTTGAGGCCTCTGTACCGGATGCCGTTCGCCGAGATTTTGGCGAATCGGCGCTGCATTTGTTCGCCCCAGCGGGTTTGTGACATGGGTTGTTCTCCACGGGCTTCCTTCCATTCGGCGTAGCTTCGGTACAGCCGGTCTGCGCGGTCGAGGAGCATGGTCGGGCGCTCGTCGAGGGGCAGGGTTTCGCAGCGCTCGGTGATCCAGGCGTCGAGGCTGCCCTGGGCGTCCAAGTAGTCCTGGGTCGCCTCGGCGACCGCAGCGCACGGCCGCAGCGTGCCGTCCTCGCGCCACTTCTCGTGGCCCTCGATGAGCCACGCGAGCACAGCCTCGGCCTCGGTCCAGAGCTTCGCCGGCATTTCCGGGTCGAGGTTCCCGCGTTCTGTGGTGAACGTGGCGCCGAACGGGACCATGTGCAGCCGCTCGGCGATGGCGGGGTCGACGACACGGAGCATGGGCCGGTAGTTCCCGTACACCAGGTGCTTGTGGGTGCGGCGGAACTCGAAAAAGTCGGCCCGCATGAACCGGCCCGAGAGCATGTCGTCGCCGGTGAGCTCTTTGATGCGTGATTCGTGCCAGTAGTCCCTGTCGCTCACCTCGGACGAGAACGCGAGTCTCGCGCCGAGCAGGTTCGCGATCTCGGTCGGGTGGCGCTCGCCGCGAGGGTCGTGCATCAGCGTCGCGGCCGGGATCTTCCGCGCATAGTCGGCGAGGACGTGCATGATCAGCTCGCCCAGGGTGTTCTTGCCGTTGCGGCCCTTCCCGTACCAGAACAGGATCCAGTGGTCGGTCAGAGCACCGGAGAGACAGGCGCCGAGCGCGCGCTGCAGGTAGTCGGCGAGCGCGGCGTCGCCGCAGGTGATATCCGCGATGAACCGCTCGAACACCGGGCGCGGCCGCTTGACCGGAGCAACCGCAGTGCACCTGGTGAGCAGGTGTTCGCGCCGATGCGCGCGCATTTCGCCGGTTCGCAGGTCGACCGTGCCCACGGGCGTGTTGAGGAGCATCGGGTCGCGGTCGAACTCGTCGCCGGCCAGGGCGAAGACGCGGTCGGCGCGGGCGAACGCCTCGACGCCTCGCGCGAACCCCGCCTTGCTCATCGTGGCCTTGCCCTTGGGGTTCACCTCGCGGGCAATTCGGCGGGCGAACTCGAAGGCGAGCTCGGTGCTTTCCTGGCGCCAGCGTGTGCCGTCCCAGACGTGCCAGAGCTTGCGCCGATGGTTGAAGCGAAGGCCGTCCTTGTACCGGATCGCGAAGGCGAGCGCGACGGCGTCCTCGGTCGCCGCGTGCGCGAGAGCCTGCACGGCACCTTGCACAAGTGTTTCGTCCTCGCCGTCCGGCTTCGCGGGCGCCGCTTCTCCAGCCGGCTTGGCGAAGAGATCCCGGACAGCGCTTCTCGCGTCGGCCTCTTGCTTGATCTGCGCGGCGATCCTGTCCGCCTCCCCGTTGTAGTCGGGTTTCACGGGAGAGCTCCCATGACTGCGGTGATGCGCTCGCGGGCCTTTCGTAGCCGACTCATGTCGATGTCCGATAGCACTCGGCCCTCGAGCGTCACGTCGCAGGCGGCGATGAACACTACGATCGTCTCGCGGTCGATGACCTCGAGCAGTTGCCGGTCGGACCAGGGCTTGCGCTTCGGGGGTTTGCGTTCGGCGCCGAGCGGCCGCTCGGGAAAAAGGTCTTCGAACCTCAGCTCGACCGCGCCGAGCACCGACTCCACGTCGCAGCCGCCGAAGTCGTGGAGGAGCACACGCTGGTCATCGAGTTCGCGGATCGACAGAGACGGGGTGTTGTCTTCATGCCCGGGACAACACGCGATCCAGCGGCCGTGACCGACACGCTTGACGCCCTTGAGCCGCGAGAGGAGCGTCTCAACCGCCATCGGCTTCTCGGGTCTCCGGCAGCTCGTCGATCATCTCGCGCAGCTCGCGCAGCGCCGACATGGCGCGGAAACCCGCGACCAGGATTGGCCCGATATCGGTGCTGATCTCGAGCACTGTGCGGGTCCGGTCGATCGCTTCATCGACCGCACCGCGCAGATCAGCGCGTTCCCCGGGACGGAGAGCGTGGCTGGTCATAGCGCCTTCATCCCCATCAACTGGACGGCAGCGAGGAGCACCCGTTTCGTGGTTCGCCGTCTCGGGAGCGAGCCGGCGAGAAACATGCCCGCGTTCAGATAGTCTTCGGCGAGCGTTCGGATCGCGATGAATTCACGCTCAATCTTGGGCATCCGCAACGCGATGGTCGCGGCGTAATCGAGCGTCTTGGCGGCGGGCTCGATGCTAGCGTCCAGGGCGTTGAGCTCACCGACTATTCGGCACGCCTCGTCATATTCGCTGTTCGTCGAGAGAGGCGCGGCAGTCACCGCCGCAACGAGCGGTTCCAGTTGGCCGAGGAGCCCGAGAACCTCGTCGCACTTACTCATCGCGACCCCTCGGCGAGCGTTGCCCGGAAGCGCCTAACGTCACTGGCGAACCGCACCCAGCTTAAGCAGTAGCCGCAGAGGCGGTGCGACGGCCGCAACGGCTTGAACGGAACCCGGCAGCGCGCGCAGGGACGCGAGCGAGTCGGAAACGAGACGACGCTCACAACGCCCTCAACTGGAGGCGCGCGATCTCGGGCTCGTTGCCTGTCATCCGGCGACCGTGCTCGACCTGATCGTCGTGAACGGCAGTGCTATGCTTCGCGGCGTTCGCCATCATCTGCTGCTGGTGGAACATTCGGCCGCGAGGGGTCGCGGTCGGCTTCAGGCGGCGCTTTCGGGCGCCGCTTGTCGTTCGCGGGCTCGACCGCGCGCGATGCGAGCCAGCGATCGAGATCCTCGAGCCGGTAGAACACGCGCCGGCCGACCTTGACGTAGACCGGGCCGCACCGCGCCGAACGCCACGTCTCGAGCGTCGAAGGCTGCAGGTGCAGGTAGGTTGCGGCCTCATCGGTGTCGTGGAGCGGGGAGGTCACTTCTTCTCTCCGGTGCCCGTCACGCGGTTGAGCCCCTCGACGAGCTCGCGCTGCTGCCTGGGCAGGCCGGCCGGCGGCGGAATGTGCGACGGATCGCCGCCTCCCTGCACCCACAACTCGGTCCAGAAGCGATCGAGGTCGTGCCGCGCGGCGAACTTGCCGCCGGCAACGTGAACGATCGTGATGCCGGCCTTGAGGAGCGCTCGCTCGAGCTGTGCCACCGACAGCATGGAGCGCGCTGCCTCATAGCGCAGGTTCTCTAGCGGGCCGGAGAACGCGGGGGTAGCGAAGTGGTTTTCCATACGCCGCCGAGTCTGGAGCACTCGTGCGGCACGGCGCCAGAAGAGTTCGCGGTATTACCGCGAAAAGTCAGTCGAGGAGATCGCCGATGATCTGCCGCAGCCGCTGGCCGCCGGGCAGTTGCTCCTTGGGCAGCTCCGCGCGCAGCACGGCGAGCCGTTTCTTCTTGCCGCTTCCTGGAGTGCGAGATCGCACCTCGCGCGCCTTGTCACGGATCAGCTCGTGGTCGTACTTGTTGTCGGACGGGGGTCCCCAGCCTTCCGGCCATCCCCACATCCCCCGCACCGCGAGCTGCGGGTCGCCAGGCGGCAGTTCCGGACCAACGCGATCGGGGTCGTCGAGCCGCCGGGCAAGTTCGTCGGCGCACGGCTGATCGGCCGGGTCCTTGGTCTTGCGGCGTGACTTCTTCTTCACGCCCGCTGCCGTTTCTTCGGCTTCGCCGCGGTGAGGATCTCGTTCGCCGCGCCCGCCAGCGCCGCGCGCACCGGGTCGACCTGCAACCGCGCGTAGACCTCGGTCGACGCGCGCGAGCTGTGGCCGAGCGCGGCACCGATGACGTGCAGGCTCGTATTCGCCGACGCCATCCAGCTGCCGACCGTTCTCCTCAGATCATGCACCCGAAGATCCTGGAGTCCCGAGCGCTCGAGCAGCTTGGCCCACTCCTTCTTCGGCGAGCCGGCGTGGCCGGTCTTCGACTTCGCACCAGCGGGGAAAACGAACGGGATCTCCCTCGGCACGAGACCGCGTCGGCGCTCGAGGATCTGCAGGACCGGCTTTACGAGCGGCACAGTCACCGGCTTGCCGCTCTTCGACGAGACCGGCGGCAGGTGCCAGACGCCGGCGTCGAGTTCCAGGTGTCCCCACCGCATCGCCTGCACCGCGCCGCGGCGCTGGCCGGTGAGGAGAGAGAGGAGCAGCAGATCCTGCCAGGGCTGCGGCGTCGCGCGCAGCGCCGCAAAGAATTTGCCGACCTCGGGCTTGGTGACGAAGCGCTCGCGGCTCGTCTCCTTGAATGCCTCGACGCCGGCGGCCGGGTTCGCGGCGAGCTTGAGCTCGTTCTTCTTGCGCGCCCACTCGATCGAGCTGCGCAGCACCTCGAGCGCGCGGTTCGCCGCGGTCGCGTGCTCGGCGCCGAGCTCGCTGTGCCAACGCGCGACCGCGGCCTGCGTGAGCTGGTCGACGCGCACCTTCTCGAACTGCGCCAGGTGCGAGCGGCCGGGGAGGAACCAGTCGCTGAGCGTCTTCGGGCGCCGGTGCGGCTCGAGGTGAAGCCGCCTGTAGTCGTCGAGAACCGTGCCCACCGTCGGCAGTCCGGCGCGCTCGCGCTTGAGCTCGGCTGGCCTCTGCCCGTGTGAGGCACGCAGGAGCTCGGCCAAGCGCCTCGCCATCGGCACGTTGAGTGCGGGCAGGGTAACGATGAACTCGGTCGCGTCGACGCCCTCAGGAACCCGCACAGCGTCCGGCACGCCGGCGTCAAAGCGCCCCAGGGTAACGCGCACCGGACGGCCGTCGACCTTCCGGTAGAGCTGGAAGCTCTTCACGCCGCCGGCGGTGATCTGGAGCACCAGGCCGGGCGCGCGTGCGTCGCGCAGGTAGACACGCCCTTCGGCAGGCGCCTTGGCGCGCTCGAGCGCGGCCTTGCTGAACGTGACCTTCATCGCGCGCTAGGCTGTCGTGGCGACCACGGCGATGAAGCCGTGAAAGAGCCGGTGCTTGTAGCCCACCGCCCCGTCGCGCTTCGCCAGGCGCCGCAGGTAGGCGACGTGCGCGCGGGGCGAGTCGGTGCGCCGGCCCTTGAGACCCGCCGCCATGCGCAGGTGCTGCCACTGCTCGCGGTCCCACTCGCGCGACTCGATCGCGGCGATCACTGTGTCGTACATCGTTCGATCTCCCTCAGGTTGGTGTCCGGTGCTACCGCCGGTGATACCGGCGCGGTGCAAAACGGTCACAAACCGTCAAACTCAAGTGCCGATTCTACCTGGGGAAATCCAACTGGATCAAGGACGATCGAGTTCGGGAGGGCGTAGAGCGCCTGGCTACGAACCAGGGGGTCGTGGGTTCAAATCCTGCCGGGCGCGCCAGAATTCATAGACTTAGCGAAGCCAATCACTTCGATCGACGGCCGGGCTAGCGCCGGGCTAGCGGCCGTCAGGAGCGGCGATCTCTGAGGACGGCCTCCGGGCCATCCGGCCGGCCGATCGCCCCGTGGCGGCCACCTCCCGACCGTCTAATCTGTGTGAAGCATGGGCGCTGGCTCTCTTCCTCGCGCGGAGTTCCTGCGGAAGCATCCCTATTGCTGTTACTGCGGCGGTAAGGCGCCAACGGAAACGCGCGACCACTGCCCCTCCCGCGCCTTCTTCCGCGCGCGAAGATGGCCCGAGGGATACGAATTTCCAGCGTGCAGACGATGCAACGACGCGACTCGGCGCGACGAGTTGTTGATGGCCCTGATATCGCGGGTAATGCCGGACGCTGGTTCTCCCAAGCATCAGACAGCTGTATTCAAACTGATGGCGGATGTTCACAAGGCGTTTCCGGATCTGCTCGCGGCCATGCGATTGCCGGCAAATCGGGTCAAGCGCTGGTTGCGCGACCAAGGTAAAACGCTACCTCCGGGGGCCACGACGGCTGATGTTCCGATAGTGAACCTCGAAATCCCCCAGGTGAAGCAGTCCGCCGAGAGGTTTGGTCTAACAGGCTGTTGAAAAACGCTGTTGCGTCATCGAACAAACATGTCTGAGCGTTGTCGCAGCAGTGTCCTTAGACTGAGCGAGCAGACGACGATGCGCGGGTCCGACACGATGCAAGAACGGCTGTTCACGATGGCGAGGCTGGAGGACTTCGTTCCGGCGGGTCACCCGCTGCGCCCGATCCAGCGCATGGTGAACGAGGCGCTGGGGCGTCTGAGTGGCCTGTTCAACGAGATGTACGCCGACCACGGGCGTGCCTCGATCGCGCCGGAGAAGCTCATCCGGGCGCTGCTGCTGCAGGTGCTGTACTCGGTAAGGAGCGAGCGGCTGCTGGTGGAGCAGTTGCACTACAACCTGCTGTTTCGCTGGTTCGTAGGCCTGGCGATCGACGATGCGGTGTGGGACCACTCGAGCTTCTCGAAGAACCGCGATCGGCTGCTTGATCACGCGGTGGTCGAAGCGCTGTTCACCGAGGTAATGAGCTTGGCCGAGAAGGAGGGGTTGCTGAGCGACGAGCACTTCTCGGTCGATGGCACGCTGATCAAGGCCTGGGCGAGCCACAAGAGCTTCCAGCCCAAGGACGAGCCACCCGCCGACGGCGGTGCAGGACGCAATCCCGAGGCGAGCTGGCGAGGCAAGCCGCGCAGCAACGACACCCACGAATCGACCACCGACCCCGAGGCTCGGCTCTACAGGAAGAGCAGTACAGCCGAGGCGATCCTGTGCTACCAGGGCCACGTATTGATCGAGAACCGCAACGGGCTGGTGGTCAACGCTCGGGCGAGTGTGGCCAGTGGGTTCGCCGAGCGCGAGAACGCCCTGGCAATGCTCGCCGAACTGCCCGGGACCAAACCCAGAACCGTCGGCGCCGACAAGGCCTACGACACGAGCGATTTCGTCGCCGCAGCGCGCAAGATTGAAGTCACCCCGCACGTGGCGCAGCACCATGGTGGGCCCGGCGGTTCGGCAATCGATGGACGCACCACTCGACATCCGGGTTATGAGTCGAGCCAGTGCATCCGCAAGCGCATCGAAGAATCGTTCGGTTGGGCGAAGACCGTCGGACGCGTTCGCCAGACGGTGTTCCGCGGCCTGGAACGGGTCAACATGCAGTTCTTGCTGACGATGACGGCGAACAACCTGCTGCGAATGCGAGGGTTGCTGGCGGGAGCAACGTCGTGAAGGCGACGAGGGGCGGCCGATGCGTGAGCAGGTCCGCGAACGGCGAACCAAATGGACCAAGAAAGCGCCATGAAGCAGGACCGAAGACCGATGCCCTCGGCTGCCAACCTTGCGCGATCTCGATTCGGAGCGGTTCATTGACCGTGTCGCCGCCTATTTCAACAGCCTGCTAAAGCTCTTCTCGTCGCTGTTCTATCTTCATACAGGCGTGGTCCTGCCCGAAGCCGGGGGCGTTGTGTTTCGATGGTTCTCGAACGCGCAGAATTTGGGCGAGATGTTGCCCAAGGACGTTCTCGCCCCGCTGCTCAAACAGTTCCCAGAAATGAAGCGGGAGAACACTTCGCTCGGTGACCAGTTCTTCTACGGGTATGCGATCGCCAACGATCGGCCGACCGGCGCCTTCCTCGTATCCTTCAACCAGGCGATTGCGATGCTCGGGCTCGTCTTCACCGACATCGCCAAGGTTCAGATTCCCGTCGCGGCAACCGTGCTGCAGCCGAAGGCTTGGCCACCGCAATAGTCGTTCGGGCGCGGGAGGCCACGCCGTATGCCCGACGGCGTAGCTAAGACCTCGGATGCGCCGACCGGCGCTGCATCATCCGCGCCCGGCTCCCGCTCCCACAGCCCGCACGGGACACGACCACGATCCGGTGACGCGCGCACCACAGGAACCTGCTTTACGGGGCCCAGTCTCCAGTTAACTCGAAACCCAAATTCAGTTAAATTTAACAAGTGTTCTGATAAAACACGTTAGGAGTCATGTCCGTCATCGCAGACCGCTGGCGCTGCAACACTTGCGAGACCGCGTTCGAATACGACGGCGACCCGCAGAACGTCACGTGCCCTTCATGCGGCAGTTTGTCCCTGACTCGATATATTGAAGCGCGCGATGAACTTCCAGTGTCGGTTTCGGAGTACTTCACGCTAAAGGCGAAGGATCCGCTTCAACGCTCCGAGAAAAAGCTCCGTCGCGAGCTTCGATCAGGTCGTCGACCGGAAGGCTCGGGTAGCGGTCGCTTGGTTGAAGAGCATAGGTTGATCGATCTCGATCGCGACCTTTATCAAGAGCGCATCGTCGACGTAACATCGGGCACAGTGCTCCGCGATGTGGAGCACCCTTTATCCACTCACCGGGGTGGGTCAGAAAAGCGCAAGCGCAGGAAGACATGACGCCTAACTACGCGTTGGGGCGGACCGTGATACGGCAGCGCGAGCGCGGCGCAAGCGGGGAGTCTGGTCGGTAGCGCTTGGCCGGTCTCTCTTGACGCAGCGTGACGCTCGGCAGTGCGGAACCAAGGACTCAGGCCATGACCAAGCCGCTGATTCGGCGATTCCTCGTTTTCTTGTTTGTGATCGGAAACTGGTCTTACGGTACGACCACGTATGCGACGGTGTTTTTTCGCGACTATGAGATCAATCTCAACGACCTGACCTATACCCTTCAGAGCGACGGGATTACGACCGCTGCCTTTGTTCAACTACCCGTAGACCCTTTTACTTTCACATCGGTCGGGGATCAACTCATTACGAACGTGACATTCGTTCGCAACCAACGGCTCCAGCTTTGGAGCGGAACAACGGAAACGGTGCAGATCCAGTACCTTGGACCAGGTTTTACGGGGACGCAAGGCAGCCGGAGCCTGCAAGTCGTTTCGCTGCTTGGCGTGACGGGCAACTATGATGGACTCGACGAGTATGTCTACGATCAGCAGTTCATCTGTGGGAACTGTCTCATAGCCTTTACCTTAGAATCGAATCTCACAGACTCGCAATTTTCGTTCCGCGGTATGCGAACTGAGACGACAATCACCGCGCTCTTCCCGGGCGGGCCGTACACAAACTTTGTGTTCTCTGCTTTCGCTGATGAGGTCGTGGTACGCCCCAGGTCAGTGCCAGAACCCGCCACGCTCGCGCTCGCCGGCATCGCCCTCGCTGGCCTAGGCTTCGCTCGACGCCGCAAGCTGCACTGAGCAGCTTTGGACGCTGGCGACGCTTTAGATCGAGGGGAGCTAGCATGATCAAGAAACTAAAGGCCCTTAGTCTCATGGGACTCTTGTGTGGGGCGGTTTCCGCACACGCCGTACTTCTCCCCTTCGGAAGCACTACCATCGACACGACGACTCGCCTCCAATGGCTAGACCTCACCCTCACAGAGGGTCAGAGCTACAACAGCATCGCTAGCGGATTCGGTGGTTACGTTGCACGAGGCTATCGACTCGCCAGTGCCTCTGAGGTCTGTGCGTTGTGGTCTAGCTTCGGGGACGTACTCAGCGGTTGCGGCGGCGATACCGCATCTCAAGGGTCTATCAGGTTACGCACGGCCAACAGACTGGTGTCACTGCTTGGAGCGACGTTTCGCGGATCCGCGATAGGCTCTTACGACGATGGGAACATCAGTTTCGCCATCGGGAGTGGCTGCCTAATGCCTACATCTGTGGACTGTTTTGTGAGCGGACCTGGCGAACCGCCGATTCCCGGTTGGCTCACCTTCGGAAATGATACTTTTCCGGTTAGTTTTGTCAGGTCGGGCGTGGGCCATTATCTGGTTCGCACGGCCTTCGTCTCCGAACCCGGTACCCTCGCACTTCTCGGCATCGCCCTCGCTGGCCTAGGCTTCGCTCGCCGCCGCAAGCTGCACTGAGTCGTTCACGTTACCGATTACAGGAAGCCCGCCGCGCGCGGGCTTTCTTGTCTCTGCTCCGTCCCCGCCCTCCGCTCCCACAACCCACACGGGAACAGGACCACGATCCGGTGACACGCGCACCACAGGAAACTGCTTTACGGGGGGTCCCCAGTCTCCAGTTAACTCGAAACCCAAATTCAGTTAAATTGAAAATGTGTTCTGATAAAACACGTTAGGGCTCAGGAAGGACGAGGAGGCCGAATGGAAGTTGACCGCAGTTTGACAGCCCGGCTATTTCGGGAAACCCGCGACCGTTGGCCATTGATGACGGCGTACGAGCGCTTCGAGCAGGTTGTCGCTCTTGTGCTGAGTTTCATCATAGCAGTAGTCATCGTGCTCGCGCTTGTTCAGATAGTCGTTCGCGTGCTACCGCTGCTAATCGGTGGTGGAGTGGACATCTTGGACTACGGGGTGTTCCAAGCGCTGTTCGGCACAATCATGACACTCCTGATCGCAATGGAGTTCAAGCACTCGATCATTCGCGCCGCACTGCGACAGGAGAGCGTCGTTCAAGTCAAGACCGTCATTCTGATCGCTTTGCTCGCGCTGAGCCGCAAGTTCATCATTCTGGACATCGCTGCAACGGAGGCTGCAACTATTGGGGCTCTTGCAGGTGCCACTCTTGTGCTCGGAATTGTGTATTGGCTATTGCGAGAGCGTGACGACCGGTCCGGGGTTGCAACACCGCCCCACGACATGGCGACGCGCTAGACACCAATGAGCCCTAACCTCCGCGTCAACCGGACCACCCGCCCGCTGCGCTGGCGGGTGCCCTCGTCGCTCCGCTCCTCGGCGGCCGGTTACGCGGCGCGTTAGGCGGCCGCAGCGCGTAAACAAACAACGAGAGAGGATCAAATGAAGCTACCTGAAGCACCAATTCCGTCCGAGGGATTTGTCGTCACTCACTTCCTTACGGTGAGCGACCAAGCCAAATCGCGTGAGTTCTATGTCCGAATACTCGGCGGCAAAGTCCTCAGACGAGAAAACCCCTGTGTCATCAAATTGGCGAATTCATGGATTGTCCTCAACAATGGTGGAGGGCCAACGCCCGACAAACCGGATATTTTCCTAGAACCACCGCAGAACCAGAGTCGTGTAAACAGCTTTCTGAATCTTCGCGTCGCAGATATTTGGGCGTGCTATAACGACTGGAAATCAAAGGGTGCAGAATTCATAACGGAACCTTTGGACAATCATGGCTGGGAAACGAGATGCTACATGCGCGACTCGGACGGCTACATTATTGAAGTAGGAGAGTCGAGCGAAAAAATGGTGGAGTTTTATCGGAGTCAGGCGACTTGATTCCAGCCAAGGCCGCCTAACCAGTCGCTCCAGCCGACGAGGCCCTGCGGGCCTCGCGGCTGAGCTCCACCGTTAGCCGTCACGATGCGCGTTTTACTGATTGGCCTCTTCACACTGCAGACCGCAGTTGCGTATAGCGCGGGCGCTCCACCGACAGGTCATAACTGCAATCTTTCAGAGCCGCCTAGGAACGCCGGCGAAGAGTTCGCCCATGGCATCACCCTACGGGTCTATCCACGCGCTCGTGATATCGGCAACACGTACACTGGATGCCAGACGACGTGGATGCCGAAGGGTAAGGGATGGCTTGTGCTCTCCGTGACTGTGGTAGAGCGCGGGGACGCCGTGCGCATTTGGACACCTATCGAAGGCGATCCCGTGAGATATAGCTGTAAATACCAGAACGGAAAGGTTGTAAAAGGTGACGCCCCGAATTGCGTAGCACCCGAGGCACTTGTTACGAAGTCACTCCCACCTGGGTGCGTAGCCCGAATCGCAAAGTCTTCGGGCCAGTTTCCGCCCGACTGCAGGTATGAGTAGGCTGACGGCTGACCCCGCGTTCGAGCGGCCGGCCGCAAGCGCGCTTCGCTTGCGAAAGGTGCCGGCCTCGCGGGGCGAAAGGATTCCCCGCAGCCGACCGTCGAGGTTTTCGCGCACTCGTCGACTTGCGCGGCCGTTCCGGGGAAGACGATGGGACAACCCGAGGGTGGCCAGCCGTTCCGAAAATCAGTGCAACGTTTCGCCGCCGCGCTCGCGCTCGAAGTACGCCTGAACCTGCGCCAACGCCTCGGCGATCATCCGCTTCGTCTCCTCGTCGCGCCACTTCAACCAACGGTCGATCGTCATCTGGCCGGGCGGATCTTCCGCCTGGACGTGCGCGATCGTGATCGGCTTGCGGTCGTCGTCGTCGTCGCTCACGAGACCCGCCTCAGGACGCTCTTCTGCTCGGCGTCGAGCTTCGCCTCCAACGCCTTGACCCGATCCGCGAGGACCAGGTTCGCCGCCTCCGCCCGCGGCGGCAGCCGAGCTGGAGGCGCAGCGGCAATCAGCGGCTCGTCAAGAGGCGGCCCGCATCGAAGCCGCGGGCAGGAGGCCGAGCGTCAGGAAGCCGCGCGACAGGCAGCCGCCGAGCTGGAGGCGCAGCGGCAAGAAGCCGCTCGTCAAGAGGCGGCCCGCATCGAATCCGCGCGACAGGAGGCCGAACGCCAGGAAGCCGCGCGGCAGGAAGCCGCGCGGCAGGAAGCTGCGCGACAGGAAGCTGCACGACAGGAAGCTGCACGACAGGAAGCTGCGCGACAGGAGGCCGCGCGACAGGCAACAGCACGCCAAGAGGCCGCGCGTGTCCAGGCCGAACAAGAGGAGGCGAGACGGGAAGAGAGGCTTCGGGCCATCGGACGTCAACTCGATGAAGAAGCCGCCCGGCGTGAAGCCGCCTCGAATGCCGATCGCCAGCCCAACCTGCTACCCCGGTCGTTGAGTACCGCGCGTCGAATCAAGCTGTTCGGACGCGCCCACCCCAACGTCGAGCTCATCCAGTACGCGGAGGCGTGGGCCCAGAAGATCCAATTCAACACCGGGGTCGAAACGGTCCGCGAGGTGGCGAAGCGGCCTCACAGGGACCCGCTGGTGACGGTCGCCATTCGAAGCGACGGTTCCGTGGAGTCGGTGACTTTTGAGGTCTCCAGCGGCGTGGCGGAGGTCGATGACGCGATACGACGGATCGTGGAGGGCCAGAAGCCCTACGTAGCGTTTCCGCATGCGCTGGCCCGCGAGTACGATGTGGTCGAAATCCGCCGAACCTGGCACTTCGATACGGCCATCCGGCTGGACTGATGGGAGCCAGGAAGGCAAACGCTAGGACGAAACTCGAACGGAATCGTGGTTTCTCCTTCCCATGGAGCGCCGATTCGAGCCGGCAAGCCCTTCCGGCCTCCGCACGCGGCGTAGCACCACGCGAATTTCTCCGCGGCTTTTCGGGCCGTGACGCCAAGCGCAGTCTCCGGCGCGCTCGTTCACCCAGCCGAAGTCATCGGCTGTGAGTTGGTCCTTATAGCAAGCGGACTGCGGCCGTTGGCACTGGTGCGGCTCCGCTGGACGTCGGCTTTCGCGCCGGCGAACGTCGGCTTTCCGCAAGATCGAGCGACCGCTGAGGGTCGATAGCGCCGTCGAGCGGCCGCTTTCGCGAAGGCGCCGTACAGTCACTCTTCGGCCAAAAGCGGACGCACTCGACCTCGGCGATAGCCTCGTCGACCAGCGCGACGAACGCCGAGCCCACCTTGAGGTGGCCATGAACGGAGCAGGCCAAGCCGCAGCTCGTCGTCAGCGCGTGGCGAGGTACATCACGATGAGGAAGGCCGGCGCCAGGATGTCGTACCAGAAGATGTAGCCCGCGTTGCCGGGCGCGAAATTGTGCTCGGCGATCATCGATCGGACGTGTCCGACCGCGGCCCCGAGCATGAAGATCGAGAACACGATGATGGTGGCGAGCCAGAAGCCCCGGTCGAAGGCCGGCGCCATCACGCCTGCAACTCCGTACCCCACGCCCGCCAGACCGACTTCCCACTGGAAGCGGCTGGTGGGCCAGCCGATGGCCTTCGCCACCGGCCCGGGCGTGAACAGGTGTGGACTGCCGAGCAAGATGCCGCTCACGCCGACGAGCCAGACGAGCCCCACCTCGAGCGCGGTGACCTTCCAGTCGTCGACTCCCAGCGCCAGGGCCATCGCGAGGGTGACCAGGAACCCGACGAGCGGGAGGTAGGTGAGGTACCTCCTGATCAGCGTGCCGACGTTCCTTCGCGCCGGCTGTGCCTCGTGCTCGCTCGCCATGGCGCAGTATAAGCGGAGGATCTCGATCGGCGCGATCAGGCCGATCGCCTGCGCCGCCATCGCCAATGACGGACACAACATGTTCGCCGCGCTGGTGCGTCGACCCGACGAAACCCTCCAGCAGCTGCTCGAGCGCCTCGACCAGGTCGTGCAGCTTGCGCTGGAAGACGACGTCTTCACGGACGAGATCAACGCGCCCATCCCGTCGTTAAGACGGTAAAGACCGAACGCTTACATTGCATCGGTCGTCTGGACGTCCGCTTTTGGTAATCGATGAAGGCTGCTATGGGTCGAGGCTGTGTGAAAACTCGCCAAAACGAAGGGCTCGCGAATGAAAACGCGAACACCACCCCCGAAAAATTCGATAGGAGGTGATTCGAGTAAAAGGGAACGCGTGATAGCGCACGTACGGGCCCGAAAATGCACTGCATCAATTGGGCCTCGAACGTTTTCACACAGCCTCGACCGCTTCGCGACCGCCCCGTGACGAGGCGGCCGGTAGAGGGAGGAAGCTAGACTTCCGTCTGTTCCGCCATCTCGAGGGCGTCATCCACCTCGATGCCAAGGTAGCGGACGGAAACCTTGGAGCTCGCGCCGCGCCGCAACATCAGCTTCACCTTGATGCTCTGGAATTGGCTGCGCAGGCGGGCGTGAACGTCCGGTTTTGGCGGTTTTTCGAGGTGCGCTCGAAGGACCGGAAATGGCCGATAAGCGAAGTCGGCGAAGGCCCGCTTCTCTACCGCACGACAGGCAGCAACGGGTCGATAGCGACGTGGAACGACCGCTTTCAGCGATAGGGCCGATTTGCCTCAGTGAGCGCTGACGAGCGCAGGCTCGCGTAGCGAGCCACGGCAGGCAGAGTCATGAATTTGGCAGCCGGGGTCGTTCTCATTGGCGATCCGTACGGCCACAATATCTTAACTTCGTCTACGGATCTGGCCATGAAGCACGTGCTGGCGCCCGCGACAATTAAAAAGCCTCGGCCGGAGACGTGGCCAGCACCTCCCACCGTCACTCTGAACCGTCGCCGTTCGGCCCGTGTTGGTCGCTTGTCGCGCGCATTGAGGGTGGCGCCAGAGGTTTGGGGGGTGGTGTCGAGTCTTGCGATAGGTGAGTCCTCCCGCACCGCCGCGTGACCTCGCGCACGCCGAGTGACACAATGGTTACCAGGGGGAGTCGTTATTTGACAAACGATGGTGAGGTGCGGGCCGAGCGTGCGCTAGCCCTCCGCCTGGCCGCACGCCATGCTCCTGAGGAGGTCCTCACTCCGGAGGACGACTTCAGGGCCGCGAGAGGCATCCTGCTCGCGGTTCTGCTCGGAACGGTCATTTGGGCCAGTATCGGCGCAGCCGTGTATTTGGTCCTCGCGCTTTAAGCAAGCTGGCGCCGGCTGCCCTTGTAGGTTCGCCAAGTCTTTGTGACTTAGCAGGCTGTTGAAATACGCGGCGACACGGTCAATGACCCGCTCCGAATCGAGATTGCGCAAGGTTGGCAGCCGAGGGCATCGGTCTTCGGTCCTGCTTCATGGCGCTTTCTTGGTCCATTTGGTTCGCCGTTCGCGGACCTGCTCACGCATCGGCCGCCCCTCGTCGCCTTCACGACGTTGCTCCCGCCAGCAACCCTCGCATTCGCACCAGGTTGTTCGCCGTCATCGTCAGCAAGAACTGCATGTTGACCCGTCCCAGGCCGCGGAACACCGTCTGGCGAACGCGTCCGACGGTCTTCGCCCAACCGAACGGTTCTTCGACACGCTTGCGCATGCACTGGCTCGACTCATAACCCGGATGTCGAGTGGTACGCCCATCGATTGCCGAACCGCCGCGCCCACCATGGTGCTGCGCCACATGCGGGGTGACTTCAATCCTGCGTGCTGCGGCGACGAAATCGCTCGTGTCGTAGGCCTTGTCGGCGCCGACGGTTCTGGGTTTGGTCCCAGGCAGCTCGGCGAGCATTGCCAGGGCGTTCTCGCGCTCGGCGAACCCACTGGCCACGCTCGCCCGAGCGTTGACCACCAGCCCGTTGCGGTTCTCGATCAGTACGTGGCCCTGATAGCACAGGATCGCCTCGGCTGTACTGCTCTTCCTGTAGAGCCGAGCCTCGGGGTCGGTGGTCGATTCGTGGGTGTCGTTGCTGCGCGGCTTGCCTCGCCAGCTGGCCTCGGGATTGCGTCCTGCACCGCCGTCGGCGGGTGGCTCGTCCTTGGGCTGGAAGCTCTTGTGGCTCGCCCAGGCCTTGATCAGCGTGCCATCGACCGAGAAGTGCTCGTCGCTCAGCAACCCCTCCTTCTCGGCCAAGGTCATTACCTCGGTGAACAGCGCTTCGACCACCGCGTGATCAAGCAGCCGATCGCGGTTCTTCGAGATGCTCGAGTGGTCCCACACCGCATCGTCGATCGCCAGGCCTACGAACCAGCGAAACAGCAGGTTGTAGTGCAACTGCTCGACCAGCAGCCGCTCGCTCCTTACCGAGTACAGCACCTGCAGCAGCAGCGCCCGGATGAGCTTCTCCGGCGCGATCGAGGCACGCCCGTGGTCGGCGTACATCTCGTTGAACAGGCCACTCAGACGCTTCAGCGCCTCGTTCACCATGGCCTGGATTGGACGCAGCGGATGATCCGCCGGAACGAAGTCCTCCAGCCTCGCCATCGTGAACAGTCGCTCTTGCATCGTGTCGGCGCCACGCATCGTCGTATGCTCACTCAATTCGCAGACATCACTGCGACAGCACTCAAGAGCGTTTGTTCGCTGATGCAACAGCGTTTTTCAACAGCCTGTTAGACGATCTAGACACCACGGAGACTCCGTCCGGTCCCGGTTAGGTGTCCGCTCTCCGCAGTCCTGACCTTCCGCTTCGGGTCGGAAGCTGCCGGTCATCAGGAGGCACCTATGGCGAAGATGATTGGCGGTGAAATTGCCGTCGGTTTGCTGCATTGCGCCGCCTGCAGAGCCGTAGCTGCACGCGCAACTCCAGTAGACCAGTCAGGCGTTGCCCCGACCTCGCCGCGGGTGCCGCCACCCGTAGGGATCCGTATCTCGTCTCAGGAGGGATTTTCTCTGGTCGAGATGGCGATCGTGCTAGTGATCATCGGCCTGCTTATGGGCGGAATCCTGAAGGGCCAGGAGCTGATCACTCAGGCCCGGAGCAAGCACATCATCAACGACGTCCACGGCATCAGCGCGGCCTACCTTGCGTACCTAGACCGCTATCGCGCGATCCCGGGCGACGATGGGCTGGCCGGCGGGGCGGGTGGCCGTTGGACCGCCAGCGTCTCGGGAAATGGCGATGGCAGCATCGCAGGCCTGTACCAGGCCCAGCCTGCCGGGGCGACGCCGGTAGCAAGCGAGGAGTCGAACCTCTTCTGGTGGCACCTGCGGCTCGCCGGATTCCTACCCGGCCCGACCGCTGGCGCAGGCGTGGGCGCGCAGCCAAACAACGCGTTGGGCACGATGATCGGGGTGCAGAGGGGCATCGGGGCAGCGACAATGGGCCTCGCAGGGTTGATCATCTGCACCGCCAACATCCCCGACAAGATCGCGATCGCCGTCGACACCCAGACTGACGATCGGGCTGCGGCCACCGGCTCGCTGCACGGGGCACTCCAGTCGGCATCCAACCAGCCGATCGCCGCGGCGACCTTCCCTCCCACTGGCGGCGACTATGTGGAGACTGGCGCGAACAAGTACCTGCTCTGCAAGGGCCTCTGATCTGCTGGCCCGATGAACTCGGCCCGGTGACCGGGCGAAGAGTCTCGAAGGGCGAGCATCTTCGGCGGTATTTGCGCCCGGTGGCGATAGAGGGAACTCCGCCAAGGTCTGCTTTTCTACCGCACAACAGGCAGCAAAGGGTCGATAGCGCCATCGAATGACAGCTATCAGCGACCTCACCCTACGGCCGCTTTTGGCCGTCAAGCGAAGTCCGCGAACGACCGCTTCTCTACCGCACGATAGGCAGCAGCGGGTCGATTTGCATAATTCGTGAAAGTCTGACCCCCG
>CAWHBT010000015.1:0-304714 GCA_963827595.1 uncultured beta proteobacterium | reverse complement strand
CATCGTCCCGATGCTCGGGTTCAAGTCCGCGATTGTCGCGTACCGGCGCGCCGAGCGGTTCGCCGGGGAATCGAAGTATCCGTTGCGCAAGCTCGCCGCGCTCGCGTTCCAGGGCGTCACGTCGTTCTCGGCCGCGCCGCTGCTGGCTCATCACCGCGCTCGGACTCGCGGTCTGCGCGGGCAGCTTCGCACTGGTGCTCTGGGCGCTGTGGGTGAGGCTGTTCACCGATCAGCTCGTCCCCGGCTGGGCGTCGACGGTGGTGCCCATCTACTTCCTCGGCGGCGTGCAGCTGCTGTGCATCGGCGTGATCGGCGAGTATCTGGCGAAGATCTACCTCGAGGTGAAGGCCCGGCCGCGGTTCGTCATCGAGCGCGTGATCGAAGGCGAGGTGTCCGGACAGCAGGAGACGGATTCGACGCAGCGCGGGAAGCAGCAGTCGGTCAGCCGCCCACCCGAGACAGCTCATCAAAGGTGAAGCTGGACACCCAATTCGAGCCGGCGCGGCTCGCCGCAGCCGGCACCCGGCCCGACGCCGCATGGGTCGCCGCCGGGGTCGCGTTCGTGGCGATCCTCGGACTGCACTGGCGAACCGTCGCGGACATGGCCGTGATCTGGACCCGCTCGGAGACGTTCACCCACGGTTTCCTCGTCTTGCCGATCTCCCTCTGGCTCGTCTGGCGAGAGCGCGCTGCGCTGGCGGCACTCCCCCCCCGCCCTTGGCCGCCCGCCCTCGTGGGGGTCGCTGGTGCGGGTTTGGTGTGGCTGCTCTCGGACCTCGCCAGCGTCGCGAGCCCCGCCCAGTTCGCCGTCGTGCTGATGCTGCAGGCCGCGATGGTCGCCGTGCTCGGCCTGCAGGTGACGCGGGCGATGCTCTTCCCGCTCGCGTTCCTGCTGTTCGCCGTCCCGGCCGGCGAGTTCCTGGTGCCGAAGCTGATGGACCGCCACGGCGGACATGACGGTGCTCGCCCTGCAGGCGACCGGCGTGCCCGTGTACCGGGAGGGGAACCACTTCGCGATTCCAAGCGGGAACTGGTCGGTCGTCGCGGCGTGCAGCGGCATCCGCTATCTGATCGCGTCCATGATGGCCGGCTCGCTGTTCGCCTACCTCATGTACCGGACGGCGTGGAAGCGCGCCGCGTTCTTCGCGGTCTCGATCGCCGTGCCGATCGTGGCGAACTGGCTCCGCGCCTACCTGATCGTCATGATCGGCCACCTGAGCGGCAACAAGTACGCCGCGGGCGTCGATCATCTGATCTACGGCTGGCTCTTCTTCGGCATCGTGATCGCGATCATGTTCTGGATCGGGTCGTTGTGGCGCGAGGACGTCGCCCCGCCGGCGAGCCCCTCGCCGGCCCCGCGGCGGACCGCTGCGTCCTCGACCGCGCGAGCGCCCGGGCGTTTCGCGGGCGCCGCGCTCGCAACGATCGTCGCGGCCGGCCTCTGGGTGCCCCTCGGACACTGGATCGACACAGCGGCGAGCACGGCGCCGCCGGGGCTGCTCGCCGTGGCGCCCGAGAACGGGTGGCGGGCGGCCGAGGATCGGGCCCACGAGTGGAAGCCGGATTTCCAGGGCATGCGAGCGGAGTACCAGGGGCGGTTCGCCAAGGACGGCCGCGAGGTCGGCCTCTACGTCGCCTACTACAGCCATCAGGTCCAGGACTACGAGCTCGTGAATTCCGGGAACGTGCTCGTGTCGGTGAAGGACACCGGCTGGATCGAGGTCGCACGCGGCAGCGGCGCGCTCGGATGGGGCGGCGAACAGGTCGACGCGCGGCGCGCCGACCTCCGGGGAGCGGCCGGGCGGCTGCGCGTGGCGCAGTTCTACTGGATCGGCGGCCGCCTCACGGCGAGCGACCATCTCGCCAAGCTCCTGCTCGCCTTCCAGAAGCTGACGTTCCGGGACGACGATTCGGCCGCGATCGTCCTGTACACCCGGGGCGACGACCCCGGGCAGGCCGCCGAGGAAACGCTCGAGCGGTTCGCGCAAGAGATGTCCGGGGCAGTCGACCGCGCGCTCGAGCGCGCAAGCCGGCGCGGAGGGTGAGCGTGGACCGACCGCTCATCGTCCACGTCGTCCACCGCTTCGCGGTCGGCGGGCTCGAGAACGGGGTCGTCAACCTCGTGAACGCCATGCCCGAGTCGGCGTGGCGGCATGCTGTCGTCGCGCTCACCGAGGTCGATGAGGCGTTCCGCGCGCGCATCCGCCGGGACGACGTGACTTGCATCGCGCTCCACAAGCCGCCCGGCCACGGGTTCCGTCTCTACCCGGCGTTCTATCGCCTGCTCCGCGAGCTCCGGCCGTCGATCGTCCACACGCGCAACCTCGCGGCCCTCGAGATGACGGTGCCGGCGTGGGCGGCCGGGGTCCCCGTGCGGATCCACGGCGAGCACGGCCGCGACCTGGCCGACCTCGGTCCCTCCAGTCGCAAGTACCGGCTCGTCCGACGTGCCTACCGGCCGTTCGTGCACCACTTCGTCGCGCTGTCGGACGAGCTCCAGTCGTACTTGCGGGACGACGTGGGAGTGCGGGCGGCGGGCATCACTCACATCTATAACGGCGTGGACACCGACCGCTTCCGTCCAGCGCCGGCCGGCCGAGCACCGATTCCAGGCTGCCCGTTCACCGGGCCGGACCTGTTTCTGGTCGGCAGCGTCGGACGGATGGAGGCCGTGAAGGACCCGTTCAATCTCGCCCGCGCTTTCCTCAGCGCGCTCCGGGCGACGCTGCGAGCGCGGGACAAGCTGCGGCTCGTCATGGTCGGCGAGGGTTCCGAGCGCGTCGCGGCGGAGCGTCTCGTCCGCGACGCCGGGTTCGCCGACCACGTCTGGTTCGCCGGCGAACGGCCGGACATTCCCGCGATCCTCCGCGGACTCGACCTCTTCGTCCTGCCTTCGCTCACCGAAGGCATCTCGAACACCATCCTCGAAGCGATGGCGTCAGGCCTCCCCGTGGTCGCGACCCGCGTCGGTGGCAATGCCGACCTGATGGCCGAAGGGCTGACCGGCCGACTCGTCCCTCCGGCCGATTACGCCGCGCTCGCGGGGGCGATCCTCGTCTACTTCGACGACCCCGCGGCGGCGCGCCGCCACGGCAAAGCGGGACGCCGGCACGTCGAGCAGCACTTCAGCCTCGAGAGGATGGTGCAGCGCTACGAGCGGCTCTACCTCGATCTCCTGCGGGTCCCGGCGCACGCGCGCCCGGAACGTACCTCGGCGCCGCACGGCGCCGCGAAGGGCTGACTCCGGTGTGCGGCATCTACGGCGTCCTTCAGCTCGACGGGCAACCCGCGTCGCCGGACCTCGTCGCGCCAGATGGGGCGGCTCACCGTCCACCGCGGTCCCGACGACGAAGGGATCCACGTCGACGGGCCCTGCGCCATCGGCATGCGGCGCCTCTCGATCATCGACCTCGCGGGCGGGCACCAGCCGCTGTCCGATCACGACCGGCACGCTCTGGCTCGTCTGCAACGGCGAGATCTACAACTTCCGCGAGCTGCGCCGCGACCTCGAGGCGAGGGGCCACCGCTTCAAGACCGGCTCGGACTCCGAGACCCTCCTCCACCTCTACGCGGAGTACGGCGACGAGTTCGTCCGGCACGTCAACGGCATGTTCGCGTTCGCGCTGTGGGACGCGCGTCGCCGGCGGCTCCTGATCGGCCGCGACCGGCTCGGCGATCAAGCCGATCTACGTGCACGACGACGGGCACCGGCTCGCTCTTCGCGAGCGAGGCGAAGGCCATCCTCGCGCTGCCGGGCGTCGAGACGGCGCTCGATCCGGCCGCGCTGCAGTCGTATCTGCAGCTCGGGTACGTCCCCGCGCCGCAGTCGATGTTCCGCGGCATCGAGAAGGTGCCTCCGGCGTCGGTCCTCGTCGTCGAGAACGGACGGCGCACCGACCCGGCGCTACTGGAACGTGCCGGCCGCTGTCGATCGCACCCTGACGGAAGGCGACTGGATCGAGCGCATCCGCGCCCGGCTGGAGGAGTCGGTGCGGATGCAGATGGTGAGCGACGTGCCCATCGGCGCGTTCCTCTCGGGGGGCATCGACTCGAGCTGCGTGGTCGGGTTCATGGCGCGGCACACCGATCAGCCCGTCAAGACCTACGCGATCGGATTCGAGGGCGGCGCCGCGGAGAGCTTCTACAACGAGCTGCCGTACGCGCGGCAGATCGCCGCGCGCTTCGGCACCGACCACCACGAGATCCTCGTGCGGCCGGACGTCGTCGCGCTGCTGCCGCAGCTGCTGTGGCACATGGACGAGCCGGTCGCCGACAGCGCGTTCATCACCACCTATCTCGTGTCGGAGTTCGCGCACCGCGACGTGACCGTGATCCTCTCGGGCGTCGGCGGCGACGAGCTCTTCGGCGGCTACCGCCGCTACCTGGGCGACCACTACCGCGCGTACTTCGAGCGCCTGCCCGGGTGGGTGCGGCGGGCGGCGACGAGCGTCGGCGGGAAGCTGCCGAGCGATCGCCACTCGCGGGTCTTGAACGCGCTGCGCCTCGCCACGCTCGTTCCTCGCCTCGGCCGACCTGCCGTTCGAGGAGCGCTACCGCTCCTACGTCGAGGTGTTCCCGGCCGCGGACGCGGCGCGCCTCTCCCGGGCGAACGGCGTCGAGCGGATGGATCTGCTCGCCGCGGCGATGCGCGGGGCGACGAGCGACGACCCCCTGAACCGCATGCTGGTCGTCGACGCCGAGACCCAGCTTCCCGACGACCTGCTGCTGCTCACCGACAAGATGAGCATGGCGGTCTCGCTCGAATGCCGGGTGCCGCTGCTCGACCACGAGCTGGTCGAGCTCGCCGCCGCCATGCCGCAGGCGATCAAGATCCGCGGCGGACGCCTGAAGCACGCGATGAAGGCCGCGCTCGAGGGGCTGCTGCCGCCGGACATCCTCGAGCGCAGCAAGCGCGGCTTCGGCACGCCGTTCGGCGCCTGGCTGAAGGGCGACCTCGCGCCGGTGCTGCGCCAGGTGTTCTCGCCCGCGTCGGTCGGCGCGCGGGGCCTGCTGCGCCACGAGGCGGTGGCGCAGCTCGTGGCCGACCACCAGGCGAACCGGGTCGACGGCACCGACCGCCTGCTCGCGCTCCTCAACCTCGAGATCTGGGCCCGGATCTTCCTCGACCACCGGTCGCCCGCCGACGTGGCCGACGAGCTCAAGGCGATGGCCGCATGAAGATCCTCTACGTCTGCCACCGGTTTCCCTTCCCGCCCAAGCGCGGCGGCAAGATCCGCCCGTTCAACATGATCCGGCACCTCGCGGCCGACCACGAGGTGACCGTCGCTCGCTCGTGCGCTCCGACGAGGAGGCGCGCGAAGGGCAGGGCATCGCGCCGTATTGCTCCCGGTTCGAGATGGCGCGGGTCCGCGAACCCGGTGCAGGTGCTGCGGATGGCGGCGCGGCTGCCGACGCCCGCGCCCTCGTCGATGGGGTTACTTCTACTCGTCGCGAGCTCGCGCGCACGGATCCGCGAGCTGCTCGCGCGCGAACGCTTCGACCTCGATCTTCGTCCACTGCTCGTCGGTCGCGCAGTACGTCGCGGGCGTTCGACGGCGCGCCGAAGATCCTCGACTTCGGCGACATGGACTCGCAGAAGTGGCTCGAGTACGCGCGCTACAAGCCGTTTCCGCTGTCGCCGGCTACTGGCTCGAGGGCCGCAAGCTCGAGCGCGAGGAGAAGCGCCTCGCGCGGCGCTTCGACCTGTGCACCGCGACGACCCGCGCCGAGTGGGAGACGCTCGAGGGCTACGACACCGGCGTCGCGACCGACTGGTTCCCGAACGGCGTCGACAGCGAGTACTTCGCGCCCTCGGCCGAGCCCCACGATCCCGACACGATCTGCTTCGTCGGGCGCATGGACTACTACCCGAACCAGGAGTGCATGTTCGACTTCTGCGCGCGGACGCTGCCGCTCGTCCGCGCGCGTCGGCCGAAGGTCGAGGCTCCTGATCGTCGGCGCCGACCCGTCGCCGGCCGTGCGCAAGCTCGGCGAGCTTCCCGGCGTCACGGTGACCGGCTCGGTGCCGGACGTGCGGCCGCACCTCCAGCGCTCGGCGCTGATGGTCGCGCCGCTCAACATCGCCCGCGGCACCCAGAACAAGATCCTCGAGGCGATGGCCGCCGGGGTGCCGGTCGTCACGAGCGCGCGTCGCGGCCGGCGGCGTCGATGCGCTCGAGTGGGAGCATTTCCTGGTCGCACGCTCGCCCGGCGAATACGCTCAGGCCGTGCTGCACGTGCTCGAGCGATCCGGCCGAACGCCGCCGGCTCGCCGCAGCGGGGCGGGCGCGGATGCTCTCCCATCACGCGTGGCCGAGCTCGATGCGGCGGCTCGACGCCATCGATCGAGCGCTGCCTCGCCGCTGCACGCGCGCAAGCCGCACCAGGCGCTGAAACCGGAGGGTTTGACGGCGTGAACATCAGCATTTTCGGACTGGGCTACGTCGGCGCCGTGTCGCTCGCCTGCCTCGCGCGCGACGGGCACCGGGTGATCGGCGTGGACGTCGACCAGACCAAGCTCGACCCAGATCGCCGCCGGCAAGACCCCGGTCGTCGAGGAGGGCATGGTCGAGCTGATGGCGAAGGTCGCGGCGAGCGGCCGCGTGTCGGTGACCGCCGACGCGCGCCAGGCACTGCACTCGAGCGAGATCTCGCTCATCTGCGTCGGCACGCCCTCGGCGCCGAACGGCAGCCAGGACCAGTCGGCGCTGCTGCGCCTCGCCGCGAGCTCGGCGCCGCGCTGCGCGACAAGCACGGCGCCGCACGTCTTCGTGTTCCGCTCCACGCTCGTGCCCGGGACGGTCGAGGACGTGCTGCGGCCGATCCTCGAGCGAAGCTCCGGGAAGAAGGACGGCGTCGACTTCCACGTGTGCTTCCAGCCCGAGTTCCTGCGGGAGGGCTCGTCGATCCGCGACTACGACAAGCCGCCGTTCACGATCGTGGGCGCCAACGCCGCCGGCGCCGGTGGACGCGCTGCGCGGGCTCTTCGGCCACCTGCCCTGCGAGTTCCATGCGACGTCGATCCGCGCCGCGGAGACGGTCAAGTACTGCTGCAACAACTTCCACGCGCTCAAGATCACCTTCGCGAACGAGACCGCCCGCCTGTGCGAAGCGCTCGGCGTCGATCCGTTCGAGGTCATGGATCTCGTCTGCAAGGACACGCAGCTCAACATCTCGCGCGCCTACCTGAAGCCGGGCTTCGCGTTCGGCGGCTCGTGCCTGCCGAAGGACCTGCGCGCGACGCTGTACCTGGCGAAGACGCGCGACGTCGAGCTGCCGATGCTCGGCGGCATCCTGCCGTCGAACCGCGTCGCACCTCGACCGCGCGATCGCAGAAGGTGCTCGCTTCGCGGCAAGCGCCGGATCGGCATGATCGGGCTCTCGTTCAAGACCGGCACCGACGACCTGCGCGAGAGCCCGCTGGTGCTGCTCGCCGAGCAGCTCATCGGCAAGGGGTTGAGCCTCCTCGTCTACGACCCGGAGGTGCATCTTTCCAACCTGCTCGGCGCGAACCGCCGGTTCATCGAGCAGCACGTTCCGCACATCGGCGCGCTGCTGCGCAGCGACATCGAGAGCGTGATCGCGGAGTCCGACGTGCTGGTCGTCGGGCTTGAGCGACGCGACGACGCTCGAGGCGCTCAGCGCGCTTGGTCCGCGAGGATCAGATCGTGCTCGATCTGGTCAACATCTCGCAGCGGGCAGACGTTGCGAGGCAAGGTCGTCGGGCTGTGCTGGTAGGAATCGACAGGCGTCGGTTGCTTCGCGCCGGCATCGCTGCCAACCTGGCGGGGCTGCTGTTGCTCGCCGGCTACGTGCTGAGCCAGGCGTACCCTTCGAGCGAGGCGGTGCGTTTGCGTAACGCGCTGCTGATCACGCGCGGCACGCCGGCCGACTTCAGCTGGACACCGAAACAGGTGCCGGCGAGCTTCACGGCGGAGCAGCGTGCCCCGCTGCCGGAGTTTGTTTCCGCGGTTCGAGCCGCCGGGGTCGATTCCGGGGCCGGCGACTGGGAGAAGGCGCTGGCGCTTGCGGGGATGTTGACTCGAAACGCGCGAGACAAGGGAGCGATTCAGTCCGATCTGGTCACCACCTACCGGGGGATCGTCGACGAGGGACGGGGATACTGTGCCGACTTTACCGAAGTCTATTTGGGGTTGGCAGTCGCGGCCGGACTGATCCGCGCGTCAATGGGGGTTCTCCTTCGACGGCTTTGGCGGGCTCGGCCACGCGGTCATAGAGGTATTCGATCGGCAGTTGGGTAAGTGGGTCTTCCTCGACGTCTACAACAACGTGCACGCGGTCGACGCCGCGAGCGGGCAGCCACTGAGCGCGTTGGAGTTCCGCGAGTTCGCGCTTGGACGCCGCGCTGCGCCCATCATCCGTGCCAACGGGCCAGGGCGTCGTCCATACTCGATCGAGCAGAAGCTCGTGGAGTACTACCGTCGCGGCGCGGCTGAGTGGTACTTATGGTGGGGCAACAACGTGTTCACTTATGACAGTCATCCGGCGGTCAAGACCGCGGGACGACTGTCACGCGCTCTGGAGCAACTGACTGCCATCGCGGTCGGAGTGCATCCGCGCATCAAGGTGCTGACGACGGCAGAGAATGTTCGCCAGCTGGAGCGGATGGAGCGGCTGCGGTGGAGGCTTCTGGCCAGCGGAGTGCTATTCGCGGCGTTACTCGTGGTGCTCTTGGTGCAGCTCATCCTGCTGGTGCAGCGCCGTCGTCGCCAATCCGTGCTGCGCGGCGCTCACTAGGGAGCTGGGCGGTCATGTGCGGCATCGTCGGCATCTTCGATACCCGGGCGCGGCGCGACGTGCCGCGCTCGCTCGTCGAGCGGATGAACGAGACGCTGCACCACCGCGGCCCGGACGCCGGCGGCCTGCACCTCGAGCCCGGCATCGGCCTCGGTCACCGGCGGCTGTCGATCATCGATCTGGCGACCGGGCAGCAGCCGCTCTACAACGAGGACGGCACCGTCTGCGTCATCTTCAACGGCGAGATCTACAACTTCCAGAGCCTGATCCCCGAGCTCGCGCGCCTCGGCCACACGTTCCGGACGAAGAGCGACACCGAGGTGATCGTGCACGCCTGGGAGGCGTGGGGCGAGGCGTGCGTCGAGCGGTTCCGCGGGATGTTCGCCTTCGCGCTGTGGGATCGCACCCGCGAGACCCTCTTCCTCGCCCGCGACCGCCTCGGCGTGAAGCCGATGTATTACGCGCTGCTCCCGGACGGCATGCTCATTTTCGGTTCGGAGTTGAAGGCGCTCCTCGCGCACGGCGGTCTCGCGCGCGATCTCGACCCGTGCGCGGTCGAGGAGTACTTCGCGCTCGGGTATGTGCCCGAGCCGCGGACGATCTTCGCCGCCGCGGCGAAGCTCCCGCCAGCCCACACGCTCACGGTCCGCCGAGGCGAGCCGATCCGGGCACCGAAGGAGTATTGGGACGTCCGGTTCACCCTGGATAACCGCTTGAGCGAGGGGGAGGCGTGCGCCGAGCTCATCGGTCGCCTCGAGGAGTCGGTGCGGCTCAGGATGATCGCCGACGTGCCGCTCGGGGCGTTCCTCTCGGGCGGGGTCGATTCGAGCGCGGTGGTGGCGACGATGGCGGCCGTGAGCGCCGACCCGGTCAACACCTGCTCGATCGCGTTCTCGGATCCGGCGTTTGACGAATCTGCGTATGCGCAACAGGTCGCGGACCGTTATCGCACGCGGCACTCCGTCCACCGGGTCGAGACCGACGACTTCGATCTGGTGGACCGGCTCGCCGGGCTCTACGATGAGCCTTATGCCGACAGCTCGGCGATTCCGACCTACCGCGTCTGTGAGCTCGCCCGGCGGCACGTTACGGTCGCGCTCTCCGGGGATGGCGGCGACGAGAGCTTCGGCGGCTACCGCCGCTATCGCCTGCATCTCCTGGAGGAGAAGCTCCGCGCGCCGCTGCCGCTCGCGGTGCGCCGGCCGCTGTTCGGCCTGCTCGGGCGGCTCTACCCGAAGGCCGACTGGGCGCCGCGCGTCTTCCGAGCGAAGACCACGTTCGAGGCGCTCGCGCGCGACCCGGTTCAGGCGTACTTCCACAGTATGTCGATCATGTCCGATGCGATGCGTGCGCAGCTCTTCACCGGTTCGTTCGAGGCCCGCCTCGGTGGCTACTCGGCGCTCGAAGTGTTCCGCCGGCACGCGCGCCGGGCGAACCACGACGACCCGCTCGCGTTGATCCAGTATCTTGACCTCAAGACCTACCTCGTCGGCGACATCAACACCAAGGTTGATCGGGCGAGCATGGCGCACGGGCTGGAGGTGCGCGAGCCGCTGATGGATCATCCGCTCGTCGAATGGCTCGCAACGCTGCCCTCGTCCCTCAGGATCCGGGGCGCCGAGCAGAAGTACTTCTTCAAGCGCGCCATGGAGCCCAAGCTTCCGCGCGCGCTCCTTTACCGGCCGAAGATGGGCTTCGCGGTGCCGCTCGCGAGCTGGTTCCGCGGCCCCTTGCGCGAGCGGTTGCGGAACGCGGTCCTGCGGTCCGCGCTTGCGGAGACCGGGTTCGTTAACGCGGCGTACCTCGAACGCCTCGTGAGTGAGCATCAGTCCGGCTTCCGCAACCACAGCGCGCCGCTCTGGTCGCTCCTCATGTTCGAAGCCTTCCTCCGCGTTGCGGGCGGCGCCTCCCCGCGGTCGGACGACGACCGCCGCCGCATTGCTGCCGCGGCCGTCGCCGATTGAACGTGATGCCGGCGGTCGCGGAACGCCGTTCACAGCCTGGGGTAGCGGCCGCGGCGACTGCCGAGCGGGCGCCGATCCGGGTCCTCACGTTCACCACGCTCTTCCCGAGCGCAGCGCGGCCGCGGCACGGGATCTTCGTCGAGACGCGGCTGAGGCAGCTCCTCGCTACGAACGCCGTCACCGCGACCGTCGTCGCGCCGGTACCGTGGTTCCCGAGCGGCGCGCGCGTGTTCGGAGAATATGGCGCCCTTGCCCGGACCTTGCGCGTCGAGCGTCGCGAGGGCATCGAGATTCGCCACCCGCGCTACTTCATGATCCCGAAGGTCGGAACGAGGATCCAGCCCTGGACGCTTGCGCGGGCCGCCGAGCGGGAGATTCGCCGCCTCGCGCGGGCGGGCCTCGACTTCGATCTGATCGACGCGCACTACTTCTACCCCGACGGCGTGGCGGCGGCGATGCTCGCCCGCCGTTTCGGCAAACCCTTCGTCGTCACCGCTCACGGCAGCGACATCAATCGCATCGCGCAGCTCGAGCCGCCGCGCCGGATGATTCTGTCCGCCGCGCGTTCGGCGAGCCGCGTCGTCGCGGTCTCGCAGGCGCTCAAGCAGTCCATGGTGAAGCTCGGCGTCGACCCCGCCCGCATCGTCGTGCTGCGCAACGGGGCGGACCTCGAGCTTTTCCGGCCGATCGACCGCGACGACGCGCGCCGCGCCCTCGGGCTCGCGGCCGAGAAGGTCCTGGTCTCGGTCGGCAATCTCGTTTCCTTGAAGGGCCACGACCTTTTCATCGAAACCGTCGCGGCGCTGCCGGGAACCGAGGCACTGATCGTCGGTGCTGGCCCGGAGCGGGGGCGCTTGCTCGAGCTCATCGAGCGCGCGGGCGTCGCCGGGCGGCTCCGGATTCTCGACGAAATGCCGCAGGAACGACTGCGGATCGTGTACAGCGCTGCCGACGCGCTGGTGCTCGCCTCCACCCGGGAGGGCTGGCCGAACGTTTTGGCTGAGGCGATGGCGTGCGGAACGCCGGTGGTGGCGGCGGCGGTGGGTGGGGTGCCGGAAATCGTCACCGAGCCCGTCGCCGGACGGGTGGTCGAGTCGCGAGACAGCGCCTCGTTTGCTCGCGCGGCGAGCGACCTGCTCGCGTCGCCGCCCGACAGAGGCGCAGTGCGGCATTACGCCGAGCGATTCGGCTGGCACGAGGTCGCGCGAAGTCAACTCGACCTATTCCGAATCGTGCTCGACGAGGCCGCGGCGTGCTGACGCTTCGATCAGCCTACCGGCGAGTCGCGCCCTCGGGCGCCCGCTCGAGGCTGACGATCCTCATTTTCCACCGCGTGCTGGCGCGCCCGGACCCGCTCTTCCCAGACGAAGTGGACGCCGCGGCGTTCGAGGCCCGGATGCGCTGGGTGAAGGACTGGTTCAACGTGCTGCCGCTGGGCGACGCGGTCCAGCGCCTCCGCGACGGCCGGCTGCCGGAACGCCCGCTCGCGATCACGTTCGACGACGGCTATGCCGACAACGCCAAGATCGCAGCGCCGATCCTCCTGCGGCTCGGTCTTCCGGCGACGTTCTTCATCGCCACCGGATTCCTCGACGGCGGATGCATGTGGAACGACACGGTGATCGAAGCGGTCCGTGCGGCGAAAGGACCGGTGCTCGATCTCGCGCCGCTCGGTCTCGGCGCGCATCCGGTCAGCGGCACGTCGAGACCGCCGCGCGGCGATCGATCGGCTGATCGCCGCGCTCAAGCATCTGCCGCCCGAGGAGCGTGCGGACAAGAGCGCTCCGCATCGCCGAGATCGCCGGCGCGGGTGCCCCCTCCGACCTGATGATGAGCGCCGGGGACGTTCGCCGGCTGCACGTGAACGGGATGACGATCGGCGCGCACACGGTCAATCATCCGATCCTGACCCGGATCGCCGACGGCGAGGCGCGCGCGGAGATCGAGCTCAGCCGCCGGCGTCTCGAGGACATCACGGGGGCTCCCGTGCGCCTGTTCGCGTATCCGAACGGCAAGCCGGCCGAGGATTTCGGCCTGCGGCACGTGCGAGATGGTCCGGACGCTCGGCTTCGACGCCGCCGTCACCACCGCCTGGGGCGCCGCCCGGCACGGCGCCGACCCGCTCCAGCTTCCGCGCTTCACGCCCTGGGACCGGCAGCGATGGCGCTACGGTCTGCGGCTGCTCCGGAATCTGTTCGAGCCGGCGCGGACGGCGGTCCAGTGACGACCAACGATTCTGAGCGGCTGTCGCGCGCGCCGGTCGATCACAGCTCCGACCCGAACTTCGTCGCCTACTACGAGCAGGCGAGCCTGAGCGAGGAGACGAAGGCGCGCTTCGAGACCGTGTGCGACAAGGTGCTCGGTCTGATCGCCCGGGAAGGGGGGCGCGGCGCACTCTCAAGGTCGCGGACGTCGGCTGCGGCGCAGGTACCCAGGCTGCGATGTGGGCTCAGCTCGGGCACGACGTGCATGGGCTCGACGTGAATGAAGCGCTCGTCGCAATCGCCGCACGGCGTGCCGCTACCGCAGGCCTCGCGATCCGGTTCGACGTCGGCACCGCAACCGCGCTCCCGTATGGCGACGCTTCAATGGACGTGTGTTTGCTGCCCGAGCTGCTCGAGCACGTGGAGGACTGGGAAGCTTGCGTCCGGGAGGCGGCGCGCGTGTTGAAGCCCGGCGGGGTGCTTTACCTCAGCACGACCAACGTGCTTTGCCCGGTCCAGCAGGAGTTCGACCTCCCGCTCTACAGCTGGTATCCGCGGCCGCTCAAGCGCCGCTACGAGCGCTTGGCGGTCACGACTCGGCCGGAGCTCGTGAATCACGCCCGCTACCCGGCCGTCCACTGGTTCAGCTTCTACGGGCTGCGGGACTATCTCCGGCGCCTCGGGTTCGAGTGCTTCGACCGCTTCGACATGATTGACGAGGCCCATGCCGGCGCAGGCGCGCGGCTTGTGCTGCGCGCGATCCGGACCGTTCCGCCGCCGCGGTGGCTCGGCCACGTCGCGACACCGTATACCGTGGTGTTCGCGGTCCAGGGACCGGTCCAACGGCTCGGATTCGAAACGACCGCGGCCAGAGCGAAATGATGGTGACACGTCGCGAGGTTCTCGTCGCCGCCGTCGTCCTGCCTCATCTATCTGATGCTGCTCCCCTTCTTCTACGTCGGCTTCCAGGCGAGCGACGACGCGGGCTACGTCGGAGGAGGGCTCGGTTGGCTCGAGCGCTTCCCCTATGTCGGTCACTCGCATTGGACGCTGCGCCACACCATCACCCTCCCGGTCGCCGCCTCGGTCAGCCTCTTCGGGCTGAGCGAGTCCTCGGTGAGCCTCCCGAACGTTGTCTACTTCGCGCTCTTTCTGGTGGTGAACACGATCGCCGCCGGCTCGGGTGCTCGGGCTCGGAACCGCCCTGATCTCGGGGCTGCTGCTCGTGACCATGCCGGGGTTCCTGGTCGTCGCAACGTACCTCAACCCCGATGTCCCGGAGCTCTTCTATCTCTCGGTCGCGCTCTGGGCGTTCGTGCTCGGCTGCGGCCAGCGCGGAGCAGTCGCGCCGTGGCTCATCTGCGGGGTCGCATGGGCGCTCGCCTTCCTGACCCGTGAGACCGCCCTTGGCTTCGCGCTGTTCCTAGGGCTGCTGTTCCTGTTCAAGCCCACCGCCCCGCGCAGTCGCTATCTGCTGATCGCCGCGGCGGCGCTCCCCCTGCTGCTGATCGAGTGGGCATACCTCTACACCGCCACCGGCGACCCGCTCTACCGATACCGGATCGACTACCACCACGATGTCATCGACCGGGCGTCACAGGTCGCCCAAACGCGCGCGCGCGATGGGGTCATCGACGGCCAAGGGAATCTCGCCGTCAGCGCCTATCCTGGATCCTTTCGTCAGCCTGTTCATCAGCCAGAAGTACGGGATCATATTCTGGCTCGCGATCTTCGGCGGCTGGAGGCTGTGGAAGCGACGGCATGACCTTGGTCAGGCCGCACTCCCGCTTGCGTTGCTTGCCGTGTTCGGCCTGGTCTTCTTTTTCTTCGTTGCGTTCAATCCGCGCCTCTACCTGGTGCCGCGTTATCTGCTACTCGTCGCCTGGACGGCGGTCTTGATCGCCGGCTACTGGCTCGCAGCGCTGTGGCAGGAGGAGCATCGCCGCCTGGCCGTCGCCCTCGTCGCGGGGGCGGTCGCGGTCAACGTCCTCGCGCTCATGGTCGAGAACACGAATCCGCGCTTCGGCGAGCGGGAGCTCGCTTCCTGGGTCGCGCAACACCCGGGGCAGGGGATCCATGTCGACCCCGAGACGAAGTTCCGGAGCCAATACTTCTTCCGCTTCCGGGGTGTCGATCCCGACGCCGTGTCGACCGCAGCGCCAGGGCCCGGCTCGCTCGTTTTCTACACCGCGGACGGAATCCGCCGCTGCAGCGTCTCGCCGCGATGCAAGTCGGTCGTGGAGACCTTCCGGCCGGCCGCGTCCTGGCGGGAGGTTGGGCGGATCGCCCCCCCGGAGAGCATGCTCATCAAGCTCGGTCGATCGCTTGGCCTGGACCGGGTGCTCCCCGAAGATCTGGCGAGGAGATTGACGCGGCCGGTCAGCCCCGTCATTGTTTACCGAGTGGAGCCGGCCTGACGCCATGCGCCTGGATGATCAAACGACGCTGCCCGAGATCGCGGTCCTGATCCCGTGCTACAACGAGGAGGCCGCGATCGCACGGGTCGTCGGCGATTTCCGCGCGGCGCTTCCCACGGCGAGGATCTACGTCTACGACAACAACTCCCGGGATCGGACGGTGGAGCTCGCGCGCGCCGCGGGCGCGATCGTCAGAGCGGAGCGGTTGCAGGGCAAGGGAAACGTGGTCCGCAGGATGCTCTCCGACGTCGAGGCGGACGTGTACGTGATGGTCGACGGCGATTCGACCTACGACGCGCCGAGCGCCGCGGCGATGGTGCGCAAGCTCGTCGACGAGGAGCTCGACATGGTGGTCGGGAGCCGCGTCGATGCGCGGGTCGACGCCTATCGTCGCGGCCATCGCTCCGGCAATGCCGTGCTCACCTGGTTCGTCTCCTACCTCTTCGGCAAGCGGTTCACGGACATCCTGTCGGGCTATCGCATCTTCTCGCGCCGCTTCGCGAAGTCGTTCCCGGCGCTTTCGAGCGGCTTCGAGATCGAGACCGAGCTGACGGTCCACGCGCTCGAGCTCAGGATGCCGGTAGCCGAAGTCCCGACGCCGTATGGGGCTCGGCCCGAAGGGTCGGAGAGCAAGCTGAAGACCTATTCCGACGGGTTCAAGATCCTCTGGCTGATCCTGCTGCTCTTCAAGAACGAGAAGCCGTTCCAGTTCTTCGGCGCCATCGCCGGAGTGCTCGCGCTTGCGTCGATCGGCCTCGCGATTCCGATCGTCCTGACCTATCTCGAGACCGGCCTCGTCCCGCGGCTTCCGACGGCGATCCTCGTCGACCGGACTGATGGTCGTGGCGTTCCTCAGCCTGACCTGCGGCCTGGTGCTCGACACGGTCACGCGCGGGCGGAAGGAGATGAAGAGGTTCGCCTACCTGGTCGCGTCGGAGCGCAAGGCCGCGGACCGCCTGAACTCCCGGGCCTGATGTTCCTGCGGTTCTGCGCGGTCGGAACGCTCGGGTTTCTTGTCGACTCCGGCGTCCTGCTCCTGCTCACGTCCGCCGGGCTCGCGGGAGCGCGGATCGGTCGTGTCGTCTCGTTTCTAGTCGCTGTCTGCGTCACCTGGCTGCTGAACCGCCGGTTCACCTTCCGATCACAGGTTTCCGCGAAGTCGCTTGGACCATACGTCCTGCTCACGGGATTCGGCGCGCTCTTGAACGTGGGGATCTACTGGCTCTGGATTTCGGTCTTCGGAGAGGCCGCGGAGATGCTCGTTCTGGGGGTCGCGGCCGGATCGATCACCGCGCTCGCCTTCAACTTCCTGGTCTCGAAGCACGTCGTCTTTCGTGCCGAGTCAGCCCGTCGTTCGCCCTGAGCGCGTCCGAGGGCGAACGACGAACGACTTCAATCCCGTTCGGTCCTTGACGGGCGCCGACCCATCGGATAATCAGGCGTCCGTCCCCTTCGCAACGCCATCGCCTCTAGGCAATGCGCCTCGAATGCGCGTGCAGCGATCCTGAACGAGAAACCGGCTGCCACGTAGTCGCGCGCCCGTCGCGACAGCTCCCGGCCGAGGCCGCGGTCGCACAACAACCGGACGATGGCATCCGCGAGCCCCTGCGCGTCGTCGGCGCGCAGGTAGTGCCGGTCCGGCTCGACCGGGAGCCCTTCCGCGCCGATGCCGGTCGAGACCACGGGGCACCCCATCGACATCGCTTCGAACACCTTCATGCGTGTGCCACCACCCACGCGCAACGGAATCACGTAGGCCGCCGCGCGGTGCACGTGGGGCCGGACGTCTTCGACGAAGCCGGTGAACCTCCAGGCGAGCCCGCGGCGCCTTGCCCTGGTGACGAGACTCGGCGGCGGATGGCGCCCGACGACAATCATCTTTGCGTCGGCGACCTTCGAGGAGACGAGCGGCCAGACTTCGTCCATGAGGAACGAGATTCCGTCGATGTTCGCCGCCCAGTCCATCGCGCCGGTAAACACCGCGACGGGCTCTGCGGCAGGGGGAGCGTAGTCGAAGTACTCGACGTCCACGCCGGTCGGGATCGTCCTGACGTTCGTCACGCCGAAGTCGGCGAGGAACGTCCGCTTGTCCCGCTCCGATACGGCGACGACCGCGTCGAATCGCCGGAGCGCCTCGCCTTCGAACGCCAGCATCTTCCGGAGCTGACCGCGCCAGATCCAGCGCATGAGGCCGTTCGCCGCGACTTCCGCGTGGCGCCGGAAGATCTCGCTCTCGACGTTGTGCGTGAACAACACCGACGCCTGCGACATGGACCGCGGCGCCAGCACCGCCGCGTGCGGGAAATCGAATACCACCACGTCGTAGGGCATCGACAGCTCGGTTGCAACAAACCGACGTCCCACCTCCGAGCAATCATCGGCCACGGGCAGCGGCAGGGGCGACGTGAGACGCACCAGCCGGCGGATCGATCGAAGCTTTCCGTTGCGCTCTTCCGGCCACCAGCGGAACCGGTCGCAGGCGTTCGAGATCGATTCGGCGTACGCGGCCGCCTCGCCGGGCTCCGCCGGGGAGAGCAGCGTGATCTCGAACGCACCTCCCTTGAGCCCGCGCAGCACCTGCGTCGTCCTGATTCTGCCGCCGGAGTCGGCGGGGAAGAGGAAGCGGGGAGAGACGAACAGGAGGCGCGGTTGTTGTTCCTGGCTCATCGGTCGAGCTTCGACGCCTGCCGCCTCGAGGCGACGGGCGAGCGCACCTACGGGTTCGGATCGATCTGGCCTCGGGAGACCGTGTTTGCCCCTGTCGGCCCGGGAACCCGACGGAGCGCCCCATCCGGAGGTGCTCGCTCAGCAGCAGTCGTCGCTTCGCCGGCCGGCGCGGTCGCCGCTCTCCGGATGATGTCGCTGGTGATGATCAGGATCGCCAGACGCGTAGTACGGCAGGTCCCAATAGGCCAGGTCCAGGAAAGCGCCGCCGACGAGATAGCCGACCAGGCTGACCTGCACCATCGCGACGAGGTTGCTCGCCCAGCGTAAGTCGTCCCTGCCCTTCGTGGTCTTCGCGAGCCAAGCGCTCCTCCGCCAAGTGAAGAACCAGATGGCCAGGAAGAGCGCGAGCCCCACGAAGCCGTGACTCGCCGAGTACCTGGAAGTAGATGCTGTGCATCGAGTGGAAGTCTTCGGGCACGGGCGCGTATCGCGCGAAGACTGCCTTCGAGTGGAACTCGAACCCGCCGCCGACGAGCGGATGGTCGCGTGCCACGCCAATCGCGGTCTGCCAGGCGTTGAGGCGTCCCATCGCCGAGCTGTCCTGCTGGTACTCGGCGATGCTGCGCATTCGGTCCTCCCACTTCCCGGGCAGGAACGCGAGCAGCAGCGGCACGGTGAGAGCGAGTGCGAAGCCCAGGAGGAGCTTGTGACGGCTCCTCCACCACAGCCACGTCCCCATGGCCAGGATCGCCAGGAATCCACCCCGCGAGTAAGTGCCGACGACCGAAATGACGCGACAGCCCTGCCACCCCGGCGAGCCCCAGCTTCAGCCACCGGTTCCTGGTCTCCACGAACAGGTAGTAGAGGTAGGGGATCGTGATGACAAGCGCCAGCCCGATGGCGTTGTTGTCCTCGATGAAGCTTCCCTCGGGACCCCATACACGGCCGACGTCCGCGCCCGTTCGCAGCGTATACAGTCCGCCCTTCGCGCCGTAGAAGCCGAGCGAGACCGCGATCGTCCAGACAAGCAGGTCGAGCTGGCGCTTGGAGTTGAACAGAATGAGCGTCAGGAACACGAGCACCTGCACCTTGACCGCGCGCTCCAGTGCCGGCAGCGCGCGATCCGGGTTGAAGGCGAACACCGTCGTCAGGCTGAACCAGGCGATGAACGCGATCAGGAGATAGACCTCGATGCCGGCCTTCCACCGCCGTTCGTCGCGCGTGATCAACACGCCGATCATCGTCAACACTGCGAGCCCGAGGGCAAACCGGAAGTCGTGCGCCGGCCCCCAGGTCAGCCGATGCGGATTCATGAGGCCGAACCAGGCGGAGAAGATGACCCCGATCCACGGGTGCCGCAGGATGAAGGGAATGGCAACCGCAGCGATCGCGAACAGGACGAGGTCGCGGATCGGCATGACTCAGGCGCTCGCTCCGACAGGCGGCACGCGCTCGAGCGCCGGGCGGGAGCGGCGCACGGCAAGCCACAGCTCGAGCATGATCAGGATCCAGACCATCTCGCCATAGAACGCCGGCTGCTCCGCGAGCCTCTTGTCCGATGAGGGTCTCGGTGAAGGCCGGTTGCACGATGCCGCGGCCGGCGAGCTGTGCGAGCGACGAATGCGCCAGGGCGCGCAGCTCGTCGTGGCGCGTGAGCCACACCCCGAACGGCAATCCGAACCCGTGCTTCCGCTTCGCGATGATCGGGTCCGGCAGGAAGCCGCCCAGTGCTTCCTTGAAGAAAGGCCGCAGCTTCAATCCACGGACCTTGGACGATGCCGGCAGCCTGAGCGAGAAATCGACGATCTCGTCGGCCAGGAACGGGAACCCGACTCCCATTCCGGCAAGCGCGGCAGTGCCCCGGACCTTGGGGAGGTCGTTGTCGGCAAGCGTGTACTTCCAGTCGTACTCCAGCATCCGGTCCACCAGCGCCGCCCCGGAACAGGCAGCGTACGTCTCGCGCTGCGCTCTTTCCGGACCGGCGGGATCGACCGACGCGAGGAAATCCGGCTCGAGCATCTCGGCGACCCCGAGCCGCGCGAGAAGGTTGTAGGTCTCCATTCGCTCCGGCATCGGCAGCCGGGCCTGCCGCACGTAGCTCGCGACCTTCCGGAGCAGCGGCAGACGGTCCACGAACGGCGCGCCGAGGAGGATCGGTTCGACGACGCTGCTCCTCAATGCCTGCGGGATCACCGCGTACAGCGCGAAGAGCTTCTGCTTCGCATAGCGTGTGTTTCCGCCGAACAGCTCGTCGCCGCCGTCGCCCGCCGAGGAGCTTCGTCACACCATTCTCGCGTGCGAGGCGCGCGCAGTAGTAGGTCGGCAAGGCCGACGAATTCCCGAAGGGCTGATCGTAGTGTGCCGCCACCGCCGGGATCCCCTGCACGAGGTTCTCGGGCGTCAGATAGTGCTCGCGGTGTTGCGTCCCGAAATGACGCGGCGGCGATCCGTGCGTACCTGATCTCGTCGTAGCCTTCGGCGTCGAAGCCGATCGAGAAGGTCCGTGCCGGGCGATCGCGTCACCTCGCCGAGCATTCCGGCAACCGTGGAGCTGTCCGTGCCGCCGCTGAGGAAGCAGCCCACCGGATCGACATCCGCCTCACGCGCGACCGCCTGCCGGACGAGCTCGCGGAACTCCGCCGCGAGCGCGGCGGGATCCGAGGGCTTTGCTGCGGTGAATCGGGGCGTCCAGTAGCGGACCCGATGCTCGCGCGAGGCTTCTGCGACGATCGCATGACCGCCCTCGAGCCGGTGCACGCCCTTGAACACCGTCCGCGGTGCGGGGATCACGTGAAAGTACAGATACTCGAGGATCGCGTGTGGATCCACGGTCTCCGGCGACCCGAGCGGGACGCTGTCCGCCCGATCCGCAAACGCGAACCGACTGCCCGACCGGGCGTAGCACAGGGGGAAGGTGGCAAACCGGTCGGTGGCCAGCGTGACGCGCCGTTCCCGCAGATCGATGGCGGCGAGAGCGTAGTGGCCCTTGAGGGCCGCCGGCGCTTCGGCGCCCTTCCCGCGGACCAACTCGGCGCAGGCCGCGGCCGGGCCGCCGTGCACGGCGACTTGCGCGATCGTCGGATCGGCGAAGCGAGGTCGCCCGCAGGCGACGGCGAGGAACGTCCGTTCAACGTGGACGTCCACCTCCATGCCATCGACCGCGACCTCCAGCGCCGTCCCCGTGAACCGGCGCGGGCCACCCTTTGGCCCGCGTGCGACAACGTCGGCGTCGAGCTCGCCTGGGATGCGCTCGAGGTCGATCCAACCGGAGAGCATGAGGCGAGGCTAACGGGCGAGCGACTGGAATGCGCCCGGGCTCAGCGGCAACCCCGGCGGTATCGGTGCAGTGGCAGTCGGGTGCACGTACTCGCGCACCGGCTCGAGCGCCACGCCGTCGACGGAGCCGGCCGGCTGACTGCGGCCGACGAGGCGCGATTGCGCCTTGAGCCGGAAGTCGAGCCGCGGCGCGGCTGCGAACTCGGGCCACTCGGCAGTCTCGTTGCCGGAGAGCGCGTGCGCTGCCTTCAGCGCGAGCGAGCCTCTCCCGACGAACAGGTTGTTCACCGCTCGAACGCTCGCGTTTCCCGGCCTCGCCGAGACGTACACGCCGCCCTGAGGGCGGTCGTTCACGATGGTGTTGTGCCCGAGATGGAGCTCGTTGCGCGGCCACTTGTAGCCCTCGGCACCGAAAGACACGATCGCCGCGTTCTCGGTGCGGGGACCCTGTTCGATCAGGTTGCCCACGACAACCGCGAGCCCGCCCACCGGAAACTCGAGCTCGTAGCTTGCGCGTCCGCTCCACTCGTCGGTGAGCCGGTTGTAGAGGATCAGGCTCTCGCGCGCGCGGCTCTTCAACAGGTGGCCGACCCGCGCCTGGTGAAAGTAGCTCCCGATCACCACGAGCTTGGCGTTCCTTCCCGCGTAGAGGTTGTGGCTTCGGCCATCGCCCGCACCGTTCCGCGCGAACTCCGAGTTTTCGATGACGAGCTCGATCGAAGGTCGGTTCGCCGTAAGGATGCCGTTCTCGTTGTCCTCGAACACGCAGTCCCGAACCGTCAGAGCGCCGCGCTCGAGCCGGATGCCGGCGCCATTCCGGTCCCGCACCCGCGCCCCGACGAAGGCGACGTTCTCGACCGAGACACGCTCGCCGCGGACGACCCAGATGCCCTTGCCCTCGGCGGAGGCCCCGGCGGCGACGAGACGGGGCCTGCCCTTGACGCCGCGGATGGTGAGCTCTTCCTGTGCCCAGACCGCGACGTCGCCGGTGTAGTCTCCTGCCTCGATCTCGATCACGTCTCCGGAACGCGCGACCCGGCTCGCTGCCGCGATCGTCGCCACGTCGCCGGCGGGGCCGACGCGAATCACGCGCTGCTGCGTGCCGCCCGCGGGCCGGCGCGGCGTGCGGGCTGCCTGTCCCGCTCGTTCTGGGCGGCGCTGGATGAGCTGCCCGCGAGCACGAGCGCGATGCCGAGGAGCCGGATCAGTCCTGCCACTGCCTGGCCTGCTGCAGCTTCTTCTTCAGCCCCTCCAGCGGGAAGCCCAGCTCGTAGGCGCGCTTCGCGTACTCGCGCGCGAGGGGATAGTCCTTGAGATCGAAGTAGGCGAGGCCGAGGTTGTAGCTCAGGTTCGCGTCGTCGCGGGCCTTCTCCCGAGCCGAGTTCGAGCTGCTTGCGCGCGCCGGCGGCGTCGCCCTTGTCGATGAGATAGTGCCCGAACACGACCCGCACCGCCGGATCGTCGGGGGCGAACCGGACCGCGCGATCGAAGTAGCACTCGACCGGGTAGCGTCGCGCCGCGGGCCTTCAGTTTCTTTTCCCGTTCGCCGAGCCGCTTCATCGCGAGGAGCGCCCGCGGATGGTTCGGGAACGCGCGCAGCGTGTAGTCGATGTCGCCACCAATCTTCCGCTGTCCATCCTCGCTGCAGCGACTCCACCTCCGGCGTGAAGTGAGCGCCCTCGACCAGCGCTTCTGGAATTCGGTCGCCGTGCGGTAGTCGTAGGGCCCGTACGCGTTCTGGAGGTCGCCGCACGTCCAATCCCTGCGCGCCCGCAGCCCGCGACACGCTCACGAGGACCGCCAGCGCGGCCAGTGCCGCCAGGGTCCAGCGCGCGTTCCGTCTCATATCAGGTCCTTTCGCGACGAGTTTACCGTGACCCTCCGGCCACGGACCATGCCGATTCCCCGTGACGGACGCTCATCGCCCGGCCCATTCCCGCAGCCATGACCGGGTCGCCTCCGCAACCTCGCTGCGCCAGCGGGCCGTCGAGAACGTGTGATCGGCGTCCGGCAGCTCGACGATCGCGAGCGGGTTCGCCTGCAGCGCCTTCTTCCAGCGCGCCGAACGGGCGGCGTCCCGGAACTCGGCCGCCGTGAGGTCGTTGCCGCTCAGCACGAGCAGCACGCGTCCCCGGAATCGCTCCAGGGCGCTCGCCATGCGCTCCGGAAGCGGCAGCGCTCCGGCCTGCCCGGGCGCTGCCGGCATCGCCGCCGCACGCTGGATCAGCGCCGCACGAAGGACCGTGCTGCGCGACCCGGCGCGAACTCCCGCGCGCGAGCTTGCGCCAGAACCCCGGCTCGAGCAGGCGGCGCCCGTAGTAGTGGCGAAGGTAGGTCGAGGCCTCGCTCGCATCCGTCCGCACCCACGGATTGAGCAGGACGAGCCCGGCGACCCGGGGGTCGGACGCGGCGTAGCAGCACGCGGCCGAAGCGGCGTCGCAGAGCCCCCACAGCACGACCCTGGTCACCCGAGGCGTGACGCGCGAGGAACGCATCGACCGCGGCGCGGATATCGTCGTCGATCGCCTCGAAAGAGCGCATCGCGCCGGAGCTGTCGCCCGTCGCCGCGGTGGTCGAATCGCATGCATGCGATGCCCTGCGCCGGCGAGCGCGCGCGCGAGCAGGACGAACTGCCGATGGCTCCCGACGCGGTACTGCGGGCCGCCGACGACGACGAGCACGCCGACCTCGGCCGGCGCGGCGTGGCGCGCGACGATACCCAGCAGCGACTCGCCGCCGCAGGCGAAGAAGAACGGCCGCTCCTCGTAGCTCACCGCGATGCCTGCGCGAGCGCGGCCACGGTCGCTTCCACGAGCGCCGGGCATTCCGTGATCTCGACGGTTTGCCAGAATGCCGACTCCCGACACGGCGCGCGACTGGATCTTCGCGCCGCCGTGCCCAGCGCGCGACCTTCGCGCGCGCGGCCGGCGCGAGCTCAGGCGGATCACCCGTCGCGACCTCGAGCCAGTGGACTCGCTCCGGGTAGTCCTCGAGGTCCAGTTCGACCGCGTCCAGGCCCAGGGCGAGGGCGGGGGAGACCTCGTAGCCCGCGATCTCCAGCGCGCGCCCCACGGCGAACTCCTCCCGCAGCGCCTGCGTGCCGTCCGCCGCTTCCGCCACCGTCGATGCGCTCGCGCGCGAGGCGCAACCGCAGGAACTGCCCGAGGTGCTGCTTCCCCGAGAGCACGGGCTGCCAGAGCAGCAGTGGCGGCTTCGTCGCGAGCGTTCTCGTCACCTCGACTGCGAGGAGACACCCCGCGCGCAGGCCCCACAGCCAGCGCGGGCCGTCGAACCGCGCCGCGAGCCAATCCCACCCCGCGCGGAGATCCTCGCGCCACCGCTCCCAGGTCGCCTCGCCGAAGTCGCCCGTGCTGTCGCCGCATCCGGTGAGATCGAGGCTGCAGCGTCGCCCAGCCTTCGCCCGCCAGCGCGCGCGCGCCGAGCGCAGCCATGCGGCGGGTCTTGTTCATCTCCTCGGCGAACGGATGCGCGTACAGCACCGCACCTCGCGCCGCGCCGGCTCGAAGGGCGATGCAGGACGCAGAACAGTCTGCCCGATGGCCGGGCGAGAAAGAAAGCCTCCGACGCGACCCCGGCCAATGGGACTCAGCCGTCGAGCTTGCGCGCGACGAAGGTGACGACGCTGCCGACCGTCGCGAACGTGCGTCCGTCGACGTCGTCGTCGTCGACGACGAACCCGAACCGCTCCTCGAACGCGTTCAGGATGGCCACGACGGCCATGGAGTCGAGCTCCGGCACCGCCCCGAGCAGCGGGGTCTCGGCGTTGAAGGCCCTTCGCTCGCCCGCGCAGGCTGAGCACGTCGTCGAGCACGTTGAGCACTTCGGCCTGAATGTTCACAGGATTGTTAAATCGCGGAGGGTGCGGTCGTGCCGTGGGCAGCTCGACGGCGCGGCTGGGAGGATCAAATCACGCGCCCGACCGGACCATTTTGCTATGATCAGCGCGCTCGATTATACGCGCGCAATCTGTTGACCTGACAGGCAGTACGCCGCACCGGAGCCGGCGTTGGGCACCCACAATAACCCACGTGAATCCCCCCGACGCCCGCCTGGACGCACCCCGCCTGACGGTGCGCATCGCGCCGGAAGCGATTCCGCGGCTGCCGGTGTTCGGCTGGGCGGCGTATCGCGGCGGGCGGCGGAGCGACACTGCCTTGCCTCCTCGATTCGCCGCGGCTCTCGTTCACGACGAGCGGCCGTGCCGCCATCGCGCTCGCGCTGCAGGCGCTCGGCGTGGGCAGCGGCGATCGCGTGCTCGTGCCGACGTACCACTGCCCGACGATGGTCGCGCCGGCCGTGCACGTCGGCGCGCGGCCCGTCTTCTATCCGCTGCGGTCGAGCGGCGTCGACCTTGCGTTTCTCGAGGCAGCTCGATCTCACGGGCGTGCGCGCCATTCTCGCGACCCACTACTTCGGCGTTGCCGCAGCCGATGGCCGACCTGCGCGGCTTCTGCGACCGCAAGGGAATCGCGCTGATCGAGGACTGCGCGCACGCGCTCTTCGGCGTCGTCCGACGGGCGCGGCATCGGGAGCTGGGGCGACTATGCGATCGCGAGCCTGACCAAGTTCTTCTCGGTGCCGGAGGGCGGTTGCCTGATCGCCAACCGGCCGGGATCCGCGGCTCCCGGGCTTGCGCGCCGGACGCGTCAAGGACCAGATCAAGTCGCTGGTCGACGTCCTCGAGCTCGGCGCTCGCTATCGACGCATGCCCGGCCTCAACGACGCGCTCGGATTCCTGTTCGCGCTGCGGCGCAGGTCGCGCCGCGCCGGCGCCCTCGGGCTCGAGCCGGTGGACGTCGATCTCGAGGAGGGCGAGAACGCCGTCGACGAGTTCGACAGCGATCGCGCCTTCGCCCGGCTCACGCAGGCGAGCCGGCTCGTCGTCCGAACGGTCAGCCGATCGCGCGTTGTGGAGCGTCGCCGTGACAACTACCGTGCGCTCGCCCGAAGGTTCGCCGGAGTCGCCGGGCGTGCGAGTGCCGTGGGCATCGCTGCCGCACGCCGCAGTGCCCTACGTGTTCCCGCTCTGGGTGGACGAGCCGGACGCGCCGTACTACGCGCTGAAGGCCGCCGGCGTTCCCGTGTTCCGCTGGGATCGGCTCTGGCCCGGGACGCCGTTCCTGCCGGGCGACGAGGGCTATGCCTGGTCGCGCCACATCCTGCAGCTGCCGTGCCATCAGGACCTCTCGGCCGCGGACCTGGATTGGCTCGTCGGCAAGGTCGATCAGGCGCTCGGGTACGGGGCGCGCCCGAGTCCGCGTGCCGGTCCGCACGTCCGCCTACCGACCGCCTCCGATACCGGCGCGAGCGCCCGCAAGCGGGTGCTCATGGTCGCGTTCCATTTCCCGCCCCTGGCGGGCTCGAGCGGAATCCAGCGTACCTTGCGGTTCGCGCAGCATCTGCCGGCGCTCGGCTGGCAGCCGATCGTGCTGACCGCGCACCCGCGGGCCTACGAGGCGACGAGCGACGACCTCACCTCGGAGATCCCGCGCCGAAGCGATCGTGAGCCGCGCGTTCGCGCTCGACGCGTCGCGCCATCTCGCGATCCGCGGCCGCTACCCGGCGTTCGCTGCGCGCCCCGATCGCTGGGTCTCGTGGTGGCTCGGCGCCGTTCCCGAGGGCCTGCGGCTCATCCGGCGGCATCGGCCGGACGTGATCTGGTCGACCTACCCGATCGCGACCGCGCACGCGATCGGCGCCACGCTCGCGCGCCGTTCGGGGCTGCCCTGGATCGCCGACTTCCGCGACCCCATGGCGCAGGAGGGCTATCCCGCCGACCCGGTGACGTGGCGCCGCTTCGCCGAGATCGAGGCCCGGGCGATCCGCGAGGCGGCGCTGAGCGTCTTCGCTGCGCCCGGCGCGGCGCGCATGTATCGTGAGCGCTATCCGGACGTCGCGCGGAGACCGCCTCCGGGTGATTCCGAACGGTTACGACGAGGAGACGTTTGCTGCCGTGGAGCTCGGGCTGACGGCACGGCGCCCGCTCGTCGCCGGTCGCGTGACGCTGCTTCACAGCGGCATCGTGTATCCATGGGAGCGCGACCCGACCGTGTTCTTTGCGGCGCTCCGCCGTCTGCTCGATCGCGGCGCGATCGATTCCGAGCGCGTGCGGATCCGGTTCCGCGCGCCGGGCCACGACTCCCACCTCGCGCGCCTCATCGCCGAGCAACGGCTCGATTCGCTGGTCGAGATCGCGCCGTCGATTCCGTACCGTGAGGCCATCGAAGAGATGCTGCTCGCCGACGCCCTGCTCGTCCTTCAGGCGAGCAACTGCAACGACCAGGTTCCCGCGAAGCTCTACGAGTACGCGCGGGCGGGGCGTCCGATCCTCGCGCTGACCGACCCGGCCGGCGACACTGCGGCCGCCGCCCGATCCTTCGGGCTCGACGCGATCGCCCCCCTCGACTCGGTCGAGGAAATCGAGCGCGCTCTGCCCGTCTTCCTCGACGCGGTGAAGCGCGGCGCCGCACGGTTCCCGGACCCGCGCGCCGTCGCGGCCGCCTCGCGCCGCGCTCGCACGCAGGAGCTGCTCGCGCTACTCGAGGAGGTCTCCGAGCCGCTCACTCGCCCGGCAGCACGCGTCGTGACCTGGACGCTGCATCCCGCCACCAGCCTCGAGCGCTTCGCGGACGCATGGGACAGGGTGAACGACGCGCGCGGCGGCGTGCCCTTCCTGCGGGCTGCGTTCATCCGCCAGCTCCTCAAGGAGTTTGCTTCGGGCGACGAGCTGCTCGCCGTGTACGGCGATGGCGGCTCCGCCGCAGCATTCGCGGTGCTCTCGCCGAAGGGCATGGGCGTCTGGCAGACCTACCAACCCTCCCAGCTCCCGCTGGGCGCCTGGGTTGCACGCCCCGGGTTCGACCTCGGGCAGCGGCTCGCCGAGCTGCTGCGTGCGCTGCCGGGGGTCGGCACGATGATCGGCCTCTCGCAGCAGGATCCGCTCTTCGCAGAGCGTCCGACGGATGGCGGCCGTTGGCAGACGCTGGATTACATCGAGACGCCCTGGGTCGAGGTCTCGGGCAGCTTCGAGGCCTACTGGGAGGCGCGCGGCAAGAACCTGCGAACCAACATGCGCAAGCAGCGAGCCAAGCTCGAGGGCGAAGGCACCCCGCCACGCCTCGAGGTGCTGACCGCTCCGGCCGACGTTGCCCAGGCGATCGCCGACTACGGGCGACTCGAGAGCGCGGGATGGAAGGCCGCCGACGGCACGGCGATCCACCCGGACAACGCGCAGGGGCGCTTCTACCGCGCGATGCTCGAAGAGTACTGCCGTACCGGCGCAGGGTGGATCTACCGCTATCGCTTCGGCGACAAGGTCGTTGCCATCGACCTCTGCGTCGGGGAACGCCGACACCCTGGTTGTGCTGAAGACGACTTATGACGAGTCCTATAAGGCACTCTCGCCGTCGTCGCTTCTGCGAGAGGATGCGTTCCGCAGGATCTTCGCCGAGGGCCGCGTCAAGCGGATCGAGTTCTACGGCAGGGTGATGGAATGGCACACGCGCTGGACCGACAGGAAGCGGGTGCTCTACCACGCCAACTACTATCGATGGCCGTTCTTATGGCGGTTGCGCAGCCTGGCGACGGGACGTCGGCAGCAACTATCCGGCCAGGACGGCTCGCCCGTGGGCGCGCCGGCGAGCGGGACGGACTAGAGCCGGTCGCCTCCGAGCATGACCGTCCGGCGCGCGCTCGATCGTTCGTTGCCACGAACTCAGCGACGTTCGTCAGCATCGCCCCGAAGGCGTCCCATGACGTCGGCTCGCGTGACATTCGAATACGAGCGCCAACGGATACAGTTTGCCTCGGTCTCCGAGGAAGATCACATACTTCAGATCATGCAGAAGTCAGGGACATTCTACGAGAGCGACGTCTTGGAGCGACTCAAAGGTCTATTGGCCATCCGAGCCAGCGGTCGTGTTGGGATTGACGTCGGCGCATTTGTCGGCACGCACTCTGTGTACTTTGCGCGATTCTGTGGGCTACGGCGAGTGGTGGCTTTCGAATCGAATCCGGCCGCTTTCGGGGTCTTGCTGGCTAACGTCCACGCGAACGGTGTCGACGATTTCGTAATCCCAATCAACAAAGCGCTGGGATCGCGGCCCGGATATGCAGATGTGGTCACCGACTCGAACGCCAACCAAGGTTCTTCCCGCGTACGTTACGCACTTCAAGACGGGCTGCATCGCGTCCCCGCATCGACGCTCGACGATGAGAGCATCGGAGGAAATCTAGGGACGGTTGCTCTGATTAAGATCGATGTCGAGGGCGCCGAACTGGAGGTGCTGCGAGGCGCGTGCAAGACTATCCAGAAGGATCATCCCGTGATGTGCATCGAGGTCCATACCGCGCGGCATCTGATGGCGGTGTTAGCGATACTGCGGCGAGATAGATACTGGATCCTCGACTGTCTGGGCTACTCGCCGACCTATATTCTCGGCTCCGGCCAGGCCTCGCTTCTTCGTCGGGCGTGCGTCAACGTTCTCTGGCTGGTTAGGGCGGCTGTGCCTGCGCGCTTCTCGACTATCAGGTGGTATCTAAAGCGGCTCGCTAAGGTAGTGGTTGCAGATTACAGTGGCGAGCTTCCCGGGCACCCGTGAATCGATCGACCGCTGACCATTTATTCCCCCGAGGTGACTGACGCAATGACGCAGGCGCCGGATCGACGAGAAGCGGAGGCCTTACGACGCCAACTACCATGGACGGCTCCTACTGCTGCGTTTGCGCGGCCTTGCGGTGGACCCGCAATAGAGCCCCGGCGACTCCAGTTCGCCGCCGGGGGGCAAGTAACGTCTAACGCCCATTAGGCAGCATGGCCGTCCGGCGCGCGCTCGCCTTCTCGTTTCTTTCCACCAACGCGGTGGGGCTCATCAGCTTCGTCTCCGTCGATGATCATCGCGCGCGCGCTCACGCCGGCGGAGATCGGCGTGTACTCGGTCGCCGCAGCGCTGGTCGCGATCGTGCATCAGATTCGCATGTTCGGAGTAGCGAGCTACCTCGTCCAGGAAACCCACCTCACCCCGATCGGATCCGTGCGGCATTTGGATTGCTACTGGTCACCTCCTGGACGCTCGCCCTGGTCGTGTTTGCCGCGAGCTTCCCAGCGGCGGCGTTTTACGGCGATCCCGGCGTGGGGGCGGTCCTGCACGTGCTCGCGCTCAATTTCGTGCTGGCCCCGTTCGGCGGGATCGCGATGACGATGCTCGCGCGGGAGATGCGCTTCGGGGCCCGCGCGGTCCTCGAGGTGTCGAGCGCCCTGGTGTTGGCTGTCACGTCGGTCTCGCTCGCCCTCCTGGGTTTCAGCTACATGAGTCTCGCATGGGGATCGCTCGCCGGGCTCGTGGTGGGGCTCGTCATCGCGAACCTCTACCGCCCGCGAGACCTGCCGTGGCTGCCGAGCTTCCGGGAGGTCCGCCGCGTCATCGCGCTACGGCGGGCCGAGCATCATCGCGGACCTCGTGCGGACGATGCGCTTGAGCGCCGCCGAGCTGATCGTGGGCCGGACCCTCGGGTTGGCGGCCGTGGCGTTCCTGAACCGCGGGATCTCGCTCACCGGCCAGTTCAATTCGCTCATCTCACTGTCGGTGGCCAAGGTCGCGTTCCCGTACTTCGCGCAGGAGCGCCGCGAGGGCCGGGAGATCAAATCGACCTACGCAACCACCGCCGCGTACCTCACCGGCGTCGGATGGCCGTTCTTCGCGGTGCTTGCCTTGCTCGCGGAGCCGGCGATCCGCCTCCTCTTCGGCCACCAGTGGGACGCTTCGATCCCGCTGACCCGGATCGCCTGCCTCGCCGCCACGATCGCCCTGCCGTGGTGGGGGTCCGCGAACGTTGCGAATGCGATGGGCCGGCCGGGGGTGACGATGCGCGTCGAGCTGCAAGTGCTGGCGGCAACGTGCGCGCTGGTCGCGCTCGGAAGCACCGCGGGCCTCGAGGGGGCGGCCTGGGCGCTCTGCGGAGTGTCGGCGCTCAACGGCTTCCTCAGCGCCCGCGCGCTGCGCCAGTTGATCGGCGTTCGGCTCCGCGACTATTCCAGGGACCTCCTGAAGAGCGCGGGCGTCGCGTTGCTGAGCGTCCTCGCTGCACTGCCGGGAGCGCTCCTCGTTCCGCAAGCGCTCGGCGCGGCAGGGCAACTCGCGGCGGGAATCGGTGCGGCCGGCGTCGCATGGGTCGTTGCCATCGTCTGGCTGCGCCACCCGCTGATGCAGGAGCTGCCGCGCGCCACGAGGCGCCTTGCGGGCCTGGTGGTTTCGCTCCTGATGGTTGTGCTCCGAGCGTCCGGCCGGTTCAGCTCACGCTTCGTAGATGTCGCTGAATCTGGGCGCAGACGCACGGACGTCGCAGGACTTGGTGATCTCGCCGCGGTAGTCTTTCCGTGAGTCATGCCGCGGAGAGATTCAAGAGCCGACGGTACTCTTGGTACGCTCGCTCCCATGTGAGCTTCTCCGTCACGTCGTGCCTGAGATTCGCCGCGATCCTCCTCCGGTCCGATTCGTGTTCCAGCAACCCTGCGATCTCTTTCGCCAGCGCGGCGGCATCATCCGGATCGACCAGGCGGCCATTGCGATCGTGCGTGATGAACTCCCGCACCCCGCCGACGTTGGACGCGACCACGGGTACGCCGAACGCGCCGGCCTCGAGAAGCACGATCCCGAACGGCTCGGACCGGGACGGCAGGACGAACAGCATCGCTTTCTCCACGAGTCGCAACACCTGCCCGTGCGGAAGATCCGGAACGAGCCGCACCCGGTCCTCCAGGCCAAGTTCGCGGACAAGCGCCTTCAGGGGTTCCTTCATGGGGCCCGAGCGCCCGACCATGACGAGCTCGAGGTGGCGAAACGCGCGAGCCACGACCTCGAACGCTCGGACGAGCACATCCTGGCCCTTGTTGTGCTCGAACGTACCCACGTTGAGGATGAATGGGCGGGCGGGCAGCAGGTCGGGGCGTGCAATGCTCTGCTGCCAATCGGCGCGCAGCTGGTCGACGTCCACGCCGTTGTGAATGGTCACGCTGGACCGCGTTTGCAGCGGGACAGAGCGCGACTGCCGTCGCGCGGAGGCTCTCCGAGCACGCGACGATCCTGTCCGCGCCGCGCAGCACGAACTGCCAGAGTTGTCGCTCCAACCCCGTTGCCCGGGAGGCCCCCTCGATGTCCGAGCCGTGCAGCGAAATGATGATCGCGCCCTTGAAGAGGCCAGCCGCTTGAGGAGGACCAAGGTGACCGCGGCCGGCGTCGGAAAGTGGACGTTGACGACGCGAATGTTGTGACGCCTGATCAGCGAGCACAGTCGGGCGATGGCTGCCGGGAGTGTCGCGCAGTAGGCGACAGCGTTCCTCAGGAGTGATCCGGGACCTACCGGTTGGCGCATTCTGAAGCGAATGATCCGGTATCCGTCTGCCGTTTCCTCCAGCGGCCGACGGTGCGGCCAGCTCAGTTGCAGCAATAGCGGGCGATACGATCCCTCGCGCGCGGTCTGCCGGATCAGGTTCGCCACTACCTGGTTGACGCCCCCGGGGTAGTCGATCGCCCACGGCAGTACGAAGAGGATGCCGGGCTTGGGGTTAGTGCGATCGCCCGTAGTCTCGCGGCCCGGGATCACGCCGCGCGCCTGGGTAGAGCTTCGCGACAGTGAAAGCTGCTGGGGGGAATCGAAGTTTGCCTTTGGGCCTGGCGTCAATGTGGGCTCGTCCTGACTGTTACATTATAGGCAACCGGCGCCGACAACCGGTTTCAAACGGTTCGAGAACCTGCGGCAGCTCTCGAGCGGACTTCTAGCTTCACGCCACAGCGAGTTCAGCAGCCTGTCCAGACCCTCGTCATGTCCGACGGCCTGCGGAAAGTTCGTAAACTCGCCGAAGTAGACCCGTCCGTTTACGGCGGATGGAGACCATCTCGACCGAGATTCGCCCGGTTTCACGAGCCCCTCGGCGTGAGGGTGACCGAACCAGTGGGGAAGCTCGTTGAAGTCGCGATCGAACACCGCGCGTGTGTGATGATCGGAGAATCGGCCCCGGTCCACCTGGATAAGGCCGCAGCGCCCGAAGAGGACGAAGAACCGATAGTCGAGCGGCACGAAGCTCCTGCCATCGGTGAGATACTCCTCGGCGAAGACGCGTCGAGGAATGTCGCGGTAAACCCACTCCTTTTCTCTGGCCGCGTAATTCATGCCGAGCCAGGCTTCGCAAAGGCGCCGAACTGCGTCCACGTTCTCGATATCGCGGTCAGTCACGACCTTTACCATCCCCGAACCGTGATTCGCTTTCATCACGAACTGACGGGTAATCCCTCGAAAGACACTTGCTCGGCGCTCGCCCACACCTGGTAGAGCCGGGTCAGATATCTGCGCCGACCCGCTCCCGTACGAACTCGCGCGCGGCCAGCTTGTCGGCGATCCGTGCGCGGAGCAGGTCCCTATCGTAGAGCTTGAGGGCGTTTATTCGCTCGTAGAAGCTCCGCGGGTTGCGAAAGCGAGGCAACCTCTCGAAGTGCAGGATGTATCTCAGCCGCGCGTAAATCTCATCAGAAAGGCGGTCCTGGTGTGCGCTCAGCGCGCCGGAGGCGAGTCTGATGAATGCGTACTTGACCTTCCATAGCATGGCGTCGCGGTCATCCTCCGCGCGCGTCTCTTTTACCCTAAGGCGATACCGGCGCCGCAGCCGGAATGTAAAACATTATGAACGATCGTCGACCCTCACGCCAGTGGTGATTCGGGGTGGCGCCGGCCGCCGGCAGCGGGTTCGCTGGAGCGTCCCGAGCCGGTACGATTGCTGCCGTGACGATAGTGCCGCCCGCGAACGACGCGAGCCGCGTTCGCATCGCGGTGGTGATCCCCTTTTACCAGGAGCAACGGGGCATTCTCGCACGGGCGCTTGCCTCGGTGTTCGCGCAGACCGGGGTTTTGGACGTTCACATCGTCATCGTCGACGATTCCTCTCCCGTCGCGGCCGAAGGCGAACTCCGGGAGTTGGGTTCCCTGCGGTTCCCCGTGACCCTGGTCCGACAGCGTAACGCCGGCCCTGGCGCGGCTCGAAACCGCGGCCTGGAGAGCCTTCCCTCGGGTACCCGCTATGTAGCGTTCCTCGATTCCGACGATGAGTGGACGGGCGAGCACCTGGCGCGCGCCGTCCTCGCGCTGTCGCAGGGCCACGATTTCTACTTCGCGGACCATTTCCAGCTCGGACAGACGGTGAGCGCCTTCGCGCGCGCGCGGAGGATCGTCCCGGACGAGCATCCCCGGCTCGCCGAAGGCGAGGGCCTTCACGCGTATGCCGGCGACATGTTCGATCAGATCGTCACCGGTAACGTCATCGGCACCTCTACGGTGGTGTTCGACTTCGCGCGGTTCCCGCAGGTCCGCTTTCGGGAGGATTTTCTTCAGTGCCGGCGAAGACTACCTGTGCTGGATCGATTTCGCCGTCAGCGGCGCTCGGTTCGCTTTCTCGGCGCGATGCGAAGCGACCTACGGCAGCGGGGTGAACGTCTACTCTGGCGCGGCAGGCGGCACGGTCCAGCACCTCGCGCGCGTGCAAAGCGAGCTGAAGTACCGCAAGGCGACGCTGCGGCTATACCCGACCACCAGCGCCCAGCAGCGATTCTTGCGCGAACGAATCGCGGAGTTGCGCGAGGCGTTCATCGGCGACCTGGCGCACATGATCCGCGAGCGCGAGCCCTTGCCCTTCCGGATCCTGCGGGCCCAGCTGCCCAGGATCCGTTGACGTTTCTTGCGCCGGCCGCGGTGCTGAAGCGCAGATTCCGAATCCCTAGCGTGCGGGACTCCACCTCATCAACGATCTTCGGCAGCCCGGCGGCTCGGAGTTCCGGACCATCGAGCTCTACCGGGCGCTCGCGCCGGTGGCCAATGCCCGAGTCTGGACCGAATATGCGCCTCACCCGGAGCTCGCCCGGGAGATCCCGATCGCCAGGATCGAGCGCGCGACGACTCCGGTTTCCCAAGCGGGGTTGCTTCGTATTCATCGGCGTGTACTACCACGTGGGGAGGTGGATTCGGTTCACCCGGCCGTCCCGGATCACGCAGATCTACAACACGCCGCACCCCGAGCTGCTCGAAGCGAGGATCCGGCACCTTTCGCTCGGCGATAAACGCCAGGTCGAGCTCGTGTTTGCGTCGGTTCGCTCAGGGAGCAGACCGGTCTGCCCGGCACCGTGCAGGATTCGATCGTCGATATCGCGCGCTTCTCGCCCGGTCCGCCGCCCCCGGGCGAGGGTGCGGGCCCGGAACCGCGCTTCGTTGTGGGCCGAGCGAGCCGCGACGTCGCGTACAAGCATGCGGAGGGCGACCCGGAGCTGTACCGCCGGCTCGCGGACCTGGGGTGCGAGATCCGCGTCGCGGAGCGACGTGCCTGCGCGGCACCGTTGCGGAGCACCCTCGCGTCAAGCTCCTCCCGCTGGTTCCACCGGCCGCTGTGCCTGCGTTTCTGCGCAGCCTGGATTGCTTCGTGTAGCGCACTTCCTCGCAGTCGTCCGAGACGTTCGGACGCATCGTCATGGAGGCCATGGCTTGCGGCCTGCCCGTGGTGTGCGAGCGCGACAGCGGAGCCGCGGAATACATCGAGCACGGCGAGACGGGTTTTCTGGTCGACTCCGATCAGGAAGCGCTCGAGACCGTTCTCATGCTCAAGGGCGACCCGTCGTTGCGGGGTCGGAGCGGCGCGGCAGCCTGCCGGGCCTCGGAGAAGCGGTACAGCGGAGAAGCGATCGCTGCGATCCGCAACTACTACCTTCGGAGCGCGGGATAGACGAGCGCTGCGCGCGCAGTCGTCGCGGCCATGGCGCGGAGACGTTGGGCCCTAGCCGAGGAGCCTCCGTGCCCTGTTCAGCGCTCGCGTGATGAGACTGGTGTTCTGCGGGTAAAGAAGAGTATGAAACTCGTTGTGCCTCGCGAAAGCGTTCGTGTAGATCTCGTCCATTAGATGCGCGTAACGGTCCGTTGCAACCTGGCTCTTGTCCGGCGCTTCACACACGGCAAGAATGCATTGTCCGCCCGCCGCTTCCCCGCTTACGGCATGAACGCCTGGGTGCCTGGATCCTTGCGGATCCTGCGAGTAAAACTGAGCGCGCCCGAAGAAGCGCTGGACCAGGTCTCGAAATGCTGACAGGTTGAAGTCGAAGAAGTGATGGTCGGTGTATCCCCATGCGTTCGGCACCGACACGATCGCTTTCCCGGTGGGTCTGAGCGTTCTCACGATCTCCATCATGTGCGAGCGCGGGCACAGGGTGTGTTGGACTGCTTCGAAAGAGACAACTGCGTCGAAGCTGTTGTCGTCGAAGGGGGTCTGCTCGACATACGAGCACAGGAACTCGACGTTGCTCTGGCCGTAGACCCGCTGCGCGTATCTGATTGAATCCCCGTCGCAGTCGATGCCGACGGCGTTCTTCGCTGTACGTGCCAACACCGCCGTGCCATAGCCAGTCCCGCACGCGCCGTCGAGAACCCCAAGCTTTGCGCAGAGGTCGGCGGCGAAGTTGTAACGGTCGAGGTGAAAGGCGCGGCGGCTCTCCGGGAACAGCGGCGAGTTGGCGTCCATCCGGACGGTTTGGTTTTCCTTTAGCCATTGATCAGAATTCGGCATGGCCACAGTTCGGAAGATGCTACCTCGGGAAACGCCCGGAAACACCCAGGTGGCGTCCCAGCAGCTCCAGGTTTCGCGCACTCGCCCCAGCAAGGTGCGACAGCACTGACTGGGTACTCTGCGCGATCCCGCCCGCGCGGCCCGCTCGGAGAGCATCCTGAGCCACTCGGCCGCCAGGCGGTCAGGCCTGTCCTGCTCGACTATCGCGCCGGCTTCCACGAGCACTTGATGGACCGGGTAGCTCGGATGCTGCGGCTCCCACAAGCCTGAGGTCGTGACCGGTTTGCCATAGACGAGCGGCTCGAGAAGATTGTGATTGCGCCCCACGTGGGCAACGGTCGCCGCGGCGTAGAAATCCCTCAGCTCGCCGATCGTGTCCAGCACGAGGACCTGCAGGGTTTCGGGAAGTGCACGATCGCTCAAGCGGCTGCGGAACTTGAAATCGTAACCGGCGTCGGCGCAGTACCGCTCGAGCTGCGCCATCCGATCCTTTTGTTCCGGGTGGCGCGGTGCGAGAACGAGTAGGGCGTTCGGTATCCGCGCGCTTACCGGCTTAAACGCCTCCAGGATGTTCTGTTGATCGGCGCGATCGGTGATGCAGCCGGCGACGATGCACGGCCGCGCCCCCTCGACGATGCCTCGCAGCATGTGCTCGCTTCGCTTGCCCAGGGGGCTCCAGGCCGCCGGCTTCATGGCGTCGAACTTGATATTGCCGGTGACGATGACGCGCGCAGGGTCGGCTCCGTGCCGGATCAGGGCGTCCCGGACGTCGTCGGTTTGGACCGTGATGAGGTCGAGCAGTCGAAGGTAGTCGCCTCCGAACAGCGCCTTCTCGATTCGATCGAGCTTCGAAGAAGGCCTGTTTCCGTAGAGCCACCCATTGACCAGGCAGATTGGAATGCCGCGCCGCTTGAGCTCGTAGATCGCGCCGAAGGGCAGCCGGCAGGCGCATCGAAGAGCATGCAAGGGATCTCGGCGAGGAGGACGAAGCGGGGAGGGGCCGCCCGCACCAGATCCACGAGCTTCCGGCTGGTTCCGCCGAGCTCGCAAACCGTCGCGCGAGGATACTGAGCAAGGTAGCTGTCCCGGTACGTGTCCCGATCGGTGAGCAGCACCAACGCGTCGGGTGGCACCTCGTCGAGCAACAGCCTCATGAACGGTTCGATCGCGTTCAGCTCGCCGATCGTCGATGCGAACACCCAGAGCGCACCGGGCGCGAGGTCCGAAGTCGATAGCCGAGGGCTCTGGCTCGCGCCGGGGGAGTCTCGCAGCCGCTCCCGAACCTCGTTCGCGCACGCGAGCGCGCGGAAAATCGTCATCTTGGCGCCGATGGCGGAAAGCCGCGGTATCGGGAGCGTTGCCATTTTCCCTCTCGTCGCCGGCGCGGCTCGCGGGAGCCCGACTCCTACCCCGCCCGCTCAGATTTGACGACGCCGGTCCGGGTCAGATGGTGTGTGCTGAAGGCCCCCTCCTTCGAGGGAGAAGCCGAATGACCTACGAACTGTAACCCACTCCCGTGGTGCCGGGGTAGGCCGAGCTTGGTCCGCGTTGCCCTAGTTCTGCCGATCCGATGTTGACAATCGGCGGACTAAGTGATCCCCCACGCCGCAGGCGGTCTGAAAACCCACACGTTATCCGTGCGTTTGAGCAGAGCGACGAAGGCATTGACCTGCGGGACGAATTGCCAGCGCTGAGCTGGCGTGCCGTTCACCGACCCCGTCGGCTTGGGGTCGCGTCAGACGTGTAGTCCAGCATCGTATTCGTCGCCGGGTCGTAGCAGAACACCTTGGACTCTTCGTTGCCTGGATTTATCTTCGAGCCAAAGGTGCCCGGATAGCCAATGACTCGCTCGCCGAACGAGCCGGTCGCAAGCGCGATTGTTCGATACTCTGTCGCCGAACCAAGAAGCCACCAGTCCGGAAAGGCATTGCCTGCGTTGAGCGTCGAGAATGTTCCGGTCTGCGGATCGTAAGAGCGAACATGGTAGCGGTTGGTCCGAGTTATGCCGCTGTGGACCGTGTGCCAAACCTTGCTCGTCAATGCGGTCGAGGCCCGGCGCATGTACATGTAGCTGGCACTGTTGATCACCTTGAACGGGTCCGACGGATAGGGGTTCAGGGACCGACGAGCCCCGGTCCTCAGGTCGAGGACACCGTTTGTGCCGACCGTGTTGCTGGCAAATACATCTCGTTGTCGGTCATCATGCAGAAGCTGCCGTAGCCGATCGAGAAGCTAGGATTTGCGGGGCCGATAGTTTGCCAAGCCGACTTCGGCGTCGGGGCGTTCGGATCGAAGCTCAGGATCGGGCGATGAGATCCCGATTGCCCATGTAGATCCCTTTGTTGATCTGCGGAACCCAAAGACAGGTGTCGTAGTGATGGCGCGCTCCTACACCCCAAACCGAGTCAGTATCGCCGCCAGACCCCCCTGACATCAACGGCGGTGGATCGTACATCCTGATCGCGGCTGGTGGGTCTGTGACCCGGACCCTGTATGCCTCGACGCCGTTGTACGCGCCGTGCCCGCCGCAGAACCCGACGATGAAGCTCTTCCCGTCCCAGAACGCGCTCGCCCAGATCGTCAGACAGGCCTTCGAACCTTCGTTCTGCCAGATTCGCCGATCGATCCGGTTCGCCTCCTCCCGCGTGAGGAGGACGCGCGCCAGAGTCGTCCCTGGCAACTGCGCCCATCCGCCGGTTGTCGGGTTGATCGAGCCGACGACGGACTGAAGCGTCTTATAGGTCGGCTTCCCCGGGTTCGCGCCGTCACCCCAACTCCCATTCCCGCCTAGCCACGTCGTATTGTCCGGCGACGGTGCAACGACCTCGACACGGAATGGTTCGCTGACTTTGCGCGGCATTGGTGCTTTAGCAGGCTGTTGAAATAGGCGGCGACACGGTCAATGAACCGCTCCGAATCGAGATCGCGCAAGGTTGGCAGCCGAGGGCATCGGTCTTCGGTCCTGCTTCATGGGGCTTTCTTGGTCCATTTGGTTCGCCGTTCGCGGACCTGCTCACGCATCGGCCGCCCCTCGTCGCCTTCACGACGTTGCTCCCGCCAGCAACCCTCGCATTCGCAGCAGGTTGTTCGCCGTCATCGTCAGCAAGAACTGCATGTTGACCCGTTCCAGGCCGCGGAACACCGTCTGGCGAACGCGTCCGACGGTCTTCGCCCAACCGAACGATTCTTCGATGCGCTTGCGGATGCACTGGCTCGACTCATAACCCGGATGTCGAGTGGTGCGTCCATCGATTGCCGAACCGCCGGGCCCACCATGGTGCTGCGCCACGTGCGGGGTGACTTCAATCTTGCGCGCTGCGGCGACGAAATCGCTCGTGTCGTAGGCCTTGTCGGCGCCGACGGTTCTGGGTTTGGTCCCGGGCAGTTCGGCGAGCATTGCCAGGGCGTTCTCGCGCTCGGCGAACCCACTGGCCACACTCGCCCGAGCGTTGACCACCAGCCCGTTGCGGTTCTCGATCAATACGTGGCCCTGGTAGCACAGGATCGCCTCGGCTGTACTGCTCTTCCTGTAGAGCCGAGCCTCGGGGTCGGTGGTCGATTCGTGGGTGTCGTTGCTGCGCGGCTTGCCTCACCAGCTGGCCTCGGGATTGCGTCCTGCACCGCCGTCGGCGGGTGGGCTCGTCCTTGGGCTGGAAGCTCTTGTGGCTCGCCCAGGCCTTGATCAGCGTGCCATCGACCGAGAAGTGCTCGTCGCTCAGCAACCCCTCCTTCTCGGCCAAGGTCATTACCTCGGTGAACAGCGCCTCGACCACCGCGTGATCAAGCAGCCGATCGCGGTTCTTCGAGAAGCTCGAGTGATCCCACACCGCATCGTCGATCGCCAGGCCTACGAACCAGCGAAACAGCAGGTTGTAGTGCAACTGCTCGACCAGCAGCCGCTCGCTCCTTACCGAGTACAGCACCTGCAGCAGCAGCGCCCGGTGAGCTTCTCCGGCGCGATCGAGGCACGCCCGTGGTCGGCGTACATCTCGTTGAACAGGCCACTCAGACGCCCCAGCGCCTCGTTCACCATGCGCTGGATCGGGCGCAGCGGGTGACCCGCCGGAACGAAGTCCTCCAGCCTCGCCATCGTGAACAGCCGTTCTTGCATCGTGTCGGGCCCGCGCATCGTCGTCTGCTCGCTCAGTCTAAGGACACTGCTGCGAAAACGCTCAGACATGTTTGTTCGATGACGCAACAGCGTTTTTCAACAGCCTGTTAGAGCTCTCTCCAGTTGCAACCGTTCTCGCCCGGTTCCCCGACCTCGAGCACGAACCTGCAGTAGGCCCCGCCGCCTTTGCGCCCTGAACCCAATCTCGAAGCGCTCACACTGGATCGGCGGCTGGCGTTGGGTAGACGACGAGCGTCTTCATAGCGGGTCTGCGATCTCGGCTCTGGAGACGATCAACTCATCCTACCAGATCGAAAACTCGGGTTGCGGCGTGTTCCCGCCACCGTACGTGTCGAACCAGATCATCCCGTACCCGCGTTGCGCGGTCGCGTTGCAGCCTGCCGGCAGGTCGACGCTCCAGCTCCACAGGGATAGTTCACGCGAGTGAAATTGACGGTGCCGAGATCGGCGGACGAGTCGAACCCGAGCCAGCGCACCGCACCCAGCTGCGACCGACGCGTCGCGAAGGCCTGCACGCCCACAAGCGCGCTGACCGCAAACGCGAAACGGTTCACTGAGCGATTTCGGCATACCCAGACGAAACGACGACTTGAGTCATGGCGCGCACTTTGGTGAGCGGACCTCGCACGTTGGGGACACGAGCCGGCCCGGTCGTCGGCATCACCGCTTGCCGTCGTCGGCGCTGAAGGTGAGCCCGGTTACCACGACGGGTGCACCGGGCTTCGCACCCAGCGGCCTGCCGTCGTAGGCGAGGATCGCTCGGGACGGATCCCAGGTAATGCCGGGCAACAGGGCGCCGGATTCCTGCCTGATGGTGAGCGCGTCCCGGTCCGCGTCGCTCACGAACTGGCGCACCGACACCATCGAGGGGACGCCTTCGACGAATTCGATGGTCGGTGACCGTTGCCAGAGCGGGCCGCGATTCACCGACTGCTGGGTGGCTGTCGACGGCGGCGGCGTCTGGCTGGAGGGAGAGGTGGCACTAGACTGTGTGGGCTGCGCCAAGCTCGCGGCCTGCTGCGAGTCGCCGCTCTCCCACAAGCAGCCGGACAACTGGGTGCCTCCCAATAACACCGATGCGGCACCGGCGAGCTGCCTCATGAAGTAACGACGTGAGGATTGCATCTTGACTCCTCCCCCCCGGGATCGGCTCCGTACCTACTGCTTGTTATGACGATAGCATCAGCGTAGCGCTCGGCTCGCTGTCACCTGACGTCGCGGCGACACTGACGGGTCAGCTTGCGGCCCATCCCTGATAAGCTGCGCCGGGGACTCGGTGATAGGCGGAATGACAGTTGTCTACGAACTATGCTATTGTCATAACATGGACATAGAGCGACAACGGACGATAGCCCAGGTCCGAATTCCACGCCGTTCTCTTCTGAAGCCCCTGGTCGGTGCCGTGCTGGTTCTGGTCGGGGGGGCCCACTTGTCCGGTTGTTTGGGGGAATCGGATCCCCAGCAGTCGACAGCGGCCCCGACGCAATCGGACGCATCGACCTCGACCGCGTCGGGAACACCGACGGCGCCGGCCGCGCCGACACAGGCGCCGCTTAACAACAGCCCTGTCTGGGTGCGCTCTCCGACGATCGAGTTCGTCGAAGGCATTCCCGCAGGGATCTCCGTGGCCGAGTTTGTGCGCGACCCCGACGGCGAGCCTCTGGTAATCACGCTAGTCTCGGGCACCCTACTTCCCGGGATACTGTGGGATCCCTCGAGGGCCAGCATCAGCTTTGACGGCAGGCCGCTGGGTGCCAAACCTGGCGCGCCTGTCGTATCGACGGGACCTACCTTCGCCGCCGACGACCGGCAGAAGGCGACCGCGGTCAGTGAACCCTTCCACGTTCTGGTCAAAGCGCCGACGGCCGGCGCGCAGGACTTCGTCACACGCCGCTCGCAGCCTGGCGTGGTGAAGTGGGTCGGATTCGACGATGAAGGCGACCTTGGCAGCAAGCGCTGGCCCAGCAACCTGGGGCGAATTGGGAATCCTGGCGGGCTCGTTCCGGAGCTCGATACTACCGTCAAGGCCTCCGGCAACTCGTCGCTCAAGTTTACGATTCCGCGAGACCTGAACGGCGCCTCTCCCGGCAGCTGGTATGCGAACTTTTCGCCTAACCTCAGCGTCCAGTTCGGCGAGAACACGGAATTCTTCGTACAGTGGCGCCAGCGCTTTGATTCCGCGATGACCGGCACAATAAACGCGCTCCGCGGCGAGGGCTGGAAGCATGTAGTCATCGGCACCGGTGACAGGCCGGGTGGCGCAGTCTACGCGTCCTGTACCGCCCTCGAGGTTGTAGTGCAATCTTATTACGATCGAGGCTTCCCGATCACCTACCACCGCTGCTCATCGATAGGATCACGCGCGCTATACGAGGGCATTGGTGGGGGAAGCGACTTTAAGTTGCAGAACGCGCGACCTTCGCCTTTTTGTCTGTATACCTCTGGCTACAAGAAGCCGCCGACCTACCTCCCGCCGGGAGGAGGTTGCTTCGGTTACTCCGCCGACGAATGGATGACGTTCCAAGTCGGCCTGACTCTGGGGCCGCGAATCGACGATTGGTTCAGGAAGAGTCGGGTCCGGCTCTGGATGCAGCGCCAAGGCCAGCCCTCGGAGGCGGTCGTCGACCTGATCACCGACCTCTACGGGGAGGGCGGGCAGCCCTTGGCGAAGTACGGCAAGGTTTGGCTATTGCCGTACTTCCAGGGAAACGTCCCACATCCGCAGATGTCCACCTGGTACGATGAGTTGATCATCTCTACCCAGAAGATTGCCGATGCGCTATGAACAGGACGCGACAGCGTCGGATGGGCTTTGAAGGTAGAAATCGCAGATTGCCGCCACGCGCTGCGTGCTGTAGCGCTGCTCCATCGCGCGACGGGCGCTCTCCCCGATCCGGGCGCGCAGGGCGGGATCGTTCTTCAGCGCGATGATCGTATCGAGGGCCTCCCGATCCGTGCCGGCGAGAAAACCCGTCTCGCCGTGCACGATGTAGTCGCCCGCACCACTGTCCCGCTCGCAGACCACCGGGAGCCCGCAGGCCATCGCCTCCGCCACGACCCGACCGAAGGTCTCGTACCAGCGCGACGACGTGCGGAAAACGAAGCAGTCGAGCTCGCACAGAAACGCCGGCATGTGCTCCTGCGCGAGGAACGCGAACAGCCTCACGCCGGCAACCGCGCCCAGCCGCTCGCCGAGACACGACCCGCCGGCGATCCGGACCTCGCATCCGGCCTCGACCAGCCGCGCATAGAGCTCGGGGTCGCCCTCGGCGTGCTTGTAGACCACGTCGCGGCTCGCGCGGCCGACGACGAACCGATCCGCGGACCGTTTCGAAGGCGCCGCGCGGGAGAGAACCGCCCGATGTCGATGATCGAGTCCTGCACCACCCCCGCAAGCCCGGTGATGCGGCGCAACGCGTCCGAGGCGAACACCAGCTCGACCGGTCGTCGGCCGCCGACGGAGACCTGCCGGAGGCGCTCGGCGAAGAACTCCGGGCTGAGCGTGTTGTACAGGAGAACCGTGCGCGACGGCCTGCTCAGGTAGAGCCAGCGCCCGACGTGAAAGTAGACGCCGATGAACACGAAAACGCCGCGTCGCGGAAACCGCAATCGTCTCGCTCGTATCCGGTTGATCGGAAGCATGCGAACGAGCTCGGGCGCGGGTTCATGCTCCGACCACACGCACACGCGGGCGAATGGGGACAGCGCCCGATAGAGCTCGAACGCGCGCATTTCGGCCCCGCCCAGCACACGCCAGTCGGCAATCAGGTGGATCTCGGGATCGCGCATCGTTCCAAACGGCCTTGCGGATCTCTCGGTGGGTTCAGCGCGTGAGGCGCCGCGCCATGCCGGTCGGACGCTCGACGCGGGTTGCGACCACCCGCAGGTAATCGGCCGCTTCGGCAGTGGTCGGTCCAGCAACCGCGCCGCCCTCACGGCGCCCGACCGCTGCCGCGCTATCGCAGCGGTCCACGCGAAAGCCGTGGTCGCGCAGCAGCTCCAGCACTTCCGCGGTGGAGCGCACCGGAACGGAGCGGAAGCGCGCACTGTAGGCGTCCGCCCAGCGCGCGACCTCTTCGGGAGCGAACCAAAGGCGGTCCCGCCACCGCTCTGCCTCGCGCCGCACCGTGTCACGGAACACCTGCGCCTGCTCCGCGGTGAAACCGACCGGTTCGTGGCCGACGCCCGGGCGGATGCGGTTGGTGATCACGAGCTTGCCGCCGGGTCGAAGCAGCCGCGACCAGCGGTCGAACAGCCGCGCGCGCGCGGGCAGATCGAAGTAGCCGAGGAAGCTATTCGTCATCACCAGGTCGTAGGGCCGGGTGCTTTCGAATGACACGATGTCCGATACGTGTCCCGTAACCGATGCGCCCACTCGCCCGGCGTACCAGTGCGTCAGGGCAATCGGCGTCTTGCATAGGTCGACGACCTCGAGATCCAGGCTGGCGGCTTCCGCTCGGTACGCCCAGAGCACATGTGCCGGCATCGAATAATCGGCCGAGCCGGAAACGAGCACCCGGGCGCAGCGCCCCGAACGCCCGGCCGAGCGAAGCGCCTCGACCAGGAACTGGGCGTGTCCTCCGGATACCTTGGCGACGCCCATCACCCGCATGTACTGCCAGAAGCCGTGGTACCAGGCGCAGTCCTCGCCCGTAGCGGGGTCCTTGCGGCAATGCTCGCGGGCGAGCCGGTGCGCGATCGGCGCGCTTTCCGCCAGCGGTTCGTCAACAAGTGGACGCGAGATCGATTCGACAGACATCGGGCCTATCTCTCCGCATCGATTGGTCCAACCGTCCGGGTGGAGCTTTTTGCCGGACATTGCCATTGACGACCGGCGCTGAATCGGATCAGCTTCACGGTATCAACTTCGGACCCCGGGTTGCCCGACCGCTGGCAAGGGGCGCGGCGCACCCAGCTACCATGCTCTGGCGAGTCAAATACGCGGTGATCCGCCGGCTGCGCAGGTTGCTCGAGAGCAGGAAGGACCGCCTCTCGGACGAGACCTTCGCGCGGCTCAAGTATCTCCTGACGGTCGAGCGGCTCCCCCGGTTCCGAAATCCCCGCTACTTCAAGGACTACCTCAACGCGCTGAAGCTTTGGGACCGGGATCCGGTGCGCGCGCTGGTCGCTGACAAGCTTGCAGTGCGCGACTTCGTCCGGGCGCGGGCCGGGGACAAGTATCTCACCCAGCTCCATGGGGTATGGGCGAGCGCCGAGGAGATCAGCTTCGACGGCCTGCCGCAGCGGTTCGTGCTTAAGGCGAACCACGGTTCCGCGATGGTCAGGGTCGTCCTCGACCGGAGCCGGGAGGACCTCGCGGCCGCCCGGCAGACCTGCTCGCAGTGGCTCCACACCGACTTCTCGGCGGTCCAGAAGGAGTGGGTCTATCGCGACATCCCGAGGAGGGTGTTCGCGGAGCAGTACTTGAGCGACGGCATGAACCCGCTTCCGCTGGACTACAAGTTCTACGTCTTTGCCGGGCGCTGCGGGGTAGTCCATGTCGACGTCGACCGGCTGTCCCGCCACCAGCGCGCCACGTTCGACAGGAACTTCAACCTGCTGCCGTTCCGGAACGGATTTCCGATCCCTCCGCCCGGCCGGATCGCAAAGCCGGAGAACTTCGACGAGATGCTCTCCGTCGCGGAAGTCCTCGGACAGGACTTCTCGTTCATCCGCGTCGATCTCTACTCGGTACACGGGCGCGTCTATTTCGGCGAGCTGACCAACTTCCCGGATGCCGGCTTCAAGTCCATGGACGAGGCCCTGGACAGGTTCCTTGGTGAATGTTGGCGACAGGGGCAGTCGGAAAGGTCGCCGACCCTCGTGTAGCCTAGTCGGGCGCCGAGTGGCGACGGGTGAGGGCGGGAGCCCCCCGTGACGGCTGACCACTGATTTGACAGTCTTTTTCATTCCGCACTGTCGTTTCAGTACACGCTACCTGTCCGGAGGACGAACCAATGGGCGCACAAAGAGTGCTCGCGATCGGCCTCGACGGGTACGAGGCGTCCCTCGGTGACCGGCTCATGGCGGCCGGGGAACTGCCCGCTCTTGCGGCGCTGCGGCGCCGGAGCGCGTGCTTTCTTCTCGAGCACGGGCCCGCGCAACGGACGGGGCTGGCGTGGGAGCACGTGAGCTCGGGGCTTGCTCCGGAGTCCGGCGGCCGCTGGGCGCCGGTGCACCTCGACCCCGCGAGCTACGCAGTCTGGCAGGAGGGCACGAGCCTCACGCCGTTCGCGGGTCGGCTCGATGCCCGCACGGTGGTCTTCGACACGCCGTACTTCGATCTCGCGCGGGCGCCGGCGGTCGAAGGAATCGTGAACTGGGGAGCGCACGACGCCGGCGCTGCAACCCGCGCGCGGCCCGCCGACCTGCGCTCCGAGTTCGAGGCGCGCTTCGGCGCGTATCCAGCACAGGATTGGATCTACGGCTTCGCCTGGCCCTCGGTCGAGCGCTGCCGGAAGATGGGTCAGTTGCTCGCGCGCGCGGCCGAAGTACGGGCGCAAGGCGCGCGCTGGCTCCTCGGCGAGCGCCTGCCCGAGTGGGACCTCGCGATGGTGGTCACGGGCGAGCTGCATTCCGCGATCGAGGGCCTGTGGCACGGCGTGGACGAGACGCATCCGCTCCATCGCTTGCCCTCGGCGGGCCCGGCTGGGGAGGGGCTGCGAGCCGTCTATCGCGCCGTCGACCGGCTCGTCGGCACGCTCGTGGAAGCATTCCCCGACGCGACCGCCGTGGTCTTCGCCACCGGCGGCATGGGCCCGAACCTCTCGGACGTGGCCAGCATGGCCCTGCTGCCCGAGCTCCTCTATCGCCATGCGTTCGGCCGGCCGCTCATGCGAAGGCACGCTGCCTGGAGCGAGGCCCCGGCGGGCGTCCCGATCCTGGACGAAGACGCCAACTGGTCCCGCGACGTGAGCGCGCTGATTCCAGAGGACCGATCGGCCCGGGCGGTGGTCCGCAGGTCGGCATCGCGGCTCGTGCCGGCGCGCGTGAAGCGCATGCTGCGGCGCGCGCCCCCCGGCCCCGATCCGATGGCGGACTCGCCGCTACGCCTCTCGCTCGGCTGGATGCCGGCGACGCGCTATCAGCCCTACTGGCGTGCGATGCGCGCTTTCGCGCTGCCCTCGTTCTACGACGGGCGGGTTCGCGTCAATCTCGCCGGGCGCGAGCGGAACGGCAGCGTGCGGCCGTCGGAGTACGAGACGGTATTGCGACGAGATCGAAACGCTGCTCCGGGCGTGCCGCGACCCCGCGACCGGCGAGGGTGCCATCGAGTACGTCGAGCGGCCCGGACGGGGCCGTGACCCCCGGACGCTCGGGCCGACGGACTCCGATCTCACCGTGGTCTGGCGCGGGCCGCTCGCCCTCGACCATCCGACGCTCGGGCGCGTGGGGCCCGTACCGTATCGGCGCACGGGGGGGCACACGGGCGTGCATGGCGTCGCCTACTGCAGCGGCCCGGGCATCGCAGCCGGCGACCGCGGCGCGCGGAGCACCTTCGACGTCGTGCCCACGCTCATCGAACTTGTCGGCGCGAGCCCGCCTCCGGGGCTCAGCGGCACTAGTCTGCTCGCGGCGCGCGGATAGCCTCCGCCGGCGAACGGCTGGGTGGAGGGTCCGTTCGCCGGCCGGGCACTAACGCGAATGACCGGCACCGCGCCGAACGAAGCCTGCCCCGCGATCACCGTCGCGATCTGCACGTACAACCGCTGCGCGACGCTCGAGGGCGCGCTTTCGAGCCTTCTCGCCGTCCGGACGTCGGAGCGCGGGTCGATGGAGATTCTCGTCGTCGACAACAACTCGACGGACGGGACGCGAGCGCTCGTCGAGGGTCTGGCCGCCCGGCACCCTCGCACCATCCGCTACGCGTTCGAGCCGAAGCAAGGGATCTCCCACGCTCGCAACACCGCGATCACCTGCGCGCGGGCCGCGATCGTCGCGTTCGCGGACGACGACGTCCTGTTCGACCCGGACTGGCTGTCGGCGGTTCTCGAAGCGTTTGCGGCGGCTCCGGACGCCGCCTGCCTGGGGGGGCGGGCGGTGCCCGTGTTCGACGGCGGGGAGCCCCCCTGGCTCACTCCGTATCTCGCCTCGGTCTACGGCGCGACGGCTCTGGGAGGCGAACCCAAGATGCTCCGGTTTCCGGAGCATCCGTACGGACTCAACATGGCGTTCAGGCGCCGCGTGTTCGAAGAGCTGGGCGGCTTCAATCCCGCGTTCAACAGGGGCGCGACGAACCTGATCTCCGGCGACGAGACCGAGCTGTTCGCCAGAGCAGACCGGGCCGGGCTCAAGACGGCGTACACGCCGCATGCGATCGTGTACCACCGCATTCCCCGCCTCGCGCGCGACCCGGTCCTGGGCGGTGCGCCGCTACTACTGGGCGGGCGTCACCCGCGCCATCATGCACCGCGGTCTTGAGGACCTGCCGCCTCGCGAGAGCGTTCGCCGCGCGTACTACGAGCTCGTCCACCTGTTCGAGATGATCGCGAAGCGGCCGTGGCGGTTCGTACGCGCCATCGGCGGGGCCGACGGCGAATCGGTCGAGACGCTCGCGCGCGCCGCGCAGCGAGTCGGAGCATTCCGAACATATCTCCTCTGGCGGGGAGCGTCTCGGGGCCGTGCATGACATGGCGCATCAAGCGCGGGGACCCGTGACGATTGACGGGTAGTTGACAGTTTTTTTATTCTCGCTTGCCGGTGCGGGGAAGGCTACTCGAGCACGCCCTACAGGCCGCCGCTATGGCAAGCTGGCGTTCCGCCGAAGAGGTCCCCGGTTTGTCCGACACCACGCTTCTGCCGCACCTCGTCGCCGACTGGGCGCGACGCATGCCGCATGCGCGCGCGCTGACGCACGGCGCGGACTCGCTCACCTACTCCGCGCTTCAAATGGGGATCTCGGGGTTCGCGTCCGCGCTGGTCGGGCTCGGGATCCGGCGCGCCGATCGGGTCGGGATCTATCTCGACAAGCGTTTCGAGACGGTGGTCGCGGCGTTCGGCGCCGCCGCGGCTGGAGGCGTGTTCGTGCCGCTGAATCCGCTGCTCAAGGCGGAGCAGGTCGAGTACATCCTGCGCGACTGCAATGTGCGCGTGCTGGTCACCTCCGCGGAGCGCCTTCGCGTTGCTCAAGGAAGCGCTGCCGCGGTGTCCCGACCTACGGCACGTCGTCGTGGTGGCGGACCATGCCGCGCCGGGCTCGGCTCCGGCGGGCGTCGAAGTGGTGCGCTGGGGTGAGGTCATGGCCGCTCCCGAGCAGGCGGGCCACCGCGTGATCGATACCGACATGGCGGCGATCCTCTATACGTCGGGCAGCACCGGCAAGCCGAAGGGCGTCGTGCTCTCGCACCGGAACATGGTGGCCGGCGCGAAGAGCGTGGCGCCGTACCTCGAGAACCACGCCGACGACACGCTGCTCGCCGCGCTGCCGCTCTCGTTCGACGCCGGCTTCAGCCAGCTCACCACGGCGTTCCACGTCGGTGCGCGCGTGGTGCTCATCAACTACCTGCTGCCGCGCGACGTGCTGAATGCGCTCGTCGCGGAGCGGGTGACCGGGCTCACGGCGGTGCCGCCGCTCTGGATCCAGCTCGCGCAGCTCAAGTGGCCGGAGACGATCGCGGAGCACCTGCGCTACATCGCGAACACCGGCGGCCGCATGCCGCTCGAGACGCTGAAGGCGCTGCGGGCGATGCTGCCGAGGACCAAGCCGTATCTCATGTACGGGCTGACCGAGGCGTTCCGCTCGACCTATCTCCCGCCCGAGGAGGTCGATCGCCGGCCCGATTCGATCGGCAAGGCGATCCCGAACGCGGAGATCCTCGTGCTGCGCGAGGACGGCACGCCGTTGCGCGCCGAACGAGCCGGGCGAGCTCGTGCACCGGGGCGCGCTGGTCGGCATGGGCTACTGGAACGACCCGGAGAAGACCGCCGAGCGCTACAAGCCGCTGCCGCACCAGGAGGCAGGCCTCGTGCTGCCGGAGATCGCGGTGTTCTCGGGCGACACCGTGCGCATGGACGACGAGGGCTTCCTCTACTTCGTCGGCCGGCGCGACGAGATGATCAAGACCTCGGGCTACCGCGTGAGCCCGACCGAGATCGAAGAGGTGCTCTACGGCACGCAGCTCGTCGGGCGAGGTCGCCGCGCTTCGGCGTGCCGCACCCGGTGCTCGGGCAGGCGATCGTGGTCGTCGCAACGCCCAAGCCCGGTGCGGCGCTCGACGGCGAGCGGCTGCTCGCCGAGTGCCGCGACCGTCTTCCCGCGTACATGGTGCCGGCGAAGATCGACGTGCGCGGCGGGCCCCTGCCGCGCAATCCGAACGGCAAGATCGATCGCAAGGCCCTGGCCGCCGAGTTCGAGCGGCTGTTCGAGCAGGCCCCGCGATGAACGCACCGCTCCCTCAGCACGCGCCGATGACGCAGTTCCCGGTCGCCGACGACTGCCTGCAGGTCGGCGGCGATGCCGCTGACGCGGCTCGCGGAGCGGGTCGGCGCGACGCCGTTCTACGCCTACGATCGCGCGGGTCGCTCGACGAGCGCGTCGCGCTGCTTCGGCGGCACCTCGCGGCCGGGGTCAAGCTGCACTACGCGATCAAGGCGAACCCGATGCCGGCGCTCGTCGTCCACCTCGCACGGCAGGTCGACGGGCTCGACGTCGCGTCCGCGGGCGAGCTTCGCGTGGCGCTGGCGAGCGGCATGGCGGCCAGCGAGATCAGTTTCGCGGGGCCGGGCAAGACCGCTCGGCGAGCTCGAGCAGGCGGTCGCGGCCGGGATCCTCGTGAACCTCGAGTCGGCGAACGAGATGCGCACGGTTGCGCGGATCGCCGGGGACGCTGCGGCTTCCGGCGCGCGTTGCGGTGCGGGTGAACCCGGACTTCGAGCTGAAGTCCTCCGGCATGAAGATGGGCGGCGGGCCGAAGCAGTTCGGCGTCGACGCCGAGCAGGTGCCGGCGCTGCTCGCCGAGATCGGCCGGCTCGGTCTCGCGCTTCGAGGGGTTCCACATCTTCTCCGGGTCGCAGAACCTGAAGGCCGAGGCGATCTGCGAGTCGCAGCGCAAGGCGCTCGAGCTGGCGGCGGAGCTCGCGAAGCACGCACCCCGGCCGGTGCGGACGGTCAACATCGGCGGCGGGTTCGGCATCCCGTACTTCCCCGGCGAGCAGCCGCTCGATCTCGCAGCCGATCGGCGAGCACCTCCGGGCGCTCGCTGCCGAAGCGCAAGCGCGTCCTGCCGGGCGCGGCGCTCGTCGTCGAGCTCGGGCGCTACCTCGTCGGCGAGGCGGGCGATCTATGTCTGCCGCGTGATCGACCGCAAGGTGTCGCGCGGGCAGGTGTTCCTCGTGACCGACGGCGGCCTGCATCACCACCTCGCCGCGTCGGGCAACTTCGGCCAGGTCATCCGCAAGAACTACCCGGTCGTGATCGGCAACCGGGTGCGCGGGCGCGCGGCGCGAGATCGCATCGGTCGTCGGGCCGCTTTGCACGCCGCTCGATCTGCTCGCCGACCGGATGGAGCTCGCCGAGGCGCATCCCGGGGATCTCGTCGTCGTGTTCCAGTCGGGCGCCTATGGCCTCACCGCCAGCCCCACGGCGTTCCTCGGGCATCCGCCGCCGGCCGAGGTATTGGTTTGAGGGCGGCCAGAAGGTGAAACTCTGTCAAATCGCGCGTCGACGCTTCTTACATTGCGTTGCGGTCGACGTCGAGTCGACCGGAAAATTCAAGACGCGCCAAGGAGTTGGCACGCCCGGCCGGCATGGTATTGGACTTGCTAGTGCGATGGAGTAGAGTTTTGTCCTCCGACTGAGAGTGCTCGAGCTGCATGGACAATGATCGTCGCAAGCTGATTGTCGGCTCGGCCAGCCTGCCGCTGATCCTGACGGTCCGTCCGGCCCTGGGGCAGGCGCGCACGAGCCTGTCGTGCCTGGACAAGGACTGGCAGAAGGAGACGCCCTACAAGATCCTCCACGAGTACGAGGACGAGTGGTTGCGCAAGAAGGTGGACGTCTACGAGCTTGCAAGGTGGGACGACAAGCAGAAGAAGTGGGAGACCCTCGAGAATCGCAAGTTCATCCTCGGGACCGACGACTCTACCTACTGGGAGCTCGATCGCTACAATCCCTACGCGGGGCAGGCGGTGGCCACGCCCATGAAGCGCGGACCCGCGATCAAGGAGACCAAGCTCGAGTCGCGCAACGCGCTCGCCTACGTGGGCGACGACGGCATCCGCGGCTACGCCTGGGAGCCGAAGGGCGGCCAGGTCTGCACGCGCTCTTGCTGGACGTCCATGATGCCGACGAACACCCTCTGAGCCCGGCTCCGGTCGCCGACCCTCGATGCACGACGCTACGGGCAGCCGCTGGCGGCTCGTAGACCCCTCCGGAATCCGCATCCGGCGCTTCGGCGACGAAGCGCTCGTCTTCAACCCGCTCACCTGGGAGACCCATCTCCTGAACGGCGTCGCGATGCGGGTGCTCGACGCGCTCGCGCGCGGCCCGATGGCCGAGGCCGAGCTGGTCGCGGAGCTGTTCGGCACCGATCCGCGCCCCGATGCGCCGCGATCGACGCGGGACGAGATCGCCGCGGTTCCTGGAGGAGCTCGACGGCCTGGGACTGGCGGAGCCGGTCCGCGAAGCCGCGTGAGGGTCGCCGAGCTCGGTGAAGAGGCCTTCGGCGCGCAGCTCCGGACCGCCGGGCTCGCGCTCGACTTCGGCGCCGCCCGCGCCCGGGTGCTCACCGACGTCCCGGCGCTCTGCGCGAGCTTGCGCCGCGTCTACGCCCACTTTCCGGTCGAGCCCGCGGACGGGTTCTTCGACGTCACGGCGCACCTGCGGCGGGCGCGCGGCGTGCGCCGGTTCGTCCGTCCGCAGGTGAAGTTCGTCGTCGACGGACGCGTGCCTTTCGAGCCGTTCCCTGCCGCGAACGGCCTGCCGCTGCTGGAGTGGGGGCTGAACTGGTGCCTCGCGGAGCGATGCAACACGCTCCTGCTGCTGCACGCCGGAGTGGTGGAGCGGGCGGACGTGGGCGTCCTCCTTCCGGCGTTGCCCGGATCCGGAAAGAGCACGCTCACCGCCGCGCTGGCGGTGAGCGGGTTCCGGCTGCTCTCCGACGAGTTCGGCGCCGTGCGGCTGGACGACGGCCGGTGCGTGCCGATGCTGCGCCCGATCGCGCTCAAGAACGAATCGATCGGGGTGATCGGCCGGCTGCGGCCGGACGCGGCCATGGGGCCGGTCGCGACCGGGACGCGCAAGGGCAACGTCGCACACCTCGGGCCGGACGAGGAGAGCGTCGCGAAGCGCCGTCTCCCGGCGGCGATCCGGCTCATCGTGTTCCCGCGGTTCCAGGCGGGCGGAGCGACGGAGCTGGAGCCGATGCCCCGCGCCCGGGCGTTCGCGAAGCTGGCGGTGAACTCGTTCAACTACGAGCTGCTCGGGCCGGCCGCATTCGACGTCGTGGGGCAGCTCATCGGCGGATCCGACTGCTATCGTCTGTCCTACGGGAATCTCGCGGAGGCGCTCGCGCTGATCGGCGAGCTCGTCGACGCATGTCCCCGCGACGCGGCGCGCTGACGCTCGCCGCGCCCCTCGCCGAAGGGGCAATAGAATCGGGCATGCCTCCGCAGCGCGACGCGCTCGGCCGACACGTCTGCCTTCTGCTCGACCTCCTCGAGGCGCCGGCGCGCGGGGGTTCCCTCTCACCCGAAGAGTGGGACCTCGTCGTGCGCAGCGCCCGCCGCGCCAGGCTGCTCGGCACGCTTCGCGCCCGCCTCGACCGGGCGCAGGCGCTGGACTCGGTGCTGCCGCAGGTGCGCGCGCATCTAGACAGCGCGCGGGTCCTGGCCGCCTATCGGCGGCAGATGGTGCTGCACGAGATGCACGCGGTGGCGAAGGTGCTCGAGCCGCTCGGCGTCCCGATGATCCTGCTGAAGGGCGCGGCCTACCTGGCGCAGGGGCTCCGCTGCGCCGAGGGCCGGCTCCCCGAGGATCTCGACCTGATGGTGCCCCGCGAGCGCCTGGACGAGGCCGAGCGCGCGCTCGTCGGTGCGGGCGCGAAGTTCGAGAAGACCGACGCCTACGACCAGCACTACTACCGCGCGTGGTCGCACGAGCTTCCCCCTCTACGGTTCCCCGGCCACGCGCTCGAGCTCGACCTGCACCACACGATCCTGCCGCCGACCGGGCGGGTGCGGCCCGATGCCCGGGCGCTCGTCGCTGCGGCGGTGGCGATCCCGGGCTCGCCGTTTCGCGCGCTGTCGCCCGCGGATCAGGTGCTCCACGCGTGCGCGCACCTGTTTCAGGACTCCGACTGCACCGAGCGGCTCCGGGACCTCGTGGACATCGACGGGCTCCTGCGGGAGCACGTTCGCCTCGCGGGCTTCCTGGAGCCGCGCTCCTCGCCCGTGCCCGACTCCACGGTCTCGGTCGTTGTCTCGCCTATGCGACGAGCTATTGCTCGGCGTGGCTGGGGACGCCGATTCCGGATGACGTTGCTGGGGAGCTCGCGCGCTCCGGGCCGGGCAGGGTGAGCCGGGCCATGATGGACCGGCTTGTTGGACGCGCAATCCTTCCCCATTCGCCCGACGAAGAGCCCGCGGTCGGCATCCGACTCGCGCGGTGGTCGCTGTTCGTCAGATCGATGTGGCTGCGGATGCCGCCGTGGCTCCTCGCCTACCATGCGACCGCCAAGTTCGTGCGCGGCGTGTTGAACCGGCCGCGCGCGACCGAAAACGGATAGAAGCTCGGCACCTGAACGGCGGCGTAGCTACGCGGACGACTAGCGCCCGCCGGCTAGGTCGATCCGCAGCTCGGACCGGTGCTCTTGCACCAGCTCGAAGAGGCGTTCCGCGATCAGTCGATTGCCGGCGGCATTCGGGTGACGATCCCACTCGCCGAGGTGAAGCGAGGGTTTGTCATGGCCCTGCCACAGGCCCAGAAGGTTGAAAACCAGGAAGCCTACGGCCCTTGCGTCCTCCACGGCAGCGACCTCTCCCGAGGGGGGGTCAACGACATTGTCCAGCGCCACAAAGGCCGGCACGGCTCCATTCTCTCGCGTCACCTGCGCAATACGCTCCAATGTCCATCGGTCGATGGTGTCAGCGGCGAGGCGAAGCCGCCGCTCTGCTTCGAGCCACGGCATCCGCGTCTTCACTCCCGCCGCCTCGACCGCGGCGCGCACGCTCTGGAACGGGACGGGGACGCCATCGCGGGCCACCGCATGCACGCCCGTCTCGCGGACGAGCTCATCCAGGCGAGGGAAGGGGATGGGGATCCGCGACGCGACGACCTTGAGGAGATGCGATGCTGCCGCCTGGTTGCCCCTCGGACTGTCGGTGATGAAGACGGCATCCGGCCGGAACATGAGGGCCCGGTCCTCCAGCATCGCGAGCTGCTGAACCAGCGAGAAACCCGCCACGCCGAAGTTGAGCACTTCGTAGCGTACGTTGGCTCCGGGGCGCGTGGATTGATTGAGTCGATCCTCCAGGAAGTCCGCGAACGTCTCGCCGTCGGCGACGCCGGACCCCATCACGATCGAGGGCCCGAGCAACGCGATGCGGTAGGTACCCTTCGGCTTCTCCACTGGGGACTCGCGGTCGCGCATCCCCCACTGGTTGACGCTGAAAGGCTGGTCCATGAACGTGATTTTCGCGCCGGGACGAAGATCGCCGCGCATGAAATCGCTGCGTCCACGGGAGGCCTCGGTTTCGCTGAGCCCTACCCAGTGCGCCGGCCGCTGGGCCTGGACGCTCCAGAGCTGCATGCTCATCCGGCTGAGGTTGTCCAGCTTCTCGTAGTAACCCTTGTGCTGCAACGCTGCATCGCGGGCGTTGAGGGTGGAGCCCTGCAGGGACGCCACGGTTGCCGCCAACCGGGGGCTGTACTGCGCGTAGAGGCCGGTGTTGCCGATGACGAGCAGCCCGAGAAGAAGCGCGGTGGAATGGAACGCCGGCTGCCGGTACAACGGTCGGGCGGTGCTCTCGTCCGCTTCCAGCACTGACCATGCTCGCCCCGCGACAAGGAGACCGCCGACCAGCAGACCGGCGAGCAGCCAGAGGTCGCCCGGTGCGACGTTGCCGGCCACCATCCATAGCGTCAGCCAGGCCATCACCGAGTCTGCGCTCCACAGCGACCAGAGGATGCAGATCGCGGTGAAGGTGCCGACGGTGCGGAACGCAAGCGACGCACTCCACGCCGGGCCGCGGCCGAGGGTGCGCTGCCGAGGGCGCCTCATTTCTCTCAACGAGCCGACGACGACTAGCGCGCCGAGCGCGCCCCAGAACAGCCCGTCCTGCGGCTCCAGCGGGAACCCGCCCCGCAGCCAGAACCACTGGTAGGAATGCAGCATCCACGTGGTGAAGAAGACGACCACGGTGGCGCCGACAAGCGCGGTCGTGCCGCCCCAGCGGCGCAACCGGAAGAAGCTGGGGTAGTACACCAGCTTCATCATGAAGTCCTTCCAGTAGATGTTGATGCGGCGCCAGAAGTCGGTGAAGCTCGACGCGAGGTAGTACAGGTGATGCGTCTCCGGCAGGCGGAATCCAAACAGGTGCAGCACACCGGTGATCAGGTGGAATTGACCGGAGATGCGCAGATAGAGCAGAAACGTCGCGAGCAGGAACTGCACGAGGTCGCCCAGCGTGAGCAGCTCCGCCGGATCGCGCGCGAGGTGCAGATACACGAAGCGGTACAGGAGCAGGTGGATCAATCCGCGCACGATCCACTTGATGCCGGTTTCATAGATTCCGTTTGCGCCCCGGTCGTAGTACGTGCGGCCGAACGTCGAGTAGTCGACGACCGGGTAAAGCGGAAAGCAGACATTGGGCAGCATGAAGAAGTACGCGAGCGTCCGCGCCGGCGTGGGCCGTCGCTTGTCGTGCTTCAGCGCGTGCAGGTAGAGCGCCAACCGGAACATGAACATCGAGGCGAGGATCGGCCAGATCGCCACCGACCATGGCGCCGGGACCAGCTCCATCCGGAAGACCGCGAATAGCGAGCCGGTGGCGATCAGCAGGGAAACGCGGACGGCCATGCGGACGGGCAGGTGGCAGATCCCGATCAGCACCAGCCCGAGGAGAACGAGAGCGAGTCCGTCGACCGGACCGAATGCGACCCCGATTGCGGCCAGCGACAGCAGGACGAAGAAGGGAAGGCGGTACCGGAGCGGCAGCAGCGAGTGAACGACGAACCCCGCCGTGCCGAGCAGCATGATGTGGAAGAAGGTGCGGCTTTCCAGCTGGAACTGGCTGATCACCAGCAGTACCAGCGCCAATTGGCCGGTGACGAGCGCGATCGTGCCGAGGCCGCGACAGCTGACTGCCGAACCGGGCTCGGAAACCTGCGTCGCGGCCGACGCGCCGGGCGCTGCTGCGGAAGGCGGAGGGGCAGCGGACATCACGGGGGCTGCCGACTGATCAGTTTCCGGCGAAGCTCTCAGCGAGCCTCACAGGCCGAGCCACCGGGCGATGATGTTGCGCTGCATCTCGCTGGTGCCGGAGTAGATCGTGCTGCCCACCGCATCGCGCAGGGCGCGCTCCACCTCGTACTCCGTCATGAAGCCGTAACCGCCATGGACCTGCACGGTGGCGAGCGCGGTCTGGACCAGCGACTCGCTGACGAAGAGCTTCGCCATGGCCGCGTCCAGCGACGCGTTCCTGGTGTTCCCGAGCCGCCAGGCAGCGCGGTAGACGAGCAGCCGCGCGGCCTCGAGCTGCACCTTCATGTCGGCGATGCGGTGGCCGATGGCCTGGAACTTCCCGATGGCCTGGCCGAACTGGGTGCGCGTGCGGGCGTAGGCGATCGACGTCTCCAGCAGCCGCTCCATCGCGCCGACGTGGCTCGCGAAGAGGCAGATCCGCTCCCAGTCCATGGACGCCGTGAAGAGCGCGCGACCCCGCACCGACCGTCCCGAGCACCGCCTCGGCCGGCACGTACAGGTCGGTGAACACGAGCTCGCCGATCGGCGACGTGCGCAGGCCCAGCTTGTCGAACTTCGTCCCTGCGGAGAAACCGGGCGTCCCGCGCTCGACGATGAATGCCGGTCACCCCGCCGTGATAGCCCTTCTTGGGGTCGGTCATCGCGAACACGATCACCACGTCGGCCACTGGACCGTTGGAGATGAAGGTCTTCGTGCCGTTGATGCGGAAGCCGGCGCCGTCGCGCTCCGCCTTCGTGCGCAGCGCGAACGCATCGGAGCCCGAGTTCGGCTCGGTCATCGCGTGCACCCCGACCAGCGTGCCGTCGCACAGGCCGGGCAGGTAGCGCCGCTTCTGCTCTTCGTTGCCGTGCTGCCAGAGGGGCACCACGCAGGAGAGCAGGTGGGCGCACAGCGAGAACACGAGGCCGCCGTCGTTGCAGCCGTAGCCGAGCGCTTCCAGCGCGATGGCGCAGGTGAGGGGGTCGACGCCGCTGCCGCCGTACTGCTCGGGCACCGGCAGGCCCTGGATGCCGATCTCGCCGCACTTGCGCCACAGTTCTCGGGAGAAAGCCTGCTCGCGGTCGCGCTCGGCGGCGCCCGGGCTCAAGGCTTCCCGGGCGAACCGGACGATGTTGTCGCGCAGGAGCTTCTGCTCTTCGCTGAGCGAGAAGTCCATCAGGTCATTTCCTTCAGCCGCTGGTAGTCGGTCTTGTCGGTCGAGGTCTTCGGCAGCGCCTCGTGCCAGGAAAACGCGTCGGGGATCATGTAGAGCGGCAGGCGCTCGGAGCAGAAGCGCTTCAGCTCGATGAGCGACGGGCGCTTGGGGTCCCGGCAGCTCAGGAACGCGGTGATCTTGACCCCCGCCTCCTCGTCGGGCCGGGCGATGACGGCCGCCTCCTTGATCGCGGGGTGCTGGTAGAGCGCGGCCTCGATCTCGCCGAGCTCGACGCGATAGCCGCGCCGCTTCACCATGCGGTCGCGCCGCCCGAGGTACGTGTAGTTGCCGTCCGGGGCCTCGGTGACGATGTCGCCCGTCCTGTACCACCGCACGCCAGCCGCGTCGGTCAGGAAGCCCTTCGCGGTCTGCTCGGGGAGCGCCCAGTAGCCCTGCATGACCCCCCGTCCGCTGACGCACAGCTCGCCCTCCTCTCCGGTCCGCACTTCGCGTCCCTCGGGATCGACGACCTTGCACTGCGAGATGCGAGCAGATCTTGCCGATCGGGCAGGGCGCGACGCGGTCCTCCGGGATCGGCAGCACGACCTCGTAGAACGTGCAGACGTTGGTCTCGGTCGGGCCGTACAGGTTGAAGTACCGCGGCTTCGGGCAGCTGCCGGGTCAGTGAGCGCAGATGCTTGATCGCGAACACCTCGCCGGCGAACAGCACTTGCCGCAGCGCTGGAGTAGTCGTGGCGGTCGAGCTTCCCGTACTGGGCGAGCAGCGCGAGGATCGACGGCGCCGAGTACCAGATCGAGATCCGCTCGCCGGCGATCAGCGCCGCGAGCCGCTCGGGGTCCTTGCCGATGTCCTCGCCGATGAGCACCAGCGTCGCGCCGTGCTTGAGCGCGACGTGGATGTCGAGGATCGAGAGGTCGAAGTGGAACGGCGCGTGCGACGAGAAGCGGTCGCTCGGCCGCGGCTCGAAGACCTCCGAGCACCAGTCGACGAAGCTCACACCGTTCTCGTGCGAGAGCATCACGCCCTTCGGCTTGCCGGTCGAGCCCGAGGTGTAGAGGATGTAGGCGAGGTCGCCCGGCGCGGAAATGACGGTCGCGGTCGACGGCGCCGGACGCTCGGCATCCCGGCGCGTCGAGTGCGCGGCGGAGCGCCGTGCCATCGCCCGGTCGAGTCGAGAAGAAGCATCGCGGGAAGCTCGCCCAAGGGCTCGAATTCGCTCCGCAGCTTCGGCTGCGAAGCGCGCCTCCATCACGATAGCCTTGACCGCGCAGTTGTGCAGGATGTAGGCGTTCCGCGCCGGCGGCGCGCCGGGATCGACCGGCACGTAGGCGGCGCCGGCCTTCAGAATCCCGCAGATCGCGGCCACCGCATCGATCGACTTCCGCAGGTAGATCCCGACCCGATCGCCCGGGCGAACGCCCATCGCGACGCAGCCGGTCCCGCAGGCGATCCGAGAGCGCGGCGAGCTCGCGATAGGTGATCGCTCCGTGACCGGGGTCGACGACGGCCGCGTGCTCCGGCCAGCGGCCCGCCGCGGCGACGAAGTGCTCGTGCAGCGCTTCAGGCTTGCGCATGGTTCGCCCGCGGATTCTTCGCCAGGATGAGCTTCGCGATGTCGGCGATCGTGTCGAGGTGCTCCGGATCGACCTCGTGCGCCTCGAGCGTGATGCCGTACCGCTCCTCGATGAACAGGACGAGCTTGAGCGTCGCGATCGAATCAAGGACGCCGCCGGTGATCAGCGGCGTCGCGTCGGTGAGCTCTTCGGGGTCCTCCCCCGGCAGGAACTCGCTGAGAATGAATTTCTTGACTGTCTGCTTCACGGCGTCGGCCATCTTGAACTCTCCCGCTTCTCGCTAGCGTCAGGGCCGCGCCTTGGCGGCCGGGTGCTCGTTGCTCCGCAAAACGACGTCCCGCCGCTCCTACAGCGCTGCGTAGAGCCGCGCGGCGATCAGCCGATGGCCGCGGCCGTTCGGATGCTCGTCCCATTCTGCCAGCCGAATCGCCTCGACGCGCTCGCTCTTGAGGACGTCGGCGAGGTCGACGATCAGGAAGCCGGCTGCGGTCGCGATCCGGAGCATTTCGGGCAGCTCCTCCTCCCAGGCGCCCTCGCGGACTTGCGGCACGAAGACCCATACCGCCACGATGCCGCGCTTCCGGCAGTCCTCCCGGATGTGCCCGTAGACGCCGAGCAGGATCTCGGGGTGGAACGACGCGACCCGCCGCAAGGCGGTCGCCCGGTCCGTGCCGGGCTTCAGCCCCGCCTTCGCGACGATCTCCGCGAGGAACGGATACGGAATGCCGAGCCCCTTTTCGACGGCCTCGACGAGATACCAGGCGGCGCGGGACACCCTCGCGGCCGGCCGATCGCTCCCGGCGCTGCCGCCCGCTCGGGCGCAGGGAGGGCGGCTTCTCCGGGCAGAGCGACGGCCATGACGCGTGTTGCCTCAGCTGCGAAATGTTGTTGATGCTTGCTGGTCGATGCTAACGGACCGATGCCGCGCGCCCTGATAGGCCCTTCGATCGAAGACTCCGGATTCACAATTTTTGACATTGCCTCGCGCCGGAGCGTCCGGCGCGAGGCGGGCGGCGAGCCGCGGCGGGCGAGTGTCGGCGGATCGCCGCCAAAGCGTCGCCGGAGCCCGACATGACGACAGTACAACGGCATATTTTTTGCCAGTGCAGGAGCAGGTCGCGACGGCCGAGGATTGGCGGATCGCCGCAAAGCGTCCGGAACCCGACATGGCGATAGCACAACGTCATATCGGCCGCTCGGCCTAGCCTGACCACCCGATTGCCGCGCCATGACGCGGCGCGGTTCAATCGCCTCGGGGCGATGACGAGATAGCGCAGTCCCCAAGTGCGTTCTTCGCGGCGGCGTGAACCAGGTCACGGCGCCAGGCTTTTTGCAATGTTTGACAAACACCGGCGGAGCGCAGTGGGAAGATCGTCGTCGCGGTGATCTGGTGTCGCAGCGCCCGCGCGCTGGCGATGCGCAGACGCTTCTCAATAACCCCAATAACGGAACAAGACGACGACGGAACGGCAACGCGACGGCAGCCGCATGGTCAACCTCTTTCGTCACAACATTCCCGCGGCAACGCTGCTCCAGCTCCTGATCGAGGCGGGGCTGTTCTTCTGCGCGGTGTTCATCGCCGTCAAGCTGCACCGCCATGCGGCGACGCTGACCGAGTCCGCGATCCTCGCGCCCGCGGTGGTCTTCGCGGTGCTCATGGTGTGCGTGAACGGCGCGTTCGGGCTCTACCGGCGCGACCAGCAGCTCGACTTCGTCAACTTCGTCGCGCGCTCGATCGTCGCCCTGTTCGTGGGCTTCGTCGTGGCGTACGTGGCGTTCGGCGCGTTCCCCTACGGCAGCATCTTCCAGGACGTGCTGTGGTTCACGGTGCTGTATGCGCTCGCGGGCGTGGTCCTCGTCCATGAGGTGCTGCTGCTGCCGCTGACCCGCGCGGTGTTCCCGCACCGCATCCTCGTGGTGGGCACCGGTCCCGAGGCGCGCGCTGTGGAGCAGTGCCTCGCCGACGCCAACCAGCCAAACCTCCGGCTGATGGGCTTCTACGCTCTCGAGCAGAGCGCGCCGCCGCTGCCGTCGCGTCGCACCGGATCGTCTCGCGCGGCTGGGCGATCGACGAGGCGGCGTGGAAGCTCGGCGTCGACGAAGTCGTCGTGGCGGTCCGCGAACAGCGCGGCGGCGTGCTGCCGCTCGAGCAGCTCCTCAGCTGCCGGGTCTCCGGCGTGCGCGTAACCGACCTCGGCAGCTTCTTCGAGCGCGTCCGCGGCGAGGTGCCGATCGAGTCGCTCAAGGCGAGCTGGCTCATCTACGGCGACGGGTTCCGCCAGGGCTGGTCGCGCGGCCTCGTCAAGCGGATGCTCGACCTGGTCACGGCGCTGATCCTCCTGGTGCTCGCTGCGCCGATCATGTTCCTCACCGCGCTCGCCATCGTGCGGGAGAGCGGGTTCCCGTTCATCTACCGCCAGGAGCGCGTCGGCGCGCGGGGCGAGAAGTTCATGCTGCTCAAGTTCCGCAGCATGGTCCCGGACGCCGAGTCGAACGGCGAAGCGCAGTGGGCGGCCGTCAAGGACGCGCGCGTGACCCGGGTCGGCCGCTTCCTGCGGCGCTGCGCGCATCGACGAGCTGCCGCAGCTGCTGAACGTCCTGAAAGGCGAGATGAGCTTCGTCGGCCCCCGGCCGGAGCGCCCCTCCTTCGTCGAGGAGCTGACCCGAGAAGATCCCCTTCTACGGGGTGCGCCACAGCGTCAAGCCGGGGATCACCGGCTGGGCGCAGGTCCGGTGCGCCTACGGCGCATCGGTCGAGGACGCGGTCAGGAAGCTGCAGTTCGATCTCTACTACGTCAAGAACCACACGTTCGTCCTCGACCTGCTGATCCTGTTCGAGACGGTGCGGGTTGTCCTCTTCGCGGAGGGCGCGCGGTGACCGCGCCCCCGCGCGAGGCCGCGCACCCGTTGCCGCGGAGCCGCGGTGACCCGGGTCCGCTCGGGCCGGGCCGCCACTCCCTTCCCGGCCCGATGCGCGGTAAAGTGCCGGCGTCGGCTTTTCTTACAACGCCATCGTTTTGAGCAGCGACGCACTCACCAACCCGGCCGTCTGGAGCTACGGGCTCGCCGCCCTGGCGTTCGCCGCCTTTGCCCTGCAGCTCGCGCTCGGAGCCCGGAAAGGGGGCCTGCGGGCCTTCGTCCTGGTCGCGACCGTGGCCGCGAGCGCGCTCTGGGCGGCGAGCACGCTCGCCTTCGAGCTGCTGCCGGAAAGCTGGGTATGGCTGGCGGCGAGACTCCTCGACGTCGCCCGCATCGGCGGCTGGTTCGCGTTCGTCCTGCTGCTGAGCGCGCCGCCGGTTGCGGTGGAGACGTGGGGCCGCGCGGTGCGATCGGCCGCGCCGGTCTGGTTCTTCGTCCTGGCGGCGGCGCTGCTTCTGGCGCAACCTCGCGTTGCCGCGTCCGACCGCCCTCCCGCTCGCCCCCGGCGGCGGGGACGACGCGCTCGTGTTCGCCGCCGGACTCGGGCTCGCGATCCTCGGCCTCGTCCTCGCCGAGCAGCTCTATCGGCGGACGCCCGAGTCCGGCCGATGGGGCATCAAGCCGCTGGTGCTCGGGCTCGTCGGGATGTTCGCCTTCGACCTCTTCCTGTTCTCCGATGCGCTGCTCTTCAGGCGGGTCGACCCGGACCTCTGGGCGGCGCGGGGCTTCGTCCATGCGCTCGCGATCCCGTTCGTCGCGGTCGCGACCGCGCGCAACACCGCCTGGACGATCGACCTCGCACCTGTCGCGCGGCGTGGTCCTGCATTCGACCGCGCTGCTCGTCTCGGGGATCTACCTGCTCGCGATGGCGGCCGCCGGGTACTACGTGCGGTTCTTCGGCGGCAGCTGGGGCAGGATGCTGCAGGTCGCGTTCGTCTTCGCGGCGCTTCTCGTCCTCGCGCTCGTGGTCCTCTCCGGCCAGTTCCGGTCGCGGCTGCGCGTCTTCGTCAGCAAGCACTTCTTCTCGTACCGCTTCGACTACCGGGAGGAGTGGCTGCGCTTCACGCAGACGCTGTCGACCGCAGAGCCCGCACCTCGGGCTGCAGGAGCTGTGCATCAAGGCGCTGGCGGATCTCGTGGAGAGCTCGGCCGGCGCGCTCTGGCTGCGCGGACGAGGACGAGTTCCGGCAGGTCGCGCGCTGGAACCTGCCCGAGGTCCGCGATGCCGAGCCCGGGCGACGGCGCGCTCGCGGCCTTCCTCGAGCGCAACGGCTGGGTGGTCGATCTGCGGCAGTGCGCGGCGTCGCCGGAGCGGTACCAGGGGCTCGTGCTGCCCGGCGTGGCTCGCGTCGGTGCGCGAGGCCTGGCTGATCGTGCCGCTCGTCAACGGGAGCGAGTTCATCGGCTTCGTCGTGCTCGCGCAGCCGCGCGCGGCGATGCAGGTCGACTGGGAGGTGCGCGATCTGCTCAAGACCGCGGGCCGGCAGGCCGCGAGCTACCTCGCCCAGATCCGCGCGACCGAGCAGCTGCTCGAGGCGCGCAAGTTCGACGCGTTCAACCGCATGTCGGCGTTCGTGGTCCACGACCTGAAGAACCTGGTCGCGCAGCTCTCGCTCCTGCTGCGGAACGCCGAGCGCCACCGCGACAACCCCGAGTTCCAGCGGGACGTGCTGGAGACGGTCGCGCACGTGGCGCAGCGGATGAACGCGATCATGCTGCAGCTGCGGACCGGGACCACGCCGGTGGACGGCCCGAAGCCGGTCGAGCTCGCGCCGCTGGTGCGCAAGATCCAGGGCGCGAAGGGCGTCCTGCGGCCCGCGATCGCGGTGGACGCCGCCGCGGCGATCCACGTCCTCGGCCATGAGGACCGCCTGGAGCGCGTGATCGGGCACCTGGTCCAGAACGCGCTCGACGCCACCGGCGAAACCGGGAAGGTGGCGGTGCGCGTGTTCCGCGACGGCGCCAATGCCGTCGTGGAGGTCGCGGACGACGGGGTGGGCATGACGCCCGAGTTCGTCCGCGACCGGCCTCTTCAAGCCGTTCCAGACGACCAAGCCGCACGGGATGGGCATCGGCGTCTACGAGAGCTTCCAGTACGTCACCGGGCTCGGCGGGCGGATCCTCGTCGACAGCACGCCGAACGTCGGCACCAGGGTCCGCGTGTCTCTGCCCGAGTGCGAGGTCGGTGCGGCGCGGTCAGGAATCGCTGCGGGAAGTCGCATGAGCAGCCCGAAGCGCAAGCCCCTGCTGATCGTCGAGGACGATCCGGCGCTGCAGAAGCAGATGCGCTGGGCGTTCGACCAGTACGAGACCGTGGTCGCCGACGACCGCGCGAGCGCGGTCGCGCAGCTGCGGCGCCACGAGCCCGCCGTGGTCACGATGGACCTCGGGCTTCCGCCGCGTCCGGACGACCCGAGCGAGGGGCTGCAGCTCCTCGGCGAGGTCCTCGCGCTCGCCCCGGACACCAAGGTGATCGTCCTGACCGGACAGAACGACCGGGCGAACGCGCTCAAGGCGATCGGGCTCGGGGCCTACGACTTCTACGCCAAGCCGTTCGAGCCCGAGATCCTCGGCCTGACGATCGATCGGGCCTACCGCCTGCACGAGCTGCAGGAAGAGAACCGCCGCCTGCATCGCCGCGCAGCAGCCCTCGGCGATGTCCGGGGTCATCACCCGGGATCCCGAGATGCTGCGCCTGTGCCGGACGGTCGAGAAGCTCGCGCAGACGAACGCCACGGTCCTGCTCCTCGGCGAATCCGGGACCGGCAAGGAGCTCTTCGCGCGCGGCCTGCACGACCTGTCGCCGCGGCGCCCGGAGCGGTTCGTCGCGATCAACTGCGCGGCGATCCCCGAGAACCTGCTGGAGAGCGAGCTCTTCGGCTACGAGAAGGGCGCGTTCACCGGCGCCGCCAAGCAGACGCCGGGCAAGTTCGAGACGGCGCACCGCGGGACGCTGTTCCTGGACGAGATCGGCGATCTTCCGCTCGCCCTGCAGGCGAAGCTCCTGCGCTTCCTGCAGGACCGCGTGATCGAGCGCGTGGGCGGCCGCGAGGGGATCCCGGTCGACGTGCGCATCGTCTGCGCGACCCACCAGAACCTGCGCGACCTGATCTCGGCCGGCCGGTTCCGCGAGGACCTCTACTTCCGGCTCGCCGAGATCGTCCTCGAGGTGCCGCCGCTGCGCGAAGCGGCAGGGCGACGCGAGCGCTGCTCGCGCACGCGTTCGTCCGCCGGCACGCCGAGGAGCAGCGGCGGGGAACGCATGACGCTCGCTCCCGACGCGATCGCCGCGATCGAGGCGCACGCCTGGCCGGGCAACGTGCGCGAGCTCGAGAACTGCATCAAGCGCGCGGTGATCATGGCCGACGGCGTCGATCATCCGCGCGGCCGACGTCGGGCTGCAGCGCGGCCGAGGCGAACGACGTCCTCAACCTTCGGCAGGTCCGCGACGAGGCGGAGAAGCAGGCGGTGATCCGCGTGCTGGGCCGCGCGAACGGCAACCTCAGCCGGGCCGCCGAGCTGCTCGGCATCAGCCGGCCGACGCTCTACGACCTGCTCGATCGCTTCGGGCTGCGATGATCAAGCGAGGCGGAGGGTCTCGATGAAGCACTCGCGCACTCTGGCTCGCTTGCGCCGCCCTGGTTCGCTCGCCGCCTGCGGCCGGAACGAGCCGGCGCAGCTCATCGATTCGGCGAAGGCGTACCTCGCGAAGCAGGACTACGCGGCGGCCGCGATCCAGCTCAAGAGCGCGCTGCAGAAGGAGCCGACGAACGGCGAGGCGCGGTACCTGCTCGGCGTCGCCCTCAACGAGAACGGGGATTCCGTTTCCGCCGAGAAGGAGCTCCGCCGCGCGCTCGAGTACAAGCACCCGGAGGCCGCGGTCGTGCCCGAGCTCGCGAAGGCGATGCTCCGGATGGGCGAAGCCAAGAAGCTCGTGAGCGAGTTCGGCGCGACCAGGCTCGACGATCCCGCCGCGCAGGCCGAGCTCCAGACCGAGATCGGGTACGCGTACATCGGGCTCGGCCAGCTCAAGGAGGCGCGGGCTGCGTTTGCGGCGGCGCTAGCGGCGCGCCCCGGCGACGCGAAAGCGCGGGCCGGCGAGGCGCGGATCATGGCGCACGAGCGCGACCTCGCGGGGGCGATGAAAGTCGTCGACGACGTGCTCGCGCAGTCGCCGGCGCAGCCCGAGGCGCTTGGCCTCAAGGCCGAGCTGCTCCTCGCGCAGAATCAGCTCGAGCCCGCAAAGCAGACGCTCGGACAGCTGATCCAGGCGCAGCCGACGAACGCCCAGGCGCGGTTCGCGCTCGTGTCGCTGCTGATCGAGAAAAGCGCTTCGATCAGGCGCGCACCGAGCTCGAGGCGATGAAAAAGGCCGTCCCGCAGGACGTCCGCTCCCGCTATCTCGAGGCGCTGCTCGAGCTCCGGCAGGGTGATCCGGCGAAAGCCAAGGAGGCGATCCTCCACGTGCTCAAGGTCGCACCGGACCACGCGCCGAGCCAGCTGCTCGCCGGCGCCATCGAGCTGCAGCTCCGGGCCTTCGGCACCGCGGAGGACCACCTCCGGAAGGTCCTCGCGCGCTACCCGCAGAGCATCGTCGCGCGGCGACTGCTCGCGGCGGCCTACCTCGGCGCCGGGCAGCCGGCGAAGGCCGAGAGGTGCTGGAGGCGGCGCTCAAGCTCGCCCCGAACGACCCGGTCCTGCTGCGGCTGGTCGGCGAGGCGGCGCTCGCGGGCGGCGACTTCGCAAGGCCGCCGCAGTACTACGAGCAGGCAGCCGCGCGCGACAAGGACAACGCGGCGCTGCGCACGCGGCTCGGGCAGGTGCGGCTTCGCGACCGGCGACGTGGACCAGGCCTTCAAGGACCTCGAGGCGGCGTCGGCCATCGACCCCGACCAGTACCAGGCCGACCTCGCGCTCGTCCTCGCTCACGCGCGCCGGCGCGAGTACGACCAGGCGCTCGCCGCCGCGGCGAAGCTCGAGAAGAAGCAGCCGACGAATCCGCTCACCTTCAACGTCAAGGGCGCGGTCTACCTCGCGAAGGGCGACCGGAAGAACGCCCGCGCGAGCTTCGAGAAGGCGCTCGAGCTGAAGCCCGATTACCTGCCGGCCGCGGCCAACCTGGCCCGCCTGGACCTCGCCGACAAGCAGCCCGGCGGCCGCGCGGAAGCGGTTCGAGGCGATCGTCGCCAAGGACCCCAAGAACGAGCAGGCGCTGCTCGCGCTGGCGGAGGTCCTGGCGGCGACGAAAGCCCCGCCGAAGGAGGTGATCGCGACGGTGGACCGCGCGGTCGCCGCGAATCCCAGGTCGGTCCGCGCCCGGCTCGCGGCGATCGGCGCCCATCTCACAACGCGCGTACCCGAAGGCGGCGCTGGCGGCCGCCCAGTCGGCGAACGCCGCCCTGCCCGAAAGCCGCGAGATCCTCGCGGCGCTCGGCCGCGCGCAGGTCGCCGCGGGCGAGACCCGGCAGGCGGTCGCGACGTTCAACAAGCTCGCGGCCGCGATGCCGGAGTCGCCGATGCCGCTCATGCTCGCGGCGCGGGCGCACGTCGCCGCGAAGGACTACGACGGCGCCACCCAGGCGCTGCGCAAGGCGCTCGCCCTCCAGCCGGACCGCATGGACGTGCACCGCGACGCCATCGCCGTCCTGCTCGCGGCCGGCAAGCCCGAGGACGCGCTCGCCGACGCGCGGGCGCTGCAGAAGGCGCGGCCCAAGGAGGCGGTCGGCTACATGTTCGAAGGGGAGGTGCTGGTGGCGCAGAAGAAGTACGCCGAGGCGGCGCGCGCCTACGCCGAGGCGGTGAAGCGGCAGCCCTCGCCGCTGCTCGTCACTCGCCAGCACCTCCTGCTCGAGGCTGCGGGCAAGCCGGGCGAGGCCGACGCCGTGGCCGCTCGCTGGCTGCGGGAGAATCCCAAGGACACGGTCGTGCGCCTCTATCTCGCGGAGCGCGATCTTCGGCAGAAGGACTACAAGGCCGCCGCCAAGCGCTATCGGGACCTCCTCGCCGCTCCAGCCGGAGAATCCGGTCGTGCTCAACAACCTCGGCTGGACGCTCTCGCAGCTCGGCGATCCGAGCGCCGTCGAGTATGCGGAGAAGGCCTACCGCCTCGCCCCGAACCGCCCCGCGATCGCCGACACGCTCGGCTGGATGCTCGTCGAGCGCGGCGACACGAAGCGCGGCGTCGAGCTCCTGAGCAAGGCCGCGGCGGACGCGCCGAACGCGCTGCAGATCCGGCTCCACTACGCGAAAGCGCTGATCAAGTCCGGAGACAAGGCCGGCGCGCGCAGGGAGCTCGAGCAGGTGCGGCAAGGTCCCGAGCAGAGCCCGCTCAGGGCCGAGGCCGAGGAGCTGCTGAAGCAGCTGTGACCCGAAGCCGTTTCCCCTCCGGAACCGGAGCGGTTCCGCGCGTCGCGCGACGGATCAGCCGCGATGACCACCATCGCAGTCGTCGGCCTCGGCTACGTCGGGCTCCCGCTCGCCGTGGAGTTCGGGAAGAGGTTCCCGACGATCGGCTTCGATCTCTCCGCCGCCAAGGTGGAAGCCTACCGGCGCCACGTCGATCCGACCGGGGAAGTGCCGGCCGAGGACCTCCGGGCCGCGAAGCAGCTGCGCGTCACGACCGATCCCGCGGCGCTCGAGGAAGCCGACTTCGTGATCGTCGCGGTGCCGACCCCGATCGACGACGCGCACAACCCCGACTTCGGGCCGCTCCTCGGCGCGAGCGAGTCGGTCGGCCGGAACCTCAAGCGCGGGGCGACGGTGGTGTTCGAGTCCACGGTCTATCCCGGCGCGACCGAGGAGGTCTGCATCCCGGTGCTCGAGCGCCATTCGGGGCTCGTCTGGAAGCGCGACTTCTTCGTCGGCTACTCGCCGGAGCGCATCAACCCGGGCGACAGGGAGCGCACGCTCACGAAGATCACGAAGGTCGTGTCGGGAGACACGCCCGAGACGCTCGAGCGCGTGGCGCAGGTCTACGGCGCGGTGGTGGAAGCCGGCGTCTACCGCGCGAGCAGCATCAAGGTCGCCGAGGCGGCGAAGGTGATCGAGAACACCCAGCGCGACCTCAACATCGCGCTGATGAACGAGCTCTCGCTCATCTTCCATCGGGTGGGGATCGACACGCTGGAAGTGCTCCAGGCCGCGGGCACGAAGTGGAACTTCCTGCCGTTCCGGCCCGGCCTCGTGGGCGGGCACTGCATCGGCGTCGATCCCGTACTACCTGACGCACAAGGCCGAGATGCTCGGCTACCACCCGCAGGTCATCCTCGCCGGACGCCGCATCAACGACGGCATGGGGAAGTTCGTCGCCGAGCAGACGGTCAAGCACCTGATCCAGGGTGGCGCGCCGGTGAAGGGCGCCGACGTCGTCGTCCTCGGCCTCACCTTCAAGGAGAACTGCCCGGACCTGCGGAACTCGCGGGTCATCGACGTCGTGCGCGAGCTCCAGTCCTACGGCGCGACGGTCCACGTGCACGATCCCGTCGCGCAGCCCGAGGAGGCGATGCACGAGTACGGCGTGAGGCTCGTCCCCTGGGACGGCCTGCCGCGCGCCGCCGCGATGGTGGCCGCGGTGGCGCACCGGGAGTTCAAGGCGCGACCGATCGACGATTACGTAGCGAAGCTCGGCAGCGGGCGGGCTGTTCGTCGACGTGAAATGCCAGATGGCTCCCGACGCGCTTCGCGCGCGGGGGATTCGCGTGTGGCGGCTCTGATGACCCTCCACGCGACGATCGCCGGGCTCGCGCCGCCGCTGGCTCGTGACCGGCAGCGCCGGGTTCATCGGCTCCCACCTCGTCGAGACGCTGCTCGGGCTCGGGCAGGAGGTCGTGAGCATCGACAACTTCGCGACCGGCTTCCGGGCGAACCTCGAGGAGGTCCGCCGCGCGGTCGACGAGGACGCCTGGGGGCGGCACCGCTTCATCGAGGGCGACATCGTCGATCCCGCGACCTGTCGGCAGGCGTGCCAGGGCGTGGACGTTGTCCTGCACCAGGCGGCGCTGGGCTCGGTGCCGCGCTCGATCGAGGATCCGCTGCGCACGCACGCCGCGAACGCGACCGGTTTCCTCAACGTGCTGATCGCGGCGCGCGATGCCGGCGTCCGCCGGTTCGTCTACGCCGCGTCGAGCTCGACTTACGGCGACGAGCCGAACCTGCCGAAGGTCGAGGATCGCGATCGGGCGGCCGCTCTCGCCGTACGCGGTGACGAAGTACGTGAACGAGCTCTACGCCGAGGTGTTCGCGCGCGCCTACGGCGTCGAGGCGGTCGGCCTGCGCTATTTCAACGTGTTCGGGGCGCGGCAGGACCCGGAAGGCGCCTACGCCGCGGTCATTCCGCGCTGGGCGCGCGCGCTGGCGCGCGGCGACCGCGTGGCGATCTACGGCGACGGCGAGACGAGCCGCGACTTCTGCCACGTCGCCAACGCGGTCCAGGCGAACCTGCGCGCCGCGATCGCGACCGATCCTGCGGCACTGAACCAGGTGTACAACGTCGCAGTCGGGGAGCGCACGACGCTGAACGAGCTCCACCACGTGCTCGCCGAGGTGCTCCGCGAGCGCCTGCCCGGGCTGCGTTTCGCCCCGCCGGTGCACGAGCCGTTCCGGTTTGGCGACGTGCGTCATTCGCAGGCCGACATCGGCAAGGCCGGCGGCTGCTCGGGTACGTTCCCACGCATGATCTGCGGGCGGGCCTGCGCGAGGCGTTGCCGTGGTACATCGAGCGCTTCGGGCCCGAGGCGAGCGAGCCGACGACGGAGGTGCGCGGTGCGGCTTGATCGGGAGCCGTGGGTTCCGGCCGCGGTCATCGCGGTGATTCTGTTCGCTGCCGCGGCGGCCTAGTTCCGGAAGGGGTCGGAATCGAGCCCGCCCAGGCGGAAGAAGAAGCGGAGCTCGTCCAGATCCTTCCGGTAGCGGGCCGGCAGCGCCCGCCGCAGGGTGGCGACCTGCGTCTTCTGTGCGACGCTCAGCGGTTTTGATTCGCTCTTGACGATCACGAGCAGCGGCACCTGGAAGGTGCTGTAGATGCGGGCCGTCGCGGGCAGGTGCTCGCGGGTGGCCGCGCGAAAGTCCTCGGGCAGGAAGGCGGCCCGGAGCGAGCGCTCGTAGTCGAGCGAGAAGATGTGGGGCTGGTGCTTCGCGTTCATGTAGGCGAAGAACAGCACCGACTTGAGCGACTTGAGGCGGCCGAAGTCGACGAGATAGAGGGCGCCTCCCGGGCGCAGGATCCGCGCGATCTCCCGGAAGCAGGCCTGGAGATGCCCGTAGGACGGCAGGTGGTGCAGAGTCAGCGTGCTGATCACGGCGTCGGCGCTGCGGTCCTGGACCTTGGCGAGGGCGGTGATGTCGCTCTCCATGAGGCGTACGTTCTCGAGGTGGAGCTCGCGGACGTGCGCCGCGGCGCTGTCCAGCATCGTTCGGGAGAGGTCGATGCCCAGGAACGAGACCTCCGGGTTGAGCGTCGCGACCTGGGCGAGCTGGGTGGCAGGCCCGCACCCCAGATCGACGACTTGCCGGCAGCCCTGAATGACCTGGCAGATCTGCGCGGCGTGGAAGAGGTACGCGGCGGCCATGAGCCCTTCGGCGCGGCCGGCGTCCGCATAGGCGGAGACCTGGTCGGGGTCCACCATGAGCTGCGGTTCGGGCTCGCGAGGAAACTGCCGCTCACCGAGGATCTCCCGGAGCATGACGGGAAGCAGGGATAGTCGGGGCATCGCGGGGCGTTTGGCCAAGCCAGTAATTCGCGCGGCCTGGGCCGGACCGGCTGTCGGGGGTTCTTACATTCGCGTCGGGCTGCGGCGACTCTATCTATTTAAGTTATTGTTTTATAACAATAAAAGTTTCTGGCATCGGACTTGCTCAATGATGGCCGTCAGATAGAATTCCTTGTGAGGAGAGCGGGAATGTTCATGCAAAAGCAGGGGTTGCGCGCGATTCAGGGGCTGGCGGTCCTTGCCAGCCTGGGTTTCTGCTCGGTCGCCAGCGGTCAGATCGCATCCTTCAACTATAACGTCACCTCGTTTTTCACCGTGCCTTCGGTGCTCTGGGACCCGGCCGCGGACGCCAACACGTCGGCATCCCCGACGCAGCTCGCATGGGGCACGCCCGTGCAAAGCTCGCTGACCATCAGCGGAAATCCGGCAGTCGGAAACATCATCACGAACGGCGCGCCCGCGCCCACCCAGCTGTTCACGCACCTCAATAATCCGATCCTGGGCGCGACGCTGGACGCGGTCACGGTGACAACCACGCTGACCCTGAGCTGGGTCGGGTTCCCGCCCACGGGCCCAGTCGGGCCGGTCTCCGCGGACTTTCTGGTGAATTTCAAGGAGACCCCCAACTTTCCGGGTCCCGCCGGTTGCGTGACCGGCGTGCCGCCTTGCCCGGACATCTTCGTCCTGAGCGGGAACCTCAATGCGTTCTCGTTCAGCCCCGGGGACGGTTTCACCTACTTCGTGAGCATCATCGAAACGACCGGTAACCTGAACCCACTGCCGCCGGCGGTGTGCGCAGCGGCGGGGGCTGTGTCGCCCTGCCTCGGGTTCGTTACGCCAGAGAACGACGAGACGCCGGCGCAGTTCGCCTTCCTGGTCACGACGAAGCCCATCGGGATCCCAGAGCCGGCATCGCTGGCGCTCCTCGGCGCGGCCCTGCTCGGGCTGGCGGTGCTTCGGCGGCGCCGTACCGCCTGACCGCACGTTCCCGTCTATCGTGAGAGAGGCCGGCACCGCCGGCCTTTTTCTTTTGTTGTTGCCGCTCCCGCATGTCTCCTAGCCGGAGCTTGCGGGGCCTATCCGTTGTAGCGCTCAAGCACGCGGCGGGCGGGACGCGAGGACGAGGCCTTGGCGACACGCTCGATCGCACCTACAGTTCGGGCGCAGCCATCCCGATACCGCCATGGTGCCTCCGTTCCGAGCCTGACATGGGGCTAGATCCCAGTACGGCACTCGCCGCCGAAACAGCCTGCGCCTTTCTGGCAAAGGTCAGGCAGGCGCACGGCGCGGACGCGGTGACGGAGGGCGCGCAAGTCGCTGCGTACACGCGATGCACGAGCGGCGTTCAGCGGGTCGTCCACGGCATCGTGTTCCCGCGGTCTCACGAGGACGTGGTTTCGGTCGTCAAGTTGGCGCGGGAGCACCGCGTGCCCCTGTATCCGGTGAGCACCGGCAACAACTGGGGCTACGGGAGCGCGAACCCGGTCGTCGATGGCTGCGTTGTCGTCAACTTGTCGAGGATGAATTTGCATCCGCGGCCTCGACGAAGAGCTGGGGCTCGTAACTCTCGAGCCGGGCGTGACGCAGGGTCAGCTTGCGGCGAGGCTGGCGACGGCTTCGCGGGAGTTCCTGGTTCCGACGACCGGCGCCGGGCCGTCCGGAAGCATCCTGGGGAATGCGCTCGAACGCGGTTACGGGATCACGCCCCTCGCCGACCATTTCGGCGCGCTCACGAGCCTGGAAGCGGTACTGCCAGATGGCGACACCTACCGCTCGCCCTTGGCGGAGCTTGGCGCACCTGGCGCGGGAGCGGCGTTCAAGTGGGGCCTGGGCCCGTACCTGGACGGCCTGTTCACGCAAGGCGCTTTCGGGATCGTGACCGCCGGCACGTTCGCTCTTGCGCCGCGCCCGGATCGCATCGAGGCGTTCCTCTTCGGGATCGATCGAGACGATCGGCTCGAGGAGCTCGTCAACGCGGTGAGAGGGATCGTTGCGGCGCTTCCGGGGGCCGTCGGCGGGGTGAACCTGATGAACGCGCGCCGGGTCCTCGCGATGATCGCGCCGTTTCCATCGGAGCAAGTGGGCTCGGACGGCCTGATTCCCGGAACGCTCCTGAAGGATCTGTGCCGGCGGCATCAAATCAAACCCTGGACCGGCTTCGGCACGCTCTACGGGACCGAACGCGTGGTCCGCGCTGCGCGAAGTGAGATCAAGTCGCGCCTCCGTCACCTCGCTTCCCGCCTGCTCTTTGTCACCCCCGAGCGGGCCGATCGGCTGACGAGAATTGCCCGCTGGATTCCGCCCCTCTACAAGCGGGTTGGCGGCACGCTCGAGACGTTGCGGTCATCGCTGGAGTTGGTCGCCGGGATTCCGAACGAGACTGCCCTGCCACTCGCCTATTGGAAGCGTCCCGGCGGGCGCGACCGCAACCGTGACCTGAACCCAGCGCGCGATGGCTGCGGGCTCATCTGGTACGCGCCCTTGGTCGAGATGCGGGGCGCTCGCGTGCGGCAGTACGTCGATCTGGTGGCGAAGTTGCTGCCCGAGCACGGGATCGAGCCTCTGATCACCCTCACGAGCTTGTCCGACCGCTGCTTCAGCAGCACGGTTCCGATCCTGTTCGATGCCGGCTCGGCGCGCGCGATCGCATCGGCGCAGAGCGGCTACGCAGCGATGCTCGACGGAGGGCTCAGCGAAGGCTTTGTGCCGTATCGGGTCGGCGTGCAGGCGATGGAATGGCTGATGCGTCACGGGAGCGACCACTGGAAGCTGGTGGGGAAGCTGAAGGCTGCGGTCGATCCTCTGGGAGTGATTTCGCCGGGACGCTATTCCCCCCTCCCGGGCGACACGGCACGCTAGTCACACGACGTCAGGCCGTGGCGGGAGGCTCCTGGAGCTGTCCGACCGTCCTCGCCTCTACGGACAAGTCTTTGGCGGCCTCCGACATAGGCACGGCGCCCGAACCGCGCCATCGTTCGACCCCTCACGACCGACCGAGGGTCGCCAGGAAGATGCAGGTCACCTACCCCCGCTGCGTTCAGCGCACGCTGCGCGAGCCCGTTACCTATTGTGGGGACGCTGGGGGCGGTCAGCGGCGGGCAACCGTTGTGATCCAGTCGTCCGCACCGAACACCGGCATCCGCTTCGTCCGGCGCGACGCGCCCGGGGGGCCCCGGACGCTCCCCGTACGCATCGAATATCTTGGGACCGACGGCACGAGCGCGACGCTGGAATGCCCGAGCGGCGTCGGCGTCTCGGCGGTCGGGCCGGTCCTCGCCGCGTTGGCGGCTTGCGGGATCGACAACGCCGAGATCAGCGTCGATGGTCGGGAGGTCGTGCTGCCCGAGGACGGCGCCGCGGCGCTCGTCGACGCGCTGTGCCACGCCGGCACTGCGGACCAGGCGCGCCCGCTGCGGGTGATCAAGATCGAGCGCGTGATCGACGTCAACGACGGGTCGCGACGCGCGATGCTGCGGCCGAGCAACGTGCCGCACGCTGCGATCTCGCTCGATGCTCAGGATGGAACCACGGGGCACTACTGGCTCGCCCTCGGGCTCGGCGAAGAGCCGCTGCGACGCGAGCTCCTGGGATCAAATGCCGGCCACAACGGCCGGTTGACCGGCAGCGAGCCGCTTCGTCGCAGCCTCCTCGAGTGCGTCGGCTACCTTGCCGCGGCGGGCGCGCCGATCGTGGGCCACTTCCTTGCGCAGAACCCCGACCATGAGCTGATGCGCACGCTCGTCCGGGCGCTTTCCGGTCAGCAGGGCTCGTGGTCGCTGGTCGAGGTGCCGGCGTCCGGCACCTAGTGCGCGGCCGCCCCTCGGGCCACGCCTCGACACGGTCGCTGCGCCCGAGCCTCGGGACGCGAGCAGGCCGTTCACGATGGTCCGAAAAGCGGGCCAGTCCGGCAGGATCTCAGGCGCAGAGCCGGCTGATCCACGGGGCCTTCTTGGCGTCACCATGAGATCGCAGCAGAGCGCGCATGCGGTCGGTCAGCAGTGGGAAGAGCGCGGCCGCTCGCGCACAAAGCGCCATTGCTTCTTCCCAATCGGGTAGGACAAAGCCATCCTTCGGCTGGCTCGCGCCTGGAAGCTTCGCTATGTGTCCGCGGTAGTCGATTGCTGTCCCCACACGCCCGGTCTGCGGATCAACGCGCTCCCCCCCCAAAAAAAAAAAAAAAAAAAAAAAAAAAAAAAAAAAAAAAAAAAAAAAAAAAAAAAAAAAAAAAAAAAAAAAAAAAAAAAAAAAAAAAAAAAAAAAAAAAAGCCACCACTGGAAGCTGGTCGCGAAGCTCGAGGCTGCGACCGACGCCCTAGGAATCGTCTCACCCGGGCGCTATTATCCCCTGCCGGGTGACGCGACACGCTAGTCACACGCTCGTCTCGCGGGTTACAGCTCGCCCAAGATGCGTCCGCCAAACTAAATGCTGACTATGGGCCGGGGTTACGTTCAGGCTGCGTACGATCATTTGCGCCACATCTATGAGACGGTGCGACTGTATGCGAGGCTCGCCGCTGCCCAGCGCGTCCCGCCTCGCGAGGCGTTCAGGCGTCGACGTTACTACTTTGCAATTCTGCGTCCACCGAGAGTTCCGCCGCACGCGTTGTCCTATCTTCCCGATGGCTTTACCGTGCGCCGGATAGCAAGGACGGGCGTGTCGGTCGTGGACAACTTCTGCACCCCCGACGAGGCGCAGCAGGTGATCGAGCTGGCGAGGAACAAACTCGGCCGCTCAGGGGTGATCGTCAATCAAAGACCAGCGCTTCACGAGAAGAGGACTTCGGAGACGGCGATCGTCTTCGACGAAATGCATCAGGAGCCAGGTGTCTTGCCGCTGCTGTATCGAGGGGCAATGCTGATGGGCGTCCCGTTCAATTTCATCGACCCGGTCTCCGTTACGCGATACCAGGATGGCGAGAGGTTTGACAGCCACTTTGACTGGGGTGTGGGGTTCTTGGCAGATCGGGCCTATACCGTCTTGATCTATTTGAACGATCTCGAGGAGGGTCAAGGAGGAGAGACCGTTTTTGAGGGCCTGAATTTCGCGGTGAGACCGAGATGCGGTCGAGCAATCGCGTGGACTAACAAGAACCCGGATGGAACCGTGCACCGGGAAACCGAACACTCGGGGCGGCCGGTGCATGGCGCCGAGAAGTGGGTGATCCAGCTATGGTTTCGGCGCTACAAGAGGTTTACGGCGCGAATGGGGAAAGAGCAACAGGAAATGCCGCAGGGACGCACCGGTGCGCCCTTGCGGCGCGAGGAGTCGATCCCCGACGGGATCATCTTCGGACCCTGATCCGGTTGTGGTATGCCGAAGGCCTGGCACCAAGGATAGAAACCGCGCCTGACCCGATGGACGTCGTTTATGTCGGCGGCACGAGCATCGGTACTTACCACACCAAGGGCCTGTCGGCGGTCTTCCTGCACGTGCTCTTCATGGAGTTGACAGGGACGAGGAGATCCGGCAGCGGTACGCGCATCTGATCGCGCCATTCACCGAATCCCGGCGGATTCGCGAGCGGCTCGCGGCGACTCCAGAGGTCGTCGATGCTCGATACCGCCGACGCATTGGCGGGCCGCCTTGCGCGGGCAGGTCAGGCCGAAGCGAGAAGCTCCTGAGGCCTCCCGACCTGCGCTTGGCCGTAGCTTCCTCGCGTGCGTTGGGTGCCGGATCTCAGCCGCAGAGTCGCTTGATCCATGGGATCTTCTTGGAGTCTCCATGAGCGCGGAGCAGGGCGCGCAGACGGTCGGTCAGCAGTCCGCGCCCAAATCCCTGCACGCCTGCAATCGCGCCGATGTCGTTCACCTCGAGGAGGCGCGGCCCATGGTCCGTGAGGGCGACATCCCAATGCTGAATCCGCATCAGAGGGAAGACCGCGGCGGCTCGCCGACAGAGCGCTAGTGCCTCTTCCCAATCCGGTAGGATGAAGTGATCCGTCAACTGGGCTGCGCCGGGAACCTTGGCGATCCGTGCGTGGCGATCGATGACTGTCCCGACGCGCCCGGTGTGCAAGTCCACGACTGCGATTAGATTCTCCCCAAATCGATCACCCATCTGATCGCTGTCGTTCTGCCCGCCTGCAATCTTCAATATGGTCGCGACGATCTCAACGCCAGCCGCGTCCTGAATCAGCACTACGCGTACGGACGAGATGGATTGACTGCCCGACAAACGCGCGATCTGCTCGTGGGGCCGCAGGACCTCCTGAAACAGGTATCCCATTTCGCGCTGGTAGAACGGGACGTTCGGCGCCTCGACGACGTCCCGCACGAAGCGCTCCACTGGCAGCTTTTCCCCGCGTCGGGTTATCAGCGCGTCCTCGTCGGACCCATAGCCCGCCAGATGAAAGGAACCTACGCTCTGTTGGCCGTACGAGGGCTTCGCGAAGACAGGCCACTGCGTGTTGGTGCGAAGCCACTTGACTACATCCTCGGGAGTATCTGTGATCGTTCCAGCGACATGCGCTGCGGCAGGGGCCCGCGGCCGATAGAGGGCGATCAGCTTCGGAACGGGTAGGTCGAATGCGCGCGCAACGAGGGTAAAGGTGAACTTGTCCCACGCCGGCGTGACCACCGTCCGTGGGTTCAGAGCCAACGCGAGTTGCTGCTCCGCTCGCCAGCCCAGGTAGTCTTCCGGTCGCGACGATGCGTAGTCCGGGTCATAAAGCCGAAATGTGTAGTAGTCCGTAGCCCCGAGAGTCGGGTTTCTTTGCCTCAAGAGGAGGATCTCAACAGCTTGGCGAATGAGACTCTTCCCCCCGAGTCGAGCGACCCGCAACGCGACGTTGAGCAATGGGCGCTGCTTGAACGTGGGCATACGGACCGCTCCGTCGCTAGAGTCACGGCTCGACTACCGGGGAATGCTTTGGTCGCCTACGGGGACGTCTGAGCCCGATTGGCTGGTTGCGGGAACACCCGGCGGGTGCGCAGAACTGCGTCAAGAGTGGGCAGGGGTTCGGGCGAAGCCTAGCCCCCTCGAGTGAGGGGCGAATTAGATGCTAATCGGGATCACGGTGTCGGCTGGTCTGACACTTGGTGATTATCCTGAGCTGGACGCGTGGATGTTTTGTATACCCTTCAACGGGTTAACATGCTTGGTATGTTTTCTGCTCTCAGACCATTTGCGACCGGTGTCGCACTAGTGCGTTTCAAAGGAGACTACCATGTTCGGTCCAGCGCCAACTCCCCAGTAACTGAGTAGAAGGCTCTCTTGCCCCGGTGGCTGCGTCCTGGAAGGCGTGGCGCCGGGGTTTTCATTGGCAGTTTCTGGTGTCATGGTTTGCAAGCCAGTCGTGCCCGGTTGCGGTCGGGCAGCCCAAGCCCACCGCCCGACCCCTCTCTTGGCGAGGCCGCGCCGTCGAGGTTCTTGACAGAGGCGAGCGGGTGTACACCTCGGCCCCGTCTTGTGGAGCTTTCATTCGACCCGGTATCGGTCAAGGACGCGGACGCGCGGTGCACGATAATGTTGTCTTCGGACCTTGCACGCCAGGTTGGCTTGGCACCCTGGCGGATGCAGCCGTTGTCACGGAGCGGTGATCAGCCCGGCCGAACCCTCGGTCGCGGGGGACCGACCAATTAGCCTGCTCAACCTTCCCAGCCTGGTCAGGCAGTTAGAAGAGGCATCCAAGATCGGCGGGCGCCCGCTGTTAGGACTTGCATTTGAAATAGCCCGCTTGCGTACATCGATTGGGCGCATCGGCGTCTCCGAGTACCTCGACTTTCGCCTCTACGAGAACGATCTCACGTTGGCGGAGAAGCGCGCATTCGGAGGCTGGCGCGCGCAAGAGGTTCTGGAGGAAATACTGGTCGACGACTATTCCCGGTTCTTGAGCCTCGACAAGATCTCGATGTACTCGTTGCTCAAGAGCTGCGGATTCCCGATCCCGGAATTGCGGGCCGTTTACGGGACGATTCGACCTGCAGGCATCGCCCAGATCGAGTCGCCAACTGCGCTTCAAGCATTCTTCCGCGCGCCCCGGTCTCTACCGGTCTACATGAAGCCGTCCCTCGGCTCATACGGCCGCGGGAACACACTGATCCGCGGCCTGAACGGCGAGTCACTGATTCTCGGCTCGGGAAGCACCATTCCGGTGAAAGCATTCTGCGAGTCACTGGACGACGCGCACGGACTCGGATGGATTCTCCAGGAACCCTTGACACCGCATCCGCGGATCGCCGAGGTCTGCGGCGAGAGGATTTCGGGCGTCCGGATCCATACGTTCCTGACGAGCGACGGGCCCCGCGCCACCCGGGCGATCTGGAAGATCAACGTCGGCCGGGAGGATTCCGACAATTTCCGGCACGGGGCCAGCGGGAACATGCTCGGCGCCCTGGACCTGGACACCGGGCGGGTGACGCGTGTCGTATCCGGCAAGGGACCTGCTCAGGCGATCAATCCGGCGCATCCGCTGTCGGGAGTGAAGCTGGAAGGGCTCCGCGTGCCGCATTGGAACGATGTCAAGTCGCTCGCGTGCGAGGCGCACAAGGCGTTCCCCGGGTTTGTCTGTCCGGGGTGGGACCTCGCCATCTGCGAAGACGGTCCGAAGATCTTGGAAGTGAATTTCTTCGGCGACATCGATCTCTCCCAGCACGCTTCGCGACGCGGATTCCTGGATCCGCACTTTCTGGGCCTGATGCGAGATCGCGGGCTCGAGGGCCTACTGTCGAGCGCGCCCCGCCGCTGGATGCGCTCGAAGCGAAACGGCCGCCTCGGAAGACGAAAGCACCATTGGACGTGGTAGCGCGGGCCCGACCATCATTTGCCGGGTCGCGCCGTCCTTGCCTTGATCGCCGCCAGAATTCTCGAGCGGTAGACGTTGACGTGGTACAGGGTCTTGCTGTGCTCGGTCCACTTCGGTTGCCAGTCCATCAACCGGCCGTAGAACTCGATCACCGAGAAGATCTTTCGATCGAAGACCTCCATCAGCATTTCCTGACGCATCAGCATCGCCGGCGACGTCCCCTGCTGCGCCTCGCTATAGGTCGTCTTGAGCATGTACATCGTCTTGTGCCGGTGCAGACACAGCTCGGAAGCGACGAGCTCGCTGCCGTAGAAATACTGGTACACGAATGCCTCGCCGCGCGCGGCGTAGTGCTCCATCAGGTCTCGATACAGGCGACCCTGAAGATTGCCGGGATGCAAGGCCGTGCCTTCCGCGCCCTTCCATCCCTTTGACTCCAGCAGTCCATAGTCATCGACGGCCCGACCGATCGCTCCGGGCTCGCTGACCCATCGGGCGCTCACGGCGACGCCTTCCCGCTGCAGCTTGTTCCGCTGTCTGCGGATGTTCTTGATCAGGTTCTTGCCCCGCTTTTCCCAGTAATCGGCGAATGACGAATCCACGGGCACGGCTGCAGACTCGATGTAGTCGATCGTACGCAGCAATCGCCCATCCGCCGGGCGCATCGACAGGCTCGGATCCTGTTGCGTCACCGCAACTACCAGTGGATAGCCTGGAAGCGCGACCAGAAGCTTCCGCAGCAGCGTTTCGGTCTCCTCGATCCCGAGCTCGACCCAAGCCCCGAGGGGCGCTTGCGAAGGTTGAATCGTCTGCCAGGAGCCCAGCGTCACGCGCTGAAAAAGACCCGCAGCGATCGGCTGGTCCAGGTGATATGCCACCGCTGCCAGCGCCGAATCCGCGAGGTCATGGTGCTTCAGCAGGATTCGAAAAAAGTCCGCATCGAGCAGCGGGCTGTTGGCGTGTCGCTGGTTGAGCTGGTCCCAGAGCGGGGCCACGTCGTCAAAGTCTTCGATGCGACAAACCTCCCAACGGAGATCTGTCGAAAGGTCACGCCGCTTCATGCCACGCCTTGTCTCGGGTCTCACGAATTGCGCTCGAGCCGCGTTGCACTCCGCGCTCGGCAGCCCGCCAGGTTCACGGCCAGCTGGCGCGAAGGCTGCGTGCGGCGGATGGTGAGCGTCCGGCGTTTGCCGGCGCAGTTGAACATCAGGCTAGTAAACGGCAAGCGGCCCTATTATGCCTTTCGCCTATAAGTTGGGATAGGCATTGGCGCCGAGCTTTGCGCGCAGGACTACTAGTGTAAGAACTACTAGTGCAGCGTCGCCCCGCGGCGCTCGAACCCCGTCCAGATCTGCTCGCAGATCAGGTCCCACAGCGGCCGGACCGAGCGCGGCAGGTCGACCTCGCCGAAATCCGCCTCCGAGACCGCGATCGCGGTGTGCTGCTCGCCGTGCCGGCGCCGGAACCCGGGGACGATCGCGAGTCGCGGGATCTCGGCGATGCGATCGCGCCGGAGCCGGGCCGGATCGAGGATGCTGCGATCGATCGTGTGCGCACACGCCCTCTCGACCGGCAGCAGGTTCGACGGATCGTCGGGCTCTGGTCGAAGCGTCCGCGGCAAGCGGTGTTTTAGGTTGATATCGGTGCGCTCGACGACGAATTCAGTATATTCGGCGGCGCAGCCGCGCGCCAGCACCCCGCCGGTGGTGCGGCCGTTCCCGACAGGAAATCGACATGGACCTCCTGCTATGGCGAAAAGTGCTTGCCGCGATCGTGCTCCCGCCGATCGGGCCGCTGCTGGTCCTCGTCGTGGGCGCCCTGGTCGTCGGCCGCTGGCCGCGGCTCGGGCGCGGCCTGGTCTGGACTGGAATCGCGGCGCTCGCGCTCCTGTCGACCGGCATCGTTGCGCGGGGACTCCTTTGGGCGATCGACGTGAGCCCGCCGCTCCGCCTCGAGGACGCCCGCACGGCGCAGGCGATCGTGATCCTCGGCGGGGGGGTGCGCGCCGCCCCGGAGTACGGCGGCGACACGGTCGCAAGGCTGTCGCTCGACCGGGTGCGCTACGGCGCGCGCGTCGCCCGGCAGACGGGCCTGCCGGTGCTCGTCACCGGCGGCACGTTCTGGGGCGACGGGCAGGCGGAGGGCGTCGTGATGCGCGAGGTGCTGGAGCGGGAGTTCGGCGTGCCGGTGAAGTGGGTCGAGAGTCGCTCGCGCAACACCCACCAGAACGCGGTTCGATCAGCGGCGATCCTGAAGGAGGAGGAGGTGAAGCGCGTGGTGCTCGTCGGGCACGGCTTCGACATGCGGCGCGCGATCGCCGAGTTCGAGGCGGCCGGGCTCGAGGTCGTTCCGGCGCCGACGTTCGTTTCCCCCGCGACGCCGCTCGAGTTCGGCGACCTCGTCCCCAACGTCTTCGCGCTGCAGGCGAGCTACTACGCGCTCTACGAGATCCTCGCCAACCTCGCTAGAGGCTGGTAACCGGGCGCGCCACGTCCGGTATTCGACATTGCGGTGGCAAAGTTCCTCGTGCGGCTACCGCCCGAGGGCGAGGTGTTTCAGGCGGACACAAACCCTTACATCGGCGCCGGCGCGAGCAAAATCGTCGTTACATCTGCCCAATAGTCTGAGCACGTCTCACACAGGAGACCAAGGAGACTGCGATGAAACGACTGCTGACTGGACTGGCTGCCGCTTCGCTGCTGATCGGCGTGCCGCTCGCCGCCGCCGCGCACGACCGCGACGATCATCGCCGCGGCTGGGAACAGGCACGGGAATCACGGGCACGACGGGCACTGGAACAAGCCGCGGCCCGTGTACTACCAGTACCGCCCGGCGCCGCCGCCCGTCGTGTACTACCCGGCGCCCGCGCCGCGGGTCGTCTACCGGCCGGTGTACGTGCCGGCGCCGGCGCCCGTGGTGAGGTATCCGTATCCGCCCGTCGACGGTCCGCGGGTGAGCGTCGGGTTCCGCATCCTCTTCTGACCGTGGTCTCTCTCCCCTCCTCCGCGAGGAGGGGAGAGCTGCTCTTTCGCGCGGCGGTCTGCGCCGTGCGTATACTTCCGCCGGCATGACGCGCATCCGCCGCCGCAACCGCCGCCGCTAACGGCGTAATCCTCGCCGGTCCCCGCCGGGACCGGGTTTCCGCATTTCGCCTGCGCTGCCGGCGCGTGCCCGCGCCCGGTACCCGAACGAGGACTCGCAGCAATGAATGCATTTCGAACGGCTCTGACCTGGGGGCTCCTGCTCGGCCCGGCGGCCGCGCTCGCCCGGACCCCCCGCCCGTGGCCCGCGACGGGGGGTTTCGTTTCGCACCGCTTTCCCCATATAGGAATCTTGATCCTGCTCGCCGTGCTCGCGACACCTTCCGCCGCGCACGACCCGGCGCACGCGCAGAAGCCGGCCGCGCAGCCGATGGTCGAGACCGACTTCGGCCGCACCGGCGACCCGAAGCGGGTTTCGCGCACGGTGCGCGTCGACATGGCGGACACCATGCGCTTCACCCCCGCCAGCCTCGAGGTGAAGCGAGGCGACACGGTGCGCTTCGTGGTGAAGAACTCGGGGAAGCAGCTGCACGAGATGGTGCTCGGCACGATGCAAGCCTTTGGGGAGCACGCCGAGATGATGCGCAAGCACCCGGGCATGGAGCACGACGAGCCTTACATGACGCACGTCGCCCCCGGCAAGACCGGCGAGATCGTGTGGCAGTTCACGAAGGCGGGCGAGTTCCACTACGGCTGCCTGATCCCCGGGCACCTCGAGGCCGGGATGGTCGGGCGGATCAAGGTCGTCTCGAGATGAGGGCCGGGGGATGACGAGCAAGCGGCGCACGCGGGAAACGTGCGGATGAAGCAGTCACAAGAAACAAAGTCCGGCGGACACGGCCCGTCTCACGATCACGCGGCGCACGACACGCAGCGCACGATCACGCGCGCATGACCGCACGCATCACGCGGCGCACGGCCATGCGCCGCACTGCCACACCCCGACACACCACGGGCCGCTGCCCGCGGTCACCGCCGGCACCAAGCTCGAGTGGACCTGCCCCATGCACCCGGAGATCCTCCAGGACGCGCCGGGCAACTGCCCGATCTGCGGCATGGCGCTCGAGCCGCGCACGGTTACGCTCGACGCCGTCGAGGATGTCCACCTCAAGGACGTGACGCGGCGCTTCTGGGTGAGCGTCGCGCTCAGCGTGCCGCTCTTCGCCGTCGCGATGGCCGAGATGATCTGGGGCGCGGCGGTACGGCACGCGATTCCGGAGTCGCTGTTCGCCTGGGGCCAGCTCGCGCTGGCGACGCCCGTGGTCCTCTGGGGCGGATGGCCGTTCTTCGAGCGCGGCTGGGTGTCGTTCCGCACCGGGCGGCTGAACATGTACAGCCTGATCGGGCTGGGCATCGCGGTCGCCTACCTCTTCAGCGTGTTCGCCGTGCTCTTCCCGGGCGCGCTGCCCGAGGCGTTCAAGGCGCACGGCATGGCGCCGCTCTACTTCGAGGCGGCCGCGGTCATCACCACGCTGGTGCTGCTCGGGGAGGTGCTGGAGCTCCGCGCGCGGGCGCAGACCTCGAGCGCGGTGCGAGCGCTGCTCGGCCTCGCGCCGAACACCGCGATCCGGGTCGAGGCCGGCGGCGCCGAGCGCGAGGTGCCGCTCGCCGAGGTGAAGCCCGGCGATGTCTTGCGCGTGCGCCCGGGCGCGAAGATCCCGGTCGACGGCGTGGTGACCGAGGGTCACTCGGTGGTCGACGAATCGATGATCACCGGCGAGCCGCTGCCGGTGGCGAAGGCGGTCGCCGACCCGGTCACCGGCGGCACCGTCAACCAGACCGGGACCTTCCTGATGCGCGCCGAGAAGGTCGGGTCGGACACGCTGCTCGCGCGGATCGCCCAGCTCGTGAGCGAGGCGGCGCGCTCGCGGGCCCCGATCCAGCGGCTCGCCGACCTCGTTTCCTCCTGGTTCGTTCCCGGCGTGATCGCCGTCGCCGTCCTCGCCGCGATCGTGTGGTTCGCCTTCGGCCCGGAGCCGCGGCTCGCGAACGCGCTGCTCGTCGCCGTGTCGGTGCTGATCATCGCGTGCCCCTGCGCGCTCGGGCTCGCGACGCCGATCTCGGTGATGGTGGGCATCGGCCGCGGCGCGCTCGATGGCGTGCTGATCAAGGACGCCGAGGCGCTCGAGCTGATGGAGAAGGTGACGACGCTCGTCGTCGACAAGACCGGCACCCTGACCGAAGGCAAACCGAAGGTGCAGGCCGTTGTCCCGGTGGGCGACGTTCCGTCGGACGAGCTCTTGCGGCTCGCGGCGAGCCTCGAGCGGGCGAGCGAGCATCCGCTCGCCGCCGCGATCGTCGCAGCGGCCGAAGAGCGCAAGCTCGAGCTCGGCCCCGTTTCGGACTTCCAGTCGGCGACCGGCAAGGGCGTCCGGGGCACGGTCGGCGGCCGGCGGGTCGCGATCGGCAACGCGCAGCTCCTCGCCGACGACGGCATCGCCGCTCCGGTGCTCGAGCAGCGCGCGGCCGCGCTGCAGGCCGACGGCCAGACCGTGATGTTCGTCGCGATCGACGGCAAACCCGCCGGGCTGATCGGGGTCGCGGATCCGATCAAGGCCTCGACGCCGGAAGCGGTCCGGAGCCTCAAGGCGGAGGGCGTGCGCATCGTGATGCTCACTGGCGACAACCGGCGCACCGCCAAAACCGTGGCCGTTAGGCTCGGTCTCGACGACTACGTCGCCGAGGTGCTGCCGCAGGACAAGCATCAGGCCGTGAAGGCCCTCCAGGCGAAGGGCGAGATCGTCGCGATGGCCGGCGACGGCATCAACGACGCGCCGGCCCTCGCGCAGGCGCACGTCGGCATCGCCATGGGGCACGGCACCGACATCGCGATGCAGAGCGCGCGCATCGTGCTCGTCAAGGGCGATCTCCGCGGCATCGTGAAGGCGCGGCGCCTCTCGCGCGCGACGATGCGCAACATCCGCCAGAACCTGTTCTTCGCGTTCGTCTACAACGCGATCGGCGTCCCGGTCGCGGCCGGCGTGCTCTACCCGTGGGTGGGGCTGCTGCTGAACCCGATGATCGCGAGCGCGGCGATGAGCCTGTCGTCGGTGTCCGTGATCGGGAACGCGCTGCGGCTGCGCGGCGCGCGGCTCTGAGGCCGCCCGCTACGCGCCGCAGATCCGCGGCAGGAGCTCGCTGATCGGCCCCGCGAGCCGCGCGTCCGCGAGGTCGTCGAGCGGCGTGGGCTGGGCGTTCAGGATGACGATCTTCGCGCCCGCCGCTCGCGCGGCGGGCAGCGCGCCCGCCACCGGGTAGACCTGCAGGCTCGTGCCGACCGAGACGAACACCTCGGCCTCCTCCGCCACGCGCAGCGCGCGCTCGATCACTTCGGGGACGAGCTGCTGGCCGAAGGAGATGGTGGCGCTCTTCAGGATCCCGCCGCAGCGCCGGCAAGGCGGGTCCTCCTCGCCGGCCGCCACGCGCGCGAGCGCCTCCTGCATCGGTCCGAGCGCGTTGCAGCTCATGCAGACGACCTTGCGCATGGTGCCGTGCACCTCGATCACGCGCTCGGGCGAGTTGCCCGCCAGCTGGTGGAGCTCGTCGATGTTCTGCGTGATCAGCGCGTGGAGCTTGCCGCGGCGCTCGAGCGCGGCGAGCGCGAGGTGGCCGGCGTTCGGCTGCGCGCGCCACGCCGGGTGCTCCATGCGGGAGCGCCACGCCGCCTTGCGCACCGCCGGGTCCGCCATGTAGTAGCGGATGTCGGAGAGCTTCTCCGCGGCCGGGTTCTTCGTCCACACGCCCTGCGGCCCGCGGAAGTCGGGGATGCCGGAGTCGGTCGAGATGCCCGCGCCGGTAAGCACGACGACGCGCTCCGCGGCGTCCACCCACTGGCGGGCGCGCTCGGCAGCGGCGGTCTCGCGGTCAGTCAAAGTGTTCCCGTCCTCGGCGCGTATTTATACGACAGGAGACGCTGCGGCGTAAACGCCCGGCGGGCGACGTGCGTTACGATCGCCGGAGACCCGATGATCCGAGTCCTCATCCTCCTGCTCGCCCTCGCCGCCGGTGCCGCGCACTCCGCGACCATCGAGACGCGCCTCGTCACGCTCCTCGACCAGGCGATCGAGGTCGATGTCTATCGGCCGGCGATCGCCCCGCCGCGCGGGCTCGCCGTCATCGCGCACGGCTTCACCCGCTCGCGGGAGCGTCACCGCGTGCTGGCCGGGCGTCTCGCCGAGGAGGGATTCGTGGTCGCGGTGCCCGATCTACCGCACTGGGCCCGTCCGCAGGCGAACAGCGACGCCATCGTCGAGGTCGTCAGGAGCGTGACCGCGGAACCCGGGCTCGATGCGTTGCCGATCGTGCTGATCGGCACCTCGGCGGGCGGGCTCGCGTCGCTGCTCGCGACCGACCGGGTGCCGCGGCTCGCGCTGTGGGTCGGGCTCGATCCGGTCGACACGCTCGGCCTCGCGGAGGCTGCGGCGCGCAGCCTGCACGCGCGCGCGCTGGTGCTCCGCGCGCCGAGCGGCCCCTGCAACGTTGGCGGCAGCGCGAGGCGGATTGCCGCGTGGCTGCCGAGCGCCCGCGCGGAGGTGCGCATCGACGGCGCATCGCACTGCGACTTCGAGGACACCACCAACTGGCGCTGCGAGTCGGTGTGCGGGCCGGCCGACCCCGCGCGGCAGGCGCTGATCGTCGATGAGGCGGTCAAGGCGGTCCTGGAGGCGGTCTCGCACTGATCGGGGCTGGCCCGTGCGCCCAGGCGCCGCCGGTATCGAGGATGCAACCCGGCCTCGACCCGTTCAGAATACGGGTCCGAGAAACACAGGAGGCTTTGTGCAGCGGAATCGAACGGGGCGCCGTGCCGGCGTGTTGCTTGTCCTATGCCTCGTCGCGGGGCTGGCGTGGACCCAGGTCCGGATCGAGACGGTGTCGGGGATGCCGCCGGTGGTGGACCCGCGCAATCTCTACAGCGAGACGGCGGCGGGCAGGCTCAGCCCCGCGGTAGCGGGTGCGCTGGAGCGGGTCTACGTGCCCAACCGGCAGTCGAACAACGTCTACGTCATCGACCCGAGCACCCTGCAGGTGGTGGACAAGTTCCCCGTAGGGATCAACCCGCAGCACGTCGTGCCCTCGTGGGACCTCAAGACGCTGTGGGTGACCAACAACGCCGAGCGGCGCACCGACGGAAGCCTCACGCCGATCGACCCGAAGACCGGCAAGCCGGGGAAGAACGTCGCCGTCGACGACCCGTACAACATGTACTTCACGCCCGACGGCCGCTCCGCGATCGTCGTGGCCGAGGCGCGGAAGCGGCTCGACTTCCGCGACCCGCAGACGATGGCGCAGCAGTACTCCATCCACACGCCCGGCTGCGCCGGGATCAATCACGCCGACTTCTCGATCGACGGGCGCTACGCGATCTTCACCTGCGAGTTCGCCGCGAGCCTGGCGAAGATCGACCTCGTCAACCGCAAGGTCCTCGGCTACATCAAGGTCTCGCGCGGCGGGATGCCGCAGGACATCCGGATCTCGCCGGACGGTGCGGTGTTCTACGTGGCCGACATGCAGGCCGGCGGCGTGTTCGTGATCGACGGCGAGAAGTTCGTCGAGCTCGACTTCATCCCGACCCGGATCGGCGCGCACGGACTCTATCCGAGTCGCGACGGGACCAGGCTCTACGTCGCCAATCGCGGCTCCGGCCACGTGTTCGGCCCGCCGCGCGGCAAGGGCAGCGTGTCGGTCATCGACTTCGCGTCGCGCAAGGTGGTCGAGACCTGGCCCATCCCCGAGGGCGGCAGCCCCGACATGGGCAACGTGAGCAATGACGGGAAAGTACTGTGGCTTTCGGGGCGCTTCGACAACGTCGTCTACGCGATCGACACGACGAGCGGCGCCGTGAAGAGCATCAAGGTCGGCACCGAGCCGCACGGCCTGACCGTGTGGCCGCAGCCGGGGCGCTATTCCCTCGGCCACACCGGGAACCTGCGCTAGGGCGAGGGATCCCGGCGCTCCGCGGGGGTGACCAAGTTCCTCTCCTGAGGCTGGCCGGCGGGCCTCCGAGCGGGTACGCTTCCCGGAGCTTCCGGAGCTTCGCGTGAGCGGTTCCTCGCACTCTCATCACCCGCTGGGCGCGCACCGGCACCACGGGCATCGGCACGACCACGTGGCGGACGGCGAGCGGCGGATCCTGTGGGTCCTGATCCTCACCGCTGTCTTCATGGTGGTGCAGGCGATCGGCGGCTGGCTGTCGGGCTCGCTCGCGCTGATCGCGGATGCGGGGCACATGCTCTCCGACGTCGCGGCGCTGGGCCTCGCGTGGGCCGCCTTCCGCGTCGCCCGCAGGCCGTCCGACTCGAAGCGGTCCTACGGCTATCACCGGCTGCAGATCATCGCGGCGTTCGCGAACGGCCTGGCGCTGTTCGCGATTGCGGCCTGGATCCTGGTCGAGGCGATCGCGCGCCTGCGCGAACCGATCCCGGTGCTCGGCGGCCCGATGCTCGCGGTCGCGGTCGCCGGCCTGGCGGTCAACCTGGTCGCGTTCTTCGTCCTGCGGGCGGGCGACCGCACGAACCTCAACGTACGCGCCGCGCTGCTGCACGTGCTCGGCGACCTGCTCGGCTCGGTCGGCGCGATCGCGGCGGCGATCGTGATCCTCGCGACCGGCTGGACGCCGATCGACCCGATCCTGTCGGTGCTGATGACCGCCCTGATCCTGCGCGGCGCGTGGGACGTCACGCGCCGTGCCGGCCACGTGCTGATGGAGGGGGCGCCCGACGGGTTCGACGCCGCGGCGCTCCGCGCCGACCTCATCGCCGTCGTTCCAGGGGTCACCGACGTGCATCACGTGCATGCCTGGATGCTCACCGCCGAGCGGCCGCTCGTGACGCTGCACGTGTGCCTTGCGCCCGTCGTCCGATCCGAATGCCGCGCTCGCGGCGATCAAAGTGCGCCTGAAGGACCGGTTTGGGTTCGCGCACTCGACGGTGCAGATCGATCCCGCCGACTGCCTCGACTGAGGCGCCGCTGCCGCGGGCGGAGCATGCGACTCGCGCTCTCCTCGCTCCTCCTAGCGCTCGCCCTTGCCGCGGCGGCGGCCGGGCGCGATGTTGCCCTCGATGAGGCCGTGCGCCGCGGCGACGTTCCGGCCATGCGCGACACGCTGGCCGCGATCGCGCGCGAGTCGTCGATCGACGCGGCCGCGAAGGCGTTCGCGGCGGCGGTCGAGAGCCTGCCGCGGAACCGCGAGTTCCGCGCGCGCTTCGACGCAGCGCGCGCGAGCGACGCGCAGACCCTGCCCGCCGGTGCCGGTGCGGGCTACCTCTTCGTCTTCGTCCCCGGCTGGCTGTACCAGCTCAACCCCGGCTCGGGCGCGGATCTCGCGCGGCCGCGCGCGGTGATCGGCGCGATGGGCTTCGCGACGCAGCTCGTGCCGCTCGACGAGAACGGCACGGTCGAGGCGAACGGCGCCGCGCTCGCCGCGGCGCTGCAGCGGCTCGCCGGCGACGGGCGTCGACTCGTCCTCGTCAGCACGAGCAAGGGCGGGCCCGAGACGCACCTCGCCCTCGACCAGCTCGGACGGTCGGACGGCGCGGGGCACATCGCGGCGTGGGTGAACATCGGCGGGCTCCTCAACGGCACCGCGCTCGCCGACTACTGGACCGGGTGGTCGCAGCGCTGGATCGCGGCGCTCGGGTTCGCGTTCCTGGGGCACGGGACCGAGGCCATTCCCACCATGGCGACTGCCCCGCGCCGGGCGCGCTTCGCGGAGCTGCGCATCCCGCCCGGGGTGCTCGTGGTGAACTACATCGGCGCGCCGTTGACCACCGATCTCCGCCCGGACGTGTGGGGCGACTTCGAAGTGATCGCCCCGCACGGACCGAACGACGGCCTCACGCTGCTCGCCGACGCGATCGTGCCGCAGGGGTTCACGGTGGTGGAGCGCGGCCTGGATCACTACTTCGCCGCGCCGGACCTCGACCGCCGGATCGCGGCGCTGACCGCCGTCCTGATCGGCGAGCTGGAGGCGCCCGCCGGGCGCTGACCTAGTTTCGCGTCACCGGCAAACCGGCCAGCCGCCATTCAGGCAGGCCGTTCTGGAGGCGCCGCGCCTTGAGGCCCTTCTTCCGGAGCAACTGCACCGCGTCGTAGGACATGAGGCAGTACGGGCCGCGACAGTAAGCGACCACTTCCTTGCGCTTCGGCAGCTCGCCCAGGCGCTTCTCGAGCTCGTGGACGGGGATGTTCACGGCCCCCGGGAGGTGCCCGGCCGCAAACTCCTCGGGCGGGCGAACGTCGAGCACGGTGACAAGTCCCTTCCTCGCCCGCTCGAGGAGCTCCTTCGCCGGCACCGGCTCGAGGCTGTCTTTCTCGAGGAGGTAGAGTCGAACGATACGCTCCACCTCCGCGACGTAGGCCTCGCCGACGCTGCCGAGCGCCGCGAGCAGGCCCACGACTGCGTCGCCGGCCAGGCGGTAGTAGACGTACAGCCCCTCCTTCCGCCCGACGATCAGACCCGCCTGGCGGAGCTTCTGGAGGTGCTGCGAGGTGTTGGCGACCGAGACCCCGGTGAGGGTGGCGAGCTCGTCGACGCTGCGCTCGCCTTGGGCGAGGAGCTCGAGGAACTCCAGTCGGGTGGCGTTCGAGAGCGCCGTGCCGACGCGGGCGAGCGACTCGAAGATGGCGCGCTTGGGGTTGGGGGTTGACACGGTTCCGGGGGGGTCTATTATTCAAGTATTCGATTGAATATTAGACCAATGAAGCGCCGCCGCGCAAGCAGTCTAGCAGCCACCCCATGACGGCCGTCGACGCTGGCATCGGCTTCGAGTCCCTCATCCGCCTCGCGGCGTTCTGCGGCGTGTTCCTCGCTGTCGCCCTGTGGGAGCTCCTCGCGCCGCGGCGCCGCACCGCCTTCGGCCGGCGCGCCCGCTGGCCGCACAACCTGGGTCTCCTTGCCGTCGACGTGGCGGTGCTGCGGATCCTCGCGCCCGGCGCGGCGATCGCCGTCGCGCTCGCCGGCGAGGCGCGGGGCTGGGGCCTGATGAACGCACTCGAGCTGCCCGCCTGGTTCGCGGTGCCGCTCGCGATCGTCCTCCTTGATCTCGCCATCTACTTCCAGCACGTGACCTTCCATGCGGTGCCGACCCTCTGGCGGCTGCATCGCGTCCATCACTCGGACCTCGACATGGACGTCACGACCGGCACCCGGTTCCATCCCATCGAGATCCTGATCTCGACCGCCGTCAAGTGCGCGGCGGTGGCGGCCATCGGTGCGCCGGCGGTCGCGGTGCTTGCGTTCGAGGTCCTGCTCAACGCGACCGCGATGTTCAATCACGCAAACGCAGGCCTGCCGCAGGCGATCGAGCGCTGGGTCCGCTGGCTGATGGTGACGCCCGACATGCACCGCGTGCACCACTCGGTGGTCTACAACGAATCGTCGAGCAACTTCGGCTTCAACCTGCCGTGGTGGGACCGGCTGTTCGGCACCTATCGGGCGCATCCCGCGGCCGGACATGAAGGCATGACGATCGGCGTCGATGCCTTCCGATCGCCGGCTGACCTGCGGCTCGACCGGCTCCTGGTCCAGCCGTTCCGCGATACGCCGGGCGGCTACGCTATCAACCGGCGGCCGAATGCCGATCGCGGCCACGAGGCCGCATGACGCCCACCTATCTCGACTACAACGCGACGACGCCCGTCGATCCGGCGGTGGCGGACGCCATGCTGCCGTATCTGCGGGAGCACTTCGGAAACCCGTCGAGCCAACACGCCTACGGCAAGCGCGCGCACGCGGCGGTCGAACGCGCTCGGGGGCAGGTTGCGCGCCTCCTCGGCGCACAGCCCGGCGAGATCGTTTTCACGAGCGGCGGCACCGAGGCGAGCAACCATGCCATCACGGGTGCCGCATTCGCCGCGTTCGAACGCGGCCAGATCGGGCAGCAGATGGTCATCAGCGCGATCGAGCACCCGGCGACCCAGGAGACGACGCGGTTCATCGAGCGGCTCGGTTTCAAGCGGGTCGTGGTGGGCGTCGATCGCTACGGCGTCGTCGACCTCGACGCGATGGCGCGCGCGCTCCGGGCGCCGACGCTCATCGTGAGCGTCATGCATGCGAACAACGAGACGGGCAGCCTTCAGCCGGTCGCGGAAATCGCCCGGCTCGCGCGCACCCGCGGCGCGCTGATGCACGTCGACGCGGCGCAGAGCGCTGGCAAGATTCGCGTCGCGGTCGGGGAGCTTGGCGCCGATCTCCTCACACTCGCGGGACACAAGATGTACGCACCGCAGGGCGTCGGCGTGCTGTTCGTGCGCCGCGGCGTCGGGCTCGGGCCGCTAATCCACGGCGCCGGTCACGAGTCGGGCCGGCGCGCAGGCACCGAGAACGTGGCCGGCATCGTCGCGCTCGGCGAGGCCTGCCGGCTCGCGCACGCCGACCCTCCGGAGACCGGCGCGCGCCTGAAGCGTCTGCGCGATCGGCTCTGGGCCCATCTGCAGGAAGGGCTCGGTGCGAGGGTCGTGTTGAACGGTCACCCCGAGGAACGGCTGCCCAACACGCTGAACGTGAGCTTCCTCGGCCTCATCGGGAACGAGCTCCTGGATGCGATCCCGGAGATCGCGGCGTCGACGGGCTCCGCCTGCCACGAGGGGAAGGCGTCGGTCTCACCCGTGCTCTTGGCGATGGGACTCGACCCGCTGGTCGCTCGCGGCGCGGTGCGCTTGAGCGTGGGGCGCTACACCACCGACGCGGAAGTCGACCGGGCCGCCGAGCTGCTGGTCGAGCGGGCGCGCGCGGCGGTGGCGCGATAGCCGTTCACGGCCCGGTGCACGGCGGTAAGATCCGCGCGATGCGCTTCGTTCGTCTCCTGTGTCTCCTCGCGGCCCTGCTCCCGCCCTGGGCGGCCGCCCAGCAGGCGAGCCCGCACGCCATCGACATCCCGAGCTGGTTCACCGAGAGCCTGCTCGATTTCCGCGACGACGTGCAGGACGCCGCGAAGGAGGGCAAGCGCCTGATGGTGTACTTCGGCCAGGACGGCTGCCCGTACTGCAAGGCGCTCATGCAGACCAACTTCTCCCAGAAGGCGATCGCCGACAAGACCCGCCGGAACTTCGTCGCGATCGCGCTCAACCTCTGGGGCGATCGCGAGGTCACCTGGACCGACGGCCGGACCATGAGCGAGAAGGCGCTCGCGCGGGCGCTCAAGGTGCAGTTCACTCCGACGCTGCTGTTCCTCGACGAGCGCGGCGCGGTCGCCGTGCGGCTGAACGGCTACTACGCGCCGCACCGCTTCGAGGCCGCGCTCGACTACGTGATCGGCCGGATGGAGACGAAGCTGCCGCTCGCCGACCACCTCGCGGCGAAGGCGCACGAGGCGGCGAACCCGTGGCTCACCGACGAGCCGTTCTTCCTGAAGCCCCCGTACGATCTGCGGCGCGGCCGCGGCACCAAGCCGCTTGCGGTCCTGTTCGAGACGCCGCACTGCGCGGCCTGCGACGAGCTGCACCGCGAGGGGTTCAAGCGCGCGGAGGTCGCGGCGCTCCTGAAGCGGTTCGACGTCGTCCGCTTCGCGCTCGCCGATCGCGCTTCGGTCGTCACGCCGGCGGGCGCGAAGACGAGCGGCGAAGCCTGGGCGCGCACGCTCGGCATTGCCTATACCCCGAGCGTCGTGTTCTTCGACGGATCGACCGAGGTGCTGCGGATCGAGGCCTACCTCAGACCCTTCCACTTCGCCTCGGCGCTCGAGTACATCGCGAGCGGCGCCTACCGCGAGGAGCCGTCGTTCCAGCGCTTCATCCAGGCGCGCGCGGAGCGGCTGCGCGAGCGGGGCGAGACGGTCGATCTCTGGAAGTAGGGCCGGCTACTTGCAAGCGCCGATCGACCCTTCGGCGCAACTCTTCGCTAGCGGCATGCCGTAGTTGTCGGTCCCGGCGGTCCATTGCGCGCCCGAGAGATCCGCGCCCGACCATTTTGCGCCGCCCGTCCTCGCCCCGAGCAGCACCGCGCCGCGCAGATTGGCGTTGGAGAAGTCCGCGCCGGCAAGATCGGCCGAGTGGAGGTCCGCCCCCTGGAGGTTCGCGTTGGCGAACTTGGCGCCGGAGGCCCGCGCTTCCTGCAGGTTGGCCCCGGACAGATCGGCCCCGGAGAGATCCATGTTCGAGAGCTGCGCGCGGCGCATCACCGCCTTGGCGCAGCTCGCCTTGGGCTCGATCTTGCAGCCGCCGACGGTGGTCTGCGCGCTAGAATAGCCGCTCGCGAGCGCCAGCGCGGCCGCGACGAGGGTGAGCAGGGGTTTCATCGGATCCTCCTCCGGTGGTGGGTGACGAGGCGGGGACGGACCCCGAAAGAGCAACCATGACCGACCTTAGCGTCAGCCAGAAGCTTACCGCCTACAAGGCGAGGCACAAGATCCGCTTCGTCACCGCCGCGTCGCTGTTCGACGGCCACGACGCGTCGATCAACATCATGCGCCGCATTCTTCAGGCATCGGGCTGCGAGGTGATCCATCTCGGCCACAACCGCTCGGTCGACGAGGTCGTCACCGCGGCGCTCCAGGAGGACGCGCAGGGCATCGCCGTAAGCTCCTACCAGGGCGGCCACGTCGAGTACTTCAAGTACATGATCGACCTCCTGCGCGAGCGGGGCGGCGAGAACGTCAAGGTGTTCGGCGGGGGCGGCGGCGTGATCGTTCCCGCGGAGGTCAAGGAGCTCGAAGCCTACGGCGTCGCGCGGATCTACTCGCCCGAGGACGGCCAGCGCATGGGCCTGCAGGGCATGATCAACGACATCATCCAGCGCTGCGACGAAGACCTCGCACGCCACGCCCCGAAGGACCTGAAGGCGGTGAAGGGCGGCGACCGCCGTGCGCTTGCTCGGCTGATCACCGCGCTCGAGGCGGGCACCGCGGGCGAGCTCCGCGACCAGGTCGTGGCGGAGGCCGACCCGCTCGCCGTCCCGGTGCTCGGCATCACCGGCACCGGCGGCGCGGGCAAGAGCTCGCTCACCGACGAGCTCGTGCGCCGCTTCCGGCTCGACCAGGACGATCGCCTCGACATCGCGGTGCTCGCGGTGGATCCCTCGCGCCGCAAGACCGGTGGGGCGCTCCTCGGCGACCGCATCCGCATGAACGCAATCAACACGCCGAAGGTGTACATGCGCTCGCTCGCGACTCGCGACACCGGCACCGCCGTGTCGGCCGCGCTCGGCGACGCGATCGCGGCGTGCAAGGTCGCCGGCTTCGACCTCGTCCTCGTCGAGACGTCCGGCATCGGCCAGGGCGACGCGGCGATCGTGCCGCTCGTCGACGTCTCGCTCTACGTGATGACGCCCGAGTACGGCGCGGCGAGCCAGCTCGAGAAGATCGACATGCTCGACTTCGCCGACTTCGTCGCGATCAACAAGTTCGACCGCAAGGGGGCGGAGGACGCGCTGCGCGACGTGCGGAAACAGTACCAGCGGAACCGCCAGCTGTTCTCGCGGCCGACCGAGGAGATGCCGGTCTTCGGCACCCAGGCGAGCCGCTTCAACGACGACGGCGTCACGGCGCTCTACCAGGCGATCGCGCCGAAGCTCGCCGCCCACGGCTTCAAGCCAAAGGCGGGCCAACTTCCCGCGGTCGCTATCAAGGCCTCGACGAGCAAAGCGGCGATCGTCCCGCCCGCTCGCGCGCGCTACCTCGCCGAGATCGCCGAATCGGTGCGCGGGTACAAGAAGCACGGTGCCGAGCAGGCCAGGCTGGCCCGCGAGCGGCAGCAGCTGAAGGCGACGAAGGCGATGCTCGGCGGCGCCGCCGAGGCCCCGGCGCTCGATCCCCTCATCGCCCAGCGCGATGCCAAGCTCGACCCGCGCGCGAAGAAGCTGCTCGACATGTGGCCGACGATGCAGAAGGCCTACTCGGGCGACGAGTACGTGGTGAAGATCCGCGACCGCGAGATCCGCACGAAGCTCACCCAGCAGACGCTCTCCGGCACCACGATCCGCAAGGTCTATCTGCCGCGCTACGAGGACCACGGCGAGCTGCTCAAGTGGCTGATGCTCGAGAACGTCCCGGGCTCGTTCCCGTTCACGGCCGGCGTGTTCGCGTTCAAGCGCGAGAACGAGGACCCGACGCGCATGTTTGCCGGGGAGGGCGATCCGTTCCGCACTAACAAGCGCTTCCACCTGGTGTCGAAGGACATGCCGGCGAAGCGGCTTTCGACCGCCTTCGACTCGGTGACGCTCTACGGCTTCGACCCCGACGAGCGGCCGGACATCTACGGCAAGGTCGGCAACTCGGGCGTGTCCATCGCGACCCTCGACGACATGAAGGTGCTCTACTCGGGCTTCGACCTGTGCGACCCGGCGACCTCGGTGTCGATGACGATCAACGGCCCGGCGCCGACGATCCTCGCGATGTTCTTCAACACCGCGATCGACCAGCAGGTCGAGAAATTCAAGAGCGACAACGGCCGCGAACCGACCGAGGACGAGCACCAGAAGATCAAGGAATGGACGCTCGAGACGGCGCGCGGCACGGTGCAGGCCGACATCCTCAAGGAGGACCAGGGCCAGAACACCTGCATCTTCTCGACCGAGTTCTCGCTCAAGGTGATGGGCGACATCCAGGAGCACTTCATCCACCACGGGGTGAAGAACTTCTACTCGGTGTCGATCTCCGGCTACCACATCGCGGAGGCCGGCGCGAACCCGATCTCGCAGCTCGCCTTCACGCTCGCGAACGGCTTCACGTTCGTCGAGACCTACCTCGCGCGCGGCATGCATGTCGACGACTTCGCGCCGAACCTCTCGTTCTTCTTCAGCTACGGGATGGACCCGGAGTACGCGGTGCTCGGACGCGTGGCGCGCCGGATCTGGGCGGTGGCGATGCGGGACAAGTACGGCACGGGCGAGCGGGGGCAGAAGCTCAAGTTCCACTCCCAGACCTCGGGCCGCAGCCTGCACGCGCAGGAAATCGCGTTCAACGACATCCGCACCACGCTGCAGGCGCTGATCTCGACCTACGACAACACCAACTCACTGCACACCAACGCCTACGACGAGGCGATCACCACCCCGACCGAGGAGAGCGTGCGCCGGGCGATGGCGATCCAGCTCATCATCAACCGGGAGTGGGGCATCGCGAAGAACGAGAACCCGAACCAGGGGGCGTTCGTGATCGAGGAGCTGACCGACCTCGTCGAGGAGGCGGTGCTGAAGGAATTCGAGGCGATCAGCGAGCGCGGCGGCGTGCTGGGGGCGATGGAGCTTGGCTACCAGCGCGGCAAGATCCAGGAAGAGTCGATGTACTACGAGCACAAGAAGCACGACGGCTCGTACCCGATCGTCGGCGTCAACACCTTCCGCAATCCCCACGGCGACCCGATCCTCCAGAAGCTCGAGCTGATTCGCTCGACCGAGGATGAGAAGCAGTCGCAGCTCGAGCGGCTGCGCGACTTCCACGCGCGGAACAAGGACAAATCAGGGCCGATGCTGAAGCGGCTTCAGCAGGCGGTCATCGAGAACCGGAACGTCTTCGAGGTGCTGATGGACGCGGTGCGGGTCTGCTCGCTCGGGCAGATCACGCATGCGCTGTTCGAGGTCGGGGGGCAGTACCGGCGCTCGATGTGAACGGCCGACCGGCCGCCTCCCCCTAGAACGCCTGGTCCCAGCGGATGCTGAGGCGGATCGCGCCGTTCACCAGGCCCACCATGCTGTAGGTCTGGACGAAATTCCCCCACTGCTCGCCGCTGCGCGGGTCGATGTGCTCGGCGAGCAGGCCGTGCGGGTTCCGGCGGGCGAGCAGGCGCTCGAAGAGCTGGCGGGCCTCGTCCGTCCGCCCGAGCCCCGCGAGCGCGTACACGTACCAGAACGTGCACACGAGAAACGCGTTGGTCGGCACCCCGAAATCGTCCGGCTCGGCGTAGCGGAACACGAAGTCGCCCTGCGCCAGTTCCCGCCCGATTGCATCGACGGTCGTGGCGAAGCGCGGATCGTCGGCGGCGAGGAAGCCGAGCTCGTGCAGGAGCAGCATGCTCGCGTCGAGCGAATCGGTGCCGACCGCGCCGACGAACGCCTTGCGTTTCTCGTTCCAGGCGTTCTCGATGACGAAGCTGTGGATCCGGTTCGCCGCGTCGCGCCAGCGCCCGGCGTCGGCGCTCAACCCCAGCCGGGCCGCGATCCGCGCGAGCCGGTCGCACCCTGCCCAGCACATCACGCTCGAGAAGGTGTGGATGCGCGGCGCGCCGCGGCGCTCCCAGATCCCGTGGTCCGGCCGGTGGAACGTCTCGAGCGCCCGCTCGCCGAGGCGCTCGAGGCGGCGGAACAGCACCTCGTCGCCCATGCGGGCGAGCCGGCGGTCGAAGAACGCGTGCGTCGCGGCCACGATGGCCGAGCCGTACACGTCGTGCTGCACTTGGCGGTAGGCGTCGTTGCCGACCCGCACCGGCCCCATGCCCCGGTAGCCGGGCAGCGACGGCACCTCGCGCTCGGTGAGGGTCGCGCGCCCGTCGATGCCGTACACCGGCTGGAGGCCGTCGCCGCCGGCCGCGACGTTGAGGAGGTACGCGAGGAAGCGCTCCATCGTGGCCGTGGCACCCAGCCGGTTGAGCGCGTTGACCACGAAATAGGCGTCGCGCAGCCAGCAGAAGCGGTAGTCCCAGTTGCGCCCGCTGTCGGGCGCCTCGGGAATCGACGTCGTCATCGCGGCGACGATCGCGCCGCTGTCGTCGTACGTGTTCAGCTTCAGCGTGATCGCGGCGCGGATCACGTCGTCCTGCCACTCGAACGGGATCGACAGCGCCCGGACCCACTCGCGCCAGTAGCCGACCGTCTCGTCCAGGAACCGCCGGCCGACCTCGGGCAGGGCGTCCGGCACGGTCTCGTCCGGCCCCAGCACGAGCGTGACCGCCTCCTCGAGGAGGAACCAGGTCTCCTCGGCGATGGCGGTGACCGACGCGTCGGTGGTGAGCCGCAGCACCAGGTCCGGCGCCACGTACCGGACGTGATGGCTCCCGAGCGTGGTGCTGCAGCGCTGCGCGCCGTAGCCGTGCGCGGGCCGCACCCGGATGCACACGCGCGGGCTGCCGGCCAGGCGACGGATGCGCCGCACGAGCGTCATCGGCCGGAAGATGCGGCCGAACTGCCTGAAGCGCGGCGCGAAGTCGGTGACCTCGACTTCGCCGCCGTGACGGTCGTGGAGGCGGGTCACGAGCACCGCGGTGTTCGGCAGATACGCCTGCTCGGTGCGCGTCAGGTCGGCGACGTCCACGGCGAAGAAGCCGAAGCCCTCGTCGCCCTGCCGCTCGCGCAGCAGCGAGCAGAACATCGCGTCGCCGTCGAGGCGCGGGAAGCACGCCCAGACGATCTCGGCGCGCGGGTTCACGAACGCGCCGATGTTGCTGTTGCCGATCAGGCCGAGATCGAGGCTCGACACTTCACGCCGCTCCGGCGGCGAGCCGGCCCAGCCACTCACGCACCGCGTCCACGTCGGACACTCGCAGGTGGGCCTCGGTCGGACCGTCGCCGACCTTCACCGAGACGCCGCCCAAGCCGTTCACGATGCTGAAGCCGTACTCGTCCGTGAGGTCGTCGCCCACGAACACCGGCATGCGGCCGCGGAACGGGGCTTCGTCCATGAACTCCGCGATCGCGGTGCCCTTGTCCTTGCCCGCCGGCCGCAGCTCGAACACCATCTTGCCGCGCTGGACGGCGAGCGCGCCGCCCGACTCGGCCGCCAGGCCCGCGGCGAGCGCCGCGAGCTGCTTTTCGGCCCGCGGCGCGAGCCGATAGTGGGCGGCCAGCGTGAGCTCCTTGTCCTCGACCAGCACCCCGGGGTGCTCGTGCGCGAACGCGGCCAGCCGCTCGCGGCTCGCCGCGAGCTGCGGCGCGGGCTGCGCGTGCCGGTGCACCGCGCCGGCGGCGTCGCGCCGCTCGAAGCCGTGCTGCCCTGCGACCGGGAGCGCGAGCGGCGCGAACAGGCGGTCGATGTCGCTGATGCGGCGGCCGGTGATGAGCGCGAGCCCGCCGTCGGTCGCCGCGTGCACGCGACCGAGCAGCTCGAGAGTTGCGCGCTCGATCGTCACCGCGTCCGGGGTGTCGGCGATGTGGAGCAGCGTCCCGTCCACGTCGAGGAAGAGCGCCGTCGTGCGCGGTGAGTGAGCAATGCGCGCGAGCTCGATGGGGGCATCGCGCGCGGTCGCGCCGGGCAGCGGCGGCCGAACCACCCGTTCGCCCCGGCTAGGCGCCTTCGCGGCGCAGCGGAATCACCGTACCGGCCGCGCGCTCCGTGATCCGGCCGCGCTGCCGCATCGTCGCCGCGTCGAGGAGCATCCGTCCCGCCCAGCGGTAGACGTTGAACTCCTGCACCAGCCCCCGCATGATGTGCATGCGATCCCGCTGCTCCTCGGCCGGCATCGTCAGCGCGAGATGGAGGGCGGCGGCGGACTGGTCGATGTCGTAGGGGTTGACGATCAGCGCTTCGGGAAGCTCGCGCGCCGCGCCGGTGAACTGGCTGAGGATCAGCACGCCGCGCTCGTCGTCGCGCGCGGCCACGAACTCCTTCGCGACGAGATTCATGCCGTCGTGCAGGCTGGAGACGACGCAGAGGTCCGCGGCGCGGAAGTGCTCGTAGACCTCGGGCGGCTCGGCGTGCTCGACGCGCAGCGCGATCGGCGACCAGCTGCCGCGCGCGAACCGCACGTTGATCTTGGTCGCGAGCGCGCGCACCTGCATCTCGAACTCCTGGTACTGCTCGATGCGTGCCCGGGTAGGCGCGCACACTTGCACGAACGTGAACCGCCCGATCCACTGCGGCTCGAGCTCGAACAGTCGCTCGACGGCCCGGAACCGCTCCAGGATGCCCTTGGTGTAGTCCAGCCGGTCCACGCCGACGCCCATCGCGACGTCGGCGCCGATCGCGTAGCGGGCGCGCACTGCGCCGCGGCACTCCTCGATCGACCGCCAGGTGGCCGCTTCCGAGGGCGGCCACTCGACCGAGATCGGATAGCGCTTCACCGCGGTCATGCGCCCGCCGTGGGTGACGCTCAGCGTCTCGCGGTCGACGCGGGCCTCGAGCACGCGGTCGACGGTGTCGACGAAGTTGTTCACGTGGAAGCGGGTGTGGAAGCCGAGGATGCTCGAGCCGAGCAGCCCGGTCAGCACCTCCTCGCGCCAGGGCAGGATCCCGAACGCCTCGGGGTTCGGCCACGGGATGTGCCAGAACGTGATGATGGTCGCGTCGGGCAGCTCGTCGCGGATCAGCTTCGGCAGCAGCGCGAAGTGGTAGTCCTGCACCAGGACGATCGGGTTGGCGCTGCGCGCCTCGCGCCACGACGACCTTGGCGAAGCGACGGTTCACCTGCGCGTAGCGGTTCCAGTCCTCGGCGCGGAAGGTCGGCCGCACGTGGGCGATGTGGCAGAGCGGCCACAAGCCCCTCGTTGGAGAAGCCGTAGTAGTAGCCGGCCTCCTCCTCGGGGCTCAGCCACACCCGGCGGATGCGGTAGCGCGGCTTCTCGGGCGGCACGCCGACGCGGTCGTGCCGGTCGACCACCTCGCGGTCGGCCGAGCCGCTGCCGTGCGCGATCCAGGTGCCCGAGCAGGCGCGCATGATCGGCTCGAGCGCCGTGACGACGCCGCTCGCCGGCCGCTGCACCTCGATGCGGCTGCCGCGGCGCACGTGGATGTAGGGCTCGCGGTTCGAGACCACGAGGATCTCCTCTCCGCGCAGGTCGGCGCGCAGGATCCCGCGCAGGCTGTCGGCGGACCAGGTGACCTGGCTCTCGTCGCGGGCGCGGTAGCTCGTCTCGATCTCGCGCACGAGCGTCCGCAGGTCGCGCGCGAGCGGCCGCAGCTCGGGCATCGTGATCCGCGCCGCCGGCCGCAGCAGGCCCTCCCCGCGCAGGATCGCCTTCATGCCTTGCACCCACCCGCGCCAGCTGAGCTGGGCGACGACGACGGTGATCACGGACATGAGCGCCCCGAGCCCGACGAGGAACCAGAACACGTACTGCTTGGTCTCCTCGCTGCGCCGGGTGATGAAGCTCATGTCGTGCACGACCACGAGCTTGCCGAGCTGCTCGTTGCCCACGCCGACCCGCTCGACGGCGACGTGGAGCGGGCCCTTGGCGCTCGGCAGCACCGCCTGGCTGCCGTCGGCGAAGCGGTCGAGGCCGTCGCAGCCGAGGTCGGCGGGGAAGTAGCGGGTGCCGACGAACTGGCGGCGCTGGGTGTCGCAGAAGCCGATCCCGTACAGGCGCTCGTCCTCGGCAATGCGGTTGAAGAGCGCGGCGATCTTGGTCCGCGCGTTGGTGCGGGCGAGGTCGACGAGCGGCTCCTGCAGGGTGTTCGCGATCAGCATCGCGCGGATGTCGAGATCGCGCACGAACCACCGCAGCGTGAGCTGGTCGACGAGCGGCTGCACCGCGTACGCGACCAGGGCGATCACGAGCAGCAGGGGCAGGACGAAACGGAGCGAGAGTCGCATGGCCACCATCCGGCACGAGGTGCAAGCGGCATGCGGTGCAAACGGCATGCCTGGACACGGATTGCCGACCCGGCCATTGTAGGCCGAACACGGACGCTGGGCCAACGCCCCGCGCGCCTTGCGTCCTCAGCTCGTGGGGCCGCGAACGAATCGTCGGGTGCCGGCGACGCGGGGACCGGCGACGCCTGCCGCGCGGCGTCGCCGCGGCCGCGCGCATCACCGCGCGACGGCCGCCACCTGGGGCGCGAAGCTCATCCGCCGCGTCTCGGTGATCCGCTGCACGTCGATCCGGCCCTCGACGATCTCGTAGCCCATCAGCGCGAACACGCGTCCGCGGAGGAACAGCGGCCGCGAGTTGCCGTACCAGTCCACGCACGAGGCACGGCAGCCGTCGTTCCGCTCGGCGGCGCCGGGACGCGAGTCGAGGGTGCCGAGCTCGCTCAAGGCGAGGCCCGCGTTGCGCAGGTACAGGAGCGCGGCCGACTCCTTCCGCAGCTGGCGGCCCGCCGGCTCGCCGGCACCGACGATCGGCAGGCCCAGCAGGCCGTCGTGCTCGCCGTCCGGCCGGTAGAAGAATCCGTGGCTGCGGGTTTCGCCCTGCGCCGCATCCTTGCGCGTGTAGCGCTGGACCGCCACGGGCGCCCGGCCCAGCTGCACGCTGGTGAAGTGCAGGTCGCGACCATCGGTTCCGACCACGACCGCGTGCGGGCCGAGCGCCTCGATGCGGTCGACGGCATGAACGAGCGGCAAGGCGAAGGTCACGCCGTCCGCGTAGCGCACCGCGTACGCCAGCGACTCGGCGGTCGGCTGCGGCCGACGCCAGCCGGCGCCCCCGCCGTAGAGCAGGTACGAGCCGACGTAGCGGCTCTGCAGCGCGTAGCCGTCCGCTTTCGGCAGCGGGCGATACGCGTGCGCCGGCGCGCTGTCCCGCCCGTCCGAGAAGCTCGCCAGCGGCACGCGCAGGAGCGCGAGGTCGCCCGAATTCACCTCCGCGGCCCACATGCCGTCGCCGCGGCCGTTCGACCGCACGAGCACGTTCAGCATGCCGTCGGCGTCCTCCAGGAACGAGAACTGGTCGATGGGGCTGCCCGCGACCTTCAGCGCGCTCGGGGCGGCGCCGTCGAGCGGGATGCGGAACACCGCCGCGGCGGGGCCGGTCGCATCCGGCCCGCGGCGCCAGGTCGTCGTCCAGACGAACACCGCGCTCGCCGAGACGTAGAAGACGCGGCCCGGCGGCCCCATCACCGCGGTGCTCTCGCACTCGAGCTCGGGGCGCGCGAGATCGCAGATCGACACGCTGTGCAGCGCGACGCCCCCGTACGGGTCGAGCGGCTCGTCGGTGCGATAGATGCGGGTCGCCGGGGCGATGCGCTTGAAGTCCGCCGGCGTCGCGCCGGGGCGCCACTTGCGCACCGCCGGGAACGCCGCGTACGGGTCGGCCGCCCACGGGCTCACGACGAGCGGCGAATAGAAGACGAGCTTGGTGCCGATCAGCCGGCTCGCGTAGTTCCGCGACGAGTAGTAGTCGTTGGAGCGCAGGTGATAGGTGCCGCGGTACGAGAGCTCCCCCGTGCGCGCGACCCGGAACAGGCCCACCTCGGTGCCGCCGCGCGCGTAGCTGTAGCCGATGATGGCGATCGTGTCGCCCGAGATCAGCATCTCGTCGTACCACGCTCCGGCCGGATCCGCGTCCGGCCCGAACGCGTCGACGGACGACACCGGCTTCAGCTGCTTGTCGCCGATGGCGATCGTGAAGAGCCGCCCGCGCCGCAGGATCACGAGATGCTCGCCGTGCACCTTGACGATGCCGCCCTCGTCGACGCCGGCGTGCTGGACATTGGTGACGGAGTCGGCCATGGACGCGGCCCCCTTCTCGGCCGCCAGGGCTTGCGGCGCGGGCGCCCCGGCCGGCGACTGCGCCGACAGACGGTTGCCGCGGTCTTCGCGTCGCCGTCTGGCTTCCTCGGCCCAGCGCTTGAGGACCGCGGCGAGCTCGTCCTCGTTCGCGAAGGCCGTGAGGGTCTTTTTCGGGGCGGTCGGGCTCGTCCACCCGGGTGCGGGCAAGGTCATGGCGATCGCCGCGACGGCGGCCGCGAGTGCGAATCCCTTCGACATCGGCATTCCTTTCATTCGGCTGACGCGGAACGCGAACCGCAGGGCGGAGGCGTGTCCACTCGCGGCGGTAAACGACGTCGGGGGACGGGAGGGGTTAAGCGGGGTCGGCCCAGATGGGTCGGGCGTGCGGCAGTGCAGCAACGGACACCCCCCGGCAACGGGGGCGTTGACCCCCCGGGCGCGGCCCTGTATAAGACGCCTGCCGGATCGTCAGGCAGTGAAAACAGCTGGTTAGACGCAGCGCCCGCGCTGCACCCATCAAGCCGTCTTTTCTCTTCCTTGAATGTCCAGCGCCCTTTTCAACTATTAGGAAGATTTACAGCAATGGCTACGGGTACAGTGAAGTGGTTCAATGACGCGAAAGGTTACGGCTTCATCACGCCGGATGGCGGCGGGAAGGATCTGTTCGCGCATTTCTCGGCGATCCAGGACAGCGGGTTCAAATCGCTGAAGGAGAACCAGAAAGTGTCGTTCGACGTCGCGACTGGCGCCAAAGGCGAGCAGGCGACGAACATCAGGCCGATTACGTGATCGCGGCGACGCGATGAAACAAGGCCCGGGGAACCGGGCCTTTTTGTTGGCTTTCGGCAGGGGACATTCATGGACAAGCGCAAGACGTGGCGCGAGCAGGAGCAGCAGGTGGTGGAGTCCTGGAACACGGCCATCGCGCGCTTTCGGGACGTGCAGGCGGAGCTCGAGCGCGAGCAGCGCGCGAACGGCGGCGGCGCGAGCGAGGAGCTCAGGCTCAAGGCGGAAGCCGCGCGCGCCGAGGTTGAAGCGGTGCGGAAGCGGGTGGCGCGCCTGAAGGTCGAGTTCACTTCCGGGAGGCGGTACTAGCAGGGCCGGATCGCCCTTTCGGCCGCGGCCGACGGGAGGGAACGTGAAGCTGCGGATGGCGGAGAACTCGCTGTTCGCGATCCTCCTGCGCTCGCGCTGGTGGATCAGCTTCGCCGTCGCCGCCGGGATCGTCGCGGTGGTGCGGCTCGTGCTGCCCGGGGTGCCCGTGGCCTATGCCGTCTTCGCCGCGCTGCCGTTCATCGTGATCGGGGCGATCGCCGGCTGGCGGCAGCTGCGCCAGCCGAGCAGGGCGCGGGTCGTCGATACGGTCGAAGCGGTGCGCGCGATGTCGTGGGGCGATTTCTCCGGCGCGCTGGAGGACGCCTTCCGCCGCGACGGCTACACCGTGAGCAGGCTCGCCGGTCCGGCGGCCGACTTCGAGCTGACCAAGGGCGGGCGCACCTCGCTGGTGGCCGGCAAGCGCTGGAAGGTCGCGCGCACCGGCGTCGAGCCGCTGCGCGAGTTGGACGAAGCGAAGCGTGCGCGCGACGCGCACGAGTGCATCTACGTCGCGACCGGCGAGGTCACCGACGGCGCGCTCAAGTTCGCGCGCGAGAAGGGTATCCGGGTCGTCCACGGGGCCGAGCTCGCGAAGCTGCTGCCGCGGGTCCGGAGCACGTGATAAGTTGGGCGGGCGAAGGCCCGCGCGCCGGGCAGCCAAACCGTCGAACCGTCAACGAGGGAGGCATCATGCGCACCGCACACGCGCTTCACTCAACTCTCCTGGTCGCCGTACTGCTGGGCCTGGCGGCAACGGCTCTGGCGCAGAGCGAGCTGCCGAAGGCCATGAAGGGATCCTGGTCCGGGGTCGGCGAACGGATGAACCCCATCAACGGCACCATGTCGGTGACCATCGACAAGCAGAATCCGGACGGCTCGATCGCGGGCAAGATGACCGTCTCGGGTCAGTTCTGCGGCATGAAGGACGAGCCCATGACTGGCCGTTTCAACGGCACCGTTTTGACGCTCCAGGCCGAGTACCGCCCCCTGGTGCCGCAAGCGAGCTGCAGCAAGGTGACGTTCGTGTTCAAGCGCAGCGGCTCCGGGTTCGAAGGAGAGATCCCGGGCTCGCACCTGAAGCTCAGGGCAAGTCTCGCTCCGTCCTGATTGCGGGAGCGCGACGCCGCCCGGCGCAGCTCAGGCCTTGTGCCGCCTGCGCGGGCCGGACGCCTCGCGCACCGCGGGCGTCGTCGGCAGCCCGGTGTGCTGGGTGCGGAACGGCCGAGTCGTGCGGTCGCTGCGCCTGCCCTCGTGCATGACCCCCGTCCCCGGCGGCTGATACGCCGGCACGAGCTGGTGCTTGCCGCTGCCGATGAGATCGGCGCGGCCCATCCGCCGCAGCGCCTCGCGCAGCACCGGCCAGTTGTTGGCGTCGTGGTAGCGCAGGAACGCCTTGTGGAGGCGTCGCACCTTGAGGCCTTTCGGGACGATGACCTCCTCGCTCGTGCGCGACACGCGCCGGAGCGGATTCTTGCCGCTGTGATACATGGCGGTCGCCGTCGCCATCGGTGACGGCAGGAACGCCTGGACCTGGTCGGCGCGAAAGCCGTTCCGCTTCAGCCACAGCGCGAGCTCCAGCATGTCCTCGTCGGTCGTGCCGGGGTGCGCGGCGATGAAGTACGGGATGAGGTACTGCTCCTTGCCCGCGGCCTTCGAGTAGCGGTCGAAGAGCTCCTTGAAGCGGTCGTACGCGCCGACCCCTGGCTTCATCATCTTGGACAGCGGGCCCTCGGCGATCGCCTCGGGGGCGATCTTGAGATAGCCGCCGACGTGGTGCTGCGCGAGCTCCTTCACGTACTCGGGGGACTCGATCGCCAGGTCGTAGCGCACGCCCGACGCGATCAGCACCTTCTTGACGCCGGGTACCGCGCGGGCGCGCTGATACAGCCGGACGAGCGGCGCGTGGTCGGTGTTCAGGTTCGGGCAGATGCCCGGGTACACGCACGACGGCCGCCGGCACGCGCTCTCGATCTCGCGGCTCTTGCACGCGAGGCGGTACATGTTGGCGGTCGGCCCGCCGAGATCGGAGATCACGCCGGTGAAGCCCGGCACGGTGTCCCGCACCGTCTCGATCTCGCGGATCACGGAGTCCTCCGAGCGGCTCTGGATGATGCGGCCCTCGTGCTCGGTGATCGAGCAGAACGTGCACCCGCCGAAGCAGCCGCGCTGGATCGCGATCGAGAAGCGGATCATCTCGTACGCCGGGAGCTTGGCGTTCCCGTAGGACGGATGCGGCTGGCGCTTGTACGGCAGCTCGTACACCCAGTCCATCTCCTTCGTCGCGAGCGGAATCGGCGGCGGGTTGAGCCACACGTCGGCCGCGCCGTGGCGCTGCACGAGCGCGCGCGCGTTCCCGGGATTCGACTCGACGTGGAGGATGCGCGAGGCATGGGCATACAGGACCGGGTCCGCCGCGACCTGCTCGTACGCAGGGAGCCGGATGACGCTGCGGTCGCGGTCGGCGTTCTTCACGCGGCGCTCGAAACGCACGACGTTGTGCCCGGGCGGCAGGGCCTGCGCCCGCTTCGTCCCCGCGTTGTCCTCCATCGCGTACGGATCGATGGGCGGATTCAGCGGCCCGGGCGTGTCGAGATGCGTCGAGTCGATCTCGATCCAGTCCGGCGGCGGCGATTTGCGCACGAACGCCGTGCCGCGGAGGTCGGTGAGGTCGTGAATGCTCTCGCGGGCGGCGAGCCGGTGCGCGATCTCGACGATCTGGCGCTCGGCGTTGCCGTAGACGAGGAGATCCGCCTTCGCGTCGAGCAGGATCGAGCGGCGCACCTTCTCCGACCAGTAGTCGAAGTGGGCGATGCGCCGGAGCGAGGCCTCGATGCCGCCGACGACGATCGGCACGTCCTTGAAGGCCTCGCGTGCGCGCTGGGCATAGACGATCACCGAGCGATCCGGGCGCTTGCCGCCGACGTCGCCCGGGGTGTACGCGTCGTCGCTGCGGATGCGGCGGTCGGCGGTGTAGCGGTTCACCATCGAATCCATGTTCCCCGCCGTGATGCCGAAGAACAGGTTCGGCCGGCCGAGCGCGGCGAACGGCTCGGCGCTGTGCCAGTCCGGCTGCGCGATGATGCCGACGCGAAAGCCCTGCGCCTCGAGCACGCGCCCGATGATCGCCATGCCGAAGCTCGGGTGATCGACGTACGCATCGCCCGTCACCACGATCACGTCGCAGCTGTCCCAGCCGAGCTCGTCCATCTCGGCGCGCGACATCGGCAGGAACGGCGCCGTGCCGAAGCGCTCGGCCCAGTGCCTGCGGTAGGTGGCGATGTCGCGCGCGGTTTGCATGGAGGGTCGGATTATCCTCTCCTCCGGGAGGAGAGGCGAACCCCGGCCTCACCCCCGCCCGACCCGCGCCAGGAATCGATCGAGCTGGTTGGCGAAGCGCTGCCGATCGCCTTGGGCGAGCGGCGGAGGGCCGCCGGTCTGCACGCCGCTCGCACGCAGCTCGTCCATGAAATCGCGCATCGTCAGCCGCTCGCGGATCGTCTCGGACGAGTAAAGCTCGCCGCGCGGGTCGAGTGCGTGGCCGCCGCGTTCGATCACCTGTGCGGCGAGCGGAATGTCGGCGGTGACGACCAGGTCGCCCGGCTCCACCCGGCGCGCGATCTCGTGGTCGGCGACGTCGAATCCTCGCGGCACCTGAAGCGTGCGGATGAATGGGGACGGCGGCGTGCGCAGCGGCTGGTTGGAGACCAGCGTCAGCGGCGCCCGCGCGCGCTCCGCCGCACGGTAGAGAATCTCCTTTACGACCGCCGGACAGGCATCGGCGTCGACCCAGATGTTCATCCCGGTCATTCTAGGCGCCGCCGTGGCGTTCGGGCCTAGTCCGTTAAGAACAGCGCCGGATCGACGGCGACCGCGTTGAGATACACCGAGAAGTGCAGATGCGGTCCGGTGACGCGGCCCGTGGCCCCCACCTTGCCGATGACGGCGCCGGCGGCGACGGAATCCGCGACGGTCGCGTCGATGGCGCTCAGGTGGGCGTAGAGCGAGAGCAGCCCTTGCCCGTGGTCGAGGATGACGGTCTGGCCCGGGAAGAAGTAGTCGCCGGTGTCGATGACGCGTCCCGCGTTCGCTGCGATCACCGGCGTGCCGGCGGGCGCCGCGATGTCCATTCCGGTGTGCGGACTGCGCGCCTGGCCGTTGAAGTAGCGCCGTAGCCCGAACGAGCTCGAGCGCCGCCCGGGCGCGGGCTGCAGCATGGCGAGCGTCGCCGGCGGCGATGCGCTGAAAGCCCTGAGCACGCCGTCGAGATGCGCCCGCTCGCGCTCGTAGCGCGCGAGATTCGCCGCCGAGACTTCCACCTGGTCCCGCGGCACGGTCAAGATGCTGCGAGGCGTACTGCTTGGGCGTCGACGTCGATCTCGAATCGCTCGCGTCTGCCGCCGGCGAGCTCCGCTTCCACCCGCACCTTCGCGCCCGGCTTCGTGGCGAGGGCGATGCCGACGAACGCGACCCATTCGTCGCCTTCACGCACGACGAGCACCCGGTCGTCGCCGAGGTGCACGCGCGGCGGTTCCGCGGTGGCGCCGACCGGGATTCTCGCGACGCCCCCTGGTACCCGCGACGCGCGCGGTTTCGTGTTCGCCAACGCGCCGAACGGCCACAGAGGTGCAACGAGCGCGGGCGCAAACGAGAGGACGAACCGGCGCCGGTTCATGACCGGGATTCTAGTGGCTGCAGCGCGTGCAGTAAGGCCCTGTTCGGGCCAATGTCCCTCTGCCATACTTCCCTTATGAGACAAGTCGGACGACGGAAGATTGGCCCTATCGCCCCGACCCCCAGCGCTCGCGCTTTGCGTGCCGCCGCGGTTCACCAGGCGACCGGGCAGGCGCTCGCGGCGGTGGCGACGACCGGCATCCGTAAGGGCATCTACCGGTTCGCTTCCCACGCGGCGATGAACCGCCACACCGAGGAGGCCCAGGCGCACGCGATCGCGCTCAACGTTCGACGGCGCGCCGGCCGTCCCTAGATGAGTGATCCAGCATCGAAGCTTGCACGTCCGGCCAGCGTCGATGATCTCAAACTGTTACTTCATGCCCTGAACGAGCACGGCGTCGACTATCTGCTGATCGGGGGCTACGCCCTGTACACGCTGGGCTACCAGCGCGGCACCGTGGACATCGACGTCGTTCTTCGGCCGACGCGCAAGCAGGGCGAGAAGGTCAAAACGGCGCTATTGCTCCTGCCGGATGGGGTCGCGAAGGACCTCGACCCCGACTGGTTTGCCGAGGGCGAGACCATCAGGGTCGCCGACGCCTTCGTCGTCGATCTGATGTTCAATGCCTGCGGCGAAACCTACGAGTCGCTGCTGCCCTACGCCGTCACCATCGATCTGGATGGCGTGCCGGTGCGCACGCTCAGCATCGAAGGTCTGTTGAAGACCAAGCAGACGGTGCGGGAGAAAGACAAGCTTGACCGCGAGGTGCTCGAGCGCGCGCTGATGGAATTGAAGAAATCTGGATAAGACGGCCCGCGCGCGGTGTGCCAAGCTTCTGACGCCCGATAGACCGCGCCCTACCCCGTCGCGTCGGACTTCGCCTTCGCCGCTTCGGCCTTCCACTCCGCCATCGGCTTGAAGCTCGGATCCCGCCCGTACTTCGCCTCGATGGCGCGCCACGCCTCCTCTTCGGAGGCGTTGAGATCGATGTCGAGCGGCTCGACGACCGGCTGGCGGACGTAGTACGGCGTGTCCCAGAAGAACTCCAGCCGGTTGCCCTCGACGTCGCGGTAGTACACCGAGAGCCAGGAACCGTGCGTGATCAGCTCGACCTCGTCGACGCCGGCCTGCTTCAGGGTCTCGTGCCGCCGCCGCAGCTCCGCCAGCGACTTGACGCGGAACGCGACGTGGTTCAGCGCGCCGGCCTCCTTCGGCCCCTGCCGGCCGCTCGCCAACGCGACCTGGTGGTGGTCGGTCTCCGGGTCCATGGTCAGGAAGCAGATGTCGTTGCCGCGCGCGCGCCCGATGTCGGACAGGTGGAAGCCCAGCACGCCGGTGTAGAAGTCGAGCATCCGCTTGAAGTCGTAGCAGTAGAGGACGACGTGGCTGATCGAAGCTTGTCCGCGGTGCATGGCTGGTTCCTTTCGGCTACGCGGCCGCCGGCGGCCCCGGGTCCGCGACGAGCCCCGCGGACTCGATCCCGTGGATCGCGCAGATCTCGTCGTTCTCGCTGTTGTCCCCGCTGATGCCGACGGCGCCCAGGATCTCGCCGTCCTTGGAGCGGATCAGCACGCCGCCGGCGGCGGGCACGACGCGGCCCCCCGAGACGCCGATCAGGGCGGTGACGAAACTGGGCTGGGCAGTGGCCCGGCGGGCGAACTCGCGGCCGCCGAATCCCATTCCGAGCGGACCCCACGCCTTGCCGATCGCGATGTCGGCCCGCAGGATCCCCGACCCGTCCTCGCGCTTGAGCGCGACCAGGTGCCCGCCCGGGTCCAGCACCGCTACGGTGAGGGGCTTGAAGCGCCGCTCGCGGCCCTTCTCGATCGCCTTGTCGACGATCGTCGCGGCGAGGGCCAGGGTCAGCTTGGTCACGGGATGCCCTTTCTGCCGCGGTCAGAAGCGGCCGATGGCACCCATCATACCGATGGCGCCCATGCCGAACATGGCCGCGATGAGCGTCCCGATCAGGAACGCGATCACGATCGCGATCGCGTAGAGCGCGACCGTGTACCCGGTCGCCTCGCGCTCGGGGACCTTCATGAGCAGCGGCGCCCCCAGGTGGAAGAGATAAAGGGAGTACAGGCCCGCGAGGAGCGTGATCAGCCATGCGACGACGGGCAGGAAGGTGAAGATCCCGGCGACCCACGAGGGGGTCAGGGAATAGGCGACGAGCTTGAGCGCCTGATCGAGCGCCCGTTGCCCCCCGAAGCGCGGCGCGAGCACGTCGGCGATGACGCCCATGACGAACACCATCCCGAGGCTGAGCGCGTAGCTCGTCAGCGCCGCCGACAGGGCGACGCCCGTGCTGAGGCGCCCGGAAGCGAGGGTGCCGACGAACGCCGTGCTGACGAAGCCCGCCACGGCCGGGAGCGCCGCGAGGATCGCGACGTAGCCCAGGTAGAGCGCCGCGGTGTTGCTCCGCTCGTCCGCGATTGCGGGCCACTCGGTCCGCGGCTGCACCAGGATGTTGATCACGCGAGTCACGAGGTTCAATGGGTTCATTGTTTTCTTCCCGCTCGGCCGGCGACCATGCCAGTATAGGGGGGCGGGTCGGAGCGCGACAACGCAGCGACCGGTTCGTCGGCAGCCCGCCCGATTCCGCGCCGCCAGGAGCGTTCGTCATGGATCAAGCCGTCGGCAACGGCACTGCGATCACCGCCGAGCTCATGTATGCGATCGACACCGGCGAGAAGCCGGTCAACGAGACGTTCGGTCCCGGGAACATCCATCGCCGCACCACCGGCACGAAGGAGCGGCGGGCGGTCGAGATCCGCGACGGCCGTCCGCTCGCCGACCGGCTCGCGCTCGACGAGAACGGCTTCGAGTTCGTCCGGCATGCGACCCGGGTCGTGGACTTCTTCGACGCGGGCGAGCTCAAGGCCGTCTACTACCCCGAGGTCGAGCAGCTGATCAAGGACGTCGCGGGCGCCGCGCGCGTCGTCGTCTTCGACCACACGCTGCGCTCGGGCGACGAGGCCGAGCGCGAGGCGCGGCTGGTTCGCGAGCCGGTGCTGTCGGTGCACAACGACTACACCGAGTGGTCCGCTCCGCAGCGCGTCCGCGAGCTCCTCCCCGACGAGGCGGACGAGCTCCTCCGGCACCGCTTTGCCATCATCCAGGTGTGGCGGGCCATCAACCGGCCGATCCAGGCCAACCCGCTCGCCATCGCCGATGCGCGGAGCCTTGCCCCCGCCGACCTGATCGCCGCCGAGCGCCGCTATCCGCACCGGGTCGGGGAGACCTATCAGGTGCGCTACAACCCCGCGCACCGCTGGTTCTACTTCCCCGAGATGCGCCGCGACGAGGCGCTGGTGTTCAAGGTGTACGACTCGCAGCGCGACGGCCGGGCGCGATTCACCGCGCACACGTCGTTCGTCGATCCGACCTCGCCCGCGAACGCCCCGCCGCGCCAGAGCATCGAGGCGCGGACGCTCGCGTTCTTCGCGCCGGGCTGACCCGGTTCCGCGACCGGACGAATGGCGAACCGCTGGTCCGTTCGCGAGCTCGCCACGCGCGTCGTCGCGGTCGCGCTCGGCGCAATCGTGCTCGCCTTCGCGTTCGTGTTCTCGCTCGTCATCTTCTCGATCGCGCTCGCGGCGGGCCTGGTGATCCTCGGATACGTGTGGTGGAAGACGCGGTCCGTACCCCGCTCCGAAGGACGCGTGATCGAGGGGGAAAGCCGGCGCGAGAGCGCCCCGCGGATCGAGCGGGGCGACGACTGAAGGCTACGCCGGCGCCATCTGCCGTCCCCGTCCGCGCAGCAGCAGGAAGACGGCGATCGAGACGTTCAGCAGGTTCCAGAGCGTGCCGTTGAGGAACGCGGCCTTGTAGGACCCCGTCAGGTCGAAGATCACGCCCGACATCCAGCCGCCGAGCGCCATGCCGAACAGCGTGGCCATCAGCACCGTGCCGACCCGCACGCCCGCCTCCCGCGGCGAGAAGTACTCGCGCACGATGATCGCGTACGAGGGCACGATGCCGCCCTGGAAGAGACCGAACAGCGCCGAGATCACGTACAGCGACACGAGCCCGTCGAACGGCAGGAAGAGCAGCAGCGCGACCCCCTGCAGGCTCGAGCCGAGCAGCAGGGTGCGGATGCCGCCGATCCGGTCGCAGATCCAGCCGGACGCGAGCCGGCTGACGATGCCGAAGCCCAGCATCACCGACAGCATCTCCGCGCCGCGGGCGGCGCCGTAGCCGAGGTCGCCGCAGTAGGCGACGATGTGGACCTGCGGCATCGACATCGCCACGCAGCAGGCGAGGCCGGCGACGATCAGCAGCGCCTGCAGCGCGCCGGGCGAGAGCCCGAGCGGGCGCTGCGGCCATGCCGCGCTCCGTGCGCTCCCCGGCGCCCCGAACTCGAGCGCCGGCGGTCGCCGCCGGAGCATGAGCGCGAGCGGCAGCATGGTCGCCAGGCAGAACACCCCGATGCCGGCGTGCGTCTGGCGCCAGCCCGCCGTCTCGATGAAGTGCTGGACGATCGGCGGCCAGACCGTCCCCGCGAGGTAGTTGCCGCTCGCGAAGATCGCCACGGCGATGCCGCGCCGGCGGTTGAACCACAGCGAGGTGTCGGCGAGGAGCGGCCCGAACGTGGCCGAGCTGCCGAGGAAGCCGGTCAGCACGCCCTGGGCGAGCGCGAACTGCCAGAGGCTGCCCGCCGAGCTGGCGAGCGCGTAGCCGAGCGCCAACGCCACCGCCCCGATCACCACCGGGACGATGATCCCGAAGCGATCGGACAGCCGGCCCATGAAAATCCCGCCCAGGCCGAACCCGACCATCGTCAGGGTGTAGGGCAGCGACGCGTCGGAGCGCGCCACGCCGAACTCCGCCTGGATCGCCGGCAGGGCGACGACAACCGACCACATGCCCACGCCGCCGATGGTCGACAGCAGGAGCGCGGCGACGAGGCGCGTCCAGGCGTAGCTGGACTCCGCTTCGCTGGCGGCGCGCGCGCCCGTGATTCCGGGCGTCATTCGATCACGGCGTCGCGCGCGCGCAGCTTCGCGGCGATGTAGGCCCGGTGGGGCACGTACAGCAGGTCGGCGATCTTGCGGATGGTGTGCTGCTCGTAGGCGCTCAGCTCGGCGTCGGCGTACGCGACGCGCCACATGTGCTCGATCACCCGCTCCTTCTGCTCCGCCGAGAAGCGCTTGTTGATGAGCGAGGTGAACTGATAGTAGTCGGTGGCCTGGCGCGCCTCTTCCTCGGCGAGGCGGACGAGCGTCGCCGCCTCCTCTCCGGACAGGCCGAACTTGGCGTTCACCGCGCGCAGCACGGCCTCCCGCTCGGCCGGCTCGACCTCGCGGTCGAACCTGACCACCTCGACGAGCAGGGCGGCGGTGGCGACCTCGATCGTGTGGCGCTCGTCGCCGCCGTCCGCCGGAGCGGCGACATGGCTCTCGAAAAAGTCTCGGATGGCGTTCAGCATGGTCGCAGGCTCGAGCATGGGACAGCGCGTGCGCGCCCGAAGTTTCGGGCGCGCGGCGGTTACTTTCCGGTCCGCTCGAACTCCGCGACGCGCTGCATCGAGCGCGGCGTGAACTCGTTCAGGGGCGTGTCGCCGCCGACGACGAACAGCAGCATGTGCTCGGTCCCGGGCTCGCCGCGGGTGATGTTCTCGAACCGGCGCGCGCAGCCCGGCGGAAACGAGATCGTGTCGAGCGGCCCGACCTCGAGCGACTCCGTCGCCGGGCCCTCGTTCCACTGCGCGAGCCACTTCCCGCTGATGACCACGAACGTCTCGTTCGTGTCGTGGTTGTGCATCAGCACGCCCTTGCCCGGCTTGCAGCGCACGAAGCCCAGGTTGAAACCCTCCGAGATCGGGATCGCCGCGTTGGCCGAGGAGCTCTGGCCGACCGGCGAATTGACGGCGCCGACGCCGGCCGCGGCCGGCATCTGGAAGCCGATCACGGCGAACGTGGTCTTCTGGCACTCGGGCAGGGCGGAGTCCTGCAGGCCGTCGCTGAAGCCCTTGAGATCGGCGAAGCGCGCGACGCGCTTCAGCATCTCTTCGCGGGACCAGACCTTCACCGGCGGCAGCATGGCGCCTCGCATCGCGACGATGGACGAAGCGGGCGATGCTACCCCGCTCCCGTCGCGGCGGCAATTGCGAGCTGTGCGTACCAGGCTTCCCACGTTGACCGGGCCAGGCTCCTGCGGTTGTGCGGGCCAGGCTTCCCGTGGAGAATCGCGCCGTTCCGCCAGCGAATCGATGCCGCTCGAGCAACCGACTGCGTCCCCGCCTGCGCCGCGGCAGGTGCTCGCGGACCTCGGCGGCGTCTATTTCGTCAACGCGATCGTCGCGTTCGTCTTCGCCGCGTCCGGGCCGGTCGCGATCATCCTCGCGGTGGGCACGCGCGGCGGGCTGACGGCCACCGACCTCGCGTCGTGGATCTTCGGCGCGTTCTTCGTCAACGGGCTGATCAGCATCGCCTTCTGCTGGTTCTACCGCCAGCCGCTCGTGTTCCTCTGGTCGATTCCCGGCGCGGTGCTGGTCGGCCCGGCGCTCGGCCACCTCACTTTTCCCGAGGTGATCGGGGCGTTCATCGCCACCGGCCTCGTCATGCTCGCGCTCGGGCTGAGCGGCTGGGTGCGGCGGGCGATGGCAGCGGTGCCGATGCCGATCGTGATGGGCATGGTCGCCGGCGTGTTCCTGCGCTTCGGGATCGACCTCGTGCACGCGCTCCGCGACGACTTCTGGATCGCGGCGCCGATGACCGCGGCATTTCTCGCCCTGAGCGTCTCGGCGCGGCTCGGGCGGCTGATGCCGCCGCTGATCGGCGCGCTGATCGTGGGCGTCGCGCTGGTCGTTGCGCTCGGCCGGTTCGACCCGGGGACGACCGGCGCGCTCGGGCTCGCGCGCCCGACACTGTACGCGCCGCAGTTCTCGTGGCCGGCGATGATCGAGCTCGTGGTGCCGCTCGCGATCGCGGTGCTCGCCGCGCAGAACGCGCAGGGCATCGCGATCCTGCGCGCCGCCGGGCACGCGCCCCCGGTCAACGCGATCACCGCGGCCTGCGGCGCGGGCTCGATCGTCATCGCTTTCATGGGGAGCGTATCGACGTGCCTGACCGGCCCCGTGAGCGCGATCCTCTGCGGCTCCGGCGACAAGGCGCGGCACTACACCGGGGGAATCGTCGTCGGTCTGCTCGCGCTCGCGTTCGGGCTGGCGTCGCCCGTCGTCACCCGGCTGCTGCTCGCCACGCCCGGCGGGTTCATCGCGGCGCTTGCCGGCCTCGCCATGCTGCGCGTGCTGCAGACGGCGTTCACGATCTCGTTCCGGGACCGGTTCACGCTCGGCGCGCTCGTGACGTTCCTCGTCACCGTCGCCGACGTCACGTTCTTCAACATCGGCGCGCCGTTCTGGGGGCTCGTCTTCGGCTTCGCCGTCTCGTGGCTGCTCGAGCGCGAGGACTTCCGCGCGCAACGGAGGTGAGCCCGCTGGGCCGCGAGGGAGGTCCAACGAGGCGCTACCGCGCGCCGGCCTTCTCGAGGATCGCGACCATCTCCTTGTAGCCGCGGCCGCGCGCGAGCGCGAGCGGGGTCTGGCCGTTCCGGTCGGCGAGGTTCACGCTGGCACCGGCCTTGACCAACGCCTCGAGCGTAGCCGTGTGGCGCCGCCCGCCGTTGCCGAGGACGATCGATTCGATCAGCGCCGTCCACCCGAGGTTGTTCACGTGGTCGAGCGGCGCGCCGGCCCGGATCAGCTCGGCCACGACCTGGTCGTGCCCGAGGTGCGCGGCGGCGATCAGGGCGGTGCCGTCGTAGCGGCTGGTGACGTTCTTCGCGCTCGCCCCGAGCGCGAGCGCGACCTTCAGCGTCGGCAGGTCGTCGGCGACGGCGGCGATGGTGACGATGTCGTAGCGGTCGTGCTCGAGCGCGTTCGGGTTCGCGCCCGCCTTCACGAGTGCCCGTATTGCATCCGCGTGCCGGCCGTACGCGGCGACGTGCAGGGGCGTGCGGCCGTAGCCGTCGCGCACGTCCACCTTCGCGCCGCGCGCAACGAGCCGTTCGATCTCGGCGGCGTCGCCGCGCGCCGCGGCCGCGAGCAGGCCCGTGTACTGGGCCTGCTCCTGCGGCGAGGGCGGCACCTGCGCCGCGGCGAAACCCGGGAACGCGAGGGCGGCGAAGAGCAGCGCCCGCAGGCCCATCCCCTTCAGACGCCGAGCAGCGGCAGTTGCCCCTTCGGGTAGCGCGTGCCCTGCACCTTGCCGTCGTCGATGCCGCGCGCGAGCGTCGCGGCCTCGTCCGCGGAGAGCTTGACCTCGGCCGCCTTGAGGTTGTCCCGCAGATGGGTGCGGCGCTTGGTGCCGGGGATCGGCACCATGTCCGGCCCTTGCGCGAGCAGCCAGGCGAGGGCGAGTTGCGCCGGCGTGCAGCGCTTGGCGTCGGCCAGCTCGAACAGCGGCCGCACGAGCGCGGCGTTGCTCTCGACGTTGCCGGCCTGGAAGCGCGGATGGTCGCGGCGGCGATCGTTCTCGCCGAGGTCGGCGAGGCTCTTGATCGCGCCGGTCAGCATGCCGCGGCCGAGCGGGGAGTAGGGCACGAAGCCGATGCCGAGCTCACGGCACGTGGCGAGGACGTCGTCCCGCTCCACGAACCGGCACCACGCCGAGTACTCCGTCTGCAACGCCGCGATCGGGTGCACGGCGTTCGCGCGGCGGATCGTCGCCGGCCCGGCCTCGGACAGGCCGAGGTGGCGGACCTTGCCCTGCTCGATCAGCCGCTTCATCGCGCCGACCGTGTCCTCGATCGGGACGCTCGTGTCCACACGGTGCTGGAAGTAGAGGTCGATGACGTCGATCCCGAGCCGCGCGAGGCTCTTGTTGCACGCCTCGATGACGTATTCGGGCTTGCCGTTGGCGCCGGGCTTGCCGTCGGGCGTCCGGACGTTGCCGAACTTGGTCGCCACGATGGCCTTCGCGCGGTAGCCGTCGGCGAGCGCGCGCCGGAGCAGCTCCTCGTTCTTGCCCTCCGCGTAGGCGTCGGAGGTGTCGAGGAAGTCCGCGCCCGCGTCGAGCGCCTCGCGGACCGTGGCGATCGCCTCCGCCTCGTCCACCGGGCCGTACAGGTTGGTCATCGCCATGCACCCGAGCCCGAGGGCCGAGACTTCGAGGCCGGTCTTGCCGAGACGTCGACGCTGCATGCTGTCCTCCTTCGATTCCGCGTTGCGCGAGCTGGGAGGAAGCACGCTACCGGAACGCCCGGCAAGAGGCAAATTCCGCCGGTATGCTCTTCGCCGTGGACACGTTGCACCGCTTCGAAGCCGACCGGCTGCTGCTCGGCTCGCCGCTGCGGCGGCGCGGCGCCTGCATCGCCATCGGTGCGGCGCTGCTCGCGGTGCTGGGGCTCGCGACGCTCGTCCAGCTAGGCCTGCTCTCCAGCCTGCGCCCGGACATCGCGGGCGTGTTCTACCGGGCGCTCGCCCTCTCGAGCCTGCTCGCGCTCGTCCCGCTCACGATCCTGTGGTTCCTCGACCGGCGCGAGCGCGAGAGCCGGTGGCTGTTCGCTGCGGCGCTTTTCTGGGGCGCGTGCATCGCCACCGCGCTCGCGCTGCCGTTCAACACCGTCTTCTTTCAGGCGGTCGGCGCGTGGGTGGCGCAGAACCCGACCATCACGGAGGCCCTCGGGCCGGAAGCGGTCTCGCTGCTGGCGGCGCCGATCTCCGCGCCGATCGTCGAGGAGATCGCCAAGGCGCTCGGGGTACTCGCGCTGTGGTGGCTGCTGCGCGCCGAGTTCGACAACATGCGCGACGGCTTCGTATACGGCGCGCTGGTCGGCCTCGGATTCACCTGGTACGAGTCGGCGCTGTACGTGGCGCAGGGCTACGCCGAGCACGGCGTCGCACCGTACGGGATGCAGCTCGGCGCACGCTACGCGCTCCTCGGCCTGGGCGGGCACGCGATGTTCACCAGCATCTTCGGCGCCTTCCTCGGGCTCGCCGTGCAGACGCGCCGCGCCTGGCTCCGCGTCCTCGCCCCGCTCGCCGGGCTCGTCCTCGCGATCGGGGCGCACATGCTGAACAATGCCCTGCCGCTCCTCGCCGTGCTCGCCGGCGAGGCGCCGCCGACCGGCAACGAGCCGCCGCCGGACGTCGGCTTCCTCGACGCTTTCCTCGGCGCGACGCTGCTCGAGCTCACGATCTTCCTGCCGTTCGTCGTGATCATGGCGCTAGCGCTGTGGCGCAGCGGCGCCTGGGAGCGCCGGGTGATCCGCGAGGAGCTGGCCGACGAGGTCGGGCGTACGGTGAGCCGGGACGAGTACGCGGCGATCTTCGGCGACCGCATGTTCCGCACGCGCCGCATCGACCGGGCTCATCCCCACGCGTCGGCGGCGCTCGTGAACGCGCAGCACGAGCTCGCGTTCCGCAAGCGCCGGGTGCGGGACGAGGACCGGGACCCCGAGGGCGACCGGCTGGTGGCCGGCTGGCGCGAGGAGATCCGGCGGCTGCGCGCGGCGCTGCTCCCGACCTAGTTCCGCCTACAATCGCCCCACCGCAACCGCCAGGCATCGACCCGATGACCCCGCAAGCCGTCCGCACGCTTACGCGCTACAACGCCTGGGCCAACAAGGCGATCTTCGACGCCGTCGCGGCGCTGCCCGCCGGCGAGGCCACCCGGGAGCGGCCGACCCTGTTCAAGAACATGGTCAACACGCTCAACCATCTGTACGTGGTCGACGTGATCTGGCAGGCGCACCTGCAGGGCCGGGAGCACAACATCCCGGCGCTCCGGACCGTATTGCATCCGGAGCTCGGAAACCTGTGGCGCGCACAGGCCGAGATCGACGGGTGGTACATGAGCTACGGCGACAGCCTGGGCCAGGCCGCCCTCGACGAGCGGGTCGAATTCACGCTCATCGGCGGCAACAAGGGGTCGATGCGCCGCGGCGAGATCCTCTTCCACGTCGTCAATCACACGAGCTATCACCGCGGCTGGGTCGCCGACATGTTCTATCAGATTCCGCTCCAGCCGCCGTTCACCGACCTGCCGGTGTACCTGCGCGAGCAGGGGGCGCCGGCGTGAGCCCGCAGGACCGCTCCAAGGGCGAACACCCGAGCGCACTTCGCGCGAGGGTCGTCCAATGAATCCGACGCAGCGGCAGGCCGAGCTGCTCGGCCAGGCAGGGGAGTACATCGTCGGGGGCGGGCTCGGCCTCTTCCAGCTGCCGCCGGAGCTCAACCTCGTCGTCGCGCGGGCGCAGGGCAGCCACGTCTGGGACGTCGCGGGGCGCGAGTACATCGACTACCACCTGAGCTCCGGGCCGCTGCTCTTCGGCCACGCGCACCCGGCGATCGTCGAGGCGGTCCAGGCGCAGCTCGCGCGCGGCACGACCTACTACTTCCTGAACGAGCCGCAGATCGCGCTCGCGCGGCGGCTGGTCGAAGCGGTGCCGTGCGGCGAGGTCCTGCACTACGCGGGCTCGGGCACCGAGGCGACGTTCTATTCGCTCCGCGTCGCGCGGGCGTTCACGAATCGCGACAAGGTGCTCAAGTTCGAGGGCGCGTGGCACGGGATGCACGACTACGGGCTCTGGGGCACCGTGCCCGGCACGCCCTCCGACTATCCGCGCGCGAAGCCGGACTCGGTGGGCATTCCGGCGCAGGCCGGCGACACGGTGCTCGTCACGCCGTTCAACGACACCGAGCGGGCGGTCGCGATGATCGAGCGCCACGCGGCCGAGCTCGCCGCGGTGATCGTCGAGCCGCTGCAGCGCGTGCTCGTCCCCGAGCCCGGGTTTCTCCAGGCGATCCGCGACGTGACCAAGAAGCACGGGATCGTGCTCGTGTTCGACGAGATCGTCACCGGCTTCCGGATCGCGTGGGGCGGGGCGCAGGAGCGCTACGGCGTCGTGCCGGATCTCGCGTGCTACGGCAAGGCGGTGAGCGGCGGGTTCCCGATGGCGGCGATCGTCGGGAAGGCCGAGGTCATGGCGGTGCTCGACGCGCGCAAGCGCCCGCGCGCCGAGGTGGTCTGGGCGACCCACACGCTCAACGGCAACCCGGTCTGCGCCGCTGCCGGCTGCGCCGCGCTCGACGTGTTGGCCCGGCCCGGCGTCTACGATCAGCTCCACCGGATCGGCGCGCGCCTGCGCGCCGGCATCGTCGCGGCGGGCGAGCGGCACGGCTTCGCGGTCCAGGCGCCGGGCGAGGACGCGGTGTTCGGGGTGCGCTTCACCGACCGCAAGCCGCTGCGGACGTGGATGGATCTCACCACGTCGAACCGGGACCTCGGCCTGCGCTGGGCGCACGAGCTGATCCGGCGCGGCCTGCTCGTCAATCCGAACGAGAAGTTCTACATCTCGATCGCCCACACCGATGCGGACGTCGAGCGGACGCTCGCGATCGCGGACGAGGCATTCGCCGCGCTGAAGCGTTGAGATCGCTCGAACAGGTTGACCCGGAGACTCCGATGAAGCGCTACATCAAGCAGGCCCCGCCGCCCGCGCCCCAGGATCGCACGCGCCTCGAGGAGACAGTGCGAAAGATGCTCGCGGACATCGCCGCCAACCGCGACGCGGCGGTGAAGCGCTACGCGCGCGAGTTCGACAAGTGGGAGAGCGACGCCTTCCGGGTGCCCGACGACGAGATCCGCAAGGTCTCCCGGCAGCTCCCGGAGTCGTTCAAGGCCGACTTCGAGTACTCGCTCAAGCAGGTCGTGGGCTTCGCGAAGCGCCAGCTCGAGACGCTCACCGGCTTCGAGACCGAGATCGAGCCGGGCATCGTGCTCGGCCAGAAGATGATCCCGGTCGCGCGTGTCGGCTGCTACGTTCCCGGCGGGAAGTTCCCGCTGGTCGCCTCGGCGATCATGAGCGTCGGCACCGCGAAGGCGGCAGGGGTCTCGCAGGTCGTGGCCTGCGCGCCGCCGCGCGACGCGAGCGGCATGTATCCCTACACGCTGTACGCGCTGCACCGCGCCGGCGCGGACGAGATCTACAACCTGGGCGGCGCGCAGGCGATGGCGGCAATGGCCTACGGCTGCGTCGGCATCACGCCGGTCGACATGATCACCGGCGCCGGCAACCCGTTCGTGGCCGAAGCGAAGCGCCAGCTCTTCGGCACGGTCGGCATCGACCTTCTCGCCGGTCCCACCGAGATCCTGATCGTCGCCGATGACTCCGCCGACCCGGCGCTCGTCGCTACCGATCTGCTCGGCCAGGCGGAGCACGGCCCGGACAGCCCGGCGTGGCTGGTCACGACGTCGAGCAACCTCGGCGAGGCAGTGCTGAAGGAGGTCGAGCGCCAGCTCGCGACGCTCCCCACGCGCAAGACCGCCGAGCCCGCCTGGCGCGATCACGGCGAGATCGTCGTGGTCGACGCCGACGACGAGGCCATCGCGGTGGCGGACGAGTACGCGCCCGAGCACCTCGAGGTGATGACGGCCAGAAACGGCTACTACCTCGAGCGCCTGAAGAACTACGGCAGCCTGTTCCTCGGCGAGGAGAGCACGGTCGCGTACGGCGACAAGGGCGTCGGGACCAACCACACGCTGCCGACGGCGCGCGCCGCGCGCTACACCGGTGGCCTCTGGGTCGGGAAGTTCATCAAAACCGTCACCTACCAGCACCTCACGAAGGAAGCGAGCCGGCGCATCGCTCCGGTCATGAGCCGGATCTGCGAAGTCGAGGGGATGCTCGCCCACAAGATCACCGCGGACGTGCGCGAGAAGCGCTACGCCCGCTGAAAGTCCGCTACCAAGAGGAGGAACCCATGGCGCAGAAGACACCCCCCGTCCGGCCGCAACCGACCACACGGCGCAAGTTCCTGTCCGATCTCGCCGCCGTCTCCGGCGGCGTTGCCGCGGGCACGCTCGGCCTGCCCGCCTGGGCGCAGAAGCCCTCCACCAAGACCGGCACGGTCCGGGTGTGGGGCGAGCCCGGGCCCTACGCCGGTGTCGCCGTCGACGCGATGAACGAATGGGCGAAGAAGTTCGCGCCCGGCCTCGCCTTCAAGCTCGAGACGCTGTCGTGGGACTCGGTCTACGTGAAGCTCATGACCGATCTCGCCGCGCGCAATCCCGCCCACTGCATCTCGGTCGAGTCGCCGATCGCCTACCAGCTGATGGCGGATCTGTTGCTCGAGCCGGTCGACGACGTGGTGCAGAAGGTGGGCAAGAACCGCCTGATCGACGGCGTGAAGTGGGAATACTGGGGGGCGTGGCAAGGGAAGCAGTACGTGCTGCCGGCGCACCACCAGCCGCATCTGCTGGTGGTGCGCATGGACGTGGTCAACGAGCTCGGCCTGGGCGACCCGGACAAGTGGGACTGGAACGATCTCAGGAACGCGGCGCGGACGATCAGCGAGAAGAAGAAGGACATGGCGGGGATCTCACTCGCCCTCGGGCGCAATCTCTGCACCGACTACCATTTCGCCGCGCTCTTGCACTCGGCGGGCGGCCGGATGTTCGATCCGGCGAACAAGTTCCAGGTGGTCTTCGACTCGCCCGAGACGGTGGAGGCGCTCGAGTACGTCAAGTCGCTGCAGCCGTACATGCCGCGCGGCGCGGTGAGCTACAGCTTCCTCGAGGTCGTCGACTCGATCGTCACCGGACGCGCGGCGATCTCGTTCTACTGGGGCCGCCCCTACGGCCGTGCCGCGGAGGAGAACAAGGCGGTGTTCGCCAACCTCCAGTCGTTCAACCATGCGCGCCACCCGAAGACCGGCCGGCGCTCGAACTGGAACGACTTCCAGGGGTGGTGCATCCCGCGGCCCAACAACCAGTACGTCGAGGAGGTGAAGGCCGCGCTCGCCTACTACCAGACCGGGACGCAGTGGATGGTGCGCTACTGCCACTCCCTGATGCCGAACGTGTCGCCGGTGTACAAGGACGTCCTGAACGACCCGGCCCTGCAGACGCACCCGTTCTTCGAGACCAAGCGGCAGACGATCATGAACTACTACGTGACCTCGCTGCCGCACTCGTCCTCGACCGCCAACGAGCTCCTGCGCGGGGTCAACCCGCTCGCCGGCATCGCGCACGGCCGATCGATCCTCGCGCAGACGGTGCAGAAGGTCGCGGTCGACAACTGGAAGGCCGCCGACGCCGCGAAGTGGGGAGCGAAGGAGCTCGAGCAGGTACGCAAGGAGAACCTGCGCCTGCTCGGCGGCGCCGCCTGAGCGCCGCGGGTCACGCCTAGAACGGGGCAGCCGCAGCTGCCCCGCTCGCCCGGTCCCGCGTCACCCGCGCCGCGATGTCCCAAGCCGCCGACTGGAAGCGGGCCGACAGCCGGATCGGCATCCTGTTCATCGTGCCGTTCGCGGTCGCGGCGCTCGTCTTCATGGTCTATCCGGTGGCCGAGGCGGTGCGCCTCGCCTTCTACCACCACAACCCGCTCAACCCTGCGGCCGCGAGCTTCGCGGGCCTGGACAACTTCCGCGCGCTCGCCGCCGACCCGCTGTTCTGGCAGGCGTTCCGCCAGGGCGCGGTGTGGACGTTCTCTTCGATCGTGCTGCAGACCGTGATCGGCGTCGCGCTGGCGCTGCTGCTGCACCTCCCGCTACGCGGCATCTCGGTGTTCCGCGGGCTGCTGCTCTTCCCCTACATCGTGCCCACGGTGGTGATCGCGCTCATCCTGCAATGGATGCTCAACGCGGACCTCGGCGTGGTGAACTGGTCGCTGCGGGGTGCGGGCCTGATCGACGAGAACGTGTACTGGCTCGCCTCGCCCGGCATGGCGATGCTCTCCACCATCGCGCTGAACGTCTGGAAGTACACCCCGTTCGTCACGATCTGCGTGCTGGCGCGCCTGCAGACCATCCCGCTCGAGCTCTACGACGCGGCCAAGGTCGATGGCGCGGGCGCCGTCCGGCGCTTCGTCGACATCACCCTGCCGCAGCTCGCGGAGGTGCTCGCGGTCGTGGTGATCTTCCGCACCATCTGGACGTTCAACAAGTTCGAGGAGATCTATCTCCTCACGCGGGGCGGCCCGGGCACCTCGACCTTCAACCTCGCGATCTATTCGTTCGAGCAGTCGGTCGCGAGCCTGAAGATGGGCGTCGGCGCCGCGACCGGCGTGGTCATGATGGCGATGCTCTTCGTCGGCAGCCTGATCTACATGCGCGTCTTCCGCTTCGACGAGGACCCGACGCAATGAACGCGCTGGGCGCCGTGCGGCAGGTGATCGCCTATCTCGTGCTGCTCGTCGTCACGTTTTTCATCTGCTTTCCGCTGATCTGGGCGGCTTCGACCTCGCTCAAGAGCCCGAAGGAGGTCATGGCGACGCCGCCGCGGCTCGTGCCGGCCGAGGTGACGATCGAGAACTACCGCAACCTCGTCACCGGCAAGCAGCAGTACTACCGCGCCGACCAGTCCTACGTGCCGACCACTGCCGCGCCCCAGCACTTCACGTCCTGGTTCGCCAACAGCGTCGTCGTGAGCCTGGGCAGCACCGCGATCAGCATTCTCATCAGCACCCTCGCCGCCTACAGCGTCACCCGCTTCCGCTACTGGGGCCGGCGGATCATTCCGTACTTCAGCCTGCTCGGCTACATGATCCCGTCGATCATCCTCGTCTTCCCGCTGTTCCTGGTGATGGCCGAGCTGCGGCTCACCAACAGCCTGTGGAGCCTCACCTTCGGCTACGTCTCGATCACGCTGCCGTTCTGCATGTGGCTGCTGTGGGCGTTCTTCCGCGGCATCCCGATCGAGCTCGAGGAGGCGGCGATGATCGACGGCGCGAGCCGCCTGCGCGTCTTCGTCGACATCGTGCTGCCCTCGGCGGCGCCGGGCATCATCGCCGCCGCGATCTTCTCGCTGATCGTCTCCTGGAACGATTTCCTGTTCGCCCGGGTGTTCATCAACTCGATCGAGAACCTGCCGCTCACCGTCGGCGTGATGCATTTCTTCGAGGGCACGCACGTCGACTGGGGCCTGATGATGGCCTCGGCGGTGCTGATGACCGTGCCGATGGCGATCCTCTTCATGCTGATGCAGCGCCACCTCGTCGCCGGGTTCGGGGCGGGCGCGGTGAAGGGCTGACCGGGCCCGCGGGCATGACGATCAGGCTCCACCACATCTGGAAGTCCTTCGGCCCGGTCGAGGTGCTGAAGGACGTCCACCTCGAGCTGCCCGAGCGCGAGTTCATCACCCTCGTGGGCCCGAGCGGCTGCGGCAAGACGACGCTGCTCCGGATCCTGGCCGGGCTCGAGTCGGCCACGCGCGGGGAGATCTGGCACGGCGACACGCGGGTCTCGGACCTCGCGCCGGGGAAGCGGGACATCGCGATGGTGTTCCAGAACTACGCGCTCTACCCGCACATGAACGTGCACGGCAACATCGCCTACGGGCTCAAGGTCCGCGGCACGCCGAAAGCGGAGATCGCGGCGCGCGTGCTCGAGGTCGCGCGCGTGCTCGAGATCGAGCACCTCCTCGGCCGCAAGCCGCGGCAGCTCTCCGGCGGGCAGCGCCAGCGCGTCGCGCTCGGCCGCGCGATGGTGCGGAAACCCTGGCTGTTCCTCATGGACGAGCCGCTCTCCAACCTCGACGCGAAGCTGCGCGTGACGATGCGCGGCGAGCTGAAGCGCTTCCACATGCGGCTCGAGACCACCACGGTCTACGTCACCCACGACCAGCTCGAGGCGATGACCATGTCCGACAAGATCGCGGTCATGGATCACGGCGTCGTGCAGCAGTACGCGACGCCCGCGGAGGTCTACAACCGGCCGGCGAACACTTTCGTCGCCGGCTTCATCGGCAGCCCGCCGATGAACTTCGTCGAGCGCGCCGAGCTCGCCGGCGGCGAGCTCGCGCTCGACTGCGGCCCCGACGGCCGCATCCCGATCGGTGCCTCGCCGCTCGCGAACGGATTCGCCGGCGCGACGCTGCTCGGCGTGCGGCCGCAGGACCTGGAGGTGCGCGGCGCGCCGCGGGCAGGCGCCGTGCCCGCGACGGTGACGCTCATCCAGCTGGTCGGCTCCGAGAAGCTGGTGGAGGTCGCGTTCGGCGCCGCCGGCAAGCTCACCGCGCAGGTCAGGGCGGACGCGCCGGTCGCGGCGGGGGAGCGCGTCTGGATCGGGTTCGACCCGGCCCGGCTGCACCTCTTCGAGCCCGGCTCGGGCGGCAACCTCGCCCTGCGCTGACCCGAGGCCGCGCGCTCTCAGATCGCCGCGAGGCGATACGCCGTGCCGTACGGGCCGAAGTCGTGGCTCGCGACGCCGTTCCGCGCCGAGCCCTGGTACTGCGGGAGCGGTTTCACCACCACGACCTTGAGGATCGCCGTCTCCCCGACCTTGACCAGGCCCGCGTGCACGGCCGCGAGGCCGATCGTGGAGTCACCGGTGTAGACGTCGGTGCCCCAGAGCTGGCCGGCTGCCTCGCCGGTCACGCGGAAATAGAAGGTCGCGCCGGCCGGGTCGCAGAGGTCGATCATCGTCGGCGGCGCGTCCGAGGTTGACCCGCCGCGAAATAGGCGAGCGGCCGGCTGCGTTTACACTCCGCGTCCCAACCAGGAGGAACCACCGTGGATCCACGCATCATCAGGCTTTACGACGAGTACACCCACAAGCCGCTGGAGCGGCGCGTCTTTCTGGAGCGCCTCGCCGTGCTCGCCGGGGGCACGGCCGCGGCGATGACCCTGCTGCCGCTGCTCGAGAACAACTACGCGCAGGCCGCGATCGTCGATCCGGCCGATCCGCGGGTCGCCACGAGCACGATCACGTTCAAGGGGGTGACCGGCGACATCCGCGGTTATCTGGCGGTGCCGAAGGCCGGCCCGCCCAAGCGCGCGGGCGTGATCGTCATCCACGAGAACCGCGGGCTCACCCCGTACCAGCAGGATCTCGCGCGGCGCCTCGCGGTCGACGGTTTCACCGGGCTCGCGGTCGACCTGCTGTCGCCGATCGGGGGTACGCCCGCGAACGAGGACGAGGCGCGGGCCGCGAACAGCAAGCTCGAGCGGGTGGACGCCGTGCGCAACCTCGTCGCGGCAGTGGCCTATCTCAGGAGCCGGCCGGACGCGGCCGGCCCGGTCGGCGCGGTCGGGCACTGCTGGGGCGGCGGAATGACGAACCTGCTCGCGTCGGCCGCGCCGGATCTCACGGCCGCGGTGGCGTTCTACGGACCGGTGCCACCGGCCGCCGACGTGCCGATGATCAAGGCGAAGCTTCAGCTCCACTACGCCGGGAACGACCCGCGCATCAACGCCGGGATCCCCGACTACGAAGCGGCGCTCAAGGCCGCGCGGGTGACCTACGAGCTGTTCATGTACGAAGGCGTCGAGCACGCCTTCCAGAACGACACCGGCGCAGCCCGCTACAACAAGGCCGCCGCGGACCTCGCGTGGTCGCGCACGATCGCCTTCTTCAAGGCGAATCTGCGTTAGCGCCCTCGTTACAGGGGGCGGCGAGCGAAGCGTGCCGGAGGATTTCCGGGACGGGGAGGAGGAGGGCCGACGCCGGCGTCAAACCCCCCGGTACGCTTCGCTTCCCGACCCCCGTGTCAGGGGGTCCGGCGTTACGACTTTTCCTTGTCGGTGTCGGGCGCGGGCGCGGGTGCGCGCTTGTCGTCGTCCGCGCTCGGGTTGAGCTGCACGTGCTCCGAATCCCACCACGGCGAGGAGATGTCGAGGCTGGGGTCGGCGGCGAAAGCGGTAGCGGCCGAAAAGACGAAGAGCACGGCAAAGAGGCTGCTTGCAAGCGATTTCACGATAGTTCCTTTCTCGAGGTGCATTGACGTCGTTGCTGGCGATTGAAACCCGTCACCGGGGCGTCTTCTCCCCACCCTCCTTCTGCTCGGCGTCCTTGGTGTCCCCGGCCCGGGCGACCGTCGGGTCGTTGCTGGCCGGCTGGCCCGTTGCGGCAGGCTGCGGCGGGGCCGCGCCCACGTTCGACGGCGGCTTGCTTTCGGTCGTGAGATCCGGGCCGCAGGCCGTGAGGCCGAGTGCGGCGATCGTTGCCATGAGGAAGTCACGTGTCATCCCGCACTCTCCCGGAAGAATCGAGGGCCGCGGCCCGGAGGCGGTTCGCGCCACACCGCAGGTGCGGAGTTGACGCCCGCCGTGTTAATCCCCGATTGCGCAAAGCGGTGGTTTCGTATCAAGGGCCCTTCGCCGCGTTGCCGATTCTTGCGGCGCGGGTCGCTGTTACATGGCGATACACGGCGAGTTGTCGCCGGGCGCGACGCGGTGCTATATACCGACGCGATGGAACGCCCGGATCACGTCCTGGTGGTCGATGACGACGCGGAGATCCGCAGCCTCATCGCCGAGTACCTGGAGCGCAACGGGCTGCGGGTGACGGTCGCGGGCGACGGCAGGGAGATGCGGCAGGCGCTGGACGCGAGCCGCATCGACCTCGTCGTGCTCGACCTGATGATGCCCGGCGAGGACGGCCTGAAGCTGTGCCGTGACCTGCGTGCCAGATCGAACGTGCCGGTCGTCATGCTGACCGCGCGCGGCGACGAGCTCGATCGCATCATCGGCATCGAGATGGGCGCCGACGACTATCTCGCGAAACCGTTCAATCCCCGCGAGCTGCTCGCCCGTATCAAGAGCGTCATGCGGCGTGCCCGCGCGCTGCCGGAGGCGTCCCTCGAAGCGACACGGCTGCGCTTCGCCGGCTGGACCCTGGATCTCGTCACGCGCAGCCTGGGGTCGCCCGAGGGCGTCGTCGTGCCGCTGAGCGGCACCGAGTTTCGCCTCCTCAAGGTGTTCGTCGAGCATCCCAACCACGTGCTCGACCGCAACCAGCTCATGGACCTCACGCTCGGCCGCGAGGCGGCGCCGTTCGATCGCAGCATCGACGTGCAGCTGAGCCGCCTGCGCCAGCGGCTGCGCGACGACGCGCGCGAGCCGCGAATCATCAAGACGGTGCGCAACCAGGGTTACGTGCTGGCGGCCGCCGTCGAGCGCGTCGATTGAGGCGCGCGGCGAGCCGATGACCCTCCTGCCGCGAACGCTCATCGGGAGCACGCTGCTCGTGGTCGCCGCGGGGCTGGTGCTCGCGCAGATCGCGAGCATCGCGGTCAACCTCTTCGATCGCGGCGGGTCGGTCTACCGGCTCGGCGCCCAGCAGCTGGCGCTCCGCATCGCGGAGACGGCGCGCATATTGAACCGCCTGCCGTCGCCGGAGCGGGCCAAGGTGGCCGAGGAAGTGAACAGCGCGACCCTGCGCCTGACGCTGAGCCGCGAGCCGTTCAAGGCCGACCGCGACTCCGACGAGCTCGCGGAGTACGAGGCGGCGTTCGCCAGCCAGATTCAGCGGGCGATCGGCGCGCCGCTGCGCACGACGGTCGAGATCGCGCCGCTGCCGAAGGCGCGCCGGACCGCCGGTGCCGAGCCGCCGGCGCACGGGCCGCTCGAGCTCTGGGTCGCGCGCAACTTCCATTTTCTGCTGCCCGACCCGTTCGTCGTCGTCGCGCAGATCGTCCTCGACGACGGCATGACCGCGATCTTCCTCGCCCAGGTGCCGCAGGAGCCGCTCGGCCGGCTCAAGCGGCTCGTGCCGCACCTGCTGCTCTGGGTCCTGATCTTCTTCGGGCTGGCGGCGCTGGCGGTGCGCCTGATCACGCGATCGCTAGATCGCCTTGCGCGGGCCGCCGACCGGCTGGGGGGCGATCCCGAAGGCCCGCCGATCGACGAGTCCGGTCCGACCGAGGTCAGGCTGGTGATCCGCGCGTTCAATCGCATGCAGGCGCAGGTTCGGGGCTACGTGCTGGAGCGCACCCGCATGCTCGGGGCGGTGTCGCACGATCTGAGGACGCCGCTCACGCGCCTGCGGCTGCGGGCCGAGCTGCTTCCCGATCCGCAGTTGCGCGCGAAGTTCATCCGCGACGTGGTCGAGATGGAGGCGATGGCGGGATCCGCGCTCGACTTCACGCGCAGCCTCGGCGCCGAGGCGCGCCGGCAGCCGGTCGACGTCGGGGCGCTGATCGACAGCCTCAGCGAAGACTGGCGCGAGACCGGCGGCAAGGTCACCGTGGAGGGCGCTCCGCGCTCCGCGCTCAGCGCCCACCCGGAGGCGCTGCGGCGCTGCCTGAACAACCTGATCGAGAACGCGCTCCGCTATGGCGAGCGGGCGCACCTGCAGGTCGAGGACGAGGGCGACGCGCTGCGCATCGCGGTTGGCGACGAGGGGCCCGGGATCCCCGAGGCGGAGCTCGAGCGCGTGTTCGAGCCGTTCTTCCGTCTCGAGCCGTCGCGGAACCGCGCGAGCGGCGGCACGGGGCTCGGCCTCAGCATCGCGCGGAATATCGCCCGCTGGCATGGCGGTGACGTAAAGCTGCGAAACCGCGCGGCCGGCGAAGGCCTGATCGCCGAGCTGTGGCTGCCGCGGTCGCAGCCTGGGCTCGCGTAGCGCCGCCGCGCCCGCCGGGCACGCCTACGCCCTACCATCCTACAATCCGCGGGAAGGAGGAGCCCGCATGAAACGCCGATCGCTGTGGTCGTTGCTGCTCGCCTGCGGCTGGCTCGCGGCCGGCGCCGCAGCCGCACAGGACTATCCCAACCGGCCGGTCCGCATGGTCGTGGGCTTCCCGCCCGGCGGCGGCACGGACGTCGTGGCGCGCCTGCTTTCGCCGCAGCTCGCCGAGCGCCTCGGGCAGCCGGTGGTCATCGAGAACCGGCCGGGCGCCACCGGCACGGTGGCCGCGGGCCAGGTGGCCAAGTCGGCCCCCGACGGCTACACGATCATGATGGGGCACGTCTCGGTGAACGCCATCGCCCCGGCGCTGTTCCCGAACCTGACCTACGACGTCATCACGGACTTTGCGCCGGTCGCCATCGCCGCCGCGGTGCCGCACTTCGTGGTGGTGCATCCGTCGGTGCCGGTCAAGTCGCTCCGCGAGCTGATCGCGTACCTCAAGACGCAGCCCGTCAAGCCGAGCTATCCGTCGGCCGGCAACGGCAGCATGCCGCATCTCGCGGGCGAGGTCTTCAAGAGCCTCGCCGGAGTGGATCTGCTCCACGTGCCGTACAAGGGGAGCGGGCAGTCGATGGCGGATCTGCTCGGGGGCCAGCACATCGTCGCGTTCGACACCATGCCGGCGTCGGCGCCGCACGTGCGCTCGGGCAAGCTGCGCGCGCTGGCGGTGTCCAGCGCCGATCGGATGCCCGCGTTTCCGGACGTGCCGACCGCGAAGGAAGCGGAGCTTTCGGGCTACGAGATCACGACCTGGTACGGCGTGTTCGCGCCGGCCGGCACGCCGCCCGCCATCGTGAACCGGCTCCACGCGGACATCGTGAAGACCATGCAGTCGCCCGAGGTGCGCGCGAAGCTCGAGGGCATCGGCGCCGACGGCCGCGTGTCGCGCTCGCCGGAGGAATTCGCCGCGCTGGTGAAGGCCGACACCGCGCGCTACGCGAAGCTCATCAAGGACATCGGCCTGAAGATCGACTGACGTGAACGTCGTCCCCAGCGGCAAGACGCTCGGCGCCACCGTCGAGGGCCTGGATCTCGCCCGGCTGTCCGCCGGCGATTTCGAGCGCGCCTTCGGGGCGCTCGCCGAGCACGGCGTGCTGCGCTTTCCGCGCCAGGTGCTGACGGCGCGCGAGCTCAAGGATTTCGCCGCGCGCTGGGGCGACCTGGAAATCAACGTGGCGGCGAGCTTCCAGGAGCCGGGCATCCCGGAAGTGATGATCCTGTCGAACATCGTCGAGAACGGCCGGCCGATCGGGCTCGCCGACGCCGGGCAGAGCTGGCATACCGACATGTCCTACAGCCGGACCATCGCGTTCTGCAACATCCTCTACGGCCTGCAGATCCCGCACCGCGACGGCGAGCCGCTCGGCAACACCGAGTTCTGCGACATGCGCGCCGCCTACGATGCGCTGCCCGCGGAGCGCAAGCAGGCGCTCGAGGGCAAGACGGTGCTGCACGACTTCAACAAGTTCTGGGAGATGATGCGGCGCGAGAAGGGCAGCAAGCGGCCGCCGCTCACGGACGCGCAGCGCCGGGCGAAGCCGCCGGTGTCGCATCCCGTCTTCCTCGCCCATCCGGTCACCGGGCGGAAGCTCCTGTACGCCAACCCCGGCTACTCGGTGCGGATCAACGAGCTGCCGCAGCCGCAGAGCGACGAGACGCTCGAGTTCCTGTTCGCGCACCAGACGAAGCCCGAGTTCCGGTTCGCGGCGCGCTGGCAGGTCGACGACGTCCTGATGTGGGACAACATGCGCACGATCCACAACGCCGTGGCCGACTACCGGCCCGACGAGCCGCGCCTCATCAAGCGCTGCCAGGTCATGGCCAGCCGCTTCTTCCAGGAGAAAGCATGACAAGAAGACTCTTTGTCGCCTGCGTTGCGATGCTGCTCGGCACGGCTGCGCATGCTCAGGGCTTCCCGACGAAGCCGGTGAAGCTGGTCGTCGGCTATTCCGCGGGCGGACCGACCGACGTGATCGCCCGCGTGATCGCGCAGGACATGACGGAATCCCTCGGGCAGACCGTGCTGGTGGAGAACAAGACGGGGGCCAACGGTCTCATCGGCACGCTGGAAGTGAAGAAGGCGGTGCCCGACGGCTATACGCTGCTCGTCACCACGCTGTCGCACAACGTCAACGCCATCCTGATGGCGGACACGAAGCCCTACGATCCGTTGCAGGACTTCACCACCGTCAGCCTGGTCTGCTTCCTGCCGATGGTGATGGTCACCGGCGGCGAAGCGCCGTTCGGCGCGATGCAGGACGTGGTGAAGGCGGCGAAGGCGAAGCCGGGCGGGATCTCCTACGCGTCCGCGGGCAACGGCGGCTCCGCGCATCTCGCCGGTGCCCTGCTCGCCACGCGTTCGGGCACCGAAATGACGCATGTCCCGTTCCGCGGCAACGCGCCGGCGCTGACGGAAGTGATGGCCGGCCGGGTGAGCTTCATGTTCTATCCGATGATCGGCATCACCGACCACGTGGCGAGCAAGCGCCTGAAGGCGCTCGCCGTGACCACCGACAAGCCCCACCCGGACTACCCGGGCGTGCCGACTACCGCCGAGGCGGGCTTTCCCGGGTTCGAGGAGTACACGCAGGGTCTCGGCATCGTGGGACCCGCGGGCATTCCGGCGCCGGTGGTGGCGCGCCTGAACGGGGCGGTGCGCGCGTCGCTCGCCAAGCCGGCAACCCAGAAGCGGCTGAGCACCCTGGGCGCGATCACGCAAAGCAGCTCACCGGAGGAGTTCAGCGCCTGGCTGAAGAAGGACGCCGAGCGCTGGGCGCGCGTCATCAAGGCCGCGGGGGTGAAGGCCGAGTGAAGTGGGCCCGCATCGAGGTGGATGGCCGGCCGGTTCGCGTCACTCTCGAGGACGATGCCCTGGTCGCGGGGGACGGCTCACGCCGCCCGCTCGCGGGCGCCAAGTGGCTGCCGCCGGTGGTGCCAGGCAATTTCTACGCGGCCGGGCTGAATTTCCGTGACCACATCGAGTGGGCGAACCGGCACCACGGGACGAGCTACGCGGCGCCCACGCAGGCCGACATCGGCTACCGCTCCAGCAATGCGCTGGTCGGCAGCGGCGCCGACATCGTCATCCCCGCGGATTCCTCCGGACCGGTCGAATACGAGGGCGAACTGGTTGCCATCATCGGCACCCGGGCGAAAGACGTGTCGGAAAAAGAAGCCCTGCAATGCATCGCCGGCTACACGCTGGGCAACGACGTGAGCGAGCGCAGCTGGCAGCGCAGCGACCGCACGCTGTGGCGCGCAAAGAACGCCGACACCTTCAAGCCGATGGGGCCGTTCGTGGTGTCGGGCATCGACCCGATGGCGCAGGACATCGAGGTGCGCATCAACGGCAAGACGGTATCGCGCTACAGCACGCGCGGCATGATCTTCAGCGTGGCCCAGTACGTTTCGCGCATGTCGCGCTATCTCACCCTGCACCCGGACGACGTGATCTGGTTCGGCTGCGATGGACCGACGGTTCCGGCGTTGCAGCCGGGCGATCGGGTGGAAGTCCTCAACGACGCGATCGGCGTGCTCGCCAACCGCGTCGTGCGGGGGCGTTGAGCCGGCAACATCGGCGAGGGAAAGGCTGCCTCATGACCCCGGCATCTGCCGCCGGCACCGTCCGGCTCGGCGATCTGACCGTGAATCGCATGGCGTTCGGCGCGATGCGCGTCTGCGGACCCGACATCTGGGGTCCGCCCAAGGACCGCGCCGCCGCGCACCGCGTACTCCGCCGCGCGATCGAGCTCGGCGTGAACTTCTTCGACACCGCCGACAGCTATGGCCCGGAGGTCGACGAGACGTTGATCGCCGAGGCCCTCCATCCCTATCCGCCTGGGTTCGTGGTCGGGACCAAGGGCGGCCTCGTGCGGCCGAACCGTCACGCGTGGGATCCGGACGGGCGGCCCGAGCATCTTCGACGCGCGCTCGAGGGCAGCCTGAAGCGCCTGCGCCTCGAGCGCATCGACCTGTACCAGTTCCACGCGCCGGACCCACGGGTGCCGTTCGCCGAGTCGGTCGGCGCGCTCGCCGAGCTGCAACGAACCGGCAAGATCCGTCACCTCGGGCTGTCGAACGTGAGCGTGCGTCAACTCGCCGCGGCGCGGCGCATCGCGCCGATCGTCTCGGTGCAGAACGACTACAGCGTCGAGAACCGCGGGTCGGACGACGTGCTCGCGGCCTGCGAGCAGGCGGGGATTGTCTTCATTCCGTGGTATCCGCTCGGCGCCGGCCGCGCGCTGCGCTCGGCGAACGTGAGGCGCATCGCGGCGCGCGTTGGCGCGACGCCGGCGCAGGTGGCGATCGCTTGGCTGCTCGCGCGCTCCCCGGTGATGCTGCCCATCCCCGGCACCGGGTCGATCGTGCACCTCGAGGAGAACGTCGCCGCGGCCGCGTTGAAGCTCGCGGCCGCGGACCTCGAGGCCCTTGGCTGACCCGAGGATCAGGCGGCCCGCGTCAGCGCCCCGGTCTGGTAATCCTGGATCGCCTGCTCGATCTCGGCGCGCGTGTTCATCACGAACGGGCCGTACTGCACGATCGGCTCGCCGATCGGACGGCCGGCTAGGAGCAGGAACCGCGCCCCCTCGGGGCCGGCGGTGGCCTCGACCTGATCGCCTGCGGTAAGGAATCCCGCGCTGTGCGTCTTCAGGACGCGCGCGGCACCCGCGGGACCGACGCTGACGCTGCCTTCGAACGGATACACGAAGGCGTTGTAGTCGGCCTTCAGCGGATGCGCGAACGCCGCGCCCGCTGGAAGCTCGACGTCGAAGTACAGCGGGTCGGTGCTGCCGCCCTGGATCGGACCGGGCGTGGACTGTCCGTCCGCCTGCAGCGTGCCCGCGACCACCTTGACGCGGCCGCCGCCCGGCAGCGCGACGCTCGGAATCTCGTCCGGCTGGATGTCGCGGTAGCCCGCGGCCTTCATCTTCTCGCGCGCGGGCAGGTTGATCCACAGCTGGAAGCCGCGCATGCGCCCCCGGTCCTGCTGCGGCATCTCGGAATGGATGATGCCGCGGCCGGCAGTCATCCACTGCACGCCGCCGCTCTTGAGGTCCCCGCGGTTGCCGAGATGGTCCTCGTGCAGCATGTGGCCGTCGAGGATGTAGGTCACGGTCTCGAAGCCGCGGTGCGGATGCGCCGGGAACCCGGCGACGTAGTCGTCCGGGTTCTCGGTCGAGAAGTGGTCGAGCATCAGGAACGGGTCGAGGCGCAGCCGGTCCTGGCGTCCGACGCTGCGCAGCAGCTTGACGCCGGCACCGTCCGACGCGGGAATGGATTCGACGATCTCGCGCAGCGTGCGGGTGGTCATGAGGGGCTCCTGGTGAACTCCGTATATGGGGCGGCCGGGCCGAGGCGTCAAGCCGCGAGCGCCTCGGGCGCGCCGAGGTTGCGAATCGCATTCTGCGCCCGCGCGAGACCGGCCTGCTTCGCCGCCTCGCTGACCGCGAGCCCTTCGGCGTAGACGAACGTCACGTCCGTGATCCCGAGGAAGCCGAGGAACTGGCGGACGAACGCGGTCTGGGTGTCGGCATCGGTGCCGTCGTAGAACCCCCCGCGCGTCGCGAAGACGTACGCCTGCTTCCCGGTCAGCAGACCGACCGGACCCTTCTCGGTGTAGCGGAAGGTGGCGCCGGCGCGGGCGACGTGGTCGAAGTAGGCCTTGAGCGTCGACGGGACACCGAAGTTATACATCGGCAGGCCGAGCACGATGACGTCGGCGCGTTTCAGCTCGTCGATCAGGCGATCGGAGTCGGCCACGACGGCCTGCTGCTCGGGCGTGCGCTCGCCGGGTTTGGCCAGGAAAGCCCCGAACCGTTCGGCGCTCAGGTGAGGAACGGGCTCACGCGCGAGGTCACGCACGATGACTTCGCCACGCGGGTGGTTCGCCCGCCAGCGGCCGACGAACTCGTCGGCGAGTCGGCTGGACTGCCCGCCGGCGGAGAAGAGGCTGGAATTCAGTTGCAGCAGGGTGGTCATGGGGCGGCTCCTTGGTTCGCGTTCGGACGCCGCTATGATTGGGTTTACTGGATCGATAGAAAAGCGCAAGATTTGCGCTATATGAATCGATCAAATCGATAGATGCCAACTAACCAGCGGATTACATTGGATCAATGGCGTGCCTTCCTGGCGGTCGTGGACGCCGGCGGCTATGCCCAGGCCGCCGCGGCCCTGCACAAGAGCCAGTCGACGGTGAGCTATGCCGTGAAGAAGATCGAGGCGCTGCTCGAGGTGAAGGTCTTCGAGATCAAGGGGCGCAAGGCGGTGCTGACCGAGGCCGGGCAGGTGCTCCACCGGCGCGCGCAAACGCTCGTGGAGGAGGCCGCGACGCTTGAGCGCGGCGCCGCAGCGATGGCGGAGGACTGGAAGCCCGAGCTCCGTCTCGCGGTCGAGGTCCTCTTCCCGACCTGGCTCCTGCTGCAGTGCTTCGAGGCCTTCGCGACGGAGCGCCCGGAGACCCGCATCGAGCTCTACGAGACGGTGCTCGGCGGCACCGACGAGGCGCTCGCGGGCGGACAGGTCGACATCGCGATCACCTCGCAGCTCCCGGAGGGGTTTCTCGGCGATCCCCTGATGCCGGTGCGCGTCATCGCCGCTGCGCACCCGGACCACCCGCTGCACCGCCTCGGCCGGGAGCTCACGTATCGGGACCTCCGGCGCCACCGGCACCTCGTGATCCGCGACAGCGGGATCCACCGCACGCGGCCGGGCGCCTGGACCGGCGCCGAGCAGCGCTGGACGGTGAGCCACAAGGCGACCTCCATTCGCGCCGCGTCCATGGGCCTCGGGTTCGCGTGGTATCCGGAGGACAGCATCCGGAGCGAGCTGGAATCGGGCGTGCTGAAGCCGCTGCCGCTGCGGGAGGGCCGCGAGCGCTGGGGCGAGCTCTATCTCGTCTTCGCGGACCCCGACTACGCCTCGCGCGACGAGCGCCGGCTCGCCGAGATCATCCGCGAGGCGGTCGCGCGCGAGTGCGCGCGGGTCAAGCCGGTTGAGGCGCCGCCAATCGGCGGAGCGCCACCTCCGTCGCCGCATCGGCCGGGAAAAAGCACTCGATCCGGAGCTCGTGGAGCGTGATGTCGTAGGGCGTGCCGAGGCTCGCGAGCAGGGTGAAGAAGCTGAACCGCACCTCGCCCTTGCGCATCTCGATCGCGAGGAAAGGCGCCGTGGAGGCATCGAGGTCGAGCGCGTGCCAGTCGCGCGGGACGCCGGGGTAGGCGAGCAGATCGTCGAGCAGCCGGCGGATCTCCGGGTCGCCCGTGCGGATCAGGTCGCGATGGAGCCACTGGATGAGCGCCGCGGCCGTGGCGTCCCAGTTCACGATCGCGGGCCGCAGCCCCTGCGGGTGGAAGCAGAGCCGCATCGCGTTGGGCGCGCCCGCCGCAGCGGCGTCGCCGGCGAGGAGCAGGCCGACGACGCGACCCATCGCGTCGTTCGTCGCGACGATGTTCCATTGCCGGTCGAGGACCATGGCGGGATAGGGCTCCTGCTGGCGGAGCATGAACCCGAGCGCCTGCTTTGCCTGCGCCATCTCCGGGGCGTTGAGCGGTGTCTCGCGGTAGAGCGGCGCGTACCCGGCGGCGGTCAGCAGCTCGTTCCGGGCGCGCGGCGGCACGTCGAGCACCTGCGACAGGTGCAGCACCATGTCGTGGCTCGGCCGCGTCCGCCCGGTCTCGACGAAGCTGAGATGGCGCGCCGAGATCTCGGCCTCGACGGCGAGGCCGAGCTGGCTCATCCGGCGGCGCTCCCGCCACTGCTTGAGGAGCCGCCCCACGGAGTTCGTCCGGCGTTGCCGCGTCGTTCGTGCGCGTGCCTTCACGGCGCCAGTATAGGCAGGCGGGGTCGGTTCGCTATTACTTCGGAGGTAATTGAACTGCTTCCCTGGGTCGCGCAGAATGCGACGCCATGGACCCCGCCGCGATCAATCAGGCACTGAGCGGAACGCTCGCCGCGCTCCTCGGGATTCGCTTCGTCGAGACGAGCCCGGAGCGCGTGGTCGCCGAGCTCGCGATCCGCGACGACCTGCGCACCACGACCGGGCCGTTGCACGGCGGCGCGCTCATGGCGTTCGCCGATACGGTCGGGGCGGTCGCCACGGTGCTCAACCTGCCCACCGGCGCGAGCACCGCCACCCTCGAATCGAAGACCAACTTCTTCGCCGCCGGACGCGACGGCATCGTCCGCGCCGAGTCGACGCCGCTCCACCGCGGCAAGACGACCATGGTCTGGCAGACGCGGGTCACCGACGAGTCGGGCCGGCTGCTCTCGCTGACGATCCAGACGCAGATGGTCCTGCTGCCGAAGTGAGCGAGCGCGCCGCGATTCTGGCGGCGGTGCTCTCGAGCGCGTTCGGCGGGACCGCCCCGGCGGCGACCCGCTACGTGATCGGCGCCACCGATCCCGTGACGCTCGCCGCGTTCCGTTTCGGCATCGGCTTCCTGCTCCTGCTGCCGCTCGCGCTGGCGCTCGGGCGGCGCTGGCCACATGGGCGCGACTGGCTCGGCGTCGCCGGCCTCGGCACGCTGTTCTTCGCGGTCTTCTTCGTCTTCTACAACGCGGCGTTCGTCTACACCACCGCCGCCCGCGGCGCGCTCGCCCTCTCGACGCTGCCGGTGCTGACCATGGCGATCGCTGCCCTGCTCGGGATCGAGAAACTCACCGCGCGCAAGAGCGCCGGCGTGGCGATCGCGGTGGGCGGTGTAGCGGTCGCGCTGGCGAGCGGACTCGCGGCAGCGCCGCCCGGAGCGTGGCGCGGCGACCTGATCATGGCTGGCGGCGCGGTGTGCATGGCGCTCTACAACGTCTGGTCGCGGCCGTTCATCGCGCGCTCGAGCGCGCTCGGCTTCGTCACCGCCGGGATGGGCGTCGGCGCCGCGTGCCTCGTGGCGATCGCCTGGCTCCGCGGCGGCTTCGGCGCGGCGCTCGAGTTCACCGCGCCGCAGTGGACCGCGGTTGCGAGCCTGGGCGTCTTCGCCGCGGCGCTGAGCTTCTACCTCTGGGTGTTCGCGCTCGAGCGCACCACGCCCACGCGGGTCGCCAACACCATCACCGTCAACCCGGTGACCGCCGCGCTCCTCGCGGTGCCGCTGCTCGGCGAGCCGATCGGGCTGAACCTCGTGCTGGGCCTCGCCGCGGTCGGCGCCGGGATCTGGCTCGCGTCGACGGAAAGCCCTAGTCGAGCTTCATCTCCTTAATGATCGGGCGGACCTGCTCGACCTGCTTGCGCAGGAGCGCCTCCTGTTCCGCGGCAGACGAGCCGACCGGTTCGGCCGCGATCTCGCCGAACCGCTTCGCGACGTCGGGATAGCGCACCGCGGCCGCCGTCTCGCGCTGCAGCCGGTCGATGATTTCCCGCGGCGTCTTGGCCGGTGCGAACAAGCCGTTCCAGCCCTCGAACTCGATCATTGGGAAACCCAGCTCCCGCACCGTCGGCACGTCCGGCAGCTCGGGGATGCGCTTCGACCCGTTGGTGGCGAGCGCGCGCAGCTTGCCGCTGCGGATGTCGCCGAGCGACGAGGAGAGCTGATCGCCGCCGACCTGGAGCCGCCCGGCGAGCAGCTCCTGCTTCAACGGCGCCGCGCCCTTCAGGGGCACGTGGATCATCGTGACCTTCGCCTCGCGGCTGAACGCCTCGCCGGTCACGTGCATGAACGACCCGGGCCCGGTCGAGCCGTAGGCGTACTGCAACGACCGGTCGCGCTGGAGCAGCCCGGCCAGCTCCCGCAGGTCCTTGGCCGGCACGCTCGGATTCGCGGTGATCACCAGCGGCACGTAGACGGCGATCGAGATGCCGGCGAAGTCGGTGTCGATGTTGTAGAGCGGGCGGTTGGCGAGCTGCGCCGCGACCGAAGCCAGCGGGAACGTGATGTTGTGCATCAGGATGGTGTAACCGTCGGGCGCGGCCTTCGCCACCACCTCCGCCCCGAGCTGGCCGCCGGCGCCGGCACGGTTCTCGACCAGGACCGGCTGCCCGATCGTCTCGCTCATGCGGCTCGCGACCAGCCGCGCGATGATGTCGGTCGTGGCGCCCGCCGGGAACGGCACGATGATCCGGATCGGCTTGGCGGGATAGGTTTGCGCTTGCGCGCCGGACGCGGCGAGCGCGAGCACGGCGACGAGCAGGGCCCTTCTCAGCATGACGTCTCCTCCTGGAGTGAGTGTTCTCGCGTCACCCGACGCTGGTGTAGCCGCCGTCGACGAGCATCACGGTCCCGGTCACGTACCGGGCCGCGTCGGAGCACAGGAACAGGATCGGGTCCGCGATCTCCGCCGTCTCGGCCCACCGCGCCATCGGGATGCGCGAGACGATCTGGGCGTTGCGCTCGGGGTTCTCGCGGACGCCCTTCGACAGGTTCGTGATCACCCAGCCCGGCGCGACCGCGTTCACGCGGACGCCGTCGGCCGCGTACGCGGCGGCGAGCGACATGGTCAGGTTGCGCACCGCGCCCTTGGACGCGGAGTAGGCGGGCTGCTTCGGCCCGCCGAAGAACGACATCACCGAAGCGATGAACACGACCGCGCCCTGGCGCTTGGCGAGCAGCGGCCGGGCCGCGGCGGTGACGCGCATGCCGCCGTTCAGGTTCACGTCGATCACCTGCTCGAAGACCTCGGGCGAGTGCTCTGCTTCGCGGCGGATCATGCCCGCGCTGTTGACCACGTAGTCCAACGACGCGAGGCCGCCAACCAGCTCGGCGACCGCCTTGGCGTCGGTCACATCCAGCTTGCGGATATCGATACCGGCGAAATCCGGGTTGGCGCGGGCCGCCGCGAGCTCATCCTCGGTGAGGCCGCAGGCGATCACCTTCGCGCCAGCGCGTTTGAACGCGAGGCTCGCCGCTGCGCCGATGCCCGAGACGCCGCCGGTCACCAAGGCGGTCTTGCCGGAAAAGTCGAACGAGAAGTTCATCGCGCCCATCGTATCGCCGCGAAGCGTACCCGAAGCGCTCGGCCGCTGCACTGCGGTCGAGGTAACATTCCCCGGTCCCGCATCCCGAGGAGCGCGCGTCATGGTCGAGGTCAGGCAGAAGACGCAGGTCAGGATGAAGCTCGACGGCGCATGCCCGTCGCACGCCCGCACCGACGTGAGCGTGCGCGACGTCAAGGTCACGGTCGATGAGCCGGTGGAGCGCGGCGGCACGAACCAGGGACCCACGCCGACCGAGACGCTGATGGCAGCGCTCATCGCCTGCACGAACGTGATCACCCACAGGGTGGCGCATGCGAACGGCGTGCACTTGCACGCGATGCGCGTCCGCCTCGAGGCCGATTTCGATCGGCGGGGCGTGACGCTGGCGGAGGAGATCGACGTTCCATTCCCCAACGCGACCCTCTACATCGACATCACGACCGATGCCGACGCCGCCGCGGTCGCGAAGGTGAAGCGCGAGCTCGCGATGTTCTGTCCGGTGTCGAAGGTGATCCGCGGGTCCGGGACGCAGCTCGAGGAGGTCTGGACAGTCGCCAGACCGTAGCACCGGCCGGACCCGTCGGGCTTCAACCCGTTAGAATCGAACGTTCTTCGGCGGCACTTCGCCCCCGCCCGTCGTCCCGCAATCCCCCAAACACCCGAAGACAAAGGAGATCTCCCATGGACCGTAGAGCCTTTCTGCAGACCTCCGCCGCCGCCGCGGTCGCTTCCGCGCTGCCCTGGCGGGACGCGCTGGCAAGCACCGAATGGCGCACGTTCGAGACGGTCACGCGGGTCGAAGTGCTCAAGCCCCGCGGCGTATCGCGCGCGTGGGTGCCGCTGCCCATGGCCGATGACACCGACTGGCAGAAGAGCATCGGCAGCACCTGGACCGGCAACGCGGCCCGCGCCCAGGTCGCAGCCGACGGCAAGTACGGCGTGACCATGGTGTTCGCCGAGTGGCGCGAGGCCGAAGCCGCACCGGTGATCGAGGTCACGAGCCGCTTCATGACCCGCGACCGCGCCGTGGACCTCGGCAAGCCCGCCCCGAACGCCGAGAAGCTCCAGGGCGCCGATCGCGCGTTCTACCTCGCCGCCACGGAGCTCATCCCGACCGACGGGATCGTCAGGAAGACCGCGCTCGAAATCACCAAGGGCGCGCGGACCGACGTGCAGAAGGCGCGCGCCATCTACGCGTGGGTGGTGGACAACACGTTCCGCGACCCGAAGACGCGCGGCTGCGGCTGGGGCGACATCAAGAGCATGCTCGAGAGCGGGAACCTCGGCGGCAAGTGCGGCGACCTGAACGCCATGTTCGTGGGCCTCGCGCGCTCGGTCGGCGTGCCGGCGCGCGACATCTACGGGTTGCGGGTGGCGCGTTCGGAATACGGCTACGCGAGCCTCGGCGTCGGCTCGCCCAACGTGACCCGGGCGCAGCACTGCCGCGCGGAGTTCTTCGCCGAGGGCTACGGCTGGGTGCCGGTCGATCCGGCCGACGTCCGCAAGGTCGTGCTCGAGGAGCCGCCGGGCAAGCTCGCGGTGAACGATCCGAAGGTCGAGGCGGCGCGCAAGCGCCTGTTCGGGAGCTGGGAGATGAACTGGCTCGCCTACAACATGGGCCACGACGTCAAGCTGCCGAACTCGAGCGGCCCGAAGCTGCCGTACCTGATGTACATCAACGCCGAGACCGGCGGCGAGATGCGCGATCAGCTCGATCCCGACTCGCTCAAGTACACGATCACCGCGCGCGAGGTGAAAGCTTAGTGCGGCCGCTCGTCGTTCTCGCCACGCTGGCGTTCGCCGCTGCGGCGGGAGCGGCCGAGCTGAAGCCCTGGACGGGCGGCGCCACGCCGCCGCTCGTCCTGCAGGACCTGCACGGCCGCATGCACCGGTTGGCGGACTACCGCGGCAAGGTCGTGCTCGTGAACTTCTGGGCCACCTGGTGCGAGCCGTGCCGGGACGAGATGCCCTCCATCGAGCGGCTGCGTCAGTCCCTGGCGGGGAAGCCGTTCGAGGTGCTGGCGGTGAACATCGGCGAGCCGCTGGGGCGAATCGAGCGGTTCCTGGAGAAGATGCCGCTCGGCTTTCCGATGCTGCTCGACCGCGACACCGCCGCGGCCAAGGCCTGGAAGGCACGCGTGGTTCCCGCGACCTTCCTGGTCGGCGCGGACGGTCGCATCCGTTACATGCACTACGGCGAGCTCGACTGGTCGAGCGAGCCGGTGCGCAAGCGCGTCGCCGAGCTCCTTGAGTGAAGCGCCTCGCGGAGCACGCTCAGCACCGCGGCGCGTTCGGCCGCCGGCGCGAACAACGGCCGCCGCGCTCGCAGCGCGCGCTCGAGCCGGCGGTAGTACGCGGCATCGTCGGCCGCGCGAGCGATGAGGCTCGCGAGCGCGCCGTCATCGCCGAGCGGGTAGTAGCCGGGGTACCGTTTGCCGAGCATGCCGATGTTCCCGGACATCCACGAAGCGAGGACCGGCGTACCGATGCGCGCGGCCTCCGAGATGACGTTCGCGCCGCCTTCCATTTTCGAGCTGACCACGAGGAGGTGGCTACTGGCGAGCTCCCTGAGCGCGCGGGCGTGCGGGACGCTGCCGAGCCAGCGGTAGCGCGGCTCGCGCGCCAGCCAGCGCTCCGCCTCCAAGCCGAGCGCCGGATCGAGCGGGCCGCCGACCTGCACCACCTCGAGCTCGGGGCGGTCGGGCAGCAGCGCGAGGGCCGCGACGGCGCGGAACGGATCCTTCTCGTCGCGCAGATGGCCGATGACGGCGATGCGGAAACGCCGTGCCGGCGGGTCGCGGCGGACGCGCGGCGCCGCGGACTGGTAGACGACCCTGGTCTTGCGCCGGAGGGGCGGGTCGAGCAGGCGCTTCGCGTCCTCCTGCAGCACCACGATGCGGTCGGCGAGCTCGAGCGAGCGCCGCGCCTCCGCCGAGGCGGGAAGGTCGCGGTACAGATCGGTGCCGGTGAGCACGACGACGAGCGGGCCGGCGGGATGCGCCGCGCGGTAGCGCGCGATCGAGCCGTGGCTGCGGCGCGCGTGCAGCGCGACGAGCGCGTCGCAGCGCTGGCCCTGCCACTCCACTGCGATCGAAACGCGGCGCCCGGCCCGGCGCAGCAGCCGCGCCCACCGCGTTGCGGTGTGGCGGTTGCCGGTGCGCGTGCCCGCGCCGGCCGGGGTGACGATCGCAATGCGCGCCATGGGTGCCCGTGGAGTCGAGCGCGATGTTAGCCGACCCCGTGAGCCTCGAACCTGATCTGCTCGCGAGCCGCGCGCACGCGACGCGCGTGACGGCGGACCTCGACGGCGAGCGGCTGCTCGGCCCGCAGCTCGCCATCGTCAACCCGCCGCTGTGGGAGATCGGCCACGTGGGCTGGTTCCAGGAACGCTGGTGCCTGCGGCTGCAACCCTCGGGCGCGCTTGCCGACCCGATGCTGCCGGGCGCGGATGCGCTCTACGACTCGGCCACGGTCGCGCACGACACGCGCTGGGACCTGCCGCTACCGGACCTCGCCGCGACGCGCGCCTATCTCGCGAACGTTCTCGAGCGGGTGCGCGAGCGCCTCGCGCGCGAGCCCGACAACGCCTCGCTCCGATACTTCGTCCGGCTCGCGACGTTCCACGAGGACATGCACGCGGAGGCGTTTCACTACACGCGCCAGACGCTCGGCTACCCGGACCCGTTCGGCGCGGTCGCGCCGGCCGCCGCCCCTGCGCCGCGCGGCGACGCGGAGCATCCGGGCGGGCGCTTCCGGCTGGGCGCGGAGCCGAACGGCGGCTTCGTGTTCGACAACGAGAAATGGGCCCACCAAGTCGAGATCGCGCCGTTCCGGATCGCGCGCACGCCGGTGACGAACGCCGAGTTCCTCGCCTACGTCGAGGACGGCGGGCAAGCGCCGCGCTACTGGAAGAGGCTCGACGGCGTGTGGGTGCAGCGACGGTTCGACCGCTGGCTGCCGCTCGCGCCGGACGAGCCGGTGCTGCACGTCGACTGGAACGAGGCGCAGGCGTGGTGCAGGTGGGCGAAACGGCGATTGCCGACCGAGGCCGAGTGGGAGTACGCCGCTTCCGCGACGAAGCGGCGCTATCCGTGGGGGGACGATAGTCCCGGGCCGGCGCGCGCCAACCTCGGCGCGGCGGGCGTCGTCCCCGTGGGCGCCTGCGCTGCGGGCGACAGCCCGGCGGGCGCGCGGCAGCTGATCGGCAACGTCTGGGAGTGGACCGCGGGCGCCTTCACGCCTTATCCGGGCTTCGTCGTGGATCCGTACCAGGAATACTCCGAGCCGTGGTTCGGCACCCACAAGGTGCTGCGCGGCGGGAGCTTCGCCACGCCGGCGCGCCTCATCCGGAACACCTGGCGCAACTTCTACACCCCCGACCGCGGCGACGTGTTCGCCGGCTTCCGCACCTGCGCGATCGACTAGAATTCCACGCTCCGGCGAAAGGAACTGCATGACGGCCGTCCTGGACCAGATCCGCCTCACCGAGTTCAGCCACGGTGGCGGCTGCGGCTGCAAGATCGCGCCCGCCGTGCTCTCCGAGATCCTCGCATCGACGCCGATCCGCGGCCTGCCGGCGGAGCTGCTCGTCGGGACCGAAACCTCCGACGACGCCGCGGTGTACCGGCTGAACGACACGCAGGCGCTGGTCGCCACGACCGATTTCTTCACGCCGATCGTCGACGATCCGTACGACTTCGGCCGCATCGCCGCGACCAATGCGCTCTCCGACATCTACGCCATGGGCGCGCGGCCGATCTTCGCGCTGGCGATCGTGGGCATGCCGCTCGAGAAGCTGCCGGTGGCGGTGATCCAGAAGATCATCGAGGGCGGCGAGGCGGTGTGCGCGGCGGCCGGCATCCCGGTCGCCGGCGGGCACTCGATCGACACGCTCGAGCCGATCTACGGCCTGGTGGGCCTCGGGCTCGTGCATCCGGACAAGATCAAGCGGAACAGCTCGGCACGCGCCGGGGACCTGCTGGTGCTCGGCAAGCCGCTCGGCGTCGGGATCCTCTCGGCGGTGCTGAAGAAGGGCAAGCTCGGCGCGGCGGGCTACGCGAAGCTCCTCGCCTCGACGACGCGTCTCAACACGCCCGGCGAAGCGCTCGCCGAGATGGCCGGGGTGCACGCGCTGACCGATGTGACCGGCTTCGGGCTCGCCGGCCATCTGCTCGAGGTCCTGCGCGGGTCGAAGCTCGCCGGCGAAGTGCGGCTCGACGCGGTGCCGGTGATCCCCGAGGCGCTCGAGGCGGTGAAGCAGGGCGTCGCGACCGGCGCCTCGGACCGGAACTGGAAGGGCTACGGGCACGAGGTGTCGCTGCCTGCGGGCGCGCCCGAATGGGCGCGGAAGCTCGTGACCGATCCGCAGACGAGCGGCGGCCTCCTCGTCGCCTGCGCGCCCGAGTCGGAGCGGGCGGTGCTGGCGGAGTTCGCGAAGCGGGGCTTCGACGAGGCACGCACCATCGGGCGCCTCGCCGCCGGCGCGTCGCGCCTCACGATCGTCTGACGCTTTCGCGCGCCGCTTGGACGAAGCCGAACGCCGCAAGCGCGTACGCGGGTGCGCTGCAACACCGAGGACCTCCGCAGCCGGTTCGCCGCGCTGCTCAGCTAGAGCGTCTTGTGGGTCCCATCGCAGAACGGCTTGTTGCCGCTCCGCTTGCAGCCGCACAGGAAGGCGGTCTTGTCCTGGTCCTGGGTCCACACGACCGGCATGATCCCGGTCTTGGTGGAGGTGTGCGACCCATCGCACCAGGGCTGCATCTTGCTCAGCCCGCAGCGGCACCACGCATAGCGGTACGTCGCCAGCAGCTCGGCCTTGTACGGGCTCTTCTGGGCGACTCTCGGTTCCTCGTCCGCGTCGGCCATGGGCGCTCACTCCTCCTCGAACGGCGCGCCGGTTGACTGGCGGCGCCCGTCTCGTTTACCGTAAACCAATGGTCTTCGCAAGGCCTGTTCGAGGAGGAGAAAGGCGATGAGCGCGCGCGCCCCGGTCAACGCGGACCCGAGCAAGGTCGCGGTGATGAATACGAACGAGATGCCGTGGGAGCCGACCGAATGGCCGGGCGTCTCGCGCAAGGTGCTCGAGCTCGTGCACGACCCGAAGAAGGGGCGCGAGACGTCGCTCCTCAAGTTCGCGCCCGGCGCGAAGATCCCCACCCACGTCCTGAAAGCGCGCATGGACGTGCTGGTCGTCGAAGGCACCTACATGGACGACCACGGCGAGTACGGCGCGCACTCGTTCCTCCGCAACCCCCCGGGCTTCCGCCACACCCCGGGGTCGAAGGACGGCTGCGTGATCTACGCGAAGTGGCGCGTGCCGATCCGCCCGAACGCCGGCGACCGCATCGTCATCGACGCGCGCACCGCGCAGTGGCTGGATTTCCCGCATCGCGGCGCGAAGGTCCTGCATCTCTACCCGAACGCGGACGGCATCGAGACGAGCCGCATCGGCAACGTGGCCCCGAACCGCAGGCTTCCCTCGCACAACCACTCGATCGGCGAGGAGACGCTGGTGCTCGAGGGCTGCCTCAAGGACGAGTACGCGGCCTACTCCAAAGGCATCTGGTTTCGCATGCCGTGCGGCGTGCCGCACGCGCCCTACACCGAGAGCGAAAACTGCCTCATGCTGATCCGCGAAGGCGACCTGGTCTGGTGAACACTCGCCCCGGAGCGCCGGGGCGCAATCGAGGAGGAGGAGGAATCATGTCACGCGCTGCGCTTGCAGTCCGCTCGTTCGTCGCCGCCGCAGGCCTTGCGCTCTGCGCCGGCGCCGCGCCGGCGGCCGACCACACGATGAAGATCGGCTTCGCCACGATGAACGACATCCAGCACCAGTGGGCGAACTGGTACAAGGAGGCGCTCGAGGCGCGTAGCGGGGGCCGCATCGAGGTGAAGCTCTTTCCGCGCGGCCAGCTCGGCACGGTCGCGAGCCAGATCGAGGGGATGCAGCTCGGGACGGTCGAGTCGTTCATCGCGCCGGTGGACTTCTTCGCCGGCGTGGACCCGCGGTTCGGCACGTTCAGCATCCCGGTGCTGTTCAAGGATTCGGTGCACGCGGAGAAGCTCCTCCTCGATCCCGACCTCAACAAGGAGATCCTGACGCTCGGGGCCGACAAGGGCGTGCAGGTGGTGTCGGTGTTCACCTACGGGTTCGCGCACTACTTCGGCAAGCAGCCGATCCGCAAGCTCGACGACTTCAAGGGCAAGAAGCTGCGCGTCAACGCGACCGCCGCCGAGCGCGCCAAGATGCGCCAGTTCGGCGCCTCGGCGGTCCCGATGGATCTCTCCGAGGTCGTGCCGGGGATCCAGCAGGGCGTCATCGACGGCACCATGAGCGCCACCGCCGTCTACGTGAACCTGAAGTTCAACGACATCAGCAAGGTGCTGACCCAGGTGAACGACACGATGATCGTCTCGGTCGCGGCGGTGAGCCGGCCCTGGCTGAACAAGCTGCCGGCGGACCTGCGCCAGGCGGTCATCGAGGAAGGCAACAAGCTGCAGGCCCGGACGATGGCGCAATCGCGCGCGCTCGACGACACGATGCGCAAGCGCTGGAGCGACGCCGGCGGCGAGTTCATCACGCTCTCGCCCGCGGACCAGGCGCGGGTGCAGCAGCTGCTCGCGGGGATCGGCGACGAAGTGACGAAGGACAACGCGCCGGTGAGCGCCTTCTACAAACGGCTCGTCGCCACCGGGCAGAAGTACTAGCCGGCAAGCGCAACTCTCCGACCGCCTGAGCGGCGAGGCCCGCGGCCGATGGCCCGGTTCGCGTTCGTCACGCTGCCGAGCTGGATCCTCGGCGCGCTGATGCTCACGGGCATCGCGATCAACTTCGCGAACGTGGTGAGCCGCTATCTCTTCGGCCACGCCCTGTTCTGGGCCGAGGAGGTCATGGTGTTCATCACCATCTGGGGGGTCTTCGTCGGGATGGCCGCGATCGCCTATAACGGCGATCACCTCAGCATGGACCTCTTCTCGGCCCGGATCAGGGGGCGGTGGCGCCTGGTGCTCAACGCGTTCATGACGGCGGTCCTGCTCGCCTGCTGCGTGTTTGCGTTCACCCAGTCGGTCCGGGTCGTGTCGCTGTTCCTGCAGACCGGCTCGGTGAGCGTCTCCGCGGGCGTGCCCAAGGCGATCCCGCATGCGGCCCTCGCGGTAGGGTTCGCGCTCACCATCCTGGCCGTCGTCGTCCGCATCCGGTCGTACTTCACCGGCAAGTTCTGAAGGGGGCGGCGCGCCATGGGATGGGTGATGGCGCTCCTGCCGCTCGGCCTCCTCCTCGCCGGGTTCCCGTTCTTCCTGATCCTGCTCGCCACCGCGGCGACGGTGCTCGTGCTGTTCGCCGGGGTCCCGACCACCGCGGTCCACCAGGTGATGTTCGGCAGCCTGGACAAGTACGCGCTGCTCGCCGTCCCGTTCTTCATCTTCGCGGGCGACCTGCTCGGGCGCGGTGGGGTGTCGAAGCGCCTGGTGCGCTGGGTGCTGTCGATGATCGGCGGGATCCGCGGCAGCCTGCCGTTCACGGTCCTCGGCACCACGGTCGTGTTCAGCGCGATCTCGGGCTCGACCGCGGCGGCGGTCGCGGCGGTCGGCGGGCTCACCTACGGACGGCTCCGGGAAGCGGGCTACAACGAGCGCTTCTCCACCGGGCTGCTGGTCGCCGCAGGCGCAATCGACAACCTGATTCCGCCGTCCATCGGGATGATCCTCTACGGCATCGCCTCCGACACCTCGATCGTGAAGCTGTTCGCCGCCGGCCTCGTGCCAGGCTTCGTGCTGGCCGCGTTCTACGCGGCCTACATCTACTACTACGTCGCCCGCAAGGGCGAGCGCGGCGGCGCGGGGTTCGAGTTCCGGGAATTCGCGGCGGCGACGCGCGACGGGATCTGGGCGATCCTCGCGCCGGTGGCCATTCTCGGCGGGATCTACACCGGCGTCTTCTCGCCGACCGAGGCCGCCGGCGTCGCCTGCATCTACGCGATCGTCGTCGCCGCCTTCATCTACCGCGAGGCGGGCGCGCGGGAGATCTTCCAGACCGCGACCCGGTCGATGTATCTGACCGCGCAGATCTTCGTCATCGTCGCCGTCGCCGGGGTGTACTCCTGGCTCCTGACCATCAGCGGCGCGGCGCAGGCCGCGACCGACTACATCGGTGCCCTGAGCCTGCCCCCGTGGGCAGTGCTGCTGGCGATCAATGTCCTGCTCCTGCTGGTGGGCATGTTCCTCGATACCGTGTCGTCGATCCTCGTGCTGACGCCGCTGCTCGCGCCGATCGCCAAGGCGGCCGGCGTCGATCCGGTCCATTTCGGCGTGATCCTGGTGATGAACCTGAGCATCGGGACGTTCACGCCCCCGTTCGGGATCAACATCTTCGTCGGCCAGGCGGTCTTCAAGGCGCCGCTGTCCAGCATCTACCCGGGGGTCCTGCCGTTCATCGGCGTCGCGATCGGGGCGCTCGCCGTCGTGACCTACGTTCCGCAGCTCTCGCTGTGGATCCTGCGCTACGTCGGCTGAGGCGCTCTAGTAGGTCCCGGGATAGAGCCCACCGTCGACGAGCCAGTTCTGGCCGGTGACGTAGCCCGCCTGCGCCGCGCAGAGGAACGCGCAGGCATCGCCGAACTCCGCGACCGTGCCGAAGCGCTGCGCCGGGATCTCGGCCTCGCGGTTCCGCCAGGCTTCTTCGAGTGATCGAGCCTGCTGCTGCGCCACGAACGCGATGGTGACCCGGGTGCGGTCGGTCAGGATCCGCCCCGGGAGCAGGTTGTTGATCGTGACGTTGTGCGGAGCGAGCTTGCCGCGCCAGGCCGGCGACGAAGCCGGTGAGCGCGCTCCGCGCGCCGTTGGAGAGACCGAGCTCGGGAATCGGCATCTTGACCGCGCTCGAGGTGATGTTGACGATGCGGCCGAACTGGCGCGCGATCATGCCGTCGACCACGGCCTTGATCAGCTCGATCGGCGTGAGCGTGTTGGCGTCGATCGCCTTGAGCCAATCCTCGCGCGACCAGCCGCGGAAGTCGCCCGGTGGCGGCCCGGCCGCGTTCGTCACCAGGATGTCCGGGCTCGGGCAGGCCGCGAGCGCGTCGGCGCGCCCGGCCGGGGTGGTGATGTCGCCCGTGACCGCGGTGACTTTCACGCCGCAGGCGCCGCGGATCTCCGCCGCGGTCGCTTCGAGCGCCTCCCGGCCGCGCGCGGTGATCACCAGCTCGACGCCTTCGCGCGCGAGCGACAGCGCGCACCCCTTGCCCAGCCCTTTGGAGGCGCCGCAGACGAGCGCCGTCCGGCCGCGAATGCCGAGATCCATGCGCTGCTAACGGGCGAGGCCGGCGAGGCGGTCGATCGCTTCCAGCGTCTCCGCCTCGAGCCGCGCCACGAGCTCGGCGGCCGGGAGCGCGCGCGCGAGCGGCGCAGCCTGCCCCGCCCACAGCGCGGTGAAGTCGGGCTTGCCGGCCTTGGCGGATGCGGCGCGAAGGTTCGCCATGAGGACGTTCTGCGCCGGGAACGCGAGCTGCGGAATCTGCCGCGCCTCGGCTTCTCTGATGAACCGGTTGACGAGGCTCCGGGCGGGCTTGCCGGAGAACTTCTCGGTGATCCGCGTGTCGTCCTCGCGCGCGGCGAGGATCGCCTCCTTGTGAACGGCCGCGGCGCCGCTCTCCGGGCAGGGAACGAACGCGGTGCCGAGCTGCGCACCGGCGGCGCCGAGCGCCAGCGCGGCCGCGACGCCGGCGCCGTCCATGATCCCCCCCGCGGCGACCACCGGGACGCGCACGGCGCGCGTGATCAGCCGCGCGAGCGCGAGCGTTCCGGTGAGGGCGTCATAAGGGTCGCGCATGAAGCTGCCGCGGTGCCCGCCTGCTTCCGCGCCCTGCGCGACCACGTAGTCGTAGCCGAGCGCTTCCAGACGTCGCGCCTCGGCGACGCACGTCACGGCTCCGCCGAGCTTCATTCCCGCGGCCTTGAACGCGCGGAGCGCGTCTTCCGGCATGACGCCGAGATGCACGCTGAGAACCGCGGGGCGAATCTCGGCGACCGCGTCCAGCTGCGCCCGCAAGTCCGGCGCGTAGGGTGCGCTCACGGGTTCGGGCGCCGGTAGGCCGAGCTCGGCGTGCCAGGGGCTGATCGCGGCGATCGCGGGGTGCTGCACTTCCGCGGCGATCGGATGGGGCTGCGGCGCGACGAACAGGTTGATGGCGAACGGCCGGTCGGTGCGCGCGCGCACCGCCGCGGCGGCGCGCCGCATGTCGTCGGGTTGGGTGTACGCGAATGCGAGCGAGCCCAGCGCGCCCGCGCCCGACACCGCTGCCACTAGCTCCGGCGTGCTGGGGCCCCCGGCCATCGGCGCCTGGATGATCGGCACCCGCAGGCCGAGCAAGGCGTTCAGGGGCGTGACGATCGTTCTCATGGGATCGAGCCTCCGTCAGTCCACCCGGGCGCCGGACGCTTTCACGACCGGCGCCCACTTCGCGATCTCGGCGCTTCACGAACTCGCCGAACCCGCTCCGGCGTAGTCGCGATGAACCGCGCGCCCTTCGTTCGGCAGCCGTGCCTGGACCTCGCCGCGACTGCATGATCCGGATCACTTCGACGTTCCAGCCGCCGGACGACCTCCGGTGGCGTGCCCGCCGGCGCGAACAGGCCGATCCAGTTGGTCACCTCGAAGCCGGGGAGCGCCGCTTCCGCTACCGTCGGCAGGTCCGGGGCCGCCGTGGAGCGGACCGCGCCGATCGTCGCGAGCGGGCGCAGCTTGCCCGCCTTGGCGTGCGGAAGGACGGTGGGCATGGTCGCGAAGATCAGCGAGGTCTGCCCCGCGAGCAGGTCGGTGATCGCCGGGACGTTGCCCTTGTACGGGACGTGGACCATGTCGACCTTCGCCATGGTCTTGAACAGCTCGCCGGCGAGGTGGCTCGCGGTGCCCATGCCGGCCGAAGCGAACGAGAGCGCGCCGGGCTTCGCGCGCGCGAGCGCGATGAGCTCGGGCACGCTGTTCGCGGGCACCGATGGGTGGACGACCAGCAGGCCCTCGGCCTCGAGGACGAGCGCGATCGGCGCGAAGTCGCGGACCGGGTCATACGGCATCTTCGCGAAGAGCGACACGTTCACGGCATGCGTGCCGAAGCTCCCCATGGCGAGCGTGTAGCCGTCGGGCGCCGACTTGGCGACGGCATCCGCGCCGATGTTCCCGCCCGCGCCGGTGCGGTTCTCGACCACGACCGGCTGCCCCCAGGTCTGGCCGAGCTGCGCGCCGATCAGGCGCGCGTAGAGGTCGGCGATTCCGCCGGCGGGAAACGGCACGATGATCCGGATCGGCTTGGCCGGATAAGGCTGGGCGGCGGCCGGCAGCGTGCCGGCGAGCAGCACCGCGACGCCGAGCGCCGCCCGGGTCAGCGCGCCGTGCACGCACCGCCGCACACTCGACGAAGTCGGCATGTCACACCTCTCTCTGCGCATCACGCCATGAGCGGCTTGTAGCGGATCCGATGCGGCTTGTCGGCGTCCTCGCCGAGGCGCTTGCGGCGGTCCGCCAGGTAGTCCGCGAAGTTGCCCTCGAACCACACCACCTGGCTGTCGTCCTCGAAGGCGAGCATGTGGGTCGCGACGCGGTCGAGGAACCAGCGGTCGTGCGAGATCACGACCGCGCACCCCGGGAAGTCGAGGAGCGCCTGCTCGAGGGCGCGCAGGGTCTCCACGTCGAGGTCGTTGGTCGGCTCGTCGAGGAGCAGCACGTTGCCGCCGCTGCGCACGAGCTTCGCGAGGTGGACGCGGTTGCGCTCGCCGCCCGAGAGCTCGCCGACGCGCTTCTGCTGGTCCGGCCCCTTGAAGTTGAAGCGCGCGACGTAGCCGCGGCTCGGCGTCTCGTAGCTCCCGACCTTGATGACGTCCAGCCCGTCGGAGATCTCCTCCCAGACGGTCTTCTTCGGGTCGAGCGAATCGCGGCTCTGGTCCACGTAGGCGAGCTTCACCGTCTCGCCGAACTTGAGCGTCCCCGCGTCCGGCTTCTCCTGCCCCATCAGGAGGCGGAACAGCGTCGTCTTGCCGGCGCCGTTCGGGCCGATCACACCGACGATGCCGCCGGGCGGGAGGCGGAACGAGAGGCCGTCGAACAGGAGCTTCGCGCCGTAGGCCTTGCGCAGGCCCTCGGCCTCGATCACGAGGCCGCCGAGCCGCGGGCCCGGCGGGATGTAGATCTCGTTCGTCTCGTTCCGCGTCTGGTACTCCTGCGACGCGAGCTCCTCGAACCGGGCGACCCGCGCCTTGCTCTTCGCCTGCCGCGCCTTGGGGTTCTGTCGCACCCACTCGAGCTCGGCCTGCATCGTCTTGATGCGCGCCGCTTCCTGCTTGGCCTCGACCTCGAGCCGCTTCTCCTTCTGCTCGAGCCAGGACGAGTAGTTGCCTTCCCAGGGAATGCCGTAGCCGCGGTCGAGCTCGAGGATCCAGCCGGCGACGTTGTCGAGGAAGTAGCGATCGTGCGTGACCGCGATCACCGTGCCCGGATAGCGCTCGAGGTACCGCTCGACCCACTGCACCGACAGCGCGTCGAGGTGGTTGGTCGGCTCGTCGAGGAGCAGCATGTCCGGTTCGGAGAGCAGCAGCCGGCAGAGCGCGACCCGCCGCTGCTCGCCGCCCGACAGCTTCGCGACGTCGGCGTCCCAGGGCGGAAGGCGCAGCGCGTCGGCGGCGATCTCGAGCCGACGCTCGATCTCCCAGCCCTGCGCCGCGTCGATCTTCGCCTGCAAGGCGCCCTGCTCCTCGAGGAGCTTCGCCATTTCTTCGTCCGCGAGCGGCTCGGCGAAGCGGTCGCTGATCTCGTTGAACCGGTGAATGAGCGCGAGCGTGCCGGCGACGCCCTCCTCGACGTTGCCGCGCACGTCCTTGGCCGGATCGAGGTGCGGCTCCTGGGCGAGGTGCCCGATGCGCATGTTCGGCATCGGGATCGCCTCGCCGTCGAAGCTCTGGTCTTCGCCGGCCATGATGCGCAGCAGGCTCGACTTGCCGGCGCCGTTCAGCCCCAGCACGCCGATCTTGGCGCCGGGGAAGAAGTTGAGCGAGATGTCCTTGAGGATCACGCGCTTGGGGGGCACGACCTTGCCCACCCGGCGCATGGTGTAGACGTATTGCGCCATGAAGCCTTCTGACGACGCGCCGCGGAGCGCGGGCTACGGCATCTGGATCTTGCCGCCGCCGCGCCCGCCGCCGCCGAGCTCGGGCATGCCGCCCTGCGGCACCACGATCGACGACGCGGCGCGGCGGCGCAGCTCCTGCAGCTCGCGCATCGTCCGCTCGATCGCCTCCTTCGCGGCCGGGCCGAACTTCTGCGCGGCCTCCTCGAGCGTGGTCGCGTCGATCTCGAACGAGATCGGCAGCGCGCCGACGGTGCTCATCACCTGCGTCTCGCCGAGATAGGTCACCTCGCGCTTCGGGTCCCGCGAGCCGTCGCCCTTGACGGGCGTCATGCGGCGGATGGTCCCGATCCGCCGGTCGGTGAAAACCTCCTCGAGATAGAGCGCCGCCGGGTCGAGCTTGAGCTCGGGCTGGCGGTCATCCGGTCGTTCAGCCATGGCATGATCTCCTTCGCCAGGGGGTGAGATTATTGCGTCGCGCCCGGGCTGTCGAGTGGAGACCGCATGGCCAGAATCTTCCTGACGCATCCGCCCGAAGCGCTCGCCAACTACTACGGCGAACGGGCCGTCGCCGGTCTGCGGGCGCTCGGCGAACTGCGCCTCAACCCCGCCGGGCGCGAGCTCTCGACCAGGGAGCTGATCGAGGCCGCGCGTGGGTGCGAGATCATCGTCTCCTATCGTCAGACGCCCGGGGACGCGGAGCTGTTCCGGAACACCCCCGATCTCGTCGCGTTCTCGCGCTGTGCGATCGACATCCGCAACGTCGACGTGCCGGCGGCGAGCGCGGCCGGCATCCTGGTGACGCAGGCGAGCGCCGGTTTCGTCGCGTCGGTGAGCGAATGGGTGATCGGCGCGATGGTCGACCTCGGCCGGCGCATCACCGCGTCGACCGAGGCGTATCACGCCGGCGAAGTGCCGCGCGGACTCATGGGCATCGAGCTCAAGGGGTCCACGCTCGGGATCCTCGGCTACGGCCAGATCGGCCGCAATCTCGCCGAGCTGGCGCTGGCGCTCGGCATGCGCGTGCTTGTCTACGACCCGTACCAGAAGGTCGAGAACCCGCGGCTCGAGAGGCTTGCCATGCCCGCGGTGCTGGCGCAGTCGGACTTCGTCGTCTGCCTCGTCGTTGCCAACGAGCGCACCGAGAAGCTCGTGAACGCGGCCGCGTTTGCGCAGATGAAACCCGGCAGCTATTTCCTGAATCCCTCGCGTGGGGGCCTCGTCGACGATGACGCGCTGCGTGAAGCACTCGACTCCGGGCACCTCGCCGGCGCCGCGCTCGACGTCGGGCGGGCGCCCGACCAGATGCCGATGCCCGACCTCGCCCGCCATCCCCGGGTGATCGCCACCCCGCATACCGCCGGCCTGACGCAGCCCGCGATCGAGCACCAGTCGCTCGAGACCGTGGCCCAGGCGGCGGAGATCCTCAACGGCCGGGCGCCGAAGGGCTCGGTCAACGCCGCGCAGGCGACCCGGCTCGCGCGGCTGCGCGCGTGACGCCCCGCGGGACGCCGCCTTGCAATTTGTAAAGTAGGTTAATAAACTGGGCGTCGCCCCTCGTCGCCCGGGAGGAGTCCCCGCATGGCCGCAGTCCTCTCTGCCAGCCCCGCCGCGCCCGCCGCCACGGCGCAGCCGCTAGACCGCGATCTGCGCGGCTACCTCGCGACCAACGCCGACGTCGTCACGCGGATCGCGAAGCCGGTCGACCTCGAGCTCATCCCGGCGCTCACCGCGCAGAGCGAGCGGCCGATCCTGTTCGAGAACATCCGCGACAAGCCGGGCTTTCGCCTGTGCGACATCCTGGTCAAGAACCGCGAGCTGCAGGCGCGCGCGCTCGGCGTGCCGCGCGCCGAGTATCTGAAGACGCTCGCCTTCCGGCTGCGGCAGCCGCCGCGCGGCTTCGTCCACGTGAAGTCCGCGCCGGTCAAGGAAGTGAAGCTCCTCGGCAAGGACGCCGACTGGACGAAGCTGCCGGTGCCGATCCACTCGGAAGCCGAGAACGTGCCGTACGTGACCGCGATGAACCTCGTGAAGGATCCGGAGACCGGGTTCTACAACACCTCGCACGCTGGAACCATCGTGACCGGGCCGCGCAGCGGGCTGCCGAGCTTCGTGACGCCGCACACGCACGTGATCATGCGCAAGTATCGCGACCGCGGGGAGAAACGGATGCCGTTCGCGATCGCGTTCGGCCTCCACCCGGCCTACGAGATCATGGCGAACTTCTCGGGCCTGCACATGGACATGTGGGGCGAGCTGGAGATGGTGGGGACGATCATGGACCGGGACGTCGAGATGGTCCCGTGCGAGACCCTCGACATGAGCGTCCCGGCGCACGCCGAGATCATCGTCGAGGGCTGGGTGGACCTCGGGAGCCTGCACGAGGTCGGCGTGTCGGTCGGGCCGTCGAGCTACTACCTCCCGAAGACCTCGAAGCTCCCGGAATTCACCGTGACCGCGATCACGATGCGCGCGGACCGGCCGATCTACCGCAATCACCTGACCTGCCCGGAGACCGACCACCAGCCGCTGCCGCGGCTCTGCCACGAGGCAGTGCTCTACAACCGCCTTACCGAGATGGGCTTGAAAGTGAAGGATGTCCGCTTCCCCACCTGGGGCGCGGCGGTGTCCTGCATCCTGCAGTTCGAGTATCCGCGCGAAGGGTTCGTCAACGACGCGTTAATGCTCGCGATGGGCTCGCCCTGGCTGAACACCAAGATGGTGGTGGCGGTGAGCCCCGACATCGACCTCGACAAGCCGTCCGACGTCTACCACGCGATCGCGACGCGCTGCGACCCGGCGCGCGACATCATCATCGTCCCGCACACGCGCGGCTCGCCCTACGACCCGTCGGCCGCGCCGCAGGCGTCGGACCCGTTCTGGCGCACCGTCGGCAAGATCGGCATCGACGCGACCATCAAGGCGCGCCATGACGCCCGTGATTTCGAACGCAGCTGGCCCAAGCACTGGGGCAGCGTGCGGCTCGAGGACTATCTGTGACATAGCGAGGAGAAGCCATGACCCTGCCCGAGCCACGGTGGACTGAGGTGAAGGAGCCCTTCATTCCCTACGTTCCCGACGACAAGATGCCGGCGAACCTCAAGCCGGTGCTGGACCCGTACATGAAGCGCATGGGCTTCCTGCCGAACGCCCTGAAGCTCTACGCCCACCGGCCGGAGATCGCCGAGACGCTGTTCCGGCTGAACAGCAACATCATGCGCGATCCCAGCCAGACGCTGCCGCAGCTCCTCAAGCGGAAGCTCTCCGCGGTGGCGAGCAAGACCAACGGCTGCGCCTATTGCACCGCGCACTGCTGCAACATGCTGATGCGCGAGAAGGACGGGGGGCCGGAGGGGTGGGGGCTGTCGCAGCACGAGCTGCTGCAGGTCCTCGACGACGAGTACGAGCCGGCGGACGCGATGGAGCGCGCCTGCTTCGACTACGTCCGCGCGGCCTCGACCGAGCCGGCGAACGTGCCGGAGGAGATCCTGCAGGAGCTGAAGCGCCACCTCAAGCCCGCGCAGATCGTCGAGCTCGCGTGCGTCGTCGGATTCTGGAAGTTCTACAACACGGTGCACGACTCGCTGCACATCCCGGTCGAGGAGCACCTGCTCAGCGACACGCGCTACGTCGACGCGTGATGGGGCCGCACGCCGCGCGGCGCGGCAACGGCTACCACCCGCCGCTCACCGTCTCGCACCGGGCGCTGCTCGTCGACGGCAGCGACATCGAGTTCCGGCGCCTGATCCTCCAGCTGCTGCAGATCGAGGAGCGCCTGCGTCACGCCCGCGCCTACCTCGGCCGGCAGGCCGGCCTCACGGGGCCGCAGTATTCGCTGCTGATGGCGGTGGCGTATCTCCAGGGCGAGACCGGGATCGCGGTCCGGTCGCTCGCGCGCGAGCTGCGCGTGACGAGCGCGTTCATCACCACCGAGTCGCGACGCCTCATCGCGCGGGGGCTGCTCGCCAAGCGCCAGAACCCCCACGATTCGCGCAGCACGCTCGTCACCGTGACGCCTGCCGGGCGGGGGGTGATCGAGCGCCTGGTGCCCGAGGTGCGCACGGTCAACGACCTCTTCTTCGGGCACCTCAGCCGGCCAGCCTTCGCGCAGGCGAAGCGCTTCCTCGACCAGCTCATGGACGGGTCGCGCGAGGCGCTCACGCACATCGCCGCGCGCGAGGCGCACGGCTCGACCCGGGCGGCCACGCGCCGCGCACGCAATGGCCGCGCGCAAGCCCACTGACCGGCCGCGGCTCGTCGTCGGCATCAGCGGCGCGTCCGGCGTCGTGTACGGCGTGCGGCTGCTGGAGCTGCTGCGGGGCGCCGGCGTCGAGACGCACCTCGTCATGAGCCGCGCCGGGCAGGTCACGCTCGCCCACGAGACGAAGTACAAGGTGAAGGAAGTCGAAGCGCTCGCCGACCACGTCTACCGGATGGACGACATCGCGGCGTCGATCTCGAGCGGGTCGTTCCCCACGCTCGGGATGATCGTCGCGCCGTGCTCGACGCGCACGCTCGCCGAGATTGCAACCGGCGTGACCTCGAGTCTCCTCACGCGCGCCGCCGACGTGGTCCTCAAGGAGCGCCGGCGGCTCCTGCTCCTCGTGCGGGAGACGCCGCTACATCTCGGGCACCTGCGCAACATGGCGGCGGTGACCGAGATGGGCGCGATCGTGTACCCGCCGGTGCCGGCGTTCTACGCGCGCCCAGCGTCGGTCGCGGAGATGGTCGACCAGACGCTCGGCCGCGCGCTCGACCAGTTCAGCCTCGACGTCGGGACCGTGCGCCGCTGGGGCCGCGATCTCGGGCCCCGGCCGCGCTAGGCGCCCCCCCGCTGCGGCGGTCGAGCCTTGCACGGGCTGGCCGTTGCGGAGATACTCCACCGCCTGCCGCGCCCCTGATGGCAACCGGTCACCGATGAGTTCCTCCGCAGACATCATCCTCGAGACCCGCGGCCTGACGAAGGAGTTCAAGGGCTTCGTCGCGGTCAGCGACGTCGGCCTGAAGGTCCGGCGGGGCACGATCCACGCGCTGATCGGACCCAACGGGGCAGGCAAGACGACCTGCTTCAACCTGCTGACCAAGTTCCTGTCCCCCACCCGCGGCCAGATCCTGTACAACGGCCACGACATCACGAGCGACAGCGCGGCCCGCGTCGCGCGACGCGGCATCGTCCGCTCGTTCCAGATCTCGGCGACCTTTCCGCATCTGACGGTGATCGACAATGTGCGCATCGGTCTGCAGCGCGAGCTCGGGACGAGCTTCCATTTCTGGAAGTCCGACCAGACGCTCGGCGTGCTGAACGAGCGCGCGCTGGAACTGCTCGCGACGGTGGGGCTCGAGGACCTGGCGCACACCGTGACCGTCGAGCTGCCGTACGGCCGCAAGCGCGCGCTGGAGATCGCCACCACGCTGGCGATGAACCCCGAACTGATGCTGCTCGACGAGCCGACACAGGGCATGGGGCACGAGGACGTCGAGCGGGTGACTCACCTGATCAAGAAGGTCGCCGCCAACCGCACCGTGCTGATGGTCGAGCACAACATGAGCGTGGTCCAGACCATCGCGGACACGATCTCGGTCCTGCAGCGCGGCGAGCTGATCGCCGAGGGGCCCTACCACGTGGTGTCGAAGAATCCCCAGGTGCTCGAGGCGTACATGGGCAGCGCGGAGGCCGAACTGCAGGGTGCGCATGGCTGACCCGGGCATCGAGTACCTGCGCGTCAGCGACCTGCACGCCTTCTACGGCGAGTCGCACATCCTGCACGGCGTCGACCTGGTCGTGAACCGGGGCGAGGTCGTGACGCTGCTCGGCCGCAACGGCGCCGGGCGCACGACGACGCTGCGCTCCATCCTCGGGCTTGTCGGGCGGCGGACCGGATCGATCATGATCAACGGCCGCGAGGTGATCGCACTGGCGCCGGACAAGGTCGCGCGGCTCGGCGTCGGCTACACGCCGGAGGAGCGCGGGATCTTCGCGAGCCTGTCGTGCGAGGAGAACCTGATGCTGCCGCCGCAGGTGGCGAGCGGCGGCATGTCGGTCGAAGAAATCTACGCCATGTTCCCCAACCTGAAGGCCCGGCGCGCCAGCCCCGGCACGCGGCTGTCGGGCGGGGAGCAGCAGATGCTCGCCATCGCCCGCATCCTGCGCACCGGCGCCCGGATGCTGCTGCTCGACGAGATTTCCGAGGGACTGGCGCCGGTGATCGTGCAGGTGCTCGCGCGGATGATCAGCCAGCTGAAGGAGCGCGGCCTGACGATCGTGATGGTCGAGCAGAACTTCCGCTTCGCCGCGCCGCTGGCCGACCGCTTCTACGTGATGGAGCGCGGTCGCATCGTCGAAGCCTTCTCGGCCGCCGAGCTGCAGGCCAAGATGCCGGTACTGCACGAGTTGCTGGGCGTTTGAAACCCGTCGGGGAACCGACGCACGACACTGAAAGGAAGGAAACATCATGAAGCTGAAGCTCTTGTCCACGCTCGCCCCGGCCGCCTTCGCGCTGGCCGCGGGGACGTCGCAGGCGCAGATTTCGGACGGCGTGATCAAGATCGGCGTCCTGTCGGACATGTCGAGCCTGTACACCGACCTCGCCGGGGCCGGCTCGGTGCTCGCCGCACGCATGGCCGTCGAGGACTTCGGGGCGGCGAAGAAGGGCATGAAGGTCGAGTTCGTGTCCGCCGACCACCAGAACAAGCCGGACGTCGGCTCGGCCGTCGCGCGCCAGTGGTACGACGTCGACAAGGTCGACGTCATCGTCGACACGCCGAACTCGGGCGTCGCGCTCGCCGTCAACCAGATCACGCGCGACAAGGGGAAGGCGTTCCTCGTGTCCGGCGCCGCGTCGTCGGATCTGACCGGCAAGGCCTGCTCGCCGAACACGATCCACTGGACCTACGACACCTGGATGCTCGCCAACGGCACCGGCAGCGCGATCGTCAAGACCGGCGGCGACGGCTGGTTCTTCCTGACCGCCGACTACGCGTTCGGCCACGCGCTTGAGCGCGACACCGAGGCCGTCGTCCTCAAGAGCGGCGGCAAGGTGCTCGGCAAGGTGCGCCATCCGCTCAACACGCAGGACTTCAGCTCGTTCCTGCTGCAGGCGCAGTCGTCGAAGGCCAAGATCATCGGGCTCGCCAATGCCGGCGGCGACACGACGAACTCGATCAAGCAGGCGGCCGAGTTCGGGATCGTCAAGGCCGGCCAGAACCTCGCCGGCCTGCTCGTGTTCATCACCGACGTGCACGCGCTCGGGCTGCCGACCGCCCAGGGCCTGATCTTCACCGAGACGTTCTACTGGGACCGCACCGACGAAGGGCGGGCCTTCGCGAAGCGGTTCTCGGCGGCCAACAAGGGCATCCACCCGACGATGATCCATGCCGGCGTCTACTCGGCCGTGCTGCACTACCTCAAGGCGATCGAGGCGGCCAAGACCGACGACGGCACGAAGGTGATCGCCAAGATGAAGGAACTGCCGACCGACGACCCGCTGTTCGGCAAGGGCACGGTTCGCGCCGACGGCCGCAAGATCCATCCCGCCTACCTCGTCGAGGTGAAGAAGCCCGCGGAGTCCAAAGGGCCGTGGGACTACCACAAGATCCGCGCGACGATCCCGGCCGACCAGGCGTTCCGGCCGATGGCCGAGGGCGGCTGCCCGCTCGTCAAGTGACCAACTGACGCGGCTCCGGGGAGCGCGGCGTGCTCCCCGGACCGAGGCGCGACGGACAAGATGGAGATCTTCGGCGTCCCGACGCAGGCCCTGTTCGGCCAGCTGCTGATCGGCCTGATCAACGGCGCGTTCTACGCGATCCTGTCGCTCGGCCTCGCGGTGATCTTCGGCCTGCTCAACATCATCAACTTCACGCACGGCGCCCAGTACATGATGGGCGCGTTCTGTGCGTGGTTCCTGCTGAACAAGCTCGGCGTCGGCTACTGGTGGTCGCTCCTCGTCGCGCCGATCCTGGTCGGGGCCACCGGCGTGATCATCGAGCGCACGATGCTCTCGCGGCTCTACAAGCTCGACCACCTGTACGGCCTGCTGCTGACGTTCGGGCTCGCGCTGATCATCCAGGGGCTGTTTCGCAACGAGTTCGGCTCGTCCGGGCTGCCCTACCAGATCCCGCCGGAGCTCGCCGGCGGCATCAACCTCGGGTTCATGTTCCTGCCGAAGTACCGCGCCTGGGTGATCATCGCCTCGCTCGTCGTCTGTCTCGGGACGTGGTACGTGATCGAGCGCACCAAGCTCGGCGCGTACCTGCGGGCCGCGACCGAGAATCCGACGCTCGTGCAGGCGTTCGGCGTCAACGTGCCGCGAATGATCACGCTGACCTACGGGTTCGGCGTCGGCCTGGCGGCGTTCGCCGGCGTGATGGCGGCGCCGATCTACCAGGTGAATCCGCTGATGGGGGCGGACCTGATCATCGTCGTGTTCGCCGTGGTGGTGATCGGCGGCATGGGCTCGATCATGGGCTCCGTCGTGACCGGGTTCCTGCTCGGCGTCGTCGAAGGTCTCACCAAGGTGTTCTATCCGGAAGCGTCCAACACCGTCATCTTCGTCGTGATGGTGATCGTGCTGATCCTGCGGCCGGCGGGCCTGTTCGGGCGGGAGCGCTAGCATGAGCGCGCCGACGGTGACTCCGGCAGCGGCCCCGGTGGCGGGCAGCGAGCTGCGCCGGCCCGCGCGCGCCATCCTCGTGATGACCGCGCTGCTCGCGCTGGCGCCGTGGGCCGGGCTGTACCCGGAGTTCATGATGAAGGCGCTGTGCTTTGCGCTGTTCGCGTGCGCCTTCAACCTGCTGCTCGGCTTCGGCGGCCTGCTCTCGTTCGGGCACGCGATGTTCCTCGGCACCGCGGGCTACCTCTCCGCGCATGCGGCCAAGCTCTGGGGATTCCCGCCCGAGTTGGCGATCCTGACCGGGACCGGCGCGTCGGCCGTGCTCGGCGTCGTGACCGGCCTGATCGCGATCCGCCGCCAGGGCATCTACTTTGCGATGATCACGCTGGCGATCGCGCAGATGGTGTTCTTCTTCTACCTGCAGGCGCCGTTCACCCATGGCGAGGACGGCATCCAGGCGGTGCCGCGCGGCCGGCTGTTCGGGCTCATCGACCTCGCGCAGCCGATGCACATGTACTACACGGTGCTCGCGATCTTCCTGGCGGGGTTCCTGCTGATATACCGCGTGATCCACTCGCCGTTCGGCCAGGTACTGAAGGCGATCCGCGAAAACGAGCCGCGCGCGATTTCGCTCGGCTACGACGCCGACCGCTACAAGCTCGTCGCGTTCGTGCTCTCGGCGACGCTGTCCGGCCTCGCCGGCGCGACCAAGGCGATCGTGTTCCAGCTCGCCTCGCTCACGGACGTGCACTGGACGATGTCGGGCGAGGTGGTGCTGATGACGCTGCTCGGGGGGATGGGAACGATCTTCGGGCCGGTGGTCGGGGCGTTCGTGATCATCGCCCTCGAGAACTACCTCGCTCCCTACGGCCAGTGGGTGACGATCGTCACCGGCCTGATCTTCGTCGTCTGCGTCCTCGCGTTCCGCCGCGGGATCGTCGGCGAAATCGGCCACTGGCTGCGCAAGGCGGTGTAGCGGACCCCCGGGTCGGCCGGCGCTCGCCTGCGACGCGCGCGCGCGGGTCCGTCTGCCGCTCCGACGGACATGCAGGGTCACTTGGCCTCCAGGTGGTCCTCGATACCGTCCGCGCGGCCGCGCCCGGGGCCGCGACCTGGGACCTCGTCCCCGCTGACCTGCGCCGCCGTCAGGCGGGTGTCGAACGCAGCGGGGCGGGGAGGTCGGAAGCTGGCAGCGTACGCGAGAGGAGGTCAATCTCCTTCTGCATCGCTGCCACGATCTCCCGACGTCTGCCGGGCGGCATGCGGCTGGCGATTGCCCCCACGCTGATTGCGCCTACAACCGTGCCCGCCCTGTTCTTGATGGCCATGCCGACCGAAATCGCTCCGGGCAGAGCGTACCGCTCGTTCAGGGCGTAACCGAGCACCCTGGTCTGCCGCACCGCCTCCCGCAGTGCGCCGACGGTGAGCTGCTGGTAGTTCCACAGGTAGCTCTGGTTGGCGAGCAGGACCGCCGAACACTCCTCCTCGCTCAAGCTGCTGAGCAGCGCTAGGCCGCTTGCGCCGACGCCCAAAGGTCGTCGTGTTCCCACGTCCGCGGTGAGCGGTTTGATCGGATACGGCCCGACGACGCGGTGGATGCAGAGCGAATCGAAGCCGCTTCGCACCGACAGGAAGACGACGTCCTCGGTGAACGCGGCAAGCCGCTCCAGCGCCTGTTCACATTGCCCGGTCAGATTCGAGCGCGGCAGCGCCGCCAGCCCGAGCTCGAATGCGAGCGGGCCGAGCGCATACCGGTGGCTCTGCTCGTCCTGAACTACAAGGCCTTCCCTGATCAGACAGCGCAGCAGTCGATGTGCGGTCGGCGGCTTGACCCGCGCGTCGTTTGCGAGGTCCGTCAGCCGCATCGTCCGGCTGTGGTTTCCCGACGCGAGCAGCCGCAGGAGCAGGACCGCGCGCTCGACGGTTTGAGTTCCGGACATGGACATGGGCGTTCCTCGCGCTCGGGTGGACAGCAGGTCGTCCCGTAATTCCAGATTATGGAACATCATATCCTTGAAATTCAAAGCGAAGTTGATCAGCAGCGTTTCGTGACTCCAACATATGGAAGATGTGCGCTATCGGCGAGTGGGCGCGGCGACGATGCAACGGGTTGTTTTTTCCAGGGGAGGCACACATGGGATCGTTTCTGACGCCCGATGAATTGGCCAAGACCGCGCGCGCATCGCAAGCGCGTTTCGCGTCGCCGGTGCCGACCCGCCCGATCTCGAACGGGGAGTTCTCGCCGTTCCCGCAAACTGAGCTTCAACGCCGCTTCGAGCACAAGCTCAAGGAGCTTGCGGAGTCGCTCGCGGCGAAGCAGGGCGTGAGCCGACGGAAATTCCTCCGCTCGGCGGCCGGGATGGCGGCCGCCTTTGTCGCCATGAACGAAGTGTTCGGACCCCATTTCATTGTCGAAGCGGCCGAGGCCGCCGACCCGGAACGCGCTGCGGCGCGCGCGCGAAGTCTGGCGAACCAGTTCGTCTTCGATCTGCAGCTGCATTTCATCCGCGACTACAACCGCGACGAGCGCTTCCGGCGGTTTCTCGGGTTCCGCGGCTATACCGGGCGCTTCCTCGATCCGACGATCGGCGAGCCGAACTCGAACGACCTCTTGAAGTTCCCGAACTTCGTCAAGGAGGTGTTCCTGGACAGCGACACCAAGATCGGCATGCTGAGCGGGTCGCCGACTGACGAGGTCAAGGACTGGCATCTCAACAACGACGAGATCGCCGCGGCCTGCGCCGCGGTCAACAGTCAGGCGGGTTCATTGCGCATGCTGGGGCACGCGATCTTCACGCCGAACCAGCCGGGGTGGATGGACGAGATCGACCGGGTCCACGACAAGCTGAAGCCCGCGGCCTGGAAGGGCTACACGATGGGCGACCCGGGCGGGCCGTCCAAGTATCGCTGGCGGCTGGACGACGAGAAGCTCGTGTACCCGGCCTACGAAAAGATCGCCAAGGCCGGCGTGAGGATCGTCTGCATCCACAAGGGACTGCAGCCTGGGAACGCGGAACAGGTGATGCCCGGCGTCACCGCATTCAACAACGTGGACGACGTCGGCAAGGCCGCGAAGGACTGGCCCCAGCTCACCTTCGTGATCTACCACTCGGGCTTCAAGCCCGTGCCGCGCGCGACCCCCGACCAGGAGAAGCTGTTCGAGGAGACGGGGCGCATCGACTGGGTGACGGACCTGGCGGAGATTCCCGGCAAGTACGGCGTCAGCAACGTTTACGCCGAGATCGGCTCGACCTTCGGTCTCACCTGTGTCACGACGCCACGGCTCTGCGCCGGGATCATGGGCCAGCTGATCAAGGGGTTCGGCGCGGACCGCGTGCTGTGGGGCACCGATTCGATCTGGTACGGCTCGCCGCAGTGGCAAATCGAAGCGTTCCGTCGCTTGGAGATTCCGAGGGATCTGCAGGCGAAATTCGGCTACGCGGCGCTCGGCGACGCCGAAGGGCCGGTCAAGCGCGCGATTCTGGGCCTGAACGGCGCTCGGCTCCACGGCGTCAAGGTGGCGACGTCGGAGGGCGCACCGTCCTATCTCAGCGATCGCTTTGCGCAGCTGAAGGCCGACTACGAGCGGCACGGCCCGGGTCGGAGCAACATCGCGTACGGCTATATCTCGCGCGAGAGCTAAGACGAGCGCATGCCGGTTGGAAGCTGACCTCGCTTTCGGGTGTCGGTTGGGAAGCGGGTCGGCGCGATCCCGTCCCAACCGACGGAGGAGTCCTATGGCGTGGGCATCGTCAGTTGCTCTCGGCGTGCTCTGCTCGGTGGCAACGCTGTACGGGCCGGTGGCCTTTTCTCAGAGTTACCCGGCGCGCCCGATCCGCATCGTGATTCCCTTCCCACCGGGCAACCCGGCGGACCCACAGGCCCGGCTCATTGGGGAGAAGCTCTCGGCCCGCTTCGGCCAGCCCGTGGTCGCCGACAACCGGCCGGGCGCGACCGGTCAGATCGGCATAGAGGCGGCGGCGAAGTCAGCCCCCGATGGTTACACGCTGGTCGTGGGGCAAGTTGGAACGTTTGCCGTCGCCCCGCACGTGTTCAAGAAGCTTCCTTACGATGTGACCAGAGACTTCGTCGCGGTCTCCCAGTTTTCGTCGAACACGTTGGTGCTGGTCGTCAATGCCAACGTTCCCGTCGCCTCCGTCCAGGAGCTGGTTCGGCTCTCCAAACAGAAACCGGGTGCGTTCAAGTTCGGATCGAACGGGGAAGGCGGGTTGCCGCACCTGACCATGGAGCTCTTTCGCGCGAAGACCGGGGTCGACTGGCTGCACATCCCGTACAAGGGCACCACCCAGGCCGTGACCGATCTGTTGTCGGGCCAGATCGATCTGGTCTTCGACACCTATGGCGGCGCTGCGCCGCACGCGAAGGCGGGCAAGGTGAAGGTGCTGGCATCGACCGGCGCACGACGGCTCGAGGCAGCGCCAGATCTGCCGACATTGATCGAAGCCGGCGTGCCTGATTTCGAGGTGTACGGCTGGTTCGGCGCCTTCGCGCCTGCCGGGACTCCGACGGAGATCGTGAGGAGCCTGAACAGGGCGATCAACGAGGTCTTGAGCCTCTCGGACGTCCGGGAAAGGATCCGCGCGCTCGGCCTCGACGTCGGTGGCGGCACGCCGGAGCAGTTCGCCGCCACGATGATGGATTCGTACAACCTCTGGGGCCGCGTCGTGAAGAGCATCGGGCTTACGCCGCAATAGGCGTATTTCCCGCTTCTCGAAGAGCCGACGCCCGAACGACTTCAACCAGGCGCCCCGCGGATCGAGCGGTGCGCCTGCTTACGCGAGAGGACGATCTTGAAGCGCGATAACGGCCGCAGCACGATCCCGACGACGTTCGACAATCCCGACCGGGCGGTCAGCGGGTACCGCGTCGCCGACGGCTACCGGACCCACTATCTTGAAGCCGGGAGCCCCAAGGCGGCGCCGCTGGTTCTGGTCCACGGACACTCGATGGAGGTCGGGATGGGCGTGGATCGCTGGTATCCGACGGTGCTGCCGCTGGCCGAGCGGTTTCACGTCTTCGCGGTCGACGAGATCGGTCACGGCGGGTCCGATGCGCCGCGCGACCGCGCCCTCCTCGGCCACATCCGAATCCGGGCGGAGCATGTCATCTCGTTCATCGAGTCGCTCGGCGTTGGCACGGTCCATCTCGTCGGGCAATCGCAGGGCGGGTGGATCGTCGCCTACATCGCCATTACCCGTCCCGATCTGGTGAACAAGATGGTTCTCGTCGACAGTGCGAGCGCGTCGGCATCCGATCAGACCCGCGACGGCCTGCCGTATTTCAAGGAAGTGTTCGAGCCGAGGACGATGATCCCGAAGCACGACCTCAAGACGAAGGAGGGCATCCGCAGCTACCTCGGTGTTTTTCTCTACGACCGGTCGGCGATGATCGATGAGTACATCGACCGGCTGCTCAAGCTGTCATTGAAGTGGAATGATCTCTATATGCCACTGGTCCGCAAGGCCTGGTCCGAGGGCGGCTTGAAGACCTATGCCGAGCAATACACGATCGAGGGCGTGCAGGTCCGCGACCTGGTCTCCAGGATCCGTGCGCATACGCTCTTCGTCTGGGGCAAGCAGTCCTGCAAACCGCTCGAGCCCGGCATCGAGCTCTACCGGAAGGTAGAGGACGCCGAGATGCACGTGTTCGACAAAGCCGGGCATTTCGTTTGGCTGGATCAAGCGAAGTCGTTCAACGATCTGGTGACCTACTTCCTGACCCGCTGACCCCTGCCCGGACCTCGCTTCTGCGTCCTACTCGCAAAAGGCGTTCTGAATGAATGCACCCACAACGGCCACCGGGCCTACCTACGAACCGTTCGGCTGGCACCACTGGCCGGACCAGGTCTGGATGTCCTACCAGTTCCGCCGCGGCCTCGGCGAAACTCAGGAGGGCGGCGGCGCCGTCAGCGAGTGCTTTCAGGCTGCCAGCAGGATGAAGCCCGGAGACCCCGAAAGCTGGCACGAAGAATGGACGCGGGTCGCGGAACGCAACGATCGCCGCGGCGACGACGCCGATTGCGCCGGGCACGTTCGGACGGCGATGAACTGCTGGCTCCGCGCCGCGGATTCCTTCAGGCAGGCCGAGTTCTGGCTTCCGGCCGATGACCCGCGGCGGCTCGCCACATTCACCCGCTGCGAACGCGCCTCCCAGAAGTTCCTCAGCTACCTCGAGCCGCCCGGTGAGGTCGTAGAGGTCCCGTACGAGAACGGCAAGTCGATGCCCGCTTACTTCATCAAGTCGGCGAACGGTGGTCCGTGCCAGCCGGTGCTCATCTCGTTCGGCGGCCTGGACTCGTTCAAGGACGAGCTCTGGTTCATGACCGGTCACGGGGCTCTGCAGCGCGGGATCGCGGTGCTACTGGTAGACGGCCCCGGACAGGGCGGAACGCTCCGCCGCCACAAGATCACCACGCGGTACGACTACGAGGTCCCGGTCGGGAAGTGCATCGATTGGCTGACGGCCCGGAGCGACGTCGACGCCGGGCGCATCGCGGTCAGCGGTTCCAGTCTCGGCGGCTACTACGCGGCGCGTGCGGGGTCCTGCGAGCCGCGGCTCGCGGCCTGCATCTCGCACGGCGCAATTTGGGACGTCCACGAACGGTTTCGGGCGCGCGGCGAGGATCATGGTCTCGCCATGCATATGAAGTGGGTCTTCGGTGGCAAGACCATGGCCGAAGTGATCGAGATCGCCCGGCCCTTCAAGCTGGAAGGGGTGCTTGACCGCATGCGTTGCCCCTACCTCGTGCTGCACGGCGGGCACGACGTCCTTGGTGTCGACAACGCGAAGACGGTCTACGAGTATGCGAAATCCAGAGGCGTGAACGTGATGCTGCGGCTGACAAGTGCGGAGGAGACCGGGGCCGAGCACTGCCAGCACGACAATCCGACCATCGGGCAGGAGCTCATGATCGACTGGCTCTGCACGGTCTTTGAGGTGGATCAGCGCGCGATGCGCTTCCGGGCGGGGTAGCGAGGTCTACGGGCCCTCTCCCGGCCGGCGACGCTCGCTGCGCCGAACGCCTTGAAGCGGGCGTGAAATTTCACTGCCCTGTTATAGTGGCAAAGGCCGAGCGGGACATGCAGGAGGGGGCCGATGATCTCGTACTTCGTCAGTTATCGCGGTGCCTCGCCCGACGTTGAGGCGTTCCTGCAGCACTACCACGAGCGGCATGCCGGGATCCTCAAGGGCTTTCCCGGGCTCCGGGGGCTCGTCCTCCACACGCCCGTCCCCTGGCGCGACCCGTTCCCCGTCAACCCGGGCGGGCGCATCCTGCTTGCTCAGATGCAGTTTGAATCCGTCGCGGCACTCGACGCGGCACTTGCGTCGGAAGCGCGGGTGCGGGCGCGGGAGGACTTCCGCACCTTCCCGCCGTTCGACGGCACGGTGACCCATCAGGCTATGGCGGCGACCGGTGTTCCGTGAGGCCCAGCGAAGCCGCGCGGTGGACCCTTGCCGCGACCTGCACCCACATCTCTTCCGGCCGATGGCGGTGCGGTTAGGCGGCGTCGAGTCCTTATGCTCGCCCAGCAGCTCGTGAACGGCCTCATGCTCGGCAGCGTCTACGCCCTGGTCGCGGTCGCGTTCACGTTCACGATGGGCGTCCTGAGGTTCCTCAACTTCAGCATCCCGGGCATCTTCATGGTCGCGGGCATGGTGACCTGGGCGATGCTGAAGGGCGGCATCGGCCTCGTCCTCGCCGTTCCCGCGGCGCTCGCGCTCGGCGCCGTCCTCTCGTACGCGGTGCAGCGGCTCACCTATCCGCAGATGCGCGGCGGCGATCACTTCATCCCGCTCGTGAGCTCGATGGCCTTCCTGATCCTGTTCGAGAACCTGGTGCTCGTCGCCTGGGGCTCGGACCAGCAGCGCCTCGCCCTCCCGTTCGCGAGCGTCAACGCGCACCTGGGGGGCATCGTCATCGGCGTGCCGCAGCTGGTCGGCCTGGCGATCGCCGTCGGCGCCGTGTGGCTGCTCGACCTCGTCCTGAAGCGCACCCGGGTCGGCCGGGGCCTGCGCGCGATCGCCGAGGACGCCGAGACCGCGACCATTCTCGGCGTGTCGGTGGGCCGGGTGGTGCCGGTCGTGTTCCTGATCGGCGGTGTGTTCACCGCCCTCGCCGGGGTGCTGTTCGCGCTGAACTATCAGCAGGCGAGTCCGTTCATGGGCGAGGAGGTCGCGCTCAAGGGGATCTCCGCGATGGTGATCGGCGGCATGGGGAACATCTGGGGCGCGATCCTCGGCGGCCTCGTGATCGGCGTCGTCGAAACCGCGGCGATCCACTGGTTCGGCGCGCGCGCGGTGGACATCTGGGTGTACGGCCTGCTGCTCGTGATCCTGTTCGTGCGCCCGACCGGGCTCCTGGCGAGCGCGCTGGGCAGCGGGAGGGCGTGAGGTGAGCGGCTACCTCGAGGGGGTCCTGGTGCTCCTCGCGATCAACGTCATCCTCGCGTACGCCGCGTTCCTGCCGATCGTCGCGGGGCAGCTGAACCTCGGCGTCGCCGGCTTCATGGCGACCGGCGCTTACCTCTCGGCCTACCTCACCAATGCGCACGGCTGGCCGCCGTTGCCCGCGGTGCTCCTCGCGACGCTGCTCACCGCCGCCCTCGGCCTGGTCGTCGCCTTTCCGATCCTGCGCACGCGCGGGATCTACCTCGCGCTGGCGACCTTCGCGTTCGGGCAGGTCGTGGTCGCGATCATCCTCAACCTGGACGTCGTCGGCGGCGCCTCGGGCTACCCGATCCGGGCGTACATCGGGTTTCCGGCGATCGCCGCGGCCGCGGTGCTCGTGTTCGTCGCGATCTACTGCCTCTTCCACACCCGCTTCGGCATCAGCGTGACCGCCGTGAGCGACGACGAGCTCGTCGCCGATCAGATGGGTCTCTCGGTGCGCGGCCTGCAGACCGCCGCGTTCACCATCGGCTCGGCCGTCGCCGGCCTCGCCGGCGCGCTGCACGCCCATCACTTCAGCTACATCGAGGCCCAGCACTTCAACGTCCTGCTCAGCATCTATATCGTGCTCTACGTGCTGCTCGGCGGTACGCAGACGATCTACGGGCCGCTGCTCGGCGCCGCCGTGTTCACGCTCCTGCCCGAGGTGCTGCGCGGCAGCGCCCAGTGGCGCTACGTGATCTTCGCCGTCCTCATCCTCGCGCTGATGACGTGGCGGCCGCAGGGCGTCGTGACCCGAAGCCTCCTGCGCCGGCTGTTCGAATGGCGGCGTCCCGCCGTGGAGGGAACGTGACCGCCGCGCGCCCGATCCTCGCCTTCGAGGCGGTCAGCAAGAGCTTCGGCGGGCTGCGGGTGATCCAGGACCTCTCGTTCGAGGTCATGGCGGGGGAGCGGGTGGCGCTCATCGGCCCGAACGGGGCGGGCAAGACCACCGCCTTCAACCTGATGACCGGCGTGTACCCGGTCGACGCCGGCCGGATCGTGCTCGACGGCACGGACATCACGCAGCTGCCGGCGCGCAAGCGGATCCGGGCCGGACTCGCGCGGACGTTCCAGAACATCCGTCTGCTGCCGCACCTGAGCGTGCTCGAGAACGTGATGGTCGCGCAGTACGCGCGGCAGCCCTCGCTCGCCGGCATGCTCCAGCCGGTCAACCTGCTGCCCGGCAACCGCTGGCAGCGGGAGGCGCGCGACGCACTCGACGAGGCCGGGCTCGCGCAGTATGCGCAGGCGACGACCGGGAGCCTGCCCTACGGCATCCAGAAGCGGATCGAGCTCGTGCGCGCGCTCCTCGCCCGCCCGCGGATCCTGCTGCTCGACGAGCCCGCCGCGGGCCTCAACCCGGCGGAGACCGAAGCGCTCGCGACCCACCTCGAGGCGATCTCGGCGCGCGGCGTCACGCTGCTCGTCGTCGAGCACGACATGCACTTCATCGGTGCGTTCTGCCGGCGCGTCGTGGTGCTCAACTTCGGCCTGAAGATCGCCGAGTGCGACTGCGACGCGGTCGGCGACGACCCGCGCGTGCGCGAGGCGTATCTCGGGACCGACCAGGAGCTGGCGGCGGCCAATGCTTGAAGTCGAGGACCTGAACGTCCGCTACGGCCGCGTCCACGCGGTGCGCGGCGCGACCCTGTCGGCCGCGGACGGCGAGGTGGTCGCGGTGCTCGGCGCGAACGGCGCCGGCAAGAGCTCGCTGCTCAAGGCGATCCTCGGGCTGGTACCGGCCGAATCGGGCCGCGTTCGCCTCGCGCACACGGAAGTCACCGGCTGGCCGCCCGCGCGCCGGCTCGGGCACGGGCTCGCCCTGGTTCCGGAAGGCCGGCGCATCCTTGTCGGCCTGACCGTCGAGGAGAACCTGCTGATGGGTGCCTACGGCCGGCGCGACGCCGCCGCGGTGCGCGCGGAGATCGCGGACATCTACGAACGCTTTCCGAACCTCGGCGCGCGCCGCGACCTGGCCGCGTCGGTGCTCTCGGGCGGCGAGCAGCAGATGCTCGCCATCGGCCGCGGGCTCCTGGCGCGCCCGCGCCTCATGATGCTCGACGAGCCGTCGCTGGGCCTGAGCCCGCTGCTCGTGCAGGAGCTCTTCCTGCTGCTCCGGAAGCTCAACCGCGACGGCCTCGCCTTGCTGCTCGTGGAGCAGAACACGACCATGGCGCTCGCCGTTGCCGCGCGCGCCTACGTGATGGAGCTCGGGCGGGTCGTGACGCACGGCACGCCGCGCGAACTGCTCGCGGACGACCGCCTCAAGGCGGCCTATCTGGGCGGCAACCGCCGGGCGCCGCGCGGCGCAGCGGCGGCGCGACACCCGTAACGCGGCCTGCGCTCCGACGCGGCCGATTGCAGCGCAAGCACTGAAAGGAGACGACGATGAAACGGAAGCCACTGCAACTCGCCCTAGCGGCGGTGCTCGGCATGCTCGCCGGAGCGCCGTCGGCGCAGGAGCTCGTCCTCGGATACCTGACCGCCGAGACCGGGCCGTTCGTGAGCCTCTCGCGGTCGAACGAGATCGCGGCGCGGATCGCGGTGGACGAGATCAACGCCGCCGGCGGGGTCAACGGTAAGAAGCTGCGCTACATCGCCTTCGACACCGCGGGCAAGCCCGACCAGACGGTGGTGGGGCTGCGCAAGCTCGCCGAGGATGACAAGGTGCTCGCGATCATCGGGCCGTTCAGCTCGGGCCAGGTGCAGGTCGCGGGACCGGCGGGCGACCGCTTCGGCGTCGTCACCATGGCGATGGCGTCCTCGGCGCCGAAGCTCGTGGCGAACTTCCAGTATGCGTTCCGGAACACCTCCGACGAGGGGTACATGTTCGAGCGCGTGATGCGCACCATCAAGTCGAAGAACCTGCCTTCGGCGACCGGCGCAGTCGCGTACGCGAACGACGACACGATCTCGCGCGTAATGGGCGAGAAGGTACTGCCGGCGGTGATGCAGAAATCCGGCGTCGCGCTCAAGGGCAACGTCGACTTCAAGCTCGCGGCGTTCGACCTGTCGGCGCAGGTCTCCCAGCTGAAGGCGAACCCGACGGACCTCGTCGGCGTGGGGGCGCCGCCCGAGGCCGCGATCAAGCTCGCGCAGGAGATGCGCCGCCAGGGCCACACCGGGAGGCTGGTCGCCGGCTCGACGATCAATGATCCGGATCTCCCGCTGCGCATGGGCAAGGACGGCAACGGCACGATCATCCCGTCCACGTTCTTCGCCGACCTGAACGACCAGACGCGCAAGTTTGCCGCCGAGTTCGCGAAGCGCGCCAAGGCGATGAACGCCGAGCGCACCTCGGCCGGGCAGTTCGACGCCGCGACCTACGACATCGTCCTCTACTACGCGTGGGCGATGCGCGAGGGTAAGGTGACCGGCGACCCGGGCAAGCTTGCGGCCGAGCGCACCGCGATCCGCGACGCGCTGCGCCGGATGAAGGACTTCCCGGCGCTCGAGGGCGCGGTCTCGTTCGGTGCCGACAACGACGCCCTGAAGCCGGTGTACGTCCAGGAGGCCCGCGACGGGAAGTGGGTGCTGCTCGAGACGCACCCGGCGCCGCAGTAACCGGCAGGGAGCAGCAAGGTGAGCACGACGCTGACGCTCGCGCGCTGGACGAGCGCGGGCGAGATCCGGCGGCCGGCGGTGATCGAGCGCCTCGTCATCGCCGGCTGGACCGGGCGCGACGCCGCATCTGTCGAGAAGCACATCCGCGAGCTGGAGGCGATCGGCGTCGCGCGCCCGAAGCAGACGCCGATCTTCTACCGGGTCGGCGCTTCGCTCCTCACGACCGACACCGAGATCGAGGTGTCGGGGGCCGCTTCGAGCGGCGAGGTGGAGTTCGTGCTCTTCGGTCTCGCTGATGGCCTGTGGGTCGGGGTCGGGTCCGATCACACCGATCGCGTGGTCGAGGCGTCGGGCGTGACGATCTCCAAGCAGCTTTGCCCCAAGCCGGTCGCGCCCACCGTGTGGCGCTACGAGGACGTCGCGGGGCACTGGGATCGCCTGGTGCTGCGCTCGTTCGCGCATCGTCAAGGCGTGCGCCGCCTCTACCAGGAGGGGACGCTGGCGGCGATGCGCCATCCCGAAGAGCTCATGCGGCTCTATCTCGGGCACGGCGGCGTGCTGCCGGCGGGCGCCGTGATGTTCGGCGGGACGCTCGCCGTCCAGGGGAAGGTGGAGCCGGCCGAAGGCTTCGAGATCGAGCTCGCCGACCCGGTGCTCGGGCGGATGCTCACGCACAGCTACCGCGTCCGGTACCTACCGGTCGAAGGTTGAGAGGAGGACAGCATGGGAAGCATCAACAAACCGCATCTGGAATTCGCCGGCGTCGACTTGGCGAGCGGATTCACTGTCCCGCCGGGCTATCCGTCGGGGTTCAAGGAGAAGATCCTCGCCGGGACCCTCGACGAAAACAACCGCCGCGGCAGCCGCACGCGGCTGCTGCGGATCGAGCCGGGCACCTATTCGACCGCGCCGTTCATCCACGAGTACTGGGAGGAGGTCTACCTCCTCTCCGGCGACCTGATCGTGGGCAACGACGACAAGGGCCGGGGCGGGGAGAAGTTCACCGGGCCGACCTACGCGTGCCGGCCGCCGGGCGTGTACCACGGCCCGTTCAAGTCGGAGGGCGGGTGCCTGATGCTCGAGATCCACTACTTCGCATGAGAAGCGAACCGCTCCTTCGAACCCGCCCGGCACCGCGCCGGGGCGCGCGCCGCGTCGCGCCGCGCGAGGGTGTCGGGCTGCTGCGGGAGGCCGCGTGCGAGGAGATCAAGCGGCGCATCATCCGCCTCGACTACCGCCCCGGCACGTACATCAACGCGGCGCAGGTGAGCGCCGACCTCGGGATCGGCGTGACGCCCGTGAACCAGGCGCTGAACCGGCTGATGCACGAGGGCATGGTCGAGATCATCCCGCGCAAGGGCGCGATCGTGCGGCCGGTCTCGCTCGACGAGATCCTGCAGCTCATCGACGTGCGGCTCGTGAACGAGTCGTACTGCGCCCGGCTCGCGGCCGAACGGGCGTCCGAGGCCGAGATCGCCGCAATCGAGGCGGTGCTCGACCGGGCGGAGCGGCTGGTCGCCCTGCGCGATGTCGAGGGGCTGATGCTCCTCGACCGGGAGTTCCACCTGCGCCTCAGCCGCGCGGCGCGCCATCCGGTGCTCGCCGAGCTGCTGCTCGGGCTGCACGAGCGGAGCCTGCGGTTCTGGTTCATCTCGCTCTCCGACGAGGAGCACCTCGCCGCCGTGCACCGCGAGCACCGCGCGATCGCCGACGCGCTTCGCGCGCGCGACCCCGACGCGATCGAGGCGGCGGTGCGGTCGCACATCGAGTCGTTCCGGGCGACGATCAGCAGGTCGATCTGATGGAGCCGATCGCCAGCGTGCTCGCGCGCCTCGCGCGGGGGGAAACCTCCAGCGAGGCGCTGGTGCGCGCGGCGCTCGCGCGGATCGAGGACCGCGCCGGCGAGGGCGCGGCGGCGTTCACCCGCGTCTACGGCGAGCGGGCGCTGGAGGAAGGGCGCCGCGCCGACGGGCTGCGGCGGCGCGGCCAGGCCGGCGGGCCGCTCGCCGGCCTGCCGGTATCAGTGAAGGATCTGTTCGACATCGCGGGCGAGCCGACGGCTGCCGGCTCGGTGATCCTGCGCGACGCGCCGCCCGCCGAGCGCGACGCCGAGGCCGTCACCCGGCTGCGGGCGGCCGGCGCAATCGTCGTCGGCAAGACCAACATGACCGAGTTCGCGTTCTCGGGGCTGGGCTTGAATCCCCACTACGGTACCCCGCGATCGCCGTGGGATCGGGCGACCGGGAGGATTCCCGGGGGCTCGTCGTCGGGTGCGGCCGTCTCGGTCACCGATGGCATGGCGGCGGTCGCGCTCGGGACCGACACCGGCGGCTCGGTGCGCATCCCCGCGGCGTTATGCGGTCTCGTCGGCTTCAAGCCGACGGCGCGGCGCGTGTCGCGCGCCGGCGCGCTCCCGCTCTCGACGACGCTCGACTCGGTCGGGCCGCTCGCGCCGAGCGTCGCCTGCTGCGCGCTTGTCGACGCGGTCCTGTCGGGCGAGCCACCGCGCCCGTTGCCGCAGCGGCCGGCGAGCGGCCTGCGCTTCGCGGTGCCGCGGCGTTACGTGTGGGCCGACGTGGAGGACCACGTCGCCCGCGCACTCGACGGCGCGCGGGCGCGGCTCGCCGCGACCGGCGCCGAGCTCGTCGACGTCGATTGCGCCGAGCTCGACGAGCTGCCCGAGATCAACGCCAAGGGCGGCTTCGCGTCGCACGAGGCGTTCCGGTGGCACGCGCCGCTGATCGAGCGGGCGCGCGCCGGCTATGACCCGCGGGTGCTCGTGAGAATACTGCGTGGCGCGGAGAGCTCCGGCCAGGACGTGGGGACGTTGACCGCGCGGCGCGGCGATTTCCAGCGCAAGCTCACGCGCTCGATGGATTCGTTCGACGCGCTATGGCTGCCGACCGTGCCGATCGTCGCGCCGCCGATCGCGCGCCTCGCGGCGAGCGACGAGGCATACCAGCGCGCCAACTTCCTCGTGCTGCGCAACCCGAGCGTCGCGAACTTCTTCGACGGCTGCTCGATCAGTCTGCCCTGCCACGCGTCGGGCGACGCGGCGGTCGGGGTAATGCTGATCGGCCGGCCGGGCGAGGACCGCCGCCTGCTCGAGGTCGCGCACGCGATCGAGCCCATCGTGCGCCCATGACGCGGGCGCCCAGGAGTCTCCCATGCTGAGGACCGGTAAAGAGCACCTCGAGTCGCTGCGCGACGGGCGGGTCGTCTACATCGGGGACGAGCGCGTCGCGGACGTCACCGCGCACCCGGCGTTCCGCAACGCCGCCCGGACCGTCGCGGCGCTCTACGACATGAAGGCCGACCCGGCCAATCGCGACCTCATGACCTACGAGGAGGACGGCGGCCGGCACTCGATCTACTTCCTGCGGGCGAAGACCCGCGACGACCTGCAGCGTCGCATGCTCGGCCACCGCCGGATCGCCGACCAGACCTACGGCATGTTCGGCCGTTCGCCGGACCACGTCGCGAGCTTCGTGACCGGGATGGCGATGAAGCCGGACGCGCTCACCCCGCCCTACGGGAACGGCGACAACCTGGTCGCCTACTACCGCCACATCCGCGACGCGGATCTCTACGTTGTCTACGCCGTCCTGCCGCCGCAGGCGGCGCGCAACCCGGAGTTCTATCAGCGCCAGAACCTGCCGATCCCGACGCTGAGCGTGGTGCGCGAGGAGGACGACGGCGTCGTGATCTCCGGGATGAAGATGCTCGCGACCGGGGCGGTGTTCGCCAACGAGATCTGGATCGGCAACGTCCTGCCGCTCGCGGCGGACCAGCGCAAGCAGGCGATCACCTGCGCGATCCCGTGCAACGCGAAGGGGTTGACGCTCTGGTCGCGGAAGTCGTTCGAGCGCGAGGCCCGGACCGAGTTCGACTCGCCGCTCGCCTACCGCTACGACGAGACCGACAGCATGGTGATGTGCGACGGCGTCAAGGTGCCGTGGGAGCGGGTGTTCGTGAACGACGACGCCATTCTGTCGCGCGAGATCTACATCAAGACGCCGAGTCACTGCTACGGCAATCACCAGTCGAACGTGCGCTTCTGGTCGAAGATGCGGCTGCTGCTGGGACTGTGCAGCGAGATTGCGCACGCGACCGGCGCCGCGGAGGTGCCGGCGGTGCGCGAGGTGCTCGGGAAGATGTCGGCGGTCGAGGCCGCGATCGCGGGCATGGTCAACGGGCAGATCAACGCCTGCGAGAGCTGGCCGGCGGGCTGGGCGTGCTTCAACCGCCGCATGATGTACGCCGCGCTCGAGTGGGCGACCCAGAACCACTCCTCGTTCATCGAGGTGCTGCGGGAGCTGTGCGGTGGCGGGGTGTTCCAGATGCCGGCCGACATCAGCGTGATGCAAGACCGCGAGCTCGCCAGCCAGTTCCAGGCGTACTTCCAGACCCCGCAGCTCGACGCGGTGCGCCGCATGAAGCTCTTCAAGCTCGCGTGGGACATGGTCGGGTCGGAGTTTGCCGGCCGGCACCTGCAGTACGAGAAGTTCTACGCCGGGGCCTCGTTCATCGTGCGCAATCACGCGTTCCGCGAGACACCCTGGGACGAGTTCCACAAGATCGTCGACGACCTGATGGCGGGCTACGACGTGCCGGAGCCGCGTCCCTAGAGGAGATCGCAATGGCCGAGATCGTTCTGTACGACGCCGCGAACAGCCCATGCGGGCGGCGGGTCCGGATGTGCCTGATCGAGAAGGGCGTGCCGTTCGAGATCCGCTGGCTCGCGCTCGGCCTCATGGATCAAAAGCAGCCCTGGTACCTCAAGCTCAACCCGAACGGGCTCGTGCCGACCCTGGTGCACGGCGAGCGCGCGCTCTACGAGTCGAACGTCATCAACGAATACCTCGAGTCGGTGTTTCCCGAACCGCCGCTCGTGCCGCGGGACCCGTACCTCCAGGCGCAGATGCGGATGTGGATGGCGTTCGAGCTGGAATGGGCGAAGCCGTTCCGCGACTCGATCTACGAGACCATGGGCAAGAAGCGCCTCCAGGACACCGGCATCACGCCCGAGAAGCTGAAGGAGGAGATCACCAAGCGGACGTCGAACGAGTACTACCTCAAGTTCGCGACCCGCGTGCTCACCGCGCCGAAGGACGCGGAGCTGCTCGCCGACCGCCACAAAGTACTGCTCGAGAAGATGCAGTTGATGGAGGACCGGCTGTCCGACGGTCGGAAGTGGCTGCTCGGCGACGCGTTCTCGCTCGCCGACATCGCGCTCGCGCCGCGCACCGAGATGTTCCCGATCATCGAGATCGCCGACCTCTACCAGCGCTTCCCGCGCATCGGCGCGCTCATGGAGCGGGTGCGGGCCCGGCCGAGCTGGCCGAAGTCGGCGATCCTGCCCGAGAAGGGCGAGGCGACGCGCAAGATCGCCGCGTAGCACACAGCGCCCGTCGGGTCGCTCCGCGTCCGGCGCCGCGGTAGCATTGCGCGGATCTCCAGTCCAGGACGTCGAGATGAGCGACCCCGCGCAGAGCCTGACGCCGCAGCGCCTCCGCCAGGCCTTCGGCACGTTCGCAACCGGCATCGCCGTGGTCGGCGCGCGCTCGGCCGACGGCGCGCTCGTCGGGATGACGGCGAACTCCTTCAGCTCCGTGTCGCTCGCGCCGCCGCTCGTGATGTTCTGTCCGTCGCGCTCGGCCCGGGCGTTCGACGTGTACAACGCGACGCGCTTCTTCTCGGCGAGCGTGCTGCGGCGGGACGGCCGGGCCGTTTCGGAGCGGTTCGCGCAGGCCGGCGCGGGGAAATGGCAGGGCGTGAAGCACCGCATCGGCGAGCACGGCGTGCCGCTCCTCGAGGGCGCGCTCGCGACCTTCGAATGCGAGGTCGAGGCCCGGCACGACGCCGGGGATCATCTGATCGTGCTCGGCCGGGTGCTCAGGGTGGAGGTGCCCGAGGAGGCCGACCCGCTCCTGTTCTTCCGCAGCCACTATCGGGAGCTCGCGCCGCTCGGCGGCGCGGACTACGCGACGTTCCTCGAATGGGGACTCTAGCTAGCGGTCCTGACGGACCGCGAGCAACCAGACGCTCGGGTCGACGAACAGGGTCACCGACGGGAGCGCTCGGCCTTGTAGTCGAACGATCTATCCCATTCGAGCTTGCGCATCAACTCGACCAGGCGCTTCTGCCTGCGACGGGCGATGAACTCTTCCAGTGCGCGGGTGATCGCCGCCTCCTTGGTCCGCTCGCCGCTCACTTCCACGGCACGTTCGATCAGTTCGGGGTCCAGCGAAAGGTTGGTGGCCATGCGTGACTCGTTACACATGAGTTTCACACGAGGCGTTCCGCCGACAAGTCCCTGACACGGGGGGGCGCTTGCGGGTCAGCGATCGATCTCGTCGACGTCAACTTGGCCGGTGAGCCGCCGGCGGACGAGCGACCACGACATCCCGATCCCGAGCACGAGTCCCAGGACGGCGAGGACGCCCCAGCGCAGGACGCCCGGCTGGTGCGGGTCGAGGATCTTCTGTTCGACCAGCAGCCAGACCAGTGCGCCCAGGATGAGGAGCAGCAGGATCAAGCCGACGAGGCCGAGCGAGGAGAGCGCCGCCTTGAGGTAGAACACCCAGCCGGCGAGGAGCAGCGCACCGGCCACCGCCTTGAGGGCGTCGAAGGTCGAGAAGTCCGTAAGCGCCCAGTGAAAGTAGGAGTAACCGGTAGGGTTGTAGGTCAGAAAGACGAGCGCCAGCGCCAGCGCCACTCGCCACAGCACGCCCGGCCAGGACACGCCCTCGTCAGCCACGACGCGAGCGTAACAGAGGCCGCGCGACGCGGCGTAGACTTCGCACTCTCGCCGCAACGACCAAGGACTCTCCATGGACCTCAAGACCATCGGCGTCGTCGGCGCCGGCACCATGGGCAACGGCATCGCGCAGGCGTTCGCGGCCGCCGGGTTCCCGGTGACGATGACCGACATCGGGCAGCCGCAGCTCGACCGCGGCGTGAAGACGATCGACGGCAGCCTCGAGCGGCTGGTGAAGAAGGAGAAGCTCACCGCGGCCGACAAGGCCGCGGTGCTCGGCCGCATCCGGACCGCGACCGACGTCGCGGCGCTCAAGGACTGCGACCTCCTCATCGAGGCCGCGACCGAAAACCTGGAGTTCAAGCTGAAGCTGTTCGGCGAGCTCGATCGGCTGGCGAAGCCCGGCGCGCTGATCGCGTCCAACACCTCCTCGATCTCGATCACGCGGCTCGCCGCGGCGACGAAGCGCCCGGACAAGGTGATCGGAATGCACTTCTTCAACCCGGTCCCGGTCATGCAGCTGGTCGAGCTGATCCGCGGGCTCGCGACTTCCGAAGAGACTTATGCCGCCGCCGAGGCGGTCTCGAAGAAGATCGGGAAGACGCCGGTCAAGGTAAGGAACTCGCCCGGGTTCGTCGTGAACCGCATGCTCTGCCCGATGCTGAACGAGGCGGTCTTCGCGCTCGGCGAGGGGCTCGCGACGGCGGCGGAGATCGACGAGGCGATGAAGCTCGGCTGCAACCACCCGATCGGCCCGCTCGCGCTCTGCGATCTCGTCGGGCTCGACGTCCAGCTCGCGGTGATGAACGTGCTGTTCGAGGGCTTCAAGGACCCGAAGTACCGGCCCGCCCCGCTGCTCGTCGAGATGGTCGAGGCCGGCTACCTCGGGCGGAAGACCGGGCGCGGATTCTTCACCTACGGCTGAACCGCGAGGCATTGCCATGCGCGCCGCTCACGGTCTTACACTGCTCTTCGCGGGAGTCGCCGCCGGGCTTCGCGGGGGCAGCGATCGCCCAGCAGGCCGGCGCGTACCCGAGCCGCACGGTCACGATCGTCGTGCCGTACACCCCCGGGACCGGCGCGGACATCCTGTCGCGGATCCTCGGCCCGCGACTCGCCGAGCGCTGGAAGGTCGGCGTCGTCACCGACAACCGCGCCGGCGCGACCGGCAACATCGGCACCGAGTTCGTCGCGCAGAGCGCGCCGGACGGCTACACGCTGCTCTTCGCCGCGACCGCGTTCGGGACCAATCCCGCGATTCACCCCAGGCTCCCGTTCGACCCGGTGAAGAGCTTCGCGCCGGTCGCGCTGGTCGTGACCAGCGTCATGACCGTCGTCGTCTCGCCCAAGCTGGGCGTCACCAGCCTGCGCGAGCTTCTCGATGCGGCGCGGAGTCAGCCAGGGAAGCTGCATTACGCTTCGCCGGGCAACGGCGGCCCGCAGCATCTCGCGATGGAGCTCCTCAAGCAGGAGACCGGCGTCAATCTCGTCCACGTGCCGTACAAGGGCATGGGCGGGGCGATCAACGATCTCGTGGGCGGTCACGTCCAGGCGGCGATCGTGGCCCTGCAGACCGCGGCGCCGTACGCGCAGAGCGGGAAGCTGCGCATGCTCGCGGTGATGAGCGCCGAGCGCTCGCCCGCGTTCGCCGACGTGCCGACGCTGAAGGAGCTGGGCTTCGCCGACCTCGAGGTCGAGACGTGGTACGGCCTGTTCGCGCCCGGCCGGCACGCCGCCCGAGATCCTGGCGGCTGGTCAACGCCGAGCTGAACGCGCTGCTCGCCCAGCCCGATCTCCGCGAGCTGCTCGCCAAGCAGGGCATGATTCCCGCCGGCGGTCCGCCCGCGCGGCTCGGGGACCTGGTGACGCGGGAGCTCGCGCGCTGGTCGCGCGTGGTCGCGGCCGCCGGCATCAAGGCCGACTGAAATGAGTCTCGTCGAAGACCTCGCGTGCGCCTACCGGATCCTCGCGGCGCACGACGTGATCGATGCCTACGGGCACGTCAGCGTCCGCGCGGAGCGCGACCCCGGGCGCTACCTCCTCGCCCGGTCGCTCGCGCCGGAGCTCGTTACCGAGGCGGACATCCTCGAGTACGACCTCGACAGCACGCCGCTCGATCCGCGCGGCCGCGAGTCGGTGCGCGAGCGCTTCATCCACGGCGAGATCTACCGCGCGCGGCCCGAGGTGCAGGCGGTCGTCCACAATCATTCGCCGTCGGTGATTCCGTTCGGCGTGACGACGGCCGCGCTGCGGCCGATCTTCCACATGGCCGCGTTCGTGGGCGACGGCGTCCCGACGTTCGAGATCCGCGACGCCCAGGAGGGCACGGATCTCCTCGTCAAGACGCCGTATCTCGGCCAGGCGCTCGCGCGGACGCTGGGAAAGCACCCTGCCGCCCTGATGCGCGGGCACGGCGCGGTGGTCGTGGGCGAGAACCTGCCGCGCGCCGTGGGGCGCAGCATCTATCTCGAGATCAACGCCCGCCTGCAGGCCCAGGCGATGGCGATCGCCGGTCCGGCCGGGAAGATCACGTACCTGGACGACCGGGAAGTCGCGGCCTCGGTACCGGTCCAGGACTATGGGCGCGGCTGGAACCTGTGGCGGTCCTGGGCGATCGCGCGGATCCGCGCGGCCCCTGAAGGGCGGAGCCGCTAGGTTACTAGGTTACAATCCGCCGCTCGCGCGACCCCGATACCGACAACCGGCGGCGCGTTCCCCAACCCCCTGTCCGTCGGCAAAGACGGGTGGCCCCTGGGGTCCACAGGAGGCTGAAATGGCGGAGCGGCTCGACACCTTTCCACGCCTGCTGCTGGAGCACGCGCGCGTCCGCCCGACGAGCCCGGCGATCCGCGAGAAGGATCTCGGCATCTGGCAGAGCTTCACCTGGTCCGAGGTCGCCGCCGAGGTGCGCGCGCTCGCCTGCGGCCTCGCGGCGCAGGGTTTCCAGCGCGGGATGAACCTCGCGATCATCGGCGCGAACCGCCCGCGGATCTACTGGGCGGTCGCGGCGACGCAGTGCCTTGGCGGAGTCCCCGTGCCGCTCTACCAGGACGCGGTCGCCGCGGAGCTCGGCTTCGTCTTCCAGAACGCCGAGATCGAGTACGCGATCGCCGAGGACCAGGAGCAGGTCGACAAGCTGCTCGAGATCATGCCGCAGTGCCCGAAGCTCAAGCACATCTACTACGACGACCCGCGGGGTCTGCGGAACTACGCGCAGCCCGAGCTGCTGAGCTACGAGAGCCTGCAGGCGCTGGGGCGCGAGTTCGATGCCCGCAATCCCGAGTTCTTCCTCCGCGAGGTCGAGAAGGGCCGTGCGTCGGACATCGCCGCGATGTTCTTCACCTCCGGCACCACCGGCAACGCGAAAGGCGTGATCCTCACTCACCAGAGCCTGATCACCGCCGGACGGACGGGCGCCGAGATGGAAGGCCTCACGCCCGACGAGGAGGTGCTCGCGTACCTGCCACCGGCGTGGATCGGGCAGAACATCTTCTCGTACACGCAGCCGCTGGTGGTGGGCTTCTGCGTGTCCTGCCCGGAGTCGGCCGCGACGGTGATGACCGACATGCGCGAGATCGGCCCGACCTACTACTTCGCGCCGCCGGCGGTGCTGGAGGGGCTGCTCACCCAGGTCACCATCCGCATGGAGGACGCGGGGTGGCTGAAGCGCAAGCTGTACCACTACTTCATGGGCCTCGCGCGCCGCGTCGGCGCCAGGATCCTGGACGCCAAGGAGCCGGTCGGGGTCGTCGACCGCGCGCTCTACCGGCTCGGCGACCTGCTCGTGTACGGGCCGCTGCGCAACGTGCTCGGCATGAGCCGGGTGAAACTCGCCTACACCGCGGGCGAGGCGATCGGGCCCGACCTCTTCGTGTTCTACCGCGCGATCGGGATCAACCTGAAGCAGCTCTACGGCTCCACCGAGACCTCGGTGTTCGTCTGCGTGCAGCCGAACGGCCAGGTGAAGGTCGACACCGTCGGCCCGCCGGTAAAGGGCGTCGAGGTCAAGGTGACCGACGCCGGCGAGATTCTGATCCGCTCGCCCGGGCTGTTCCAGGCGTACTACAAGAACCCCGAGGCGACCGCCGAGGTGAAGACGAACGACGGCTGGTTCCACACCGGCGACGCCGGCTACCTCGACCAGGACGGGCACCTCAAGATCATCGACCGCGCGAAGGACGTCGGCCGGCTGAAGGACGGCACGCTGTTCGCGCCGAAGTACCTCGAGAACAAGCTCAAGTTCTTCCCCTACATCCGGGAAGCGGTCGCGTTCGGGCACGAGCGCGACATGGTGTGCGCGTTCATCAACATCGACTTCGACGCGGTCGGCAACTGGGCCGAGCGACGCAACCTCGCGTACTCCGGCTACGGCGACCTCGCCGCGCAAGGCTCGGTCTACGAGCTCGTGCGCGAGTGCGTCGAGAAGGTGAACGCCGACCTCGCCACCGACCCGAAGCTCGCCGGGTCGCAGATTCACCGCTTCCTCGTCCTGCACAAGGAGCTCGACCCCGACGACGGCGAGATCACCCGGTCGCGGAAGGTGCGCCGGCGGTTCATCGCCGAGCGCTACAAGGTGCCGATCGACGCGCTCTACGGCGGCAAGCGCGACTGCTACGTCGAGACGCAGGTGAAGTTCGAGGACGGCCGCACTGGCACCATCGCCGCGACGTTGAAGATCGCCGACGCGAAGACCTTCCCGGCCGCCGCGCTTCGCCGCGCCGCCTGACTGCCGCCCCCGCCGCCGGCCGATGCAGAGCCAACGCAAGATCGGGGCGCCGGTCCTTGCCGTGCAGAACGTGTCGCTCGCGTTCGGCGGGGTGAAGGCGCTGCAGGACGTCTCGTTCGACGTCCGCGAGCACGAGGTGCGCGCGATCATCGGCCCGAACGGCGCCGGCAAGAGCTCGATGCTGAACGTGATCAACGGCGTGTACCACCCGCAGCACGGCCGGATCACCTTCAAGGGCGAGACCCGGTCCGACATGAACAGTCACGAGGCCGCGGCGATGGGCATCGCCCGCACCTTCCAGAACATCGCGCTGTTCAAGGGCATGACGGTGCTCGACAACATCATGACCGGCCGCAACCTGAAGATGCGGACCAACTTCCTCCAGCAGGCGATCTGGATCGGGCCGGCGAAGCGCGAGGAGCTCGAGCATCGCCGCAAGGTCGAGGAGGTCATCGACTTCCTCGAGATCCAGCACATCCGCAAGACCCCGGTGGGGCGGCTGCCGTACGGCCTGCAGAAGCGGGTCGAGCTCGCGCGCGCGCTCGCGGCCGAACCGCAGGTGCTGCTCCTCGACGAGCCGATGGCGGGGATGAACATGGAGGAGAAGCAGGACATGTGCCGCTTCATCCTCGACGTGAACGACCAGTACGGGACGACCATCGTGCTGATCGAGCACGACATGGGCGTGGTGATGGACATCTCGGACCGGGTGGTGGTGCTCGACTACGGGCGCAAGATCGCCGACGGCACGCCGGACGCGGTGCGGGGCGACCAGAAGGTGATCGACGCCTATCTCGGCGTCGCGCACTAAGGGGCAGGCCGAATGGACTTCGCGTTCTTCATCGAGGTGCTGGCAGGGGGCTTGCTCGCGGGCGTGATGTACTCGCTCGTCGCCCTCGGGTTCGTCCTGATCTACAAGGCCTCGGGCGTGTTCAACTTCGCCCAGGGCGCGATGGTGTTCTTCGCCGCGCTCACCTTCGTGAGCCTCGTCGAGCGCGGCATGAACGTCTGGCTCGCGCTCGTCATCACGCTGGCGGTGATGGTGCTCCTCGGGCTCGCCATCGAGAAGGTGGTGCTCCGCCCGCTTGTCAATCAGGCGCCGATCACGCTCTTCATGGCGACCATCGGCCTCACCTTCGTCCTCGAGGGCCTGTCCCAGCTCGTCTGGGGTTCGCAGCCCCACGGCCTCGAGCTCGGGGTCCCCGATGTCCCGATCGAGTGGTTGTCGCAGAAGGCGAACATCAACATCAGCCAGTTCGATCTCTTCGCCTCGGCGGTCGCCGGGACGCTGGTCGCGGTGCTCGCGGTGTTCTTCCAGAAGACGCGCATCGGGCGGGCGCTGCGGGCGGTTGCCGACGATCACCAGGCCGCGCTCGCCGTCGGCATTCCGCTGAAGCAGATCTGGGGGATCGTGTGGGCGGTCGCCGGGTTCGTGGCGCTGGTCGCCGGCCTCATGTGGGGCGTGCGGAACGGCGTCCAGTACGCGCTCACGTTCGTCGCGCTCAAGGCGCTGCCGGTGCTGATTCTCGGCGGCTTCGAGTCGATCGCCGGCGCGATCATCGGCGGCCTGATCATCGGCGCCTCGGAGAAGCTCGCCGAGGTCTATCTCGGACCCTACGTCGGCGGCGGGATCGAGGGCTGGTTCGCCTACGTCATCGCGCTCGTGTTCCTGCTGTTCCGGCCGCAGGGGCTGTTCGGCGAAAAGATCATTGAGCGCGTATGACGCGCTCAACGAGCTTTCAGTGGAGACTAACCTTCGCGGAGCGAAGGTTATGTCGGAACTAAAAGCGCACATCGAGCGCGTGTAGCGCCGGGGAGAAGCGATGCTGTACCGCGAAGCCGGGCAGTTCAAGACGAGCTACGCCGCCGACCAGCAGATCTTCCCGATCCTGCAGGACCGGATCGGCGTCATCGCGGTCCTGGCGCTGGCGTTCATCGTCGTGCCGCTCTTCGCCGACCAGTACTGGCTCGGCGCGATCCTCACGCCGTTCCTCATCTTCTCGCTCGCCGCGCTCGGGCTCAACATCCTGACCGGCTACGCTGGACAGCTCTCGCTCGGCACCGCGGCGTTCATGGCCGTCGGCGCGTTCATGGCGTACAACGCCCAGCTGCGCATTCCCGGCATGCCGATCGTCGGATCGTTCATCCTCGGCGGGCTCTGCGCCGCCGCGGTCGGCGTGGTGTTCGGGCTGCCGAGCCTGCGGATCAAGGGCTTCTATCTGGCGGTGGCGACGCTCGCCTGCCAGTTCTTCGTGCTCTGGGCGCTGCAGCGGTTCGGCTGGTTCTCGAACTACAGCTCGTCCGGCGTGATCACCGCGCAGAAGATGGTGATCTTCGGCTACGCCATGGACAGCCCGCGGGCGAAGTACCTCGTGACCCTGTCGGTCGTCGCGGTGCTCGCCCTACTCGCCAAGAACCTGGTCCGCAGCGAGACCGGGCGGGCGTTCATGGCGGTCCGCGACATGGACGTCGCGGCCGGCGTGATCGGCATCCGGCTGATGCACACCAAGCTCCTCGCGTTCGCGATCAGCTCGTTCTACTGCGGCGTGGCCGGCGCGCTGTACGCGTTCTGCTATCTCGGCACCGTGGAGCCCGAGGCGTTCAACCTCGACCTGTCGTTCCGGGTGCTGTTCATGATCATCATCGGCGGGGTGGGCTCGATCCTCGGTTCGTTCCTCGGCGCCGGGTTCATCACGCTGTTCCCGATCTTCCTGAGCCTGGTCTCGCAGACGATCTCGCACGCCACCGGCATGGAGATCTCGCACGCGATCGTGTCGAACCTCGAGCTGATCATCTTCGGCGCGCTGATCATCTTCTTCCTGATCGTCGAGCCGCACGGCCTCGCGCGGCTGTGGCAGATCGCGAAGGAGAAGCTGCGGCTCTGGCCGTTCCCGCACTAGCGCGCGGCGCTCGCGTTTCCCTCGCGCGCGACGAAAAGCGGGGCTCGGGCCCGGGGGCGGCATCCTGGGGGTGCGCGAGACCCGCTACGCTTTGATCGTCCAGGGGTTTGGCGTATATTTACCGGTCCGCAGAACCCATAACTCGTACAACCAGGGCAACTGGGGGTCCACAAGCTTGAGGAGATCAGCGATGTTGAAGCAACTTGGGAAGGGCGTCGGCAAGCCGGCGGCAACGTTGTTCGCCGCCGCGGGGCTGGCGATCGCCGCGGCCGGCGCGCACGCCCAGCAGGAGCAGTTCATTCCGGCCAACTTCTATTGGGTAGGGCCCTACGCTCCGGGCGGATCCGGGTTCGGCGGCGGGATGATCGACTACTTCGCCATGCTGAACGCCCGCGACGGCGGCATCAATGGCGTCAAGCTCACCTGGGAGAAGTGCGAGACCGAGTACAACAACGCCCGCGGCGTCGAGTGCTACGAGCGCTTGAAGAAGAAGGGCCCGACCGGCGCGACCGTGATCCACCCGCTCTCGACCGGCATCACCTACTCGCTGATCGAGAAGGCGACCGAGGACAAGATTCCCATCATCTCGATGGGCTACGGTCGCACCGACGCGAGCGACGGACGCGTCTTCCCGTACGTCTTCCCGCTCATCACCAACTACTGGTCGCAGAACACCGCCAAGATCAAGTTCATCGGCATGCGCGAAGGCGGGATGGACAAGCTGAAGAACAAGCGGATCGCGAACCTCTATCACGACTCGGCCTACGGCAAGGAGACGATCGCCGTCCTCGACGTCCAGGCGAAGAAGTACGGGTTCGAGGTCGTGCACATCGCGGTGCCGCACCCGGGGAACGAGCAGCAGTCGCAGTGGCTGCAGATCCGGCAGTTCAAGCCCGACTGGGTGATCTTGCGCGGCTGGGGGGTGATGAACCCGACGGCGCTGAAGGCGGCGGCGAAGGTGGGCTACCCGCGCGAGAAGATCGTCGGCGTGTGGTGGTCCGGCGCCGAGGAGGACGTGATCCCGGCGGGCGCTGCGGCCAAGGGCTACATCGCCGCGGGATTCAACCTGCCCGGCACCAACTTCCCGGTGATGCAAGACATCCTCAAGAACGTCTACACCAAGGGCAAGGGCGAGATGGACGACAAGACGCGCATCGGCTCGATCTACCACACCCGCGGCGTCGTGGCCGGCATCGTGACGACTGAGGCGATCCGCACCGCGCAGGCCCGGTACGGCAAGGGCAAGGCGATCACGGGCGAGCAGATGCGTTGGGGCCTCGAGAACCTCAACGTCGACGAGAAGCGCCTGAAGGAGCTCGGCGCGATCGGCCTCATGGCGCCGCTCAAGGTGTCGTGCCTGGATCACGAGGGCGGCGGCGCGGTGAAGTTCCTGCAGTGGGACGGGACCACGTGGAAGGTCATCACCGACTGGATTCCGTCCGACCAGTCGATTGTGCGGCCGATGATCGAGGAGTCCGCGGCGAAGTACGCCAAGGAGAAAGGGCTCGCGCTGCGCGATTGCAAGGCCGCAAGCTAGCCGCGCGAACGGGGAGCGGGTCGCTCGCTTCCCGACTGCAAGGGGCGCGCGAGCGCCCCTTGTTCCACTCCCGGCTCTGCTGACCACCGATGTCCGCCGTCGCGAAACCCGACCTGCAGGCAGGCGCCTACCTCAACGTCAACAACGTCGAGGTCATCTACGATCACGTCATCCTGGTGCTGAAGGGCGTGTCGCTGCAGGTCCAGAAGGGCCGGATCGTCGCGCTGCTCGGCGCCAACGGCGCGGGCAAGACGACCACATTGAAGGCAATCTCCAACCTGCTCCGCGCCGAGCGCGGCGAGGTCACCAAGGGCTCGATCGAGTTCGACGGCAAGCGCATCGACCAGCTGACGCCGAACGACCTGGTGCGCATGGGCGTGTGCCAGGTGATGGAGGGCCGGCACTGCTTCCAGCACCTGACGGTGGAGGAGAACCTCCTCACCGGCGCGTTCACCCGCTCGATCGGGCGGGCCGAGCTCGCCCGCGACCTCGACCTCGTGTACCGGTACTTCCCGCGGCTGCGGGAGCGGCGGGAGTCGCTCGCGGGCTACACCTCGGGCGGCGAGCAGCAGATGACCGCCATCGGCCGGGCGCTGATGGCGCGGCCGAAGATGATCCTGCTCGACGAGCCGTCGATGGGCCTCGCCCCGCAGCTCGTCGAGGAGATCTTCGAGATCGTGAAGGACCTCAACCAGAAGGAAGGCGTCTCGTTCCTGCTCGCCGAGCAGAACACCAACATCGCGCTGCGCTACGCCGACTACGGCTACATCCTCGAGAACGGCCGGGTGGTGATGGACGGCGAGGCCGCCAAGCTCCGCGAGAACGACGACGTGAAGGAGTTCTACCTCGGGCTGTCGACCGGCGGCCGCAGGAGCTTCCGGGAGGCGAAGTTCTACCGCCGGCGCAAGCGCTGGCTGTCGTAGGGATGACCGCGTCCGCGCACTACGACGACCTCGAGACCCGCGACCCCGGCGAGCGGGAGCGTGACCTGCTCGCCCGGCTCGCGAACCAGGTCGCGCACGCCAGAGCCCACGCGCCCGGCTTCGCGCGGATCCTGAACGACGTCGATCCCCGCGCCATCGACTCGCGGGCGGCCTTCGCGCGGCTCCCGGTGACCCGCAAGTCCGACCTCAAGGCGCTGCAGGCCGAACTGCCGCCGCTCGGCGGCCTGAATGCGACCCCGCTCGAGAAGCTAGCGAAGCTCTTCGTCTCGCCCGGCCCGATCTGCGAGCCGGAAGGCCACGGTCGCGACTGGTGGCGCATCGGCCGCGCGCTCTACGCTGCCGGCTTCCGGCCCGGAGATCTGGTCACCAACACCTTCGCCTATCACTTCACGCCGGCCGGATCGATGATGGAGTCCGGGGCGCTTGCGTGCGGCTGCACCGTGCTGCCCGCCGGCGTGGGGCAGACCGAGCTGCAGGTCGCGGCGATCGCGAGCCTCCGGGTGGCCGGCTACGTCGGCACGCCTTCGTTCCTGAAGCTGATCGTCGAGAAAGCCGACGAGCTGAAGGCCGACATCAGCTGCCTCAGGAAGGCCATGGTTGGTGCGGAATACCTCCCGCCCGCGCTGCGCAACGCGCTCGGCGAGCGCGGGCTTGGCGTACTGCAGTGCTACGCGACAGCGGACCTCGGGCTTCTCGCCTACGAGTCGTGCGGCGCCGACGGCAAGGTCTGCGAGGGCATGGTCGTCGACGAGGGGTGCTTCCTCGAGATCGTGCGGCCCGGGACCGGCGATCCGGTGCCCGAGGGCGAGGTCGGCGAGGTCGTCGTCACGACGTTCAATGCCGACTACCCGCTGATCCGCTTCGCGACCGGCGACCTCTCGGCGGTGCTGCCGGGCCCGAGCCCGTGCGGCCGCACCAACCTTCGCATCCGGGGCTGGATGGGCCGCGCCGACCAGACGACCAAGGTGAAGGGGATGTTCGTGCACCCGTCGCAGGTCGCGGAGGTGGTCAGGCGCCACCCGGAGATCCGGCGCGCGCGCGTCGTCGTCGACCAGGCGGAGGGGCAGGACCGGATGACGTTCCACTGCGAGCTCGAGGCCGCGCCAGCGGGCTTCGCCGATGCGGTCGTTGCCACGATCCGCGAGCTCATGAAGCTGCGCGGCGAGGTGCGGCTGCGCAAGCCGGGCGAGCTCCCGAACGACGGCAAGGTCATCGAGGACGCGCGCAAGTACGACTAGCCCGCGACCGGCGCCCGCGGGTCGGGGGATTGCAAGGGGGCTCGACCCCTCGTTCGAGCCTGTCGCAAAGGGAGAGAAAAGTCATGATGGCCCTGCCGTTCGTCGTGCTCCTGCTCGCCGCCCTGGTCGCGATGCTCGGGTTCCGGAAGACGTCCGTGATCGTCTGGGGGGTCGCGATGGCGGCCACCCTCTACGTCTTCTGGGGCCATACGACCGTTCCATTGAAGATCATGCTCTAGGTCACCGCCATGGCCGCGATCGCGAAAGCCCTCAACGTCCTCGCCGTCCTAGGCATCTGCGGTTTGCTCCTGTTCGCGTTCTACTGGCAGCTCGCGCGCGGCGAGCTGCCGTGCCCGCTCTGCCTCGTGCAGCGCCTCGGGCTGATCGGAGCCGGGCTCGGCTTCGCCCTGAATGTCCGCTTCGGGTCGTCGGAGTCCCACTACGGCGTCGTGATCATCAGCGCGCTCGTCGGCGGCGCGGCGGCGACGCGCCAGATCCTGCTGCACATCCTGCCGGACACCGGGTCGTACGGGTCGGCGCTCTACGGCTGGCACTTCTACACCTGGGCGCTGGTGGCGTTCGTCGCGATCGCGGCGCTCGCGGGATTGCTGCTGTTCATCGAGGCGCAGTTTGTCGAGGGGACCCACGATCTGCGCCCGAGCATCGTGACGCAGGCGGTTGGATGGCTGTTCGTGGCGGTCGCGCTCGCCAACGCGGTCTCGACGCTCCTCGAGTGCGGGTTCGGCGCGTGCCCCGACAACCCCACGGAGTACGAGCTGCTACGGAAGTAACACGATGGGTCGTGCAACCATGCGGCGGATGTCGACGCGCTTCGACTGGAAGCGGCCGCTCGCGATCCTCGCGGCGGCCGGCGCGCTCGCCGCGCCCGCCGCGTCGGCGCAGGTCTTCCTCACCAAGCCGCCCTATGTGCCGACGCCGCAATCCACCGTCGACCGGATGCTCGAGGTCGCGCGGGTCGGTCCCGACGACTTCGTCATCGATCTCGGGTCCGGCGACGGCCGGATCGTGATCACGGCGGCGAAGAAGTACGGGGCCCGCGGACTCGGCATCGAGATCGAGCCCGATCTCGTCAATCTGAGCCAGTACTACGCTCGCCGCGAGGGCGTGGCCGATCGCGCCAAGTTCGTCACCGAGGACCTGTTCGTCGCCGACCTGCGGCCGGCGACGGTGCTGACGCTGTACCTCTTCCGGGACCTCAACATCAAGCTGCGCCCGCGGATCCTCGAGCAGCTGCGGCCCGGCGCGCGGGTCGTCGCGCACGACTGGGATCTCGGCGACGAGTGGGAGCCGGACCTCGCCGAGACCATCCCCGCGCCCGACAAGCCGGTCGGCATCGACCGCACCAGCCGGGTCTACCTCTGGTACGTGCCGGCGAAGGTCGAAGGCCGGTGGCGGCTCGACACGCCGCTCGCGCCCGGACGCAGCGCCACGCTCGCGCTCGCGCAGCAGTTCCAGAAGTTCGGCGGGGAGCTCGAGCTGGACGGCGCGCGCCACGCCATCGCCGGCGGCCGGATGCGCGGCACGGCCGTCCGGTTCACGGTTCCGGCCGGTTCGCCGCTCGCGGGCGCGTACGAGGGCACCGTCGAAGGGGTGCAGATTCGCGGCGAGATCCGGCGCGACGGCGCTCCCGCCGTCCCGTTCGCCGCGCGCCGACAATGAGGCGCCTGGCGCTCTGCGTCGTGTCGGCCGCGGTCGCGTGCCTCTCGGCTTCCGCCGGCGAGGAGGTGCCCTACGTCCAGACGCCGCAGAACGTCGTCGAGGAGATGCTGAAGCTCGCCGGCGTGCGGGGCACCGACTTCGTCATGGACCTCGGCTCCGGCGACGGCCGGATCGTCATCACTGCCGCCAAGAAGTACGGCGCCCGCGGCGTGGGCTTCGACTACGTGAAATCGCTCGTCGAGCTCGCCGAGGAGAACGCGCGCAAGGCCGGCGTCGCCGACCGCGTGGCCTTCGTCCAGAAGGACATCCACGACGTCGACTTCTCGCCCGCGACGGTGCTCGCGTTCTACCTCCTGCCGGACACCAACGTCGAGCTGCGCCCCAAGATGCTGAGCCAGCTGCGCCCCGGTGCGCGGATCGTCTCCCACGACGGCGACATGGGCGAGTGGAAGCCGGACGCGACCCTCGTGGTGCCGGCGCCGGGAAAGCCGGTCGGCGTCGAACAGAAGAGCACGCTGTATCTCTGGATCGTGCCGGCGCAGGTCGCGGGCGAATGGCGGACGACCGTCCCGCTAGAGGGCCGCGCCACCGAGATCGATCTCGATCTCACCCAGCAGTTCCAGTCCCTCGCCGGCGTCGCCTCGGTCCGGGGCGAGATAATCGGCCTGGAACGCGCGTACGTGCGCGGGCCTTCGATTTTCATGCGGTTCCCCTACAACGGCGGCACGGTGCGGTTCCAGGGTCGCGCCAGCGCCGATCGCATCGTCGGTCGCGTCACGATGCCCGATGGGCGCACGCATCCCTGGCGGGCGCTGCGCACCAACTGAGGGAGGTGGCCGGCGGCTACCGTCGCAGCAGCGACTGCCGGCGCCAGTAGCGGAGCATGAGGAAGCCTCCGACCATGCCGCCGAGGTGCGCGAAATGGGCGACCCCGGCCTGGGTGCCGGTCACGCCGAGGTAGAGCTCGACCACCGCGTACACGATGACGAACAGCCACGCCGGCATCGGGATCGGCGGGAACAGCAGCACGATCGTGCGCCGCGGGAAGTAGATGCCGTAGGCGAGCAGCAGCCCGAAGACGCCGCCCGACGCGCCGACCGTGGGGTAGAACGAACCGGTCGCCGTCGAGACCACGAGCTGGGTCACGGCGGCGGCGAGCACCGCGGCGAAGTAGTACGCGAGGTAGCGGCGCCGTCCGAAGAGCCGCTCGATCTCGGACCCGAACATGAACAGGGCAAGCATGTTGAGGAACAGATGCGTGAAGCTGCCGTGCAGGAAGCTGTAGGTGACGAGCTGCCACGGCTGGAAGGCGCCGACCGCGTCCGGGCCGAGGGCGGACGATGCGCCGAGGGGCCACAGCGCGAAATACTGGATCAAGCCGCCGGCGGCGCCGAGCTGCAGGATGTAGATCACCGTGTTCGCGACGATGAGCGTCCAGGTGACGGGAGGAACGGACGGAAACATTGTGAGCTGCGGGCGGGATCAGATGCTAAATGAGGCCGGCCGTCGCCGCTATCAACCGGCGTCGCTGCCAGCGGCCGCGCCCGGGACCGGGGAGCCGCGTGCCGGCGGCGAAACCCGGGTTCGCGTCGGCGTGATCTCGGACACCCACGGCCTCCTGCGCCCGGAGGCGCTCGCCGCGCTGCGCGGCGCGGATCATCTCGTGCACGCCGGGGACATCGGCACGCCGGAGGTGCTGCGCGAGCTGCGCGCCGTCGCGCCGCTGACCGTCGTGCGGGGCAACAACGACCGGGAGACGTGGGCGCGGACGATTCCCGACGCGGCCTCGGTCCGGCTGGGCGGCATCGTGCTCTATGTCCTGCACGACCTGAAGGCGCTCGAGCTCGACCCCGCCGCCGCCGGGTTCCGGGTGGTCGTGTCCGGCCACTCGCATCAACCGCACGTCGAGGAGCGCGATGGCGTGCTGTACGTCAACCCGGGGAGCGCGGGGCCGCGCCGCTTCCGGCTGCCGGTCTCGGTCGCGCTGCTCGAGGTCGACGGCGGGCAGGTCCGCGCCCGGATCGAGCTGCTCCCTTTGCCAGCGAAGGTGGAACCATGAGAAACCTGGCGCCGCACGTCTTTCGCCAGCGCCTGCTGGTCGAGGGCTTCTACACGATCGAGGTGACGCGGGAACGGGTTGCCGCGTACCTGCACGGCGTGGCCGGCCATCTGAACCTCAAGGCCTACGGCGAGCCGACGATCCACTCGCCTGCCGGGCTCGGCAGCGCCGAAAACCAGGGCTTCGACGCGTTCCTGCCGCTCATCGACTCGGGGATCACCGCTTACGTGTGGTCCTCGGCCAAGCTCTTCTCGGTCGTCCTCTACACCTGCAAGGGGTTCGACGAGGCGGCGGCAGTCCGGTACACGCGCGAGTTCTTCGGCGCGGGAGAGGTCGAGTCGCTGTCGTTCTGAGCCGCCCACCGTCACGCCCCCACGAGCGGCACGATGTCGTCGCCCTCGCGGCCGATGGCTCCCGTGCGGCCGAGATCCGCGACCAGCCACTCGGCGAGCGCCGCGGGCGTCATGTGCAGGTGGCGGGCGTTCAGCTCCCGGATCAATCCGACGTCCTGGACGTACTGCGGCAGCCGCTCGAGCGGAAGGCGTCGCTTGTCGAGCAGCGCGAAAACGATCATCACCTTGGCGGCGTGTCGCGCATGCCGCGTGACGTCCCGCTCGTAGCCTTCCAGGCGCTGAAACGCGCGCTCGAGGGCCGGCCCGGGCGCGCCGAACACGCGACCGTGACCCGGGATCACGGTGCGGACGTCGAGCCGGGCGATCGACTCGAGCGTGGCGCGGGTCGCGGCGAACGCGGTCGCATCGCCGAAGAGCGCGGGGAAGATCACCCCGAACCCGTCCTCCCAGAGGGCGTCGGCCGAGATGAGGATGCGCTCCTGCGGCGCGTAGAGCATCACCGCGTGCGGATCGTGGCCCGGCGCGGCGAGAACCTGCCAGTCGATGTCCCCGAGGCGGAGGGTCTCGCCCGGCGCGATCGTATCGTCGTAGTGGAACCGGTCGGCGCACTGGTCGGCGAAGCCGAGCACGAGCTCGCGGTCGTCCCAGCGGTCGATGAGCGGCGCCTCGCCCACGGGGATGCTGGTGCGGCAGCCGTGCGCCGCCTGGACTGCGCGGTTGCCGCCCATGTGATCGGAATGGCAGTGGGTGTTGACGAGCCGCGCGAGCCGGCCGCCGCCGAGCGCGTGCTCGATGAGCGCGAGCGTCTGCGGCGCGTGCGTGACGTAGCTCGAGTCGACGAGCACCGCGCCGTCGGCCCCTTTCATGAGCACGTTGTTGGACGACAGCCAGCCGCGCTCGAAGACCTGGAGTTGGCCGGGAAGCAAGTGCGTGGCGCTCAACCGGGGGCGCGCCGGCGCGGTTCGAGCTTGGCGAGCACGGCGAGCTTCTCCTCGCGCGTGTAGCCGGACCAGCACGCGATCTCGTCGATCGTGCGGAAGCAGCCCTCGCAGAAGCCGCTCCGCTCGTTCATCCTGCAGACGTTGATGCAGGGCGACGCCGGATCGTCCACGCGCCCGCCGGCGACGAGCTCGAGCTTGGGCTGTCCGCTCACGCCGCTCTTTTCGACGCCAGCGCCTTCGCCACCTTGGACGCCGGCTCGCGCCCGAGCGCGTCGCAGATGAAGCGGCCGGCGTCGTAGACCTTCGCGAGCTCGACCCCGGTCTCGACGCCGAGTCCGTCGAGCAGGTAAACGACGTCCTCGGTGGCGACGTTGCCGGACGCGCCCTTGGCGTAGGGACAGCCGCCCAGCCCGGCGACCGAGCTGTCGGCGGTCGCGACGCCCAGCTCGAGCGCGGCGTACAGGTTCGCGAGCGCCTGGCCGTAGGTGTCGTGAAGATGGACCGCGAGGCGCTCGACCGGCACTGCGCGTGCGACCGTCTCGAGCATGCGCTTCACCTTCCCGGGCGTCCCGACGCCGATGGTGTCGCCGAGCGAGATCTCGTAGCAGCCCATGGCGTCCAGCCGCTTCGCGACCTCGGCCACCGCCTCGGGCTTCACCGCGCCCTCGTAGGGACAGCCCACGACGCACGAGATGTAGCCGCGCACGCGGATGCCCTTCGCCCGCGCCGCCTCGGCCACCGGCCCGAACCGCTCGAGGCTCTCGGCGATCGACGCATTGATGTTCTTCCGGCTGAAGGTCTCGGACGCCGCGCCGAACACCGCGATCTCCTCGGCGCCCGCCGCCACCGCGGCCGCGAAGCCCTGCATGTTCGGCACCAGCACCGGGTAGGACACGCCGGGCTTGCGCCGCAGGGCTTTCAGCACCTCTGAATGGTCCGCCATCTGCGGCACCCACTTCGGCGAGACGAACGCCGTCGCCTCGACCGCCGGGAGCCCGGCGGCGGCGAGCCGCTCGATCAACTCGACCTTGACGGCCGTGGGGACGCTCTTCGCCTCATTCTGCAGGCCGTCGCGCGGGCCGACCTCGACGATGCGTACGCGCTTGGGGAGCTCCATGACCGCAATTTACCGCAACTGCGCCGAGCTACCGGATCTTCGATTTCGCGCTCAACGGCGCGCTGGGTTGAAGCCCGGGCGCGGCCTCAGTAGCCGCGCGGGAGATCGACCACGCCGGTGACCGGTTCGCCGCGCTCGAGCCGGCGGATCTTGCCGGCGATCTGCGCCGCCGACTCGTCGAGCAGCGTGGCCGCGGAGGCGTGCGGCGTGATCAGCACCTTCGGGTGCCGCCAGTAAGGATGCGCCGCGGGCAGCGGCTCCTCGCGAAAGACGTCCAGCGTCGCGCCGGCGACCTGCCCGGCGTCGAGCGCTCCGAGGAGATCATCATCGACGATCAGCCCGCCGCGGGCGACGTTGATCACGTAACCGCCCTGCGGGAGCCTGAACAGGGTCCGGCGATTGAGGATGCCCTCGGTGTCGGCGGTGAGCGGGAGCATGCAGACGAGGGCGCGTGTGCCGCCGAGGAATGCGTCCAGCTCCGCCGGGCCCGCGAAGGACCGCACGCCGTCCACCTGCTTCGTTCCCCGGCTCCAGCCGAGCACCGGGAAGCCCACGGCGGCGAGCGCGCGTGCGACCTGCGCGCCGAGCACGCCCAGACCCATCACCCCCACCGGAAAGTCCGGGTGCCGAAGCGGGCGATGGAGTTTCCACTCCCCGCGCGATTGCTGCGCGGCGTACGCATCCAGCCGGCGGAAGTAGCGCAGGACGGCCCAGGTCACGTACTCCGCCATCTGGCGCCCCATGCCGGCGTCTTCGAGCCGGATGAGCGGCACCCCGGGTGGCAGCGCGATCCGCTTGAGCAGCGCCTCGACGCCGGCGCCGAGGTTGAAGATCGCCTTGAGGCCGGTCTGCCCCGCGAGCACCTCGGCCGCGGGGTGCCAGAGCGTCGCGTAGTCCGCCCGCCAAGCGAGGCCCGGCGCCCAGGGGCGCACCTCGGCCTCCGGCAGCGCGCGCGCCAACGCGTCCCGCCATTCGGGCGTCATCTTCGACGACGGGGTGTAGAGGAGGACTCTCACGCGGCGTCGAAGCGGATGAGATCCGCGCCCTCCGCGACCTGCTCGCCGACCCGGTACAGGATCTCCTGGACGGTGCCGGCGGCGGGCGCGGTGATGGTGTGCTCCATCTTCATCGCTTCCATGATGACGAGCGGCGTGCCGCGCTCGACCGTTGCCCCGGCCTGGACGAGCACCGCGATGACCTTGCCCGGCATCGGCGCGGCGAGGCCGCCGCTGTGGACGTCGCCCGCGACTTCGGCGAGCCACGGGTCGTGCAGCTCGAGCGTGTGGCGTTCGGCGCCGCGGAAGACGTCGAGCACCGCGCCGGCGCGCACCACGGTGGCCGCCAGCTCCTCGTCGTCGAGCCAGGCCCGGATCGTGGTCGGGTCGGTGAGCTCGCCCGACAGCGTCCGGCGCCCGCCGGGCAGCTCGACCTCGTACTCGCCGCCCTTGCGGTAGTGCGCGGTGACCGCGACCTGCCGCTCGCCCTCCCGGAAAACGAACACGTGGTGGTTGTCCTGGTTGAGCCGCCACCCCTCGCAGCCGCCCCAGGGCGACCACGGGTCGCCGGACACTGCCGCGTGGCGGCGCGCATCGCGGTCGTGGCGGAGCAGCTCCGACAACGTCGCGGCCGCGAGGACTTCGTCGGCGGCCGGTGCCGGCGGCGGGAAGAGCTCGCCGCCGCTGCGCTCGATGAGGCCGGTGTCCAGGTCCGCCGCGCCGAAGGCGCGACTCGAGACGAGGCGCCCGAGAAACGCGACGTTCGTGGCGAGGCCCACGACCTGGAATCGCTCCAGTGCGTCGCGCATCCGGATCAGCGTGCCCGCCCGATCGCGGTCCCAGACGATCAGCTTGGCGATCATCGGGTCATAGTGCGGGGAGATCTCGTCGCCGGCGGCGACCCCGGTGTCGACGCGCACGTGGCGCGAGGCCGGCGGCGTCGCGAGATGCACGATCCGGCCGGTCGCGGGCAGGAAGCCCTTGGCCGGGTCCTCGGCGTAGATCCGCGCCTCCAGCGCGTGGCCGTCGATCGCGAGCTCGTCCTGGCGCTTCGGCAGGGGCTCGCCCGAGGCCACCCGCAGCTGCCACTCGACCAGGTCGACGTCGGTGATCATCTCGGTCACCGGATGCTCGACCTGGAGCCGGGTGTTCATCTCCATGAAGTGGAACGTGCCGGACTGGTCGGCGATGAACTCGACCGTGCCCGCGCCGACGTAGCCGATCGCCTTGGCCGCGGCAACCGCCGCCGCGCCCATCGCGGCGCGGCGCTCCGCGGTCATGCCGGGGGCGGGCGCTTCCTCGAGGACCTTCTGGTGGCGCCGCTGCACCGAGCAGTCGCGCTCGAAGAGATGCACGCAGTTCCCGTGCTCGTCGGCGAACACCTGGATCTCGATGTGCCGCGGCCGGCGGAGGTACTTCTCGAGCAGCACCCGGTCGTCGCCGAACGCCGCCGCGGACTCGCGCTTGCAGGACGCGAGCGCGGTCTCGAACTCCGCCGCGCGCTCGACGATCCGCATCCCTTTGCCGCCGCCGCCGGCCGCGGCCTTGATCAGGACCGGATAGCCGATGCGATCCGCCTGACCCCGGAGGTACGCGGCGTCCTGTTCCTCGCCGTGAAAGCCCGGGACGAGCGGGACGCCGGCCCGCTCCATGATCCGCTTCGCCGCGCTCTTCGACCCCATCGCGCGGATCGCCGCGGCCGGCGGACCGATGAACACCACGCCCGCCTTCTCGCAGGCGTCGGCGAACGCCTCGTTCTCCGAGAGGAACCCGTAGCCCGGGTGGATCGCCGGCGCGCCGGCGCGCCTGGCGACCTCGAGGATGCGGTCGCCGCGAAGGTAGCTCTCCTTGACCGGCGGCGGGCCGATGAGGTAGGCCTCATCGGCGGCGAGCACGTGCTGCGCCCGCGCGTCGACCTCGGAATAGACCGCCACCGTCTTGACGCCGAGGCGGCGCGCGGTGCGGATCACCCGGCACGCGATCTCGCCGCGGTTGGCGATGAGGATCTTGGAGAACATTACTTCTTGCCGGTCGGCTTGTCGGCCCACGCCGGCTTGCGCTTCTCCAGAAACGACTGAATCCCCTCCTTGCCTTCGTCGGAGGCGCGGGCGGCGGCGATGCGGGTCGCGGTATCCGCGATGAGGTCCTCGCAGATCGGCCGGGCGGCGACCGCACGGATCAGATCCTTGGTCGCGGCGTGCGCCGCAGGACCGCCCGCGAGCAGGTGGCCCATCAGCGCATCGATCGCGGAATCCAGCTCGGGGGCGTCCACGCAGACGTGCACGAACCCGATCCGGTACGCCTCCTCGGCGCTGAACCGTTCGGCGGTCAGCATATAGCGGCGTGCCGCGCGCTCGCCCATCGCGGCGATCAGATAGGGCGAGATCACTGCCGGGATGAGCCCGAGCTTCGCCTCCGAGATGCAGAACTCGGCGCCGCGCGCGGCGACCGCGATGTCGCAGGCTGCGACCAGCCCCATGCCTCCGGCGAACACGTGCCCGTGCACCCGCGCCACGGTCGGTTTCCTGACCGTGCGCAAGGCGTCCAGCATCCGGGCGAGCCCGAGCGCGTCCTCGTGGTTCTGCTCGAACGTGTAGCCGGCCATCCGCTTCATCCAGTGGAGGTCGGCACCGGCGCAGAACACCGGCCCGCGGCCCGCGAGCACCACCGCGCGCACCCCGGCGTCCGCCCCGAGCGCGCGGAAGGCGCCCGTGAGTTCCGCGATCATCGTGTCGTTGAACGCGTTGCGGAGGTCGGGCCGGTTCAGCCAGACGACGCCGATGCCGGCAGGTCGTCGCTCGACTTCGATCGTTTGCTGGGTCATGGCACGGGAATGATAGTGGATGGCGCGCCTCAGCCCGCGAACCGCTTCGCGACCTCCTCGAGCATCACCTCGGTCGCCCCGCCGCCGATCGCGAGCACGCGGGCGTCCCGGACGAGCCGCTCGATCGCGGTCTCGCGCATGTAGCCCATGCCACCGTGGAACTGCTGGCACGCGTACATGACCTCGTTCGCGAGCTCGCCGGTGAGCGCCTTCAGCATCGACACCTCGCGCACGCAGTCGCGGTTCTCGCCGGCGAGCCAGGCGCAGTGGTACAGGAGCTGGCGCGCCGCCGCGGTCTTCGCCTCCAGCATCGCGAGGCGCTGGCGGACGACCTGCAGGTCCCAGAGCACTCCGCCGAACGCCTTGCGCTCGTTCGCGTAGCGATGCGTGAGCTCGAGCGCGGTGAGGCAATGTCCGACCGCCATCGCGGCGGCCGCGATCCGCTCGGTCTGGAAGTTGCGCATGATCGCGTAGAAGCCGCCGTTCTCCTCCCCGAGCAGCGCGTCCGCGCCGAGGCGGCAGTCCTCGAACACGAGCTCGGCGGTGTCGGAGCAGAGCCAGCCCTGCTTCCTGAGCGCGCGCCCGACGCGGAAGCCGGGCGTGCCCTTTTCGACGATGAACATCGAGATGCCGCGCGAGCCCTTCGCCGCGGAATCGGTCCGCGCCGCCACGAAGTAGACGTCGCCGTGCACGCCGTTCGTGATGAAGAGCTTGGTGCCGTTCAGGACCCACGCATCCCGGTCACGCCGGGCGCGGGTCCGGATCGCGGCCACGTCGGAGCCGGCGTCGGGCTCGGTCACCGCGATCGCGGTGACGAGCTCCCCGGCGATCATCCTGCGGAGATAGCGGTCCAACTGAGCTTTCGTCCCGGCCCGCACGAGATGCGGGCTCGCCATGTCGGTATGGACGAGCACGGTGACGACGAAGCCGCCGAAGGTCGACCGCGAGAGGGCTTCCTGGAAAACCACTGAGGTGATTCCATCGGCACCCGCACCGCCGTACTCGGCCGGATACGTGATGCCGAGCAGGCCCAGGCTGCCGAGCTTGCGGAGCACCTCGCGCGGCACGAAACCCTGCTCCTCCCACGCCTCGCCGTGCGGCTCGACCGCCGCGGCCAGAAAACGCGCGACGGTCGAGCGGAGCTGCTCGTGCTCGGGGCGATCGTAGATGGTGGGCTGCATAGGTCAGGGGAGCGAGCGGTCGGTGGGAGCATCGTGCCACGGAAGGCGCCGGGACCCCGGCGCTTCGACGCCGTACAATCGGCCGGCCGCCCAGGCAGACCGTCCGGGCGGCGCAGCATAGGAGGCGACCATGGGATTGCTCGACGAACTTCTCGGCGGGCTCGCGCAGGGCGGGCTCGGCCAGGCGATGGGACAGCAGGCACCCCGCGGGCGCGGCCAGCAACAGCCGATGGGGCCCCAGGGCGGCGGCATGAGCAGCGTGCTGATCGCACTGCTCCCACTCGTGCTCTCGATGCTCGCCAACCGCCAGGGCGGCGGGGCGCTCGGTGGCAACAGGGGCAACATGGGCGGCATGGGTGGCACGGGTGGCACGGGTGGGACGGGTGGCATGGGTGGCCTTGGCGGCCTGCTCGAGCAGTTCCAGCGGATGGGGTACGCCGACCAGGCGAACTCCTGGGTGGGCACCGGCTCCAACCTGCCGATCTCGCCCGAGATCATCGCGCAGGTGTTCGGCCGCGACGGCCTGTCGCAGATCGCGTCTCAGGCCGGCCTCACGGAGTCGGAGGCCTCGGTCGGCCTGTCGCAGATCCTGCCCGACGTCGTCGACCGGCTGACGCCGCAGGGGCAGATGCCCGACCTGGACGCGCTGGTCGCGAGCGTGGACGACCTGGAACGGCGCTTCCGCGGCTAGCGCTCACCTCGAGGGCTTGAGGGCTCCGCGGCGCGCTTCGCCTCGGCTGCGGCGAGCGCCGCGAGCCGAGCCCGCGCGAGCGGCGCGAACGTGCCGTCCGGATACCTCGCAAGATAGGCGTCGAGCTCCGCGGCATCGCTTGCGCTGCGCACCGAATCCCAGAACAGCGCTTCCTGGGCCGGAGGCCCCGCCGCCTCAATCGCGCCCATGCGCTCCGGCGTCGTCGGTGTCGTTCCCGCCGTGGCGGACTCCGCCGTCAACTCGGCCTGCGCATTCACGCCGCCTGCGGCGAGCCTAGCGAGCCGGACGCGCGCGATCGGCGCGAACGCGCCGTCGGGATGCCTCGCGAGGTAGGCTTCGAGCTCCAAGGGGCTGCTGGTGTTGCGGACCAACTCCCAGAACACCATTTCCTGATCCGGCTGTGCGGTCCGCGGCGCCGACGGCGCCCCGGTCACGGCAGGGATGGACTCGGCCGCGGGTGAGGGCGAGGCCGCGGTGCGGTAGCTGGCAAACCAGATAACCGCAGCGAGGAGCGTGACGACTCCGCCGGCGATCGCCCATTCCCAGGGCTGCACCGCGCTGACCGGCGCGGCGGCGGGCCGGGGCGGGGCGCTCTGCGGGCGCGACCGGGTGCTGGGGTCCGCCGCCGCGGGAGGCCGCAGGATCTCGGTGATGATCGTGTCCTCCGACACCGCCGGGCTCGCCGGCGCGGCGTGCGCGTCGAGGATGGCCGCGAGGAACGCATCGGCGCCCTGGTAGCGCTCCTCCGGCTTCTTCGCGAGCGCCACCGCGACGATTGCGTCGTAGCGCTCCCAGCGACGTCCGGGGTCCACGGCCGACGGCTTCGGCGCCTGGGTGTGGCAGACCGCGTAGGCGATCTGCTCCTGGGTGCCGACGAAGAGCTTCGTGTTGGTCAGCAGCTGATAGAAGACCACGCCCGCGGCAAAGAGGTCGGCGCGGTGGTCGATCGCCCCCGCGGCATACTGCTCGGGGGCCATGTAGCCCGGCGACCCCAGCACCGTCCCGGTCTGCGTGAGATCCGAGGTCTCGGTGCGGGCGATGCCGAAGTCCGCGATCTTCACCCGGCCGTTCGTCATGACGATGAGGTTCGCCGGCTTGATGTCCCGGTGCCATACCCGGCGCTCGTGGGCGTGCGCGAGCGCATCGAGAAGCTGGGACATGATGGAGACGGCGTCGCGCTCGCCGAACCGCGCGCCGCGGCCGAAGTACTCCCGGAGCGAGTTGCCCTCGACGTACTCCATCGCGATGTAGGCGACCTCGGCGTCCTCGCCGTAATCGTGCACCGCGACGATCCCGGGATGCGACAGCTGCCCTGCCGCCTGCGCCTCGTTGCGAAACCGCGCGAGCATCGCGCTCGCCGGACGGTCACCCCCGATCAGCTCCCTGCGGATCGTCTTGATGGCGACGGTGCGCCGGATGCCAGGGTCGAAGCCCTTGTACACCACGCCCATCGCGCCGGTGCCGAGCACGCCGGTAATCTCGTACTTGCCGAGGTGGGAGGGCGTAGGCATGCACGTACGCGCACTGGCGCGCTGGCCACGTCAGGGCATGGGGAGCTTAGCGCCCATCACTCACCTGGCGCCGGCTAGAAACAACTTTTGACACTTCACGCCTCGCCGGACGGCACGGTGTCGGGCCGACGTCAGTCGAACTCAGGCTCGACGACCACCTCGGTCTTGACGGAGTTCGCGATGAAGGGCCGGCGCCGCGCGAACCGGTGCGCACGGAGTAAGCCCATCGCCCGCGGAGCGCTTTGCGGGCGCGAGTGGATCCTCTTGATAGCGATTCAGACCGAGCTTACTGTTTGGCCGCCGCCTTTGGGCGCGCGCGATCCCGTGCCGTGTTGGAAAATCTCACGCTTCGCATTGAGCCCGGTCATGGGGCGCCGCCGCACGGGCGGGGGTCGATCGCTGCGATACTACGTGCCAGTCGGTCGGTCCAGGCGAATCTACCCATACCGTAAGGACGACAGAAAACCATCATGGAGAAGACCTTCGGCCCCAACATCTCCTGGCGGCCCTGCCACGCCGCCGTCGTCGAGGAGATCATGGACCTGCTCAGAGCTCGCGCGCCTGCCACCTTGAAAGACGGCGCCGTCGCAAGCGCGAGCTGCGCACGGCTGCCGTTCTACCGGAACCACGAGCTGCTCGAACTTCGCCTCAACGGGGTGCCAAACCTCGACCGGCTGTTCCTGCTCTTTGCCGGCGACGATGCCCTCTGGCTCGATGGCACCTCGACCGCGATGCACGATGCCAACGCGGCGGAAGCGCTCGCGCTTACGGACGCGACCGTCCTCGACTATGTCCGTTTCTTCCTTTTCTTCGTCCGCGGGGACAGCGGCGCCTTTACCCTGATCGAATCGGCGGAGGAGCTCGCGCCGAAGACGGTGTCGGTCGAGACGCTCGCGGCGCGTCGGGCCGAGATTGCGCCATTCCGCCTGCGCGAGCCGGGCGCGGACGGCCGCTTGGGCGTCGCGGCCACGATCGCCTACGGCGACGCGCTGTTCGCCGCCGTGTTCGCCGTGACGCCGAACGGGAACATCGAGATGGTCGACGACGACCCGCTCGCCACGCTCGACGGCCTTGCGGTCCCGACCCCGCCCGACCTTGCGCCGCCGCCGGTCGACCCGAAGCCGAAGCGCAAGCCTCCGAGATCGAGAAGGCGGAGGTCGCGTCCGGCTTCGAGCGGTTGCTCGCGGCCGCCGCCAAGCCCGACGAGAGCCGCCCCGATGACCGGCAGGTGACCGAAGCGGTGGTGTCGGTCCTGCTCGCCGAGGCCGTCCGCGCCAGCCTGGGGCATACGCTCCTGCAGCGCTTCAACTCCCAGTCCCAGGCGTCGGGATCGATCGGCCAGCTGACGCAGCTCGTCCGCGATTTCGCGCCGATCGTCATCATCGAGTCGGAGATCCCGTTCATCGAGGACATCGTCGTCGGGCTTCTCGATCCGACGAAGACCGTTTTCCCGGAGCCGGTCGTCGGGCGTGCGAGCGCCATTTCGGGCGACGACTCGCGCTGCGCTGTCGACGCGCGGAGCACGCAGTCGAGGCTGCTCCTGCTGTCGTTCCACGCCTACCGGACGCTGTGGGACGCGGAGTGGACCTCGCACCAGCTCGCGATCGGCACGACCACCGTGCTCATCGGCTGCGACCGCCGCGCGGACGTACCCGAGCCCCTGCGCCGCGTCGCGGACCTCGTCCTGACGCTGCCGCGGATCGACGCGCGCCTGTTCGTCGAGGTTTTCCAGAAGGTGCTCGGCGCCCCGCCGCCCGCCGCGTGGGACAAGGACGGCGCCGACTGGACCCGCTATCTTCTGCACACCGACTTTCACGCCCCGCTCCGGCTCAAGCTCGCACCCACCGAGGCGATCGCCTATCTGCGCGAACGGTGCAAGGCGCGCCTCGCCCAGGTTTCCGCCGGTACCTCGCCACGTCTCGAGGAGTTGCACGGCCTCGGCGAGGCGCGCCAAGTCGCGGAAGACCTGATCGCCGACATCGCCGCGGCGCGCGCCGGCAAGATCGCCTGGTCGGCCGTCGACCGCGGCGTGCTGCTCGTCGGCTCGCCCGGCACCGGCAAGACGACGCTCGCGCGCGCGATCGCCCGCGCCTGCGAGGTCAAGTTCATCCACGCGAGCGCCGCGCAATGGCAGTCGACGGGCGCGCTGGACGTTCACCTCCGCGCGATCCGCGAGTCCTTCGCCGAGGCGCGCCGCTACGCCCCGGCGATCCTGTTCCTCGACGAGATCGACAGCATCGGCAACCGCGAGCAGCTGTCGGGTTCGAATGCGGTGTACCAGACGGAGGTCATCAACGCCGTCCTCGAGCAGCTGCAGGGGATCGATCCCGAGGAGCCGGTGATGGTCATTGCCGCCACCAACTACGTCGAGAAAGTCGATCCCGCGCTGCGCCGCGCCGGCCGGCTCGACCAGGTCGTGACCATTCCACTCCCCAACGTCGCCGGGCTCGAGCAGATCTTCACCTATCACCTCAAACCCTATCGACAGGCGAAGGAGGTCGGTCGCGACGTCGACACCAAGCTCCTCGCGCAGCTCGCGTTCGGTTTGACCGGCGCCGACGTCGAGTTTTTTGTCCGCGGGGCGGCCCGCCGGGCCCGGAAGGCACGCCGGGGGATCACCCAAGCCGATCTGGTCGCCGAGATCACGCGCCGTCCCCGCCGACCGGACAGCGTCGTCCGTCTCACGCCGGAGGAGATGCGGCGCGTTGCCGCGCACGAGGCCGGCCATGCCCTTATCGGTCTCCTCAGCCCGCGGGCCGCGCACGAGATCACGTTCGTCTCCATCGTCCCGCGCACCAACGGTTCGCTGGGCTTCACTGCCACGGTGCCGCCCGAAGGCGCGGTGATGACGCGTCGCGAAGTGCTGGAACGCCTCCAAATGGTCCTTGCCGGGCGCGCCGCCGAGGAGCTCGTCTACGGGAAGGACGACGTCGGCCTCGGCGCGGGCGGAGGCATGCGGAGCGACCTCGCTGTCGCCACGCACATCGCCACGCGCCTGGTCTGTACTTCCGGGCTTGGAGCCGACGGCAGCCTGCACTGGACCGAGACCCCCACGCCGGCTCAGCAGAAGCAGATCGACGCGCTGTTGCGAAGCGCCTACCGGGAGACTCTGGCCCGGCTCCGGCGTCACCGCCGGTTGCTCGAGGCCATCGTGACCCCGCTCGTCGAGCGGCAGGAGCTGAGCGGCAGCGAGCTCAAGGCGTTGATAGCCGGTGCGGCGCGCGCGCCGGCCGCCCGGGAGCGCCGGGGCGCAATTCGGGCAGCGCCTGAGGCCGCGCCCGGAGCGACGCTCGGCCGCGCCGGTCGACCCAGCGATTTCGTCGGCGGAGCGCTCGAGCCGATCGGGCCTCTTGTCAGCGGCGGATGCACAGCGCAAGATCGCGGCTCCCCGCCGCTCGCGCTCCCGGACGCCTCGAAATCGGATCCAAGTCTGCCGAAGAATCATCCCAAGAACGTCGCCGCGCCGGAGCGCGGATCAACCCGCTCATGCCGCGCAGCTCCCGAGGCGGCGTCACGCGCCAGAGATCGCGCACTTCCTCATTGACCTCGTCCTCCCGCGTCTAAGGCGCTGCAGGAGGCCTTCAGGCGTCCCAGCTGTCTCGTCGTGGAGGCCGGTTTCAGGGTTCCACAGAGCCTCTCGTCAGCGCTTCGGCAGGAGCTGACGATGCCAGAGAATAACCCTGCTCGGCAGGGTGCCCCAGCGCGGAACAATGAGCAAGAAATAATCGGCAGCTACCATTGACGCGTTAATCGCCACAGCATCGTGTCGCTGCTCGCGTCGCCGCCGAGGTGCGCCCCTACGTTCCACGATCAACGCCATCGTTCGCGTCCCGCGCTCGACGCCGGCCTGCTGTCCCGCGCCTGCCAGCGTTCTACAGCCTCGCCGCCCCGCCGCCGTCGAGCCCGCGAGCTGGATCGGGCAGATCAGCGCTTCGGCTTTCTGTTGAACCCAAGGTGAAAGACGATCCGTCGCCTACGTCCGGAATCATGCGCGCCCACTCACGCGTTGACTGGCCGAAGCGCTTCCTCGAACGCTGCTCGGCATCGACGACGCTCGCGGATGGGCGCGCGACCTTCGTCAGGACATCCTCGCGTCGTGTCGGGATCAGGCGGCGCTTCGCTCGAGCGACATCAGCGCCAGCATGCTGTTCGTCGGCCCGTCTCGCGCAGGAAGCTGACGCTGGCGCGGGCGATTGCCCGGCGACCGACTGGCGCGTGTATCGCACATCAGCGTTCATCGCTTCGGCTACCAGCGGCCGCCGCGCTGCGCACGCTCGTGCAGAGCTTCCAGACGGCTCGCCGGCTCGCCCCGTGCCTGCTCGTCGTCGAGGACATCGAGACACTGCCCATCGCTCGCGCCTGACTTCCGGCGCGAGATCAGCACTTACGACGACAGTCGCCGTTCCTCACGATCGGCGCGAGCGACGAGCCAGCGCTCAACCGGCGCACCCGCGCCATGCTCCGCGCGTGTCATTTCGACCAGGTGATTCCGTCCGACGCCGACCTTCCGCGGTCCGCGAGCTTCTTCCACAGCGTGCCCATGCGTCAACTGGGCACGAACTGTCCGAGGACCAGTTCGAGCAGTTCGGCCGGCTCACGTTCGGCTACAACGAGATCAACATGTCCTGCGGCGGCGCCAGCGGATGGCGCGACGCACGGCAGCCCGATTCACTTCAGGATGTCGCCCAGGGATCTCGACTCGCCCGGCGGAGGCAGCCAGAAAAGCTCGGCCGCGGACCAGATGCGGAACACTGCCTATCACGAGGCAAGTCGCGCGTGATGCGGTCCTGGCGGCGGCGGGGCCGCCAGATCAGCTATCCGCGGTCGACGAGGCGACATGCTCGGGTTCATGGCCTCGAGCTCGGACGACCTGCACCGGACCGAGACGGACGCGACGGCCTGGAGACGATCCGGGTGATGCTCGGCGGGCGCGCGGCCGAGGAGCTCCTGTCGGGACCCGACGGCGTTACGACGGGCTCCCGGTGGGTCCGATCGGAGCGACCTCGCCTATGCGACCAAGAAGGCGGCATGGATGATCGCGGCTTCGGATTCAACGACGGCCGCAGGCTCGCCGTGCGCTCGGTCGACGTCGATGCGGACGCCGAGCTGAGAAGGAGGTCGATGCCTTGCTCGCGCGCGAGTACAGCACCACCCTGGCGAACCTGCGCGAGAACTGGAAGCTCGTCGAGATTCTGGTCGAGCGCCTGATGATCGAGCAGGAGCTGTCGGGGGACGAGGTCAGAGCGCTGCTCATCGAGGCAAGCGGGCACGGGCGAGCTGATGCGCGCTCCCATCTCGCGACCTCGTGAACTCGCGCCACCTCGTAGCAGCGCGCTGCAGCGGCAATCGGCAGCGGGGAAGAGGCAGGACTTGTTAACACCGCGATCAGGGTTCACCTCGCTTCGCCACAGCACAAGATCGCCGCAGCACAGGGTGTTCACCACCCGCAACCCGGAGGAGGCGTTGTCATGTCCGCAAGAATCCCGGAGCAAAGACGCAAGAAGGGCTTCGTCCGCGCGCGACAGTTGGGCAGCGCGAGTGCTTCGCCGGCCGTTCGTCGATTGCTACATTGCCGAGACGGTCGACGATAACGGTACTCACCGTTCTTCCACCGACCGACACATTGTCGGGCATGAAGTTGCCGATGCGCTCGGCCTGAACATGTGCAGCGTCGATTCCACGACCACATGCCCATCGACGACCTGGTGCCCGAGCACGACGGCTTGCCTTCGACGACCGATTGCAGTCCGTTCAGACATGCGTCCAGCGCGACGCAGGCCTCGCGGCTGACCGCCCCGGTTCGCCGAGGGAGGCAGCCAGCCGAATCTGGCCCCTGGCGGTTTCGTGAAAGCGCGGCGTAGCGGGCCGTGTATCTGACGGCCAGCACGCTGATTCCCTACCTGCTGCAGAAGGCGTCCTTTCGACGTCGACCTGCTTCGGGATGAGTGGTGCGTGCTGCAGGGTGACCCTAGGCGGGCCGTGCTCGGGTGTCGGCTCCCGGCCGGCGCGGCTGGATCGTCAAGCAGGCGTCACCACTGGATCGGCATCACGTTGCGATGCTGGACCGCGAGCCCCCCATCTTTCACCTTGCAGGCGAATGCCTGGGCTCGACCCCTCGAGACGCTGCTGCCGGCATTTCGCCTCTACCATCCGCGTGCACGCACTGATTGTGGACAGCTCCCCTACGACACCGGGCATTGCCTGCGACGCGAGGCCGTGCAGGCGGAGACTTTCGGGGTCTCCTAGGCAGAGCGCTGACGGGATCCATGTTGCGATGCCCAGGCGTAACGCGACCGGCGGATTGTGTCGGAAAGGCTGCCTGGATCCTCCGGATCGACTCGACAGACCTCGAGGAAATGAAGCAGCCCTCGGTGGCCGGGTGGTGGAGCTGGTTCGACGCGAACCCGTTTGATGGACGCCATCGCCACCTTGGCAGCAAGTGGCGCACGAGACGCTGATCCATGGTGATGCCAAGCTGGACAACGTGCTGGTGCGCATGGACAACGCCCTCGAACCTGGTTCGTCGATTGGGCCTACACCGGCATCGGCGATCCTGCCTGGGACGTGGGAACGATCGTGCACTCGTGCCGGGTGGCCTGGCTTCACGGGATCCACTTCAAGCGCGAACAGCCGTTCGACGAGGCGCTGCCGCAGGCGACGCTCCCCCTGGTGTTGGCGAAGGCGTTCATCCGGGCGTTCATGTCCGCCTACGAAGATGCCAGGCGGCTGCGTGCTCGCGGTGCCAAGGTGTTCGCTCGGCGCGCGTTCCCGCGCGCCGGCGCCGCCCTCGTGCAGACCGCGGTCGCGTCTGCGCGCATGCGGGAGCAACTGACTCCACGGCAGCTGGCCGTGATTCAGGCGGCCAGCAACATGCTCGACAACCCGGGCTACATGATCGGCGGGAGTTTCGCTACGCCGCCTGACTCGTTACGACAATTCGAACGCATCGCATCCGAAGTCGCGATCGTCGGACCTCGGGTGTTCCAGTTTGCGGACGAGCTGCCGGAGATGGTGTCCTCGGGAGTGACCTCGTATCCGAACGAGACGCTGGCCGACGATTTCGTGCACACGCTCGCGAACGCCCTGTACCTCAAGTACTACTGCGGGCTCCGGGCACCGATCAGGCCGGGCAGTACGGGCGGGGACTTGCTGAGCACCCTGCAGGCAGCGAACACCAGTGTTGCTGGTTGGGACGGTGGCTGGGAGATCGTGAGCCGGGACACCAATGGACGCGTGGTTGTGCGCAGAGGTACGCGCACACGCTTGATGGCAGCGCAAGACGTGCATGGGCCCGGCGATCATGAGGCGGCCGATGGGCCGGTTTCCATCCGGCGCACGCGCGAGGACAACGAAGTCTCAGCCCGGCGACCACGCACGCGATCGGCGAGGCGCTCGGCGATCTCTACGAAGATCATGTCGGCGCGCGCATCTACCTGAACCTGAAGGCCGACGCGGCAGCGCTCGCGGATGAAGCGGGTGCTACCGGGCAGCGGAACCGGCATCGCGTGCCGTTTCAGTTCAAGGTGCTGCGATATCTCGAGTCGTTCGTCCGCGTCGATGGCGGCATCCTCTACGTTCCCCGGCGGCACGCAGGATTCGCCGCTTCCATCGTCGCCGAACTGGCGCGCGCGCTCGGAGGCCTTGGCCCCAGGACTCCGCTCTTCACACGCCGGATCGGCCGCGGCATCGCCATGGCGGACAACCCGCCAGGCGGCGGGAGCTTCGGACTAAACCGGGATGACGCTCGTCGCGGAAGGTCACGTCGATGCCTGGAGGCACGCCGATGCCGGCGCAGACGGTCGCGTGAAAGCGATCGCCGCCCGATTCCGCGCCGCGGGCATCAATCCGGCACGGCCCTGGCTCAACCCGGGTAACACCGACGTCGTGCTCCGTTGTCGAGCCGTTCGCCGCACGCGTTCAGGCAAGTGGCGTCTTGTTCCTGCTGCAACGCCTGCACGCTGTTGGACGCGCGGCTTCGGACCGCATCGGTGCGCCAGACGGGTTGCGCAACCGCCTGGTTGGCATCGCCATCGGACGCCACTGGTTCGGCTGGGCGCTGGTGCCCGATGCTGCGGCGGGGTTCAAGCCGGCGGTCTGCATGGTGGGCGGCGATCTGTATTCCGGGACCGCGGGCATCGCGAATGTTTCTCGCGCGCCTGTCGGCCATCACGCAAGACGATCGCCAGCAAGCGGCCGCGGCAGCGGCGTTGCGGCACGCCATCGACCAGGAACTCGCAAGGGGCGTTGGCGGGTGGGCGCCGATCCAGGCCTAGGCGGCGTTCTCCACGCCGCCATCGCTGTCGCGAAGGCTTGCCGGCGCGAAGAAGAAGCGACCGTCACGGTTCAATCGCTGGTCGAGCGACTGTCTGTGTCGCGGCCGGAAGATGCGGAACTCGACGTCCTCGACGGCCGAGCCGGCGCCGTTCGATCGCTACTTCTATGCCGCTGGACAAAGGGCTCGATCACGACGGGCTCGCGCTGGGGACGGCCGTACGTCTTCGGAAACCACGACATCGTCCGCCTGGCCGAGCGCAGCGGCGAGAAATGGTCATGGAACACCACGAAGACCGCGACGACGCGGCACCTGCTGGGTTACTCGCACGGAACCTCCGGCGTTGCCTGTGCGCTCGAACAGCTGTTCCGCGTGACCGGCGAGCGGGCGTTTCGCCATGGAGCCGATGCCGCGTGGCGATACGAGACATCGTGGTTCGACGAGCGCGAGCGGAACTGGCCGGACTTCCGCATCGATGACGAAGAAGCTGCCGCACCGGCCGGCAGCAGCGAACCTCGAAGTGACCGGTTCGCGTGCTGGTGGTGCCACGGAGCCCCCGGCACCGCACTAGCGCTGGCTCGCCACATCGCGCTCGTTCCTGAAGAAGGTCGTCCGCGGCTGGAGCCGCTACTCGCCGCCAGTCTAGAGACGACAATTGCCAGCGTGAGCCGACCGCTGGCGCCCAAGGGAGGCAGCAACGACGCGAGCTTCTGTCTCTGTCATGGCATTGCCGGCAACGCCGACATCCTGATGCAGATCGCTCACCTCGCACGCAGCGCCGACCTGCATCCGGTCGTGCTATCGGCGGCACGCACGGGCATCGAGCGACACCACGATTCCGGCGATTGGCCGTGCGGCGTGCCGGGCGGAGACCGAAACACCCGGCTTGCTCCTAGGGCTGGCCGGCATCGGGCACTTCTACCTTCGTCTGCACGATGCCATGGTACCGTCGCCGCTGATGCTTTGAGGCGATGCGATTTGAAGGCGCCAAGGGGTCAGGCTGTGCGCGCGGAAGTCCGACTGCTGCCTGCGCGAGCCGGGGGAGGATCCGCAAATCTGGGAGATCCTGAACCGGCCCAACCGCGAGGAGGGGCGACGCACGGCTGTTCACCGCCGACTGACCCGAGTTCACCACGTGGTCGGCGGGAACGTCTCGATCTCGACGTTCAGCCATCATTGCCATGAAAGAATTTGCGGCGCAAGATCGCGATCGTCGCCAATGCCATGACCACGCGCGCTCGAGCGGTTCAACAATCAGAGGGGGAGTGCAATGGAGTTCGCCAGCGCGATGCAGCGGGGTGTATACGAGATGGTCTACGGCTGGCTGCGGGAGCCGCTTGAGCAGAAGACCGCCTTCCTGATCGACGGTGCCCCGGGCTTCGTCGTCCGCAACGGCAGCGCCTATACCCAGGTCATGATCCAGCCGATCAAGGACAAGGAGGAGGCGGTGATCGAGATCACCTGCATGGTCGCCAGGGTCGAGCGGATCGACGAGGGTCTGCTGAAGTATCTCCTGGGCGCGAACCTGAACGCACAGTTCTGCGCGCTCGGGGTCAACTTCGATCACAAGATGGTCATCGCGCGCGGAAACCTGCTCGGGTCGACGTGCGATCCGAAGGAGTTCTGACACCGTCCTCGGCGAGATCGTTCAGACGGCGGACTGGCTCGACGATCAGCTCGTGAAGGCCAACGGCGGGCAGACGTCGCTCGATCATTTTCGCCAGATGGCGGAGGCCGCGAGCTCAGGCGCGCCGGCCAGCGGGAAGGCCTGACCGACGGCCGGCCCATCCTGCCCGCGGCGACCGCCTCCCGATCAACGCGCGAACGGATGAAGCGCGCCGAGAAGTACGACGCGCAGGTGCACGCGCTGCGCGTGTCCCCGGCGGTGGCGCACGAGATTTATCGATCCCGACAGTCCTCTCCCGCCTGAGCGGATTTCTTCGACCCGCCGGCCAGGCTCTCCGTGCCCACCTCGTCGACCCGCTACACCACCCGGTTCTTCGTCGCGATCGTGGTCGTGACCGTCGTCCTCGGCATCATCGGGTATTCCCGGCTGTCGCTCCAGCCCGCCGACGGCCTGAACACCGACCCGGGCTTCTGGCGCTTCTTCGACTACCTCTACATGTCGCTGAACCTGCTGTGGCTCGGCGGCCGCGACGTGAGGGGCGAGCCGCTGCTGCTCGTCGCGCGCTGGATCGGTGCGCTCTTCGCGTTTGGCGTGATCGTGAAGCTGCTCGCGCCGGCGATTGGGGAGCGGCTGCTCTGGCTCCGGCTCCGGTTCCTCGCGGGCCACACCGTCGTGGTCGGCCTGGGCGACAAGGGACGCGCCTTTCTTGCGGACGCCGGCGCGCGCGGGCCGGTCGTCGCGATCGACCTCAGCGTGGTCGACGACGACAGCCTGAACGACTCGACGCGGAGCGAGTCCGAGTGGAAAGCGATCCGCCGGCGCGTGTATCTGCTGCCAAGGCGACGCCGGCCGGCGGAAGTGGATCCTGCGGCTGAATCTCGGCAAGGCGGCGCGCGCTTTCCTGGTGACCCAGAGCGACGCGCTCAATGTCGAGCTCGCGCGCCGGATCATGCTGGAACTCGCCGGGCATCGGCCGCCGACCGATCCGCTGCCGTTGTTCGTGCACGTCGGCCAGGGATTCCTGACCGACGATCTGCTCTCCGATCTCCGCGTGCCGCCGACAATCGAGCTGCGCCCTTTCAGCCTGCCGAGCGCCGCCGCGCGACTGCTGCTCGCGCGCTGGCCGCTCGCCGTGGCCGCGCGCGAGCAAGGGGCGGCGCGGATGAACCTCGTGTTCGTGGGCTTCGACGCGTTCGCCGAAGCGCTGCTGCTCCACACGCTCCGGCTGGGGGCGCTCGGCGGCCAGGACCGGCCCCGGGTCACGATCTTCACGCCCGCCCCCGCCGCGGTGCGCATGCGCCTCGACGGCAACTATCCGGCGCTCCGCGAGCTCGCCGACCCGCCCCCGGAGGTCCGCGAACATGACCTCGCGGTGGACTTCTCCGAGGCGGAGCTGGCGGAGGTCGAAGGGGAGGACCGCCGGACGCCGGTCACCGCGATCTTCGTGGTGGCCGCAAGCGACGCCGAGAGCTTTCTCCTCGCGCGCCGCGTGCGGCGGATCACGGCGCACGCCCGGCGGTGGCAGGCGCCGCTCTTCGTGCGCCTGCAGCGGATCGAGCAGTACGCCGGCAGCCTGGCGCCGCTCGCGAGCTGCAAGACCCTCGACGACGTCATCGAGCCGTTCGGCGAGCTCCGGAGACTGTGCAGCGAGGCGGCGCTCCGCGACTGGCACGAGCGTCTCGCCCAACGCTTGCACGACGGTTACCTTGCCGACGAGCGCGCCGCAGCGGTTCCCGACCGTGACTCCCCGGCGAAGCAGGGCTGGCACGAGATCAGCGAGGAGTTCCGCGAGGCGAACCGGCGCGCGATCGACCACTTTCCGCTGAAGCTCGCCACCGCCGGCTGGATCGTGCGCGGCGAGATCCCGCTGCTCGCCCGGCCGCTCGAGCTCGACGACCGTGCGGTCGACGCGCTCGCGCGCCTCGAGCACGAATCGTGGATGAACGAGAAGCTGCTCGCCGGCTGGCGCCGCGACGCCGAGCGCGACGACCGCCGCCGGTTCCATGACTACCTGGTCGACTTCGAGCGGCTGGGGGCGGCGCGCCAGAAGGATGTTTCGCAGGTGCGCCGGATCGAATCGCTCCTGCAGGTGCCGGGCGATCCCGAGGTTTTTGGGCGGCATCCCGAAGCCGCCTGGCCGACGGTTTTCCGCGAGCGGACCATCGGGCTCGTCGGTCACAACCTGATCTCCGCGGCGAACGGGCGCGCGATCAATGCCGCTGTGGAGAGGTTGCTGTCCGCGTTCGGAGCCGAGAAGCACTTGGGTCCTGCGGGCGACGAGTTCTGGACGTTCGTCACTCCGCTCGCCCCGGGCTCGGACTATGTGCTCCCACGCCTCATCTGCCGTATCCTCGGCGCCATCCCGCAGGTGAACCAGCCGCTGCGGCGCTACCGGCTGCTGGTCGTCCGCGGCCTGCCGCCGCGGCGCCTTGCGCGGGCCTACGTTGAACAGGCCGCGGGGCGGCCGGACGCGAGCCCCGACGGCGTGAAGCCGATGAGCCACGGAGAGTTCGCCAGGAGCACTCTCGCCGACTCGATCGCGGTCATCGTGGAGCTGCTCGGCGAGTTCGCCGCCAAGGAACCGGCTTGCGAGAGGGTGATCGATGCCGGTCCGCCCGCCCGCGCGCCGGACGCGCAGGGCGGCTTCGACTTGCCCAATCGGTACCTGCTCGAGCGCTGCGACGACCTCGTGGCGGTCATCGATCCGCGGCGGTACGGACAGCCCCGGCCGTTCGAAGGCGCCCCCTGGCAAGCCCTGGATCCGGCGGTGCTGCCGGCGGGCGGCACCGGAGCCCTCGTGCGCGCGTGGCTCCGGCGCGCGCCGCGCACCTAGCCTCCGTACGCCCACTGCGCCCGCCGGGCTGCACCCGATCGAGATCGATTGATCCCATGCGCACCGACGGGAAACCGCTGCGGAAGCGGGAGTTCTCGCTTACCGCGCACCTGCCCTGGATCGCGACCGAGCGCCCGGTTCTCGAACGCGCGCTTCGCGGAGCGTGCCGATGCGCCTGCGCCCGACGGGTCGCGGCAGCTCGTTGCCGTCGCCGAAGGCGACTCCTGGTTCGACTATCCGCCGCACCTCGACCTCGTCGACCATCTGCAGGCGCTCGGCTACGTCAACGCGTGGCGCGAGTCACACTACGGCCACACACTGGAGCGGATGTCGGAGGAGCAGCTGCCCCGGACGCTTGCCGCGATCCGCGAGCATCGGCCCGACGTGTTCCTGCTCTCGTGCGGCGGCAACGACATCATGGGCGCGGACGGCGGCGTGTTCGGGCGCTATCTGCAGGTGGCGGCGTCGCGCGCTTCTCCCGCCGATCCCTACCTGAACCGGGCGGGCATCAAGGCCGCGTTCGAGGATCAGTTTCGCCCGTGGCTGATCCGGCTCTTCGAGGCAGTGCTGGCAACGGCGGCGGCCGTCGGCAAGCCGGACCTGAGGATCTTCATCCATGGCTACGACTACGGCTTTCCCGACGGGCGCGCGCTCTTCGGCCACACCGTGCCGGGCCTCGTACCCGGCCTTCGGCTCGCGCCCGCCCTGAAAGAGCACGGCTACGGTGAAGTCCCTGCGCCCGTCGGCCGCCGAGATCCGGGCCGGACAGGCGGCGCTCATGGAAGCGATCGACTACTACAACGTCTTCCTGCAGAAACTGGCCGACGAGCAGGGCGGCAGCGTCGTGCACGTGGACTTCCGAGGCCTGCTTCCGGATCGCAAGCGCCATTGGGCGAACGAGACGCATCCCACCGCGTCGGGCTTCGCGCTGCTCGCGCAGCGGATGGACGCCGCGGTGCGGCGAAGCACACGCCAGGCCTGACGCCCGCGGCTCAGCGCTGCGTTTCCGATTGCGCTGCAGCGAGGATCTCGGCCTCGACCTCCGGGATCAGCCGCTCGACACCGGTTCCGCGAACAGCGCCTGGCGCGCCGCTGCAATCTCATCGGGCGTCTTGCCCATGGCGTGCAGGCAGACGCCCCATGCGTAGGTCGCGCGGGCGAGCATCGGGTGGCGCTGCATCGTCTGCTTTGAGCCGACGAGCAGCTCCCAGCTACCCAGGCGAGCATACAACTAGGCCTCTGCGCCTTGTCCGCTGGACCACAGCAGTTCCGCAAGGTAGACGTACTTCTCCGCCGGCGCCGCTTCGTCCTCGGCCGGGGCCCGCTCGCGCAGGTCGATCGATGCCTTCAGGAAGCCGGCGGCCTCGGCCACCTCGAAGGTTCACACCAGGTCCATTCCCACTCGCCAAGGCGTTCCGCCAGCTCGGCGCTACCGGGGCCGTATTCCGCGCTCATAGGTTTCCCGCACCTGGTCCATCAGCGGCCTCGCCTCGGCCAGCTTTCCGGCCCGGATCAGCACCGTCGCAGAGGGAGCTCCGATGGTCGGCCAGCGCTAGCGCCGGGGCTCCCGGAATCGACCCGTGCACCGCGATCGCGCGTTCCAGCAGCGCTTGCGCATCCCCCAGCCGATCCGCTCTCGCCAGCAACCGTCCGAGCTGTCTGAGCACGTTGGCCAGGCGCGGGTGGCCTCGAGGGTAGGCGCGGTCGAGGATCTCGATCGCCTGGCGCAACCGCGCCTCGGCATCGCTCTCCCGGTCCACCTCGATGTAGAGCTCTGCGAGGTCCTCGACCTGGGCGAACTGGGGATGCTCGCCGGTGTAATCCGATTCGTCGAGCGCGAGCTTCTCCAGGAGCTGCTTCTCCGCCGCGTCGAACCGCTGCAGCCGTATGAACGCCGGGGCAGCCAGGCGCAGAAGAGCGGAGGTAGATCGCGCTGGGCGGCCGCTTGGTCGGGGCGGTTCGCGTCGACGAACTCTTCCGCGAGACGCGCGGCGTCCGCATCGCGCCCGTCCCGGACCGCCCGCCAGGCTGCGATCAGCAGGTCGCGGCGCGCCGCCAATGCGTCGGCCGGACCGCCCGCGAGCTGCTCCTCGAGCTCGCGCACTCTCGCAAAGGCCTGCTCTGCCTCGGCATCCCTGCCCGCCGACTCGTACAGCAGCGCGAGCTGTCCGGCGAGGTCGCGCAGACGGGAGCGCCACAGGGGCGAATCGGCATGCGGCTCAAGGAGGCAGGCCGCACCAGGAGCAGGTCGGGTCATGCAACTGGTTCCAGCGGTCAAACCTAGCCAACACGCTCACCAGCCGGGACAGGGCGTCGGCGACCTCGGGATCGTCGGGACCGAGCACCTCCTGGTCGAGCGCGAGCGCGCGGCGCTCGAGCGGCTCGGCCTCGGCGACGCGGCCGGCGTCGGCGAGGAGCGAGCCGGCGTTATGCGGTCGGCGGCTCGTCCAGGCGGGGGTTGCGCGGGAGTCGCTGGTCCACCGCGAGGGCGAGAGCGCGCAGGCGTTCCTCCGGCAAGCCCGATCCGCTCGAGCGCATGATCGAAGCGGGCGCAGTACTCGAGCAACGCGACCAGCGCCTCGGCGAGCTCGACGTGCGCGATCCGGCGGCCTCCCGAATCGATCAGGGTCGCCTCCCGCAGCCGGGGGAAACCGTGAACCGCGTTCATCGCGGAATGTCGCCGTCGCAAGCCGGAGGAGCGGCCACTCTCGCGGATCCGTGGGATGGTCAGCGCTGGCGCGCTCGAGGGAAGCTGCGGCGATTTTCCAGTGCGCCCAGGTCGCCGGCGAAAGACTCGCCCGTTCGACGGTCTGGACGAGCAGGTCGATCAGGGCGACGTCCAGAACCTTGCCGCCCAGCCGTGCGCTCTGCAGCTGGGCCATCGAATAGCTTTTGAGCTCGCCGAGCACGTCGCGCACGAAAATCTCGGGATCCTGCGCCTCCGGGCCACGCTGCGCCCCTGGCGCGCCAGTCTCCGCCATCAGGTCGGTGCCGCGTCGCAGCGTGTAGTCGCCGTCGAAAAGGAGCTGCAGCGGAATGGGTGCCTCGGCCCCGAAGGCGGCGATGCGCAGGAGCGCGCGCGCAGGCGGACAACAGCTTCTCAATCGTCGCTTTCCAGGTGATGAACACCGAGTCGGGGTATGCGGTCGAGCCCCGCACGCCCTTGCGCAGCAGGTCGGCTGCGCCACGACGATAGAGCTCCAGGTAGCGGCCGAAGCCGATTTTCTGCTGACCGATATAGGCCGCGGCCTGCTCGAGCGCGAGCGGCAGGTAGCCGAGGGTCTGGGCAAGCTCGGCGCAAGCGCCATCCTCAATCGGGTTCGAGGCGGAGAGCTTGGTGCGCTCGAAGAGGAACTCTCGCGCCGCAGCCGGATCGAGCGTCCCCACGACGACCTTCTGCATGCCGTCTGGCCAGTCGGTGCGCCGCGAGGTGATCAGCGTGTGGAGCTCTGCGCCGCTCGGGAGATCGCGCTCGAGGCTCGCGGGATCCTCCGCGTTGTCGACGATGAGCAGCCATCTCCGGGCTCGCCTTGAGGCTGTTCTTGACACGTGCCGCCTTCTCCGGATCGGCGAGCCCCGCCGACCGCTCCTCGGGAAATACCGTTTCGAACAGCGCGGCGTACTCCGCGTTCAGACCCCCGGGCTTCCCCGCGTCCACCCAGAGGAACGTCGGGTAGGCGCGCCAGAACTTCTCCGCGTACTGCCGCGCGAGGGTCGTCTTGCCGACGCCGCCCATGCCGGCGAGGACACGACGCGCCCCCTCGTCCGGTCGGCGCTCGGCGCGCCGTGCAGGCCCGCGTGGATCTCGATCAGCGCGGCGGCGCGCCCGGTGAAGGTGCTGCTCGGCCGATGCGGCAGGGCCTCGACGCGCGCCGCCCTGTGCGGCGGCGCGCTCGCCACGATCATCTGCACCCTGCTTGCGAGCTGCTGCCAGTCGGCGCCGGACGCGCCGTCGGCCAAATCGATGAACCCGGCCTGGTGCTCGTGCAGCGCCGCTGGCGCGACCTCCTCGAAGCTCCCCTCGAACAGCGGCGGAATACGTTCTCGGCGCCGAACGTCTCGAACAGCGTCCACTGGGACTGCCACCGCGGCATGACGCCGGCAGTACCGCCGGCTCGACTCGCACGCCTTCTCGATCTCCTCGTTCCATCGGTCGCCCGCGGTCAGGCGGTCGCGGTCGTACCAGATCCCGCTCTTCGGTCGATTCCGGCCGAACGAGCCCGTCATGCCCCCGCACAGCGAGCTCGCGGTCCGCCGACCTGTAGCTGATGAAGCAGTCGTATGGCATTCGGCCGGTATCGCCGCGGAGAGGATACGAGCCTAAGGGCTCGCCCGGTGCAGCTCCAGTAGGCGCCGGACCTCTCGGGCCCGCGCCTACCGCCCCGGACAGCGATTGCCGACGGCTTCCACTTCGCCGGCTTGCAGCGGCGGCAGCGTGCCCGTGAACGCCAGCCGGTAGTCCTCCTCGGCTTTCGGGCACGCGTTCGTGTCGCAGCGGATGCCGCGGCGGACCGTCACCGGAAGCGCGCCAGCCTTGGCCACGCGATACCAGGTCTGCGAGGAGAGCTGGTAGACCTTTCCGCAACGGGCGAGCTGCACGGCGTATCCCTTGCTCCACAGCGCCCGGAGCGCATCGCCACGGTCGGCGTGCGTCGCCTGGTCCTGCAGGTAGACGTTGAGCACGTTCGTCCGCGTGCCGGTAGCGTTGACCTGGAGCACGCGCCCGCCGAGGTCGAGCTCGCCGGGACGATAATGCTGGTTGCCGTCGTCGAAAGGCGGCTGCCTGCTCTCCCGCGGCGGGAGGGGTTGCCACCGCACCGCCGTCACCCTGTCGAGCGCCTTCCAGTCGAGGGCAGCCGAGCCCTGCGGCGGGATCAGGGCTGCCAGCAGGGATGCGAGCTGCTCGTCCCACGCGGCCCGCGCCTGCGTCGCTGCGGCTCCGGGGGCGCAGCGATCCGTGTACAGGCGGCTTTCCTGCGGGGTCAGCGACGGCAACTTCTCGCCCAGCAGGAGCGCGAACTCCTCGCATTTCACGCCGTCACAGCTCGTCCGCAACCGCAGCCACGCGGCCTGCTTGCCGGCCCCCTTGACTTGCCACCACTTGCTGCCCGCGGCCGCGGAAGCCTTGATCGGACAGCGACCGAGCTCGGGCGCCAGGCCGGCGCGCTTCAGCGCGGCCAGCGCCGCCGCCTCTCCCAGGGGCGCGCCAGTGTTGCGGAAGTAGAGGTTCATCACCATGGTCCGCGCGCCGGTCGCTGTGACGCTCATGAGGCGCCCATTGATGTCCGCCATTCCCGTGCGCGTGAAGTACCCGCCGTCGCTAAGCGCGTTGTCCAGCATCTTCGGGGGCAACGGTTGCCACCGGACGAGCTTCACCGCGTCGAGCGCGGTCCAATCGGGAAACGTGCCGCCCGCGCCGGCGGGGAGCAGCAGTGCCGACACGGCCTGCGCGAGCCGGTCTTCCGGCGCCTGGGCACTTACCGCACCGCAGACGCCGGCCACAATCGCCGCGCTCATCGCCCTGAGGAAACCGCGCATCGCCCGTCCTCCTCCCGCAGACGCTTCGTTCAGATGCGACGAGACATTGCCACCTGGACCTGCTTCCCGTCCGTGAAGGTGTAACGCCAAGTCATGCCGTTGGTCACCGGCATGGTATAGAGCGACTCCATCTCCGGGCAGCCGGGGGACGCAGTCGCGGGCTTCCAGAAGAACTGCGACGTGGTGAACATCTCGGTGGCGCGCACGAGGCGCAGCGACATCTGGCAGTTCATGCGCTCGATCTTTACGAGGGCCGTGACGTCGGCGGCCTCGGTTGCCGGCACTTCCATCTCGATGACGATGCCGCCGCGATCGCTCCCGCGCCAGCGGCCAACGAGGTCGTTGAACCCCTTGTAGTCCTGCCATCGCGTCGGCAGCTTGTAGTTCGGGCTGTGCGGCGAGGTCTCGCCGGGACCGCTTCGCGGGGCGGGGGCAGGCGCGCGCGGGGCAGGCGCCGGCGGCGCCGACGCGATCCGCTCGCCGCTCTCGGTCGCGGGGCGCTGCGGTGCCGGCGGAGTGGTCGTGGTCGTCGGCGGTTTGGGGCGAGCGGGTGCTGGCGGTGAGCCTGTCGGTCCTTCCTTCGGGATCGCGACCGCCGTTGGCGGCGGTTCAGGGGCGGCGGATGGCGGCGGTGCGCTCTTCCCGGTCGCGGCCGGCTCCGGCGCTGCCGGCGGAGCGGCCTTCGGCGCCGCCGCCACGCTCTTCTGCGCGATCTTCTCTACGAGCGGGGGCGGCGCATCCGGTTGCGCCAGTTTGTATCCGACCAACCCCGCGCCCGCGAGCACGCCTACCCCGAGAACGCCGGCGAGCCATCCGCGGCGCGAGAAGCCCGGCTTCGCGGCTGCCTCCGGAGCATACGGCCGCGGGATCCGCACCATGGTGGGAGATGGTGTTGACGCGTCGCCGGCCGCACCGCGCTGCGCCAGGAGCGCCTGAACCGCGTTGCCGAGATACCCCAGATGACGCTCGAGCGGCGGCGACATCGCGTCCAGCCAGTGCGGGGCGCTGATGAAGTACTCCATGTGCTTCGAGAGTGGGACGTCCTCCAGCCGGAAGGGCAGGATGGCGAGCCGTTTCGCGGCCGCCCGCTCCACCTCGCGCTCGACCTGCGGCGAGGCGTTCGCGTGCGAAGAAAAGACGAGCACGAGGATCTCGCTCGCGTCCAGCGCCTCGACGATCGCGTGTCCGTAGGCCTTCCCGGGGAGGACGTCCCGGGGCGCGATCCAGCAGCGAACCTGTCGTCCCTCCAACGCGGCGCACACCGCGTCGGCGATCGGTTTGTCCTCGTGCGCGTATGAAATGAAGACATCGTGAGCCACCTCCCGGCCCTCCCAGGCTCAATCGAACTCCGGCTCGACCGTCACCTCGGTCTTGACCGAGTTCGCGATGAAGCACTTCGCGTGCGCGCGCTCATGCAGCGCGCGCACCTCGGCCGCGCTCGGCTGCGTGCCGCTGAACGTCACCGACGGCTTGAGGGTCACCCGGGTCATCGCGAGCTGACCCTCCGCGTTCTTCTCGAGGACGCCCGCCGCCCGGTCGACGTAGCGGTCGACGACCAGCTTGGCGGTGCCCGCGACGTGCAGGAACCAGAGCATGTGGCAGCTCGAGAGCGAGGCGACGAACGCCTGCTCGGGATCGACGCCGAACGAGACCGGCGCGGTCGGCGGGATGTTCGCGCGTGCGGCGGTCCCCGGCACCCGGATGTCCTCGCCGAAGGCGAGCCAGTGCCCGCGATCGTAGGTGGCGTACTCGAAGTCCGGCGTGAACCGGCGCCATTCGATGGTCGCTTCGTGGATCGACATCGCCGCTACATCCGGAACACGCCGAACCGCGTCGCCTCGATCGGCGCGTTGAGCGCAGCCGAGAGCCCGAGCGCGAGCACGCGCCGCGTGTCCTCGGGCGCGATGACGCCATCGTCCCAGAGCCGCGCGGTGGCGTAGTAGGGGTGGCCCTGCCGGTCGTACTGCTCGAGAATCGGCCGCTTGAACGCCTCTTCCTCCTTCTGCGACCACGCGCCGCCCTTCGCCTCGATGCCGTCGCGCTTCACCGTCGCGAGCACGCTCGCCGCCTGCTGGCCTCCCATGACGCTGATCCGGGCGTTCGGCCACATCCAGAGGAAGCGCGGGCCGTAGGCGCGGCCGCACATCCCGTAGTTCCCGGCGCCGAACGAGCCGCCGATGATCAGGGTGAACTTCGGCACCCGCGCGCACGACACCGCGGTCACCATCTTCGCGCCGTCCTTCGCGATCCCGCCCGCCTCGTACTTCTTGCCCACCATGAAGCCGGTGATGTTCTGCAGGAAGAGGAGCGGGATGCCGCGCTGCGCGCACAGCTCGATGAAGTGCGCGCCCTTCAGCGCCGATTCGGAGAAGAGAATCCCGTTGTTGGCGACGATGCCGATCGGGTAGCCCCAGATGCGGGCGAAACCGGTGACGAGGGTCGTGCCGTAGTTGGCCTTGAATTCGTCGAGCTCCGAGCCGTCGACGATGCGGGCGATGACCTCGCGCACGTCGTAGGGTTTGCGGACGTCGCTCGGAATGACGCCGCCGAGATCCTCCGGCGGGTAGAGCGGCTCGGCGGGCTCCGCGACGCTGAGCGTGAGATGCTTCCGCCGATTCAGGTTGGCGACGATCCGGCGCGCGATCGCGAGCGCGTGCTGGTCGTTGAGCGCGTAGTGGTCGGCGACTCCCGACTGGCGCGTGTGCACTTCGGCGCCGCCGAGCTCCTCCGGCGTGACTTCCTCGCCGGTGGCCGCCTTCACGAGCGGCGGGCCGCCGAGGAAGATCGTGCCCTGGCCCTTGACGATGATCGATTCGTCCGCCATCGCCGGCACGTACGCGCCGCCGGCGGTGCACGAGCCCATCACCAGCGCGATCTGCGGGATGCCGTCCGCCGACAGGTTCGCCTGGTTGTAGAAGATCCGGCCGAAGTGGTCGCGATCGGGGAACACGTCCTCCCACCGCGGCAGGTTCGCGCCTCCCGAGTCGACGAGGTAGAGGCACGGCAGCCGGTTCTCGCCGGCGATCTCCTGGGCGCGGACGTGCTTCTTCACCGTCATCGGGTAGTAGGTGCCGCCCTTCACGGTGGCGTCGTTGGCGACGATCACGCACTCCTGCCCCGAGACCCGGCCGATGCCGGTGACGATGCCGGCGCAGGGCGCCTCGTTGTCGTACATGTCGAGCGCGGCGAGCTGCGACAGCTCGAGGAAGGGCGAGCCGGGGTCGAGCAGCTGCCGGACGCGCTCGCGCGGCAGGAGCTTGCCGCGCGCCACGTGCTTCGCGCGCGCCGCCTCGTCGCCGCCGAGCGCGCATCTTCCCACCTTGTCGCGCAGGTCCTGGACGAGCGCCGCCATCGCGGCGGCGTTCGCGCGGAACTCCTCGGAGCGGGGGTTGATGCTGGTCTTGAGCGCCGGCATGGCGGGATTCTAGCGAGATCCGGATCCGCGCCGCCGGCGGGGATGGCGAAGGCGCGGGGGAATCTGCGATACTCACCCCCGTCTTTTTTCGCGGGATCCCCATGTCGGCGCCTGGTCCGACCAAGCCAAGAGGCACGCGCATCGCCTGTTCGCTCCGCGTGGGCAACGGCGCGAACGGCGTGTACTCCGTCTATCCCGGCGGCGAGCCCAAGTCGATCGGCAACGTCGAGCCGGTCAAGTGGGACAAGGACCCTGCCGGCCCGATCGTGCAAGGGGTGTTCACGATCATCGGCGAGATGGGAATGACCGGACAGGTGATCCTCCTCGATCAGGCGAAGTGGGACGCGCTGCAGAAGACCAAGCTCATCAACCACTTCTACGCGGCCCTCCTCTGGGGCGGCACCCCGCTCAAGGTCGTCGACGACGCGGTGCTGATCGCGAAGCGGGGCTAGCGCGAAGGCCGCCGGCTGGGCGGCCGGCCCGGGATACCGCACAATTTCGGCGCTCTGCCCGCCGGCTGCATCCAAACGCCCGGTCGGGGACTAGTAGCACTTTGAGATCGATCGCGTCCGGCGCGGCGTTAGCGCCGCACCAGAAGTCGCTACGATGACCAGCGAAGCACGGGACGACTTCGACTACGAAGCCGCGCTGCACGCGTGCGCGCGGGGCGATCAGTACGCCCTGCGCGCGATCTACGAGCGCGAGCGCCGCTGGCTGATGGCCGTCGCGCTCCGCATCACGCGCCGCCGGGAGCTCGCCGAGGAGGTTTTGCACGACGCTTTCCTGCAGATCTGGGCCAGGGCGGGCACGTTCAACGCGGGGCTCGGCTCGGCCCGCGGCTGGATCTACAGCGTAGTGCGCCACCGCGCGCTGAATCTGGTGCGCTCGTCGCAGCGGATCGTCGAGGTCGACGACGAGCGCCTGACTGCGCTCCTCGACGCGCATGCCGCCTGGCGCGGCGGCGACCGCGACGTCGACACCCGCGCGCTCGCCGAGTGCCTCGATCGGCTCGATGAGCAGAAGCGCGACTGCGTGCTCCTCGCCTTCGTCGACGGCTATTCGCACGAGGAGCTCGCGGGACGCCTGGGCGCACCGCTCGGCACCGTGAAGTCCTGGATCCGGCGGGCCCTGCTCGCGCTCAAGGAGTGCCTCGCGTGAACGGCGACGACGACCGGTTGGTGCTGGCGGCCGAGTACGTGCTCGGGCTGCTGTCGACACCCGAGCACGCGCGCGTCGAGCGGGACCTCGAGCGGGACTTCGAGCTGAAGCGCGCCGTCTACTACTGGCAGGACCGGCTGTTCCCCATGACCCGCATCCCCGAACCGATCGAACCGTCGCCGGCGCTGTGGCCGCGCATCGAGCGGAGTCTCCGCCCGGCGCGCGCCGACGGGCGGCGGCGCTGGTCGGCGAGCCTCGCGCTGTGGCGCGCCGTCAGCGTCGCGGCGCTCGTGGCGATCGGCGTGCTCGGCGTGCGGCTCCTCTACCCGCCGCCCGCGGATCGCTATCTCGCGGTCCTGCAGAACGAGCAGCAGGTCGCGGGCTGGATCGTCGAAGCCGAGGCGGGGGGCAAGGTCCGCCTCGTCCCCCTGGCGGCGACCCCGGTGCCGCCGCAGAAAGCGCTCCAGTTCTGGACCAAGCCGCAGCGCGCAGCCGCGCCGACGTCCCTCGGGCTCGTTCCCGGCGACCGCGTGACGGAGATCGCCGCCGCGCGGCTTCCCGCCCTCGAGCCCGAGCAGCTGTTCGAGCTCACGCTGGAGCCCGAAACCGGCTCGCCTACCGGTCGGCCCACCGGCCCGGTGCTGTTCGTAGGCCGCGCGGTCGCCATGCGCTAGTCGGCGCGCCCGCATCCAAACCCCTTGTTCGTGGGTAGTGCCGGTCGAGACGCCGCAAGCGGCCGCCTCGACCCTTCTCGAACACATTGAAAGGACTACCTATGATCAAGCAGCTCGTATTGCCCCTCGCCTGCCTCGCCGCGACTGCTGCGTTCGCGCAGTCCGATCCCCTTGCCGCGCCCGATCCGGTGCGGGCGCCGGCCGGGCACCGCATCGTGATGGACACCTGGGGCGTGGGTGAGATCACCTATGAATGCCGCGAGAAGAAGGACGCCGCAGGCCAGTTCGAATGGGCCTTCGTCGCGCCGGTCGCGACCCTCTATGACCAGCAGAAGAAAGCGGTCGGAAAGTACTACGCCGGCCCGACCTGGGAATCCAACGACGGCTCGAAGGTCACCGGCAAGCAGGTCGCCGTGGCCCCGGCGCCGGCGGCGAAGAGCATCCCGCTGCAACTGGTGAAGGCCGAGCCCGCGATGGGCAGCGGGGCGATGACCGGCATCACGTACATCCAGCGGCTCGACACGAAGGCCGGCGTCGCCCCGGCGACGACCTGCAATGCCGCCGCGAATGGCAAGCAGGAGAAGGTCGCCTACGAGGCGCGCTACGTGTTCTACCGGCAGTAACGCCTGCCCGCCCGCCCCCGGAGACGCCGCGCGGCCGACCCCCCGCTCGCGCGACTATCCGGGGCCGGGCGCCTCGTTCGGCCGCTCGGTGACGTAGACGGTGCCGGTGAAACTCGAAACCGGAACGCCGTCCTGGCGGCGCACGTCTATGCGATAGACGCCGAGCTTCCGCGATCGGGAGACTTCGACCGCCGTCGCCGTCAGCACGTCCCCCGCCCGGACCGCGACCTGGTAGGTGATATGGGCGTCGATCGCCGCGGCGATCACGCCGTGCGAGTTGGACGCGAGACCGAAGGCGCTGTCGGCGAGGGCGAACGTCACGCCGCCGTGGCAGGTGCCGTTGAAGTTGAGATGGTCCTCGCGGACCGCGAGCGACACCGCGGCGCAACCGCGCCCGCCGTCGACGCACTCGATCCCGAGGAGCGCCATCAACCGGTCGCGCGCAGCGAGGCGCCCGATGCGCTGCGCTTCGGCGCCGTGGCGATCCATCAGTCGAAGCCCTCGAAGCGCGCGAAGCCCGCGACCGGCTCGCGCTCGGTGACGAGCCGGCTCTCCGGCGGGTCCGGGTCCGCGTAGCCGAGGCTCATCCCGCAGACAACCTGCTCGTTCTCAGGTAATCCGAGCGCGGTGGCGATCGTCTTCGGGAACTCCATCCACGCCGCCTGCGGGCAGGTGTCGAGACCGCGGGCGCGCGCCGCGACCATGATGTTCTGGAGGAACATGCCGTAGTCGAGCCAGCTGCCGAGCTCGAGGTCCCGGTCGACGGTGAAGATCATCCCGACCGGCGCGTCGAAGAAGAGGAAGTTGCGGCGGTGCTGCGCGTGCATCTTGGCCTTCTCGCCCCGGCCGATGCCGAGCAGCCCGTAGAGATCCCAGCCGATCTTCCGCCGCCGCGCGAGATACGGCTCGAACCACTTGGTCGGGTAGTAGTGGAACTCTGGATGCGCCTCGTCGGCGTCGTACGCCGCCGCGACCGCCTGCGAGAGCCGGTCCTTGGTTTCGCCCGCAAGCACGCGGACCCGCCACGGCTGGGTGTTAGTACCGCTCGGCGCGCGGCTCGCGACCGCCAGGATCTCCTCGACCGTCGCGCGCGGCACGGGCCGCGGCAGAAACGCTCGCACCGACCGCCGCGACGTGATCGCCCGGTCGACCGCCGCGACGTCGTCGATCGTCGTCGGGACCGGCGTGCGGAGACGGCGACCGCGCCCGGCGAAGGCGCCGTGCTCTTCGATCGCGTCGACGAGCGCGGGTACGCCTTCGCCCGTCGTCGCGGTCGTTCTCAGGACCTTGACCTCCCAGGGTCCCCGGCGGCGGAGCCGCAGCATCTCGCGCAAGCTCCGCTCGGTGTCCGGCGCGAGCGGCGAGTCGCCGCGGTTCACGACCAGAAGATCGGCGATCTCGAGCACGCCCGCCTTGATCGCCTGGATGTCGTCGCCGAGTCCCGGCGCGGAGACCACGATGCGGGTGTCGGCGAGCTGCGCGACCTCGACCTCCGACTGCCCGGTCCCGACGGTTTCGACGATGATCGCGTCGTAGCCGGCAGCGTCGAGCACGTCGATGATCCGGTGCGTCCCGCGCGACACCCCGCCGAGGTGCCCGCGGGAGGCGACCGAGCGGATGAACACCCGGTCGTCGCTCCCGTGGGTTCCCATCCGCACCCGATCGCCGAGGATCGCGCCGCCGGTGACCGGGCTCGAGGGGTCGACCGCGACCACGCCGATGCGCCGGCCACGGGCGAGCCATTCCCCCAGCAGGGCGTTGATGAGCGTCGATTTGCCGGTGCCGGGCGCGCCGGTGATGCCGACGACGTGGGCGCGGCCGACGTGCGGCGCCAGCGCTTCCCGCAGGGCCGCGGCCGCAGCCGTGTCGTTCTCGACGGTGGTGATCGCGCGCGCGATCGAGCGCCGGTCGCCCCCGAGGATCGGCGCGATCAGCGGCTGCTCGGCCGCGTTCACGCTGAAGCCGCCGCCAGCCGCGCGGCGATGTCGTCCGGGAACGGCACCGCACGCCGTGCTTCGGTGTCCATGAGCGCGGCGGTGAGGGTGGTCGAGGCGACCTCCTCGCCGGTCTCCACGTCGTACATGCGATGGGTGAAGCGCACCACCTTCGGCTTGACCTCCTCCACCTCCGAGGTGACGCGGACGAGCGCGCCGGGCAGCACCTCGCGCCGGTAGTAGATGTGCTGCTCGAGCGCCCCCATGCCGCGGTGGTTGTCGCGGAGGTAGGCGCCGGTGATGCCGAAGTTGGCGAGGAGCTGCCAGCTCGCCTCGTCGAAGCGCGCAACGTAGAACTGCACGTTCATGTGGCCGACGTGATCCGCGTGCCAGGGGTAGACCGTGCCCCGCGCGGTCTCGAACTTCGTGCCCATCACACGATCGCCTGCACGTGGCCGAACCCGAGCTCGCGCCGGAGCCGGCCGCAGATCTCGCCGTGCGTGCAGCCGGCCTCGGCGGCGGCGACGACCGCGGCGAACACGTTCGCTTTCGGGTCGTGCGCGGCGGCCGCGAGCGCGTCGAGCGCCCTGCGCACCGCTGCCTGCGAACGGCCGGCCTTCCACGCCGCAAACGACGCGATGTGGGCATGCATCCGCGCCGGGTCGGGCCGGTCGAGCGCCTGGCGCTCGACCGCGTCCTCCGCCACCGCGTAGCGGTTCACGCCGACCACCGTCTGCTCGCCGGACTCGACCCGCGCCTGGAAGCGGCGCGCCGACTCGCCGATCATCCGCTGCACGAGGCCGGACTCGACGGCCGCGTACATCCCGCCGGCGTCCGCGACGACCTTCAGGACGCGGAGGATCTCGGCTTCCATCCGGTCGGTGAGCGCCTCGACGTAGTAGCTGCCGCCGAGCGGGTCGATGACGTCGGTGAGGTGCGCCTCCTCGCGCAGGATGTTCTGGGTGGCGATCGCGACGCGCGCGCCGGCGTCGGTCGGCGTCGACAGCGCCTCGTCGTAGGCGTCGGTGTGCAGCGACTGCAGGCCGCCGAAGATCCCGGCCATGGCCTGCACCGCGACCCGCGCGACGTTGTTGAGCGGCTGCTGGCGCGTCAGGTCGACGCCCGAAGTCTGGGCGTGGAACTTGAACCGCCAGGCGCGCGGGTCGGCGGCGCCAAAGCGCTCGCGGGCGATCCGCGCCCAGATGCGGCGGCCGGCGCGGAACTTCGCGACCTCCTCGAAGAACGAGATCGAGATGTCGAAGAAGAAAGTGAAGCGCGGCAGAAACGCGTCCGGCGCCATCCCGCGGGCGACGCAATCGTCGGCGGTCTGGATCGCGGTCGCGAGCGTGAACGCCATCGCCTCGGCCGGCGTGGCGCCGGCCTGCTGCACGTGCTGGCCGACGACCGACATCGGATTCCACTGCGGAACGCTCCGGTTGCAGAACTCGATGTGGTCGACGAGGATCCGCCGCGCCCCGCCGAGCGCGATGCGGAAGAACATGTGGTTCGCGACGTAGTGCGAGAGGTAGTCGCTCTGGTTGGAGGTGCCGGTGATCGCGCTCCAGGGCACGCCCCGCGCCCTGGCGGTCGCGAGCAGGAACGCGAGGAGCGTGAACGGGCTCGGATCGTTCATCGCGCAGGAGGTGCGGGCGAGGTCCACGCCGGCGAGCGCCTCGCCCATGTGCGCGGCGGAATTCACGACCGTGCCGCAGGTGCCGAGCAGCTCCGCGTGGACCTCGTCCATGTCGTAGCCCCGGAACACCGAGTTGCACGGGATCAGCGAGACGGCGGTCGCGCCGTGGTCGATGAGATCGCGCAGCCGCGCGTTGTAGTCCGCCGGCGTGCCGAGCCCGACCAGCTGGCGCTGGGTCCACGTGCGGCCGCGGTGCATGGTCGCATAGATGCCGCGCGTGTACGGCGGCTGGCCGGGAAAGCCTAGCCCGTCGTCGTAGCGGGCGCTGTCCCAGTCGCGCGGGGTGTATAGCGGCTTGACCGGGATGCCGGAGCGGTTGATGACCGGACGGTCTTCCACCGATTCCCTCGGCGTACTCCGCTTCCCAGCGGGCCGCGGCGGAGTCGAAAAGCTGGTCGTCGAGTGGCTTGTTCATGTCAGCCTCCTCACGCGGTCGCGCGCGCGGCGCGTACCTTCGGGGTCACGTCGCGGATGAACATCGCGATCTCCTCCAGCGACGCTCCGGGATGGAACACCTTCGCGACGCCGCTTGCGAGCAGCGTCGCCTCGTCCGCATCCGGCACGATGCCGCCGACGATGACCGCGACGTCGCCCAGCCCGGCCGCGCGGAGCGCGTCCATGAGCTTCGGCACGATCAGGTGGTCGGTCGCGAGCGAGGAGATCCCGATGACGTCGACGTCCTCCTCGGTGGCGAGCTTGACCACGGCCGCGAGCTCCTGCCACGGCGGCGTGTAGATCACCTCCATCCCGGCGTCGCGAAGATAGGCCGCGACCACGCGGCTGCCGCGGTCGTGCCCGTCGAAGCCGATCTTCGTGACCAGCACCCTGGGCCGCGCGTCCGTCGTCATCGTCATTCCCTTTCCAGCGGTCGCGGCCCGGCGCGGCGGTCAGGTGCTCTGCCAGTCGAGCTGGAACTCGAGCGGCGGCGGAACCCAGGCCGCCATCGCGTCGAGCAGACCCTCGGGGTCGGGCGCGTCGACGACCAGTCCGCGGTGCGACGCGCGCAGCAGGCCCTCCGCCACCGCGCGGTCGAACTGCGCGAGCAGGCCGTCGAAGTAGCCGTCGACGTTCACCAGGCCGCACGGCTTGCGGTGGATGCCGAGCTGCGCCCAGGTGATCATCTCGCAGATCTCCTCGAAGGTGCCGTAGCCGCCGGGCAGCGCGGCGAACCCGTCGGCGAGCTCGGCCATGCGGGCCTTCCGCTCGTGCATCGAGCGGACGACGACGAGCTCGCTCAGGTCCCCGCCCTCGTACGCGAGCTCCTTCCGTTGCAGCGCCGCCGGGATCACGCCGATCACGCGACCCCGCGCGTCGCGCGCGGCCGCCGACACCGCCCCCATCAGCCCGACGCGCCCGCCGCCGAAGACGAGCGTGATCCCGCGCCGCGCGAGCGCTTCGCCCATCCGGCGCGCCGTTTCGGCGAACACCGGCCGGTCGCCGGGGTTCGCGCCGCAGAAGACGCAGAGGGACTTCAACTCGGACGAATCCCGTCAGAACTCGCCGCTCGACAGCCAGCGGTCGATCTGGTCGAACCGGTCGACGCCCCAGAACGGCTCGCCGTCGACCACGATGTACGGCGAGCCGAACGCGCCGAGCGCGATCGCCTTGTCGACCTCGGCCTTCGTCAGGTCCTTCACCGCCTGGTCGTTGATCCCGGCGCGCACCTCGTCGGCCGGCAGCCCGAGCTTCGCGGCGACGGCGATGGTGTTCTCGGCCTGCGACGTGTCGATGTCCTCGAGGAAGTACGCCGCGTACAGCGCCTGGGCGAGCGCCTTCGCACGCCGCGGCTCCTTGGCGTTCAACCAGTAGAACGCGCGCGTCGGCGCGACCGAGGCGATCGGGAACCTGGTGGGATGCCGATACGGTACGCCGTGGAAGCGCGCGCTCCGCAGGAAGTCGCGCCGCGCGTAGTCGCCCTTGAGCGGGATCGAGGGCAGCGGCTGCTGGCCGGTCAGCTTCATCGCCGCGCCGAGCAGGTAGGGGCGCCAGAGCGCCTCGCGGCCGTGCTTCGCCGCGAGCGCGTCGATCTTGTGGCTCGCGAGGTAGCCGTAGGGCGAGGAGAAGTCGAAGTAGAAGTCGATCGGTGCAGGCATCAGCTGCTCCCCGGGGAACGCCGGCGCGACCGGCGCGGAGGGTGCGGGCGGTTCGCTCACTCGTTCGCGATCGCCCGCGCGATGACCAGCCGCTGGATGTCGTTCGCGCCCTCGTAGATCTGGCACACGCGCACGTCGCGATAGATGCGCTCGACCGGGAAGTCGGTCACGTAGCCGTAGCCGCCGTGGATCTGGATCGCGTCCGAGCACACCCGCTCGGCCATCTCGGCCGCGAAGAGCTTCGCCATCGATGCCTCCCTGAGGCAGGGCCGCTTGGCGTCGCGGAGGCTCGCGGCGTAGAGCACCATCTGCCGCGCAACCTCGAGCTGCGTTGCCATGTCGGCGAGGCGGAAGCTCACCGCCTGGTGCTCGATGATCGGCTTCCCGAACGCCTCGCGGCTCTTCGCGTACGCGAGCGCCGCCTCGTACGCGGCCCGCGCCATTCCCACCGCCTGCGCGCCGACTCCGATCCGGCCGCCCTCGAGGTTCGAGAGCGCGATGCGATAGCCGTCGCCCTCGGTGCCGAGGAGGTTCTCGCGCGGGATGCGGCAGGCTTCGAGCGCGACCTGGGCGGTGTCGGAGGCGCGCTGCCCGAGCTTGTGCTCGACGCGGTTGACGACGTAGCCCTTGCTGTCGGTCGGCACGATGAACGCGCTGATGCCCTTCTTGCCGGCCTTCCGGTCGGTGACCGCGAAGACGATCGCGACGTTGGCGTGCTTGCCGGTGGTGATGAACTGCTTCACGCCGGTGAGGAGCCACTCGTCGCCCACGAGGTCGGCGCGGGTGCGGATGGCGGCCGCATCCGAGCCCATGTGCGGCTCGCTCAGGCAGAAGCAGCCGAGCAGCTCGCCGCGCGCGAGCTGCGAGAGCCACCAGTTCTTCTGGCTCTCGCTCCCGAAGTTGAGGATCGGCCCGCAGACGACCGAGTTCTGCACGCTCATGATCGTCGAGCAGGAGCCGTCGCCGGCGGCGATCTCCTCGAGCGCGAGCGCGAGCGAGACGTGGTCGAGCCCCGCGCCGCCCCAGCGCTCCGGCACGCACACGCCGAAGAGGCCCAGCCCGGCCATCTCGTTGAGCGCCTGCCGCGGGAACGTCGCCTTCCGGTCCCACTCCGCGGCGTTCGGCGCGAGGCGCTCGCGCGCGAAGGCGCGGACCGAGTCGCGGAGCATCTCCTGCTCGGGGGTCAGCAGCATCGTCCTCCCTCCGTCAGGCGGCCGCCACCGGGGCGCGCTTCTGCAGCACGCGCAGGTGGCCGCCGAGGAGCGCGGCGGGCACGACGGCGAGGTCGCCCACGAGCCGCAGCCACAGCGGCAGCTCCTGCGAGAAGGCGATGATCACCAGCTCGCCGAACACGAGCGACGCCACGCCGACGGCGAAGGCGTTCGCGTACTCGGAGTGGTTGGCGAAGCGCGCGGCGACATAGCCGCCGAGCACGGTGCAGGCGAGCCCTCCGAGCATGCCGACGGTCAGCCAGCCGGCGGAACGGTCCATCAAGGCTGGCAGCCTCCTCGGGCGAGCTCCCGCCCGCCGCCAGGCTGACGCCCGCGACGACCGACAGCAGGATCGACACCGCCATCGTCGCGACGATGTCGACCCCGAACCCGAGGGCGATCGCGCCGAGCGAGGAGCGCCGCCGGGCGTTCGGCGGATCCTTGACCGGCGAGCCGGGCGGGGTGTACGGGTTGGGCATGGTCGGGCGATCGGCCGCCTACGCGAGCTCGAGCGCCACCGCGGTCGCTTCGCCGCCGCCGATGCACAGGCTAGCGACGCCGCGCTTCCCGCCGTACTTCCGCAGCGCGCCGAGCAGCGTGACCATGATGCGCGCGCCGGACGCGCCGATCGGGTGGCCGAGCGCGCACGCCCCGCCGTGCACGTTGACCTTCGAGTGCGCCAGCCCGTGCTCCTTCATCGCCGCGAGGGTCACGACCGCGAACGCCTCGTTGATCTCGTAGAGGTCGACGTCGCGCGCCTTCCAGCCGGTCCGGTCGTAGAGCTTGCGGATGGCGCCGACCGGCGCGGTCGTGAACCACGCCGGCTCCTGCGCGTGGGTGGAGTGCGCGACGATGACCGCGAGCGGCTTGAGTCCGAGGCTCTCCGCCGTGGAGCGACGCATCAGCACCATCGCTGCCGCGCCGTCGGAGATCGAGGACGAATTCGCCGCCGTCACCGTGCCGTCCTTGCGGAACGCCGGCTTCAGCGTCGGGATCTTCTCGAGGTTCGCCTTGAACGGCTGCTCGTCGGCTTCGACGAACCGCTCCTCCTTGCCGACCTTGATCGCGATCGGCGTGGTCTCCCATGCGAACCAGCCCTCACGGTTCGCGGCCTGCGCGCGCTCGAGCGAGGCGATCGCGAACCGGTCCTGCTCGTCGCGGGTGAACGCGTACTTCGCCGCGCAGTCCTCGGCGAACGTGCCCATGAGCCGGCCCGTCCCTTTGTCGTCCCGGTCGTAGGCGTCCTCCAGGCCGTCCCAGAACATGTGGTCGATCACCTGCTGGTGGCCCATCCGGTAACCCGCGCGCGCCTTCGGCAGGAGATAGGGGGCGTTGGTCATGGATTCCATGCCGCCGGCGACCATGATGTCGTTGGTGCCGGCGGCGAGGAGATCGTGCGCGAGCATCGCCGCCTTCATCCCGGAGCCGCACATCTTGTTGATGGTCGTGCAGCCGGTCGCGAGCGGCAGCCCGGCGCCGATTGCGGCCTGCCGCGCCGGCGCCTGGCCCTGTCCGGCGGGCAGCACGCAGCCCATGATGACCTCCTGCACCTGCTCGGGTTTGACCCCGGCGCGTTCGACCGCGGCGCGGATGGCCGCGGCGCCGAGCTCGGGGGCGGCGAACCCCTTGAGCTCGCCTTGAAACGCGCCCATCGGCGTGCGGGCGACCGAGACGATCACGATCGGGTCGTTCAGCATCGGGCACCTCCAGCATGCGGCCGCGGCCGGCCGCGGCACGAGTGGAATTTATACGGCTTTGCGGTCCAGCGCGAGCCAGGCGGCGAGCGCCCCGAAGGCGCCGCCGAGGAACCAGCGCTGCGCCTTCAGCCAGGCCGGCCGGCGCGCGAACCACAGTGCGACGAACCCGGCGGCCGTCACGACCGACAGGTCGACCGCCGCCGCGGTTGCGAGCTGGATCGCGCCGAGCACAAGGCTCTGCGCCAGGACCGAACCCGCCGGATCGACGAACTGCGGGAAGAGCGACAGGTAGAAGACCGCCACCTTGGGGTTGAGGAACGCCGCGACGAACGCTTGCCGAAGCAGCGCGCCGTCGGCGGCGGGGGGCAGCGGCCGTGCCTCGAAGCTCAGACCATCGCCGCGGATGGTGGTCCATGCGAGCCACAGCAGATAGGCCGCGCCCGCGAGCCTGATCAGGTCGAAGGCGAACGGAATCGCCAGGAGGACGACCGACAGCCCGAACGCCGCGAAGATGGCGTGCACCGCCAGCCCGGCCGTGACGCCGAACAGCGAGAAATAGCCCGCCCGCCGGCCCTGTGCGAGCGTGCGCGAGATCAGGTAGAGCCAGACCGGCCCCGGCGTGAGCGCGAGGACGAGCGATGCGATCGCGAAGAGGGCGAGCGTCCGCGCGTCGAACATCTCAGCTCGTCTCGCCGAACAGCTCCCGCCCGATCAGCCACCGGCGGATCTCCGAAGTCCCGGCGCCGATCTCGTACAGCTTCGCATCGCGCCACAGGCGCCCGGTCGCGTACTCGTTGATGTAACCGTTGCCGCCGAGGCACTGGATCGACTCGCCCGCCATCCACGTCGCCTTCTCCGCGGCGTAGAGGATCGCGCCGGCGGCGTCCTTGCGGGCGCTTGTTCCGACGGCGTCGCCGCGGTCGAGCATCTGGGCGACGGCGTAGACGTACGAACGGCACGCCGAGAACGTCGCGTACATGTCGGCGAGCTTGCCCTGCATCAGCTGGAACTCGCCGATCGGCTGCCCGAACTGCTTCCGGTCGTGGACGTAGGGGATCACGACGTCGAGGCACGCGGCCATGATGCCGAGCGGCCCGCCGGCGAGCACCGCGCGCTCGTAGTCGAGCCCGCTCATCAGCACGGTGGCGCCCTTGTTGAAGGCGCCGAGCACGTTCGTCTCGGGCACCTCGCAGTCCTGGAACACGAGCTCGCAGGTGTTGGAGCCGCGCATGCCGAGCTTGTCGAGCTTCTGCGCGGTGAAGAAGCCGGGCATCCCGCGCTCGATCAGGAACGCGGTGATGCCGCGCGGCCCGGCGTCCGCGTCGGTCTTGCCGTACACCACCAGCACGTCGGCGTCCGGACCATTGGTGATCCACATCTTGTTGCCGTTGAGGACGTACTTCCCGTTGCGGTACTCGGCGCGCAGGCGCATGCCGACGACGTCCGAGCCGGCGCCCGGCTCGCTCATCGCGAGCGCGCCGACGTGCTCGCCGGAGACGAGCTTCGGCAGATACTGCCGCCGCTGCGCCTCCGAGCCGTTGCGGCGGATCTGGTTCACGCAGAGGTTGGAGTGCGCGCCGTACGACAGCCCGATCGAGGCCGAGGCGCGGCTGATCTCTTCCATCGCGATCACGTGCGCGAGATAGCCCATGCTGGTGCCGCCGTAGTCCTCCTCGACCGTGATCCCGAGCAGCCCGAGCGCCCCCATCTTCGGCCAGAGGTCCATCGGAAAGCTGTTCGAGCGGTCGATCTCGGCGGCGCGCGGCGCGATCTCGGCGGCGGCGAACTCGCGCACCGTGCGCCGGAGCATGTCGATCGTCTCGCCGTGGTCGAACCGGAGCTGCGGGAAGTCGATCATCGGGACGGCGGAAGCGAGCTGCTGAGGTCGGTCCATGGAGACCTCCTCATCTCGAGCGCTGGTCGCGGTCGTCACTCTGGCCAACTTGCCTACTAGGGGCGCGGCGGCGCGGCCGCGCCACAGCCCGCGATAGGAGACGAGCAGGCCGATGACCACCGGAAGCACACCGACGAAGATGAACACGAGATCGCCCGGTGTGCGCAGCCACTCCAGGGTGCGTGCGACCGCGCTGCCCGTGTATTCGAGCGAGCGGGCGTGCCAGTAGCCGTTGTCCAGGACGTCCCAGAGCTGCATGACCCCGCCGGGGAAGAGGCTGAGGACGATCATCATCGCGAGCCCGACGTTGAGTCCCCAGAACCCGACCTTCAGGAATTTCTCGACCCGCGGCCACAAGTCCTCGGCCGTAAGCTCCCGCAGCACGTAGGCCATGAGCCCGACAGCGAGCATTCCGAAGACGCCGATGAAGGCGGCGTGGCCGTGATTGACCGTGAGGAGCGTTCCGATCTCGTAGTAGCTCACGATCGGGGTGTTGATCAGGAAGCCGAACACGCCGGCGCCGAGGAAGTTCCAGAACCCCACCGCCATCAGGAAGTAGAAGGTCCAGCGGTGTCTGAAGGCGGGGGTGCTCTCGCCGTGCGTGATCCGGTAGAAATCCCATGCGTCGAGCGTGAGCAGCGTGAGCGGCACCACCTCGAGCGCCGAGAACGTGGCGCCGAGCGCCATCGCGATGTCGGTCTGGCCGGTGAAGTACCAGTGATGGGCGGTGCCGATCAGCCCGCCGCCGAAGTAGAGGATGGCGTCGAGATAGATCACCCGCAGCGCCGTGATGCGCCTCACCAGCCCGAGCTGGAGGAGGATCACCGCGACGATCACCGTCACGAAGAACTCGAAAAAGCCCTCGACCCAGAGGTGGATGATCCAGAACCGCCAGACGTCCGCGATCGTGTAGTGGGTCTTCGCGCCGATGAAGAACGCGGGGAGATAGAAGAACGGGATCGCGAAGGCGGCGATCAGGAAGAAGGTGGTGAACGGTCGCAGCTCGGGCTTCGCGCGGGCGGGTTGCACCGCCCGGCGCACCAGCCAGAACCAGAACAGGAGCCCGACGGCGAGCAGGATCTGCCAGAACCGCCCGATCTCCAGGTACTCCCAGCCCTGGTTGCCGAACCAGAACCAGAGGTCACCCAGCTGGTCTCTGATGCCCGCCCACTGACCGAGGAGGCTGCCCACGACGACCACGACGAGCGCGCCGAAGAGCAGATGGACAAGCGGGCGCTGCCCTTCGGATCGCCGCCGCCGAGCCCCGCGGCGACGAACAGTGCCCCGGCGATGTAGGAGGTCGCGACCCAGAAGATCATCGTCTGCAAGTGCCAGGTGCGCAGCAGGTTGCTCGGCCACAGGGCGGACAGATCGAAGCCGTAGAAGTCGCCGGGCTCGGCGCGATAGTGCGCGAGGGCGCCGCCGATGAGCACCTGGGCGAAGAACAGCAGGCCGGCAACGACCATGAACTTCAGCGTCGCCGCTTGCGCCGGCGTGACCTGCGGCCGACCGAGCGCCCGCGGTTCGGGCGGCGGCCGTCGGCTGTCCTTCGTGCCACCCGAGATAGTCGAACTTGCCGAAGGCGAGCAGCACGACGGCGATGCCGCCGAGCAGGAATATCAGGCTGATGGCGCTCCACAGGACCGCACTGCCAGTGTGATGGTTGCCCACCAACGGGTCGTAGGGGAAGTTGTTGGTATAAGACTTCGAAGCTGCCGGGCCGTTGGGCGGCCGCTGCCCAGGCGGTCCAGACGAAGAACGCCGTGAGCTGCCGCAGCTCGCCAGGATCGGCGACGGCGTTCGCGGAGAGCCCGCCGTTCTTCGCGGGGTCGACGAAGTAGCTGGTCCAGTAAGCGACCTGCTCGTCGAAGCCCGCCTTGCTGTCGATCGGGAGGGTGACGGTGCCAGCGGCGGCGTCATATCTGTTGGTCTTGAACAGCGCGGCCACGGCGCCGTCCACGGCGGATTTCTCGGGGTCGCGCAGGCTCGCGTAGGCCGTCCGGAACCTGGACTGCGCGATCCCCCCGGCGGCGTGAAGCGCGAGGAGGTGCAGCGTCTGGGCGGAGAAGTCCGGGCCGAGATAGCCGCCGTGGCCCCAGATCGTCCCGTTGTTCATCAGGCCGTACTTGAGGAACACCGCCTGTCCCTCCGACACATCGTCGCCGGTGAAGACGACCTCCCCGTTGGACGCCACAGCTTTCGCGGGGATCGGCGGTGCGTTCTGGTAGGCCTTCAGGGACAGCAGGATGAGGACCGCGAACCCGAACACCATGACGATGGCCACCGTGCGCGGCCACCACGGGGACAGCGTCTCGGGGGACTGCTGCGTTGAAGCTGACGGCGTTGGCATGGCTGCGCCTCCCTGTCGATTCACCTTGCTGCGGCTGGTTTGGTGGGCGAGGGCGACCGCGACGATGCGGCAGCGCAGCGTCGTCTCGTATAATGCGGTGCGACATTCTAGCCCCTCCGATCCCGAATGAACCCCGAGCAGGTCCTCGATTACCCCCATGCCGCGCCGCCTCCGCCGGGCGAGACCCGCGAAGTCGCGCCGGGCGTGCACTGGCTGCGGATGCCGCTGCCGTTCGCCCTCGACCACATCAACCTGTGGCTGCTCGAGGACGGCGACGAGCTCGTCATCGTCGACTGCGGGCTCGGCAACGACGCGACGCGCGAGCTCTGGCACCGGCTCTTCGACGGGTTCTTCAAGGGCCGGGCGGTGGGCCGGGTCATCGCGACCCATCTCCATCCGGACCACGCCGGCAACGCCGGGTGGCTCACCGAGCAGTTCGGCGCGCCCCTCGTCATGTCCCAGGCCGACTACCTGATGGCGCACGCCTGGCGGGACCAGTCGGCCGGGTTCTCGGTCGACGCGCTGCTCGCGCACCTCGCGCAGCACGGGCTCGCCGACGAGCGGCTCGCCGCGCTCGCGAAGCGCGGCAACGCCTATCGCCGCGGCGTGCCGGACTTCCCGCTCGCCTACCGCCGGATCTGGGACGGCGACGCGATCGCGGTCGGAGGGCGCCAGTGGCGGGTCATCATGGGCTACGGCCACGCGCCCGAGCACGCGTCGCTGTACTGCGCCGAGGCGGGCGTGCTGATCGCGGGCGACATGCTGCTGCCGCGGATCTCCACCAACATCAGCGTGAGCCAGGTCGATCCGGACGGCAACCCGCTCGCGCTCTTCCTCGCGCAGCCTGCGCCGCTTCGTCGAGCTCCTGCCCGGGGACACGCTCGTGCTGCCGTCGCACGGGCTGCCCTTCCGGGGCCTGCGCGAGCGCGTCGCGCAACTCGAAGAGCACCACCGGCTGCGGCTCGGCGAGCTGGAGGACGTCTGCGACGAGCCCAAGGCGGCCGCCGACGTCATCGCGACGCTCTTCCGGCGGAAGCTCGACGAGCACCAGACGTTCTTCGCCATGGGCGAGGCGATCGCGCACCTGAACTACCTGATGCACGAAGGCGTGCTTCGGCGCGCGACCGGCGCCGACGGCGTGGTGCGGTTCGTCAGGAAGTAGGGCGGGAAGCGCGACGATGGCCCAGGACACCGAGCAGGCACCCGACCCGGTCGAGGTCGCCAAGCTCTTCGGCGAGGTCGCCGAGCGCTCGTCGAACGTGCTCGGCGACTTCGTCAAGCGCCACGCGAACGGCAAGGGCGTGGCGTTCACGGACGAATTCGGCATCGCGCAGGCGTTCATGGACATGTGGGCGAAGCTGGCCGCGAACCCGATGGCCCTCGCGCAGGCGCAGATGAACATGTACTTCGACTACCTGCGCCTGTGGCAGGCCTCCTGGCTGAAGCTCATCGGGGGGAAGCCCGAGCCGGTCGCCGAGCCGGCCGCGGGCGACGCCCGCTTCAAGGACGAGGAATGGCAGTCGAGCTTCGTCTTCGACTACCTCAAGCAGAGCTACCTCATCGCCGCGCGCCACATCCACGACGCCGTCTCGGGCGTGGAGGGAATCCCCGAGGACTCGAAGCGGAAGGTCGATTTCTTCACCCGCCAGTACATCGACGCGCTCGCGCCGTCCAATTTCGCGCTCACCAACCCCCAGGTGGTGCGCGAGACGATGAAGAGCGGCGGTACGAATCTCGTGAAGGGGCTCAAGAACCTTCTCGAGGACCTCGACGAGGGCGACGGGCAGCTCAGGATCAAGATGACCGACGCCACGGCGTTCAAGGTCGGCAAGAACGTCGCCACCACGCCGGGGAAGGTCGTGTTCCAGAACGACCTGCTCCAGCTGATCCAGTACCAGCCCACGACTGAGACGGTCTACAAGCGGCCGCTCCTGATCATCCCGCCGTGGATCAACAAGTTCTACATCCTCGATCTGCGCGAGAAAAATTCGTTCATCAAGTGGGCGGTGGGCCAGGGCCATACGGTGTTCGTGGTGTCGTGGGTGAACCCGGACGCGCGGCTCGCCGGCAAGGACTTCGAGGACTACATGCTCGAGGGCCCGCTCGCCGCGCTGGCGGCGATCGAGCAGGCGACCGGCGAGCCCGAGATCAACGCCATCGGCTACTGCCTCGGCGGGACGCTCCTCGGCGCCACGCTCGGCTACATGGCGGCCAAGCGGGACGACCGCATCAAGGCCGCGACCTTCTTCGTCTCGCTGCTCGACTTCGCCATTCCGGGACAGCTGGGTGTCTTCATCGACGAGCGGCAGGTGGAGAACCTCGAGCGCCGCATGAACGAGCGGGGGTATCTCGAAGGCTCGGAGATGGCCCTGACGTTCAACATGCTGCGCTCGAACGACCTCATCTGGTCGTTCGTCATCAACAACTATCTGCTCGGCAAGGAGCCGTTTCCGTTCGACCTGCTGTACTGGAACTCGGACTCGACGCGCATGCCGGCGAAGATGCACAGCTTCTACCTGCGCAACATGTACCTCAAGAACGCGCTCAAGGACCCGGGCGGCATCCGGCTGGGCGGCGTCCCGATCGACCTCCGCAAGATCAAGGTGCCGGCGTACTTCATCTCCACCGCCGAGGATCACATCGCGCCGTGGAAGTCGACCTATCTCGGCGCCCGGATCCTCGGCGGGGCGGTGCGGTTCGTGAACGGCGGCTCGGGGCACATCGCCGGCATCATCAACCCCCCGGCGGCCAACAAGTATTGCTACTGGACCAACGACAAGCTCCCGGCGACGCCCGAAGCATGGGAGGCCGACGCGACGCGCCACGACGGCTCGTGGTGGACGGACTGGCAGCGCTGGATCGACGCGCAGAACGGCGGCGAGCGGGTGCCGGCGCGGATTCCGGGCGACGGCAAGCTGAAGGCCCTGGAAGACGCGCCGGGGTCGTACGTCGCGGTGCGGCTCGACGGCGAGAAGACCACGACGTGACCGCGGCCGGGGTCTCGTGACGGGGGCCGCGGCGACGCTCCCGGGCGCGCGTCCGCTCGCCCTCTATGCCAAGCTCACCCTGGTCGCCGTCTTCTGGGGCGGGATGTACACCGCCGGGCGGATCCTCGCCCAGCTCCTGCCGCATTTCACCGCCGCGACGCTCCGGTTCGCGGTAGCTTCGGTCATCCTGATCGCGCTGACCCGAACCCGCGAAGGAGGATTGCCGCGGCTCGACCGGCGCGGGTTCGCCGCAGTCGTTGCGCTCGCCTTGACCGGCGTATTCCTGTTCAACGTGTTCTTCTTCGGGTCCCTCGAGCGCATCGGCGCCGGGCGCGGCGCGCTGATCATGGCGCTCAATCCCCTCGGCATCGCGATCGGCGCGTGGCTCTTCTTCGACGATCGGATGACGCCCGTCCGGTGGCTCGGCATCGCGCTCGCCCTGCTCGGTGCGGCGGTCGTGGTCAGCCGCGGCGAGCTCGCGACGCTCGCCGCCGACGCGATCGGCTGGGGCGAGCTCCTGATGATGGGCAGCGCGCTCTGCTGGGTCGCCTACACCCTCATCGGCCGTCCGGTGCTCGCCCGCATGACGCCGCTCGGCGCCACGACCTGGGCGGCGGTCATCGGGACGCCGATGCTCGCCGCCGGCGCCGCCTTCGAGCGGCCATGGGCCGCGCTCGCGGCGCTGCCCGCGGACGGCTGGTGGGCGGTCGCCTATCTCGGCGTGTTCGGCACCGTCCTCGCGTTCCTGTGGTTCAACGAGGGCGTGCAGCGGATCGGGCCGACGCGCGCCGGCGTGTTCATCAACCTCGTCCCGGTGTTCGGAATCGCGAGCGGCGCGCTCGTTCTCGGTGAAACGGTGCCGGCGAGCCTCGTCCTCGGGGGGCTGATGGTGATCGCGGGCGTGACGCTCGCGAACCAGCCCACCCCGCCGCTTCACTCCAGCCGATAGCGCTTCGCCCGGACGAACGCGCCGAACTCGGCGCGCTGCACGTCGCTGTACTGCCTGAGCTTGTCCTCCGTCCAGCCGTAGCGCTCCGCGGACCCGAAGCGCTCGACATTGCGCTGGCGCCGGTATGGCCGATCGCGGACCCGGCGCTCGTCGTAGGCGTCGAGCTCCCACTCGAGACGGTCCCCGGCGTAGCGGTCGGCGTGCACCGTCGCGGTCAGCGCGAGCCGCGGGCTCATTGGCTCTTTCGCCTCCGGATAGCCGAGCGTGAGCCCGGCGACCGGGAACACCCAGTCCGGGAGCTCCAGCAGCTCGCTGACGGTCGCGGCGTGGTTGCGGATCTCGCTGATGGGGCAGCTTCCCAGGCCGGCGAGCTCCGCCGCCTGCACGAACGTCGCGAGGACGATCGCGGCGTCCACGGCGGCGTTGAAGAAGGCGTCGAGGTGCTCGTTCGAAAACGCGACGCCGCGCCGCGCGAAGATCCGCCGCAGCCGGAAGCCGTCACCGCAGAACACCAGGAACTCCGGGGCGCCCGCGATCCAGGGCGAGGACGGCAGGAGCGCGTTGATCGCCGCGCGCTTTGCGGGCGCGGTGACCCGCACGATGTCCGCCTGCTGCAGATCGCTCTTGGTCGGTGCCGCGAGCGCGGTCGCGCACAGGAGGCGGAGCAGATCCGCGGGGACGGGGTCGGGACGGTAGCGCCGACAGACGGAGCGTTCGTTCATCGTCGCTAGCGCGTCGAGGCCCGGCAGTCCGCCGTGGACGCCGACCGCCTCGCCGTAGCGGCGGAGTGTCGCGTCGGCGATTCGTTGCCGAGCGGACTCGTCCATCGACGACGAGATGCTCACCACGAGTTGCGCAGCTCGCGGAGCTTCAGGAACACGGTGCGCTGGTCGGGCTTCTCGGGCAGGTCGGGGAAGGCCTCGCGCAGCTTCGCGATCACCGTGGGGCTGGTCAGGCGAAAGAAGGTGTTGATCTCCCGCTCGACCTCCAGTGTCGAGACATAGGCGCGATTCGGGTCCTGGCCGTTGAGCTTCTCCAGCAGCGCCTGCGCCCGCTTGTTGTCGGGCTCGCGGTTCAGCGTGAAGCGCAGGTTGTTCTCGACGTAGTCGTGGCCCGGATAGATCCGGGTCGACGCGGGTAGCTTGGCGAGCTGCTCGGAGAACGTCTTGTAGAGCTCCGCTGGATGGCCGCCGTTGTGGCAGTTCCCGGCGCCGGCGTTGAACAGCGTGTCCCCGCAGAAGAGCGCCGGCTCGTCGGTGTGCGACAGCAGGCACACGTGACTCATGGTGTGGCCCGGTGTGTCGAGCGACTCGAGCTCGACGGTCTGGCCCACCTTGATGACATCCCCCGCGCCCAGACCGCGCGCGATGTTGGCGATCTTGTCGCGGGCGTTCTTGTGCGCCAGGATCGCGGCGCCGGTCTTCTGGACCATGGGCTCGTTCCCGCCCGTATGGTCCCGGTGCTCGTGCGTATTGAGGATCTGGGTGATCCTCCACCCCTCGTCCTTGGCGGCTTTCAGGCACTTCTCGTGGTCGAGCGGGTCGATCGCGAGGGCCTCGCCGCTCTCGCCGCAGGCGATCAGGTAGTTGAAGTTGCGATAGGCGTTGCCGGTCCAGATCTGCTTCACGATCACGGCGTCGTCCCCCGGTCGGTGAGCGCTCCGGCGATGATCGCGCGCGCAGCCGGGCTCAGCCCCCGCGGATCACGCCGCAGGCGAGCCGCGCGCCGGCGTTGCCGGTCGGCTGGGTCTTGTAGTCGTCGGGATCCGCGTGGACGATGAGGCCGCGGCCGATGATGCTCGTCGGCCCGGCCGTCACGGTGATGATGTCGATCTCGACATCCACCTTGGCCCGGCCCGCGTTGTCGGCCTTGAGCGACGGCAGGTCGCCGGCGTGGCGGTCGCCGCTGCCGGGATGTCCGTGCGGCTTGCCCAGGGGATTGTAGTGACCCTTGGTGCTCATCCCGTCGCCCGAGCTGCAGTCGCCGACCTCGTGAATGTGGAAGCCGTGCTCCTGCCCCGGCTTGAGGCCCTGGACGACGACCACGACGCGGACCTTGCTGCCCACCTGCTCGAAAGTCGCCTCGCCGGAGGTCTGGTTGCCCTTGGTCGGCTGCAACTGTGCCGTCGCCCGTGGCTGCGCGTCGGCGGACATCGTCTGGCAGGCGGTCAGCAGGACGGTGATGGTGGCGGCAAAGATCGCTCTCATTGGGCTCCTCCTTGAGGGCCCCAATCTACCCATATCCTCACCGGCTTGGAAGTGCCGCGTCCATTTACAGATCGCGGTCCGTCGCGGACCATAGCGCCGTAGGCGAGCGGAGGGAGGGATGGCAGCGGACGGACTGGCAATCGGCGGCGGCGCGGGTTTCTCGGGTGACCGGACCGACGCCGCCGGTCCGGTCGTCGAAACCCTGGTTTCACGAGGCGGTCCGGCGGCGCTCCTCTTCGAGACGCTGGCCGAGCGCACCCTCGCGCTTGCCCAGATCGCTCGCCGGCAGGATCCCGCGGCCGGCTACGAGCCGCAACTCGACCGGTTCGTCGGGCCGGTCCTCAAGGCCTGCGTCGAGCATCGCATCCCGATCGTCGGCAACTTCGGCGCCGCGAATCCCCGGGCGGCGGCGGCGCGGATTCAAGCGCTCGGACGGGAGCGGGGCTTGCGCCTGCGAGTGGGGATCGTCGAGGGTGACGACCTGTCGGACGAGCGCGGCCGCGCGCTGCTCCGCGAGCACCTTCCGCCAGCCGCCGCCGCGCGCGAGCTGGTCAGCGCCAACGTGTACCAGGGGGCGAAAGCGATCGCCGACGCCCTGCGCGCCGGCGCGGACGTGGTCGTGACCGGACGCGTTGCCGACCCCTCGCTCGCAGTCGGGCCGGCCATGGCGCACTACGGCTGGAACGAAGACGGACTGGGATCCGCTCGGCCGCGCGACGATGGCAGGCCACCTGCTAGAGTGCGGCGCGCAGGTCACGGGCGGCTACTTCGCCGATCCGGGGTTCAAGGACGTGCCCGACCTTCACGCCGTCGGCTTCCCGATCGCCGAGATTGCTGCCGACGGCTCGTTCGTGATCACCAAGGCCGAGCGGACCGGCGGCCTCGTCGACGCGCGGACGGTGAAGGAGCAGCTCCTGTACGAGGTCCACGACCCGGCCGCCTACCTGACGCCCGACGTCGTCGCCGACATCTCGAATGCCGAGGTGAACGTGATCGGTCGGGACCGGGTCGCCGTGACCGGCGTGCGCGGCCATCCGCGCCCGGCGACCCTGAAGGTCAACGCGTGGTTCGATGGCGGCTGGCTCGGAGAGGCCGAGATCTCCTACGCCGGGCCGAACGCCGAGGCGCGCGCGCGGCTCGCGGCGGAGGTCGTCCGCCGGCGGCTCGGCGATGCCATCCGGCCGCGATTCGACCTGATCGGTGTGCTGAGCGTCTTTGCGGACGACGCCGGGCACGCGCTCGCTGCGACCCCGCCGGGCGATGCCCGCGACGTCCGCCTGAGGGTCGCCGCGGCGCACGCCGACCGGGCGCAGATCGAGCGCCTGCTCGCGGAGGTCACCGCGCTCTACACCTGCGGCCCCGCGGGCGGGGGAGGGGTGCGGACCAGCCTGCGCTCGCGCCTGTCGACCGTGTCGTGCCTCGTCCCGCGCGAGCGCGTGCCGGCGCGCTTCGAGATCCTGGAATAGCCGTGCTGCGCGTCCCGCTCCATCGTATTGCCCATGGGCGCACCGGCGACAAGGGCAACCGCTCGAACATCAGCGTGATCGCCTACCGCGCCGAGCTCTTCCCGCTCATCGTCGAGCAGGTCACCGAGGCGCGGGTAGCGGACCTCTTCCGCGACCGGCAGCCGAGCGCCGTGCGCCGGTATCTGCTGCCGAAGCTCGCGGCCATGAACTTCGTGATCGACGACGTGCTCGACGGTGGCGTCAACGATTCGCTGAACCTCGACAGCCACGGGAAGAGCCTCGCGTTCCGGCTGCTCGAGCTGGAGGTCGCCGTACCGGCCGGGTTGGAGCCGTGCTCGCCGGGCCGCGCTGACGATTTCTTTCGATCCAACTGGGAGGACAGTCCGATGTCACGCATCCAGACCCTCGTTGCCGGCGGCCTCGGCGCGCTCGCCGTCAGCGCGGCGGCGCACGCCCAGGGCTTCCCCGAGAAGCCCATTCACTTCATCGTGCCGTTCGCCGCGGGCAGCGCGACCGACCAGCTCGCGCGCGCGCTCGGCCAGGGCGTGACCGAGCAGACCAAGCAGCCGGTCGTGGTGGAGAACAAGCCCGGCGCGAGCGGCTTCATCGCCGCGCAGTACGTCGCGAAGGCGGCGCCGGACGGCTATACGGTGATCATGCCACCAACACGACGCACGCGGCGAACGAGCACCTGTTCAAGAAGGTCGCCGTACGACGCGGTGAAGGACTTCGCGCCGGTGGCGCGAATCGGCCCCCTCGTTCAGCTGATGGTCAAGGCCGACTCGCCGATCCGGGCTTCAGGGAATTCCTGGCCGACGCGCGCGCGAAGCCGGGCAAGCTCTCCGCGGGCTACGGCTCGTCGGGCTCGCAGGTCTCGCTCGCGATGCTCAAGTCGATGGGCCAGCTCGACGTGATCGAAGTGCCCTACAAGGGGATCCCGCAGACCATCACCGACGTGCTCGGCGGGCAGATCACGTTCACCTTCGTCGACCTCGGCAACGCGCTCGCCCAGGCGAAGGGCGGCAAGCTGAAGGCGCTCGCGGTCACCTCCGCGAAGCGGACTCCGCTCGCGCCGGACGTGCCTGCAGTCGCCGAGGAGCTGAAGGGCTACGAGCTGATCGCGTGGTTCGCGCTGATGGCGCCGGCCGGTACGCCGCCGCAGATCGTGCAGCGGCTGCACGACGTCACCGTCAGCGGCATCGCGAAGGCGGACGTCAAGGAGAAGTTCGCCGCCATCGGCACCGACGTGGCGCCGCTGAACCCGGCCGAGCTCGGCAAGTTCATCCAGAGCGAGATCGCCCACTGGGCGAAGCTCGTGAAGCTCGCCGGGATTCAGCCGGAGTAGCGGGCGCGGGCGAGCAGCGCGGCGCCCGCGGCGCCCGCGGCGAGATCCTCGCGATCCGCCATCAGCGCGAAGCGGGCTACCGCTCGTGATGACCCGCTAGGCCGCCTGCTTTTGCCCGCCCAGGATCAGGCAGACCGCCCCGAACAGCGCATAGCCGAGCGCGACCAGCGGCTGCTGCGCCCAGCCGAGCGTCTCGCCGTGGATGAAGCCGAAGAACGAGAGCACTGCGCCCGCGAACGCCCACATCGCCGCCATCCTGAACTGACGGTCGATGATGAACGCGGCCATCGCGCCCAGCACCAGACCGGCGAGGATCGCCCCGCCGCCGAGGAGCTGCATCCCGTGGTACACGATGCCCGTTCCCGCGAGCTTGTCGAAGCCGAGCGTCGCCGCCGCGGTGCCAGCGGCGGTCAGGGCGCTGTCCACCTGGAGATGTCCCCACGCAGCGACGTTCGGAATGATGGCGAGCACGACCGCCGGCGCGTGCTCCTTCGGTGAGGCCTGGAACGCCTGCGCGCCGATCACGAGGCCGATGTAGAGCAGGATCGGCAGGATCGCCACGAGCGGGACGACCGCCAGCAGCAGCGCCGTGAGCCCGAGGAAGCAGACGAGCGCGATCACGACCCCGGTCGCGAGCGAGTAGCCGATGCGGCCGCCCACTGCCTTCCAGCCGGGATGGCCGATGTACACCGCGGGCGGGAACGGGCTGCCGAGGATCGACCCCACGATCGCGCCGATGCCGTCCGCGAGGAGGATCTTGCGCAGGTTGTAGCTGTCCCCCGCGGCCGCCGCGCTCTCGACGTTGTTCATCGCCTCGGTGAAGTTGTAGATCCCGAGCGGGATCGCCGTGGCGAGAAGCGGCGCGACGTTGGCGAGGCCGGCAAAGACCTCGGCCGAGGGCAGCGGCAGGTGCAGCCCGAACTTCGCGAACGAGTCGGCGACCGCCTGCGCCTTCATGTAGTCGCTCCACCCGAACGCGGCCGCGGCCCAGCCGATGACCACGCCGACGATCACCGCGACCAGCCCGCCGGGCAGGCCGCCCGGCAGGCGGACGTTCGCCGTCCAGCTGATCAGCACGATCGCGAACGCGACGAACGCGATCCAGGGCACCTCCCACATCTGGAACGCCGGCCGCAGCGCGATGAACGCGATCGAGATGCCGGCGAGCGTGCCGAGCATTGCCGCGCGCGGCGTGTGGGCCCGGATCCAGGGGCCGACGAACGCGCCGAGGAGCACGATCACCCCGATGATGAAGCACCACGCGAGCCCCGCCTGCCAGGCGAGCTTCGCGTCCTTGGTCGTCAGGTACACCGGCAGCATGATCACGAACACCACGATGAACATGTGCGGCACGCTCGGGCCGTAGGGCATCGCCGTGACGTCGGTGCGGCCCTCCTTCTGGGCGAGCTGGCGCGCGAGGTAGGCGTAGTAGAGGTTCCCGATCGGCAGCGCGATGCCGAGCGCCGGCAGGATCCGGCCGAAGACGACGTCCTCCGGCAGCTTGACGACGAACAGGCACAAGCCCGTGAGGACGATCACGTTGAGGACGACGTTCGTGAACAGCCCGAAGAAGCCGTTCCAGTCGCCCGGCACCCACCACTTCACCTGCGCTGCGGTCGCGTTCATGGTTCCCCCTTGAGGTTTTTTTCCGCTAGCTCTTCGCCAGTGCGGCGAGGAAGCGCTCCGAGTCGCTCACCCAGCCGAAGATCCCGCCCTGCGCCTTGATCATGTTGAGCGCGGCGACCTGGAACTCGGGGAAGTAGGAGCCGACGCAGTCCTCGAGCACCAGGCAGTCGTAGCCGCGATCGTTCGCCTCGCGCACCGTCGTATTCACGCAGACCTCGGTCGTCACCCCGCACACGACCAGCTGCCGGATTCGCTTGTGGTGGAGCATGGAATCGAGATCGGTCGCGTAGAAAGCGCCCTTGCCCGGCTTGTCGACCACCGGCTCGCCGGGTGCCGGCTTCAGCTCGTCGATGATGTCGTGGCCGTGCTCGCCCCGCACCAGGATGCGGCCCATGGGTCCCTTGTCGCCGATCCCGGTCGCAAGCCGCCCGCGGAGCTTCTTGCTCTCGGGGAGGCAGGAGAGGTCCGGGCGGTGGCCTTCCCGCGTGTGGATGACGAGCAGGCCGCGCTTGCGCGCGGCGTCGAGCACCCGCTTGGTCGGCGCGATTGCCTTGCGCAGCAGCGACACGTCGTTGCCGAGCGCCTCGCCGAACCCGCCGGGGTCGACGAAGTCGCGCTGCATGTCGATGATCACGAGCGCCGCGGCGCGCGGGTCGAACTCGAACTCGTAGGGTTCCGCTTGGACGGCCGCCATCGACGCCCCCCTTTGGCTGCCGGATACGATACGCCAGTGCCGCCTCGCGGCAAAGCGATACGTGCGGTGCGCGCGAGCTCGTCGCTGGTGCAAACGCCGACTCAGCGCCCGGACTCGAGCGCGCGCCGGAACCGCGGGAGGTACTCGAATCCGGCGATCGCGCGGGAGCCGTACCACGACGTCATCTCGGCGTCGATGAGCGCAATCGCGCGACTGTGGAGCTCGGGCAGCGCACGCAACGCCGCGACGTCGTGCGCTCGGAACGGAAACGGCTCGCTCGATGCGAGCACCACGTCGACGCCGGCGAGGGTCGTCGCGTCGAGCGCGATCTCCGGGTAGCGGTCGGCCGCGGTCTCGGGAACGGTGCGCCAATTGACGAGCGCAAGCGTGTGCGAGATGTAGGTGTCGCGCGCGACGGTCATCCACGGCTTGCGCCAGATCAGGTAGAGGACCCCCTGCGGCGTGAAGCCGGCGGCGGCGCGCTCGCAGGCGGCGTACGCCCGCTCGAACCGCTCGCACAAGTCCTCCGCTTCCGCCTCGCGGCCGAACACGCCTCCGATGAGGCGGTACAGCGCCGGGTTGTCGCGGGGGCCGAGCGGGTGGGTCACGATCACGTTCGGCACGAAGCGGGCGATGTCCTCGACCGTCTCGCGCCGGTTCTCGTCGATGTTGACGATCACGTGGGTCGGTGCGAGGGCGCGGAGCCGCCGGAGGTCGACGTCCTTCGTCCCGCCGACCTTCGCGACGCGCTTCACCCGCTCGCGCGGGTGGATGCAGAAGCCGGTCCGGCCGACGAGTCGCTCCGCGAGCCCGAGGTCGCAGACGAGCTCGGTGATGCTCGGCACGAGCGAGACGATGCGCGCCCCGTCGCCCGCCGGCGAGTGGTGCCGCCCCGCGGCGTCGACCAGGCTCACTCGACCACCCTCATAGCGGCAGCTTCCGGGGTTTCCGCGGCCGGCGTGCCGCGAGCGCGTCGTAGACCCCGTTCGGGAGGCTCCGCATGACGCCGCCGACGACCGCCATCGGCCAGGGCACGACGGCGAACGACCGCCGCGCGTCGATCACCCGCGCGATCCGCCGCGCGGCCTCGTCGACCGGCAGCAGGAACGGCATCGGGTAGCGGTTCACCCGGGTCATCGGCGTGTCGATGTACCCCGGGCAGATCGTCACGACCGAGACGCCCGAGCCGTGGAGCTCGACGCGCAGGCTTTCGAGCCAGGTGATCGCCGCCGCTTTCGAGGCCGAGTACGCGCCCGCGCCGGGCAGCCCGCGCAAGCCGGCGATGCTCGCGACGCCGGCGAGGATGCCGCTCGCCCGGCGCTGCATGGGCGCGACGAACGGCGCCAGCGTCGCCGCCAGCCCGACGACGTTGGTGCGCAGCACGCGCTCGAGGACCGGCAGGTCCTCGTCCTCGGCGCCCAGGGTGCCGACCGACACGCCGGCGTTGGCGATGACGATGTCGGGGACGCCGTGCCGCCCGAGGAAGTCGTCGGCCGCCGCGCGCAGTGCGCCGCGGTCGGCGACGTCGGCAGGGTAGATCGCACTCGGGCTCGGAAGCCGCGCGGCGAGCGCCTGCAGCGCGTCGGCACGCCGCGCGACGAGGCCAAGCGTCGCGCCCTCGCGGGCATAGTGGGCGGCGAGCGCCGCGCCGAGGCCGCTGGAGGCCCCGGTGATGAAGACGCACCTCGCCATGAGGTGCGGGAGTCTATTTCTTGGGCGCGGCGGAGGTGACCGGCTTGCGCGCCTGCTCGATCAGCGCATCGACGACGAGCAGCATGTCGCCTTTCGCCGAGTCCGCGCTCACGAGGTAGCGGCCGTTCACCATCATCTGCGGCACGCTCTCGATCCCGGATGCCGACGTCAGCTCCAGCGCGCGCTTCAGCCGGCTCTCGACCGCGAAGGACTTGAACGCCGCGTTGAACTTGGCGAGGTCGACCTTCTGCCGCTCGAGCCAGTCCTGGAGCTGCTTCATGTTCGTGATCTTGAGGCCGCCCTTGTGGATGGCCTCGAAGAGCGGCTTGTGCAGCCGGTCGAGCTCGCCGATCGCCTCGAGCGTGTAGTACACGCGGCCCGACAGCGCCCACTGCTGGTTGAACATCGCCGGCACCCGCCTGAACTCGACGTCCTTCGGCAGCTTCTTGAGCCACGCCTCGATGCGCGGCTCGAGGGAGTAGCAGTGCGGGCACTCGTACCAGAAGAACTCGACGACCTCGAGCTTGCCGGGCGCGTCGGTGGGCAGCGGCGGGTTGATCTCCAGGTACGGCACGGCCTGCTGGGCGGGGGCCGCGACCGGCAGCAAGGCCGCCCCGGCGAGCGCGAGCGCGGCGAGAAAGGGTCGCATCATGAGGACTCCTGGTGGTGGCTCAATTCTTGATTCGGACCAGCGAGGCGTCCACCCCGTTCTGCGCGAGCGTCGCGCGGACGCGATTTATTTCCTCCAGCTGGTTATAGGGTCCCAGCCGGACTCGATACCAGGTGCCCCGGTCCGGGAGGCTCGCCGGCTCGACGCTCGCGGCGAGCCCGATCAGCGCGAGCCGGGCCTTGAGGTTGTCGGCGTCGGCCGGGTTCTGGAACGCGCCCGCCTGGACAAAGTAGAGCTCCGCGGGGGCACCGGCCTTGTCGGGGGGCTTCGCCGCCGCCGCCTTCAGATCGCGCTCGGTGACCGGCTCTTCCTGTCCGGGAAGGATCTTGTAGAAGTCGAACCGCGGACGCTCGGCGGGCCCGCTCTTCGCCTCCGCGGTGCGCTCGGCGAGGTTGCGGTCGGCCTGCGGCGCGGAGGCCTTCGCCTTGTCGGCGGCGCGGTTGACGAACGGCACCGGCGCGTTGGTCATGTAGATCGCGACGCCGGAAGCGACCGCGAGCCCGAGCACGAGCCCGATGAAGATGCCGATCAGCGTGCCGCCCGCGGGCCGGCGCACGCCGCCCCGCGGGCGGGGCTTGTAGTCCCTCACATCCGCTCCGGTGCGCTCACGCCGAGCAGCCGCAGGCCGTTGGCGATCACCTGGCGCACGGCGACGGAGAGCGCGAGCCGCGCGCGCCTGACTGCCGGTTCGGGGACGAGCACATGCACGGCATTATAGTAACTGTGGAACTCGCCGGCTAACTCGCGCAGGTAGAACGCGACCTGGTGCGGCGCGAGTTCCGCGGCCGCGGCAGCGAGCACGTCGGGGAAATCGCCGAGCCGCCCCGCGAGCGCGAGCTCGCGCGGCTCGACGAGCGGCGCCGCATCGGCGCGGGCGAGCGCCGCGACGTCGCCCTCGGCGGGGAACTGCTGCCGCCACTGCTCGAGCATGCTCGAGATGCGGGCATGCGCGTACTGCACGTAGTAGACCGGGTTGTCCTCCGACTTCGATTTCGCGAGGTCGACGTCGAAGGTGAACTCGGTGTCGGCCCGCCGCGAGACGAGAAAGAAGCGCACCGCATCGCGCCCGACCTCGTCGATCAGGTCGCGCACCGTGACGTAGCTGCCGGCGCGCTTGGAGATCCTTACCTCCTCGCCGCCCTTCATCACCGTCACCATCTTGTGCAGCACGTAGTCGGGATAGCCTTGCGGGACCCCGAGGTCGAGCGCTTGCAGCCCGGCGCGCACGCGCACCACCGTGCTGTGGTGGTCCATGCCCTGCACGTTGATCACCTTGCCGAAGCCCCGCTCCCACTTGGTGACGTGGTATGCGACGTCGGGCACGAAGTAGGTGTAGCCGCCGTCGGACTTCCGCATCACGCGGTCCTTGTCGTCGCCGAAGTCGGTGGTGCGGAGCCAGAGCGCACCGTCCTGCTCGTAGGTCTTGCCGGAGGCGGCGAGGCGCTTCACGGTGTCCACGACGCGGCCGTCGGTGTAGAGCGAGCTCTCGAGGTAGTAGTTGTCGAACTTCACGCCCAGCGCGCGCAGGTCCTCGTCCTGCTCCGCGCGGAGCTTCGCAACCGCGAACTTGCGAATCGCGTCGAGGTCACCCAGGTCATGGCCGACCTCGTCCAGATCCGCGCGGGCGATCTCGCGGATGTACTCGCCGCGATAACCGTCCTCGGGAAAGGCGTGCGGTTGGCCGAGGATCTCCTGCGCGCGCGCGCGCACCGAGATCGCGAGGTTCTCGATCTGCTGCCCCGCGTCGTTGTAGTAGAACTCGCGGGTCACCTGCCAGCCCTGCCACTCGAGCAGGCTCGCGATCGCGTCGCCGAGCACTGCCTGGCGACCGTGGCCGACGTGCAGCGGCCCGGTCGGGTTCGCCGAGACGAACTCCACCATCACCTTGCGCCGCTCGGCGCGAGCCGAACGGCCGTAGGCCTCGGACTCCTCGAGGATCGTCCGCACCACGCGCAGCTTGGCGGCGGGCTTCACGCGGAAGTTGATGAAGCCCGCACCGGCGATCTCGGGCGGCGCGATCCAGTCGGAGGCGGGGAGCGCCGCGACGAGGTCGGCGGCGATCTTGCGCGGCGGCGCTTTCAGCGTCCGCGCGAGCTGCAGCGCGAGATTGGTCGCGTAGTCCCCGTGCGCCGGATCGCGCGGCCGTTCGAGCGTGATCGACGCCCCCGGCTCGCTCGGGGCGACGGTGACGAGGGCGCGGGCGAGGAGATCGGTGAGGTGGGCGCGGACTTCGGCGGACATGAAAGGGAACGCACCCGGCCGGTGGCCGGGGACGCTCCCCAGCCGCCGCCTCCGGTGCTGCGAGAAGGCGGCGGATTATACGGCTCGCGCGGGGTTTCGCCGGACTCGACTGCTCGAGTCCGGCGCCGCGCGAGCCGGCTCGGCCTGCAGGCCGAGCCGTGGGAGCGGCGCTGCTGGTAATTCAGGCCGACGCCGTCGCCGGGGTTGCGCCGGCGCTCGCGCCTTGCCCCGCCGGCCGCGCGGGCGCTGCTGCTCGCCGCTTTCGCCGGGGCGAGCGTGGCGACGTCGCCGATGAGCTCGCCGCCGTCCTCGACGACGATCTTGCCGTAGCGGATCTTGCCGGACACCTTGCCGCCGGGGTGGATGGTGAGCTGCTTGCGCACCGTCAGCTCGCCCTCGAAGCGGCCGCGGATCTCGGCCAGATCGACGCCGATGGTCCCGTGGAGCGCCCCGCTCTCCGAGATCTGGACGAGGCGCGCGTCCATCGACGCCTCGACCCGGCCCTCGACCACGAGCGTGTCGCAATCGGTGATCTCGGCGCCCTTCAGCTTGATGTCCGGCCCGACGATCAGTTTGCTGCCCTTGGTCTCCTCGGGCTTCGCCTTGACCTCCGGCTCCGCGCGTGGCGGCTCGGCGCGGACCTCGGTCGCCGCCGATGTGGCCGGTTCGAGGGCGCGCGCGTCGCGGCGGTAGCGGTCGTTCGGGTTGAACAGCCCCGGTTTGCTGAGCATGGCGCCTCCTCGTCTAAGGTTGGAATCTTACTGCTGCAGCAAGGCACGTGCCACGCGCGTTTTCGCCCCCTGCGGAGGTTTTTTGTCGCCCGGGAGCGACAGCGCGTCGAGGCCGTTTGCCAAGCCGCTGTTTCGCGGGCAAACTGCCTGTCGTTGCGACACGACAGACCGCGCCTCGTTCGGCACCGCATGCCTCCCCCGAACATCACCGTGCGCCTCGCGACGCTCGCCGATGCCGGCGAGATCGCGGCGATGTCCCGCGAGCTGATCGAGACCGGCCTCGGGTGGACCTGGACGCAGGCGCGCGTCGCCCGGAACGTCGCGTCGCCGAGCACGGTCACGCTCGCGGCGTGCGAAACCGAGCGCCTGGTCGGGTTCGCGATCATGTACTTCGGCGACGACCACGCGCACCTCAGCCTGCTCGCGGTGCGGCGTCCCTGGCAGCGCGCCGGGATCGGGCGGCGTCTGGTGGCCTGGCTCGAGGAGGCGGGGCTCGTCGCCGGCATCGGCACGATCCGCCTCGAACTCCGCGCGTCGAACCGCGGCGCGCGACGGTTCTACGAGCGGCTCGGCTTCCAGGAGGTCGCCCGGGTGCCGGAGTACTACGGTGGGGTCGAAACCGCGGTGCGAATGGCGCGCGACATCCGCCGGGGTCTCGCCGGGCCGGTGCCGAACATCCGCGAGCTGCTCGGCCGCTGAGCTTCGCGCCTGCAGCGGCGGTTGCCGACCTCGCCGAGCGCGGCTGGAGCAGCCGTCCGGACTGGCTTCCCGTCCCGCTCGTCGCCGCGCTCGCGGAAGAAGTGCGGGCGCTGCGAGCGGCGGGCGCCTTCCGGGCCGCCGGCATCGGCGCGGACCGCCGGCGGGCGCCGGGCCTTCGCGGCGACGAGATCCTCTGGCTCGACCCCAACGCGCCGAGCGCGGCGCAACGGGCAGTCCTCGACCGGCTTGAGGCGCTCCGGCGCGAACTCAACCGCGAGTGCTTCCTCGGACTGTTCGAGTTGGAGGCGCATTTCGCCGTGTATCCGCCGGGTACCGGCTACCCGACGCACATCGACCGCCTTCGCGGCGACGACTGCCGGGTGCTGTCGATCGCGCTGTACCTCAACGCGGACTGGCGGGTCGAGGACGGCGGGGCGCTGCGGCTGTACCTGGAAGCCGCCGACCGCGCGCCGTACGCCGACATCGCACCGGTCGGCGGGACGCTCGTCGCGTTTCTCTCGGAGCGGTTTCCGCACGCGGTGCTGCCGGCGCGGCGCGAGCGCCTGAGCCTCTCGGGCTGGTTCCGGCGGCGGGCGACGGCCGCGGAAGCCTGAGGGACGAACGGCGGGAAGCGGGGTTTACCGGTCGCCGGTTCGCGACTACCCTCTGACCTCCCCCGACGATCCAGGAGCACCCATGGGCAAAGGCGACAAGCGCACGCGGCGCGGCAAGCTCTTCCGCGGCTCGCACGGCAAGTCCCGGTCGAAGAAGAACAACAAACCGGTCAAGAAGCCGTTCTAGCGTCCGGCCCGGGACCGGGTCGGACGTCAGCGTCACTGCTCCCTGACGGTCCACACGTGGATGACGTGCCGCTCGCCGTTCACGACCATCTGTTCGGAGTGGTCGGGCGGCCAGTCGCCGATGCCGTACTCGTGCGAGACGATGCGTGCACCCGGCTTCAGCTCGGCACGGAACCGCGGCGCGAGCTTCCGGTTCATCCACGGCAGGAGATAGAGCGTGACGACCGTCGCCTCGCGCAGGTCGATCGTGAACAGGTCCTCGATCCGGAAGGTCACCCGGTCGGTGACGCCTAGTTGCTCGGCGTAGCGCCGGGCGTCGCGCACCCACACCGGGTTGATCTCGACGCCCACGCCGCGCGCGCCGTAGCGCTGCGCCGCGGTGATGACCATCCGTCCGTCGCCCGAACCGAGATCGAAGACGACGTCGTCCTTCGACACCTTCGCGAGCTCCAGCATCCGCTCGACGACGGGCATCGGCGTCGGCACGAACGGCGCGTCGGGGGCCTTGTCCTGGGCACCCGCCGTCCCGAGCAGCGCGGTCGCGGCCAAGACCGCCAGCGCGCCGAGTCCCGCTCTAGAACTCGATGGGGTCGACATCGAGGTGCCAGCGTACATTGCCCGCGCGCAGGCGGTAAAGCGTCCGCGACCATTCGCCGAGGAACGCCTGCAGCGCGCGGCGCGACCGCGCCTGCGCGAGCACCTGCGCGCGGCTGCGCCCGGCGCGCCGCGCGAGGCTCATCGGCACGGGGTCGAAGAGCGCCACCGCCGCGTCGGCCTGGGGAGCAGCCCCGAGCGCGCGCTCGAGGAAGCCGACCGCATGCGGCATCGTATCGGCCTCCGCGCGCAGCACGGCTTCGTGCACGAACGGCGGAAATCCAGCGTCCCGGCGCTCCGCGAGCTGCGCCTCCGCGAACGGCGCGAACTCATTGCGCACGAGCGCCTGGTAGAGCGGATGTTGCGGAAACCGGGTCTGGATCAGCACCTCGCCCGGCGCCTGCGCCCGCCCGGCGCGGCCGGCGACCTGGGACAGCTGGGCGAAGAGCCGCTCCGGAGCGCGGTAGTCGGCGGCGACGAGCGCGGCGTCGGCACCGACGACCCCCACCAGGGTCACCCCCGGGAAGTCGTGACCCTTCGCGAGGATCTGCGTGCCGAGAAGGATCTGCGCGTCGCCGGCCGCGATCGCTCCCCGCATCGCCGCCCAGCGCCCCTTCGCGCGCGTCGAGTCGCTGTCGATCCGCAGCAGCCGCGCGCGCGGAAACCGCGCGGCGAGCGTCTCCTCGAGGCGCTGCGTGCCGCGCCCGAAGGCGGCCAGATCGACGTTGCCGCAGGTCGGGCAGTGGCGCGGGATCGGCTCCTCGCGCCCGCAGTGGTGGCACCGGAGCCGCCGGTCCGCGGTATGGAGGACGAGGTGCGCCGCGCAGCGCGGGCATCCGCCGGTCCAGCCGCAGGCCCCGCACACGAGCACCGGCGCGTAGCCGCGGCGGTTCAGGAACACGAGCGACTGCTCGCCGCGGTCGAGCCGCGACTGGATCGCGTCGACCAGGGCCGCCGACAGCCCCTCGACCGCACGATCGACCCCGGTGTCGACGAGCCGCACTTCGGGCAGCCGGCTGCCGGGACGGGCGCGCTCGGACATCTCGAGCAGCCGGTAACGTCCGGACCGGGCGTGGGCCCAGCTTTCGAGCGACGGCGTCGCCGAACCCAGCACCACTGGCACGTTTGCGCCGTGCGCCCGGTATACCGCGAGGTCGCGGGCCGAGTACCGCACGCCATCCTGCTGCTTGAACGACGCGTCGTGCTCCTCGTCCACGACCACCAGCCCGAGATTGGGTAGCGGCGCGAACACGGCGAGGCGGGTGCCGAGCACGACGTCGGCCTCGCCCGCCTGCGCCGCGAGCCAGCGCTCGGCGCGCTCGTTGGCTGCGAGCGCGCTCGTCAGCGTCACGACGCGCGCGCCGGGGAAGCGCCGTTCGAGCGCCTCGGCGAGTTGGGGCGTGAGATTGATTTCCGGCACGAGCATGAGGGCCTGCCGCCCGCGGCCGAGCGCCTGCGCGACGCAGTACAGGTACACCTCGGTCTTGCCGCTACCGGTGACGCCCGCGAGCAGGAATGGCGCGTAGCGGTCGAGCGCGCGGGTGACGCCAGCGACTGCCCAGGCCTGCTCAGGAGTGAGCGCATACTCTTCGACAAACTGGATGGCGCCGCGAGCGGGCGCGGCGGCGGTCACCAGGCCGTCGCGCAGGAGCGCGCGCAGCGCCGGACCGGAGCCGAGTGCGGCTGCCGGGACAGGGCCGCCGGCGAGGCGCTCGAGGATGGCGCGCTTCGCCCTCGCACGTCGCGCGAGCGTGTCGAGCGCGGCCCGGCCGGCGTCCGTGATGGCGTACGCCGATGGCGGCAAGCGCAGCGGGCGTGGCCCCCGGAGCCGCGGCGGCAGCGCGGCGTGGATCACCTCGCCGAGGGGCCGTTGATAGTAGTCGGCGGCGAATCGGGCGAGCGCGAGCCACTCTCGGGTGAGCGGCGGCATGTCATCGAGGATCGGGCCCGCGGCGCGCAGCTTCTCGCGCGGCACGTCGGTCGCGTCCGCAACCTCGACGATCACGCCGGCGAGCGAGCGCTTCCCGAACGGGACGACGACGCGGCGGCCGAGGTTGCGGTCCGATGCGTCCTCGGCGGCGTAGTCGAAGAGCCGCGGCAGCGGCACGTCGAGCGCGACGCGGAGGATTTTCATCGCGGGCGCCGGAAGTGCGGTGCAGCGAGACCTAAGTCACGGCTGACGCGGGCGCGTCTAACCGCCTGCTTGCCAATAGCATTTGCGGCCCGGCCCCGGTCGCTGTGGATAAAGGTGTGAGTAAGGGTGTTAAATTTCTGTAACCATCTTTCCCGTAAGGGAAAATTCTCCGCCCACCCACGAGTTGACCAGCTGTTTTTCCAAATCGACTCAAGAGGTTGCGCGCGCTCTCCGAGGGGACCACCCGGAAACCCAGCATTCATGCGGCTGTCATGGGCTTGTGCATAAGTCAAGCTAGGCGTCCGACTCCCCTCCACCTCAGGAGGGAGCTCACGCGCCGGGCGGCGGCGGGGCCGGGACCGCGGTCCGGCCCGCCTCGTGAACGCTCTCCACGAGCAGGGCGACGTGCTCCGGCGGCGTCGCCGGCACGATCCCGTGACCCAGGTTGAAGACGTGGCCGGGACCGGGGCCGAAGTCCGCCAGCGTCCGCTTCGCCTCGCGGCGCACTGCGGCGGGATCGGCGAGCAGCACGAGCGGGTCGAGATTTCCCTGCAGGGCCACCCGGTCGCCGACGCGCCGGCGCGCGTCCGCCAGGCTCACGGTCCAGTCGACGCCGACGGCGTCGCACCCGCAGGCCGCGATGCTCTCGAGCCACGGCCCGCCGCCCTTCGTGAACACGATGCTCGGGACGCGCTCCCCCGCAGCCTCCCGCGCGAGCGACCCGATGACCCGCCGAATGTACGCGAGCGAGAACTCGAGGTATGCGGCGTGCGCGAGGGTGCCCCCCCAGGTATCGAAGAGCATCACCGCTTGCGCGCCGGCTTCGATCTGCGCGTTCAGGTACTCGGCGACCGCGCGGGCGTTCACCTCGAGGAGGCGGTGCAGGAGGTCCGGCCGGCGGTAGAGCATGGTTTTGACGGTGCCGAAGTCGGTCGATGAGCCGCCCTCGACCATGTAGCACGCCAGCGTGAACGGGCTGCCGGCGAAGCCGATCAGCGGCACGCGCCCGCGCAGCGCCCGCCGGATCTCGCGCACGGCATCAAGCACGTAGCGAAGCTCGGTCTCCGGCCGCGGCGGGACGAGGCGCCCGATCGCGGCTTCGTCGCGCACCGGCCGCGCGAAGCGCGGCCCCTCCGCCTCGGCGAACGCGAGGCCGAGCCCCATCGCGTCGGGGATCGTGAGGATGTCGGAGAACAGGATCGCGGCGTCGAGCGGAAAGCGCTCGAGCGGCTGCAACGTGACCTCGGTGGCGAGCGCCGGGGTCTTGCACAGGGTGAGGAAGTCGCCCGCCCGCGCGCGCGTGGCGTTGTACTCGGGCAGATACCGGCCGGCCTGGCGCATGAGCCAGATCGGCGTGTAGGGCGTCGGCTGCCTGAGCAGCGCCCTGATCAGCGTGTCGTTCTCGAGCTTCGCCATCGTGGAGAGAGTCAGTGTCTCACGGGGAGTGTCTCAGCCGGTGAGCCTCCATTCGATGTGCCGGGGGTCGATCGGCGGCTACGCTCGTCCCGTCATCAATTTCTCGACGATGAACTGCCACTCGGCCGGCGTGACCGGTGTGATCGAGAGCCGGTTTCCCGGGCGCAGCGTGCGCATGTTCGCGAGCGGCTTGTGCGCGCGGAGCTCCGCGAGCGCGACGAACGGCGTCTTCCTGAGGAACTTGACGTCCACGTTCATCCAGCGCGGTGCCACGCGCGTCGACTTGGGATCGTGATAGGGGCTTCGCGAATCGAACTGGGACGCATCGGGATAGGCGTCGCTCGCGATCGTGGCGATGCCGGCGATCCCGGGCTCGGGGCAGCTCGAGTGGTAGAAGAACGCGCGATCGCCGATGCGCATCTCGTCGCGCATGAAGTTGCGTGCGCGGTAGTTGCGCACACCCGACCAGGGGCTCGTCCGGTCCGGCGCCGCGGCGAGGTCGTCGATCGAGAACTCGTCCGGCTCGGACTTCATCAGCCAGTAGCGCATGCGCGGGCCAAGGGTAGCACCAGCGAAAACGCAGGCTCATGGCCTGCGTTTTCGCGTTGTGAGGCGTCCCCCGCAAATGCCGTTCGGGCCGGTGGATCTTGAACCTGTCGGTTCAAGGCGGTCGCGTTCCGGTCACATCAGGTACGTCCGACGATGGGACGCGCACAACAGTGACGCTTGAGTCCGCAACCAGTAGACAACTTGGTTCAAGAATGCAGCAGGCCCTGACGCACACCACAGGGGACATTGAACTGGGCGTTCCCGGGGATCCGGGAGGGCGGGCCCGCGCGCAACTCGTGGCCCGGGAGAAGCGCGCGCTGCTAGAGCAGCTTCTCCTGGGGCGCGAGCGCTTGCTCGAGCGTCGCCTGCATCAAGACCATTCTACGCTTGACCTCGGTCATGTCAAAGCCGTCGGCGCCCGCGGCCGTGGACGATGTCCGCGGCGCGCGCGCTTCGAGCAGCTCGTGCGCGATGTTCAGCGCGGCCATGACGGCGATGCGCTCGGCGCTGCCCACCCGGCCGCTCGACTTGATCTCGGTCATCTTCTGGTCGAGGTAGGCGACGGCGCGCAACAGCGACTCGCGCTCTTCGTCCGCGCAGGAGACCTTGTAGGTCCGGCCCATGATCGAGATGTCGAGGGCCTTGTTCTTGTCGGTCATTCGGGAATCTGCCGGAGCAATCCTTCCAGGCGCTCGCGCGCGCCGCCGATCTTCTCGGCGAGCCGCTTGTTCTCGGTCTGGAGCTGGGCGACGCGCTGACGCAGGTCGCTATTCTCCACGCGGAGTCGCTGGCACAGGTCAACGGCCTGCCGGATGCGATCCTCCAACCCCGTCAACTCGGTGTCCATCGGCGCACTATAGTTTGCAAAATCCAGCACGGTCAAGGATTAAGGGGATCATGTCAATGTACTTTCGTGAAGCCCGCCACACCGCAGCGGCTTGATCCGCCGGGCGAATGCGCGGTGCGACCGCGCGCACCGCGTCGGACGCATCCCCGCTAGAATCCTCCCGCTCGTTCGTGGTGTCCGGCGGGATTCTCCTTCCGCCGGCTGAAACGGGAAACTGGTGAGGGGTTCGTCCCCCGAAGCCAGTGCTGCCCCCGCAACGGTAGGCAAGCGAGCTCACGTCACCCCGCCACTGTGGCGCTCGCGCCATGGGAAGGCGACGTGAGCGACCGCGGCGTTCGCGCCCGGCCGGCTTGCGAGCCCGGAGACCGGCCGCGAGCGATGGTTCGGAGCGCTGCGGCGGGCGGTGTTCGAGGCTGGTTCCTTTCCGTTCGCGCGCTCCTTTCGCCACGTTGCACCGGCATGCGGGGACGCGCGCCGGCAGGGAGGAGCCTGTCATGACCAAGTCGCTGCCGCGGGCCGCCGCGGCGTTCGCGTTGCTGCTTTATCCATTGCTCGCCGCCGCGCAGGGTGACGACGCGGTCGTCGTGACCGCGACGCGCTTTCCGGAACGCGTGCTCGGCGTGCCGGTCGGCGTGCGGCTGATCACCGCCGACGACATCGCGCGCAGCGCGGCGCGCACGCTGCCCGAGATCCTCGGCCAGCTCGGCGGGATGTACGTCCGCAATGCCAGCGGCTCGCCCAACCAGCAGCTCGACCTGCGCGGGTTCGGGATCACCAGCGACCAGAACACGCTGGTGATGGTCGACGGAGTGCGCATCTCCGAGCTCGACCTGGCGGCGCCGAACCTCATGGCGATCCCGCTGAACGCCATCGAGCGCATCGAGATCCTCCCGGGAGGCGGCGCCGTGCAGTACGGCGGCGGCACGACCGGCGGCACGATCAACATCATCACGCGGACGCCCACGCCCAACACGGTTGGCGGCTCGGTCTTCGGCGGCTACGGCAGCTTCAACACGGGCGACGTGCGGGCGAGCTTCAGCGCGGCGGGCGAACGTCTCGGCTTCGGGCTGTTCGGCAGCTGGTACGACACCGACAACTATCGCGAGAACAACCAATACTGGCAGACCAACGTGATCGGCGACCTGCGCTACAACTTCGACCGCGGCTCGGTCAGCGCGAAGGTGGGCACGAGCAACCAGCACCTGCACCTGCCCGGCGCGCTCACCGAGGCGCAGATCCAGGCCAATCCGCGCCAGGCGGCGACGCCGAACGACTGGTCGACGCGCAAGGGCAGCTTCGTCACGCTCAACGGGAATCAGGCGTTCGGCGACGTCGATCTCGCCGCGGACCTCGCGTACCGCGAGTGGACGGCCGACGCGTTTTTTGACAACCCGTTCTTTCCCTCCTTCGGCCGGACCGAGACGGACACGCTCCAGTTCTCGCCGCGGGTGCGCTGGCAGGTCGACGCGGGCAGCATGCGGAGCCAGATCATCGGTGGGTTCGACTGGTTCGACGCCCGGTTCACGCGCCAGTTCGCTCCCAGCCAAGGCGGGCTCGCCATGCCGACCAATCAGACCGAGTCGACCCAGCAGTCGACCGCCGGCTACCTGCAGTGGCTCGCGCACTTCGGCGAGCGCTGGGCGCTGAACCTCGGTGGCCGGGTCGCGAACGTGAACAGCGAGCTCAGCACGGTGATTCCCGGGCCGACCACGACGCAAACGCAGGACCGCACCCTTACCGCGGTCGACGTCGCGCTCCGCTACGGGATCACCCCGGAGCTCGCGCTCGCCGGGCGCTTCGGCACGAGCTACCGGGTCCCGACCGTCGACGAGAACGGCTTCACCCTCACCGGCAACCTGCTCGAGCCGCAGACCGCCAGACAGGCCGACGTGGCGCTCGAGTACCGCAGCCGAGCGCTGACCGCGCGGGCGGGCTACTACCTGATCAAGCTCAAGAACGAGATCTACTTCATGCCGCTGATCCCGCCGTTCGGCTTCAACGTCAACCTGCCGCCGACCGAGCGCAAGGGCTGGGAGTTCGCGGTGCGCTGGCTGCCGACGCCGACGCTCGAGCTCGCCGGGAGCCTCAACCTGCAGCAGGCGAAGTTCCTCGAGGGCACGTTCGGCGGCGTCAACGTCGCCGGCAACACCATCCCCCTGGTGCCGGACGTCCTGGCGACGCTGCGCGCATCCTGGGAGTTCCTGCCGCGCACGCGGCTCTCGGCGAGCTACGTCTACGTGGGCCAGCAGCGCTACGACAACGACCAGGCGAACACCTTTCCGCAGGAGATGCCGACCTACGCGCTGGTCGACCTGAAGCTGACCTACGACGTCGGCAACCTGACCCTTGCCGCTAGCGTGGCGAACCTGTTCGATGAGTCGTACTACAGCTACGGCATCGTGAACACGTTCAACTGCACGACCTTCTGCGCGTATCCCCAGCCAGGGCGGACGGTCTTCGTGAGCGCCGAGTACAAGTTCCGCTAGCCGGAGGCGGGCCGGGGATCTGCTATCGTCGGCGCCCGCGAACACGGAACGGCGAATGCGAGAACTCATCCTGGGCGGCGCGCGGTCGGGCAAGAGCGCACTCGCCGTGCACCTTGCGCGCGCTTCCGGCCTCGCGGTGACGGTCGTCGCCACGGCGACCGCCGGCGACGCCGAGATGGCCGAGCGCATCGCGCGCCATCGTGCCGCGCGCCCGGCGGCGTGGCGGCTGGTGGAGGAGCCGATCGCGCTCGCCGCGGCGCTGCGCGCCGAGTGCGCGGCCGAGCGGGTCGTCATCGTCGACTGCCTGACGCTCTGGCTGTCGAACCTGCTGCTCGCGGCGGCGCCGCTCGAGCCGGAGCAGGCCGCGCTGCTCGACGCGCTGCCGACGCTCCCCGGACGGGTCCTGTTCGTCGCGAACGAGGTCGGCCTCGGGATCGTGCCGGAGAACCCGCTCGGCCGCCGCTTCCGCGACCTCGCGGGCTTCCTGAACCAGGCGATCGCCGCACGCTGCGACCGCGTCACGCTCGTTGCGGCGGGGCTCCCGGTGGTGCTCAAGGGACCGCCGCTTTGACGCTCGTGCGACGGATCGGCGCCGGCGCGCTCGATTGGACTACCTTGTCGCTTCGCGACAAGGATTCGCGCTTGGGGCGGCCCGGCGCGCTCGATTGGACTACCTTGTCGCTTCGCGACAAGGATTCGCGCTTGGGGCGGCCCGGCGCGCTCATGCGTAGTCTCGCCGCGCTGCTCGGTGTCCTGCTCGTCGCTTGCGGGGCACACGCCGAGATCGTGGTCACCGACGAGCTCGGCGAGCGGGTCGCGCTCGCCGCTCCGGCGCGGCGCATCGTCAGCCTCGCGCCGCATCTCACGGAGCTGCTGTTCGCCGCCGGCGCCGGCGCGCGAGTCGTCGGCACCGTCGAGTACAGCGACTACCCGCCGGCCGCCCGGGGCATCCGCCACGTCGGCGCGTACCACCGCCTCGACTTCGAGACGATCCTCGCGCTGAAGCCCGACCTCGTGGTCGGGTGGCCGAGCGGCAACGGACCGGACGTCGTGCAGCGACTGCGGCGTCTGGGGCTGCCGGTCTTTGCCTCCGAGCCCGGGGCCCTGCCGGAGCTCGCCACCACCATCGAGACGTTGGGGACGCTTGCCGGCACGACGGACGTCGCCGCGCAGGCGGCGGCGCAGTATCGCGACCGGCTTGCCGCGCTGCGCGCGCGCTACGGCGGCCGCGCCGAGGTGAGCGTGTTCTACGAGATCTGGGAACGCCCGCTCCAGACCGTGAACGACGCGCACGTCATCAGCGACGTCATCCGGCTGTGCGGCGGGCGGAACGTGTTCGGGCGGCTGCCGGCGCTCGCGCCGGTCATCAACGAGGAAGACGTCGTCCGCGCCGACCCCGAAGTGATCATCGCGAGCGGCATGGGTGAAGCGCGTCCGGCGTGGCTCGACGGCTGGAAGCGCTGGCCGCGGCTGACGGCGGTCGCGCGCGGGAATCTTTACGTCGTTCCGCCGGACCTCATCCAGCGGGCGACGCCGCGCGTGCTCGACGGGGCAGAGCGGGTGTGCGCGGCGCTCGAAGACGCGCGGCGCAAGCGACCGCGATGACGCGGGCCTAGCCCGGGACGAACACCGGTCCGAGCGGGCCGTCGATCCGCGCGACCGAGTGCGCGTACAGCCGGCTGAGCGTCGCCGGCTCGAGGACTCGCGGCACCGGCCCCTGCTCGGTCTCCCCGCGGCCGAAGAGCAGCAGCGCATGGGTGCAGTAGCGCGCGGCGAGGTTCACGTCGTGCAGGCTCATCACGAGCGCCTTGCCGTGCGGCGTCGCCGCGGCGGCGAGCACGTCCAGGATCGCCACCTGGTGGTGGAGATCGAGATGGCTGGTCGGCTCGTCGAGCAGCAGGAGCGCCGGGTCCTGTGCGAGCAGCGCGGCGATCGAGACGCGCCGCCGCTCGCCCCCGGACAGGCTCCCGAGGCGTCGCTCGTCGAACCCCGGAAGCGCCACCCGCGCGAGCGCGTCGTGCGCCGCGGCGAGGTCGGCCGCGCTCTCCCAGGCCCACGGTGCGACATGGGGGTGCCGTCCGGCCAGCACCGCCTCGATCACCGTGGCCTCGAATTCGTCGTGCTCCGACTGGAGCAGCATGCCGCGGCGGCGGGCGCGCTCGCGGCCGGTCAACGCGGGGAGCGGATCGCCGTCGAGCACCACCTCCCCCGCGTGCGCGCGCCGCAGGCCCGCGAGCGTCCGGAGCAGGGTCGTCTTGCCGACACCGTTCACCCCGAGCACCGCCCAGCGCTCGCCGCGCGCCACCCGCAGCGCCAGGTCCGTGCAGACGGTCTTGGCGGCGATCTCGACCGCGAGCGCGCGGGCCTCGAGCAGCGGCGCGGTCATCGGCTGCGGCGGGCGAGGAGGAAGAGGAACAACGGCACGCCGACGAGCGCGGTCACGACCCCGACCGGCAGCTGCTGGGGTGCGAGCAGCGTCCGGGCCAGCGTGTCGGCGAGTACGAGGAGCGCGCCGCCGAGCAGCGCGGCGCCGGGGACGAGCACGCGGTGATCGTCGCCCGCCGCGAGCCGCACGAGATGCGGCACGACCAGGCCGATGAACCCGACCGTCCCGGCCGTGGTCACGGCCGCGGCCGTGAGTGCCGAGGCGAGGAAAAACACTGCAAAGCGCGTCGGCGCGACCTCGACGCCGAGGATCGCCGCACGGTCGTCGCCGTGCGCGAGCAGGTTCAGCTTGCGCGCGAGGACGAGCGCCGCGGCGGCGCCGACCGCCAGGGCGCCGAGCGCGACCCCGCCCCCGCGCGCGAGACTCAGGTCTCCCATCAGCCAGAAGATCATGCCGCGCAGCTCCGCATCGGGCGCGACGGCGAGGAGGAGGGTGACGACCGCGCCCCAGCCGGCCGCGACGATCACCCCGACGAGCAGGAGCCGCGTCGGCATCCACGTCCCCCCCGAGCGCCCGAGCCCGAGAACGAGCGCCGTCGAAGCCGCCGCGCCCGCGAACGCGGCGCCCGGCACGAAGAGCCCGGCCGCGCCGGCGAGGAGCGCGCCCAGGGCGCCCACCGCGGCGCCGCCCGAGATGCCGAGCACGTACGGATCGGCGAGCGGGTTGCGGACCAGCACCTGCATCAGCACGCCCGCCACCGCGAGCAGCCCGCCGGTCGCGAACGCGTTGACCGCGCGCGGGAGGCGCAGCTCGCGCACGATGTCCGCATCGAGCCCGCCGCCCGGCGTGCGCAGCGCTTCGAGGACCGTCAGGGGATGGATCGCGACGCTGCCGACCGCGAGCGCGATCGCGATGCTCGCGACGGCGAGGACCGCGAGCGCGGCGAGCAGGATCGCGTGCCGGGCGCCGATCATGGCCGGTCGTCAGGGCGTGCCGAGGCCCACCGCGATCACCGCGAGGAGCGCGGTCTCGCACACCTCGACCCCGGCCCCGAGGCAGTCTCCGGTCATCCCGCCGAGACGGCGCTTGAGAAAGGCCCACCACAGTCCGATCGCGAGCGGCGCGACGGCGAGCGGCGGGAAGAGCCACGCCGCGGCGGCGAGGAGGACGACCGCCCAGACGACGAGGCTCGCGCGCCACGTGCCCCACGCGAACTGCTCCGCGCTTCCGGGAGCGAAGGGCGGGAGGGTCTGCGACCAGACGACCGCACCGAACCGCGCCCAGGCGCCGACGAGCGCGAGCGCAGCGACCGGCGTCGCGAGCTCGGCGCCGAGCGGCAACGCGACGCCGGCAACCCTCGCGGCCAGGATCGCGTCGACGAGCGGGGCGAGCTGTTGCGCGACGACGGCGAGCAGCACGAGCTTCGCGGCGAGAACCAGCACGATTGCGACCACACCGAAGGTGCCGAGGTGCGGATCCCGCAGCACCTCGAGCACGCGCTGCGGGTCGCGGTGCGCCGCGCCGAGCGCGTCGGCGAGGTCCGCCAGCCCGTCGAGGTGCAGCGCGCCGGTGATCCAGACCCACACCAGCAGGCCGGCGAGCGCGCCGAGCCAGGGATTCGCAAGCGCGCCAACGATCACCGCCGCGGCGACCGCGGCGCCGACCACGGCGCCGACCACCGGAAACCAGACGGCGGACGCGGCGAGGTCCTCGGGACGGAAGTCCGGCACCCGCGGCGTCGGCAGCCTGGTGAGGAACTGCAGCGCGAGGATCAGGCCGCGCACGAGCGCGTGGCCGCGGCGGCCGCTGGTCCAGGCCGCAAAGCCTTCGCGCACGCGCCGCGCGAACTCGAGGTACGGCCTCATGCGCCGCGCCGCGAGACGCCGGCCTCCTCGAACGTCGCCATCTCCGCGTGCAGCGCGATCGCGGCCTCGACGAGCGGCAGGACGAGCGCTGCCCCGCTGCCCTCACCCAGCCGCAGGCCGAGATCGACGAGCGGCTCGAGCCCGAGGTGGCGGAGCGCCGCTCGATGCCCGCGCTCGGCGGACGCGTGCGCAGCGAGCATCCAGTCGACCGCGCGTGGCGCGATCGCGCGCGCGGCGAGCGCGGCGGCCGCGGCGATGAAGCCGTCGAGCAGCACCGGCACCGCGCGGCGCGCGCCCTCGACGTAGTAGCCGCTCATCGCCGCGATCTCGAGGCCGCCGACCTGCGCAAGCCAGTCGATGGCGTCGCGCGGTGCGCGTGCGCGTGCGCGCGCCAAGGCCCGCTCCACGACCGCGACCTTGCGCGCACGGCCGGCCTCGTCGAGCCCGGTCCCGTGGCCGACGATCGCATCGGGCAGCTCGTTCGTGAACGCGCAGACGAGGCAGGCGGCGGCGGTCGTGTTCCCGATCCCCATGTCGCCCGCGACGAGCAGGGTCGCACCGGCCGCGACGTCGGCCGCGGCGCGCGCGGCGCCGACGGCTAGCGCACGCTCGACGTCCTGCCGCGACATCGCCGGTGCGAGCGAGAGATCGTCCGTGCCGGGACGAATGCGCGCGTGCACGATCGCCTCGCCCCTCGGAAGGTCGCCGGCGACGCCCACGTCGACCACGGTCAGCCGGGCGCCCGCGCGGCGGGCGAGCACGCTGATCGCGGCGCCGCCGCGCGCGAAGTTCGCGACCATCTGCGCCGTCACTTCGCGGGGATACGCCGAGACGCCCTGCGCCGTCACGCCGTGGTCCGCGGCGAACACGGTGATCGCGGCGACGGCGGGGATCGGCGTGCCACGCTTCTGGCGGGCGGCGAACCAGCACGCCAGCTCTTCGAGACGTCCGAGGGCGCCGTGCGGCTTGGTGAGCACGGCCTGGCGGGCGCGCGCGGCCGCGAAAGCGGTCTCGTCGGGAAGCGGGATGTCGGTCATCGTGCGGGCGAATTGTAGCGGCTGGACTGCGCGACGCCCGCGACCCGCCTTGCGGCGCGCTCGGGTGACGGCGCGAGGCGCTTATAATCGCGACGCCCATGCTTCCCGAGAACATCTCCAGCCTGCGGCTGTATCTGCGGCTGCTCAGCTACGTCAAGCCGTACTGGCGCGTCTTCGCGGCCTCGATCGTCGCGATGGCGGTGGTATCGGCGACCGAGCCGGCGTTCGCTGCGATCGTGAAGCCGCTCCTCGACGGCACGTTCGGCGCGAAAGACCCGGGGCTGATGACCTGGCTGCCGCTCCTGATCGTCGGGCTGTTCCTGATCCGCGGCCTCGCGTCGTTCGCCTCCGGCTACTGCATCAACTGGGTCGCGCAGCGGCTGGTCGTCGACCTGCGCAACGCGATGTTCGGCACGCTCGTCCGGCTCCCGACCGGCTACTACGATGCGACCACATCGGGCAGCATCGTGTCCCGGTTTACCTACAGCGTCACCCAGGTCACCGCCGCCGCGACCCACGCCGTGAACGTGATCGTGCGCGATACGCTCGCGGTGGCGGGGCTGCTCGCCTGGCTGCTGTATCTCAACTGGAAGCTGACCGCGCTGGTGGTGATCGTGGGGCCGCCGATCGCGCTCATCATCCGCTACTTCTCCGACCGCCTGCGCAAGATGAATCGCGCCGACCAGATCGCGATGGGCGACCTCAACCACGTCCTCGAGGAGTCGATCGGCTGCCACCGGGTCGTCAAGGTGTTCGGCGGCCAGAGCTACGAATCGGAGCGGTTCTCGGGCGCGGCCAACAAGATCCGCCGCTTCCAGATGAAGATCGCGGTCGCCGCCGCCGCGACCGTGCCGGTGACGCAGCTCGTCGCGTCGATCGCGCTCGCGGGCGTGGTCTACTTCGTCGTCGCCCAGGCGGCGGGCGGGCAGACCACGGTCGGCGCGTTCGTCTCCTACATCGTGGGCCTGAGCATGCTGCTCGGGCCCCTCAAACGCCTCACCAACGTGAACGAGGTGATGCAGCGCGGCCTCGCCGCGGCGGAGATGGTGTTCGGGCTGATCGACGAGCGGCCCGAGCCCGACCGCGGCACGCTGGAGCTGGACCGCGCCCGCGGCGAGGTCGAGTACCAGCGCGTGAGCTTCGCATATCCGGGCGCGTCGCAACCGGCGCTGCACGAGGTCTCGCTGCGCGTCCCGGCGGGCGAGACGGTGGCGCTGGTCGGGGCGTCGGGGAGCGGCAAGACTACGCTCGTCAACCTGCTGCCGCGGTTCTACGAGCCGACGGCGGGCCGGATCCTGATCGACGGCATCGACACGGGCCAGATCAAGCTGGCGAGCCTGCGCGAGAGCATCGCGCTCGTGAGCCAGGACATCGTGCTCTTCAACGACACCGTGGCGGCGAACATCGGCTACGGCCGGCTCGGCAACCACTCCGAAGCCGACATCGTCGCCGCGGCGGAGGCCGCGCACGCGATGTCGTTCATCCGCGAGATGCCGGACGGGCTCGCGACGCTCATCGGCGAGGACGGCGTGCGGCTGTCGGGCGGGCAGCGCCAGCGCCTCGCGATCGCCCGGGCGTTCCTCAAGGACGCGCCGATCCTGATCCTCGACGAGGCGACGAGTGCGCTCGACAGCGAGTCCGAGCGGCACATCCAGGAAGCGCTGGAGGTGCTGATGCGCGGCCGCACGACGTTCGTCATCGCCCACCGGCTGTCGACGATCGAGAACGCCGCCCGCATCGTCGTCCTCGACGAAGGCCGGATCGCCGAGGTCGGGCGGCACGCGGAGCTCCTGGCCCGCGACGGCATCTACGCGCGGCTGTACCGCATCCAGTACTCGCGCGAAGAGGCCGTTGCGGCCTGAAGCCGTCCCCGTCGGATCGCGGCGTGACGCTCGCGGGCTTCCAGCAGCGCAGCGAGGACCTGGCCCGCGCGTTTACGGTCGCGCTCGGCGTCTCGATCCCGTTCTCGGTCGCGGCCGACAGCATCCTGCTCGCCCTGGTGGTCGTGTGCTGGTTCGCGGCCGATCGTTATCGCGAGCGCTCCGCGCAGCTTCGCCACCATCCGGTCGCGCTGATGGCGCTCGGGTTCGTCGCGCTGCTCGCGGTCGGGCTCGCGTACGGCGACCAGCCCCGCAGCGACGCCTTCCTCTACTTCCGGAAGTACGCCGACCTCGTGATCCTGGGGGTCTTCGTCACGCTCTTCGGGGACGCGGCATGGCGCAGGCGCGCGCTGCTCGCCTTCGCCGCGGCGCTCGCAGTCCTCGTGTGGCTGTCCTACCTCGTCAAGCTCGGGGTCGTGCCGCCCGTTTCCTGGCTCCGCGGAAGACCGGACTACCCAGTCGTGGCGCTCGACGCGCTGACCCATGGGATCCTCGTCGCGTTCGGCGCGTTCCTCTTCGCGGTCCTCGGGCGCGAGTCGCCCAAGGGTCCGGCCCGAACGATCTGGTTCGTGCTCGCTGCGGCGGCGGCGGCGAACGTGCTATTCGTCGTGCCCGGCCGCACCGGCTACGTCGTCCTCGCGGTGCTCGCGCTGTATCTCGGCTACCTGTGGCGCCGCCTCATCGGGCTCGCGCTGGTCGCGCTCGGCGGGACGGCGCTGGTGGGGGTCGGGATGACCGCCTCGTCGACGCTGCAGAACCGCCTGGACCAGACAGTGCGCGAGGCTCGGGAATGGCAGCCGGGAGTGCCCGCGCAGACCTCGATCGGCTACCGCCTCGAGTTCTACTACAACACCGTCGAGCTGATCGAGGATCGTCCGCTCGTCGGCGCCGGCACGGGTGGCTTCCCGAGCGCCTACAAGCGGCAGGTCGCCGGCACGGCGATCGCCCCCGCCGGGCACCCGCACAACGAGTACCTCCACATGATCGCGCAGCTCGGCGTCGCGGGGCTGGTCGCGCTGCTGGCGCTGTTCTGGATCCCCTGGCGGCTCGCCCCGCGCCTGCCGGTACCGCACGAGCGGGTGCTCGCGCGGGGACTGGTGCTGACGATCGCGGTGGGCTGCCTGTTCAACTCGCTGCTGCTGGATCACACCGAGGGACTGTTTTTCGCCTGGGGGCTCGGCGTCCTGTTCGGTGGACTCGAACCCCGCCCGCGGTGACTACCGCTTCTCGGCGACGTAGAGCACCGAGTTGTCGTGGATGCCCGCGCGCCGGAAGCGCTCGCGACCGAAGTGATCGACGCCCAGTTGCAGCACGTCGAACCCGGCTTCCTCCAGGCGTTGCACGAAATCGCGCCGGCCGTACAGCCGCAGATGGTCGTCCTGACAGTAGTACTTCCATCGAGCGGCCGGGTCGACGATCGACGGGTCCTCGTGGGTCTCTTCGACCCCGACGACGAGCGGCACCATCACGATGCCGAAGCCGCCTGGCTTGAGCACGCGAAACAGCTCGCGCATGGCGCGCCGGTCGTCGGGCACGTGCTCGAGGACGTGCGAGCAGATGAACATGTCGATCGCGCCGTCGCCGTAGATCGCCAGGTCCGAGATGTCGACGCGATCGTCCACCCCGGCCCGGTAGAGGTCCGCGGTGCGATAGGCGAGCCAGGACAGCGCTCGCAGGCGCCGCGACAGGCCGGGCGACGCGGCGAAGTCCACCAACGTGTACCGGCGGTCCTTGTCCAGGTCCCGGAAGCGGTCTTCCAGGGACAGCGCATACAGCCGCTCCCGATCCGACGCGCCGCACGCGGGGCAGGTATGGGAGACCATGTTGAAGGTCTCGAGCGATTCGAGCGGATGGACGAAGCGGTGCTCCTCGAGCTTCCGCACGAAGGACTTCCAGATCGGCTTGAAGCGCCGCAGCCCGGTGTCGCAGACCGGGCAGGTGTAGGTACTGCCCAGGTAGCGCGGCAGCGCGAGCCAGCGCTGTACGGCTTTCGAATCCTGCCGGAAGGCGGCGTAGGCGGGCGTGCTCTTGAGGCGCTTGACGATCTGCCGCATGTCCCAAGCTTAGCGTACCCGCAGGAGCGCAGGCCGAGGGTTAGAATCCGCCCGCCCTGCGGCGACTTCCACTGCCGCCCGGCGCCCCGCACGCCGATGAAGACCGCAGTCATCGTCACGACCTACAACCGTCCGGACGCGCTCGCGCTCGTGCTCGAGGGATTCATCGCGCAGCGCAGGCCTGACTTCTCGCTGCTCGTCGCGGACGACGGCTCGACCGGCGAGACCCGGCGGGTCGTGGAGGCGTACGCCGCGCGCGCGCCGTTCGCTCTCCGGCACGTGTGGCACGAGGACCGGGGCTTTCGCGCGGCCGCGATCCGCAACCGTGCGGTCGCGGCGACCGACGCCGACTACGTCGTCTTCACCGACGGCGACTGCGTCCCGTCGCGCGGCTTCGTCGCCGCGCACCGGCGGCTCGCCGAGCGCGGCTGGTTCCTCGCCGGCAACCGCATGCTCCTCGCGCGCGACTTCACCACCCGCGTGCTCGCCGAGCGGCTCCCGGTGCACGCCTGGACGAACGCGCAGTGGCTCGGCGCGTGGCTGAGGCGCGACATCAACCGCCTCGCGCCGCTCGCGGCGCTGGGCGATGGGGCGTTCCGGAAGCTGCGGCCGGCGCGCTGGAAGGGCGTGAAGACGTGCAACCTCTCGATCTGGCGTGAAGATCTGGAGCGCGTCAACGGGCTCGACGAGTCCTATTCGGGCTGGGGGCTCGAGGACTCGGATCTCGTCATCCGGCTGCTGCACGCCGGCGTGAAGCACAAGACCGCACGGTTCGCCGCGCCGCTCTTCCATCTGTGGCACGCCGAGAACGACCGCAGCCGGCTCGCCGCGAACGAGCTGCGGCTCGCGGCGCTCCTGCGCTCGGACCGCGTCACGGCGCTGCAGGGGCTCGATCTCCACCGCGACGTCGAGCCCGGCTCGGCGGGTGCGTGAAGCCTCCTGGTCGGAAGCCGGATCATGGACATCGCCGACGTGTCGAGGCCTGCTGGCGCCGACCGCCGCCTGATCGATCGCTGCCCGGTCGGCTGCACGTCCGCACTCGATCCGACCGAGATCGCGCTGCCCGAGGGCGTGCTGCTTCGCTGCCGCGAGTGCGGCCAGCTCGTGAGCCAGATCGGCGCGGCCGCGTACGCGCAATTCGATGCAGGCATTCGACGCGCCGGCGTTCAATCGGCCGACGGCGCGGGAGGTGACGCGCCGTCGTCGCGTCGCGCACCGGCGCCTGGCGCACGTCGCCCGCCTGCTCGGCAAAGCGCCTGCGCAATGCCGCCTGGTGGACGTCGGCTGCTCGCGCGGCGATTTCGTCGCGTTCGCGGAGGAGCTGGGCTTCGCCGCCGAAGGGGTCGAGCCGGCGCCCCAGATCGCCGCCGAAGCGCGCGCCACCGGCCGCAACGTCAGGACCGGGCTCCTGGAGGAGCAGTCCTACGGCGACGCGGCCTTCGACTGCGTGACGCTGTTCGAGGTGATCGAGCATCTCGCGCGGCCGCTGGCGTTGCTCGCCGAGTGCCGCCGGATTCTCGCGCCCGGCGGCGTCCTCCTGCTGTCGACCGGCAACGGCGAGAGCTGGACGGCGCGCGCGCTCAAGGGACGCTGGGACTATTTCCGCATCGACAAGGACGCCGGGCACGTCAGCTTCTTCAATCCGCGGTCGTTGGCGCTGGTCGCGGAACGCGCGGGCTTCGCGGTCGTGCGGCTCGAGACGGCGCGGGCACGGTTCGCGGAGAAGGAGGACGCTCAGCCGGCGCTCTACGCGCTCGCCACGCTCGCGGGCGAGCTCGCGGACTTGGCCGGCGCGCCTGCTCGGCCGCGGCCATGGCATCGTCGCCTACCTGCGGAACCGCAGCCGATGACGCAGCAGCTCACGACACGACCGGAGCCGTGCTCGATCCCCTGCGACCTGTGCGGCGGCAGCGAGGTGTCGGTGCTGGCGACCAGGAGCCGCAGCGGGGCGCCGCTGAGGACCGTGATCTGCCGCGCGTGCGGCCTGGTCTGGTCCGACCCGCGGCCTCACGACGCCAGGCAGTTCTACGAGGCGGACTACCGCGTGGAGTACAAGGGCACCTACGAGCCTCGACCCAAGCACATCCTGCGGGCCGGGAAGGTCGCGCTGTCCCGGCTCGAAAAGATCAAGAGCCTGCTCGACGGCGGCCGCAAGCGGATCCTCGACGTCGGGACCGGAGGCGGCGAGTTCGCCTACCTCCTGTCGCGGCTCGGGCACGACGTGCGCGGCATCGAGCCCAACCGGGGCTACGCCGAGTACTCGATCCGGGAGTACGGGCTGGCGATCGACGTCGGATTCATGCAGGACGTGGCGCTTCCCGCGGAGTCCTTCGACATCATCACGATCTGGCACGCCCTCGAGCACACCGAGAGCCCGTCGTCCGTCCTCGATCGCTTGCGGCGGGCGCTGCGAGCCGACGGCATTCTCGTGGTGGAGGTTCCGAACGTCGAAGCGACGTGCCAATCCCCCAAGAGCACGTTCCACGAGGCCCACCTCTACAACTTCAACGTCGCGTCCTTGCGCGGGGTCGCGGAGAAGGTCGGGCTCGAGGAGGCACGCCACACGCTCTCGCCGGACGGCGGGAACATCACCATGGTGCTGCGGGGGCGCCCGTCTCGACCCGGGCCGTCAACGGGCGCGCCGATCCCCGGGAACTGCGCGCGAATCTCCGGAATCGTCTCGCGCCATACCGGGCTCCGGCACTATGCGACGCACCATCCCTACGCGCGCGCTTGGGACCGGCTTCAGCGCTCCCTGAACGAGAAGCGGGAGATCGCGCAGCTCGGCGGCGGCCGCCCGCTCGATTCGCTTTACTCGCGCGCCCTGGGACCGCCAGGCTAGCGCGACGCCGGCGGGGATTCGGTCGCGACGGCCTGCCTTTCGGGCAGCGGCTGCGCTGGCGTCGGGCTGCCGACGGCGGGCGCGTACTCCGGCACCCACCGGGCGAGGCCGGCCCGAACCTCGGCGGGCGCGAGCGTGGCGTCTGTCTCGAGCCAGCGCACCGCCTCCTGGACCCACGCGTGGTCGTGCGGCGCCTCGGGCTTCATGACCCGCAGCTTCGGGTGAGGCGTGGGCAGTGTGCGCTCGTTGTCCGCGAGCAGCTCCTCGTAGAGCTTCTCGCCGGGGCGCAGTCCCGTGACGACGATCCTGATGTCGCCCTCGGAGAGGCCCGAGAGGCGGATCAAATCGCGCGCCAGGTCGACGATCTTCACCGGCTCGCCCATGTCGAGCACGAAGATCTCCCCGCCCTGGCCCATGAGGCCGGCCTGCAGGACGAGCTGCGCGGCCTCGGGGATCGACATGAAGTAGCGGCGGATCTCCGGATCGGTCACCGTCACCGGCCCGCCCGCCGCGATCTGGCTCCGGAACTTCGGGATCACGCTGCCGGTCGAGCCCAGCACGTTGCCGAAGCGGACCGCGACGAAGCGCGTGCGGCGGCTGGCGAGCCCCTGGCAGAGCAGCTCGGCGAGCCGCTTGCTCGCCCCCATCACGCTCGTGGGGTTCACGGCCTTGTCGGTCGAGACGAGCACGAACTTCTCGACGCCGTGCCGGATCGCGGCCTCGGCGGCGCGCCAGGTGCCGAGCGCGTTGTTGCGGACGGCTTCCCAGGCGTTGTCCTGCTCCATGAGCGGAACGTGCTTGTACGCCGCCGCGTGGAAGATCACCGAGGGCCGCCACGCGCGGAACGCCTCCTCGAGGCGGCGGGCGCTCTTCACGTCGCCGACGAGATAGGCGAGCCGCGTGGCACCGCGCTCGAGCCCGAGCTCCTGCTCGAGCTGGTAGAGGGCGAGCTCGCTCGCGTCGAGGGCAACGAGCTGCGCCGGCGCGAACTTCAGGATCTGCCGGCAGAGCTCCGCGCCGATCGAGCCGCCGGCGCCGGTGACGAGCACCGTGCGCCCGCGGAGCCACTCGCCCAGGCCCGGGCTGTCGAGCTGCGACCGGATCGCGGCCGAGCAGGTCGTCGAGCTCGACGCGCCGCAGCTGCGAGACGGTGACCTTGCCCGTCACCAGGTCCTCGTAGGAAGGCACCGTCATCGCCGGTACGTTCGCCTGCCGGCAGAGATCGACGGCGCGGCGTCGCTCCGCGTGCGAGCGTTCGGGCATCGCGATCACGGCGAGCTCGGCCTGTGCCTGCTGCGCGATCTCCGGCAGCTGCGCCAGGGCGCCGAGCACCTTCACGCCCTGGATCTCGCGACCCCGGGTCCGAGGGTCGTCGTCCAGCAGCCCGACGAAGTGCCACTCGGGGCTGCGACCGAGGCTCTTGAGCAGGTTGGCCGCGGCGGCGTCGGCGCCGAGGATGATCACGCGCCGTCCGCCATCGGCGGTGAGCCGCCGGAGATGGCCTTCCTTCCAGGCGCGGTAGGCGACGCGACTCCCGCCCATGATGACCGCGAGCAGGATCGGGTACAGGAGGATCACCGATCTCGGTACCCAGCCCAGCCTGAAGACCACGATCACGACTGCGATCGCCATCGCCCCGAGCACTGCCGCGACCAGGATCCGGCGCAGGTCGGGAAGGCTGGCGTAGCGCCAGAGCCCCCGGTACATGCCGAGCCACAGGAAGAGTGCCCCTTGCAGCGGTACCACCCACAGCACGTGCGACACCATTGCGCTCGCGAACGGCTCCTCGAGCTCGAAGTTGAGACGGAAGAGATAGGCAAGGCACCACGCGGCGCCCGGCCGCGATCGAGTCGTGCAGGAAGGCGACGATGTTGCGCCAGTTAATGCGCGGGAACATCGTTCCGAACCTCGTCGCGCCGGCGACGCCACGCCAGGTCGACCGCCGCGGCGAGCGCGACGTACACCGCGCCGACCGCGCCGACCGTGGCCCACTGCGCCGCGGGCGGCTGGCCGAGCGCCCAGAGCGCGACGCCCCCGCATACCGCCATCAGCGCGTACTCGGCGAGGGCCGTGTTGCGGTGTCCCCAGCCGAGCTGCACCAGCCGCTGGTAGTAGTGGATCTTGTGCGCTTCCCAGAACCGCTCGCCACGCAGGACGCGCCACGCAAGCGTCACGCTCGCGTCGAGGACGAACGGCGAGAACACGAGCACCGGAAACCAGATCGGCCAGTAGCCCTCGCGCCACCCGAGGAGGCCCAGCGTCGCCGCGAGGAAGCCGAGCGGGATCGCGCCCGCGTCGCCCATGAACACTCGCGCGGGGGGGAAGTTGAACGCGAGAAACGCCCCCGCCGCCGCGCCGACGCTCGCCGCCAACGCGGCGAAGATGCCGTCGCCGGCGAGCCAGGCCGCGAGCGCATAGGCCGCGAAGCCGAACAGCGCCATGCCGCCCGCGAGGCCGTCGGAGCCGTCCATGAAGTTATAGAGGTTCGTCGTCCAGATCACGGCGAGCACCGCAGCAGCCTGCCAGATCGGATGCAGGTCGGGCAGCGCGAGCGCCACGAACACGACCGCTGCCACGGCATGCATCGCGAAGCGCACGCCGATCGGCAGATGCGAGCGATCATCGAGAAACGAAACCACGGCGAGGGCGGCGACCAGCGTCGCGAGCAGCGGTTCGGCGCGGAGCAGCGCGAACGTCAGCAGGACGCCCGCCATCAGCCCCAGCCCGCCGATGCGGGGCGTCGGCGCAGCGTGCAGCGAGCGCTCGTTCGGCTGGTCGAGCGGCAGCCACTCGGGATGGCGAAGGAGCGTCGAGGATCACCGCCGCGCAGGCGAGGGCGGCGGCGAGGGGGAGGAGCGCGAGGGTCGCGTTCATAGTCAAGTGCGCAAGCGTACCCCTATCGGTACACCTCGCGTCGGTGGCCAATCTTTACGACGATCACGACGCGCGTCTTGTCATCGATCGTGTACACGGCCCGGTAGTCGCCTTGCCGGACGCGATAGGCCGTGACCGCCCCCGCGAGCTTCTCGCAGCCGAGTGGGCGGGGGTCGGCGGCGAGTGCTTGGATGGCAGCGACAAGTCGCCGCCGCAACGTCTTGGGCTCGATTTTCTCGAGCTCCTTCACGGCGCTCGTCTTGATGACCAGTCTATAACCGGCCACGCCGCTTCATGTTCTTGACCACAACCGCGAAGTCGACCTGCGGTTCGGCGGCACGGGTCTCGATCGCCGCGAGGTCGGCGGCATCCTCCGCGAGGCTGCGCCGGACGGCCTCGTTCACGATCTCCGAGATCGAACGGTCGGTCGCCGCCGCCTTCAGCCGCAAGGCGCGGTGCAAGTCGGAGTCCAGGTAGACCGTGGCACGCTTTGGCTCGTCCATGGCCACATCATAACGCTTTGACGTTATGACGTCAAAGCGACGCTGTGCGAGAGGCCCTCATCCACCGTGAATGGGGGTCGCCAGCCGAGCTCCGCGCGGATGCGCGAGCTGTCCACGGCCATGTCGTCGAGCAAGCGTGCGATCTCCGGGCCGCGTCCGATCAGCGTGCCCGCGAGTCGCAGCAATGGCGGGGGGAAGGCGAACAGCCTCGGCCGCCGGCCGAGCGCGCTGGCGATCCGCGCGATGAGATCGGGCGTCGAGACGTCCTCACCGTCGCTCACGATGTAAGTTCGCCCCGCCGCCGCCGGATGTTCGAGCGCGCAGACAATCGCATCGACCAGGTTGTCGACGAACACCAGGCTCCGGCGGTTGCGGACCGACGCAAGCGGCAGCGGCACGCCGCGGGCCACGAGGCGGACGAGCCGCGCGAAGTTGCCCTTCGCGTTCGGGCCGTACACGAGCGGCGGGCGCAGCACCACGAGCTCGGTGGGTGACCCGGCGAGCGCCTCTGCGACGAGCTGTTCGGCCTCGAGCTTCGACTGCGCATAGGGGCTCGCCGGTGCCGGGCGGCTCGACTCGTCGAACGCCCGGCCGGGGCTGCAATCGCCGTAGACGGTGGTCGTGCTGAGCAGGATGAACCTCCGGACCCCGCCGCCACGCGCGGCACGCGCAAGCGCCAGCGAGCCCGCCGCGTTCACGGTCCGAAACAGGGGCAGGGCAGTGGCCGCGTCCTCGCCGGTCATATGGACGCGTGCCGCGAGGTGCACGACCGCGTCAACGGCGTCGACTGCGTGACTCCAAACCGTTTCCGGCCCGATGTCGTCGATCACGACCCGGTCGGCCTCGACCGGCAGCTCGGCCGAGGGCGCGCGCGCTGCGCCACGCACCGCGCGTCCCTTCGACAGGAGCCGGGCGGTAAGGGCGCGCCCGACGAAGCCGGTCGCACCGGTGACGAGGACAGCTCCCTGTCTCCCTGTAACGGGCTCGGCGCCGGCGCGTCGAGAGCGCGACTTCAGGAGAAGAGGCCGCTGAGGTCGACTTCGATGTCCGGCGCGGCGGCGAGGCGGAGCTTGCCGGGTCGCCCGGTCTTGTCCACGCGCGTGTAGCCGCCTGCCTGGGGATCACGGTAGATCCAGAGCACCTTCTCGGTGACATCGACGACCCAGAGCTCTGGAATCGCGTGTGCCGCGTACAGCGGGGCCTTGAGCTCGCGGTCGTACTGCAACGACGTCTCTGCAATCTCGACCAGAAGAAAGACGTCCTCGGGGAGCGGCGTCGCGGACTGGTAGTCGTCGGCGCGCGCCTTCAGCACCGCGAAATCAGGTTGAGGCTCTGAGATCCGGCTCAGCCGCACGGGGTTCTGGACGGACACCACAGCACGGTTTCCCACCGCCTGAACCAGCAAGTGGGTTATCCGGTTGACCAGGCCTGAATGCCTGCTTCCGATCGGCGCCATCTCGACGACCTCCCCCTCGATCAGCTCGACGCGTTCGTCGGGCGCGAAGATGCCAACCTCACCCATCCGGTGATAGGCCTCGACGGTCAGCGATCGCCGCTTGACTCCCAGATCAGCGGGAAGATTCACGCAACCCTCCATGTACTGATCGAATGATAGTCCGGATCGCAGGGCGAATGGGAGTGGTGAGCGGCGGTCTGTGAAGTCTTGTCAAACCGGCGTCTGCCGGGAGCGGGTGGCACCGCCGGCTTGTGGCACACTTGAGCCGTCTTTTGTCTAGACGATCAGTCGCCGTGAACGGGGATCCAGTGAGTTGGCGATTCCGCTTAGGTGAAATCCCGCTTTAGCGGGAAGGACGGCTTGGATCGCAGCAACCGAATGGCGAAAATCTATCCAGTGATCCTCTGCGGCGGCGCCGGAAGCCGGCTGTGGCCGATGTCGCGCCAGCTGCTGCCGAAGCAGTTCCTGCCGCTCGTGAGCGAGCGGACGATGCTCCAGGAAACCGTCGAGCGCCTCCGCGGGCTCTCCGGCGCCGAACCGCCGACGGTGGTCAGCAACAGCGAGCACCGCTTCCTCGTCGCCGAGCAGCTGCGCGCAATCGGTGCGCCGCCGCGGACGCAGATCCTCGAGCCGGTCGGGCGCAACACCGCGCCCGCGGTCGCGGTGGCCGCGCTCGCGCTCGAACAGAGCGATCCGGACGCCGTGATGCTCGTGCTGCCGGCCGACCACCTGATCCGCGACGTGGAGACCTTCCAGGTGGCGGTCCTCAGGGCGGCGGCTGCCGCGCGAGCGGGGTTTCTCGCGACGTTCGGCATCCGGCCCGACCACGCCGCGACGGGCTACGGCTACATCCAGGGCGGCGAGCCGATCGCCGGCCACGAGAGCGTGTTCCACGTCGCGCGGTTCGTCGAGAAGCCCGACGCGGCTGCCGCGCGGAGGTTCCTCAAGGACGGCACGTTCGCCTGGAACAGCGGCATGTTCGTGTTCGGCGCGCGACGCTATCTCGAGGAGCTCGGCCGTTACGCACCGGCGATCCTCGAAGCCTGCCGCGCCGCGTGGGAGAAGGCCGCGACCGATCTCGACTTCGTCCGGCTCGATCAATCCGCGTTCGCCGCGTGCCCGGCCGACTCGATCGACTACGCGGTGATGGAGAAGACCGACGCTGCGGCGGTCGTGCCCGTGGACATCGGCTGGAGCGACGTGGGCTCTTGGGCGACGCTGTGGGAGGTCGGGGAGAAGGACGCACAGGGCAACGTCCTGCGCGGCGACGTGCACGTGGAGGCGGCGGAGAACTGCTACGTCCGCGCCGAGACGCGCCTGGTCTCGGTGCTCGGATTGAGCGACGCGGTCGTGGTCGAGACGGACGACGCGGTGCTGGTCGCTTCGAAGGACGAAGCGCAGAAGGTCAAGGACTTCGTCGGCAAGCTCGATGCGGCGAACCGCACCGAGCACATCTCGCACCGCCGCGTCTATCGCCCGTGGGGCTACTACGAGTCGATCGACGGCGGCGATCGCTTCCAGGTGAAGCGGATCATGGTCAAGCCGGGCGCGGCGCTCAGCCTGCAGATGCACCACCACCGCGCCGAGCACTGGGTCGTCGTTTCGGGCACCGCCAAGGTGACGCGCGGTGACGAGGTGAAGCTCATCGCCGAGAACGAGTCGACCTACATCCCCATCGGAGTCAAACACCGCCTCGAGAATCCGGGCAAGGTCCCACTGCATCTCATCGAGGTGCAGTCGGGGACCTATCTCGGCGAGGACGACATCGTGCGGTTCGAGGATTTGTACAAGCGCACCTGACGCGGGAGGTTACGCTGCATTCTTCAGCCTCAACTCGACGCGTACCCCAGCGACGGCGAGCATATTCACCAGCGTGTCGACGCTGAAAAGTTCTATCTTGCCGCGCATCAGATCCGATACGCGTGGCTGACTCACCCCGAACAGCTTCGCTGCCGCGGCCTGAGTGAGTCTCTTGGCTCGGATGAACTCCGCGACGGCGATCATCAACTCGGCGCGCGTCTTCATGTTGGCGGCTTCCGCAGGAGTGTCCTCGATCGCGTCCCAGACGCTCGCAAATCGACGCTTTCTCATGTCCCACCTCGTTTCTCGCTCTTCAGCAGTGCCTTATAGCGGGTAGTCGCCAGCTCGAGATCCTGTCGCGCCGTCTTCTTCGCCTTCTTCTGGAAGCAGTGCAGCACGTGCACGGCCTGCTCCAGCTTCGCGATGTAGATCACGCGAAAGGCACCACCCTTGTCCCGAATGCGGATCTCCTTCGCGCCGGCCCCGACTGCGGCCATCGGCTTCCAGTCGTCCGGCTCGAGCCCGCGCTGCACTCGGTCGATCTGGTAGCCCGCGGCGCGGCGGGCGGCCCGAGGAAACGTGCGCAGGTCCTCCAGCGCGCTTCCCAGGAACTCGACCGGCTTGATCAGCCTCTCAGCTCTCTGTCGCTGCAAGGGGACTATATAAGATATGATATAAAGCGTCAATGACCCTGTTGCGGGATCCGCGCCGCGCTCCAAAGGCGGATGCCGATCCGGGACGCGCTCCGGCCTGCTCGGGGTGGGGGCTGTGCGCAAGCCATCCCTAAGACCAGCTGATCCTAGGCTGCTGACTGGCTCACCAGGTGAGCTTGCCTGCGGCGCCTGGCTTGCCGGCGATCGTTTGTTGGCAGAGGCGACCGAGTCCGCCGAAGCCCGTCCGGTGCGAGGCGCTGTGCAAGCGCAGCGTCTTTGCTTGACGATTGCGGATATCCACAAGTCCTCGTAGTCGACACGAAAGTGTTCGTCTCGGCGTTACTCGGCAGGGGAGCACCACTTGCCTCCGGAACATCCCGATCAGGTGCCTTGGCAGGCGCGGCGGGTGGTGGCAAAATGCCGCCGCATAGGCGGCATTTGCCGGAGTGGACATGGACGACTTGGTGCGTGAAGCCGCGCCTCTCTACGAGCGCCGCGCGAGGTTCTGGAAACGGCTTTCCGCCTTGCTCCGGCTGAAGGAGCCCGCCTACGGACCCATCGACCTCGCCGAATCGCTCGGCGAAGGGCTCACGTTGGCGGCGCTCGACTCGCTGGTCCGGGAGGGCTATCTCAGAACGACAGAGCTTGCCGTCGTGGCACCACCCAGAACGCTGAGTCACCGCCGGCACAAAGGCGAGCGGCTGCGTCCCGACGAGTCGGAACGGCTCGCCCGGGTCGGCAAGACGGCCGTGCTCGCCGAGCAGGTCTTCGGTGACAAGGACCGCGCGCTGAAGTGGCTCCACGCGCCGAAGCGCAGACTGCGCGGCAAGACTCCATTCGAGCTTCTCGCCACGGCGGAAGGAGCACAGGTCGTCGAAGAGGAGCTCATCGCGATCGACGAAGGCTACGTTGCCTGAGTCGGGTCGTTACCTCTGGCGGATCAGCAATCACGCCGACCTCAAGGGACGAGGCGGACTGCGCGCCGGCGCGCGCTGGCACTCGAAGGGTCGCGAGGTGGTGTACTGCGCCGAGGAGCCCACCGGGGCGCTGCTCGAGGCGCTCGTCCACATCGAAGTCGAGTCGCTGGAGGACCTGCCGAAGAGCTACCAGCTTCTTCGCATCGCGTTCCCGAAGAAGGTAGCTGTCGAGCAAGTGGCGCTCGCCGCGCTGCCATCAGACTGGAAGCGCCGAACGCTCCTGACCCGCAGCCTCGGGGACGCGTGGCTCGCTGCCGGCCGCACCCCAGCGCTGCGCGTTCCAAGCGCGATCTCGCCGCACGCGCATAACGTGCTGTTGAACCCCGAGCTGCTCAGGCTGGCAAAGATCCGGGTCGTCTCGAAGAGCCGGTACCCGTTCGATACGCGCCTCTTCAAGGTCGTCGGCGTTGCCCGGGAGGCGCGAACGCGGAGCCGAACCTCTGGTTCAGGCGGCGAGCGTGCCTCAGCGCACGGGTTGCCCGGCGCGGAGCTCCTTCAACCTCGCGGCGATCGCTCCGGCAGCGACCTCGTTGCCGAAGGCGCTCCAATGCGTATCCAGCGGCGTGTACGTTGCGCTCGTCGGGTAGCGAGAGAGCGCTGGCCATAAATCGAGGTAAGGAAGGCCTTGCGCCTCGAGCTGTTTGCCCAGGAGGCGCTGCGGCTGCAAGAAATCGTAGCGCATGCCGCGCTTGCCCAGGCAGCGCAGCACGCTGTCGCGCAGGTCCTGGTCAAGCTGGATTTCGCTCGGCGCGAGCACGAACAGGACGCGGGCACCCGAGGCAGCTGCACTGGCTGCCATCTGGGCGATGAGGTCGCTCATCCCGGCGAGCGCGCCTTTCGCCGTTGTGACGTCGGCGACGTCGTAGATGTCAAGTTCCTGATCGTAGACGGTCAGTAGAAACCGGTTCAGACGCGCCGCGGCTGCAGGACTCGTGGCGCAAGCCGCGATGGATTCGTTGGTGAGCGCCCACGGCAGGTGCCTACTCTGCGCCAGCGTGCGCAAGACCCGCGCCAGATAGTACTCGCTCCAATCCGTTCCGAACCGGAGCGGGTGATACACGTGCCTCGCGCCACCGAGGTAGACCAGCGTGCGGTAATCCGGATGCGCCTGCCGGATGTCATTGCCAACGAAAAGGGTGACGACTACCCATTCGGGTTGCATCGGTAACGCGCGGCGGCGGATCATCGCCAGGTATTCCTGCGGCCCCGTGCTGGGGACGCCCAGGTTCACCACTCGGAACGTATCGGGCCCACCCATCAGGTCCTCCACGCGACGGGGGAATGTCTCGGCAAACGGCGTCACGCCAAAGGTGAAGGAGTCGCCAATGAATACCGCCTTCGGCGGCAGCGCGGCGGCCGCAAGCTCCCGGTCGTTGAAGCCCTGAGCATTTGTCACCATGGCGCCATACGCGACATGCGGCATGCCGATGATGCCTACGTCCGGATCTGAAGCGAGGCCGCCTGCGCGCGCCGGCAGTAAGGCCAGAGCGCGCAATCCGAGCTCGAGCAGAAGCGCGGTGATGGCAAGCACGATGGCGAGCGACAGCACCGAGCGGGGGAGAGGCTTCATAGCATCACGGTAGCAGATGGAGCCGTGCGCCGCGAGGCGCCCGCCCCTTCAATGGGAGGGCTGGTCAGCGGGACGGTTGCTCGCCGTCTGCGCACTACTTAGCGCTCACGCTCGTCGATTGCGGCGACACCTTCGGTACAATACTTCGAGGATCTCTAAAGGCGGAGCTGAGCTTCTGGTTCAGGCGACAAGCACGTCTCAGCGCCGCGGGAGCGCGCCCACGGTCACCGTGTCGGTGGTGAGCCATGCCCAGGGCTCGCTCGTCGCGGATCTCCTCTCCGATCTCGCCGCGCTCGAGCGCGTCGAGCTCGACGTCGTGGTGACGCTCAACGTGCCCGAAGACCTGAGCGCGGTGCCGAGGGCCCTCGTGGTCGAGCTCATCCGCAACTCGTCGCCCAAGGGCTTTGGCGCAAACCACAACGCGGCGTTTCGGCGCGCAAGGGGCGACCTTTTCTGCGTACTGAACCCGGACCTCCGGATCGATGCCGACCCGTTTAGCGCTTTGATAGCCGAGCTCGCGGACCCGCGGGTCGGCGTCGCCGCACCGCTCGTTGTGGACGCGGCGGGCGAGCCCGAGGACAGCGCGCGGCGCTTTCCGACGGTGGCGAGTCTCGCCGGAAAACTCCTCGGCGGCGCGCCCCATCTCGACTATCCGATCAGCGCGGAGCCGTTCTCGCCGGACTGGGTGGCGGGAATGTTCATGGTGTTCCGGCGCGAGGTGTTCGCGTCGGTCGGCGGCTTCGATGAGCGCTACTTCCTCTACTACGAGGATGTCGATCTGTGCCGCCGACTCCGCCGCGCTGGCTACGACGTGCGATTTGTGCCCCGGGCGCAGGTGACGCACCTCGCACGGCGCGAGAGTCGGAGAAGCCTGAGGTACCTGGGCTGGCACCTTGCGAGCGTGACGCGCTATTTGCTCTCTCACTAGCAAACGCATGAACGGACACACCCGCCGCCGACAAGGCGCGCTGTGCCGAGGATCTTCACTTTCGGCAAGGCTTCCGGATCAGACCGCCGCGCATGACGCGCCGAACGTCGCTCGGCGCCGAGACGCGGCGCGCCTGAATCTGCCGGCGCTTAGCCCAGAAGCGCCAAAGACCCTTCACTGCATCGCGCTTCGCGCGCCACAGTGGTCTTCCTTGGCCGCGCGACGCGAACGCGATCAGGCTGTACAGGTTGAGGATGAGGTGGTAGGGCAAGTAGAACCAGAAGAGCGGAGCGGGCATGTTCTTCACATACGTCCAAACCAAGTTCCGGTGCCCGTGATAAAGCTGAAACTCGCTACGTGTCCCGCTGATCGCGGAGCCGAGGTGCTCGACGACAGCGGCGGGCACGTAGAGGCAGCGGTGCCCATACAGGCGAAGTCGAAACCCCAGGTCGACATCCTCGGTGTAGCAGAAGAAGTCTTCGTCGAAGCCCCCTGCCTCAACGACTTCGCGGGTTCGGTAGAGCGCCGCGGCGGCGCAGGGGGCGAAGATCTCACTCGGGGCGTCGTACGCGGGACCGTCAGTGCAACCATGGCCCTCGCGCCAGGGCAGGCCGCTCACGTGGTAGACGTCGCCTACCCCGTCGAGACGCGTCGGATCATTAGCGTCGAGCATACGGCAGCCGAAGAAGCTGTACTGGGGGTTCGCCCGCGCTGCGCCCAGGAACTTCTCGAGCCAGTCGGGCCGAGGGAAGGCATCGGGGTTGAGAAGAGCAACCCACTCTGCGGTGACGTAGCTGCGAATCGCGAGATTGTTTCCCTTTGCGAATCCTAGATTTCTACCCGCTCGAACGATCTCGACGGATGTCGGACCCTTCGGCAAACCGTCGAGCGACCCGTCGGTTGAGCCGTTGTCGATGATGATCGTGCGGAAGTCGCGGAAGGTCTGCGCATGCAGCGCCGCCACAACGCGCCTCAGCCAGAGCCCCGCGTTGTAGTTGACGATGACGATATCGACGAGGGACACGGGGAGGCGCGGGAGTCAGGGGCCAGGATCGATCAGTGAGGCGGTTACCGCGGCGAAGATGACATCGTGCGCTTCGAAGACCTGTACAAGCGCAGCTAACGTGCCCGTGGCACGAGGAGTGCCGAGCCGTACCTCGCAAAGGACGCGAGTCCAAGCAGCGCGAAGACGCCAAGGATCGTGACCTGCAGGACCACTGAGTACGCGAGGGCGGCGGACTCCCCGAGGCGCATCACCCAGGTCACTCCCCTCGACTGAGCCGAATCCAGTCGCAAATGCGATCGGATGACGATTCGATCGAGCCCGTCCTGTTCCTCGGACGCGAGTGCCTTTCAGAGTCAGCGATCCCAGTCAGCCGGAGAACTCCCGCGCGGCATCTTTCGACTCCGCAGCATTCACGGTATACCACTCGTACGCCCGCCGGAACCCCTCCTCGAGCGGGGTGCTCGCCCGCCACCCGAGCGCCAGCAGGCGCGAGACGTCCATCACCTTGCGTGGCGTGCCGTCGGGCTTCGAGGCGTCGTACACGAACTCACCCTGCCAGCTGGCGACTCTGGCGACGAGCTCGGCGAGCTCACGCACGGTGATGTCGATTCCGGTCCCGACGTTGATGTGAGGCTCCGCCGAGTATCGCTTTATCAGAAACACCAGCGCATCGGCGAGGTCGTCGACGTACAGGAACTCCCGTCGTGGGGTGCCAGAGCCCCAGATCTCGAGTGTGTTCGCGCCGGCCCGCTTCGCGTGGTGCACCTTGACCTGCATCGCTGCTGCGACGTGGCTCGACTGAGGCTCGTAGTTATCGCCCGGGCCGTAGAGATTCGTCGGCATCGCGGCGACGAAGTCGCAGCCGTATTGGCGCCGAAAGGCCTGGCAGAGTTTGATCCCCGCGATCTTCGCAATCGCGTACCACTCGTTAGTGGGCTCCAGTGGACCAGTGAGCAGCGCTTCCTCGGTCATCGGCTGGGGTGCGAGCCGCGGGTAGATGCACGAGGAACCGAGGAAGAGCAGCTTTTCCACGCCAGTCTTCCACGCTGCATGGATGATGTTTGCCTCGATCGCCAGGTTGTCGTAGATGAACTCCGCCGGGCGGGTGGAGTTGGCGAGGATTCCTCCCACCGTTGCCGCCGCGACGAATATCACCTGCGGGCGGGTCTTCGTCATCCACGCCTCAACCTCGGCCTGCCGCCTGAGGTCCACGGCCTCGCGCCCGACGGTCACGAGCTCGCAGTCCTCGGCCTGCAGTCGCCGTAGGATCGCGCTACCCGCCATGCCCCGGTGGCCGGCAACCCAGACGCGCTTGCCCTTCAGCCGGTACTCAGTCGGGGCGCTCATAACGCCGGTACTCCCGCTCGACCGTCACCAGGTCGGCGGCGACCATCTCGCGAACGAGGTCTCCGAACGAGGTCTTGTGCGTCCAGCCCAGCTTCTCGCGCGCCTTGGTCGGATCACCAAGCAGGAAATCCACCTCGGTCGGCCGGAAGTAGCGCGGGTCGACTTCGACCAGGATCTCGCCGGTCTTCGCGTCGACCCCCTTCTCGTCGGCTGCCTTGCCGTGCCAGCCGATCGTGCGGCCGATCTCGGCAAACGCAACCTCGACAAACTCGCGCACGGAGTGCGTCTCGCCGGTGGCGAGCACGTAATCGTCCGGCGTGGGCTGCTGAAGGATTCGCCACATTCCGTCGACGTAGTCGCGAGCATGGCCCCAGTCGCGCTTCGCATCGAGATTCCCAATGTAGAGCCTCTTCTGCCGGCCCAGTTGGATCGCAGCCACCGCGCGGGTAATCTTGCGTGTTACGAACGTCTCGCCTCGCGTAGGTCCTTCGTGATTGAAGAGGATGCCGTTGCACGCGTAGAAGCCATAGGCCTCGCGGTAATTCACCGTCATCCAGTACGCGTAGAGCTTCGCCGCGGCGTACGGGGAGCGCGGATAGAAAGGCGTCGTCTCTCGCTGTGGGGCTTCTGCGACATTTCCGTACAGCTCCGACGTCGACGCTTGGTAAAAGCGCGCGCGATCCTTCATCCCGAGGATGCGTATCGCCTCGAGCAGCCTCAACGCGCCGAGCGCATCCGCGTTGGCGGTGTACTCCGGGGTCTCGAAGGAGACCTGCACATGCGACTGCGCCGCGAGGTTGTAGATCTCCGTCGGCCGCACTTCCTGGACGATGCGGATCAGGTTGGTCGCATCGGTCATGTCACCGTGGTGCAGGAAGAGTCGCACGTCCTCTTCATGCGGGTCGTGATAGAGATGGTCCACGCGCGCGGTGTTGAACGAGGAGGAGCGCCGCTTGACGCCGTGGACGACATAGCCCTTGCGCAGGAGCAGTTCGGCCAGCAACGCACCGTCTTGGCCGGTGACGCCGGTGATCAGGGCAATGCGATCGGACATCGACGAGCTCTCGGTTTCCACTAACTGCGGATTATAAGTTGCCGGCCGTAACCCCTGGAGTCCTCGATGCCGGAATTGAATGGGCACCCGCGCCGACGGCGATCGCCGCGGTCAGGGCTGCGCAGCGTAGGCGGCGAGAACCTCTTCGGTCGTCCCGGTGCACGCCACTCTGCCCTGGCTCAGCATGAGCCCCTTGTTGCAAGTCTTGCGGATGAGATCGGGGGAATGCGAGGCGAGCACCAGCAGGCCCGCCCGCTGCACGAACTCGCTCAGGCGTCGGTCGGCCCTCTCCATGAAGTGCGCGTCGCCCACGCCGATCCACTCGTCCATCAGAATGATCTCGGGGTCGATGCTCGTCGCGACAGCGAACGCAATGCGCATCTGCATGCCGCTCGAATATGTTCGCAGAGGCATGGAGAGATAGTCCCCGAGCTCGGTGAACTCGGCGATCTCGTCGATCTTCCTCTCGATCGCCGCCTTGGACATCCCGAAGAGGATGCCCTGCAAGCGGATGTTCTCGTAACCCGTGGACTCGAGGTCAATGCCGAGCGTGATCGACAGCATGGACGCCACGCGGCCGCGCACCTCCAACCGCCCGCCGATCGGATCGTATGCCCCGGCGAGCACGCGGAGCAGCGTCGACTTGCCAGAGCCGTTGTGGCCGACGAGCGCCAGGCGGTCTCCTTCGTGCACCTCGAAGCTTACGTGATCGAGGGCTCGCACAACGACGCGGTCTGTGGCATCTCGCGCGAAGGTACCGCCGGTGGCCGCTCGAATCAGTGTGTTCTTGACCGAGCGGCTTTGCGCCCCGTAGATCGGAAAGTCGACGACGAGATCGTGTGCACGCAGGTAGGTCATCGCTCACACCCAATAGGCAACGCGCGCTCGGAACCGCGCGAAGAAGAGCAGCGTGCCGAGAGAGCCGACGACCGTAATCCCGACGACGGCAGCCCACGAGTGAAGGCTGGCCGACGCCCCTAAAACGGGCTGCCTCAGGATCTCCAGGAAGTGGTAGTACGGGTTGACCTCCGCAGCCCACGTGTTGCGTCCGAGCATGCCCACCTTCCAGAGCACCGGCGTAAGGAACAACGCAACTTGTACGACGCTCGACACGATCTGCGGGATATCACGGAACCGCGCGCACAGCATCCCCAGCAGCAGGCCAACCCAGATCGCGTTCACCACGATGAGCACGATGGCGACGGGAATCTCCGCGAGATGCCAGCCGATGGCGGGTGTGAACACGACGAACACGATTGCCACGATGACGAGATTGTGCGCAAAGATGATCAGGTTGCGCCAGACCATCCGCATCACGTGGATCGTCAGCGGAAGCGGGACATTCTTGATGTAGCTCTCCGCTGCGATGAAGGCGAAACATGCCTCGGTCGTAAGCGCGGCGAGGAACTGCCAGACGACTAGACTGACGGCGAGGTACGGGAAGTACTCGCTGACGTCCTGGTTCAACAACCGGCCGTACAGCGGCCCCATCCCTGCGATCATGGCGCCCGTGCTGAGCGTCAACCAGAACGGGCCCAGCGTCGAGCGCCGATAGCGCTGCCGCACCTCCTGCCAGCCGAGCGTGGACCAGATGCGGACCGCAGCGATGCCCTGCGCGAGATCTCGGAGCGCTGTCAGGAGGTTGGCGCGGAGCATTCGACGTGGCCCGAGCTAAACCAGTCGCCAGGCGTGGCGGCTGAAGAACGTCAGTCCGGAACGAGCGAACATTCAGATGTGCCGCCAGCCCTTGCGCGCGGCATCGCCACAGAAGATACCCGGGTCACGGTCGTTGTCGACGAGGAACCGGCGGGTAGCCGATATCGCGCCCCTCTCTCGCGCTGCGGCGATCGCGGCCGCGAGCGACGCGAGCGTCGATTCGATCGCCGGCCGTTCCGGCTGGTAAGTGACGACCGACACCGAGAGCGTATGCATCGCGCGATTGTAGATTAACGATTGCTCGATCCCAGGGCAGATGCCAGACGGCTCGGCCGACGAGCGCTTCCGTGGCGGCGTCCCAATCGGTGCGGCGGTTTTGGTCGACACGCTCAACCCTCTCTCTGGTATCGGCTGCGTATCGGTTGTCGCGACCCCCCAGGTCGGGTTGGGAGTGTGAGACAATCCTCCGCCCCACCTACAAGAGATGTTCGACCTTGCGCGGCCACCATCGGTTTGCGCCAGGCGCCGGAGGATGAAGCCCGTCTTTCGCTCTTGCTCGTGTCTTGCGGCCGTTGACCGGCGCTGCTTCTG
>CAWHBT010000014.1:0-197378 GCA_963827595.1 uncultured beta proteobacterium | reverse complement strand
AACGGCACGCCGGTACGCAAAGCGCCGCAAGCCTCCCCGCCGCGGGTTCTGGGCGCGCACGTCGTCGGCGAAGGCGCCGAAGAGATCGTCCACCTCGGTCAGGCGTGTATGCACTTCGAGGGGACGCTGGAGTACTTCGTGAGGGCCGTCTTCAACCTGCCGACGCTGTCGGCGGCGTACAAGGCGGCCGCCTACGACGCCCTCTGGAACCTGTCCTCGACACGATGAAGGCCGTGCGTCGAGAGGCTAACGTCGAATAGCTCGCGTGAGTTTTGCGTGAATCGCCTGTGCACGGTGCTGCATGGTCGTGAAAGAGGCGCAACGGGCGTCCTCGTAAGTTACTGATTCAACGTTCGCTACTGAGCGGGCACCAAACTCATAATCCCTTGGTCCCTGGTTCGAATCCAGGCGGGCCCACTTCGCTTATCAAGCGGTTGCCGTCGGGGCAGTGCTAGGCTTTGGACATGCGCCTTGGCTACTTCACGATGCCGCTGCACCCAGCGCACCGAGCGCCCGCGCAGACGCTGCAGGAAGACCGCGAGGCGGTGATCCTTGCCGACAAGCTCGGGTTCCATGACGCCTTCGTCGGCGAGCACCTGACGGAGAAGTCCGAGAACATCACCAACAGCTTCATTTTCCTGGCGTCGCTAGTGCACGCGACCGAGCGCATCAAGCTCGCCACCGGCACCTCTAATCTTTCGCATTCGCATCCCGCGCTGATCGCCTCGCACGCCGCGATGTTCGATCATCTGTCGCGCGGCCGTTTCATCTTCGGCGTGAGCCCCGGGGCGTCGCGCTCCGACGCCGAGGCGCTCGGCCTGCTCGACGAGGACCGCAACAAGCTGTTCGCCGACGCGATCGACGTGATTGTTGCCATCTGGGAGCGCGATCCGCCCTACGACATCGATTTGCCAGGCAACCGCTTCAAGGTCACGACCGCGAAGACTCGCGTTCCCGAAATCCACCGCGGCGAGCTGTACAAGCCCTACCAGAAGCCGCGCCCGGAGATCGTGGGCACCGTCGTCGCGCCGGCCTCCAAGGGCGTGGTCGCCATGGGCGAGCGGGACTTCCATCCGCTGTCGGCGAACTTCCTGCTTTCCCGGTGGCTGCCGAGCCACTGGGAGAACTACGCTGCCGGCAAGCGCAGGGCGGGGCAGGAGGCGGACCGCGCGGACTGGCGCATCGCCCGGACGATATTCGTCGCCGACGACGACAAGGTCGCGCTGCGTTACGGGAAACAGGATTCGAACAGCCCCTATCGCTACTACTGGCGCATGCTGGGGAAGAAGATGCGGTTCTCCAACCGCCAGATCGTCTTCAAGACCCATCCAGAGCAGGACGACGCGGAGCTCACCGACGACTATCTGGTGGACCGGCTGGTGATCTGCGGCACGGTGAATCGGGTGGTGGATCAGATCCTCGCTCTGCACGAGGAGGTCGGCGAATTCGGGGAGATCGTCTACGCCGGCATGGATTGGGTCGATCCCCAGCTCGCCAAGCGCTCGATGGAGCTGATGGCGGCCGAAGTCATGCCGCGCGTCAACCGCGCAATCGCCGTGCGTGACACTTCCATCAGGAGGAGATGAGACCATGACCACGCGTCGCAAATTCCTGCTGCTGTTTGGGGCCGCGCTGGCGGCGCCGCTCTCGGTGCGGCCCGCTCTCGCCCAGCAGTGGCCGAGCAAGCCGATCCGTGCGATCGTGCCGTTCGGCGCCGGCTCGACGATCGACATCATCGGTCGGATCGTGCTCGAGCCGCTGTCGGCTGAGCTCGGACAGCCGATCGTGGTCGAGAACCGCGGCGGCGCCGGCGGAAGCATCGGATCGGCCTTCGTCGCCAAGTCCGAACCTGACGGCTACACGCTCCTGATCCACGCCTCGGCGCACTCTGCGGCGCCTGCCGCATACCCGAACGCGCCGTATGACGCGGGCACGGATCTGCGCGGGGTGGCCGTCTTCGGTTTCGTCCCCAACGTGACCGTGATCTCTCCCGCCAAAGGCATCAGGACGCTCACCGAACTGGTGGAAGCCGCGAAGAAGGGTTCAATGACTTTCGCCTCGGCGGGCGTGGGCAGCGCGACGCACTGGGCCGCCGAGCGGTTGCGGCTCGCCGCGGGCTTCGACGCGACACACGTGCCGTTCAAGGGCGGGCCGGAGGCCCTCACGCAGGTAGCGAACGGGCAAGTCGATTTCATGAGCATCGGCGTGTCGTCGGGCATGCCGTTCATCCGCTCCGGGCGGCTGATCCCCCTCGCGGTGAGCACGAACAAGCGCTCGAGCATCCTGCCCGATGTGCCGACCAACGAGGAGGCCGGCGTCCCGAACAGCGACTACACCTTCTGGAACGGAATGCTCGTTGCGGCGAAGACGCCGCCCGAGATCGTGAACCGCCTGCACCAGGGGACGATGAAGGTCCTGGCTCAGCCAGGCGTGATCGAAAAGCTCAAGCCGCAGGGAATCGAGCCGATGCCGCTCTCGCCCGCCGAATTCGACGCCCTGATCGCCAAGGAAATCGAGACCAACAAGGCAACCGTCAAGGCGGCGGGGTTGAAGTTCAACTGATCCGAACGGATGATCCCGGCACTTTCCGGCTGAACGTGGAGGAGGAGACTAGGACGCGAGGAGCCGATCCGATAAGCGTCTCGAGAGCGCCCGACGCCCGTAACAGATAATGCTGTGGACGATGAGACAGGCCGGGGAGCGGGGAAACCCGCACAAACTTGAATCCCTTGGTCCCTGGTTTGAATCCAGGCGGGCCCACCGGTCTTTCACGTGTCCATACCGATCACATCGGTAACGGTTTATACCGAGGACATGGGTAACACTTTAGCCTCAAAGGGGTTTGGGGCGCACTCGACCCGGCCGGATTCGTGGTCGAAGAAGCCGAGGTCGTAGTGCATGAAGCTGATGAGCCAGATGCGTTCGGCGACTTCGCGCACGCCAACGGTCTGACCGGCGAAGGCCTGGCTGAGGTTGATCTTGCGCGAGCCGAAGCACAGTCGGCCGCAGCGCGTGACGGTGATGGCACGATCGTGCAGCGGGTAGTGAAGCTCAGGTAGGCCTTGATAGGGACGCGGGGAGGCGCGATAGGGTTCAGCGGGGTATTTCATCCCCAGCGCCTGGTGCGGGCGCTCGTGATTGTAGGCGCGCAGGAACTGATCGAAGCGCCCCTGCTGCTGCAGGAAGTTCTTGGCGGCGGGGCGGGTGGCTTCTTTCTTCAGCGTCAGGTGCATGCGTTCGTGGCGGCCGTTTTGCTGGGGATGGCTGGGGCGGATGCGTTCAATGGCGATGCCCAGGCGTAGCCACCAGACCGACAGTTTGCTCAGGCCGAAGAAGGCGCTGGCCAGCGCGTTCCCGGCGAGCGCGTAACCGGCCGCCCCGCCGCACCCACGGCCATCGCTACGGGGCCACCGGCGTATTCATATCGGTCTGGATTTCGGCTTGGGAGAGGGCGCGGTTGTAGATGCGAATCTCGTCGATGCGGCCCTGGAAGAACTCGCCCCATATGCTGTTGCCGCCTATGCGCAGCGGCCCGGTCGAGGTGGCGATCGGACCGCTGACGGCGACACTCGCTCTCTGCACTCCGTTGATGAATAGGCGCAGGGTGGTGCCGTCGTAGGTCCCCGCCACGTGGCTCCAGACGTTGGCGGCAAGCGCTGCCGTGCCCCGGGCGACGCGATTCGAGCCGCCGACCAACACGTTCACTTCGGGCCGGCCCCCGCTGCGCGCATACAGATTGTAGACGTCGACGTTGGAGCCTTCCTTGACCAGAACGTCTCGCACGCCGCCGGTGGTGGTCGGGAACACCCAAGCCTCCAGCGTCATGGCGCTGGTCAGATTGAGCAGGCTGGTCGCGCTGACCGTGATCCAATCGTTGACGCCGTCGAAGGACAGCGCGTTGCCGAACTTGCCCTGGGTGCTCCAGGTGGCGCCGGAAATTACCCCGGTATGGCCGTTGCCGGAAGCGTCGGCAACGCTGGTCCCGGTGCCTTCGTTGAAGCTGTAGGCAGCGACGAGACCGGCAGTGGCCGGCGGCGCCACCGAAAAGCCGATGGTGAAATCGTTGGTGTTGGCGTTGCCGGCGGTGTCCTGACAGCGCACGAAGTAACTGTAGCTTCCGCCGTTGCTCAGCCCGCTGACCGTGGTGGAGTGGGTCGCGCCACCGGTGGTGGCAAACGTGTTCGGCATCGAAGCGAATGCCACCCCCGCGGTGGTGGCGTAACGGCACGTCGCGCTCTCGTTGGTCGCCAGGCTCAGCGTCGTCTGCGTCGTCCCGGCAGCCAGCGTCCCGGACGGCGACCCGCTCGACCGCACCGGCGCGGTGGTGTCAACTGGTGGTGTTGCGACGGAAAAACCGATCGCGTAGTCATCCGGGTTGGCGTTGCCGGCGACGTCCTGGCAGCGCACGAAGTAACTATAGCTGCCGCCATTGCTCAGCCCGCTGACCGTGGTGGAGTGGGTCGCGCCGCCGGTCGTGGCGAACGTGTTCGGCATCGAGCCGTATGCAACGCCCGCGGTGGTGGCGTAACGGCACGTCGCGTTCTCGTTGGTCGTCAGGATCAGCGTCGTCTGCGTCGTCCCGGCAGCCAGCGTCCCGGACGGTGACCCGTTCGACCGTACGGGCGCCGTGGTGTCGACCGCCTGATAGGTGGCCGTGTAAGTGGTTGCCGCTTCCGGTGCCGTGACTGTATGTGATTGCGCACCGCCATCGGACCAGGAAGCGAACACGTAGTTGGTGGTGCCTTGCGTCTGGCTCGGTGCATTCATCGTGTGCTGGAAGCCCGTCAGCGTGTCCTTCACGAACGGCGTCGAAGCACTGATTCCGTCGACGCTGACCGTCAGCCCGGCCGGACTGGTCGCGAACGTGACATTGACCTTGTGGGGCAACACGAACACCGAGCTCGTGTGTTGCAAGCCCGTCGAGTCGGTAACGGTGAGAATGATCTGGTACTTCGTATCTCCGGAGAAATCGTGGCCGGTGGTGGGGATCGTGAAGGTGCCGGACGTGAGGCCGGAGACGGGACCGAGCGTCGGGTGAACATGGGTGTCGTGGTGGAACAGGACCGTCCACGAGTACGCCGAGGCCGGCAAAGTCCCGTCCTGGGGATCCGTGGCGGTGCCCGAGAAGCTGATCACATCACCGGCGCGGAAAATCAAGCCGTTGGCTGGAGAAGTGATGGTGCCCTGCGGCGGGTTGCCGACGGCGATCACCAGCACATCGGAAAGCGTCGTCGAATTGCCGTCCGAGAGTGTCAGCTGCGCGGTGTACTGGCCGCTTTGCGCGTAGACGTGCACCGGATTCGGGCGCGGTGGACGTGACGCCATCGCCGAAGGTCCAGCTGTACGTGAGGGGCTGACCTTCCGGGTCGAACGAACCCGCTGAAGAAAAGTTGACCGAAAGCGGCGCCTGGCCGTTACGCGGCGTCGCCGATACGGCCGCGACGGGCGGCTGGTTCGCCGCGACGTACCGGATCCGACGAATGGCGGCCGGGTTGGCCGTGCTTTCTTGCCAGCCCCATCCGAAGTCCACGTAGTACAGCGAGCCGTCCGGCCCCTGCTTGAGCATGACCGGGTCGTAAGGCCCGTTGAGTGAACCGTCGGCGGGCAGGAAATTCGAGTTGCCGGTTACGTTGCCGGAGGCGTCGAGCGTCAGGTACTTGATCCAGTTCTGCGCGAAGTCGCCGTAGAAGTACACGCCTTGATAGCTCGGCGGGAACTGGGTGCCGCGGTAGACGAAGCCGCCGGTCACCGCCGCGTCGTTGCCGGCGTGCGGGTAGCTGTACAGCGGGTTCGTCATCCCGGAGTTCGTGCACGGTCCCTCGCACGTCGGCCAGCCGTAATTGGCGCCCCGGACACCGATGTTGATTTCTTCGACCGTATTAAAGCCGACGTCGCCGATGTACATCCGGCCGTTGGCCGGGTCAAAGGAAAAGCGATACGGATTTCGCAGGCCGCGGGCCCAGATCGCGTCGATGTTCGGCCCGGTCCCGTCGAAGAACGGGTTGTCGGTCGGAACGGTGCCGTCCTTGTTCACGCGCAGGATCTTGCCGTGATCCGACGTGAGCGGCTGCGAGGTCGGCGGATTGCCGTTGTCGCCGGTGGAAATGTAGAGCTTGCCGTCGGGCCCGAACGCCAGGCCGCCGCCATGGTGGTCGGTGCTGGTCGAGTCGGCTACCGCCTGCCACACGACCAGCTCGGACGCCGGATCGGCCACATTCCCGTTCATGGTGAAACGCGAGACGCGGTCACGCTGCGGTACGGCGGCGGTATAGAAGACGTAGATGAACCGGTTGTTCGCAAAGTCCGGATCCGCGACGACGTTGACCAGTCCGCGCTCGCCGCCCGCGGTAACGTCTTCGAGGAAGATGTTGGGGAGATCCAGGACCGGCGTGGGATCGACGACGCTCGCCCCGGGCTGGGCCACTAGGACTCGACCGCGAAACTCCGTGATCAACATGCGGCCATCGGGCAGAAACTCGAATGCGGTGGGGAACGTCAGACCGCTGCCGATCACCACCTCGTCGCGAAAGCCCGGCGGAACCGGGTTGTTGGTGACGGCTATCGACCGCGGCGCCGACGTCGTGCTGTTTCCCGCAGCATCCCGGGCTCTCGCGGTCAGCGTATAGACACCCACCGCTACGGTCGTGGTGTCCCAAGGCATCGAATACGGCGCGCTGGTGATTTCCGACCCGAGGCTGGCGCCGTTGAGCATGAATTGAACGCCCACGACGCCGACGTTGTCCGACGCATCCGCCGTGATGGTGACGACGCCGGCCAGCGACGCGGCGTCGGGGGGGAAGTGATTGCGACGGTGGGCGGAATCGTGTCCTGACCAGTCTGCCCGACCGAAAAACTGATGGTGAAATCGTTGGTGTTGGCGTTGCTGGCGGTGTCCTGACAGCGCACGAAGTAGTTGTAGCCTCCGCCGGTGACCAGCCCGCTGACCGTGGTGGACTGCGCAGTTCCGCCGGTCGTGGCGAACGTGTTCGGCATCGAGCCGTATGCAACGCCCGCGGTGGTGGCGTAGCGGCACGTCGCGTTCTCGTTGGTCGTCAGGCTCAGCGTCGTCTGCGTCGTCCCGGCAGCCAGCGTCCCCGACGGCGACCCGTTCGACCGCACCGGCGCCGTCGTGTCCGGCGGCGCACCGGCAATCGGCGTATTCATATCGGTCTGGATTTCGGCCTGAGAGAGGGCGCGGTTGTAGATGCGAATCTCGTCGATGCGACCCTGGAAGAATTCGCCCCACATACTGTTACCGCCTATGCGTAGCGGCCCAGCCGCGGTGGCGATCGGACCGCTGACGGCGACACTCGCGGCCTGCACGCCGTTGATGAACAGCCGCAGGGTGGTGCCGTCGTAGGTCCCCGCCACGTGGCTCCAGACGTTGGCGGCAAGCGCTGCCGTGCCCTGGGCCACGCGATTCGAGCCGCCGACCAACACGTTCGCTTCGGGCCGGCCCTGCCCGTTGCGGGCGTACAGGTTGTAGATGTCGACGTTGGAGCCTTCCTTGATCAGGATGTCGCGCACGCCGCTGGTGGCGGTCGGGAACACCCACGCCTCCAGCGTCATGGCGCTGGTCAGATTGAGCAGGCTGGTCGCGCTGACCGTGATCCAATCGTTGACGCCGTCGAAGGACAGCGCGTTGCCGAACTTGCCCTGGGTGCTCCAGGTGGCGCCGGAAATTACCCCGGTATGGCCGTTGCCGGAAGCGTCGGCAACGCTGGTCCCGGTGCCTTCGTTGAAGCTGTAGGCAGCGACGAGACCGGCAGTGGCCGGCGGCGCCACCGAAAAGCCGATGGTGAAATCGTTGGTGTTGGCGTTGCCGGCGGTGTCCTGACAGCGCACGAAGTAACTGTAGCTTCCGCCGTTGCTCAGCCCGCTGACCGTAGTGGAGTGGGTCGCGCCACCGGTGGTGGCAAACGTGTTCGGCATCGAAGCGAATGCCACCCCCGCGGTGGTGGCGTAACGGCACGTCGCGCTCTCGTTGGTCGCCAGGCTCAGCGTCGTCTGCGTCGTCCCGGCAGCCAGCGTCCCGGACGGCGACCCGTTCGAGCGCACCGGCGCGGTGGTGTCAACTGGTGGTGTTGCGACGGAAAAACCGATCGCGTAGTCATCCGGATTGGCGTTGCCAACGGTGTCCTGGCAACGGACAAAAAAACTGTAACTGGCGCCGTCGCTCAAGCCGCTCACTATCGTCGAGTGCGTGCTGCCTTCGGTGCTCGCGAACGTACTCGACATTGAGCCGTAAGGCGTTCCGACGCTCGTGGCATAACGGCAAGTTGCATTCTCATTGGTAAGCAGGATCAGCGTCGTCTGCGTTGTTCCAGCCGTCAGCGTCCCGGACGGTGACCCGTTCGACCGCACCGGCGGCGTGGTATCGGCGGGCGGAGCGGTATGCGAGATCCGCCGGACAGTGCCTCCGCTGAAGTCCACGTAGAACAGGTCTCCCGCGGGGCCGGTTCTCAGATCGACCGGGCTCGCTGCGTTCGCCATGAACGTCGATCGCGCTGCCGGATCTGGAAGACCGTCCACTCCCTTCGGCATGACCCAAATACAATTGCGCGCGACGTCGGCGAAGAAAAGCGCGTCCCGATGGCTAGTTGGATAAGCACCCGTCTCGTAGAAGGCAAGGCCGGAAATCGACCCGCCACCAACAGCGCACGACTCCCCCGCGACAACCTGCTGATTGTGGTGGTACGCGTATACGGGCGGCGTCGCGGCTACCGGCTCAAAGTACAAGTCGGTGCATGTGTTGAGATTCGCATAAGCGGTGGTCGCGTTGCTTGCGTAGCACGGCGACCCGAAGTTCTCGACGATACCGTCGACGGTATTCGCAACGCGGTTTATCTCTTCCCACTGATTCAATCCCGTGTCCCCGATCCATACTTCGCTGGTGCCTGGCCGGAAAGCGAAGCGGGACGGGCTTCTCAGTCCATAGGCGATGATCCGTTGTGCGTTGATATCGACGGAAGGCTCGGAACTCGCGTTCGCATTCAGTGCCGCAACGGCGCCCTCGAGCCAACCGCTGTTCCAGCTGTGGATACGCGGGCCACCCCGAATCCAGGTATGGAGGATGGTGGCGTTCACCATCTGGTCATGCAGCTGAATCATGTGCGACGTCCAAGCGCTATCGTCGCCGCTGATCCAAATGCGGTTCCGATTACGAAACGCCTCCCCGTTCCTGATCACGAGCGTGGGGGTCTCGTAGCGATCGAAGTTCTGCTCGGTGCCGAAGTTCTCCGCCATTCCGGCAAAGGCGGACATATCCGTGAACTGAGCCGGGGCGTCCCACGCCGCGGCACCGCTGAACACGTTCGGATGCCTGAGGATCAAACTGAGGGCGCCTGGAGCGCCGGATTTGCTGAATCCAAGCACCCAGCGCTGCGGAATTACACCCGGGCTCGCGAAGCTGTCCCCGAAGGGGACGAGATCTCGGACCACGAAGCTTTCCAGGCGACGATCGGGATTGTTGTGATGGTCGCCATACCAAGGCTCGATGTGGAAGGACGGTGCGATGAGCGTAAGGTTGTAACGATTGTGAACGTCGAGCAGCCGCAATTCCTCAAGGCCGTCGCTATGGGTCGAACCCAAGTCGGTGACGCCTTCCTGAACCGGCAGCACGTACAGGAATCGCCGCGGCGTGCCGGGTGCGGGGTTAGTGGGTTCCAAGACGCGCACGATCGTGGGCAGGGAACCCTGAAATACCGAAGTCACCTCATAGCTCTTCACGCCGCTCGCGTCGACGGTGGGTGGCTCGACAAGCATCGAAGTCACTTGCGGGAGTGGCTGGCCAGTGTCCGGATGGATTCGGATGATCGAGCCGCTAAGAGCGACCGGATCCGCCGGGGACCGTAGATCCTGGCTCCGCAGCGCGCCGCCTTGACTCGGCGGATCGGGACTCTGGCTGACGCCTTGACCAAAATCCACGAACGTAGAACCCGCGCCGTCGCCAGCACTCGCGTAAAGAGCTCCATCCGGACCGAATGCGAGACTGCCGACGGGTTGGTCCGGATACCGCTGATACCAGTCCCAGACCAATACTTGTTCGGCGCCCGTCATCACGTCGCCGCCGGCGCGTAGACGCGACAGCCGTGCGCTCACTACGCAGTCACCGTTGGCCGACGGGCATGAGTCCCCCCACGTCGGCGCAGTCCCTCCGACGGGGCCATCAAAGGTATAGAGGACGTACACATAGGGCACGCTCGGGAAGCTCGGGTGGAGCGCCATGCCAAGGAGCCCGCTCTTACCAAAGTCGTAAACGTTCGCGCGCAGGTCGGCAAAAATTGTCGGTGTCGTAGCGCCAAGCTTGCTGAAGACCTTGATCAGTCCGCTCTTCTCAGCAACGAAGACACGACCATCAGGAGCAAACTGCGCGACGGTTGGCTTTGTAAGTCCGCTCAATACCACCTGCTCGCTAAAGCCCGAGGGTAGTGTTTGCGCGCCGGACTCTGTAGTCCATACGAGGATCAGCCATAGCAGCCCAAAGGCCAAAGACTTCCAGCTGCATATCGGCAAGAGAAGGGCAGAGCGACCGGAGACCCCGCGCGAAATGCCGTCGCCGACTCGGTCGATCGGCTGAGGAAGGGCGTTGCGCTGTGCTTCTATTGTTGCCACCTTTTCGGAGTTGGATGCCGCTCCTGGGCGGAACGCGTCGGCATGAAGAGTCCGACACCCCAGGGTCGGCCCCAACAAACGTGCAGCGCGCCGGGCTAGTGCACCGAAAAACTAGTCGTTTACACTCAGGAAACAGCTCGCAGAGCAAGATTTTCCGAGAGGCGACCAACTGTTCCCGACTTGACACAAAGGTTGACAATCTCTTGCGTTGCCGAAGATCTACCTATCCAGTGCCGGCTGGAGAACTCCGATCCGCGATCGGTGTGGATCGCATCGGGTACCCCGCGAAACTGACTGATCCGCTCGGGCACTCGCGCGACGCACCCGACATGTGGAAACCCACTTCGATTTACAAAACACTCGCGCGTGCCGTGCACGGCCATCGCTTGGTGTCGACTCCTCGACTTACTTGAAAGAGCCGGATGCTCTGGGCGCCGCGGGGGTGGGAATGCGCTATGTAGAGTCGCCGCTTTCTAGTAGGAACATGTGACCAATGCATCGAAAGGTAATGACTAGGAGTTTGGCTGTGAGCCCTTCCATGCGGGCTGCCGGGTGCCCGTTCTGCGAGCACATCAACCTGCCGGAGTCGAAGTTCTGCATCGCCTGCGGCGTGCCACTCGATTTGGTCCCGTGCGCCCGCTGCGAAGCGGTGAACAATCCGGCGGCGGCGACGTGCTATCAGTGCGGTGCAGCGTTGCCGGAGGACAGGCTAGAACGGATAGGCGGCTGAAGCGTGAATTGCCAGGAGTGCGAGGATGCAGGCCAGTGATATTCGCGGGAACATGTTCTTCATACTGGATCTTGTTTGACAACCCTCGATAGAGGGTGGAGCATGTCATAGTAGATACGCGGGGGCGGGGTGTGTCACCCTCCCGTACGATCCGGCAGCGCGCACCTGGAGGGGGGCTCGTGTCGGCTTCATCGAATCGTGAGGCGAGACGCGTTCCTCGCGTCGCGTCCGTTGTCGCGTTGGCGAGCGTCGGCTTGCTCGCGCCGGCGGTGCCGGCCCAATCGCCCGAAACGACCTACACCGCCGCTTCCCGCGCGCCCAGATCGGAGCCCGGATGGGAACGGTTCTCAATGAAGGTGGAGGAGGATGCGCCCGCCGACGAGGCGCAGAGCGGCGTCACGTCCCGAGGCACGAAGCTCACGACGCGGAAAGAGGCGTCGTTCCCTACCGACGAGCGCAACCTCTATAGCGATGTCGACCTGGTGGCGGGGCGCGACGGCAAGCTGCGCTCCCTTTTCGAAGGACGGCCCATCACGGACCGGGCCCGACAGGCGATTCGCGGCCAGAACACCTGGATGCTCTGGGGCGAAGGCAACGAAGCGTTCTGGGGCTGGCTCCTGCAGGAGCGGAACTACGGCATCACCGACTTCCTGATCCTCCTCGACTCCCGGAAGCGCAACCGCCGCTTCCGGGATGCCGGGCTGTCAACCAGCCGGGGATGAAGGCGCAGACCGATCCGGCAAGGAAGGTCCTCGGCCTCTACCTCGACCAGGGCGACGGCGAGAGCGTCCTGCTCAAGCACGGCCGAGGCGTACGGCGACTCGCGCACGGGCAGCTGCATGCGGCGCGCGCGCCCGGCGACCACGACCGAGCTCTTCGAGCCGTACGATCGCGAGCTCTACCACGCAACGCTGCAGAAGCTCGCCACCGACGGCGTCGATCCCGGCATCTACGGCTATCCCAGCGGCATCGTCGGATTGCGCCTTTTCCCGAACCCGGACTTCTTCGGCGCTACGGACGCCGCCAAGGCGGCGCGCCAGCACTGGAAGACCAAGGTGGAAACGCCAAAGGACGACGTCCCGACAGCTACTACCGGAACCCGGAGACTCGCCGCGGACCCCAAACTGGTGCGGCCGTTCCGCGTCAGCATGACCTGTGCCTTCTGCCACATCGGCCCGCACCCGCTCAATCCGCCGGCGGACCCCGAGGATCCCGAATGGGCCAATCTGTCCAGCCTGATCGGCAACGCAGTACTGGGACGGCGCGAGAGCGTTCTCGAACCTCAAGGGGGAGAACAACTTCCTCTATCAGTTCCTGGCGAGCCAGCAGCCGGGCACGCTCGACACGTCGCTGCGTCGCACCGACCAGATCAACAACCCGAACACGATCAATGCACTGTTCGAGGTGCCGGCGCGGCTCGCAGCGCGCCGAGCGCAACCCGCCCGAGCAGCAGAGCGCCGCGAATCTGCTGGTTCCCGGGATCCTGGACGCGCACCGCGCCAACCCGCGGCACACGCCTCGCGTGTTGATCGACGGCGCGGACAGCATCGGCGTCTCCGGCCCCGCTGGCGCGCGTCTACGTCAACATCGGCACCTACCCCGAGCAGTGGCGACGCGCTGCACAATCCGATCATCGGCTTCCAGCACGCAACGGCCGTTCGAGCTCGCGACAATCGATGCAAAGTCGGCCTTCTGGCGCGCCGCCGACAGGCCACGCGGATCCCGGACCTGTTCGCCTTCTTCACCTACGTCAACGCCGACGGGCGAGACCCCGACCAGGTCGATGAAACTCGCGCACGCACCCGGTGGACAGGCGGAGATCGCGCGCGACCGCGGCTGCGGCCGAGGGCGGGCGCGCCGTGTTCATCGAGCACTGCGCGATCTGCCACTCGAGCAAGCAGCCCGACGGGTTCGCGCTGACGTTCTCCCGCGCTTGGGCGCGGCACGCGGCACCGGGAACGGGAGAGCCAGCGCACTTCGTCCTGCCGATGGACTTCGCGGAGTGGGAGGCGTTCAGGCGGAGCGGTCCGTACCGCGAATACCTGAAGCGCATCAAAGAGGAGGCCGGCACCGCGATCAAGGACGGCGATGCCTTCCTCAACGAGAACTATCTTTCGACCGACATCCGCATCCCGGTCACCCTGGTCGGGACGAACTCGGCCCGGGCCGTCGCGACCAACGCGATGAAGGGCCAGGTCTGGGACAACTTCTCGTCGGACACGTACAAGAGCCTGCCCGCGGTCGGGGCGGTGCATTTCTACAATCCGTACTCGGGCAAACCCACTGACGAGTGGGGCAACAACGACGTTTACCATCCGCCCGCGGGCGGGCCCGGGTACTACCGTCCTGCCTCGCTGGTCAGCATCTGGGCGACCGCGCCTTTCCTGCACAACAACGCGCTGGGGCGTTACACGCACGATCCGTCGGTGCAGGGCCGCCTGGACGCGTTCGACGATGCCGTCGACAAGCTGCTCTGGAAGGAGAAACGGGTCCCGAGCCGGCACGCGCGGCCAGGCGATCTCCGCTTCGGAAGCGACAAGAAGCTCGCCGAGCAGAGATCCGGGTTTCATCTACCGCACGACGGAACGGACCTGGATCGACATTCCCGGCAAGTTCATCCGCATCCTGCTGGTCGGCATCGTGGGAGAACGCTGGACGTCGTTCCTGACGCGCGATCTCTGGTGGGGGCTGGCGGCGGTCGCGTTCGTGCTCGCATTCTTCGGGCGACAGCAGCATGCCGGCCTGGTGCTGGCGCTGTGCGGCGTTCTCGTCGGGGTGTTCCTGCGCGTCACCCGCATCGACACGATCTATCCGTCGCTGTGGTGGATCGTTGCCGGTGCGCTAGCAGGCGCTTTGCTGCTGTGGCTGGGCCCCCGGGTGCGACCCATCACGCCGGTGTTCTTCACGTTGCTCGGAGCGGCTTTGCTCGGCGTTTCCGGGCATCTCAGCGCCTGGGTCGACGGCGAGCGCGGCGACCTGAACGTCGGTCCGTTCCCGCGGGGAACGCCGGTGAATCTGGTCATGAACATCAACCCGGAGGCGCCGCTCGGCGATCTCGTCGAAGCGGCGTTCCGGCCTGGCGCGCGGACTGCTGCGAATCAGCAAGGACGAACTGTCCGACGACAACGGCGACGCGCTCCGCGCCTTCGAGGAGGAAGCGGGGCGCCCCTTGCTGAAGGCGAGCAAGTGTCCCGACTTCGTCCTCGATCGCGGGCACTGGTTCGCCGACGGGCTTTCCGACCAGCGAGAAGCTGCGGCTCAAGGCGTTCCTGAAGACCCTCTAACGTTCGCCTCGCGTTCGCCGGCCCGATGGCAACCAGCTCCGTGCAGCGCGATCCGGCCTCCAAGCTGAGGACGCCCGGCGCCCCGAGACGACGCCGTTCGACTACATCGTGGTCGGCTCCGGGGCAGGCGGCGGCCCCCTCGCCGCGCGGCTGGCATTGGAAGGGCGCGCGTGCTCGTGATCGAAGCGGGCGTCGATCCCGCTACCGGGAAGACCCTGGCCGATCCGGGCTCTGCCCCGACCGATCCCGACGCCATGAAGGAGGCGTATGCCATCCCCGCACTCAACGGCGCCTCGACCGAGGATCCGGAGATCAGCTGGAAGTTCTCGGTACGCCACTATGCCGACGCCGGTCCGCAGCGAAAGGACCAGAAATACTTCAGGAGGAAAGATCCGTCGGCAAGCAAAGGCAAGGGCACGGCCCAGGGCACGACCAAGGCGAGGGGCGGCGTCCTCTATCCGCGCGCCGCCGCGCTGGGAGGATGTACCGCGCACCATGCGATGGTCATGATCCGGCCCAACGACGAGGACTGGGATCGGGTCGCGGAGACGTCACCGGCGACGCCAGCTGGCGCTCCGCGCACATGGCGGGGCTACTTCGCGAAGCTCGAGGACTGTCTCTCGACCTACAAGGGTTTCTTCCGCAAGATCTCGGAAGCTGTTCGGGTTCGATCGATCCGCGGCGCCAGCTCGACCCCGGCGGCCATGGCGACGCCGGATGGCAGAAGACGAGCTTCATCCATCCCGGCCTGGTGCTCTGGATCGTCAAGTGGGACCGGACCTTCCTGCGCGTCCTGGTCGGCGTTTTGCTGTCGGCACTTGCGGACAAGGCCGAGCGCCGGCGCCTCCTGCGCGCGCTGCTGCGTTTCCAGATCGTGCAGGCGATCGATCCGAACGTCCGGTCGCCTGATTTCCCGACCCGCGCAAGCAGCCTGTCGCTCATCCCCGTCGGCACCGACGGCGCGGCGCGCTGCGGCCTGCGCGAGCACCTGCTCGATGTCGCCCGCAGGCACCCCGATCACCTGGTCCTGGCGACCGGGTCTCCATGCCACGCGCGTGCTGTTCGCGAGGCACGAAGGGGACGGTGTGCCGCGCGCGGTGGGCGTCGAGGTCGCGCAGGGGCCGCACCTGTACCGGGCCAGCGACCGGCCTGGCGGGCCGGCCTCCGAAAGGGAGCCTCGCATCAACTACTTCGCGCGGCACGAGGTGATCCTGTGCGGAGGTGCGTTCAACACGCCGCAGCTGCTCATGCTTAGCGGGATCGGCAAGGCGGCGCACTTGCAGGACCAGGGAATCGAGGGCCCCAGGGACCGAGCCGGAAAGCGCGTTGCCGACCCCATCGATCTCCCCGGCGTGGGCGGGAACCTCCAGGACCGGTACGAAGTGGGCGTGATCAGCGAGACCCAGAAAAGCTTTTCGGCGCTGACGGACGCTTCGCTCCGGCCGAACGACCCCGGACCCGGTGCGCGAGCAGTGGCGGCGCGACAAGACGGGGCTCTACACCACCAACGGTGGCGCAGTGGCGATGCTGATCTCGTCGGAAGCGAACCACCGCGTGCGCCGCGAGCCGGATCTCTTCGTGTTCGGCTGTCCCGCCGCGTTCCGCGGCTACTACTGGGGTTGGTCGAAGGAGCTGCTCCGCCGAACCAAGGGCGCCCCGACCGCGCAGCGCAACCTCTGGACGTGGCTGGTCCTCAAGGCGTACACGCACAACAACCACGGGACGCTTCGCCTGCTTTCCGACCGATCCGTTCGACACGCCGGAGATCATCTTCAACTCGTTCATGGACGGGCGCGGCAAGGCGGACGACGTCGCGGCGCTGTGCGAGGGCGTGCGCAAGGTGCGGGAGGTCAACAGCCGTATCAAGGCGATGTCCAACGAGATCCAGCCGGGCCCCGAATGCCCGGACGGCTCGGAGAAGCTTGCCGAGTGGGTGCAGAGCCAAGCCTGGGGTCATCACGCGTGCGGGACCTGCCGGATCGGCGCCGACCCCTGGCAGGCCGATGTGACGAAGCTCACCGATCGCCACGCTGTGCTGGACAGCAAGTTTCGCGTCCACGGCGTGCGCGGCCTGCGCGTGGTCGACGCATCGGTCTTTCCGCAGATCCCGGGCTACTTCATCGTCTCGTCGGTCTTCATGGTGAGCGAGAAAGCGGCCGACACCCTGCTTGCGGACTCGGCGGTGTATCCGCGTGCGCTCGAGCGCGCGGAGACGGAGGCAGTCGGTGCGCGCCGCGATGCTGCGGGCCTGAACCGGCCCCCCGATCCGGAAAAGCTTCCGCAGGACACGGTGGGCCTGGCGCTCTCCGGCGGCGGCATCCGCAGCGCGACCTTCTGTCTCGGCGTGCTCCAGGCGCTTGCGGCGCGCAACCGGCTGCGCGCCGTCGACTTCTCTCCACGGTATCCGGCGGCGGCTGCGCCGGCGGATTCCTCGGCCGGCTCTTCACGCGCCTGACGGCGGACGTGAACGACAAGGTGGGACGCGTCCAGGAGATCCTCGCCAAACCGGATTCCCCGCAGATCTGGTGGCTGCGCAAGAACGCCGACTACATCGCCGGCGCGGGGCGCGCCGACGTCGAGACCAACCTCGCCGTTGTGGCGCGGAACCTGGGCGCCGTGTACGTCCTCGTCGGCGCGCTGCTGTTCGGCATCTTCGGTAGCCTGCGCTTCCTCGCCGACGCGGATCCCCTCCCCTTCCATCTGCCAACGTGGAGCGTTTGGGACATCAAGGTTTCGTTCTGGTGGTGGGTGCCCGTCGTCATGCTGTTCGTCGCGGTCGTGCTCGCCATCGCTTACTGGCTCGTCCCGGGCGGGGGACGAAGGCATGCGGTCCCCCCGCTGCTGCTGTGGGCGGGGGTGCTGGCAAGCGCGGTGTACGGGCTGGCGGTCCCGGACGCTGCTACGTGGAGCGCCGCCGCGATTGCAGCCCTGCTGCTCGGCCGACTTGTCTTGGAGGTCACGCAGTGGCGGATCGATCGGAAGCAGCGGGGCATCGCGGCGATTGCGCCTGCGCCCGCAGGCGCGGACCGCGCCGCGGACAGCGTGCCGAGCACGCTAGTGCGCAACCGTCTGACCCGGGCGCTTGGCGCGGTGCTCGTGGGGCTCGTCGCGAGCGTTCTCTGGGTCGTGCTCGATTCTCTCGCGCGGGTCGCTGCGGATCCGGATGAGATGTTGCCGGTGGACTTGTGGATGCTGGGATCCGCGCTGATCGTTCTCCTCCTCCGCTTCGGCGCCGTTGCCCGGCTTCAGGCCGCTCCCGGCGACCAGGCGGTGCAATGGTACGCATGGGGGCGGGAGATCATCGTCGCCGGCCTCGCGTTCGTGCTCGCCGCGATCCTCGTGTTCTTCGTCGACGTGCTGGTGCATCGCGCGTTCGGCGCGAGCCCGCTGCTCGGAATCTGGGCCACCGCCACGGCGCTAGCTGGCTCGGCGATCGTCGGACGCTGGTTTCGCTTCCTCAACCTGTCGTCGCTGCAGCAGGCGTACGGCCAGAAGCTGGTGCGCACGTTTCTCGGGGCGAGCAACGACGTCCGGGTGCGTCCAAGCGGAGCGGATGGGCCGCTGCCGGTCGAGATCTCGAGCCCGGACGATGATGTGTACTTCGACGAGTACCACCCGGAGCGCCACGGCGGCCCGCTGCACCTCGTCAACACCTGCGTAAACCACACCGTGGCCGATGAATCCGGTCGCCAGCTGCAGGACGACAAGGGCTTGCCGATGTGCGTCGGCCCGGCCGGCCTGAGCGTGGGGCGCAAGTATCACGCCCTGTGGGAGCAGCGCCGCGGCTTGCCGGCCGATCGATCGATCGTGCGGCCGCTTCCCGTGGCGCCCGATCCGAACGCGTTTCACGTGCTCGCCCGCTCCGACCGCAAGGCGCCCCGGGTCGAGCGGCTGCGCCTCGGACAATGGCTTGCCATCTCGGCGGCAGCGGTCGCGACCGGTGCCGGGCGCTTCACCAGCGTCCCGCAATCGCTCCTGCTGGGGCTCCTCAACGTCCGGCTGGGTTACTGGTGGGACACCCACATCCGGGCTGGCAAGCGCCCCAGTCGCTACCCGCGGAGCCCCTGGCGGCGGCTCAAGTCCTTCCCCGCGTCGCTGTTCCGGACGCAGGCAACGCTGCTCAACGAGTGGCGTGGCTACTTTCGGGGACCGGCGGAACGGCTGTGGAGCCTGAGCGACGGCGGGCACTTCGAGAATTCGGCGCTCTACGAGCTCATCCGGCGCCGGCTGGCGTTCATCATCGCGGTCGATGGCGCCGAGGACGAGCAGTACCAGCTCGGCGATCTCGCCATCCTGACCCGCCAGGTGCGTCTCGACTTCGACGCCAAGATCCATTGGCTCGACCCGAGCGGCCCGCGCACGGCGGGAACGAGCTCCTGGGCTCGGTTCAACGACGCACTCGATTCGCCGGTGCCGGTGCTGATTCGGTCGTTCATCGACCCGAGCGCGGTGGGGGCGCTCTCCGAGCTCAAGCGCGACGGCCCCCATTGCTGCGCCCTCGCGCGCATCACCTACGGCGACGATCCCGGCAGCGAGAGCTGGCTGCTCTTGGTGAAAGCCAATCTCGCGCCACCACTGCCCATGGACGTGCGCAACTATGCGGCTCAGCACCCGACGTTCCCCAACGAGTCGACGGCAAACCAGTTCTTCAAGGACGATCAGTGGGAGAGCTATCGGGCGCTGGGGGAACGTGCCGGTGCACGGGTGTTTCGTCCCCGCACGGAGATCGCGCGGGCCGTTCAGCCGAACGCCCCGCCAGCGAAGGCGATCGCGGTCGAGACCCTATCGGGTTGGGACACGCTTCGCCTGCAGTGGTTCGTGACCGTCCCCACCTCTCTCCGGGGGTTCGTCACCCCGATTCGCTGGCTCTCCTGGTTGCGCTCGAGAGGCAGCGCAGGACGACGGACGATGGACTTCCTGCGCCAGCTCCGAGCGAAGTACGGCGCCGACCAGCTGTGGACGTGGTTCCCGATCTGGGGATGGTTCCCGCTCGGCAGGACCCTGCTCGTCTTTGCGCCGCAGACCATCGAGGCCGTCCTGGAGTCCGACGACAACGCCGCGGACCCGCTGCTCAAGAAGCGGGCGCTGTCCCGGTTCGTCCCCGAGGCGCTCGTCATCTCGAGCGGCGACAAATGGCGCGCTCGCAGGCGCTTCAACGAAAAGGTCCTCGACTTCGGGAGACTGCATCGCTATGCCGACGCGTTCACGCAGGCGGTGCGCGACGAGATGGAGAGGCGGGAGTTGCCTGATGTGCTGACCTGGGCCGACTTCGAGGAGCTCGGAGCGGGCATTTCCCAACGGATCATCCTCGGCGTCACTCAGTCGAGGCCCGAGCTGACGGCACAGCTTGCGCCCCTCGTACGGCGCAGCAACTTCCTGGTGCGGGATTGGACGGCGTTCTTGGCCTACTATTACCGGATCGAGGAGGACCTGAAAGCCGTCGACGAGGCCGACCCGCGGCGTTGCTTGCTGGCCGATAGCGGCAAGCTGCTCAGGAACCGAACGGCGACTGAGACCACCCGGGTGCCGGCTCAGATCGGTTTCTGGCTCTTCGTTCTCAAGGATGCGGTGGAGCTGCACGTCGCGCGCACGCTGGCCCTGATTGCCGCGCATCCAGAGGTGCAGAAGTGGGTTCGCGAGGAGATTTCGAAGGCCGGAACATTGGCCCCTGGCACCATCGATGGTCTCCAGCGCCTGGAGGCGTGCCTGCTCGAGCAGCTGCGGCTGTGGACTCCCGTGCCGATACTGCTGCGCCGTGCTGTGAGGCCATTCCCCTTGCGTGGCGAGATCCCGATCGAGGCCGAGCAGCAGATCCTAATCCACGCCGGCTTCTACCATCGCGACGCTCGGGTCTTCGGCGAACGGGCCAACAGGTTTTCGCCGGATGCGATCGCCGGCGGAGGTCGCGCCGGCCGCGCGCCGGACACGTACATGTTCAGCGCCCACCGCCAGGAGTGCGCCGGCAGGTCCCTGGTGACCTTCGTTCTCAAAGCGACGCTCGCGTCGCTGCTCAGCCGGTACCGCTTCAAGTTGATTAGCCCCACAATAGAGCGGGATCCGATCCCGTACCTCTACGACCACTTCAGCGTGAAGCTGCGGACGATACGTGATGCCTAGCACCCGGCCACCGGAGCGCCGCCAGCTCACGGTGATGTTCTGCGACATGGTGGCGTCGACGGCGCTGTCGCTGCGCCTCGATCCGGAGGAGCTCGCCGAAGTCATCCAGACCTACCGGCAGCGCTGCGCCGACGTGATCACGGGTCACGGCGGGATGGTCGCGCGGCAGGTCGGCGACGCGGTACTGGCCTACTTCGGCTACCCGCACGCGCACGAAAACGACGCCGAGCGGGCCGTTCGCGCTGCGCTCGCCATCGCCAAGGCGCAGGCCGGGTCGGCGGACATGCGGGTCCACATCGGCATTGCCACCGGGGTCGTCGTCGTGGGCAGCCTCCCCAAGGGCGGCGAAGAGCTCTCTGCGATCGGCAGCGCGCTGAACCTTGCCGCCCGGATGGAAGGTCTCGCCGGGCCCGACATGGTGGTCGTGTCGGACCAGACGCGGCGCCTGACCGGCGGCCTGTTCGAGTACCGGGACCTCGGGCCACAGCGGCTCAAAGGCTTCGACACCCCGGTGCCGGCCTGGGAGGTGCTCGGCGAGAACCGGGACGCCAGCCGATTTAACGCGCTGCGCGCCCTGGCCCGAACGCCGCTCGTGGGCCGCCAGCACGAGTTGGCGGAGCTGCGCCGGCTGTGGGACTCGGTGTGTGCAGGGCAGGGCCAGGCGCTGCTGCTGCTGTCCGAGGCCGGCGTGGGGAAATCGCGGCTCGCCGATGCTTTGGCCACCCGCATCGTCGACCGGCGCTGCTTCCGGCTCTGGTTCCACTGCTCTCCGAACCTGCAGAGCAGCCCGCTGGCGCCGCTCGTTCGGCACCTGGCGGCGGCCGCCGACTTCTCCGAGAGCGACGACGACGACGCGAAGGTGGGTAAGCTCGCCGGCCTTGTCCCGGCCGAGGTGACGGACCCGGGAGACACGGTGCCGCTGTTTGCGGACCTGCTGTCGGTCCGCTACGAAACCAGGTATCCCCGGCTCAACATGTCGCCGCAGCGGCAGAAGCGCCAGCTGATCCACGCGCTGCTCCGGCAGCTGGAGGTGATAGCGGCCCGCGGGCCCGTGCTGCTGGTCGTCGAGGACCTGCATTGGATCGATCCGTCATCGGAGGAGCTGATCGGAGCTCTGATTGACCGATTGAGCACGTTGCCGATTCTCGTCGTTCTCACGGCGCGTCCCGAGTTCCGGCCGCATTGGGACGAAGCCCGCCTGCACCGCATGCCGCTGAGTCCGCTGGACCGGCGGGACTCCATCAGCATGATCAGGCTGATCTGCGGCGACCGGGAGATTCCGGAGCCGGCGATCGGCCAGATCGCGGACAAGACCGACGGGGTGCCGCTCTTCATCGAGGACCTGACCACGGACGTGCTCGAAAGAACGGGGCAGCAAGGCGGAAGCGCCGATCCGGCCCGGGGCCGATCGCCGGTCGCCATACCCGCGACGCTGACCGACTCCCTGATGTCGCGCCTGGACCGGCTGGGGTCCGCGAAGGCGGTCGCCGAGATCGGCGCCGTCATCGGCCGGGAGTTTTCCCATGAGCTGCTCGCCAAGGTGGCCGAGCTGCCGGAAGTGCTGCTGAAGGAGGAACTCAGCCGGCTCGTCGATGCGGGGCTCCTGGTCAGCCGTCGCGGAGCGTCGGTCCTCGGCTATGCGTTCAAGCACGCGCTCGTGCGCGACGCGGCGTACTCCTGCCTTCTCAAGAAGACGCAAGCCGCGCTGCACGCGCGCATCGCCCGGGCTCTGGTGAAGGAGTTTGCCGAGACGGCGGAATCGCAGCCGGAGCTGCTCGCCTATCACTTTCAGGCGGCCAACGACGTCGACAACGCGGTCTCCTATCTGGTGACGGCGGCCCGGCTGTCGGCGAGGCGCTCGGGCTTTGTCGAAGCCATCGCCCAGCTGGAGAGCGCGTTGCGTCTGCTCGGCACGCAGCCACGGTCGAACGAGCGGCTGCGCATGGAGCTGCGCGTGCAGCGCACGCTCGGCGGCATCTACGCCGAGTACCGCGGCTTCTCGTCTGCAGAATGCGGGCGCGCCTACGCAACCGCGCTCGAGCTCTGTCGCGAGCTCGGCGACCCACCCGAGGTCTTCGCGGTGCTATCCGGTCTCGGCTCGTTCGAGATCACGCGCGCCGGCTTCGGGAAATGCCAGGCGCTCGCGGAGGAGTGTCTTGCGCGCGCCGCCGGGCAGCAATCGAAGCCGCCGTTCATCATGGGGCACCTGCTGCTCGGCGGCACCCTGTTCCTGAAGGGTGAGCTGGCCACGGCCCGCCGGCACCTCGAGGAGGCGGTCTCGATCTACGAGCAGGACAACGCAGCCGGCCGGGGCAAGCAGGTGCTCTATGTCCAGGATCAGAAATCGACGGGCCTGTGCTACCTCGCGTTGACCCGGACGATCATGGGCGATCTGGGCGGCGGTCTGCGAGCCGGCGAAAGCGGCCTCGCCCACTCGCGGTCGCTCGGTGGCATGCATACGATCAATTTCTCGTTGTGCTACCTGGCTGCGGTGCACCACATTGGCGGCGATCCGGCGGCGGCCCTGGAGCGGGGCACACAGTCTCTCGAAACGGCGCGGGAGCAGAGCTTCGCGACCTGGATCGGCATCTCGCAGATGATCCGCGGAGTTTCCCTGGCGAGCAGCGGCAGGCGGGAGGAAGGGCTCGCCGAGCTGCGCACCGGGATGAGCGCGCACGCAGATATGGAGGCGGCCACCTATCAGCCGTTTGCGCTGGCGCTTCTCGCCGGCGGATTGATCGCGGCGGACCAGCCCGATGCAGCCCTGGACGCCCTGGGGCAGGCGCTGATAGTCAGCGAGACGACCGGCGAGCGCTTCTACGCAGCCGAGCTGCTGCGCTTGAAAGGGGAGGTCCTCGCGTCGACCGGCCGCCTCGCGCTGGCCGAAGGTTGCCTGCGCGAGGCGATCGAGGTATCCAGGCACCAGGAGGCACGACTCTTCGAGCTCCGGAGCGCGACGAGTCTTTGCCGCATCCTCGAAGGATCGCTGAAGCAGGCGGTGCTGCGCGACATCCTCCGGCCGCTCTACGATTGGTTCGGCGGGGCGGTCGATGCTCCGGACGTAAAGGCTGCAGGCGCCATGCTTGTCCGTCCTGTCGGCGGCGTGCAGAACGCCACGTGACCTCGGTTCCAGCGCCCGACGGGCACGATCTCGCGCGATCGACGCGGCACGTTGTCGCCTGAGGTGCTCGGTCCGTTAGCTGCAGTCGGTGAGTGCGGGGATCCAGCCGTTGCGGGATCGGAGAACGGACTTGCCTTTCACTGTGACGCCGTTGTGCCGTCAACCAGTCGTTTCCACTGGGCTTGAGTGGGGTCGCGCCACCGGGTCATTGAGAAAGATCAACGAGAACGATTAGTCAGCCGGGCCCTTCGACGGACTCATAATCCCTTGGTCCCTGGTTCGAATCCAGGCGGGCCCACTTCTACCATCAAGCGCTTACGCGCATACCTCCTGCAAGCGCATCGCTCCTTGCGGGAGTCTTGCGGGACTCTAGTGCAGCGACACCCTGCGCAGCGAGGCCACCTTCGCGTAACGGGTGGTCCGAAGGTCAATGGCGTAGCAAGTGGCTGTGTTGGCCCTATTACGGCACGCCGATCGCGACCGGGCGGACCAAAAACCCACAGCCCCCGCGCACTCGGAGCGGCAGGATGATCGTGCACGCGAGCCACATGCGATCGCGGGCAAGCTCGTCGAGCTTGGCGTTTTGGATCTGGTGGATGCCCGCCTCCACTAGGCAGTGGTGGTGAATGGCGAATGGCAGGCCCTTCGGATAACCGGTCGCTGGCGGCGCCTCGCCCTTGAGCTGGCCGTGGTTCACGGCGTCGGTGAAGGGGTTGTCGAGCAGCACGACCTCGGCGCGGACCTGCTCTTGTTCGACTAGGGGGCCTTCGGTAGTATCCCCAATCACCCATCGAGGAGGCCTTATGCGCCGTGCAACGCTCGTAACCGCCGCCCTGTGCGTGACCGCGGGGCTCGCGCTGTACGCACCCACCGGCTGGACGCAAGCGAAGCCGCCCGTCAAGGTCGCGCTCGTGGCCGCGATGTCCGGCGGCTCGGCGCTGTCAGGCGAGGCGATCAAGCGCGGGCTCACGGTGGCGATCGACGAGATCAACGCCCGGGGCGGCGTGCTCGGCGGCCGGAAGGTGGAGCTGGTGATCCGCGACGAGGAGGGCAACCCCTCCAAGGGCGTGACTGCCGCGCGCGACGTGATCGAGCGCGAGAGTGCCGTCGCCGTCTTCGGCGGCCTGCATTCCCCCGTCGGCCTCGCCATGCTGCCGGTCTTCCATGAGCTGAAGGTGCCCTACGTCGGCACCTGGGCGGCGGCCACGAACATCACACGCAACGGCCGGCAGCCCAACTTCATGTTCCGGGTCTCCGCCAACGACGACGTCGTCGATCACTTCCTGGCGAAGCACATCATCGAGAAGCTTGGCGGCCGCAAGCCGGGCATCATCCTCGAAAACACGCCGTGGGGCGCGAGCAACCAGGAAGGTCTCACCAAGTGGTTCGGCGCGGCGGGCATCAAGCCGTCGGCGTGGAGAAGTTCAACTGGAACGATCCCGACATGAGCCCGCAGCTCCTGCGGCTCAAGAACGGCGGCGCGGACGCCTGGTGCTGGTCGCCAATGCGCCCGAGGGCGCGCAGGTGGTGAAGAGCAAGGCCAAGATCGGTTGGGACGTGCCGACCGTCTCGCACTGGGGCATCAGCGGCGGCCGGTTCCCCGAGCTGACCGGCGAGCTCTCGGAGTCGGTGGTGTTCATCCAGACGTACAGCTTCTTCGGCAAGCAGAGCGAGGTCGGGCAGCGCGTCATCGGCGCGCTCAAGGCCAAGTACGGCATCAAAGGCCCCGAGGACATCCTGGCGCCGGTCGGCACCGCCAACGCCTACGACGCCATGCATCTCGTCGCGCTGGCCATCGAAAAGGCGGGCGCGGCCGACGGCGCCAAGATCCGCGACGCGCTCGAGAACCTGGGCGAGTACCGTGGCCTCATCAAGACCTATCGGCAGCCCTTCACGCCCACGGAGCATGACGCGCTGACAGAGAGCGACTACGTCCTAGTGACGTGGCGCCAGGGCAAGATCGTTCCGGCGGCGACGAAGTAGGCCTCGCGGGCGGCACGGGCGCCGGCCGCCGGCGCCGCCCGTAACCCGTTCATGCTCGCTCAGCTGCTCTTCAGCGGCCTGGCGCTCGGCAGTATGTACAGCCTGGTGGCGCTCGGCTACAACGTCACCTACGCCACCAGCCGCACGGTGAACTTCTCGCAGGGCCAGTCGGTCATGGTCGGGCGCCGTCCTCGCCTATGTCTTCCATGTCGAGCTCGGCTGGCCGTTCGTCGCTGCGGTCGCGGCGACCCTGCTCGGACTCGCCGCCCTCGGCGCGCTGGTGGAGCGGATCGCGATCCGGCCGTTCCTGCGCGCGTCGTCCATCGCTTGGCTGCTGAGCACGATCGCCGTGGGGATCATCGCGGAGAACATCGCGATGGTCGCCTTCGGCAAGGACGCCCGCGCGTTCCCCTCGAGCCTCACGGCGCAGCCGTGGACCGTGTTCGGCGCCCGCGTCTACCCGCTGGAACTGCTGGTGCCGATGGCCGGCCTGCTGATCATGGCGCTCGTCGAGCTCGGTTTCCGCCGCACGCTTGCCGGCAAGTCGCTGCGTGCGGTGGCCTTCAATCACGACGCGGCTGCCCTCATGGGGATCGACGTCAACCGTACCATCACGACGGCGTACGTGCTCAGCACGGTGCTGGCTGGCATCGCCGGCATCCTGCTCGCCCCGCTCCTCAACGTCTCCGCCACCATGGGCACGACGATCGGGCTGAAGGCGTTCGCGGTCGCCATCATCGGCGGCATCGAGAGCGCGCGCGGCATCGTCGTGGCGGGCGTTCTCTACGGCGTGTTTGAGGCGGTGGTGGCGGGGTATCTCGGCACCGGCATCCGCGAGATCCTGGGCTTCGGACTGGTGATCCTCGTGTTGCTCGTTCGCCCCTGGGGGCTCTTCGGCGTCCCCGCGCTGCGGCGGGTCTAGCATGACGACCGCGGGGCGTCTGCTTGCGGCCGTCGCGGCCGCCGCGGCGCTGGCGGTGCCGCTGGTCACCGACAACACCTATTACCTCTTCGTCGCCATGCTCATCGGCATCACCATCGTCGTGAGCACGGGGCTGAACGTCGTCACCGGGTCGTCGGGGCAGGTCTCGCTCGGCCACGCCGGCTTCTATGCGCTCGGCGCGTACGCGGGCGCCATCGTGGCCACGCAAGCCCGGCCTCGGGTTCTGGACCGCGCTGCCGCTCGCCGCCGCGGGCGGCGCCGCCGTGGGCGTGGTGCTGGCGCTCGCCTCGCTGCGCGTCACCGGGCCTTACTTGGCGATGGTCACCATCGCCTTCGGCATCATCGTCGAGCACGGCCTCATCGAGTGGGACGCGCTCACGCGCGGCTTCGGCGGCATCGCCGACATCCCCCGCGCCCAACTGGGCGGCGTCAGCCTTACGCTCCCGCTCTACTACTACGTGGTGGCGCTCGCGGTAGCCGCGAGCCTGTGGCTCGCGCGCAACCTTGAGCGCTCGGCGTGGGGACGAGCGCTCGTGGCCGTGCGTGAGAGCGAGCTGGCCGCCGAGTCGCTCGGCCTTAGCGCCTACCGCGTCCGCACGACGGCCTTCACGCTGAGCGCGGCCTTCGCGGCCGCCGCCGGCTGTCTGTACGCGTTTCTCGCGGGTTTCGTGAGCCCGGACAGCTTCACGCTGCAGACGTCCATCCTCTTTTTGCTGGTGATCCTGTTCGGCGGCCTAGGGCGCGTGGCCGGCCCCGTCATCGGCGCGGTCGTGCTCATCGTCCTGCCCGAGCTGCTCCACCGGTTCTCCGACTACCGCCTGATCCTCTACGGTGTCCTCCTGCTGGGCACCCTCTACTTCCTGCCGGAGGGCGTGGCGGGCGCGCTGGCGCGGCGGGCGCGACGCCGCACTGCGAACCCCGGGGATGCGACGGTGGCCTGGCAGCCGGCGCCACCGCCGGCCGGCGCCGTTGGCGGCGCGTGGCCTCGGGATGCGCTTCGGCGGCGTGGTGGCCCTCGCCGACGCCGATCTCGAGCTCGCGCCCGCCAGCGTGCATGGCCTGATCGGCCCCAACGGCGCCGGCAAGACGACGCTGCTGAACCTGTTGAGCGGGTTCTACCGGGCTCACGCGGGCACCATCACGTTCGGAAACCGGGAGCTGTCTAGCCTGCCCGCCCACCGGATCGCGCGTGCCGGCGTCGCCCGGACCTTCCAGACCACGCAGCTGTTCGAGGCGATGACCGTGCTCGAGAACGTCAAGGTCGGCCTGGTCGGCGCGCGGACGGGGAGCGTGGCGGCAGCGCTGCTTGGGCGCGGCGCCGTCCGCGCGCGCGAGCGGGCGCTGCGCGCCGAGGCGGTGGCCGTCCTCGCGTTCGTCGGCTACGGCGGCGATCCGTACGAGCTCGCGCGCAACCTGCCGTTCGGCCACAAGCGACTCGTGGAGATCGCACGGGCGCTCGCGCGGCGTCCGGCCGTGCTGCTGCTCGACGAGCCCGCGGCCGGGCTCTCCGCGGAGGAGATCGCTGCGCTCGCGGCGCTCATCCGTGCGATCCGCGCGTCGGGGACGGCGGTGTTGCTGGTTGGCCATCATATGGATCTGGTGATGGGCGTCTCCGATCGCATCACCGTCCTCAGCTATGGGCGGCGAATCGCCTCCGGCCCGCCGGCCGTCATCCAGAGTGATCCCGCCGTACTCGAGGCTTACCTCGGCGGTGCTGGCGCCGTCGCGCCGGATCGCCGAGGACGGTTTGCGCGCGAGTCGCGCCCCGCGCGCGGAAGAGGCCGGCGACGTCATGCTCGACCTGCGCGACGTCGCCGCCGCGTACGGGCGAATGGAGGTCGTCCACGGGATCTCGCTTCAGGTGCGACGCGGCGAGATCGTCGTCGTCATCGGCGCCAACGGCAGCGGTAAGACGACGACGCTCAAGACGGTGGTGGGCCTGCTACCGGCGGCGCGCGGCACGATCCGCTTCGAGGGACGCGATATCGGCGGGCGGCCGGCGCACTCGCTGGCCCGGGACGGTATCGCGCTGGTGCCCGAGGGGCGGCTCGTGTTCCCGGACCAGAGCGTCGCGGACAACCTCCGGCTCGGCGCCTACGCCCGGCGCGACGGCGAGGTCGCACGCGACCTCGAGCGGCAGTTCGAGCGCTTCCCAATTCTCGGCGAGCGGCGCCACCAGCCGGCGGGCACGCTCTCCGGCGGCGAGCAGCAGATGCTCGCCATTGCGCGGAGCCTTATGGCGCGCCCGCGCCTCCTGTTGCTCGACGAGCCTTCGCTCGGCCTCGCGCCGCGCCTGGTCAAGGAGGTATTCAAGAGCCTGGCGCGCCTGCGCGAAGAGGGCATGACGCTGCTCGTCGTTGAGCAAATGGCGGAGGCGGCGCTGGAGATCGCCGATCGCGGCTACGTCCTCGAGCAGGGACGGATTGTCCTTGCCGCCGCCGCCGGAGAGCTGAAACGCGACGCGCAGGTGGCGGCTGCCTACCTCGGCCGTGGCGCTGGAGCGCCAGCATGGACCTGATCGTCCGCGACGCGCGTCTCGCCGACCGCGCGGGCCACCTTGACATCGGCATCGCCGGGGGGCGCATCCGGAGGATCGGCGAGCGGCTGCCGGTGCGGGGGGCGCGCGAGATCGACGCCGGCGGCCGCGTTGTGATCCCCGGACTGGTGGAATCGCACTTTCACCTCGACAAGGCGCTGCTCGGCGCCGGGGCGCCGGCCGGGGCCGGCACGGTGGAGGGAGCCATCCGCACGACGGCCGAGGCCAAGCGGCGATTCACGGTGGACGACATCGCGCGCCGCGCGCGCCAGGTGCTCGAGATGGCCATCCGTCACGGCACCACGGCGATGCGCACGCACGTGGAAGTCGATCCCATCGTGGGCCTCAAGGGGATGGAGGCCATCCTGCCGCTGCAGCGCGAGTACGCCTGGGCCATCGATCTGCAGATCTGCGTGTTCCCGCAGGAGGGCATCTTCAACGCGCCGGGGACGGAGGCGTTGATGCGCCGGGCGCTCGCGCTGGGCGGCGAGGCGGTGGGCGGCGTGCCCTACAACGACAGCGACCCGCTCGCCCACATCCGGCTCGTCTTCGATCTCGCGCGCGAGTTCGACCGGGACGTCGACTTCCACCTGGACTTCGCCGACGAGCCCGTGCACCTGCACGTGCGCGAGGTCGCCGCCGAGACGCTCGCCCGGGGCTGGCAAGGCCGTGTCTGCGCCGGGCACATGAGCGAGCTGGGCGCGCTGGACGCCGACGCGCTGGCGCCGCTCGCCGCCCGCATCGCGGAGGCCGACATCTCGGTCCTCGTGCTGCCCGCCACGGACCTGTACCTGATGGGCCGCGGCGACGTCCGGAATGTGCGCCGCGGCCTCGCGCCGGTGAAGGCGCTGCTGGCCGCTGGCGTCAACGTCGCCGTCTCCACCAACAACGTGCAGAACCCCTTCACGCCGTTCGGCGACGCCGACCTGCTGCGCGTGGCGAATCTTCTCGCGAACGCGGCCCATCTGGGCACCGCGGAGGACCTGTGCCTTGCCCTCCGGCTGGCCACCGATCGCGGCGCGCGCGCGATCCGCCTCGCCGACTACGGCCTGGCCGAGGGTGCGCGCGCCGATATGGTCCTGCTCGACTGCGTCGAGCCCGCCGCGGCGGTCGCCGCCATCCCCGAGCGCCTCATGGTCGTCAAGAACGGCGCCGTCTCGGTCACGAACCGCGTCGAGACGACGTTCCCCGGCCGGCCGTAATCATCGGGGACGAGAACCGGTGGCGCGGTAATGCGTCGTCCACCGGACGTGTAGCGCAGCTGCTAGGCGCCGCCCGGGCGTCGTGGTTCCGCAAACACGCGACTCACCATCGCTTCGAAGCGCTCGAGCGGCAGATGGTCGTAGTCGGGGTCCATCGCCGCCTGGTCATAACGCGCAACGAAGGCGGCCGTCCATTCGAAATGCGGATGGCCGCGCCAGCGCTCGCGTGCGTCGCGGTCGAGCGACGCGTCGTAGTGTTCCCCGACATGGTGGTCCTGGAAGATTTGATGGTGCCGCAGCATCCACTCATGACGCTCCGAGACGTAGTCGCCCAGCAACGCCGCGGCGAACGCGCCGTGGAGCCGAGGGCAGACGTCGAACCCGATGTCGTGCAGCAGGGCGACGACGACGGTCTCATCGTCCAGCCCGTCCCGGAGGGCAAGGGTGGCCGATTGCAGGCAATGCCGGTAGTTGTTGATCGGGTAGCCGAAGCTGGGATCGTCCCGCTGCGCCCGCAGGAGCCGCAGGACCTGCTCGACCTGCAGCTCGGCGCGATACACCGCGCGCTGGTCATCGAGTGTCCTCCAGTCGGCCGCTGTCATGCGCTCCATCGCGAAGTTCGAGACGTAGCGCCATTCGGGCCGCAGCAGACGAGTGCGGCTCATTTTTGGCGGTAGGCGAACGACTCGTCGAAGCGGCCCCGGATGTACTCGCCACAGGTCACGGGTGGATAGCGCGGCGCCTCCCCGGCCCGGCACACCGGTTCGATGCGGGTGCCGTCGTCCGGATCGACGAACACGGCAAGGGCTGAGCCGCTCCGCGCCGGAACGGTTGACGACCCGGTGCGGCGTCGAGCGGAAGCGATCGTTCGTCCAGCGCGCGAGCAGGTCGCCGACGTTGACCACGAACGTGTCCTCGACACGGTGCGCGAGCACCCAGTTCTGATCGCGGGCGCGGACCTCGAGGCCGCCGAGGTTCGCCTGGTACAGAAGCGTGAGGCAGCCGTAGTCCGTGTGCGGCGCGACCCCGAACTGGTCGGTCCCGAGGTCGGGAGGCTGGGGCGGGTAGTAGACCGCGCTCCCGCGCGAGATCGGGTTCGCGACCGAGCGCACGAAATAGTCGTCAGCGACGCCCAGCGCCACGGCGAAGGCGCGCATGAGCTGCCACGCCACCGCGTGGCAGGCTTCGAGGTACTGCTCGAAGAGCGCTCGCATCCCGGGCTGGTCCGCGGGCCAGCGGTTCGGCGCCACGCGCTCGAGGCCCCACACGAAGCTCTCCTTCAGGTCGGCCCGGGCGCTGCGGTACATCTTCGCCTCGCCCACCGGGATGAAGCCGCGATGATGCGAGTTGACGAGGGTCCGCCGTTTCTCGTCCTGCGGACGACCAAAGAAGGCGAACGCCTCGGAGACCGCCGCGTCGATCAGGCTCCGGGACACGCCGTGGTTGCGGATGTAGAAGAAGCCGATCGATTCGGACGCGGCAACCATCTCGGCGGCCACCCGCGCGAGGCCGGCGCCCTCCGGGGCGCGTAGCGGCGCGACGTCGATCACCGGGATCGAAGAGGCGGAGACGTCGTTGACCTCGGCGTATGCCATGGGGAGTGCCCGGCGATCAGGCCGGTCGATAGTCCGAGACCGCCATCCGGCGCTCGATCCAGCGCACGCCCCAGGACACGAACAGGATCAGCACGAGGTACTCGAGGATGAGGAACGTGTAGATCTCGAGCGGCCGGTACTCGGTGACCACCAGCTCGTTCGCCTTGCGCGTGAGCTCCGCGAGCCCGATTACCGAGACGAGCGACGAGGTCTTGAGCATGTATACGAACTGATTTCCCAGCGGCGGCAGGACGCGGCGAATGGCCTGCGGCAGGATGATAAACCGCATCTTGTCGACGAAGCCGAGGCCCAGGGTTTCAGCCGCTTCGTGCTGCCCTCGATCGATCGACTGGATCCCGGCGCGGAAGATCTCCGCCTCGAAAGCGCTGTCGCAAAGGGCGAGCGCGATCACGCCCGCCGGAAACACATCGAGGCTCAGCCCGGCCACGATCGGCAGCCCGTAGAACACCCAGAGCACCATCACCAGCATCGGGATCGACCTCAGGGCCTCGACGTACACCCGGTTTGCGCCCCTCAGCAGTCGATTGCGCGACAGGCCCATCAATGCGACGACAAGGCCGAGCACGACCGAGACCACGATCGCGCAAAGTGCGAGCGCCAAGGTCCACCCCAACCCGGAGAGCAGGAACGCAATGTTGCCCTGCCCCTTGGGGCTCCATGGCGCGACGACGTACCAGCCCCAGGTATAGCTGCTTGCGCAGCCCGAAAGAGCGCTCGCGGCGAGTACTGCGAGGAGCCATCGGGTGGAGCTCGAGCGCATGCTCAGTGGCTCAGGATCTGGCTTAGGAACAGGCGGCAGCGCTCGCTCCGGGGGCGCGCGAAGAACTCCTCGGGCGTGCCGGTTTCGACGATCTCGCCTTTGTCCATGAACACCATCGTGTCGGCGACGCGTCGGGCGAATCCCATCTCGTGCGTCACGCACACCATCGTCATGCCCCCGCGCGCGAGCGACTCCATCACCTCGAGCACCTCGTTGATCATCTCGGGATCGAGCGCCGACGTCGGCTCGTCGAACAGCATGATCTTGGGGCGCATGGCGAGCGAGCGGGCGATCGCCACCCGCTGCTGCTGGCCGCCGGAGAGCTGCGCCGGGTACTTGCGCGCCTGATCGGGGATGCGGACGCGGTCGAGAAGCTCCATGGCCAGCGCCTCCGCGTCCGCCTGCGGCAAGCCGCGTACGCGCATCGGTGCGAGGGCCACGTTCTGCAGCACCGAGAGATGCGGGAACAGGTTGAAGCTCTGGAAAACCATCCCGACCTCGGAACGGATCGCCGCGAGTTGCTTCACGTCGTCGGTCAGCTCGATGCCGTCCACTGCGATCCGGCCGCGCTGATGCCGTTCGAGCCTGCAGATGCAACGAATGAGCGTGGACTTCCCGGAACCCGAGGGACCGCAGACCACGACCTTCTCTCCCGCCTGCACGCGCAGGTCGATGTCGCGCAGCACGTGGAGATCGCCGAACCACTTGTTCAAGCGCTCGATCTCGATGATCGGCGCGTTGTTCGCCGGCTTGGGCATTCGCGTCCCGGAAGGGGTCGTATGATAATGTACATGCATGCAGCTCGCGCTCTCCACTTGGCAGGAAGTTGAGCGCTACCTCGAGCGCTCGCAAGGCATCATCGTTCCCATCGGCTCGACCGAGCAGCACGGTCCGAGTGGCCTGATCGGCACCGACGCGATCGTGCCCGAAGCGTTGGCGTGCGCCGTCGGGGAACGCTGCGGAGCACTCGTGGCGCCGACGATCGCGACCGGCGTCGCGCAATTCAATCTCGCGTTTCCCGGAACGATCTCGGTTCGCGCCAGCACGCTCATGGCCCTGATCGAGGACATCGTCCTCTCGCTCGCACGGCAGGGCTTCCGGCGCTTCTACTTCGTCAACGGCCACGGCGGGAACATCGCCCCGGCGCGGGCCGCGTTCCAGGACATCTACGCCCGGTGGAGCCTCGGCGAGCGGGAGGGTGTCGCGCCACGCTGCCGCCTCCGGAGCTGGTGGGAGTATCCCGACGCCGACCGTCTGCGCCGCGAGCTCTACGGCCCTGGGGAGGGGATGCACGCGACGCCGAGCGAAATCGCCATCACGCTGCATGCCCGCCCGGATTCGCCGCGGCGGCCAGTCGCGGCGGCCCCCCGCCCGCTTTCGGCCGAGTTCCTGCGCGACCATGGCGGGGACAATCACTGGGATGCGCGCACGCACCGGGACGCCTTCCCCGACGGTCGCGTCGGCTCGGACTCCTCGCTCGCGATGCCGGAACACGGTCGCGCGCTGCTCGCCGCGGCGGTGGAGGGCGCGTGCTCGGACTACGCTGCGTTTCTCGCCGAGGCGTGATCGACACCGGGGGCACTGCAATGAGCGCTTGGATCCGCACGATTGCGCCAGAGGACGCCACCGGCATCCTGAAGACGTTGTACGAGAAGGTGAGGACGCCGCACGGCACGGTGGACAACGTGATGAGGGCGCACAGCCTGCGGCCACACACTATGGAAGGCCACCTGGCGCTCTATCGGAGCGTGCTCCACAACCCCGAGAACCGGCTGCCGTTCTGGTTTCTCGAGGCCGTTGCATCCTACGTGAGCATCATCAACGATTGCGCTTACAGCCTCGCCCACCACTGGGCCAACGCCGAACGGTTGATACGGGACGAGGCGCGTTCGGTTGCGATTCGCGCGGCCCTGGATGCGCGTTCGCCCGAGCTCGCGTTTTCCGGCAAGGAGCTCGCGCTCCTTCGCTACGCCGCCAAGCTCACCGCCGAGGTCGGGCGAATGGAGAGAACGGACATCGACGCCCTCCGCAGCGCGGGCTGCGACGACGGCGAGATCCTCGAAGTGAACCAGGTGTGCGCCTACTTCAACTACTCCAACCGGTTGCTGAACGGCCTCGGCGTCACGACTCAAGGGGACGTGATCGGCTTCTACAAGGGGCAGGCGTGAAGCGCAGGGAGATCTCCAGCGGCCGTCCGTGGGAGGCGCGGTACGGCTATTCCCGCGCCGTGCGCGTGGGAACGCTCTTCCAGACCTCGCTCACCTCCCCGGCGGACGAGAGCGGACGCATCGTGCACCCGGGCGACGTGCATGCTCAGACGCGTCAGTGCCTGAGGATCATCGGGCAGGCGCTCGAGGAGGCCGGGCTGGGGTACGCGGACATCATGGCGACGCGCGTTTACATGCTCGACACAAGGCGCTGGGAAGAAGCGGCGCGTGCCCATGCGGAGGTCGTCACGAGTTCCCGGCCCGCCCTCTCATTCATCGGCGTGGCGAACTTTTTCCATCCCGACATTCTCGTTGAGGTCGAGGTGCTGGCGTGCTCTCAGGAGGCAAACTCATGACGGCGCGCGGATTCGTCGGCTACGAGAGGCGCGACGTTCCCGAGCCCGATGCCGAGCTGACCCGCGTCGGACCCGGAACACTCTGCGGCGAGTGGCTGCGGCGCAGCTGGCAGCCGATCGCCTTGGCGGGCGAGCTCGGCGAGACGCCGCTCGCGCTGCGCGTGCTCGGCGAGGACCTCGTGCTCTTCCGCGACCGCGCCGGACGCCTCGGGCTGCTCCACCGGCATTGCTCGCATCGGGGGGCGAGCCTCGAGTACGGCATCATCATGGAGCGCGGCATTTCGTGCTGCTACCATGGCTGGCACTACGACGTGGACGGAACGATCCTCGCGACGCCCGCCGAGCCCACCGATCGCATCCGCGGCCGGCTGTTCCACGGGGCGTATCCCACTCATGAGCAGGACGGGGTCGTGTTCGCCTATCTCGGCCCGCCGGAACTCAGACCACGCTTTCCGGTTTTCGACGTAAACCGCATCCGGGAAACGCACGCGATCCCCTTCTCGCTCGAGACCCCGTGCAACTGGCTCCAGGTCTACGAGAACACACAGGATCCGGTGCACGTCGTGTATCTGCACACCCGGATGAGCGGCGCCCAGTTCGGCGACGCCTCGGGCGCCGATCAAGTGCTCGACTACCGAGAGACGCCGATCGGAATGGTCAACGTTCAGACGCGGCGCTGGAACGGCCACTACTGGACGCGGATGACCGAAACCATCCTGCCAAACGGGAACCAGACCGGCGCCATCTGGGAGGCAGCCGACCGCGAGAAGGTGTTTCAGCGCTCCGCCCTCCTGCGCTGGATGATGCCCATGGACGACACGCACACGCTGACGATCGGCTGGCGGTTCTATCGTCCGGAGCTCGACCCGGCCGGGCTGGGAGATCCGGGCGCAGTCGGCAGGGGACGCATCGATTTCATCGGCCAGACGGGCGATCGACCCTATGCGGAGCGTCAACGGCAGCCCGGCGACTACGAAGTCCAGGTTTCCCAGCGCCCGATCGCCGTGCACGCCCTCGAAAACCTGGCGACGTCCGATCGGGGCGTGAGCATGCTCAGGCGCCTCGTCCGGAAGGGAATCCGCGCCTTGCCCGGGACCGCTTCCGCGCGCGAGCTGCCGGAGGGGCGCGACGGGCTCGTGAACACCTACTGCCAGGACACGGTCTGGCCGGCTTCGGACCGCGGCACCGCAACCGCGCGCCTCGGCGAGTTCGGAAATGCCGTTGCGGACACCGTGATCGATTCCGCGCCCGACCGCGCCGACGAGCGGTGCGCTAGACTTCGCGCGGTGCTGGAATCACGGTTCGGCACGCCGGACCGCAACGCGAATGGAGGACGAAGATGACGAAGAGCAAGCTCGCCGCTTTCTTGGCGCTGCTGGTCGGTGCAGCCCTCGCCGGCCAGGCCCTGGCGCAGCAGAAGTCGCGCCTCAACCGCGTCCTGGAGTCGAACGTCCTGCGCGTCGGCACGACCGGGGACTTCAACCCGATGACCTTTCGGGATCCCGCGTCCAACGAGTTTCAGGGGCACCAGATCGACGCCGCGCACGAGCTGGCCAAAGACCTGGGCGTGAAGGCCCAGTTCGTGCCGACCGACTGGAAGACCCTGATCAACGGCATCATGGCGGACAAGTTCGACATCGCGATGACGGGTACGTCCATGAGCGTCGCCCGCGCGAAGTCCGCCGGCTTCACCGTCCCATGGGGCAAGAATGCATTCTTCCCGCTCGTGCAGAAGAAGAACGCCAACAAATGGAGAGACTGGAGCGATCTCAACCGGCCGGAGGTCACCGCGGGATACAACCTCGGCACCACGATGGAGCAGTTCGTGCAAGCGAATCTGCCGAAGGCCACCGTCAAGCGGGTCGAATCCCCCGCGCGCGACTGGCAGGAGCTGCTCGCCGGGCGCGTCGACTTCACCGTCGCCAGCCTGATCGAGGGCGCACACCTCACGAAGCAGTATCCCGACCTCCAGCTCGTGTTCCTCGATCGCCCGAAGAACAACATCCCGATGGCCTTCGTCGTCCCGATTGACGACCAGGTCTGGATGAACTTCGTCAACAACTGGATCGTGATCAAGAAGCAGAATGGCTACTTCGGCGAGCTCAACAAGAAATGGGGCATCGTAGGGCAGGACTGATTTGCCCGGCACACCGATAATCTGGCTGCCCGAGAAGGATCGATCGCGACCGCTGCGGGCCGGCAGTCGCGGCGAGGCGCGCGCTCAGCGCTCCTGCGCGCGGTCAAGGACCGGCTTGACGTCGATGATCGGCGTGCCGTCGAAGGCTTCGAGGTCGAGGACCTCGAGCCGGGTGGGTTCCGCATCGCGACGATTCTCACGCGGTGAATCCCCACCGGGTTGGGCCGGTCCTGCGACCGAGTACTGAACACGCCCCGCAGTGGAGCGCTCCGATCGTCCCGCGGATGCACGCTCAGCGTTTCGCGATCGCCGCGATCGAGCCACGTGAGGACCAGGATCTCCTCCCCTTCCCGCAGATCCCTCAACCCTTCCTGGAACTTGGGGTCGAACACGAGCCACGCCTCGGGCGCCCCCTCGCAGCCCTGCTTGGGCGCGTGCTTGCGATCGACGAGGGATGAGCTGACGTGGCCAATCGCCTTGAGTGTGAACATGTCGTTCATCCCGCTATTGGACCATTGCCGGCGGTGTCCGCAAGGAGTATGCCGGGATCGCCGAGGGGATCGCCAACGACTGATTGAATGATTGCCGCGGAGCAGGCCCCGAACTCATAATCCCTTGGTCCCTCTTCGAATCCAGGCGGACCCACTTCTATTCCGCTGGACTGGATCTTTGAGGTGGCTAGGCTTCGCGCGACATCCGCCGTGGTCGGCGGCGGATGGCTGCATCCTGCGTCGCAATCAGTCGGCTCTGGAGCTTCGGCACCTACGACCCGTGGTGACATCAAGCCGGCTCGCGGGCGGTCGCCTCGGAGTCCTCGAGCTCGTGGCCGACATCGGCGACCAGGGCGCGAAACCAGCGGTGGGACGCCGCATGGTGCGTCCGCGCGTGCCAGAACTGCCGCACCGTCAGAGTCGGTACCTTCAGCGGTGGCGAGAGCACGCGCACCGGCAGCCCGGCCGCGGCCTTGCGCGCGATGCGCTCAGGCAGCGTCACGATCAGGTCCGATTCGCAGACCACGTGCGGGGCGACGAGGAAGTGTTGCAGCGAGAGCACGGTCCGGCGCTTCAGGCCGAGCCGCACGAGCTCGTGATCGATCCAGCCGACGAAACCGCCGCCCACGGGCGAGACGAGGAGGTGCGGCAGCTCGACGTACTGCTTCAGTGTCAGTCGCGCGCCGACCGCAGGATGGTCCTCACGGACGAGGCAGACGAAGCGGTCGGTGAAGAGGCGGCTCGCATACAGCGCCTCCGGCGGTCGGCTCAGCAGCCCGGCGTAGAGATCGACCACGCCCTCGCGCAGATCGTCCAAGAGCTCGCCGAATCGCGCGCTGCGCACGACGAGGTCGGCGGACGGCGCCTCGCGCCGTACCCGGGCGATGACGCCGGGCACCAGCGCGACCGCCGCGTAGTCGGTCGTGGCGATCCTGAAGCGCTGGGTGGTGGTTGCCGGATCGAAACCGGTGCGCGGCGCGAGGGCCGTGCGCAGCTCCTCGAGCAGGCGCCGCAGCGGGGCCTCCAGCTCCATCGCCCGAGGCGTCGGCACCATGCCGCCCGCAGTCCGCACGAGCAGCGGGTCGGCCAGCATCCTGCGCAGCCGCTCGAGCGACTTGCTCAGCGCCGGTTGCCGGATTCCCAGCCGCTTCGCCGCGCGGCTCACGCTCCGTTCGCGGAGCAGCGTGTCGAGAAGCACCAGCAGATTCAGGTCGATGTCGGTGAGATCCATGGCGGAGGTCCCCCTCGCGGAACGCGGCGATTCTAACGACCCGACGGCGCGGCCGATGCCGGGGCGGAATAACCGATATGCCGCGCCCGGCTCTATCTTGGGGGCGGGCGCGTCGCTAGATTGAGTGCTTGGCTGAAGGCGGGATGAAGAGAGCACCCGAACAGGTCGACGCCGGACGGCGGGCATTCCTCGTCGCGGCCTCCGCCGCGGGCGGCGGACTACTGATCGGCGTGGCCGGCGCGGCGCGCGCCGCGGTGCTCGCTGCCGCCGGCGGCACGCCGGCGGCGGGCGAGGGGGCGCTGAATCCGTGGGTGCGGATCGGCACGGACAGCACGGTGACGATCATCGTGTCCCAGGCCGAGATCGGGCAGGGGATCAGCACCACACTGCCCGCGATCCTCGCCGACGAGCTGGGCGCCGACTGGTCGAGGGTCCGCCTGGAGACCGCGCCGTACGACAAGGCGTACCAGAACCCGCGCGTGAACTGGATGTTCACCGGCAACAGCGAGAGCATCCAGTCGTTCCACGACCTCATGCGCAAGACCGGCGCCGCCGCGCGCGACATGCTGGTGCGCGCCGCCGCGAACCGCTGGGGCGTCGCGCCGTCGTCCTGTCGCACCGAAAACGGCTTCGTCGTGCACGCTCCGACGCGCCGCCGCCTCGCGTTCGGAGAGGTCGCGGCCGATGCCGCCAGGCTCGACCCGCCGCGCGCGCCCGAGCTCAGGCCGGCGGGCGAGCTGAAGCTCGTCGGCCGCTCCGCTGGCGCGGGTCGACGTTCCCGCCGAAGGTCGACGGCAGTGCGGTCTTCGGTATCGACTTCACGCTGCCCGGCCTCCTCGTCGCCGCGGTGCGCACCGCACCGGCGATCGGCGGCACGCTGAAGCGCTATGACGAAGCGGCGGCGAAGGTAATGCCCGGCGTGCGCGCAGTGGTGCCCGTGCAGAACGGCGTCGCGGTCGTCGCTGACACCTGGTGGCAGGCGCGCACCGCGCTCGCGGCGATGCCGATCGAGTTCGACGCTGGGCCGAATGCCGGCCTGGAGAGCGCGCAGCTCGCTGCTGCAGTATCGGGAACGGCTCGAGAACGGCCCGTTCGTCACCCCGGTGAAGCACGGCGAGCCCGACGCAGCGCTGCGCGATGCGAAGCGGACGCTCGCCGCCGACTACGAGAACCCGTTCCTCGCGCACGCGACGATGGAGCCGATGAACTGCACCGCCCGCGTGACGCCCGAGCGCTGCGAGATCTGGGCGCCGACGCAGGGGCAGGAGCTCGCGTTCTACGCGCTCAAGGCGGTGCTGGGTCTGCCCGACGACCGGATCGCCGTGAACCGCACGCCTCACATCGGCGGCGGCTTCGGCCGGCGCCTCGCGCCGGATTTCGTCGTCCAGGCAGCGCTGATCGCGAAGGCGGTCGGCCGCCCGGTGAAGACGATCTGGGACCGCGAGGAGGACATGCGGCGGGACCTCTTCCGCCCCGCGACGATGGTGCGTCTCGCGGCCGCCCTCGACGACGCCGGGATGCCGCTGGCGCTCTACGCCCGCGTGGTGTCGCCGACGATCCTGCTGCCGGTGTTTCCGCCGATCGCGCAGGTGCTGAAGGAGCAGCGGCTCGACCCGGGCGCGATGGAAGGCATGCTGGAGTGGCCCTACGGGATCGCGCACCGGAAGGTCGACTTCCACCTGATGGAGATGCCGGTGCCGACCTCGGTGCTGCGCACCACCGGCTATGGTCCCAACATCTTCGCGCTCGAGAGCTTCGTCGACGAGCTCGCGCACGCGGCGAAGACCGACCCCTATCGATACCGGCGCAGGCTCGTCGCCGGCAACGCGCGCGCGCTGCGGGTGCTCGACCGTGCGGCGCAGCTCGCCGACTGGGGCCGGCCGCTGCCGAAGGGGGCCGGGCGCGGCATCGCGTTCGCCGAAGCGTTCGGCACCCTGATCGCGCAGGTCGCCGAGGTGGAGGTGAGCGGCGATGAGCTCCGGGTGCGGCGCGTCGTCTCCGTCGTCGACTGCGGCCGCGTGCTCGACCCCGGGATCGCGGCAGCGGGAATCGAAGGCGGCGTCGTGTTCGGGCTCGCCGGGTGCAAGTCCGAGATCACGTTCAAGGACGGCCGCGTCGTCGAGGACAACTACCAGCGCTACGTGATGCCATATCTCGCCGATACGCCGCGGCTCGTGACCGAGTTCGTCGCGCGCGGCGGCGAGCTCGGCGGCGTGGGCGAGGTGAGCCCGGTTACCGTCCCGCCCGCGCTCGCGAACGCGATCTTCGCCGCCACTGGCAAGCGGCTCCGGTCGTTCCCGGTCGGCAGGCACGGCCTGCGATTTGCCTGAGGAGAGGTGCGATGGCAACGATCAAGCTCACGGTGAACGGCGTGGCGCGAACGGTCGACGTCGATCCGCAGACCCCGCTGCTCTGGGTCTTGCGCGAGCAGCTCGAGCTGACCGGCACCAAGTTCGGTTGCGGCATCGCTGCCTGCGGTGCGTGCACCGTCCACGTCGACGGCAACGCGGTGCGGTCGTGCTCGTATCCGGTCGAAGCGGCGGCGGGGCGGAAGATCGTCACCATCGAGGGGCTCTCGCGCGACCGCTCGCACCCCCTCCAGCGCGCGTGGATCGCGGAGCAGGTGCCGCAGTGCGGCTACTGCCAGTCGGGGATGATCATGAGCGCGGCGGCGCTGCTGAAGGCGCGTCCCGACCCGACCGACGCCGACATCGCCGCCGCGATGACCAACATCTGCCGCTGCGGCACCTACGATCGCGTGCGCAAGGCGATCAAGCGCGCCGCGCGCGCGCGCGCTGGAGCGGCCGGCATGAGCGCCGTTCGCCGGCTGCTCGCAATCCTTACGCTCGCGGTCGCGCCGGCGGGGGTCAGGCGGTACTGGGCGGAACAAGTTGTTCGCCGAGCGCTCGAGAGTTATCGCCCTTCTCTTCGGACGCCTTTTCAGCGGTCCTTGGGGTTTCGCGGTGGCGGGGCGTGCGGCGGTGGTCGCCCGGTTCTTCGCAGGCATGGGCTTTGGTCGCGCGTGCCGCGGTTCGTAAACGCTGAGCTTGCCGCCGCCGGGCAATGTTAGTGGGTCCTAAGCTCGAACCTTGGTGCCTGCACGGGATTGCAGACGATGCTGTGCCTCTCCATCTCCGTATCAACGCCTTGACGTCATCGCACATCAGGTAGAACTCGTGGAGTCGTTCTTGTCGGACGCATGGACTGAAACCTCGGCCGGTGGCAACCAAAGATGAGATATCCCCCATCGTCGACGCTCGTCAACCTGAGTGCATCGCGCAGGAAAGCACAGTCCGCTTCAGGATTCGTGCTGCTGACAACCGAATGGGCACCGATGATCATCGTCGCTCCTTCTGTCCTGCCGACAGTCCAGTCCGCCTAAGAGGCTGGACGAAAACCCCGAAGACCGCGTCTTTCCGTACCCCGCGATTGTTGCGCCGTTTCTCTCGGTCCTGCAGAAAGGCACCGTGTGCCGGTCTATAGGCCGGGCCATGAGGCGATCGCGATCGCGGCCCGTTCGGCCTCCGCGAGGCCGTTCCAGCGATCCTCGTTGAAGCAGCACATCAGCAGGTACTGCATGGTCGGCGCCTCCTCGCTTGTCGCGGCGCTCAGCGCAGCAGCCGGCCTATCCGCTCGCGCACGCGCCGGTTCATGTGCCGACCCGGGCGGTGATGCTGTCGAGGCAGGCGTTCCATTGCGCCGCGTCGGGCTCGTGCGTGAAGACGAGCAGCGTCATCCCGTCGCGCGCCGCGAGCTCCCAGCGCAGCACGCCGCCGCTCCAGGCGCACTCGAGCACCTTCTCGGACTCGTAGGCCGTGATCTTGCCCGCCGCCTCGGAAAGCCCGCCCGGCAGGGCGAGCCGGATGACCGCGCCGCGCTCGGCGAGCTCCGCGTGCCGGATCAGCGCGCGCCACAGCTCCTTGGGCGGGCAGGGGACCAGTCGTTCGATGCGCATGCGGCGTTCTAGAGGTGCTTGGTGAGCGCGGCGAGCAGCGCCTCGGGGTCGATCGGCTTCTGCACCAGCTCCACCGCCGCGCGTCCGAGCTGCGGCTCGGGGATGACGTCGGTGTACCCGGAGTAGAGGATCACCGGCAGCTCGGGCCGGATGGCGCGCAGCGCCTGCGCCAGGTCGAGCCCGGTCATGCGCGGCATGGTGTAGTCGGTGAGCAGCAGGTCGAAGTCCTGAGGCGCGCGCGCGAACACCTCGCGCGCCTCGGTGGCGCTGGTGAACACCGTCACCTGCAGCCCCCATCCCTGCAGGAGCTCGCGCACGTAGCCCGCCACCATGTGCTCGTCGTCGACCAGCAGCACGCGCCCGTGCAACCCCGGCGGCGGCACGGCGGCGCGGCGGTCGGGCACCACTTCCGCGACTTCGCCTGCGGTCACCGCGGGGAACAGCGCCCGGAAGCGCGCCCCGGCCGGGCTCGAATCGACGAGGATGTGGCCGCCGTGCTCGTGCACGATGCCGTGCACGATGGCGAGCCCCATGCCGGTGCCCCGCCCGGTCTCCTTGGTGCTGAAGAACGGCTCGAAGATGCGCTCCATCGCCTCGGGCGCGACGCCCGGGCCCGGCGTCGGCGACCGAGAGCTCGACGAACTCGCCCGCCACCGCGCCGCGACAGCTCGCGCACACCGTTCCCTGGAAATGCCCATGCTTCACGCCGACCTGCACGGTGCCGCGCCCGTGCATCGCGTCGTGCGCGTTGATGCACAGGTTCATGAGCACCTGCTCGGCCTGCACCGGGTCGAGGAGCGCCGCCGGCAGGTCGGCGGCGAGATCGGGCACGATCTCGAGCGTCGCCGGGAGCGACGAGCGCAGGAGGCGGATCGCCTGGCGCACGAGCGGCGCGAGGGCCACGGGGCGCGCCGCGCCGCGCCGGCCGCGGCTGAAGACGAGCAGCTGCTGGATCAGCGCGCGGGCGCGGTTGCAGGCGAGCTCGACGTGGTCGAGGTGGCTCGCGAGCTTCGGGTTCGCCGCCGCCACCGGCATCTCGGCGGCGAGGCGCGCGTAGCCCTGGATGCTGGTGAGGATGTTGTTGAAGTCGTGCGCGATGCCGCCGGCGAGGTGCCCGATCGCCTCCATCTTCTGCGCCTGGCGCAGCTGCGCCTCGAGCTGCGCGCGCTCGGCGTCGGCGCGCTTGCGCGCCGTGATGTCGCGCGCCATGCCCAGGGCGTGCGGCTTGCCGCAGTAGCGCATCGGCACGGCGTGCATCTCCACGTCGAGGCGCGAGCCGTCCTTGCGGTAGCCGAAGATCTCGAAGTGCACCGATTCGCCGGCGCACACGCGCGCGTGCATCTCCTTGGCGAGCCCGCTCATCTCCGGGCCGGCAAAGAACCAGCGCACCTGACCGACGACTTCGTCGCGGGTGAAACCGCTCATCGCGAGAAACGCGGGGTTGACGTCCACCACGCGCGCTTCGGTGTCGCGCAGCACGAGCGCCTCGGTGGTGGCGTTGAAAACCGCGCGGTACTGCTCCTCGCTCGAGCGCAGCACCTCCTCGGCCCGCTTGCGGGCGGTGATGTCGCGTCCGATGTAGAGCACGTGCGGCCGCCCGCGGTACTGGATCGGCACGCCGCGCAGCTCGAGCTCGAAGCGCGAGCCGTCCTTGTTCACGCTCTGCGTCTCGAGGTGAACCGGCTCGCCGGCGAGCGCGCGGCGGTGCAGCGCGCGGATGGTGTCGCTCATCTCGGGCGGATTGGCGATCAGCCGGTCCTTGCCGATCACGTCCTCGCGCGAGTAGCCGCTCAGGCGCACGTAGGCGGGATTGACGTCGACGACGCGGAATTCGGCGTCGCGCAGGATCATCCCGTCGGCGGAGGCGTTGAAGATCTCGCGGTACTGCTCCTCGCTCGCGCGCAGCGCCTCCTCGGCGCGCTTGCGCTCGCCGATGTCGCGGCCGATATAGAGCACGTGCGCCTTGCCGTGGTGCTGCGCCGGCACGGCGCGCAGCTCGAGCTCGAGCGGCGTGCCATCCTTGCGGCGGTGCTGCACCTCGATCAGGACCGGCTCGCCGGCGAGCGCGCGGCGATGGAGCGAACGGATCTCGGCCTCCTTTTCCGGCGGACTGGTCGTGATCCGCGCCTTGCCCACGACCTCCTCGCGCGAATAGCCGGTCAGGCTGACGTACGCGGCGTTGACGTCGACGATGCGGAAATCGGCGTCGCGCAGCACCATCGAGTCCTGCGCGGCGTTGAAGATCGAGCGGTACTGCTCCTCGCTCGCGCGCAGCGCCTCCTCGGCGCGCTTGCGCTCGCTGATGTCGCGGCCGATGTAGAGCACGTGCGGCTTGCCGCGGTGCTGGACCGGCACGGCGCGGACCTCGAGATCGATGCGCCGGCCGTCGCGGCGCGTGCGCTCGGTCTCGAGCACGATCGGCTCGCCGGCGAGTACGCGGGGGTGCCGCGCCTTGAGGAGCTGCTCGAACTCGGGCGGGTCGTTGCCCAGCACCCGATCCTGGCCGAGCGCCTCCTCGCGCGAAAACCCGCTCACCGCCATGTAGGCGGCGTTGACGTCGACGATGCGGAAATCGGCGTCGCGCAGCACCATCGAGTCCTGGGCGGCGTTGAAGATCGAGCGGTACTGCTCCTCGCTTGTGCGCAGCGCCTCCTCGGCGCGCTTGCGGTCGCCGATATCGCGGGCGGTGTACAGGACGTGCGGCCTGCCCTGGTGCTGGACCGGCACGCAGCGCAGCTCCACGTCGATGGAGGTGCCGTCCTTGCGCATGCGCCGGGTCTCGACCACTACGGGCTCGCCGGCGAGCACCTTGCGGTGCCGCGCGAGGATCGCCGCGTGGGACTCGGTCGGGGCGCCGCCGATCACCCGGTCCTTGCCGAGTGCCTCCTCGCGCGAGAAGCCGGTCAGTGCCACGAAGGCGGCGTTGACGTCGACCACGCGGTAGTTCTCGTCGCGCAGGACCATCGCGTCGCCCGCCGCGTTGAAGATGTCGCGGTAGCGCTCCTCCGAATGGTGCAGCGCAGCCTCGGCGCGCTCGCGCGCGCTCAACACCTGCTCGAGACCGTTTTCGGGGGAGCACGAGGGAGAGTCTACGCCGCGCGACGCCGCGCGGCCAGCGCTTTTACCTGGCCGCTACCATTTGAACCCGCGGTTTACAAAAGCCGCTCTTTCGGCCCGGGCACGAACATGTAGCCCGCACCGCGCACCGTGCGGATCGCGCTCGGCCGCTCGGGGTCGTCCTCGACCTTGCGCCGCAGCCGGGCGATCAGGATGTCGACCGAGCGGTCGTACGGCTCCCACTCGCGCTTGCGCGTCAGTGTGAGAAGCTGGTCGCGCGAGAGCACCTGGTTGGGGCGCTCGACCAGGGCCTTGAGGAGATCGAACTCCATCGCGGTGAGCGCGACCTCGCACCCGGCGGCGTCGGACAGCCGGTGCGCGCAGAGGTCGAGCCGGCAGCGGCCCACGGCGACGTGCGTATCCCGCCCCGGGGAAGATCTTTCCCGGGCCTCGAGCCGCCGCAGCACGCTCTTCACACGGGCGCGCACTTCGCGCAGGTCGAAGGGCTTGGCGATGTAGTCGTCGGCGCCGACCTCGAGGCCGACGACGCGGTCCACCACGTCGCCCGCGCCCGTGACCATGATGATGCCGCAGTCGTAGCGCTCGCGCAGGAAGCGCGCGAGGGCGAGGCCGTCCTCGTCGGGAAGACCGATGTCGAGCAGCACCACCGCCGGCGCGGCGCGCGCGATCTCCGCGCGCATCGCCTCGCCGCAGTCGGCCCGCGCCACCTCGTAGCCGTGCGTGGAAAGGTACTCCGCCAGCAGGTTGGTGATCTCGGGGTCGTCGTCGACCACGAGCACCCGCGCAGGATTCATCGGCTGCCTCTTCAGCGGCTGCCTCTTCAGTGCTCACCGATTATACAAGCCGGCAGCAAGCCGTTCTCAGAGGAGACGCAGTGCGTTCGGCCGCGGCACGCCAAGGTTGCGGCACGGGGCCCGGATCACCACCCTGCGGCAACCCGGGTACCGGACGATCGCGTCGGTTGAGGCCAGGACCTGCCGATTGCGGCGCGTTTCTCGACCAGCATGGAATCACCAAACTCGTGAGTCCGGTAGCCGTAGGCTTCAAGGGCCGCGCTCGCTCTGCTGAGCGCGGCCCCATCGGCGAATGCGCGCAGCACCTGGTAGTGGCTCGTGTCCGGCTCGTGCGTGCCTGACAGAATCGCGTCGACGATGCGCAACTGCGTCGGCGCACCGATCCGCTGATCGGCAACGCCGTCGCCGGCGTGCACGGCGCCGTCGCGCGCGCCGGCGTGCTCGAGCGCACGCACCACCGTCGTGCCAATGGCGATGACACGTCCGCCTGTCGCCCTCGCGCGCCGGAGGGCGCACGCCGTCGCCGCCGGGATCCGATAGGGCTCGTCGAGCGGCAGCCGCGCGTCGAGGGCCGGGTCGCCGGTCGAAGAAAGCCCCGCGGCCAGGGTGAGCGTCGCGAAGACGACGCCGCGGTTCCGCATCCCACCGAGCGACTTCCAGTCGAGCACGAAGCCGGCCGAAGGGGGCTCGAAAGCCACGGGCGCGGTGGCGATCGGTGTCCAGACATCCCACAGAGAGAGCGGGGTGGGGATATGGGCGTACTGGATCGGCCGGCCGTGGCGCGCGATCCCCGCCCAGACGTCCTGCGGCGCTCCGGCGAAGCGCAGCGTGACAAAACGCGGATGTCCGAACAGCCCTTCCAAGACCGCCGTCAGCGGCCCGAGCTGGAGCGAGTCGCCGCGCGACAGCGCGGGAGGCGGCGCGCGCTCCTCGGTGCGCGTGCGGTAATCTCCGGCGCCGAATACGACGGCGGAGAAGCGAACGTCTTCGCGGCTGAACGACGAGCGCCCGGCGAGCCTCACTTCTATCGCCGCGCCGCTTGAAACATGGCTGCCGTGCAGGCTCGCCGGAAGCGTCGCCGCATCGTTCGCGACTACAAGATCGCCCGGGCGCAGGTAATCGACGAACTTCGAGCGCGGCGCTTGGGTGATTCGGCCGCCGGCATCGATGACGAGAAGCCTGGCATCGGGCGGCCGCTGGGCGGGGCGGTCGGCCGCGATCATGCGTGCGCTTTCTCGAGTGCCGCCGTGATCGCGTCTGCGAGCTCGCGCGCCGCCGCTTCGGGCCGCTTGAGCGTCGCGGGATCGGTATCGGGCAGCGCGAGCGCGTGCAGCGGCGTATCCATGTCGCCCGGGTCGAGCGAAAGGAAGCGCACGCCTTCGGCGGCAAGCTCTTCGTTCCAGATACGGCTCAGGTGGTGCAGGGCAGCTTTGCTCGCGCCGTAGGCGCCCCATTGGGCGTACGGATTCACGGCAGCGTCGCTCGAGACGTTCAACACCACGCTGCTCCGCCCCTCGCGCGCCGACGAGCTCAATGCGCCGAGCAGCGCCTTCGTGAGACGGAACGGCCCGAGCACGTTCGTGGCGAGCGTGCGCTCGAAGTCCTCGCACTCGGTATCGGCGAGCAGCGCAAGCGGCGCCGGTCCGAGGCTCGAGGCGTTGTTGACGAGCACATCGAGCCCGCCGAGGCTGGCGATGATCTGTAGAGCGATCGGATGGATCTCTTCCTTGCGCGCGACGTCGCCGACGATGCCGTGCGTCCCGGCGTGCGCCCGCGCCACCTCGGCAACGCGTCCGGCGCTGCGGGCGACAAAGGCGACGCGCGCGCCGCGCCGGCGCAGTTCCTGCACCAGCGCGAGCCCGAGGCCCGACGTCCCACCGGTCACGGCGGCTCTGACACTGTTGAGATCAGGATTCATGGGTGGCCAGCCTACAAGTTCAAGTTAACTTGAAGTCAAGGGCCGGTGGGCGTAGGCTCGCGGCATGAACGACGTGCTCACCATCCAGGAGATTTCCCGCCGCAGCGGCGTGTCGGCTTCGGCCTTGCGCTTCTACGAGGCGCGCGGGCTCATCCGCTCGGAGCGCGCCGGCTCGGGCCATCGCCGCTTTGCGCGCGCGGTCCTGCGCCGCATCGCCTTCATCGTGTTCGCGCAGCGCATCGGCCTCTCGCTCGAGGAGATCGGCGCCGAGCTCGCGAAGCTCCCTGCGGGCCGAGTGCCCAGCGGGCGCGACTGGGGGCGCCTCTCGCGTCAGTGGTCGGGGCGGATCGACGGGCGCATCGCCGAGCTCGAGCGGCTCAAGGCCGGGCTCACCGAATGCATCGGCTGCGGCTGCCTTTCGCTCGAGCGCTGCCGGTTCGCCAACCCTGCCGACCGCGCGGCGCGGCTCGGCCCGGGCCCACGCTACTGGATCGGCGATCGGCCCGGCAAGTGAGCGCTACGCCGCGGCCGGGACCGGGTCGACGACAACGGGCCGGGGATTCCCCAATCTGAGCTCGAGCATGTCTGCCGCTCATTTCTACCGGGTCGAACCCTCGCGAAGCCGCGAGACCGGCGGTGCTCCGGTCTCGGGCTCACCATTGCGCGAGCAGCGGTCACTCGATCCGCGTGTACACGGCGCGGAGCGCCAGCTGCTCCTTCCCGCCCGGAGGCGTGAAGTACAGGTCGAACACGTGACGATCGTTGCCTTCGATGCGGATCACCGTGCGCTGCCCTACGCGCTGCCCCACCGTGCGCTCGCTGACGACGCCCTGATCGGTGAAGACGCCGGTCAGCTCGATCGGCGTCTTCGCGCCCGCCCCCGGCTTCCCGAGGTAGATCATCATCGGGACCCGCGGCGCGATGGTCACCCACTCGTAGCGGCGGTCGATGTTGCTGTAGCCGAGCCAGCCGCGGCGCCAATACGGCTCTCCCTGCACGGTGCCTTCGGTCGTGTCTTCGATGTACTGGCCGTCGGCCACCCAGACCCGGGTGGTGCGGATGTCGTTGGACACGATCGGCGGCAGCTCCGGGCTGCGTCCCATGGTGGCGTACACGCTCTGCTCGACGCGCCACTTGCCGACGAGCGGCGCGAGCGCGGCATGAGCCCTGCCGGGAATCCCCCGCTGCACCCAGACCGGCACCGTCTGCGTCGCAGGTGACGCTTCCTGCCGGTTGTCTCGAAGCCGCGCTGACGCGGGCAGCGCGAGCGTACTCACTGCCAGCAAGAGCGCCATTGCTCTCAGGGTCCGAATCATCGGGCTCTCCTTTCGTTGGTCACGCCGCCAGCACGGGTTCGGCGTCGAGGGCATTGTGTATACTGGCCGCCGGACATTCCATGATGGTTTGTCGGGAATGCTTGGCCGTTCGTCCGATGACGGGTTGAAGGCCGACGCTCTGAGCGAAGTGCTTCAGGATCTGCGGCTATCGGGCGTGTCCTATGGCCGCTGCGAGCTGACCCGCCCCTGGGGCATCGACTTTCCGGCCCAGGGACCGGCCCGGTTTCATTTCGTAGCCGCGGGCGAGTGCTGGCTGGATGCACCCGATCTCGGGTGGACGGTCCTGCGCGCGGGCGATGTCGCGCTGCTTCCCCGCGGCACCGGCCACGCGCTCGCGGACACGCCCGGCGACCACGGCCGGCCGATCGACGAGTTTCCGCTCGAGGAGGTCGGCGAGAACACTTACCGCCTGTCGGCCGGCGGGGGCGGGGAGCGAACGCTCCTCTTCTGCGGCAGCGTGAGCATCGACGAGCCGGCCGTCCATCCGCTCCTGCAGCTCATGCCAGCCGCGCTCATCGTGCGCGGAGCGGCGACCGACGACGCGACGCTGCCCGTGCTCCTCGAGACGATGGCCGACGAAGTCCTGGCCCAGCGCATCGGCGCCGCCACGGTGCTCGCGCGGCTCGCCGACACGGTCGTCGCGCGGGTCGTCCGGGCATGGGCGGAATCGCAGGGCGAGAGCGCGACCGGCTGGCTTGCCGCGATTCGGGACCCGAGGATCGGACGGGCCCTCGCCGCGATCCACCGGCGCCCGAGTCATGTCTGGTCGGTCAAAGCGCTCGCCGACATCGCGCACGTCTCACGCTCGGCGTTCTCCGAGCGCTTCACCGCGCTCGTCGGCGTTCCGGTCGCGCGCTACCTGGCGCGCTTGCGCATGCACCTCGCCCGCCAATGGCTGCGCGGCGACCGCCTCAAGGTCGCGGAAGTCGCGCAGCGGCTCGGCTACGAATCGGAAGCGTCGTTCAGCCGCGCGTTCAAGCGGCAGACGGGCGTTCCGCCGAGCGCGCTGCGGCGCGCCGGGCGGCAGGCGGAAAGACCGAGCGAGGCGGACTTCCGCCGCTAGGGACAGGCGTCAACGCGGGCGGCGTGCGGCATGTTGCGAGCGCACACCGCACTCGCTCGTTTGTAACTGACGCGTCGCGGCGACGCGTCACCTTCGCCGCACGGCTCCCGACTGGCCGGGCACGGCGGCAGCATCCGCCTCCCGCCGGACGAGCTGCATCATCGCTTATTGGCGTTGGTGGATCGCATGGCGGGAGAGCCGTGAGCGGGCACAGCCGGGCCTCGAACAGCTACTTCGCCGTCTTCAGTCCGGGCTGCCGCGGCACGGCGTCCCGCGACGCAATGCGGGAAGCGTCAGGCGCGCTTCAGCACGCGCGCGAGCGCACTCGCGATCTCGCGCGACTGGACCGGCTTCTTGAGGATCTCGGTGATTCCCACGCCGAGCGCTCGCTCGGTAAGCATCGGCCCGGTGTAGCCGCTCATGAGCACGATCGGCAGGTCGGGGCGGCGCTTGCGCAGCGCCATGGCAAGCTGGGTCCCGGTGAGCCCGGGCATCACCTCGTCGGCGATGACGGCGTCGATACGCCCGGTCGGTGCCTCGAAGGCGGCGAGGGCGGCGCTGCCGTCGGCGCAGCCCACCGGGTGGTAGCCGATACGCGTCAGGACTTCGGAGGCGACGGCAACGAGCGCTTCCTCGTCGTCGACCACCAGCACGCGCTCGCCGTTGCCGCGCGCGATCGGCGCGGCGGGATCGTCCGCGGCGAAGGCGGGCGCGTCGACGCGCGGCAGGTAGATCGCGAAGCGGGTCCCGGACCCCGGGGCGCTCGTCACGTCGATCCCGCCTCCCGAGTCGATCACGATGCCGTAGACGAGCGACAGGCCGAGCCCGGTGCCCTTGCCGACCTCCTTGGTGGTGAAGAACGGCTCGAACACGCGCGCGAGCGTCGCCTCGTCCATGCCGCTGCCGCTGTCCTCGACCGTCAGGCAGGCGTACGCCCCGGCGTGAAGCGTCGAGTGGGCAAGCGCGCGCTCGACCGGCACCTCTACCGGCGCGAGGCTGACGCGCAGCGTTCCGCTCTCGCCGATCGCGTGAATGGCGTTGGTGCACAGATTCATCGTCACCTGGTGGAGCTGGGTCGGGTCGCCAACGACATGGAGCGGCGCGGGGGGCAGGTCGGTCGCGAGCCGGACGCCCTGAGGAAGCGAGCCGCGCACCAGCTCCAGGGTCTCGGCAACGATGGCGGCGAAATCGACGGAGATTCGCTTGCCGCGCTGGCTGCGGCTGTAGGAGAGGATCTGCTCCACCAGGCTGCCGGCGCGATTCGCGCCGGTGAGCACGTTGTCCGCGTAGCGCTTCAGGGGCGAGCGAGGAGGTGCGTTCTCGGCGAGGAGCTCCGCGTAACCGAGGATGCCGCCCAGGATGTTGTTGAAGTCGTGCGCGATGCCGCCGGCGAGGCGTCCGACGGCCTCCATCTTCTCGGCCTGCCGCAGGCGCTGCTCCAGCCGCAGCCGCTCGGAGTCGGCCTGCTTGCGCTCGGAGATGTCGCGGAGGTTCATCACCACCGCGCGCACGCTCGGCTCGTCCAGCAGGTTGCTGCGAGTGAGCTCGATCCAGCGCCAGGAGCCGTCCTTGTGCACCAGCTTCGTCTCGTCGACCGACATCTTGCCGGGCGAGCGCAGCAGCTCGGCGCGCAGGCTGAGCGCGGCGTCGCGGTACTCGGGGTGGACGAGGTCGATCACCTCCCGGCCCCGCAGATCGTCGATGGTGTAGCCGAGCACGCGCTCGATCGCCGGGCTTGCGTACAGGATGCCGTCCGTGGTCGGGCGCGTGAGAATCAGCGCGTCCGAGCTGTGCTCGATCATGGCTTGATAGCGCCGCCAGCTGCTGGCGAGCGCGCGTTCGCGCCGCGCGAGACCCCAGGCGGCGAACGAGATCAGCCCGAGCATGGCGACCGAGGTGAGCAGCGTGCGGTCGAAGACCTGCCAGGCTTCGTCGCGCCAGGGCGCCAGCACCGCCCGCTCGCTGCTGCCGCTGGCTACGAGCAGCGGAAAGCCGCGCACCGCCAACGCCGAAACGAGCACGGGTTCGTTCATGATCGGGCTCGTCGACCAGCCCTCGAAGCGGCCCTGCTCCCGCACGCCGGCCACCGCGCGCCCATGGGGAATCTGTCGCCCGTGGATGCCGGGGGGAGCGGGGACCCGGCTCATGAAGGTCCCCCCATCGGACAGCAGCGCAATGAAGCTCCCGTCGCCAAGATCGATGGATCGATAGAGCCGGTCGAAGCGATCGACGTCGATCGCCGCCGCCACGACGCCACTGAACCTGCCGCCGGGGTCGTTCAGGCGCCGCGACAGGAGGAAGCGCCACCGCCCCCCCTCGGAGCCTTCATGATAGGGCGCGCTCAGGTGCAGGCCGTCCGTGTTGGCGTCGCGATGGGCAGTGAAGAAGGAGTACCCAGCCGGGTCCGGGTCGATCCCCGGGGTCTCGCCGGTGCGGGCGAGCACCCGACCCTGGGCATCGAGCACCAGCAAGGCGGCGATCGTCGGCACGTGAGCGAGCTCTTCCCCCAGCCGGGGCACCCGCTCGGCCACCCGGTTCGCGGCGCCGGTGCGCACCAGATCGCGCAGGATCACGTCGACGGCTTCGAGCGAGGCCGCCGTCTGCTCGGCGAGCACTCTCGTCATGTTGGACAGATCACGTTGCGCGCGCCGCTCGACGCGGTCGTACGCCGTGCGCACGTCCCACACGGCCGAGGCGACGTTGATGACGACCAGGACCACGCCGACCGCGACGAGGGTGCGACCAAGCGGGATCCGTGCGAGTACCGAGCGAGCTCGGGACCCCGGCATCGGGCGCTACTGGTCCGGCGGGGCGATCAGCTCGGCGACCGCCCGCAGCAGGTCCGCCCGCTTGACGGGCTTGGCGAAGGCGCGGTCGGCGCCGGCCGACACCGCCGCCTGTGCGCTGAGACCCTGCCCGGAGTTGAAGTGGGCGGAGAGGGCGATGAGCGCGATGCCCGGGTGGGCCCGCTTCAGCTCGGCGATCGCCTCGGCGCCGCAGACGCCTGGCATGAACATGTCCGTGACGATGAGGGCCGGGGCCCGGCGCGCCATGGCGCCGATCGCGCAACTGCAGTTCTCGGCTTTCTGCACCTGGTAGCCGGCCCCTTCCAGCCAGTCGGCGACCAGGTCGCGCAGGATCGCGTCGTCGTCGACGACGAGGATCTCGACCGAAGTGTCGCCTTGGCGATCCTTGCTCAAGCCCATTCCTCAGGCATGGAATTGCGTGTAACTTACCGACCTGGGCCGTGCGAGGTTACACCTGTAACCGTGCGCGGCAGGCGGTCGCTAGACTCTGGACCGCCGTGAACGATTTCACAACCATGGGGGCCCGGACGCAGACGTCCCAGCAGGCGGCCCTGCCGCACGTGCTCGCGGTCGACGACGATCCGGTCATCCGCGAGCTGATCTCCGACTACCTCGGGCAGAACGCGTTCCGCGTCAGCGCGGTCGCGGACGGGCGCGCGATGCGGGCGGTGCTGGCGGAGCAGGTGGTCGACCTCATCGTGCTCGACCTGAAACTCCAGGCCGAGGACGGCATGGCGCTGGCGCGCAACCTGAGGGACGAGTCCGCGATCCCGATCATCATGCTCACCGGGCGACGCGAGGAAGCCGACCGGGTGATGGGCCTCGAGTTGGGCGCTGACGACTACCTCACCAAGCCCTTCAGCCCGCGCGAGCTGCTCGCCCGCATCCGCACGGTTCTCCGCCGCCGTCGCGTCGAGGTCCACCAGGGGCGGCCTGAAGGTGTCCGTGCCTACCGCTTCGACGGCTGGGAGCTCAACCTGAACACGCGGCGCCTCACGGCGCCCGACCTGCGCACCGTCGTGCTCAGCAATGGCGAATTCAGCCTGCTCGTCGTCCTGCTCGGCGCCGCGCAGCGCATCCTCACGCGCGACCAGCTGCTCGATCTCTCGCGCCTGCACAACGACGAGGTCTACAACCGCTCCGTCGACGTACAGATCATGCGGCTGCGCCGGAAGATCGAAAACAATCCCCGCCAACCGCGCTACATCGTCACCGAGCGCCGCGCGGGATACATGTTCGGGGTAGCGGTCGAAACCGTGTACTGAGCCGGTCCCGACCACCGGCGCAACCGGAGCGCTCATGGAAAGAGCACCTTCGGGTCGCCGCGATGCCACACGCCGGTAGCACACCTTGACTCCGTCGACGTCCACCGCCCTGTAGGTAACGGCGGGCGAGGCGCTGCCCGCCCACGACGACGCGGTGGTGGCGATGAGCGCCAGCGCTGCAAGCGACATGAATTTCATTCGGGCGGTGTTCATCGGCGGCGAACCATCATGCGGCATCAAGGCGCTTCTTTCCGGATCGGCGCGGCGAGCACCGGCTCGATCCTGCCGCCGCCCGCGAACGCCTGGGCGTCGTGCGGGACCTCGCCATGGCGCTTGAGCGGCCGGTTGCCGGTCAATGCCCGCAGCAGCACGTAGAACACCGGGGTGAGAAAGATGCCGAAGGCGGTGACGCCGATCATCCCGGCGAACACCGCGATGCCCATCGCTTGGCGCATCTCCGCGCCGGCGCCGACCGAGAAGGCGAGCGGCACCACGCCCATGATGAAGGCGATCGAGGTCATGACGATCGGCCGAAGGCGCAGCCGACTCGCCTCGATCGCCGCCTGCACCGGGGTGCGGCCGGCGAACTCCAGCTCGCGCGCGAATTCCACGATCAGGATGGCGTTCTTGGCCGCGAGGCCCACCAGCACCATGAAGCCGATCTGCGTGAAGATGTTGTTGTCGCCGTTGGTGAGCCACACGCCGGTGAGCGCGGCGCCGAGGCTGAGCGGCACGATGAGGATGATTGCGATCGGCAGCGCGAGGCTCTCGTAGAGCGCGGCGAGCACCAGGAACACGAGGAAGATGGCGAGCGGGTAGACCCAGCTCGCCGAGTTGCCGGCGAGGATCTCCTGGTAGGTGATCTCGGTCCACTCGTAGCCGATGCCGGGCGGCAGGGTCTCGGCGGCGATGCGCTCGATCGCGTCCTGCGCCTGGCCCGACGAATAGCCGGGCGCGGCGCGGCCGTTGATGTCGGCGGCGAGGAAGGCGTTGTAGCGCAGCGCGCGCTCGGGCCCCGCGGCCGGGCGGACGTTCATGAGCGCCGAGAGCGGCACCATCTCGCCCGTGCTCGAGCGCACCTTGAGAAGCCCGATGTCCTCGGCGCGCGCGCGGTAGGGCGCGTCGGCCTGTACGCGCACTGAGTAGGTACGGCCGAACTTGTTGAAATCGTTCACATACAAGCTGCCCAGATAGACCTGCATCGTGTCGAACACTTCCGTCACCGGCACGCCAAGCTGGCGCGCCTTGGTGCGGTCGATGTCGGCGTAGAGCTGCGGCACGTTGACCTGGTAGGTCGAGAACAGGCCGGCGAGCTCCGGGGTCTGGTAGGCCTTCGCCATGAAGGCCTTGGTCGCCTGGTCGAGCGCCTCGTAGCCGAGCGAGGCCCGGTCCTCGAGGTAGAGCTTGAAGCCCCCCGTCGTGCCGAGCCCCTGCACGGGCGGCGGCGGGAAGATGACGATGAAGGCGTCCTGGATGCCGGCGAACTGCTGGTTGAGGGCGCCGGCGATGGCGCCGCCGCGCAGCGCCGGGCTCTTGCGCTTGTCGAAATTCTCCAGCGCGGCGAAGACGATGCCGGAGTTCGAGCTGTTGGTGAAGCCGTTGATCGACAGGCCCGGGAAGCCGACCGCGTTTTCCACGCCGGGCTGCTTCATCATGATCTCGCCCATGCGGCGCATCACGTCCTCCGTGCGGTCGAGTGTGGCGCCGTCGGGCAGCTGGGCGAAGCCGATCAGGTACTGCTTGTCCTGCTGCGGCACGAAGCCGTCGGGCACGGCCCTGAAAAGGACACCGGTGAGAAGGAGAAGGCCGACATAAACGCCCAGCATGAGCGTCTTGCGCGAGAGCACTCCGCCCACGCCGCGGCTGTAGGCGTTCGACGCCGCGCCGAAATAGCGGTTGAAGCCGCGGAAGAACCAGTTGGTCTTCCCCTCGTGCGGCTTGAGCAGCAATGCCGCCAGGGCAGGCGACAAGGTGAGCGAGTTGATGGCGGAAATGACGGTGGAGATCGCGATGGTCATCGCGAACTGCTTGTAGAACTGGCCCGACAGGCCGCTGATGAAGGCGAGCGGCACGAACACCGCCACCAGCACCAGCGCAATGGCGATGATCGGGTTGGTGACCTCCTTCATCGCCTGGTAGGTCGCCTCGCGCGGGCTCAGGCCCTCGGAGATGTTGCGCTCGACGTTCTCCACCACCACGATCGCGTCGTCGACCACGATGCCGATCGCCAGCACCAGGCCGAAGAGGGAAAGTGCGTTGATCGAGAAACCAAAAACATAGAGCAGCGAGAAGGTGCCGACGATCGACACCGGCACCGCGACCAGCGGGATGATCGAGGCGCGCCAGGTCTGCAGGAAGAGGATCACCACCAGCACGACCAGCGCAGTCGCTTCCAACAGGGTTCTGACCACGGCCTTGATCGACGCGCGCACGAACTGGGTGGGGTCGTAGACGATCTCGTAGTCCGCACCCTCCGGCATGTTCTTCTTGATCTCCGCCATGGTGCGGCGCACGTTGTCCGAGATCTGGATCGCGTTCGAGCCCGGCGCCGCGAATACGCCGATGGCTACCGCCGGCTTGTTGTCGAGCAGCGAGCGCAGCGCGTATTCGGATGCACCGAGCTCGATGCGCGCCACGTCGCGCAGCCGCGTGACGGCGCTTCCTTCGCTTTTCAGGATGATTTCCCCGAACTCCTCCTCGCTCTGCAGCCGGCCCTGCGCGTTGACCGTGAGCTGCAGGTCGGTGCGGTCCGGACTCGGCGAAGCGCCGACGATGCCGGCCGCGGCCTGCACGTTCTCGCCGCGGATGGCGCGCACGATGTCGCCCGCCGACAGGTTGCGCTCGGCGACCTTGCGCGGATCGAGCCATACGCGCATCGAGTAGTCTCCGCTGCCCCACATCAGTACCTGGCCCACGCCTTCGATGCGCGCCAGGCGGTCCTTGACGTTCAGGACCCCGTAGTTGCGCAGATACGTCATGTCGTAGCGCTCGCTCGGCGAGACCAGGTGTACCACCATCGTCAGATCGACTGCGCTCTTCACGGTGGTGACGCCCAGGCGGCGCACTTCCTCGGGCAGGCGCGGCTCGGCCTGGTTGACGCGGTTCTGCACCAGCTGCTGCGCGAGATCCGGGTTGGTGCCGATGCGGAACGTGACGGTGAGCGTCATGGTGCCGTCGGTGGTGGCCTGGCTCGACATGTAGAGCATGTTCTCGACGCCGTTGATCTGCTCTTCCAGCGGCGTTGCGACCGTCTCGGCGATCACCTTGGGGCTCGCGCCCGGGTAGCTCGCGCGCACGACCACCGAGGGCGGTACGACCTCGGGGTATTCCGAGATCGGCAGCAGCCCGAGCGAGATCGCCCCGCCGAGCAGGATCAGGACCGACAACACGCCCGCGAAGATCGGGCGGTCGATGAAGAACTTGGAGAGATTCATGACTTGGGCTGGGACGCGGCGGGCTGCTCAGATTGCGGAGCGAGGAGCGCGCCGGGACGCACGCGCTGCAGGCCGTTGACCACGATGCGCTCGCCGGCCTCCAGGCCAGAGGTGACGATCCGCTGGCCGTCCACCGTGCCGCCGAGCTTCACCTCGCGCCAGATGGCCTTGTCGTCCGGGCCGACCACGATCACGAAGCGCTTGTCCTGGTCGGTGGCGACTGCACGCTCGTTCACCAGGAGCGCGGACTCGGCCTTCGGCCGGCCCATGCGCACCTTCACGAACTGGCCGGGGATCAGGACGCCGTCGCGGTTGTCGAACTGCGCGCGCACGCGCACCGTGCCGCTGCGGGTGTTGACCTGGTTGTCGATGAGCTGCAGGCGGCCGCGCGCGTGCGTGCCGCCGTTGGTGACGGTCTCGATCTCGACCGGCACCTCGCCCAGCCGCGCGCGCGGCACGTCCTTCAACGCGCGCGCGACCACCAGCTCATCGGCTTCAAAGCTGGCGTAGATCGGGTCGACCGAGACGAGCGTGGTGAGCACCGGCGCGCCCGGGCCGGCGGCGACGAGGTTGCCGACGGTGATCTCGAGCTTGCCGACGCGGCCCGACACGGGCGCTCGCACCCCGGTGTAGCCGAGGTTGAGGCGCGCCGACTGCAGCGCGGCCTCCGCGGCGCGCAGGTTCGCCTCGGCTTCCTGCTCGCCGTTGACGCGTTCGTCAACCCGGGTCCGCGCGATGAAGCGCTGCTCCCACAGCTGCTGCGCGCGCTCGCGCTCGATCTTCGCGTAGCTGAGACGCGCTTGAGCGCCAACCACCTGGGCGTGCGCGCGGTCGACCTCGGCCGCATACGGCGCCGGATCGATCGTCACCAGCAGGTCGCCGCGCCTGACCAGCGCGCCCTCGACGAAGTGCACCGACTGCACTGCGCCGGCGACCCGGGAGCGGACGTCGACCCGCTCCACCGCCTCGAGGCGGCCGGAGAACTCGTCCCAGAGGGATACGTCGCGCCGCTCGACGGTAGCGACCGGCACCGGCGTGGCCTGCGGTTGCGCCGCAGCGGGTGGTGTGTCGGCGCTCGAGGAACGCAGGTAGAGCGCGCCTGCCGCCAGCGCGACCAGCGCGCCGAAGGTCACCGCAACAACGTGAGTTCGAGTCATGGTTCGAGAGTCCTCTTTTCGGGCCGCGGTCCGCAGCCCTTCGCCGCGTCAGCCCCAATCTGAGGATCGACGCCTACGGCACCGTGTCGAAACGGCGCTCGGGTGTTACGGACGTAGCCTACGAGCAGCAGGTCGAGGTGATCCTCGCGTGCGGATTGCGCGGGGAGGCGTGGCGCGGAACCTGCTTCGCCGATCATCGATCGTCTCCTCGACCAGTCCAACCCGCGTCCGCGTGCCGGAAAGAAAGAACGCACCCGCGAGCGATCGCGGGTGCGCGAGAAACGCACGGCGCCTGAGGGAGGAGGGGGAGGAGGCGGCGCGATGCGGTAACCTCTCGCCGCTCGGCCCTTCGGCCAGAACGACGAGCGACCAGATCTTGCGACCTTGAAGTTGCGGCTAGATTTCGCACCGGGCGCGAAGTATTACAGCTGAAACAATGGCCCGGGCCTCTGCTTCACGGATTCTTGCGCGGCGTGAGCGCGATCACGACGCCGAGCACGATGAGCCCGAGCCCGACCGCGATGCCGGGCGGGAACCACGAGCCGACGCTCGCAACGAGCGCGATCGCTCCGATCACGGCTAGGGTCATCGCGTCTCCGGGTCCCCGGCTCGCGTGACGCGTTGAGGCGATACTGGTGGGGCGCCGGGCATGATCGATCACCCGTCGGTGGATCCTGAAGTCGGAGTCAGTGATTGAACGTCACGAACACCGGCCCGCTGCGCCCGCGCTCGAGTACCCGCATACGACGCTCCAGGTCCGCGAGGTCAGTGGCAGCGGCGAGGTATCGCTCTTCCATGCTCTCGAGTCGCCACCAGCGGCGGAATCGCCGAGTGACGCGACCCGCTTCGGCCTCGGGCGCAGCCCTCCGGGGAGATTCGCGATCGTTCATGCGACGGCTCGGACTCTTCAGCGTGCGATCGCTCAACGATGCGGCTCGGCGCGGGCGCGTACCGTCACCCATGCCCGACGCAGCTTGAGCCCCAGCGTCCACAGCGCCTTGGCGGCGGCGGCTCCGAGAGCGGCGAACGCCTCGGCGCGGTCGCGTCTCGCACGCGCTATCAGGGCTTGCTGTGCTTCCCAGTTCATCTAGGACTCCTTTCACTGATGTCGAACAGCACGAGATCGCACCTTTCGGTTCTCGCTACTAACCTCGCGCTGTGGCGACGGAAATCGAGGCGTCGCCGAACGCTTGGACGAGCGCGAGCCCCGGGCGCGCGAGCGTGAAGCTCTGGCCGGGGGTCAGCACCACGTCGCGCGGGCTATCCTCCTCGGTAATCCACACCGCGCCCCCCGCGCAAGCGGTGACTGTGGTGCCGGGGCCTTCACGCAAGCGGACAATCTTTCCTGGTTGCAGGTCGATGACGGGCATGGCGCGATGGTCGTCTGCGCCCGTTGCACCGCGGTTTCCGGGCGGTACGTGGTGAATTGCAGATGAAACGTCGAGCGCGCTTCAGCGCGCGTGCCAGAGCACCACGATCTCGCGCGATCGAGGCGGCACGTTGTCGCGTGCGGTGCTCGGCCCGTTAGCGGTAGTCGGTGAGTGCGTGGTTACCCACCAGTTACACCGGCGACAAACTGCCGATACCAAGTGCGCGTAGAGTGATCAGGCTGCGCGCGGCCCAAAACGATCGCATAAGCAAGTCGATACAAGTCATAAGGTCGTCGTCGTCGCGCTGCTATACTTCTCGACCCCGACCCCCCAAGGAGAAAGCCATGGCGACAGCAAAGACCGACAAGCCCGTGAACAACGGCGTCAACGTCGACGCGTTGTTTGGCGCGCAGGAAGCGCTCAAAAACGCACCGGAAGCGGCGAAGTTCAAGTGGCGCGCGACGGTCCAGTGGATCAAGGGCACGCACAGCCGTTCCACCGTCGAGAGCTTCTACGGCCTGGGCGCCGAGCAGAAGCACAAGTCGAAGTTCACCTTCGACGGCGACCATCCCGAGGTGTTCGCATCCGAAGACAACGCCGCCACCCCGGTGGAGATCGTCCTGGCCGGCCTCGCGGGCTGCCTCACCGCCGGCGTCGCGGCCGTCGCCCAGGCGCGCAAGGTCCAGCTGCGTTCCGTGTCGGCGACGCTGGAGGCCGGAATGGACATCCGCGGCATCCTCGGCGTCGACGAGGACGTGCGCAATGGCTTTGACGGGATAAAGGTGACCTACAAGATCGACGCCGACGCGTCGCCCGAGGACATCAAAGCGATCGTCGCACAGTCGCAGAAGCGCTCCGCGGTCTACGACATCATCACCAACCCGACGAACGTCACGGTCGAGGTGGCGTAACGCCGCTTCGCCTCGCACGAGGCACCGCGCCGGGTGCGCACGACCGTCGTCGTCATCGGCGCGGGCCAGGCCGGGCTGGCCATGAGCTGGTGGCTCGCCCGGCGCTCGATCGACCACGTGGTCCTCGAGCGCGGCGAGGTCGCCAACACCTGGCGCACCGAGCGCTGGGATTCGCTCACCCTGCTCACGCCGAACTGGCAGAGTCGCCTGCCGGGCTTCGGGTACGAGGGCGACGATCCGGACGGTTTCCGGACAATGCCCGAGACCATCGCGTTCATCGAGCGCTACGCGAAAGCGGTCTCGGCTCCCCTGCGAACGCATTGCCCGGTTACTTCCGTCCGGCGCACGGCCGATGGCTACGAGGTCGTCACCGGGCAGGGCACTTGGCATTGCAAAGCGGTCGTGCTTGCCACCGGCGCGTTCAACATCGCGCAGGTGCCGAAGCTCTCGGAGGCAGTGCCGCCTGGCTTCACCCAGCTGACCACCGTTCAGTACCGCAACGCGGAGAGCCTCGAAGCGGGGGGCGTGCTGGTCGTCGGCGCGGCCGCCTCCGGCGCGCAGATCGCCGACGAGATCCACCGCTCCGGACGTCCCGTGACGCTCGCGGTGGGCGAGCACGTGCGTGCTCCCCGGATGTACCGCGGCCGGGACATCCAGTGGTGGATGGATGCCACGGGCCTGAACGACGAGCGCTACGACCAGGTCGAAAACATTACCCGCGCCCGCAGCCTGCCCTCGTTCCAGATCGCGGGCTATCCCGACCGCCGGAACATCGATCTGAACGCACTCACGTCGCTCGGGGTGAAGCTCGTGGGCCGACTCGCCGGCATTCGGGACGGCAAGGCCCAGTTCTCGGGATCGTTGCGCAACGTGTGCGAGCTGGCCGACCTCAAGCTGAATCGGCTGCTGAACAGGATCGACGAGTGGGCCGCGGAACACGGCCTGAGCGGCGCGGTCGATCCGCCGCATCGCCCCGAGCCGACGCGCGTCGAAGCATCGCCGCCGCTCGGGCTCGATCTCGGTCGCAGCGGGATCAGGACGATCGTCTGGGCTACCGGGTTTCGCCCCGACTACTCCTGGCTCGACGTCCCGGTCCTCGACCGCAAGGGCAACATCCGCCACGATGGCGGCGTCGTGACGGAATCGCCCGGACTGTACGTCCTGGGCCTGACGTTCCTGCGGCGCCGGAAATCGAGCCTCATCGACGGGGCCGGCGACGATGCGCGCGACCTGAGCGCGCACCTCGCCTCCCATCTCGGCGCGCGGAGCGCCGGCGTGGGCGCGGCGGCCGCCGACGCCTGATCGCGAGCCGATGCAAGCCGGATAGCAACGGGCGCTAGTCGATCTTCGCGCCGACGGCCTTCACCACCTCCGCATACTTGAGATACTCCGCGCGGATCAGCGCGGCGAATTCCTCGGGGGTGGAAATGAAAGGCTCCAGCCCGCCAACGCTGCGTACCTTGTCACGCACGTCGGCGCTGGCGAGCACCCGATTGGTTTCGCCGTGCAACTTCGAGATCACTGCGGGCGGTACTCCGGCCGCGGTGAAAAGCCCCAACCACGCCTGCACCTCGAATCCGGGAAAAAACTCGCCGAGCCTCGGCAGATCGGGAAAGGTCTCGGAGCGGTGCTTCCCCGCTACCGCCAGCCCGCGCAATTTCCCTGCCTTGATATGCCCGGTCACGGAGTTCCCCCCGAACATGACGGGCACATCCCCGGCGAGCAGCGCGACGGTCGCGGGACCACCGCCCTTGTAAGGCACGTGCAGGAGGTTGACACCGGCACGCGCCTTGAGCATCTCCATGGTGAGATGGTGCTGGCTGCCGTTGCCGATCGAGGCGTACGCGAGCGGCGGATTGGCGCGGCGCGCGTATTCCAGAAACTCCGAGAGGTCTTTCGCCGGTACCGCGGCGTTGACCGCGAGCACCAGCTGGGTGGTGACGAGCGTGGCGACGGGCACGAGGTCCTTGAGCGTATCGACCGGAAGCTTCGCGTAAAGATGCGGGCTGATGACGATCTGGCTGTCCTGGCCGAGGAGCAGCGTGTATCCGTCGGGTGCGGCCCTTGCGGCGAGCTCGGTTGAGAGGTTGCCGTTCGAGCCCGGACGGTTCTCCACGACGATCGGCTGGCCGAGCGCCTCGCCGAGCTTGGGGGCAAGCACGCGGGCAATCGTATCGGCGGCCCCGCCCGGGGGATTGGGCACGAGCAGGCGGATCGGCCGGCTCGGGTACTGTGCGCTCGCTTGCTGAGTCGCCAGGGCGAGAAGCAGCGCCGCCGCGACGCCTGCAAGATCCAGGGCGCGATTCGCTCTCAAGGTCTCGCCCTCCCTCCGGAGATTCGACCGATGCAACTGCCGCTATTTTGTCGCGAATCCGGCCCCCACGCACGGCAACGCCCCGTCGCCCACACGGATGTGCACGTGCGGGTTGAAGTTCGCGATCCGCGAAGGTCGGCAGGAAAAGGATCAGGCCTGGACGGGCGCCGGGCAACGCCTCGGCGGCCGCTTAGATGAGCAGTCGGGCAGCGTCTCATTTGTCCGGTCACGGGCGAAAGCCGACCCGCGTATAGTGAGTCATCGATAGAGGCGCTGGCACTTCCCACCTCTCACGCCCCCGATTGGCGACCCCGGGCTGATGACCATCCCCAGGGGCCCGCTATGTGCGTGGTCGAAAGAGTCACCGGTACCGCTAGACACTCCGTTCTCGCCGGCACGATGTCTCGCCGGCGCCCGGCCCAGTGAGCGTTTGAGCCGTGCCACGCCGCCCGTCCGGCCGGCCGTCATCGCATCCACCTCCGCGGCGCACCAGCCGACCGCCTCATCCAGGGCACGCTCCGCGTCGCAAGGCCCGATTGAAATCGACGATTCTCCGGGCGTTCGGGCGCGCGTCGCAGGCTGCGCCATGGGACAACGAAGAGTCCATCCGCGAGGAACTCTTCAGCATCGAGCGTCTCGAGCAGCATGCCGAGAGCCTCGCGGCGGCACAGCCGGTCACCGCGGGCCCGGCGAGCGGACGGTCGCTCGCCGTCCGGCTGAAGGAGAACGAATCGATCCTGCTCGACGCCTATCGCGCCATCGCCCGCGCGGTCGGGGAGGGCGGGGCGATCACGCCGGCCGCCGAGTGGCTGCTCGACAACTATCACCTCGTCGAGGAGCAGATCCGCGAGATCCGTGACGATCTGCCGCCCGGCTACTACCGGCAACTGCCGAAGCTCGCCGACGGGCCGTTCGCCGGCTATCCGCGGGTCTTCGGCGTCGCCTGGGCCTTCGTCGCGCATACCGACAGCCGCTTCGACCCGGAGATGCTGCGCCGGTTCGTGCGCGCCTACCAGCGCGTTCAGCCCCTGACGATCGGGGAGCTATGGGCGGTCGCGATCACGCTGCGGGTCGTGCTCGTGGAGAATCTCCGGCGCGGGGCCAGGCGCATCGTGGCGGGCCGCGCCGCGCGCCAGGAAGCGGACGCCCTGGCCGATCGGCTCCTGGGCGTGAACGCGCCTCCGGCGGAATCGATCGCCCCGAGCCTCCAACACTACGAAGAAGCTCCGCTGCCCGCGGCGTTCGCCGTCCAGCTCGTGCAACGGCTGCGGGACCAGGATCCGAAGGTCACCCCGGCGCTGCTGTGGCTCGAGGAGCGCCTGGCGGCGCAGGGCACGACCGCCGACGCGATCGTGCACGACGAGCACCAGCGACAAGGTGCGACGAACGTGACGGTCCGCAACGTCATCACGAGCATGCGCCTCATCTCGGATGTCGACTGGTCCGGGCTCGTCGAGGACGTCAGTCTCATCGACGACACGCTGCGGCCCGGCAGCGACTTCGCGCAGATGGATTTTCCCACGCGGAACCTCTACCGCAGCGCGATCGAGGCGCTGGCGCGCGGCTCGAGACTCTCGGAGCTGGAGATTGCGCGTGAGGCTCTGGCGGCCGCGAACGACCCGGCGCTCCAGAAGCCGGAAGAGGGCGACGACCCCGATCGCCGCAAGCGCGATCCCGGCTATCACCTGATCGCCGGCGGGCGTCGCGCGTTCGAGGCGACGATCGGCTTTCGCGCGCCGCTGCGGACCTGGCCCGGTCGTTTCAGCGCCACGATCGGCATCCGCGGCTATATCGGCGGGGTCATGGCGGTCGCCGCGATCATTCTCGCCATGCCGCTCGCGGTATTGGCGGGCGCGGGAATCGGCGCCTGGTGGCTCGGCGTCCTCGCGGCCCTCGGGCTGATCCCGTCGATCGATGCGGCGATGGCGCTCGTAAACCGCGCCGTGACGAGAGGGTTCGGCGCGATGATCCTGCCGGGCCTGGAGCTTCGCGACGGCGTGCCTTCGCATCTGCGCACGGTGGTCGCCGTCCCGATCCTGCTCACGACCCGGGCCGCGCTGGAAGAGCAGCTCGAGGGTCTGGAGATCCACCATCTTGCGAGTCCGGAAGGCGAGCTCCACTTCGCGCTGCTCTCGGACTGGACGGACGCCGTGACCGAGACGGTCCAGGGAGACGACGCGCTCCTCGACGCCGCCGTCACCGGCATCGCCCGCCTGAATCGCCGCTACGGACCCGCCGCCGGCGGGGACCGCTTCCTCCTCTTCCATCGCCGGCGGGTGTGGAACGAAGGGCAGCGCCGGTGGATCGGGTGGGAACGCAAGCGCGGCAAGCTCCACGAGTTGAACCGGCTGCTCCGCGGTGCGACCGATACGACCTTCGTGAGGGTCGGCGAGCGGCTCTCGGCACCGCCGGCCGGCGTTCGCTACGTCATCACCCTCGACGCCGATACGCGGATGCCGCGCGAAACGGCGCGCCGGCTGGTCGGCAAGATGGCGCACGCGCTCAACCGGCCGCGGTTCGACCCCGTCACGCGACGCGTGGTCGACGGATACGGGGTGCTGCAGCCGCGCGTCACGCCTTCGCTGCCGGTCGGTCGCGAAGGATCACTCTTCCAGCGCATCTCCTCCAGCATGAGCGGGATTGATCCCTACTCCGCCGCGGTGTCCGACGTGTATCAGGATCTTTTCGGCGAAGGCTCCTACACCGGCAAGGGCATCTACGACGTGGATGCCTTCGAAGCCGCGCTCGATGCTCGGGTGCCAGAGAACGCGCTGCTCAGTCACGATCTCTTCGAAGGGACCTTCGCTCGCGCCGGCCTCGCATCCGACATCGAGGTGGTCGAGGAGTTTCCGTCGCGCTACGACGTCGCGGCCGGACGTCAGCACCGCTGGGCCCGTGGCGACTGGCAGCTCGCGCCGTGGATTCTCGGTCGCGGCGAAGCCTCGGCCGACGACCGGAGTGCAGGCGCACTGCCGCTGATCGGCCGCTGGAAGATGCTGGACAACCTGCGGCGGTCGCTCTCGGCGCCGGCGAGCCTGGTCGCGCTCGTGGCGGGATGGACTCTGCCCCTGCAGGCGGCCCTCGTGTGGACGGGCTTCATCCTGTCGACGATCGCGCTGTCGACGCTGCTCCCGGTCCTCTCCGCGATCGTGCCGCGACGCGCGCGGGTCACGGCACGCAGCCATCTCCGCGCGCTCGCCGCGGATGTCCGGCTCGCGCTGTCCCAGACCGCGCTGCTCGCCGTCTTCCTCGCGCACCAGGCATGGCTGATGGCCGATGCGATCGGACGAACGCTGTTCCGCCTGCTCGTGAGCCGCCGGCACCTGCTCGACTGGGTCACGGCGGCTCAGTCGCAGGTCAGTCCCCGGCTCGACCTCGCCGGGTTCTATCGCCAGATGAACGGCGGCGTGGCCGTCGGGATCGTCGTCGCCGCCGTCGTCTGGTGGGTCGGGCGCGATGCCTGGCCGGTGGCGGCGCCGTTCATCATCGCCTGGATCGCGTCGCCCGCCATCGCCCGATGGACGAGCCTGTCGCCGCTCGTCGCCGGCCGCGTGCCGGTTTCGACTGCCGACGCCAGTGCCTTGCGCCTGGTTGCGCGCCGCACCTGGCGCTTCTTCGAGACCTTCGTGACGCCGACGGATCACATGCTCCCGCCGGACAACTTCCAGGAAGACCCGAAACCGGTCGTCGCGCACCGGACCTCGCCCACCAATCTCGGCGTCTACCTCCTCTCCGCGGTGAGCGCCCGCGACTTCGGCTGGGCGGGGACGATCGAGACCGTCGACCGGCTGGAAGCGGCGCTCGCGACGATGGGCGGCCTCGCGCGGTTCCGCGGGCACTTCTACAACTGGTACGACACGCGGGATCTCCGGCCGCTCGATCCGCAGTACGTCTCGTCGGTGGATAGCGGCAACCTCGCCGGGCATCTGGTCGCGCTGGCGAATGCCTGCCGGGAGTGGATCGGCCGTACGGCGGCAGGCCCCGAAGTGCTTGCCGGGATCGAAGACGCCCTCCAGCTGACGCGCGAATCCTTGGCGGGACTTCCCGACGACCGGCGAACGCAGACGATCACGCGGCACCAGCTCGGCGACGCGCTCGATGCGCTTGCTGCCGCGCTCCGTCGGGCGCCGATGCCGCCGGAGGACATCGGCGCGCGGCTGGCGGAAGCCGCGCCGCACGCCGCGACGATGGCCGACATCGCGCGCACGCTCGCGAGCGAACGCGGCGACGACGCCGGCGCCGAGATGCTGTTCTGGGCCGAGGCGACGCTCGCGTCGATCGAGAGTCACCGCCGGGACGTAGCCCCGGACGCCGACGCCGCCCGCTCCCTGGAACGGCGCCTGACGGCGCTCGAGGCGACGGCGCGGACGCTGGCCGGCGCGATGGAGTTCGGCTTTCTCCTCGACCCGGAGCGCAAGCTCCTCTCGATCGGGTACCGGGTGGCGGACGGCATGCTCGACCCGAGCTGCTACGACCTGCTCGCATCCGAAGCGCGCCTGGCAAGCTTCGTGGCGATCGCCAAGGGCGACGTCCCTCCGCGGCACTGGTTCCGGCTCGGGCGTGCCGTCACCTCGGCCGGGCGCGGCGCGGCGCTGATCTCCTGGTCAGGCTCGATGTTCGAGTACCTGATGCCGTCGCTCGTGATGCGCGCACCGGCCGGCAGCCTGCTCGAGGAGACGAGCCGCCTCGTCGTCCGCCGGCAGGTGAGCTATGGCGCCACGCTCGACGTGCCCTGGGGGATCTCGGAGTCCGCCTACAACGTCCGCGACCTGGAGCACACCTATCAGTATTCGAACTTCGGCGTCCCGGGCCTGGGGCTGAAACGCGGTCTCGGCGAGAACGCCGTCGTCGCGCCCTACGCGACGGCGCTCGCGGCCATGGTCGATCCGGGAGCGGCGGCGCGCAACTTCGCCCGCCTCGCCGCCGATCGGCGCGCGTGGCCGCTACGGCTTCTACGAGGCCCTGGACTACACGCCCACGCGTCTGCCGGAGGGGAAGGACGTTGCGATCGTCCGCGCCTTCATGGCGCACCATCAGGGCATGACCGTGGTCGCGATCGCCAACGCGCTCCTGGACGGCGCGATGCGGGCACGGTTTCATGCCGAGCCGATCGTGCAGGCGACGGAGCTGCTGCTGCAGGAACGCACGCCGCGCGACGTCGCGGTGGCGCATCCCAGGGCGGAGGAAGTCAAGACGGCGGCGACGGTCCGCGACCTGGAGCTGCCAGCGGTGCGACGGCTCCGCTCCCCGCACGACGCCACGCCGCAAGTGCACCTGCTCTCGAACGGCCGGTACGCGGTCATGCTGACGGGCGCCGGCTCCGGGTACAGCCGCTGTGGCGACCTCGGAATCACGCGCTGGCGCGAAGACGCCACCCGCGACGACTGGGGCGCCTACGTCTTCCTGCGCGACGTGCAGAGCGGCGGCGTGTGGTCCGCGGGCTACCAGCCGAGCGGCGTCGAGCCGGACCGCTACGACGTCACGTTCACCGAGGATCGCGCCGAGTTCGTCCGGCACGACGGACCGATCACCACGATGCTCGAGGTCCTCGTCTCGCCGGAGGACAACGCCGAGGTTCGCCGCGTCTCGGTCGCGAATGCGGGCAGCCGGGCCCGGGACATCGAGCTCACCTCGTACGCCGAGCTCGTGCTGGCGCCGCCCGCCGCCGACACGGCGCACCCGGCCTTCTCCAAGCTCTTCGTGCAGACGGAATACCTCCACAAGCAGGGCGCGGTCCTCGCGACGCGGCGGCGCCGATCGCCCGACGAGCCCGAGGTCTGGGTGGCGCATCTCGCCGTCGTAGAAGGCGAAGCGGTGGGCGAGCCGGAGATCGAAACCGACCGGGCCCGCTTCCTCGGCCGCGGACGCGAGTCCCGGGCGCCGATCGCGGTGATGGATGGCCGGCCGCTGTCGAATACCGTCGGCACGGTCCTCGATCCCGTATTTCGCGCTGCGACGCCGCGTGCGGGTGCCGCCGGGCAGGGCGGCGCGCATCGCGTTCTGGACGGTCGTCGCCTCGTCCCGTGGCGAGGCCCTGGACCTGATCGACAAGCATCAGGACGCGACCGCCTTCGATCGCGCGGCCACGTTGGCGTGGACCCAGGCGCAAGTGCAGTTGAGCTATCTCGGCATCGACGCGGAGCAGGCGGGCCTCTTTCAGCGTCTCGCTGGCCACGTGCTCTACGCCGATCCGTCGCTCCGTCCCTCGTCGGACGCCATCCGCCGCGGCGGCGGCCGGCCGGCGGCGCTCTGGGCGCAGGGCATCTCCGGCGACCTCCCGATCGTCCTCCTGCGGATCGACGACATCGAGGACGTCGCCATCGTCCGCCAGTTGCTGCGGGCCCACGAGTACTGGCGGATGAAGCAGCTCGCCGTCGATCTCGTGATCCTGAACGAGCGCGGATCCTCCTATATCCAGGATCTTCAGATCGCCCTCGAGACGCAGGTCCGGACGAGCCAGTCCCGACTGCAGATCGGCGCGGACCTCGCGCGCGGCTCGGTGTTCGTCCTGCGGGCCGATCTCATTCCGGTGGAGACCCGCTCCCTGCTGCTCGCAATGGCCCGGGCGGTGCTGATCGGACGACGGGGAACGCTCCCGGAACAGCTCGTCCGGGTACAGGAAGCGGACACCGTGGCGCCGCCCTCGCAGCGCTTGCCGTCCGCGAGCGCATCGCCCGAGGTTCCGGTCGCGCCGGACCTCGAGTTCTTCAACGGCCTCGGCGGATTCGCCGCGGACGGACGGGAGTACGTGACGATCCTCGGCGCCGGGCGGTCGATCCCCGCGCCGTGGATCAACGTCATCGCCAATCCCTCGTTCGGCTTCCAGGTCGCGGTCGAGGGCAGCGGCTACACCTGGTCGGGCGCGAGCCGCGAGAACCAGCTCACGCCCTGGTCGAACGATCCGGTCACCGATCGGCCGGGCGAGGTCATCTACCTGCGCGACGAGGACACGGGCGAGCTGTGGGGGCCGACGGCCCAGCCGATCCGCGACGAGACCGCGCCCTATGTCGCCAGGCACGGCCAGGGATACAGCCGGTTCGAGCACGCCGCACACGGTATCGCGCTCGATCTCCTCCAGTACGTGCCGCTCGACGATCCGATCAAGATCTCGCGGCTGACGATCCGGAACACCTCGGGACGAGCCCGGCGGCTTTCGGTCACGGCCTATGTCGAGTGGGTGCTCGGCCCGTCCCGCGGCGCCTCCGCACTCTCGGTCGTGACGGAGATCGATCCGGAGACGGGCGCGATGCTCGCGCGCAATCCCTGGAACATCACGTTCGGTTCCCATGTCGCCTTCGCGGACCTGGGTGGACGACAGATCGCCTGGACCGGCGACCGGCGGGAGTTCCTGGGACGGAACGGCACGCTCGACAACCCCGCCGCGCTTGCTGGGGAGACGCCTCTTTCGCGGCGGGTCGGTGCCGGCCTCGATCCCTGCGGCGCTCTTCAGGCCCCGGTCGAGCTCAAGCCGGGCGCCACGGTGGAGCTGGTCTTCCTCCTCGGGCAGGCGGCGACGACGGCCGATGCGCAATCCCTGATCGCTCGCTACCGGGTCGCCGATCTCGATGCGGTCCTGCGCGAAGTCGTCGCGCATTGGGACGATGTGCTCGGCACGGTGCAGGTGAAGACGCCGGACCGGTCGATGGACCTCATGCTGAACCGCTGGCTGCTCTATCAGACGCTCGCCTGCCGCGTGTGGGCGCGATCGGCGTTCTACCAGGCGAGCGGCGCTTACGGATTCCGCGACCAGCTCCAGGACGGGATGGCGCTCGCCCTGTCGCGACCGGCGATGACGCGCGAGCATCTCCTGCGCGCGGCGGCCCGGCAGTTCGTCGAGGGCGATGTCCAGCACTGGTGGCTGCCGCCGTCCGGCCAGGGCGTGCGGACGCGCGATCTCCGACGATCGCATATGGCTCGCCTACGCCGCCGCGCACTATGTCGAGACGACCGGCGACGGCGCGGTGCTGGACGAGCCAGTTCCATTCCTCGAAGGCCAGCCGCTCGGGCCGGGCGAGCACGATGCCTACTTCCAGCCCATGCTCGCGGAAGAGAGCGCTTCGCTCTTCGAGCACTGCGCGCGCGGGCTCGACCGGAGCCTCGCCCTCGGCGAGCACGGCCTGCCGCTGATCGGCACCGGCGACTGGAACGACGGCATGAACCGGGTCGGCGAGCTGGGCAAGGGGGAGAGCGTCTGGCTCGGCTGGTTCCTGCACGCGACGCTGGCGGCGTTCGCGCCGTTGGCGAACGCTCGCGGCGAAGCGGCGCGGGCCGCGAAGTGGCGGTCGCACGCCGCTCGGCTGCGAGCCTCGCTCGAGCGGGACGGCTGGGACGGTGATTGGTACCGGCGCGGCTACTTCGACGACGGAACGCCGCTCGGCTCGTCCGCGAGCGACGAATGCCGGATCGACTCGATCGCGCAATCCTGGAGCGTGATCTCCGGGGCGGCGGAGCCGGCGCGTGCCGCGCGTGCCATGGCCGCCGTGGACGAGCAGCTCGTCCGTCGCAGTGACGGTCTAGCCCTGCTCTTCACACCGCCCTTCGATCGCACGCCGCTCGATCCCGGATACATCAAGGGCTATCCGCCGGGCATCCGGGAGAACGGCGGCCAATACACCCATGCCGCCGCCTGGTCGGCGATCGCCTTCGCCGCCCTCGGCGACGGCGACAAGGCCGCCGAGCTGTTCTCGCTCATGAACCCGATCAATCGCACGAGCACGCGGGCGGACGTGCAGCGCTACAAGGTCGAGCCCTACGTCGTCGCCGCGGACGTCTATTCGGTCGCGCCGCACGTCGGGCGCGGCGGATGGACCTGGTACACGGGCTCGGCCGGGTGGCTCTACCGGGTCGGGATCGAAGCGATCCTCGGGTTGCGGCTGCAGGGAGCGATCCTGCTGCGTCGCGCCCTGCATCCCCAGGGCATGGCCGCGTTTCGAGATCGTCTTCAAGTATCGCTCCGCGCGGTACGAGATCGCGGTCGAGAACCCCAAGGGAGTCTGCCGTGGAGTGGCTCACGCCGAGCTGGACGGCGTGGCGCTTGCGGACGGGTCAGTGCGAGTGCCGCTCGTGGATGATGGTCAAACCCACCAGGTGCGCGTGATTCTCGGGTAAAGGGCTGGATGTGGCGAGGCTGCTAGATCACGCTCGCAATGATGTTGATGCTGAGCGCGAGTACGGCAATGTCGACTTTCATCCACAGGGAGCGTTCCTGCACGGAAGTTCGCGCAGAAAACCTGCCCTATGGGCGTTGGCGCACCGAGGCGGCCGGATATGTAGCGTAGTTTGTCGATGAGAATCGTACCGCGCATATCCCATGAAAGCGCTGCAGAGATCCACGTTCAGTGCAATTGCCGCAGCAATGCTCCTCAGCCTGGTACCCGGCTGCCAGAAGCAGGAAGGCCCGGCACAGCAGGCCGGCAAGGAAGTCGACAAAGCGGTAGAGAAGCTCGGACAGCAGATCAGAAAGCCGGTGACAGCATCCAGAACGCGGCAAAGGGCGACAAGAAGTAGTCGTTGCGCAGAGCGCCACGGCGCGACCAGAATGAACGCGACCCGTTCGGCACCATCGAGGTCCCCGCCGACCGGGCCATGGGGCGCGCAGGCTCACCGCTGAAGAAGCCGGGCCCTATCCTCTTGCCGCGGCGTCGAACGGCGCGCATCGGCGCACTGAAGGTCGATCACTGTTTCTGCACGACAACCCGGCCCCCGGCGTTCACGAAGACCCGGTAGCGATTGCCGTCCTTGCAGGTCGCGACGTAGTCGTTGTCGCCTTTCACCTCGTAGCCGACCACCTCGCCGCAGGGCAGGCCCTGGAGCGCGATGACGGCCGCGAGGTCCTTGCGCTGCTTCGGGTCGTCCGCTGCATGAACCGGAATGACGGCGCACATCACGATGACCAACAGCCGGGAAGCATTTCGTTTCATCACAACTCCTATGGCAGTTTCGAGAACTTGTCGCGGTCGGAAAGGATGGCCCAGTATCGCCTCGCGCGGGTCGCCTCCTGCAGGAGGGATAGCGTCTTCATGAGCAGGAGCTCGTACAGCTGCCGCAACTCGGCGAGCGTGGTCTTGAGTCGCCCCTGGTAATAGTCGCGAAATTGCTCCAGCAGGTCATCCACCTGGTTCTTGAGCGACAGCTTCGTCATCAAGCCGATGGCGTTCGTTTCCTTCAGCCGTTGCTCGAGCGACTCCAGGTCGAGCGGCGGTGAACCCTCCGGCTTGGCGGCGACCGGCGGAGCGGCTTCCGGTTTGCGCGCCGCGACTTCGGGCTTGCGCGGTACGGCCGCCGGTGCGGCGGGCGCCTTCGACGCTGCAGGCGCCTTTGCGGGGGCGGCGCCGGCTTGGGCTCCGATTTGTCAGGCGCGGAGAGGAGGAGGAGCCGGTGCAGGAGCCTCCAGGACAGGCGGCTCGGACGGCGTGCTGGGCACGCCCGCGCATCCCATCACCAAGGCCGCCAAGAGAATTCCCGCGATTCGAGCCGCCATGCAACACGCCCGCGACGCTGCTGGACACAACCCATCCAACGCTCGAGGGGCGGAATCGCTGACGGTTCGTCTCACCCGAAATAGAGCTGCAGCGCTAATCGGGAGCGCCAGGCCCGCGAAAGGCTCCGGGACGTGGAGCGGGACGCGCCCTATGGAATCAAGCGGTCGCCGACGAGAACCCGCCCGCCTTCAGCCTCCCAGTCAGCCCGGGCAGCTGATCGGGACCTTCGTAACGCCGGGCGGCCTCTTCCCAATTTGCCACCGCCCACCAGCCTTTCAAATAATCCGCTCGTCGGTCTTCATACTTCAGGTAATAGGCGTGTTCCCATACGTCGTTCATCAAGATCGGGTAATGACCTTGCAGGATGGGATTCTCGTGACCGAACGTGCTGACCACCTGCAGCCTGCCGCCATCCAGCTGCGTTCTCACAAGCCAAACCCATCCGGATCCAAACCGTTGTTGGCCCACTTCGGCAAATCGGGCTTTCAGCTGTTCGACACTGCCAAAGTCGCGCACGATCGCGTCAGCGAGCGGGCCGGCCGGCGCGTCGCCTCGAGCTGGAGCCATGGCCCGCCAGAACAGACTATGGTTCACGTGTCCGCCCGCGTTGTGGCGCACAGCAGTGCGGATTTCCTTCGGAACCTTGATCAAGTTAAGCAGCAGCCAGCTCGCCGTGCGCCCCTGCAACTCGGGGAATTTTTCCAGCGCCGCGTTCAGCTTCTGCACATACGACGCGTGATGCTTGTCGTGATGCAGCATCATCGTGCGTGCGTCGATGCTCGGCTCGAGGGCCGCATACTCATAGGGCAGCGGCGGCAGCAGATGTTTGGCAGGAACAGGCTCGCGCCGAGCCAGTGCATCGGCCGGCCGGGACATTGCGTTCGTAGTCATTCGGTTCGCCTTTAACTAAGCTGAGTATGGTCCGGTCGGCTTCATGATTGGCCCGGAGCGCGGCGCATCCCACCCGCGTCCCTTTCCTGTTAATCAATGACCCTCACCTGGCTGCCCAATCGCCACGCCCGCGGGGTCGCCTCGGTGTATACGCGCCTCGACCCGTCTCGAAAGCGAATGGTGAATTCATAGCCTTTGGTCGATTCCGCCGAATGTTCGCTGTGCGTGTCGATCTCCCGCACCGCCTCAATCACCCCGCACTCGGCGCACGTTGTTCTGGCTGGAGTCGCTCACCACACCCGCCGGGGCCTTCTGCCGTCGCGCTGATGCTGGCCCATCACGATACTCGCACTGGCATGGTCTTCGGGGTTGCCGATTGCGGTCGGCATCCACGCCATGAACGCCGCAGTGACGACGGCGCAGAGCAAAGCTGTCGCGACACTCGCGATCCACGTCAGCTGGTGCGGAAAGTGATCGAGCTGCGTTCGCACGTTGATGTCCATATCGTTGAGCTCGGTCAGCGGGGCCGATTTGCGGCTTGATAGAGCGGCATGACCGTCGGCAGCAGCGACTCGATCTCCCGGACACGAGCGGCGTCCGCCGGGTGGCTACTCAGGAACTCGGGTGGATGGCCGCCCTTGTTGGCGGCGGTCATTTTCTGCCACAACGTAACCCCGGCGCGCGGGTCATAGCCCGCCCGTGCCGCGAGTTCCAGACCGATGCGGTCGGCTTCGCTCTCGTCGGTGCGGCTGAACCGGGTTGCGATCAGGGACTCGTAACCGGCGTTCGCAAGCCCGGCCGAGCCCTCGCCGAGGCCGAACAGTGCGGCACCGACGCCGATCGCGGTCTGCGCGGCGATCGCTTGCGACATCTGCTCACGCGAGTGCTCGCGCAACGCATGCGCTATCTCGTGCCCCATCACGATCGCGATCTCGTCGTCGGTCAGACGGAGCTGGTTGATGAGCCCGGTGTAGAACATGATCTTCCCGCCGGGCATGCAGAACGCGTTGATCTCGTTGCTGGTCAGCACGTTCACTTCCCACTTCCAGCCTGGCGCGTCGGGGCGGAACACTTTGGTCTGCGGCTCGATGCGGCCGGCCACCGCGCGCACGCGTTGGAGCATCGCGGGATCCTGGTTCAACGTGCCTTGGCGTGCTGCGTCTGCCTTCAGCTTGGCGTAGCTTTGGGCGGCCATCTCCTCGAGCTGCTGCGAGGACACGAGCATCAGTTGCGAGCGGTCGGCGCCGACTGCGCCACCCGCGGTGGTGGTCGCGCATCCGCTGAGCGTCCCTAGCCACGAGCCGAGCAATGTCGCCGCGAAGATTCGAACGGTGGACACGTCAAATACCGGCCTGTGGCCAGCATGACTGACCACCACGACCGCCAAGAGCCCGACAACGCCGCTCGGCGCGTAACCCCATCCCTTGCTGTGTGGCCAGTTCGGAAATACACCGAGCAGGGCGAAAGCCAGGACGATCAAGAGCGCCGCTCCCAATGTCATTTCGCTTCTCCTTGTGTTGCCGTCCACGACCCCGGCACGCCACGCTAGCGTGAATGGGGATCGTTACGGCGATTGTCCGCTCGCCCAGCAAGACCCTCTGTGCGATGGCGTACCCAACTCGGAAGATCTTTCTAGACTGGCAGGACGGCGTGATCGGATTGGAGTTGATGCGTTCGAGTCGCCCAAACGCTTCGTCGGGTAGCTGAGGCGGGGCTACTCGGACCAATAGGGGCTGGTCAGGTCGTTCCGCCCGTCGCCGACCTGGAGAAGGTCGCGCGACGCAATCAGGCCGCCGTCGAGCAGGTCAGACGGGGTTCGAAAGAGGAAGCCGAGCAGCAGCTCTCCGACTGGCAGAAACGCCAGCGCGAGTTCAGTCGCCCGCTGTAACCAGGCCAGGGCGGGCGCGAAGGCGCCCGCCAAGGCTCCGGTCTCTCGTTCTCAGGTCTTGACGAACAGCGTGACCAGCGGGCTCCCGCCGCGCTGCGCGCTCCAGTGGCCGTGCACCTCGGGATCGAAAGCCGCGCCCTCCGGAAGCGTATCCGCGGAATAGAAGTGCTCGCCGGGTTTGAACAGGCGCGAGCTGCCGTCCTGTAGCCCGATCTCCATTTCCCCCTCGAGGATGAAGACCCACTGCGGCTTGGGCGTGCAGTGCCATTGGCTGCGGAAGCCGACCGGACTGTGGCGGAGCTGGTAGCCGGAGGAGGGGAATACCGCCGACAGCATCGCCTGCGGGGAACCCTCGGGCAGCGCCACGTCCTCCTCGCGGAATCTCGCGCGGCCGTCGCGATCGGTGTACAGCACGACTTTCCTGAACGTCGGCATGGCAGACCTCGGGGCGGATACCCGTCGATGGAGAAGATCGACATGAAACCACGTCCGGGTGCGGTCGTGGGCCGGTGTTGGCAAGCGACCGGGCGCGGCTACTCGTTGGCGGCGGCGTCCGCTGTCAGCGTCAGGAGAATGTCGGCGTACCAGGCGTAGTTCAGGTCCAGCCGTTCGTCCTGCTCGACGTCGCGGCTGGTGACGTCCATCCGGCCGGCGTGGACGCCGAGCAGCTTCCACGGCAGCTCCGCCCGACCGGCGCGTTGGGTCGGCTCGCGCGCGACGACCGGTGCGCCGCTCGTGCCGCGGTGCATCCGCGCGTCGGTCAGGAAGTAGCCGTCGCCCTGGAACCGGATCCCGAACGCCGAGGCGATCACCGCCTGCCGCGCGACCGGCAGGCGATGCAGCGTGTCGTGAAAGCCGAGCGGAAAACCGGCGATGAGCACCGACGTTCCCACTTCGATCTGGTCGAGCTGCTTCACCAGGTGAGCGGGCGTGAATGCGTGATAAAGAAGCGTCTCCGGCAGCGCCGGCCGCTCGAGCTCCAGGGCCACGACGTCGATCGCGCCCGACGAGTCGCGCCCCTCCCGCCAGACCGACTTCCGGTCCCGGTAGAGCGGAATGGAGAACTGCCTCGTCGTGGCCACGTTCTCCGGCGCCACGTGGAGCTCGATCTCCAGCCGGTCCGGATGATGATCGCTCGCCTCGTCCAGCACCACGTGTCGGCTCGTCACCAGGAACAACCGGCCGTCCCGCGCGAAGAAGAAGCCGGTCGCGTTGGTCAGGTGTTGCTGTCCGAGCATCGTCGTGACGCGAGTCACGGCCAGCAGCAGCGACTCGATCATCACGCGCTCCTCCGCCAGACGCTCGCCAGCCAGGGCTGCCGTTCGCGCGGCAGACCGGCAGGGCGGTAATAGTGCGTCAAGCTCGACGAATCCCGCGGCCGAGACGTAGCGGCGCCAGGTTTCGAGATCGTGGTACGCGCCGTAGCGTCCGCGGTTCCAGCCTTCCTCGTTGTGCCCGTGCGGGTTCGAGCTGAACAGCACGCCGCCCGGCTTCAGCGTGGCGTGCAATTCCAGCAATACGCGCAGCAACTCCTGGCTGGGGACGTGAAACAACGCGGCATTGGCGAACACGCCGTCGAACCGGCCCGGCCGGCAGTTCGAGCTTGAGGAAGTCCTGCTGCCACACCTCGCAGCCGCTTTCGGCACGCGCCATTGCGACGAAGCGGGCGGCGCCTTCCAGACCGACCGCGACGTGACCGAGGCCGGCAAGCACCTTGAGATCGCGCCCTGGCCCGCAGCCGAGGTCGAGTATGGTGAAGGGTGGCTCGCTCTCGATGTATTGCAGCAGTGCCGCGATGTTCTGGCTGACGTCGTGATCCTGCGTGCCGTCCCGGAAATCCTCGGCACGCTGGTCGTAATGCTCGAGCGTCAGGCCGGCGAGCTCGTCCAGATCTCGCGGACTCAGCTTCATGTCGGATCCATCGCCACGCGGTCGTTGCAATCGGCCCGCTTCCGGCTGCCGTCGCAGCGCACGACGAGGGCTTTCAGGCAACGATGATACGGCCGGGAGCGGCCGCGAGCGCCAGCTTACGCTCGTGCGCCGGGGCGAGACGCCGCGCGCTCCGAATAAGGTGGGCGCCTCACTGCGCCGGCATCACTCGATGCCACCGGGCGAAGGCTGGCTGTTCGTCGCAGGCTTGAGGCGCAGCGAAGCGCTCGAGCGACCCTTGGCGCGATACATGCCGATGTCAGACTGCTGCATCAGCGCACCGTAATCCTGCCCGTCGACGGGATAGACGGCGGTGCCGATGCTTGCCATCACCGCAATCGTGCCGCCGTCGACGGCGTACGGCGCCGCAAGTTGGGTGCGGATCTTCTCTGCCACCGTGGCAGCACTTTCGTCGCCATCGACTTCCGGCAGCATGATGACGAACTCGTCGCCGCCATACCGGCAGGCGGTGTCACCGGCGCGGATACAGGCAGTCAAGCGCTCCGCCACCTGCTGCAGGAGTTTGTCCCCCGCCGCATGCCCCAGTCTGTCGTTGACGTTCTTGAATCCGTCCAGGTCGAGGAACAGCAGTGCCACCTGCCTGCCCTGTCGTGCGCCCTGAGCCACCGCCTGGTTGAACCGGTCCAGAAGCAAGCTTCGATTGGGCAAGACCGGTGAGCTCATCGTGGTACGCCACGTGACGCACCTGCGCCTCTTTTCGCGCGAGCCGCAGGAATCGCTGCTTCAGACGCAAATCGCGCTTCACGAGCGTTCCGACCCGCTCCTGCACGGCTCTCAACTGCCGTTGGCTGGTTACGAGCGCTCGCTCGAGCACTGTCACTTCCGATAGTGCGTGCTCCAATCGGACCGGCGCTGGCTCTCTCTTCATGGATCCATTCCTCCAGTGCGATGCAGGCCGTGCCGCGTTCGTGTCCGCAGCGGACGCGGCGACGCAACGCCCACCCGACTCCGACCGTCATGGCGATCAAACGTAGTGCGGCAGCCGGCGCGCGAACTCGCGTAGCGCGGCGATCCCGCTGGATTCCGCACGCTCGCGCCAGTCGGAAAGCTGCTTCACCAATTGGTCGGTCGAGGCGGTCGATCGGCTCCAGAGCTCGCTCAGCTCCCGGCGCATCGAGTAGACCGTATGCAGCACCTCATGCCTGCGCACCAGCGAGTCGAGAGTCATCGGGCGATGCACCCGCCAATCCCACGTATGCAAGCGCAGCCAGCGAAGCAGGTTCCGCGCCGAGAGTGCGTCGATGCCGTCTCCGCTCGGCGTCGCGGCGTCGCCGTCTGAGCGTGCGGATCTCCTGCCGGCATGCGTCTCGGACCGAGCGGTGATACTGCGCAAGCACGTGGTAGCGGCGAGTGACTATCGCCTTCACGGTGTCCGCGTCGCACGCCGTCTTCCCAGGGCTATACCGGGGCGTCGGCGCGATCCTTCGGACCCGGGCGAGGCCCAGCGTTTCGAGGATGCGGATGTACATCCAGCCGATGTCGAACTCGTACCAGACGCTCGAAAGTTTCGCCGACGTCGGGTAGGCGTGGTGATTGTTGTGGAACTCCTCGCCCCCGATCAGGATGCCCCAGGGGACGATGTTGGTGCTGGCGTCCTCGACCGGAAAGTTGCGATAACCCCAGTAATGCCCGACCCCGTTGATCACCCCGGCGGCCCAGAACGGGATCCAGATCATCTGGATCCCGAAGATCAGGCTGCCCGGACCGATCCCGAACGCGACGACGTCGACGACGCCCATGAGGACGACGCCGCAGTCCGACACCGCGCATAGAGGCGCCTCTCGATCCAGTCGTCCGGAGTGCCCTGGCCGAATCTCTCGATCGTGTCGGACTCGCGCGCTTCGCTCACGTAGAGGAATACGCCGGCCCCCAGCAACCGCCCGATGCCGTGGATCTGCGGGCTGTGTGGGTCTTCCGGGGTTTCAACCCTGGCGTGATGCTTCCGATGGACGGCCACCCACTCCTTGGTCACCATGCCCGTGGTCAACCAGAGCCAGAACCGGAAGAAATGACTGATCGCGGGGTGCAGATCCAGCGCGCGATGGGTCTGATGGCGATGCAGGTATATCGTGACTGACGCGATGGTCGTATGGGTCAGGACGAGCGCGATCGCCAGATAACCCCACCACGGCAAATCGACAAGACCGTACGAGATCATCGTGAGATCCTTTCACCATGGATCCATTGCTCGTCGGATCCATGCTCCCCGCCGTGCCGATTGTCCCCCGTGCCCCGGTAACGCTCTGTGCGTTTGCGTACATAGGGCGGAAAGATTGGCTGCCGATCGGGCGCTATGTGCGCTGGCGTACAGGATGCCGGGGACCGGCGGGGTACCCTTGTGGGCACCCACAGGCACGGATGCCCGCATGCACCCTCAGCCCAGCAAGAAATCCCGCCAGCAGCGAGCGATCGAGTCCCTCGCCCGGGAATCGCAAGTGCCGATCGATGAAGTGGCGCGGCTCTATGAAGACGAATGGGCCGAGCTCGAGGACGGTGCGCGGATCACCGGCTTTCTCGCCATTCTCACCACCCGGAACGTCCGCGAGATGCTGCGTCGCCGCAGCGTTGGGAAGCGCCCGCCTGCGCCGCAGCCCATCGACCAGCTGCGGTAGCGGTATCGCGGCTGGACCAGGCTGATCAGCCGATCGATGAACCGGCGCCGCACGCGGATGAGATCCGTGGACGTGCCGGAGCCGTGGCACCGAGGGCATTGATGTGTAAGGGATCCCGCCACCGTTTCCTGCCGGTCCACCAAACGCATGCCTTCGATTGTGACCCCCTCGCCGACATGTGCGCTGGCGTACAAACGGCGTTAGACTGCCCCCGGCGGTATCGAACAGCGAGTGGATATGCGAGCAACGGCTGCGGCGCCGCAAATTCCCGAAACGAACCAGCTACTGGCGGTCCTGCCGGCGGGCGAACGCGAACGGCTGTATCCCCACCTCGAGCCGGTCGCGATGGCGCTCGGCGAGGTCGTCTACGAATCCGGCAGCCGGCAGGACTACGTGTACTTCCCGACGACGGCGATCGTGTCCCTGCTCTACGTCATGGCGGATGGCTCGTCCGCCGAGATCGCCGTGGTCGGCAACGAGGGAATGGTGGGTGTTGCCCTCTTCATGGGAGGTGAGACCACACCGAGCCGCGCCATCGTGCAGAGCGCCGGCTCGGCGTTCCGGCTTTCGGGGCAGCTCCTGAAGCGCGAGTTCATTCGCGCCGGGCCGACGCAGCATCTACTGCTGCGCTATACCCAGGCGTTACTGACGCAGATGGCGCAGACGGCGGTGTGCAACCGGCATCATTCGGTCGACCAGCAGCTCTGCCGCTGGCTGCTGCTCAGCCTCGATCGGTTGCCCTCGAACAGGCTCACCATGACGCAGGAGCTGATCGCCAACATGCTCGGGGTGCGCCGCGAAGGGGTCACGGAGGCCGCCGGGAAACTGCAGGGCGCGGGCCTTATCCGCTACAGCCGTGGCCGCATCACGGTGCTGGATCGGCCGGGCCTGGAAGCCCGGGCCTGCGAGTGCTACGAGGTGGTCAAGCGGGAATGCGATCGCCTGCTCCCCACTGCCATGGCGACGTGATCTGAAACGAGTACGTCACTGCCGCCCTAGCCGAGGATGCGGTCGTAGACGTTCTGCGCTGACCGGTAACACCCGCAGGCGGCGGCCTCCAGGCCGCGGCGGGCGAGAATCGTGATGTTGCCGCGGCGGTAGCGAATCAGTTTTCGCCGTTGCAGCCCCCCAGCCGCCTTGGTCACGCCGACCCGGCGGACTCCGAGCATGTGGGCAAGCAGCTCGTGGGTCAGATGGAATTCGTCCGCGTGCGCCCGGTCGTGGGTCATCAGCAGCCAGCGGGCGAGCCGTGCCTCCAGTAGGTGGAAGTGCGTACACGCCGCCGTTTGCGCGAGCTGCGCCATCGAGACGTAGAGGTAGCGGTTCAGCTCGCGCTGCAGGGCAGCGCTATCGGCGAGCTCGCGGAGGAACGGCGCAGCATCCATCCGCATCGCGGCGCCCGCGCCCTGGACCAATGCGCGCAAGGGTGAGACATCGACGCCCAGCATGAGCGTGATTCCGAGCATGCCCTCGCTGCCGACAAGCCCCACCTCCAGGCTCGCGCAGCCGTCGCGCGGTGTCAACGAGCGAGATGAAGCCGTCGTCGGGGAAGTAGACGTGCCGGATCCGGTCCCCGGGCTCGGAGAGCACATCGGCGAAAGCGAGCTCGACCCGCTCGCAGCCCGCAAGCAGATGCTCGCGATCCTTGCGGGGCAACGCCGCGATCAGATCATTCGTCGCCGGGGCGCGCCGCGTAGATGACACCGGAGTCTCCTAAAGGGATTCAGGGAACACATCAGACGGCACAAGGAAAGCGTACCTGAGCATCGAGGTCCATGACCGTTCGCTAGCGCACGGAACGAGGAAGGTGTTTGACGTCTCGACCAACCCGCGCGCGCACTGCGCGCTCCCGCGAAGTACCAGGCGTGGCGCATGCGGGAGCGGCGGCGACAGCGCGTTTGACCACCATGCGAGCGAGGGACCGGAGGCGAGCGCACTCCGCACTCATGTGGCGCTTCGGGCCCGAAGCCAAATAGGGGGGCGGTCCAAGAAAAAGACCCGGTACGGGGGTGCCGTGACCGGGCCAAACACTTTAGGTGTTTATCAGGGAGGAGCTAAACACCCATCCGCATCATCCCCGCATCCTCCAAGACACTCCGTACGCTAGCGCACATAGCGCCCAGGATTCTTTCTATGGGCCGGACCAATCGTGGCCGGAAGAAAGGCCCGGAACGGTCGGAGCCATTCCGGGCCGGGGACAACAGGTGCTCAAGAGGGAGGGAATGAGCACCCATTTCGATGATGTCCGTCTCCGCCAGGGCCGTCTGTACGCTAGCGCACCGATCCCGGTCCGACATCGGATTACCCTCCAAGCGACACCGTGGAACGATGCGATGTTGCGGCCGGTCGCAATACCGGCCCCCTAATCTGCAAAGGAGAGACGACATGGAATTTCTCTGGTTCATTCTGATCGGTCTGGCCGCCGGATGGCTGGCGGGACAATTCATGCGCGGCGGCGGCTACGGCGTTGTCGGCGACCTCTTGCTGGGCGTGGTCGGCGCGATGGTCGGCGGGTTCCTGTTTCGTCAGCTGGGTCTGTCCGCCGGAGGCGGGTTGATCGGTGCCTTGATCGTGGCGACCATCGGCGCCGCGGTCGTGCTATTCCTGGCGCGCGTGCTCAAGCGCGCCTAGCGGTGCGAAGGGAAGGGTTCCACCCCTTCCCTCGCTCCCTCGTTCGTGCGCGATCTCTAGCCGATTTACGACGATCTTCCGCGTCGCGGAAGATCGTCGCTCATCAGGTCTTCCCGCCGGGCACGTCAGCGGGCGTCTTGAACGGCCCGCCGCGAAATGGCGCGGCCGGAGGGGCCGGCTTCTTCTGTTGCTTCGGTTTCTTGGCTTCGCGATTGCTTCGCTGCTGGCCCTTGGGCATGAGAGTTCTCCTGAGAGGATGCGCATCCGGACGTGCCCCGGCGATCATGCGGGTCGGCCGAGCGCGAGTTCCGAAGCCACTTCGCGCAGGTACCGAGGAGCTGCGGTCCCCCTTTTCGCATGCCCGGACGGGCATGTCGGTGCGCTAGCGCACAGATCACCGCTGGGCGCCTCGGCTTGGGCCCGGGGAAACTGCGCGAGTGGGACTGCGGGACGCTCACGTCGCGATCTTTCGATGTATGTACGCCAACGGACAGAGGGCGCCCGGAGGCGCGCGGATACTGCTCACGCCGATGGTCGAACTTCGGGCGCCCGCGGCTCTTTCCGCCGGGCGGCACCGAGAGCGGGTCAACCCCGGGCCTTCGCGAGGAGAGAATTATGTGGACGCGGGTAGGTGTGTTAGCAGTGAGTGCGGCGGTTGCCGCGATGGTGCTTGGCTGTTCCCCGCCGCCGTCGGGGCCGACCGTGGTGATCGAGGACAAGGTCTATACGGTGATGCCGGCCTCGGTGCTGGCGAAGGCCGGGATCATGACGGGCGAGGTGACGGAGATGAAGGTCACCGAGCGGGTCGAGAAGGGCTCCGGGAACGTCGTCTCCATGGCGAAGCTCACCGGGAAGCTCAAGCTGACCAATAGCTCCAAGGATCAAAGCGTCCGCCTGGTTGGCGGCAAGATCCAGTTCATCGATGCCCAGGGGCAACCGATCAACGTCGAGGAGAAGCGGATCGAACCGACCCTCAGGTTCTCCAGCTACGGCGGAGCCGAGCGGCTGGATCCCGGGCAGGAGGCGACCCAGGTCGTGGACGTGGACTTCCCCGCCGAGGCCCTGAAGGCGAAGAAGCTGAAGGAAATCCGCCTCGAGCTCGTGTACCTCCCCTCGTCGTACAAGGAAGAGACGGCCAACTTCACCGTGTCGATCGGCGGCCAGTAGATCTCGAGTTCGACTCACTCCCGCGGCGCCGGGGGCGCGCCGCGGCCGTCCGTATACCGCACCGCCAACGCACTCGCGCGGGCTTCGGCGTCATCCAGGCCATGGAGGGTGACCGTGCTCATGCCGCCCTCGACGAGCCGAAGCCGACGCAGATCATTCACCAGCACCCACGTCTCCCCGCGGCCCGGGGCTTCCATGCCCACTGCCGTGTTCGCCAGGGCGGCGGTCGCCTCGATCAGGCTTCGGCGGGCGGCGATGACATCCCCCGCGGCGTAGCTGTGCCTCGCTCGCTGCAGGGCGCGAACACCGAAATCGGATCGGTGGGCAGCATCGTTGCCCAGGCCCGCGCCGCTATCGTCCTGGGGCAGGACCTTCCACTGAGCGGGGGCGGCTCCAGCATCGACCGGCACCAGGTAGACGCCGTGCTCGACGACCGGGGCCGACGGCGCCGCCGTAGTCGGGCGCTCCGCTCGTGAAGGAAGCGGCTGCAGCGCGCAAGCGGCGACGAGGAACGACAGGAAACCGCGCGCCGGAAGCTTGAGGGAGGTGAGTCTCAAATGGGTCTCCTCCCAATTCATTATCCGCGCCCCATCACGACGATCTGTACGCCAGCGTACATACGTCGCTGCGACAAGCGCGGCGACATCACGACCACGCCGGCTTGGGAGCAGCGTCTTGCGGGTGCTACCGGGGCGCGAAGGAAACCTACTCCCCCTGAGAACCTCGGGCGGAGCTCATTGCAGCGGTCATTCACCCGTTCATGCCGCGGCGAGCGACATGAACGGGGAAGTCGATCAGAGCTTTCTCAGGCCGCCTTGAGGTTCACGGCGGACGACTTGCCGTCGTTTCCCTTCTCGACGTCATACGAAAGTTTCTGGCTCTCGCTGATGCTGCCGAGCCCGGCACGTTCCACGGCCGAGATGTGGACGAACACATCCTTCGAGCCGTCGTCGGGGCGAATGAAGCCGAAGCCTTTGGTTGCGTTGAAGAACTTGACGGTGCCAGTAGACATGAGTCCTCCGGATCTGGCGTTGCCTCGCGCGGGAGTGTGCGGGGCATCAAATTGCCGCTGGGAGAAGACCCGAAGTGGCGCCCGAAGGGGATACTGCGGACAGGCCCGAAGCGAATTCGATGACCCTATATGGGGGCGAAAGCCCGCTTGGCAAGCGGCAGAGACCGTTGCCGCGTAAGCCTCGAGTCCCGCCGGGACAATCACGCTGCGGCCACGTCGGGGAGCAGCCGGTCGAATTCTCTCTTGACGACCTGGTAGCACTCGCAAACGTGGGCCTCCAGCGCCGGCCGATCGAGCACAGTGATGCGGCCGCGGCTGTAGCGAATCACGCCCGTGGCTTGCAGCTTGCCCGCCGCCTCGGTGACGCCTTCGCGGCGCACTCCCAGCATGTTGGCGATCAACTCCTGCGTCATCGTGAGCTCGTTCGAGGGCAGGCGATCGAGGCTCAGCAACAGCCAGCGACAGAGCTGTTGATCCAGCGAGTGATGCCGGTTGCAGACCGCCGTCTGCGCCATCTGTGTCAGCAGCGCCTGGGTATAGCGCAGCAACAGGTACTGCATCGCCCCGGCGCGACGGAATTCCTCTTTCAGGAGCAGCCCCGAAAGCCGATAGGCGAAGCCGGCGCTCTGCACGACAGCCCGGCTGGGCGTGGTCTCGCCGCCCATGAAGAGGGCGACGCCGACCATTCCCTCATTGCCCACCACGGCGATCTCGGCTGACGCGCCATCCGCCATGACGTAGAGCAGGGACACGATCGAGGTCGCGGGGAAGTAGACGTGATCCAGCTGGCTGCCCGACTCGTAGAGGACGTCGCCGAGAGGCATCTGGGTGAGTTCCAACTGGGGGTACACGCGTTCGCGCTCGATCTCCGGCAAGACGGCAAGAAGGCGGTTTTCTGCGGGGTTATGGACGCTGGGCATGGCTAAGGGCTCGACGGCCAGAGGCGGATGAGCCAATCTCCCACCAGTATAGGTCTATTCCCCTCGCGCTATGTGCGCCAGCGCACCGAGCGCCGTCGGCTTTGGAACTAGACTCGCAGCACGGGACGAGTCGACGATCCGTGCCTGAGCGCAAACGATCAGGGAGGCGCCGACGCCGGCCCTCCTCGCGCGGCGTCAACTCACCTCGGTGCCAAGAGCCAATGGATTGGACTAGAGACAGGATCGACCGGCTGACCACTGCGGACGTCAGACAGCTGCGCACCAACGCTGAAACGCTTGGCGGGGTAGCCGTCCTCGCGTTGTGCGATGAAGTGCTGTCGCGGCGGCCGAAGCGGGCTGTCGGGCGTCGCGTCGCGCGCACGCGGTCAGCCGACGATACGCACTTGGTTTCGCGACGCAAGGCGCTCGAGACCCACGGGGTGATCCTTCGCAACCCGAGCTGGAGCTGGGGCGGCGTTCGACGTTCCGATGGCGCGGTGATCGTGACGATGTGGGCCGATGACGTCCAGACCTCCGACGGCACTTGCAGCTATCTTCTTTGGGCCCCGAATGTGAATGGCTCGCGCCCTTGGTCGGACAAACCGGGCGGCAAGGAGCGGCTCGAGCATTGCCGCCTCGCTTTGGCGCAGGGCACAGCGGAGGGTTTGCTCGTCTATGGCGAACGTCTCCAGGGCAGGTTACCGGAGGACAAAGCCTCCACAGTGCGGGGAGCGGACCCGACCACTGTTCTGCGCTTTCGCGTGATCCAGCGCGGCGAGGAATTCTGGGCGGCGTGGGGGGAAAGAAGCCCGCCGCCCGTTGCCGATCGCGTATAGTGGCCAGCTCATAGAGGCGCTGCAATTCTCTCCTCTCCCGCCCCCGACTAGCGACCCCGGGCCAACGTCCGATCCCTGGGGTTCGCCATGCGCGTGGTCGAAAGAATCACCGGCACCGCCGGACGCTACGCGCTCGCCGGCACGGTCTCCTGCGACGAACTTGGCCGCTACGTCGCCTGCGCCAAGACGTACCCGCTGACGGTCGGCCCACCCGCTCGCGCACTTCGATCCGTCGCCAAAGCCCAGGCGACCGGACCCGATCTCGAGGCCACCGGCGCCACGGCCCCGGAGGCGAGGACGCGTCTTTGCGTCGAGGCGAGAGAGCAGTTGGGGGCGGTCGTGACGAGCTTCGTGTGGCGACCGGTCCTGAGCCTGGTGGCCACCCAGTGAGGCCGGGTGAATCGGGAACGTGGGAAATGGGTTTCCGGCTCGCGTACACGTCGGGAGCGATGGTCGTTGTCACCGGCGAGGGTGCACACCGGCGGGTTCCGGCGGGTGAGTGCCGCATCGGCCCGCATTCCTCGCCGCGGCGCGCCTGTACGGTTCGGTGGCGGGAGAAGCGGGATCGATCAGAGCGCGGAGATCTCGGCGGAGGACTTGTCCGCGTACGTGCTGGGCTGCGTCGTTCAGTATGCGTGATCGACTGAGCGCCGGAACGCGCTTCGGCGCCAACGGCTTTTGAACCGGGAGAGCGTGATGTCAATCGAAACGTGGATCATCGTCGGGCTGGTTGCGGGTTTCCTCACCAGCAAGGTCATCATCAGGTCGGGCGAGGGTCTGCTCAGGGATCTCGGTCTCGGCATCGCCGGCGCAGTCCTCGCCGGCTGGCTCTTCCGTGTGCTGACGTCGCCGGAAGCGACCGGGCTCGACGTCTTCGGCCTCATCGTGACCCTCGTCGGCGCGAGCGCGGTGCTGGTCGTGTATCACACCTTTTTCCCGCACGTTCGCCAAGGCTAGACGACGCGACTCCTCAGCCGACCGGCGCGGATCGACCCGCCAGCCTCCGACACCACGCTCTGCAGCCGCTTGATTCGCCGGTGATACCCGGTAACTGCGTCACGACGCCCCGGGAAGGATTCACGCCCGCCGTCGACCGCGTACCGCTACTCTGCTCCCATGGCTTGCACGCAAACGGGAGAGACGAAATGAAGGTGATCGGGGTTGGCGAGCTGGAGCGCCTGGTGCGGAAGACCTTCCCGGGGAAGGACCGCTTCTGCGCCGACGCCGAGCTCGGTCCGCAGACGCGCCGGGCGCCGCTCACGAGCTTCGTCCACGGCGGGCCGGATCCGTTCCTCGACCGCCACTTCGACGCCTGGCTGGACGGCTCGCCGATGTTCGTGCCTGTCTACCAGCTGCTGAACCGCCTGTGCCGCGCCGGCGCCCTCGCGCCGGGGAACTACGCGGTGACGCAACGCTAACCCTGACCGAGGAACCACCGACGCGCGCGGCCGACGAGGCCACGGCAAGCTTCGAATGAAAGCGCCCCTCGCGGGGTGTTTTCGGTTTCGGCGACGCGATTCCGCGATCGCCCGGCGGGTCTACACTAGGGTGAGCTTCGCGCACCTGGAGACCCGCCATGAGCAAGACCCCCATCCAGCGCTATCCCGGCAAGGACGTCGACGTCACGTGGGACGAGCGGCTCTGCATCCACATCGGCGAGTGCACGCGGGCCAAGGGCGACCTGTTCGTGGCCAAGCGCCAGCCGTGGTGCCAACCGGATCTGACGACGGTCGCCGAGGTCGCCGAAATCTGCGAGCGATGTCCGAGCGGCGCGCTCGTCTATGACGTGAAGGACGGGCGCACGGTCGAGCGGCCGGCGGCGCAGAACACGATCAGCGTCACTCCCAACGGGCCGTTGTTCGTGCGCGGCGAGCTCGCGATCGAAGGGGCCCCCGCGGACCTGCTGGGCGTGCGTTTCCGCGCCGCGCTCTGCCGCTGCGGTCAGTCGAAGAACAAGCCGTTCTGCGACAACAGCCACGAAGCCGCGGGGTTCAAGGACTCCGGCGCCGTCGGGGAGCGGGGAGACGGGTTGCAGGGCGAAGGCGGGAAGCTCGCGATCAGGCCCGGGAGGAACGGGCCCCTCCACGTCACGGGCAACCTGACGATCATCGCCGGCAGCGGGCGCGAGGCGTGGCGCGGCGCGCAAACGTGGCTCTGCCGCTGCGGTCAGTCGAAGAACAAGCCGTTCTGCGACGGCAGCCACAAGGCGGCCGGATTCCAGGGCTGAGGTCCCGAACTCCTCCAAAATGTGCTTAGCTTCGGTCCCCGACCGGGGCGTCGCGAGGAGGAGGGGTGTTGGAAGGCGGTCGTAGGGGGTTCGGTGCGGCCTGATCGATCCGGGCCGGTCGCGGGAGTGGTGCTCGCCGCGGGCTCGTCGACCCGCATGGGCCGCAACAAGCTGCTGTTCGACCTGGGCGGAGAGGCGGTCGTGCGGCGTACCGTCCGGACCGCGCTGCGGGCCGGCCTCGATCCGATCGTGGTCGTCCTCGGCCACGAGGCCGACGCGGTCCGCGCCGCGCTCGCCGCGCTGCCCTGCCGGTTCGTCGTGAATCCCCGGCACGCCGACGGGATGAACAGCTCGATCTGTGCCGGCATCGAGGCGTTGCCGCCCGCCGTCGCCGCCGGCGTCGTGCTCCTGTCCGACATGCCGTTCGTCAGCGCGGAGATGATCGCGGCGCTCGTCGAGCGGTATCGAACGGGCGATGCGCTGCTGGTCCTGTCGGAGTACGCCGGCACCCAGGCGCCGCCGACGCTCTTCGACCGGTCGCTCTTTGACGAGCTCGCCGGCCCCGAGGGCAAGGGCTGCGGCAAGCGCATGCGGCGGCGGCACCCCGACCGGACGTCGATCGTCGCGTGGCCTGCCGAGGCCCTCGCCGACCTCGACGTGCCCGACGACTACGAGCGGGTCAAGGCGCGGCTCGCCGGCGGCTGACCCATGCGACCGGAGCTGCTCGAGCTCGCTTCCCGCCTCGCCGCCCGCGGCGAGGGATTCGCGCTGGTCACGGTCGTGCGCCGCGAGCCGCCGAGCTCGGCGCGCGTCGGCGACACCGCGCTGGTGACCCGGAGCGGCGATGTGCACGGCTGGGTGGGCGGCGGCTGCACGCGCTCGACGCTGCTGCGCGAGTCGCTGCGCGCCATCGCCGACGGCGAGCCCCGGTTGCTCAGCCTGTCCCCCGATCCGGCGGCCGAGGAGCGCCCCGGCCTCGTCGCGCTGCCGATGACCTGCAAAAGTGGAGGTACCGTGGATCTGTACGTCGAGCCCGTACTGCCGGTTCCGCGCGTGGTGGTCTTCGGCACCACGCCCGCCGCGCGCACCCTGGTGCGCATCGCCCACGCCATCGGCTACCGCGTCGATGTCGTCGATCCCGACGCCGACGCCGCGGACTTCCCCGGGGCGACGCGCGTGATCCCGGAGCTCGCGCCGGATGCCATCCCGCGCGGCGCCTGGGTGCTGGTCGCGACGATGGACGAGCGGGATCTCGAAGCGATCGAAGCGGTGGCGCCGTTCGAGCCTGCCTACCTCGGCGTGATCGCCAGCCGCAAGCGGTTCGGGGAGCTGCACGACGCGCTCGCCGCGCGCGGCATCCCGCGCCGCGTGCTCGACGGGATCGTGGCGCCGGCGGGGCTCGATATCGGCGCGCGGACGCCCGAGGAGATCGCGCTGAGCGTCATGGCGCAGATCGTGGAGCGTCGGCGGCGCGCGGCTCGCGCCGCGCCGAATCCGCCGGCGGAAACGTCGTCGCGCGAGGCGATCGACCCCGTCTGCGGGATGACCGTCACGGTCGCCGGCGCGCGTCACTCCGCGGAGGTCAGGGGCCGAACGTACTACTTCTGCTGCGCCGGCTGCCGCACGAAGTTTCTCGCCGATCCCGCACGCTATCCGGTGCCGGCCCACAGCGCATGAACGACGAGATCCGCGCGCTGCAGGCGGCGATGGAGCGCGACGGCTACGTCGCCGAGCCGGCGATCGCCACTGCCGTGTACCTCGCGAAGGAGATGCGCAAGCCCCTGCTCGTCGAGGGCGAGGCCGGCGTGGGCAAGACCGAGCTGGCGAAGATGGTCGCGCGGGTGCTGGAGACGGAGCTGATCCGGCTGCAGTGTTACGAGGGACTCGACGCCAATACCGCCCTCTACGAGTGGAACTACCAGCGGCAGCTCCTGCGGCTGCGGATCGCGGAGCGGGAGACGCACGATCCGAAGGCGCTCGAGGAGCTGATCTTCGGCCGCGAGTACCTGCTCGAGCGCCCGCTCCTGCAGGCGATCACGCGCCGCGCCGGGCCGCCGGTGCTCCTCATCGACGAGGTCGATCGGGCGGACGACGGGTTCGAGGCGTTTTTGCTGGAGGTGCTCTCCGACTTCCAGGTGACGGTACCCGAGCTCGGGACGATCAAGGCCGAGCACGTCCCGTACGTCGTGCTCACCTCGAACCGGACCCGGGAGATCGGCGACGCGCTGCGGCGGCGCTGCCTGTATCTCTACATCGAGCACCCGAGCCTGGACAAGGAGCTGCGCATCCTGCAAACGAAGGTGCCCGGGCTGAGCGAGCATCTCGCGCGCGCGATCGCGCGCTTCGTGCAGGCGCTGCGCGAGCGCGACCTGCGCAAGCTCCCGGGCGTCGCCGAGTCGATCGACTGGGCGCAGGCGCTGATGCGTCTGCGCCAGGACCGGCTCGACGAGGAAGTCGTGCGAGTCACGCTGGGCTGCCTGCTGAAGGACGAGCACGACGTCAGGATGACGGGCGAGGAAGCGGTCGCGGAGCTCGTGGCCCATGCGTCCGAGCGGGGGTGACGCGCGCGGGCGCGCCGCGCACGGCATCGCGGAGCAGCTCGCGAGGTTCGCCGGCGCGATGCGCGAGCACGGCATCGGCGTGGGCCTGAGCGACGAGATCGACGCCGCCACCGCCCTGACGCTGGTCGACCTGCTGGACCGCGCGGAGGTCCAGCGCGGGCTGCGCATCGCGTTCAAGGTCCCGCGCCCGGCCTGGGCGGCGTTCGATCGCCTGTTCGACGAACACTGGGGCGGCCGCGCGGCGCTCGACGTGCCTACGCCGCCGCCGACCTACCCGCGCGAGCGTCGCGGCCCGCTGCCGTGGCGGTGGGACGGCGAGCGGGTGCGCCTCGACGCGCCGCAGCCGGAACAGCCCATCGGCGACGAGCCGGGCTACAGCGCGGCGCAACTCCTGCGCCGCAAGCCGTTTGACCAGATCTCGGAGCGCGAGCTCGTCGACGTGGAACGGCAGCTCGAGCGCCTCGCCGGGAGGCTCGCTACCCGGCGGAGCCGGCGCCTGGTCCCGACGCGGGGGCGGGGGCTCGCGGACCTGCGCCGCAGCTTCCGACACGCGCTCGGGACGGGAGGCGATCTCGCCCGCCTCGCGCACCGGACCCGCGCGATCGAGGTACCCCGCGTCGTGCTGCTCTACGACACGAGCGGCTCCATGGACCCCTACACCCGGTTCCACCTCGCCTTCGCGTTCGCGCTGCGGCGCGTCATCCGGCGGGTGGAAATCTTCGCTTTCAATACGTTGCTCACGCGCGTCACCCGCGACATCGCGCCGGCGAACCTGCTCCGGTCGCTCGAGCGGCTGGCGGCCGACGTGCCCGACTGGTCGGGCGGGACGCGGATCGGCGCCTGTCTGACGGAGTTCGTCGCGCTGCACGCCGGTCTGGTCGGCCGCGACACGACGGTGGTGATCGTCAGCGACGGCCTGGACCTCGGCGACACGGACCTGCTCGTCGCCGCGATGCGGGCGCTGCACGACCGCGCGCGGAGGATCGTCTGGCTGAATCCGCTCATGGGCGACGCGCGCTACGCACCGACGGCGGCGGGCATGCGTGCTGCGCTGCCGTACGTCGATCACTTCGAAGCAGCGCACAACCTCGAGTCGCTGGAGCGGTTGCTGCGCCGCGTGGATTGAGAGTAAGGTTCTCCACCCCGAGCGAGAGGAGGAACCCATGATTCCCGCACCCTTCGACTACCACCGGCCGGGGACGCTCGACGAGGCGCTCGCACTGCTCGCGCGCCACGGCGATGCCGCCAAGGTGCTCTCCGGCGGCATGAGCCTGCTGCCCGTCCTCAAGCTCCGCCTCGGCGCCGTCGCGCACCTCGTCGACATTGGCCGCATCCCGGGGCTCGAGTACATCAAGGAAGACGGCGGGACGCTCAAGATCGGCGGTGGCACGCGCCAGGCGACGCTGGAGCGCTCGGAGCTGATCTCGGCGAAGTACCCGATCCTCCGCGACGCCGTCGTGCTGATCGCCGATCCGCTGGTGCGGAACCGGGCGACGGTGGGCGGAAACCTCGCGAACGGCGACCCGGGGAACGATCTGCCGGCGATCATGATCGCGCTTGGCGCCGCCATGGCCGTGCGCGGGCCGAAGGGCGAGCGCACCATTCCCGCGAACCAGTTCTACAAGGGGATCTTCAGCACCGCGCTCGCGCCGGACGAGATCCTCACCGAGGTCCGGGTCCCGATCCCCCCGCCGCGTAGCGCCGGCGCGTACCTCAAGCTGAAGCGCAAGGTCGGCGACTTCGCCGCCGCGGCCGCCGCCGTCCAGGTCACGCTCGACGCGAAAGGCGGCATCGAGCGCGCCGCGATCGCGCTGACCAACGCCGGCGCGACGCCGATCGAGGCCGCCGACGCCGCGAAGTACCTCGCCGGCAAGGCGCTCGACGACAAGGTCGTCGCCGAGGCGTCGCGGCTCGCCGCGGCGAAGAGCTCACCGAGCGCCGACCGGCGCGGGTCGGTCGAGTACAAGCAGGAGATGGCGCGCGTGCTGACGGGGCGCGCGCTTCGCAAAGCCGTCGAGCGCGCCGGAGGTCGCTGATCCCATGGCCAAGCACCAGATCAAAGTCACCGTGAACGGCACCGCCCACGCGGCCGAGGTCGAGTCGCGCCTGCTGCTCGTCCACTTCCTCCGCGAGAACCTGCGGCTGACCGGCACCCATATCGGCTGTGATACGTCGCACTGCGGCGCGTGCACGGTGCACCTCGACGGCGAGCCGGTGAAGTCGTGCACCGTGCTTGCGGTGCAGGCCGACGGCTGCAAGATCCGGACGGTCGAGGGCCTCGAGCAGGGCGGCAAGCTCCACGCCGTCCAGGAGGGCTTCACCGAGAAGCACGGCCTGCAGTGCGGCTTCTGCACGCCGGGGATGATGATGACGAGCGTCGCGTTGCTCGAGCGGAACAAGTCCCCGAGCGAGCAGGAGATCCGCGAGGCGATCTCCGGCAACCTCTGCCGCTGCACCGGCTACGTGAACATCGTCAAGGCCGTCCAGTACGCGGCCGAGAAGCTGCGCTAGGAGCCCGCCATGACCACCCCCAAGACCGACGCGAAGATCTGCGGCATGGGTCACTCCATGAAGCGCAAGGAGGACCCGCGCTTCATCCGCGGCCAGGGCCGCTACGTCGACGACATCCAGCTCCCCGGGATGCTGTACATGGACATCGTCCGCAGCCCCCACGCGCACGCCAAGATCAAGTCGATCAACACCGACCGCGCCATGAAGATCCCGGGCGTGCTGGCGGTGATCACCGGCGAGGTGCTCGCCAAGTACAACCTGCACTGGATGCCTACCATCTCGTCCGACACCCAGATGGTGCTGCCCACCGACCGGGTGATGTACCAGGCGCAGGAGGTGGCGGCGGTGATCGCCACCGAGCGGTACATCGCGGCCGACGGCGCCGACGCGGTGGATGTCGAGTACGAGGCGCTCCCGCCGCTCATCGACCCGTTCAAGTCGCTCGCGCCCGGCGCGCCGGTGCTGCGCACCGACAAGAAGGACCAGAAGAACAATCTCGCGTTCCACTGGGAGGCGGGGAACCGCGCCGACGCCGACAAGGCGATCGCGGCCGCGGAAGTGGTGGTGAGCGAGAACGTGTACCTCCCACGCATCCACGTCGCGTCGATGGAGACCTGCGGCTGCATCGCCGACTTCGACGCCGCGCAGGGCAAGCTCACCGTGTACATGACCACGCAGGCCCCGCACGCGATCCGGACGGTGTTCGCGCTGGTGGCCGGCCACGTCGGCCTCTCGGAGGAGCGGATCCGCATCATCTCGCCCGACATCGGCGGCGGGTTCGGCGGCAAGGTGCCGGTCTACCCCGGCTACGTCATCGCGGTGGCCGCGTCGGTGGTCATCGGCAAGCCGGTGAAGTGGATCGAGGACCGGATGGAGAACCTGCAGGCCGACTCGTTCGCGCGCGACTACCACATGAAGGTGGAGCTGGGCGCGAAGAAGGACGGGACCATGACGGCGCTGCGGATCAAGACCGTGGCTGATCACGGCTACGCGAACGCGTCGGCCAACCCGTCGAAGTTCCCGGCGGGACTGTTCTCGATCTGCACCGGATCGTACGACCTCAAACATGCGTTCTGCGAGGTCGACGCGGCCTACACGAACAAGCCGCCGGGCGGCGTCGCCTATCGCTGCTCGTTCCGGGTCACCGAGGCGGCGCACGCGATCGAGCGCGCGGCCGACGCGCTCGCGCAGAAGCTCGGGATGGATCCCGCCGAGCTGCGCCTGAAGAACTTCATCAAGCCGGAGCAGTTCCCCTACAAGTCGGTGCTCGGCTGGGAGTACGACAGCGGCAACTACCACGCCGCGCTCAAGAAGGCGATGGACATCATCGACTACGCGGGCCTGCGCAAGGAGCAGGCCGAGAAGCGCAAGCGCGGCGAGCTGATGGGCATCGGCATCTGCAGCTTCACCGAGGTCGTCGGCGCCGGCCCGTCGAAGGACTTCGACATCCTCGGCCTCAAGATGTTCGACTCGGCCGAGATCCGCGTCCATCCCACGGGCAAGGCGATCGCGCGCTTCGGCACCAAGAGCCAGGGCCAGGGGCACGAGACGACCTACGCGCAGATCATCGCCGAGGAGCTCGGCATCCCGGCGAGCGACATCCAGGTGGAGGAGGGCGACACCGACACCGCGCCGTACGGGCTCGGCACCTACGCGAGCCGTTCGACGCCGACCGCCGGCGCCGCCGGCGCGCTGGCGGCGCGCAAGATCCGCGACAAGGCGCGCAAGATCGCCGCGCACCTGCTCGAGGTGAGCCCGAGCGATCTCGAGTGGGAGCCGGGGAAGTTCTTCGTCAAGGGCGCGCCGCAGAAGGCGAAGACCATCCAGGAATGCGTGTTCGCGGCGTATACCAACCACCCGCAGGGCATGGAGGCGGGGATGGAGGCGGTCCACTACTACGACCCGCCCAACCTGACCTTCCCGTTCGGCAGCTACATCTGCGTCGTGGACATCGACCGCGGCACCGGTGAGGTCAAGGTGCGGCGCTTCGTCGCGGTCGACGACTGCGGGAACATCATCAACCCGATGATCGTCGAGGGCCAGATCCACGGCGGACTCGCGCAGGGAATCGGGCCGGCGCTGTTCGAGGAGATCAGCTACGACGAGGACGGCAACATCTCCGGCGGGAGCTTCATGGACTACTACGTGCCCACCGCGATGGAGTGCCCGCACTGGGAGACGGCCAGCACCGTCACGCCGTCGCCGCACCATCCGCTCGGGGCGAAAGGCGTGGGCGAGTCGGCGACGGTCGGCGCGCCGCCGGCGATCGCCAACGCGGTGGTCGACGCGCTGCGGCACCTCGGCGTGACGCACATCGACATCCCGATCACGCCCGACAAGGTGTGGCAGCTCCTGAAAGCGAAGGGGGCGGCGGAATAGGGCGCTCGCGCACGATGAAGGAACCCGGATTTTTTCTCATCGTGCGCTTCTGGGTCGCGCCGCAGGCCGAGGCACAAGTCATCGACTGGCTGGACGACGGCCACGTCGCCGAGGTGGTGCGTCAGCCCGGCTTCCTCTGGTGCCGCCGGATCAGGCTCGCGGACAAGGACGCGAACGGCTGGAGCGGCTACTCGATGATCTACGGCATCGCGTCCAAAGAGGATTTCGAGAGCTACTCCGCCAACAGACTTCTGCACGAGAAATTCGCGCGGGAACGCGCGCCCTTCGAGAAGCAACTGCGAATCGACCGCTTCGCCGGCCCGGTCGAAGGTTGACCGTGACGACCGCAGGAAGAACGAGCCTGCTCAGAGGCAGAGCAGCGCTGATTACGGGGTCGCTGGACGGCATCGGTCTGGCCATCGCCCAGGCCCTCGCGCAGCACGGCGCCGCGGTCATGCTCACCGGCCTGGACGACGCCGGGCTCGCGCCGGGGCGCGTGAAGAGCCTTTCCGACCTGGGGACGGAAGCGGACTACCACGGCGCCGATCTCTCGGTCCCGGCGCAGATCGAGGATCTCCTCACCGCGACCGAACGCCGGTTCGGCGCCATCGACATCGTGGTCAACAACGCGGTGGCGCGCCACTACGCGAACATCGAGGATCTGCCGGTCGAGAAGTGGTACTACGCGCTCGCCGTCAACCTCTCCGCGCCGTTCCACATCATCCGGCGAACGATCCCCGGCATGAAGCAGCGCCGCTGGGGTCGCATCGTGAATCTGGCCTCGAACTACGGCGTGGCGGGGACCACCCGCCGCACCGACTACGTCAGCACCAAGCACGGGCTGGTCGGAATGACCAAGGTCGTCGCGCTCGAGGGCCTGCCGTTCAACATCACGTGCAACGCGATCTGTCCCGGGGCGACGGACACGCCGCACGCGCGCAAGCTCGTCGCCGAGCGGATGGCGGCGAAGGGCTTGTCCGAGCCGGACGCCGTCGCCGACTATCTTGCCGGCCGCCAGCCCTCGCACCGGTTCGTCCCGCCCCACAAGGTCGCCGCCCTCGCGGCGTTTCTGTGCACCGACGACGCCAGCGAGATCACCGGCACGCCGATCGCGATCGACGGCGGGTGGCTGGCCAACTCCTAGCGCCGGTGGTAGAGATGCGTGCCGGTCGGAGCTCTTAGGGAGACGCACTTGGAACAAGCGGGAATCCAGCAAGCCGCGAAGCTGTTCGTCGAGGCACGGCGGACCGGTCAGCTGATCCGGGAGCTGCCGGAGTCGTGCCGGCCGGCGAACACCGCCGACGTCAACGCGATCATCGATGCGGTCACCGCCCAGCTCGACGAGACGGTTGGCGGCTGGAAGATCGGGTTCGTCTACAGCCCGCGGCAGAAGCCGGTCATCTGCCCGGTGTTCGACTCGCGGCTGTTCCGGAGCCCCGCCCGCGTGCCCCTCGCGCTCACGCCCGGGCTCAACATCGAGCCCGAGATCTCGTTCCGCCTGAGGCAGGACCTTCCGCCGCGCGCGAAGCCGTACCGGCCCGCCGAGGTCGCCGAGGCCGTGGTCGCGTGTCCGTCGCTCGAGATCGTCGACACCCGCTTCGACACCAGCCAGCGGACCATCCGGCAGATGCTCGACGACCGCAAGAGCCGGTTCGAGGCGCTCGCCGATCACAACACCTGCGGGGCGTACATCGTGGGCGAGGGCCGGAGCGACTGGCAGGAGTTCGATTTCGCGGCGATGCGCATGGTGATGCGGACGAAGGATCGCGTCATGGTGGAGACCGTCGGCGGCCACGCCTTCACCGATCCGTTCCTGCCGTGCGTGGTGCTCGCCAACGAGATGCGGCACCGCGGGGGCATGCGCGCCGGACAGGTGCTGGTGACCGGGTCGTTCTGCGGCTTCTTTCCGGCGCAGCCGGACGAGCCGGTCACCGCCGAGTTCGTAGGCTTCGGTTCGGCCGAAGCGACGTTTGCAAGCAAGTAGAGATCGGCGCATTCCACCCGGAGGAAACATGCACGCACGCGCGATAAGGCTTGCCCTGCTCGCAGGGTCACTGGCTGCGCTCTCCACTGCTGCGCTGGGGCAGGGCTTTCCGTCCAAGCCGATCCGGGTGCTGGTGCCGTTCGGCCCCGGCGCCCCGTCCGACGCCGTCATCCGCTACGTCGCGGACCGCGCGACGAAGACGACGGGCGCGATCTTCGTCATCGACAACCGGGTCGGCGCCAACGGCATGCTCGCGGCGCGCGAGGCGGCGAAGTCGGCGCCGGACGGCTACACGATCATGATCTCGTCGAACTCGGCGCACGCCGCCAACCTGTATCTGTACAAGGACCCTGGCTACCACCCGGTCAGGGACTTCACGCCGATCTCCGGCCTCACGAAGAACCCGCACGTGCTGGTGATCCGGTCGAGCCTGCCGGCGCAGAACCTGAAGGAGTTCGTCGAGTACGCCAAGGCCAACCCCGGGAAGCTGAACTTCGGCGCCGGCAACACCGGGGCGATCGGCAACGCCGCGCTCCTCATGAGCACGACGGGCTTCACCGCCGTGTCGGTGTCCTACAAGTCGCCGCCGAACGCGGTGCTCGATCTGGCCGCGGGACGGATCGATTTCACCTCGATCGACTATTTCGTCGTTGCCGAATTCATCCGCGCCGGCTCGCTGCGGCCGCTGGGCGTCACCTCGACGACCCGCCTGAAGGCGCTGCCGAACGTCGCCCCGATCTCCGATACCTACCCGGGCTACGAGCTGCTGGGGTGGCTCGCGCTGTTCGCGCCGGCGGGCACCCCGCCCGAGACGGTCGCGAGGCTCAACAAGATGTTCACTGACGTGATCACCACGCCGGAGGCCGAGGAGCACTTCGAGCGCCAGGGCATGCAGATCTTTCCGACGACGCCCGCGGCGCTCGGCGGCTTCGTGCAGGAGCAGATCGCGAAATGGGCGGACGTCCTGCAGAAGGCGGGTATCGAGCGGCAGTAGCGGGGCCATCGATGTCGGCCAAGGACAAGGTGGCCATCGTCACCGGCGGGGCCTCCGGTATCGGCCGCGCCGCGGCGAAGCTGCTCGCGGCCAACGGCGCGCGGGTCGTCGTGGCTGACCGCTTGGCGGGTGACGCGCGCCAGGTCCGCGACGAGATCGTGGCGGGAGGCGGCGTCGCCAGCGACTTTGCGATCGACGTCAGCGATTCGAGCCGGGCGGCTGCGCTGGTCGAGCACACAAGGCGGACCTACGGGCGCGTGGACATCCTCGTTCACGGCGCCGGCATCTGTCCGCGCAAGCCGTTCCTCGAGATGAGCGATCAGGACTGGCGCAGTGTGCTCAGCGTGAACCTCGACGGCACGTTCTACGTGACCCGCGAGGTCGGCCGCGCGATGGCCACGCAGCGCTCGGGCACGATGATCTTGGTGACGTCCGACCGCGGTGTTCACGGGAGCGTCGACTACGCGCACTACGCGGCGTCCAAGGGCGGCATGATCGCGCTGACCAAGAGCCTGGCGCTGACCATGGGGAAGTACGGGGTCACGGTCAACGGCATCAATCCCGGACTGACGGACACGCCGCTCGCGCGCGCCGCGAACCCGCAGTGGGAGGAGAAGCTGGCGCTCGACGTTCTCGGCACGTACAGCCGACCGGAGGAGATCGCCGAGACGATCCTGTTCCTCGCCGGTACCGCCGGCGCCTTCATGACGGGTCAGATCGTCGCCGTACGGATGCGGCACGGGGCGTGATCGCGTTCAGCGCGCGGTAGCCCAGCGACCCTTCCTGCGCGCGCGGCGCGGACAAAACGTGCTGATACGTGCCGTCCGCGAGTTTGGATGTCGCGGCCGTCGCGTCACCCGGTAGGAATCCACGTTTCCGTTTCGATGAGCGCCGCGCCGCTGCCGCGCGCGCGATGTCATCGTCATGTTCGCATCCAGAGTCCGCTCACGCGCGTAGTCAGTCGCGTAAGAGCCGGAGGAGGAAAGCGAACACGGCTTCCCGTTTTCGCTTGCCGATTGGGTGCTCGGTGCCCAGGTACGCGTCGTGGCTGCTGTCGGCGCTGTCTGCTGCCTCCGCTCGTCAACGGCAGTTACCTGCACAGGAGGCCATCATGCGTCACAAGCAACGATTGATCGCGGCGGCTCTGGCTGCCGCTGGGCTGACCGCAACCGGCGCGATCCTCGCCGCCAGCCATCGCGAAGCGCCGCTCATCGCCGGCGACCCGAACGCCGACATCACCGACGTCTACGCGTTCGTGAGCTACGACCGGGAGAATCAGGCGCGGCCGGCAGCGCAGCGCCGGGTCACGTTCATCATGAACGTCATTCCCGGCCAGAACCCCGCCGACGGGCCCAACTACTTCAACTTCGGCGACGACGTCACCTATCGCATCAACGTCGACAACGACCGCGACGGCAAGGCGAACGACGTCGTCTACGAGTTCCGCTTCCGGACCGAGAATCGCCCGGTCGGCGGCCCGGGCGGCCTGACTTCGCCGGTGCCCTACCTCGGCAACCCGGCGATTCCGGACGCAGTGCCGCTGCAGGGCATCACCAACCTGGACGGCCCGGGCTCCGAGGGACTGACCCGCCGCCAGACCTACAGCGTCACCGAGATCCGCAACGGGCATCGCACCAGGCTCTTCGACAAGCTGGTCGCGGTCCCGTCCAACGTCGGTCCGGCGACGATGCCCAACTACGAGGCACTGGCCGCGCAAGGGATCTACACGGGCAGCTGCGGCGACGGAACCGCCGGCGTCCGCGTGTTCGCCGGACAGCGCGCCGAGACCTTCTACATCGACCTCGGCGCGGTGTTCGACACGCTGAACCTGCGGCGCTCGCCGCCGATCCTCACCGGTCCCGGCGAGGATGGCGACAACGTCAACCCGTTCGGGATCAACCGCTTCGCGCGCACCAACGTCAACACGATCGCGATCGAGGTGCCGATCAGCTGCCTGACGAGCGACCGCAAGTCCCTGACTGCGACCGAGAACCCGATCATCGGGGTCTACGCCAGCACGAGCCGGCGGAAGGTGCGGGTGCTGGACGACGACGGCTCGCCGCAGGACTCGGGGCCGCGCGTGCAGGTCGCGCGGATGGGGAATCCGCTGGTGAACGAGCTGATCATCAACACGCCGCAGAAGGACAAGTGGAACGCCACGGAGCCCGAGGACGAAGCCGGGTTCCAGGACTTCTACCGCGCGCCCGTGATCGCCACGGCGTTTCAGCTCGTGTTCGGCGGGTTCGGCGTGAAGGTGCCACCGACGCCGCGCACCGATCTCATGTCGATCCTGCTCAAGTATCCGGGACAGGCGCTGAACGGCGATCGCTGCGGCCAGCCGTGCGCGGAGCTGCTGCGGCTGAATCTGAAGGTGGACCCGACCTCGCCCGACAGCCCGAAGTGGAGCAGGCTCGGCGCGGCTCTCGGCGGCGACCCCGCCGGGTGGCCCAACGGCCGACGCCCGAATGACGACGTCACCGACATCGCCATCCGCGTGGTGGGCGGGACGGACTTCATCACGCTAAAAGCCGGGGACGGCGTGAACTTCCTCGACGGCGCTCCCGGCGCGGGCGGGCCCAACGTGACCAAGAACGGCATCGCCCGGAAGTTCCCGTTCCTTCCCACCCCGTACCCGGGGCGCTAGGACGACAGCCGCAACGTGCGCCCCTGCTCGCAACCGGAGCAGGGGCGCCGGGGCCCACGAGTTCGTCAGATGGCAAGGTCCATCTCGAGGCGAGGCCGGTCGGCCGCCCTGGTCGCAGTCCTCGTCGCAATGCACGCCGCGCCCGCCTTGGCGCGCCCCGACGATCCGGCCGTCGTTCACGCGGCCGCGGAAAAACTCCTCCTGCGGACGAGAATCGATCTCGATCCGCGTCTCGTCATGCAGGCCGAGGCGCGGATCAAGCAGGCGCTGCAGCTCGCGCCGCAGGCGCCGCGAAGCTGGACCCTGAAATCCTGGAGCGAGCTCGCCGGCCATCGCTTCGCGGACGCGCTCGCCTCCGCGCGCGAGGCCGAGCGGCTGGGCGCGCGCGATGCGGTGACGCTCGGGCTCATCGCCGACGCTCTGGTGGAGCTCGGCCGATATGCCGAGGCAGTCCACGTGACCCAGCAGATGCTCGATCGCTTTCCCGGGCTCGCGGCGTGGTCACGTGCGGCGCATCTGCGGTACCTGCACGGCGACCTGGATGGCGCGATCGATCTGATGCAGCAGGCGGCCGCCGCCGGCGCACAGCCGTCCGAGCCGGTCGCGTGGGTGCTGCTGCAGCTTGCCGAGCTGCATCTGAACCGCGGCGAAACGGCGCCGGCTGGCGCAGTCGTGCGGCAAGTGCTCGCCTGGTATCCGACGTCGCCGCAGGGGCTCGCGCAGGCGGCACGCGTCTACGCGGTGCAGGGCAGGCATCGCGAGGCCCTCGAGCGCCTGCGTGAGGCGATGCGCGAGCAACCGACACCCGAATACGCGTTTGCCGCGTGGCAGGCGGCGCGGCGCGCGCGCGACCTGGCCGAGGCGAAGCGACAGGCCGCGGTGTTGCAGGGGATGAGCCGGCTCGACGAGTCCGGCCTCTATCGGCGCCTGTTCGCGGAGTTCCATTGCGAGTCTTCCGACACGCGCAAGCTGGCGGAACGCCTCGCCCGCGCCGAGCTCGCGGCGCGCCCCGATCTCTACAGCCACGCTGCGCTGGCGTGGGTCCTGTTCCGCGCGGGCCGTCTCGCCGAGGCCGCGGCGCATGCGAAGCAGTCGATCCGGCTGAACACTCCCGATCGCGAGCTCCGTGACCGCGCGGAGACGATCCTCCGCGCCGCGGCCGCGCGATGAAGAACGCGTTCCTCGGCTGCGCCGTGATGCTCGTCTCGGCCGGGATGGCCGCGGCGCATCCCCTCGGCAACACGACGGTCAACCGGCAGGCAGCGCTGCACGTGACGCCCCAGCGGGTGGACCTGCGTTATCTCGTCGACCTGGCGGAAATCCCGACGCTGATGGCGGAGCAAGAAGCCGATTCGGATCGGGATGGCCGACTCTCCGAGACCGAGCGGGCGGCGCATGCCGCGCGCTGGGCCACGGAGGTTGAGCGCCACCTCGTGCTGGAGCTCGACGGCGCGCAGCGCCGGGTTACGTTCCGCGATCCGCGCTGGACGCTGGTGCCCGGTGCCGCAGGCCTTTCCACGCTGCGGCTGGAGGCGCACTTCACTGCGCAGCTCGAGCGGCCAATCGGGACCTTGCGCTACCGCGATCAACACCGCCCGGCACAGATCGGCTGGAAGGAGATCTACATCGCGACGTCGGGCGGAATGCGGATCGAGCGCGCCAACGTGCCGAAGGCCGACCGTAGCCGGGCGCTGACCGAATTCCCGCAATCGCCGACAGCGGACTTCCCGAATGAGCTCAGCGCGACCGCCGAGCTGGCGTTCGCCCCCGGTGCAGGCGCGGAGGTGTCTTCTGTTCATGGGGAGCCCGTCGCGCCGCGGACGGCGCTCGAGCAGCGTCCCGCGCCCGTCGTGCCAGCAGGCTCCACCTGGGCCAACGCCTGGGCGTTCTTCAAGCTCGGTGTGCATCACATCGCCACCGGCTGGGACCACCTCGTCTTTCTCGTCGGTCTGCTCCTGCTGCGCCAGTCGCTGTCGCAGCTCGTCAAGGTGATCACTGCGTTCACGCTCGCGCACAGCCTGACGCTGGCGCTGGCGGCGAGCGGCTGGGTGACGCCGCCCGGATCGCTCGTCGAGCCGGCGATCGCGCTGACCATCGCCTATGTCGGGGCGGTGAGCCTCGTCGGGCGCGAGTGCCGGCATTCGGCATGGCTCGCCTTCGGCTTCGGGCTCGTGCACGGTTTCGGGTTCGCCGGGGCCCTGGCGGAATCGCTCGGCACGCCGCCGGCGTCGGGAGCCGGCTGGTTGCTCAGCCTCGCGAGCTTCAACCTCGGCATCGAGGTGTTCCAGGTGCTGCTCGTCTGCGCGCTCGTACCTTTGCTGGCGTTCGCGGCGCGGTTCGCGTGGTCCGCGGCAGCCGCGCGCGTGGCGTCATTCGCCGTGCTAACGGCGGGTGTGGGCTGGCTCGTCGGCCGGGTCGGCAGCTTCTAAAAGAGAGCTCGGTGCGCGCGATGAGCTACCTCCATGTCGGACTTGCAGCATGGCTCGCGCTGCTCTGCACGCCGGCCGCGGCGCACGACTACTGGATCGAGCGCGTCGGCGACGACTACGCGCTCTACCAGGGGCACGTTCATTCCGCGCACAAAGGGGAAGACCGCGTTCCGTACGACCCGGCGATCGTGAAGCGCGTCGCGTGCTTGCGGCCGGAGGGCGATCTCGCCGCCCCGGGACCGGGTCGGACCTATCCGGTGCGCGTGTCAGCACGGTGCGCTGCGGTGCTGATCGACGCGTCTTCCGGCTACTGGACACAGACGCTCGCCGAGACGGTTCAGAAGCGCAAGACCGAGGTGCGCGGCGCGTTGCGCGGCTGGCTTGCCGAGGAGTCGATCAAGCGCATCGACGCGTGGACACCGCGCGTCGCCCAGCCGATCGCGGATGGGTTCGAGCTCGTCCCGCTCGAAAATCCGCTCGCGCTCAAGCCCGGCGACAAGCTGCGCGTGGCAGCGACCTGGCGCGGCCAGCCGCGGCGCGGCGTGGCGCTCGCCTATGACGGCGATGCGCGCGGGGTCACCGGCGCGGACGGGCAGGCGAACATCCGGATTCGGCGCGGCGGCGTGCAGATGCTGTCGGCGAGCTTCGAGGAAACGGCTCAGGAGCCGAACGCCGACAAGATCATCCGCGGGACGATTCTCCAGTTCGAGCTTCCGCGATGAGGCGAACAACGGTCTGCGCTCTCCTGCTCGGCGCTTGCCCCGCCGCGCTCGCGCACCACGGTGTCGCCGGGGTGGGCCTGGCGGCATTGCAGGGGCCGGGCGCGCCGATCGAGTCGGCGACGTCGGCGACGTTGCCGGCGGGAGGCGTCCTCGGCTATCTCAAGCTCGATCACGCGAAGTACCGCACTCGCGATCCCGATCCGGCGATTCCCGAAAGCGACTACGCGAACTTCTGGATCGCGGGGCTCGGCTACGGCTTCACGTCGTGGCTGTCCGGCTATCTCTTCCTGCCCTATCACAGCAAGGTCGACGAACCCGGCGGCTTCAGCACTCACGGGTTCGCGGACATCTCGGTGTTCGGCCAGCTCGGATTCGCGTACGAGAACGGCCGGCTGAAGCTCATCCCGGAGAGCGAGAGCCTCGACGATCTCGAAGACTGGCATTTCACGATCTTCGGCGGGTTCTCGCTCCCCACCGGCAATGCGAACGTGCGCGCCCCGGACGGCAGCATCGACCCGGGGAAATCGACCGGCTTCGGCCGGCCTTCCTACAACGTCGGCACGACCGCGACCAGGCAGTTCGCGCCGCGCTGGACGTTCAACCTCGAGCTCTCGACTCTCGGGTTCCGGCCCTACACCTACGACGACGGCAACCGCGTGCAGTTCGGTTCCGAGTATCGCGCCAACGGCGCGCTCATCTACCGGGCTTACACCGACGTCGAGCGCAAGCTGCGTGTCGATCTGAGCGTCGAAGGGCAGTATCTCCATCTCGGCCGCGATCGGACGAACGGGGTGAGCGATGCGGCCACCGGCGGCGACATGTTCTATGTCCTGCCGGGCGTGCGCCTCTACTGGGACCGGTTCAGCGTCGCGTTCGGCGTGAAGACGCCGGTCTGGACCCGGCTCAACGAGGAAGCCCTGCAGCAGGGCGCCGAGGGCACGGAGCGCTACCGATTGATCTTCACCTTCTCCGCGTTGCTCTGATGCCAGGCGCCTCGCGTCGCGTGCAGCTCGCCGGCGTGCTCGCCTTTTCCGTCGTCTGGGTCGAGCGCGCGGTGGCCCATGTCGGTCACGGGACGATGGGCGGCGGCTTCGCGGACGGGTTCCTGCATCCGGTGACCGGCCTCGATCACCTGGTCGCGATGGTTGCGGTCGGGCTCTGGGGCGCGCAGCTCGGCGCCCCCGCGATCTGGCTGCTGCCGATCGCGTTTCCGCTGGTCATGGCCGTGGGCGCGTTCCTCGGCGTGCTCGGCGTGCCGCTGCCGGGAGTCGATGCCGGGGTGGCCCTCTCGGGCGTCGTTCTTGGATGCTGTGTCGCGGTTGCAGCACGGATGCCGCTGTGGGTCGCGGCGGTCGTCGTCGCGGCGTTCGGGTTCCTGCACGGGCACGCGCACGGTACCGCGATGCCGCTCAGCGGCGCCCCCATCGCGTTTGCCGGCGGATTCGTGCTTGCCACGGGCCTGCTCCACCTGTGCGGCATCCTCTTCGGGTTGTCGGTGCGATGGCCGGCCGGCGGCATGGCGGTCCGCGCGGGCGGCGTCGCGATCGCCGCTGCCGCGGGCTATTCCTTGGTTGCGCTGTTCGCTGCGGCGGGCTGATGCGACGCGGGCTCGCGCCACTCCTCGCGGCGCCCGCGCCCGCGCTGGCACACGACCTGACCGCACAGTCCGGTGCATTCCTCGGACCGGCGCTGCACGTCTTTACGGAGATCGATCATCTCGGCGCCTTCCTCGCGGTCGGGCTGCTCGCCGGGCAGCAGGCCATGCCGATTCGGACGACGGCTCTCACCCTGTTCGGAATCGCGCTCGTGTGCGGCATGGTGGCGCCACTCGCGTTCGGCGCGGTCAGCGGTTTCGAGTCCGCCGAAGCATTCCTCACCTCGGCGAGCCTGCTCCTCACCGGCGTTCTCGTCGCCGTCGGCAGGCGACTCCCGGTCTGGCTCGTCGGGCTGGCGAGCGGCACCCTGGGCTTCGCGCACGGGCTCGCGAACGGGCTCGCGATCGCTGGCGATTCGCGTGCCGCCTTGTCGATGCTCGGTGCCGGCGTGGCAGCGGCGCTGGTCGTCGCTGTCGGCACGCTGCTCGCTGCGGTCCTCGATGGTCCGCGGGGACGAATCGTCGTCCGCGTGCTGGGCAGTTGGGCGGCGGCGCTGGGATTGATGCTGCTCGGGCTCGCGATCGCGTCAAAGTAACGTCGGGCGAGCCACTTCGCGGCAGGTCATCTGGCCTTCGCGCGCAGCAGCCGTCCCGCTCTGGCGATGTCCTTGGGCTTGACCCAGAGGATCGCGCCCCAACGGCCTTTCCCCGCCGACAGGCCGTCGACCGCAGTGACGTTGACACCCTTCTCGGCGAGCCGCTTGAGATGGTCGGCGAGCGCACCCGGGCGGTCGTCGCCCTGGATCAGGAACCCGGTCTTCTTGGGATTGAACCGCAGCTTGGCCTTCCGCGCGGCGGTGTTGAACTTGCGCGTGTTGTCGGGCACCACGTCGATCTGGGCACGGCGGCCGCGGGGAAATCCCGTGCACGCGAGCAGGTTGATGCCCGCGCTCACCAGCGTCGCAAGCACCTTGAACGTCTGCCCGGGCGTGTTGGGAACGGTCAGCGAGAAGTAGTCCACCTTGCGCACCGTATCGGCCATCGCCTTCTCCTATAGCGTGAACTTCAGCGCCCGGAACAACGCCCCCGGCAGCCGCGTGCTCGCGGTGGAGCGCGCGCCGTAGGTCGACGGATCGAGCAGCAGCTCGCGGCTCCGCGTCAGGTCCGCCAGATTCTCGCCGAGCATGCGGTAGAGCGTGTCGTCGAAACGCATCGGGCCGACCGGAGCGACGATCCGCCCGCGCTCGACCCAGAACGTCGCGAACCGCGTCATGCCGGTGATGCGCCCGGCCGGCCGGTCCGAGAAGTTCAAATACCACAGATTGCCGATCCGAAGGCCGGTGTCGAGCGCCGCCAGCGCTGCGGAGGGCTCGAGGTCGCCGCCCGCCATGTCGAGCGATTCGGGGCTCTCGCGCGCGTCCGCGGCGTTGGTCTCGAGGCCGTACTCCTTCGCCGAGCGCGGCGCTACCAGCGGATCCCCGAGCCTGCCGTTGTCGATCAGGGTGACGGACGGCGGCTTCACGAACCCGTCGTCCTGGAAGCGCGGCGCCACCCCCTCGGCGGTGTTCTCGATCAGCGTGAGCTTCGGCGACAGCGTCGCGCCGTGCTCGAGTCGCAGCAGCGGGCTCTGCTTGGTCGCGCGCGCTCGCGCCGAGAACCCGCCCCAGCAGACGAGGCCGAGGAGCTCGTCGAGCGCGCGGGGGTCGAGGTACGCGCGATACTCTCCCGGCTCGAGGCTGCGCGGCGGAAGCGCGAGGAGCTCGAGCTCGCGCGCCGCGGCCTCGAGCTTCGCCTGGAAGGCCGCGGGCTCCCACTCGAACCCCGCGTACCCGGTCTTCACCGCCTTGTCGCCGGCGAGGAAGAGGCTCCAATCGAGGTTGAAGCCGTCGACCTCGTGCCAGTTGCGCTGGCCGAACGAGTTCGCGAAGCCGCGGTAGATCGTCCCGGACGCGAGAAACCCGACGAGATCGCGCCCCGCCGCGGCGACGACGACCTGCTGCACGGCGTCCTCGGCGGGCGCGAGGCGGCCACGACGAACCGTGTCGGTCGAGACGGGCTCTTCGGCGATGAGCAGCCACGGATCCTCGGGAAGCTGCGCGAGGTCCTCGCGCAGGCGGGCGACTGCCCGGCGCGCGAGCTCCGGATCCGCGCTGTCGCCGGCGATCGCGATCGTTGCCGCCGCCTGCCGCCGCTCGCGCACCAGACGCACCGAGAGGAATCGCTGCTGGACGCTTCCCGCCTGGCGGACCCGGCCGCGGTTGAAGCGAACGAAATCCGACCGCTCGGCGTCGAGCGAGCAGAGCAGCGTCTCGCCCGCGCGGAGCTCCCCGTTGAGGCGGTCGGCCAGACCGAAAAAGTGGTCCTTCACGCGCCTTCACCGCCGAACACGTCGACGTCGGCGAACAGGCACGCCGGCGCGGCGTGGCCGACGCTGATGCCCTGGTTGGGCTCGCCCTTGCCGCAGTAGAGCGTGCCGTGGACCTCGAACGTGCCGGCGTCGCCGACCGCCTTCAGGCTGCGCCAGAAGGTCGCGGAGACCCCGCGGTAGTTCGGATTCTTCACCACCCCCTTGATCCGGCCGTTCTCGATGCGCTCGCCCCACTCGCAGCCGAACTGGAATTTGTTGCGCGAGTCGTCGATCGACCACGAGACGTTGGTGCGCATCAGCACGCCACGCTCGATCGACGCGATCATGTCGGGGAGCCGAGTTGTCCCGGGCTCGACGTTGAGGTTCGCCATCCGGTCGATCGGGGGACGGTTCCAGCCCGACGCGCGCGCGGCCGCCGCTCCGGGCACGCCCGCGCGCAGCTGCGACAAGTGCCCGCCGAGTGGCCGTTCCAGGATGCCGTCGCGGATCAGCCAGACCTTCTCGGCCGGCGTGCCTTCATCGTCGAAGGCGAAGCTCGCGAGCTCCTCCGGGCGCGACGGGTCGTAGGTGACGTTGAGGAGCGGCGAGCCGTACGCGTAGCGGCCGAGCATGTCGAGCGTCACGAAGCTCGTGCCGGCGTAGTTGCGCTCGTCGCCGAGGATGCGGTCGAGCTCGAGCGGATGCCCGATCGACTCGTGGACCTGCAGCATCATCTGGTCGGGCATGAGCAGCAGGTCCATCCGTGCCCGACGGGCAGTTCGGCGCGGCGAGGAGCTGCAGCGCCTCGTCCGCGAGGCGCGCGCCGGCGCCGACGAAGCCGGAGCGCGCGAGCTCGCTCGACGCCCGCCCTGCTGGGCGTGGAGGAAGCTGCGCGTCTGGGTCTCGGTGCCCTGGTTCGCGGTCACGTGCGCGTGCGGGATCGCGTAGCGAAACTGCTGCCGGACCTCGCCCGCCGGTGTTCGTGAGGTAGCGCTCTCTAGCTCGCAGAGCTCGAGCCCGGCATAGCGCTCGACGATCCGATCGTCGATCTTCGCGCGGCGGCACTCCTCGGCGAGCAGTTCCGCGAGCTCGCGGCGCGAGGGGGTGGGCGTACTGCCGGGCGGCGCGCGCCGCTCGCCCTTCGGTGCGAGCATCCGCCGCGGATCGTAGCGATAGACGCTCGCCGCGCACGTGGCCTCCGCCCATGCGGTCGCGCGATCCAGGGCGGCCTGGAGCCCGGCCTGGGAGACGTCGCTCGTCGCGCAGTACCCGTGACCGCCGTCGGTGACCGCTGTCAGCATCGCGCCGCGGTCGATGGCGAGACCCGGCGGCTCCAGCGTGTCCTGACGGACGGCCAGCGACTCGCGGGTCTCCTCGAGGTAGCGCAGCGACCAAAAGGGGGCAGTCGAGCGGAGCGCGAGGAATCGGTCGCGGAGGGAGTCCGGCATGGCGTGTGCTGGGGAACCGCCCGGAAGGGCGCAGATACCGATTGAACGGCATCTGGGAGGTGGAATTCAAGTCCCCGGGTGCGTCCCCGGGCACGCCCGGCTACAGCGTAGCGCTAGTCCGCCTTCCGGAGCTCGTCGACCTTCGGCTTGAGGCCCTGCGCCGCGGCGAAGAACGCCTCGGGTGAGGCGCCGGGCACGAGCCGGACGGCGGGGCTTTTGATCTCCTTCAGGAACGCCATCCGGCCGGGCTGGTCGTTCTGGTTGGCGAGGTCGACGAGCGACAGCACGCCGACGGCGCTGACGACGATCCCGAACGCGGCGAGGGCGAGCGTCCGGCGCCGCTGGCGGCTCACGAGCGCCAGGTGCTGGTACAGCGCCCAGGCGGCCACCGCTGCGACCGGCACAATCGTTCCCTCGTCGATCACGGACGACGAGAAGGCGAACGCGGCGTAACCGCCCAGCGTGGCGGCGACCAGCACGAGCACGAGCGCTGCCAGGGCGATGCTGACATGAGCGACGAAGTTCCCACGCGCGGCGAGCGCTTTCCCGACGAACGCCCAGGCGCTCGCCCACACGCACACGCCGAGCGTGACCCACACGGCGGGCATGGCGAGCTTGGGCGGCTCGATGTGCTCGATCGTCGATGTGAACCGGTAGAGGAGGACGCAGGCCACCGCGGCGAGGTACAGACCTGCGAGGACCAGCGGCTTGCGGTGCCAGGGGGTGTGTGCCGCGTCCTTGCGCTCGGCCGGGACGGCGTAGCTCCGCGGCCTGATCCGCAGCTGCGTGTGGCCCACGCGAAACCGCGCGTCGGGGCGCGCCGTCGCCCGTACGATCCGGGTGGTCGGGTCGAGCGCGAACAGGCCGTTGCGGCTGTCGAGATCGATCAGCACGAGCTCGCCGGACTCGCCCCGCTCCAGGCGCAGGTGGTGCGGCGCGGCGTACTGGTCGTCGAGGATCACGTCGTTGTCGTAGGCCCGGCCGATCGTCGCGGGCAGCCGCGCGACCGCGTGGCGGTGGACGACCTCGCCGGCGCGGCCGAGCACCTCGACGAAGATCAGTTCGTCCACGTGATCCGCTCCAGGTATCGGCGGGCGAGGTCGAGCCCGCGGTCGTAGCCGACGCCGTTGAGGGCGAGGGTGCTGACGAGCGCCTCGGTGGGATGATCGAGCGTGAGCACCCTCAGCCGGATGTCGTAGAGCCCTTCGAACCGCTTGTAGCCGCGGACGCACAGCACCGCGCGCACCGCGCCGGTGTCGCGGGCCACGAAGTCGTCGCGGCAGCGGAAACCAGTGAGATCCTTCTTGCTCGTGTAGTCCGCGCCGTCCGCGGCGAATCGCTCTTCGACGAGACTGGCGAAGCGCAGCGCCCCCAGGCTGCGGCTCCGCAGGACGGTGTGGCTGAACCTCAGGTCGCCGGTCTGCAGCTCGTCGCCCACGTACAGCCGGAACTCCGGAAGGCACCGCTTCGTCTCGACCGCGTAGGGCCTCGTCGGCTCGTAGTCGACGCGCCCCCAGCACCGCAGGAAGGGCCCGGGGCTGTCCGGCGCCTCGTAGCGGCCGAAGCGCGCGACCGGGAGCGGTGCCGAGAGGAGGCGCTGCATCAGGGTCGCCTGGTGTCTGAGGAGCTGGTCGCGCACTTCGTCCTCGAACCGCTGCGGCGGGGTGCCCGCCGCCGCCTGGCCAAGGAGCTTCGCCGCGAATTCCCCCGGCACGAGGAAGCTCACGAGCTGGCTGCCCACGAGCCGCGCGACGTTGACGCCGAACACCCGGCCGTCCTGCGTCACTGCCGGCCCGCCGCTCATGCCGGCGTTGATGGCGCCGGTAAAGTGGATCTGCGGATACAGCGCGTGATCGACGTAGCCGTTGTACGTGCCCTCGACGATCGTGAGCCCGAGGTCGTGCGGGTTGCCCATGGCGTACCCGCGGTCGCCCTTGCGGAGCGCCCCGTCGCGCAGCCTCAGGTACGGCTGGCCGCGCGCGTCGAGCTGCAGCACCGCGAGGTCGTGAACCACATCGACCGCGAGGAGCGTGAGCGGACCCCGCGTCCCGTCGCTGCGGACGAACTCCATCGCGTAGGACTCGGGCTCCAGGGCGACCTTGGAGACCACGTGATAGTTGGAGATCACCAGCCCGTCGGCGCTCGCGACGAACCCGGAGCCGATCGCCAGCTGTGACTGGGTCGCCTGGTGGACGGCGCGGAGCTGCAGGAGCTTGTCCTTCGAGCGTTCGAACACGCGCCGCGCGGCAGTCGAGACCGGCGCGGCCAAATCGGCGCCCAGGTCGGCGCCCAGGTCGGCGCCCGGGTCGGCGCCCGGGTCAGCGCCGGACGCGGCCGCGGCGACGAGCAGGAGCGAGGCCGCAGCCGCGGTGCGCAATAGTGCAGTGAGTCCCAGCATGACGCTGGATAGTACCGGTGTATTGCCGCCGGCCGAGAAAGAACAATGGCACGGACCCGGTCAAACGCCTCCGCGAAGGCTCCCGCGAGCGAGGGACAGACGCCCCGAGGCCCGGCACGTAGTTCGAACAGCCGATCACCCGACGGTCGCGGTTCGGTTACAACGGGCCCTGATCAGGCCTGGACAAGGAGGAACGATGGGCACCACCTCGGGCGCGGGAACCCCCGCGGCGTTCAACCTCGCGGCGAGCATCGATGCCGCGATCGTCGACAAGCGGTTCCGGGGCACCGACCGGTACCTGGACCTCGTCACCTGGAACATCCGCTGGTTCAACAGCCGCGATCCCCGGCGGGTCGACAACATGGTGACGGTGCTCTCGGCGCTCAACGCCGACATCATCGTGCTGCAGGAGATCGAGTCCGACTCGCTCGAAGAGCTCGCGCTCGAGCTCGCCGACGTCGGGGTCGGCCTTTACAAGGCCGCCTACGGGACCTCGGGCGGCGACCAGCGCATCGCGATGCTCTACGACACCGAATGGGTGCGCGCGAAGGACGAGATCCGCGAGATCGTCGGCAAGCGCGAAGTCGTGACGCGGGCCGGCAAGGACGCGTTCCCCCGCCTTCCCCTGTGGGGGTACTTCACCGGCCTGCCGATCGACGCCCGGAACGAATCGTTCGACTTCCAGCTCGTCGGCATCCACCTCAAGTCGCAGCTCGGCGACGGCGTGACTGACAAGGAGCAGCGGCACAAGGCGGCGGCGTGGCTCGCCCGCTGGCTCGAAGGCGACGCGCAGGACGTCGACTCCGACGTCCTGATCGTCGGCGACTGGAACGAGCCCCCGAGTGCCGACACCTGGCAGCCGTTCGCCGACCTGGAAGCCGACGGCAAGGTGTTCTTCCGCAGGGTGAACGACGACGACGCGATCAGCCACCTGATGTACCGGCGCAAGGACGACATCGGCTCCCGCCTCGACCTCAAGGTTGCCTCGGCCAGCGCCGGCGGCTTCAGGAGGGGCGACCCGAAGGTGGTCCGGTGGACGACGCTCACGAAGCTGCTGGCCGGCAACCCGTCCGCCGCGGCGATCAAGCGGTTCATCCGCGAGGTGAGCCACGATCTCTCCGACCACATGCCGGTCGTGTCGCGCTTCTACTTCACGCCCCGGCGGCGTCGCGACTAGAATTCGAATTCGCACTTCGCAACCGGACCGCGCCGTGGCGATCGACCTGGACACCCTTGTCGTGCTCGAGGACCTCACGATCGGTGCCGACGAGATGTCGCTCCTCGGCGAGCTGTTCCCCGAGAGCTTCTACGTCGTCGGCACCGAGGGGAACAACCTCACGACGATGAACAACCTGGACATCTTCCACCGCGTGGTGGAGATGATCGGCCAGGACACCAACCTCGACGATCGCGAGTTCCGGGAGGAGGTCGCGGCGATGCTCCAGGACGCGGACGGCCTGTCCCAGGAGGAATACGACGAGGCGGCCGAGCGCGAGGGCGGCGACCTCGACGAGGATTTCGAGGACGAGGGCGAGGACGACTGGGATAAGTGAGCCGTCGGCGTCAGCGCGACGGCTCGATCAGCTTGCGCGCCCAGTCGAGCGCGGCCTGCACCCGCGGAACGAGCAGCCCCCGCGCCGCGTCGAAGCCGAGCCAGCGGAACTCTTCGTGCTCGGCGCGGCCGAGCTCCGGGCTCACCGGCAGCCGCACCTCGCCGCGCGCCGACTCGGCGACGTAGTAGCGCGCCACCTTGCCGCCCGAGTACGGCGCGGTCTCGTGGAACGATTCGCCCCAGCGGAACGCGAGGTCGGCGAGCTCGGTCTCCTCCTCGACCTCGCGAATCGCGGCGGCGAGCGGCGCCTCGCCGGCCTCGACGCTGCCCTTCGGGAAATCCCAGTAACGAAACGACCGGAGCAGCACGCAGCGCCATCCGTCCGGATGTCGCCGCACGACGACAACGCCGGCGGAACGACGCGGCGTGGAAACGTGATCTTTTGTCACAACGTCGGTCCAGCGTACACCGTATGGTAACCTCGACCGCGCTTGGCACCCGACGCGTCACAAGAAGAATGAAGCCCGACTACGAGGGCGGCAGCATCGTCAACCTGATGGCGTCGATCGAGACGGCGTTCGGCGGGCGAGCACGCTACCCGGAACTGCGCGACCTCGCATCCGACGAGGCCGCCGATGCCCGCAACCTGTGTCTCCTCGTCATCGACGGTCTCGGCTGGCGCTACCTCACGCGGACGCTCGGTGACGGCGCGCTGCGCCGCCACGCGCGCGCGGCGATCACCTCGACGTTCCCCACCACGACCGCGACCGCGATCACGACGTTCATGACCGGCCTCGCGCCCCAGCAGCACGGGCTCACCGGCTGGCACATGTACTTCCGCGAGCTCGGCACGGTGCTGGCGGTGCTGCCGTTCCGGCCGCGCCACGGCGGGCCGCCGATCGCCGACGACGGCGGCGTCACGCCCAGGGCGCTGCTCGGCAACCCGCCGTTCGCCGACCGGCTCGACGCCGCGGCGTACGTCGTTCTCGCCGTCGGCGATCGTCGACTCGGTCTTCAACGTCGCGCATTCCGGACGCGCGCGGCGCGTCGCGCACGGCGGCGTGGACGAGATCTTCGCCGCGGCGCGCGACGTCGTCCGCGGCAGCCGCGGGCGCAGCTACGTCTACGCGTACTACTCCGAGATCGACTCGCTCGCCCATGCTCACGGCATCGGCTCGGGCGAGGTGCGCGCCGAGCTCGCGCGCGTCGACGCGGCGTTCGGCCGGCTGCTCGAGGAGATCGCGGGGACCGACACGCTGGTCGTCGCGACCGCCGATCACGGCTTCGTCGACACGCGCCCCGAGACGGTGGTCGACCTCGACGATCATCCCGCGCTGGCCGAAACGCTGCTCGTCCCGCTGTGCGGCGAGCCGCGGGTCGCCTACTGCTACGTCAAGCCCGGCGCGCACGGCGTGTTCGAGCACTACGTCGAGACCCGGCTCTCCCACTGCGCCAGCCTCGTGCCGAGCGCGGACCTCCTTGCGCAGGGCTGGTTCGGGCCCGGCGCTCCCCACCCGCGCCTCGCCGACCGCATCGGCGACTACGCGCTCCTCATGAAGGACGGGTACGCGATCCGCGACCACGTCCCCGGCGAGCGCCGCCACCTGCAGATCGGCGTGCACGGCGGGACGAGCGAGGACGAGATGCTCGTGCCGCTGGTCGTCGCGCGCGCGTGAGCGCGCCGGGCCGCCCCAAGCGCGAACCCCGAGCGCCCGAGGCGCGAGGGTAGTCCAACGCGCCCCGGCCGCGCGCCGGGCGACGGAGCGTCTCGGGAGGCTGCTAGACTAGCCGCCTCGCTGCAGCCAAGAACCCGTCGCGGGAAGGCCATGGCCGCACGCACCAACGAGGCCCACGCCGATCGCCTGGACCAGGTCCTGGCCCTGGTCCGCGAGAAGGTCCCGGCCGAGGCCCGGGGCCCGGTGGAGGCGTTCGTCCGCGCCTACTACCGCCAGGTCGACCCCGAGGATCTCGCCGAGCGCACACCCGCCGACCTCTATGGCGCGGCGCTCTCGCACTGGAACTTCGCACGTCGCCGCGCGCCCGGGCAGGCGCGGGTGCGCGTATTCAACCCGAGCGTGCAGGAGCACGGCTGGGAGTCGACCCACACGATCGTCGAGATCGTGAACGACGACATGCCGTTCCTGGTGAGCTCCGTGACCATGGAGGTCAACCGGCACGGGCTCACGCTGCACCTCATCGTGCATCCCACCATGCGGGTGAACCGGCAGGGCGCGGAGCACGCCCTCATGGGGGTCCTGCCGGACGACTCGCCGTCGGGGAGCCGCGAGTCGTTCATGCACATCGAGGTCGACCGGATCACCGACCCGGCGCGGATGGAGGTGCTCGCGGTCGGATCTCGAGCGCGTCCTCGCCGACGTCCGCACCGCGGTCGAGGACTGGAAGAAGATGCTCGCCAAGGTGCGCGAGATCGTCGCCGACCTCGAGCGCCGGCCGCCGCCGATCCGGCAGGCTGGACCTCGCCGAGGCGCGGGCGTTCCTCGCGTGGCTCGCCGACAACCACTTCACGTTCCTCGGCTACCGCTACCACGACCTGGTCGTGAAGGACGGCGACGACGCGCTCGCGGTCGTGCCGGGATCGGGCCTCGGGATCCTGCGCGAGCGGCCGGGCGACGAGCTCGCGACGAGCTTCGCGCAGCTTCCGCCGCAGGTGCGGGCGTACGCGCGGGTGAAGGATCTCCTCGTCCTCACCAAGTCGAACTCGCGCTCGACCGTCCATCGGCCGGGCTACCTCGACTACATCGGCATCAAGCGCTACGACGATCGGGGCGAAGTGTGCGGCGAGCACCGCTTCCTCGGGCTCTACACCCACGTCGCGTACCACGCGCGCCCGGCCGACATTCCGCTGCTGCGCCGGAAGGTGACGAACGTTCAGGCGCGCGCCGGATTCGTGCCCGGCGGGCACGCCTGGAAGACGCTGGAGAGCATCCTCGACACCTATCCGCGCGACGAGCTGTTCCAGATCGCCGAGGACGAGCTCCTCGACACCGCGCTCGGCATCCTGCACCTCGGCGAGCGCCAGCGCTTTCGACTGTTCGTGCGCCGCGATCCGTTCGAGCGCTTCCTCACCTGCCTCATCTACGCGCCGCGCGAGAACTACACGACCGACCTGCGCAAGAAGTGGCAGGCGATCCTGACGAAGGCGTTCAACGGCACCTCGTCCGACTTCAACGTGTTCCTGTCGGAGTCGGTGCTCGCGCGGATCATGCTCACCGTCCGCACCACGCCCGGCCAGATCCCGGCGTACGACGTGCGCGCGCTCGAGGGCGAGCTCGTCGCCGCGGCGCGGCGCTGGGAGGACGTGCTGCGCGAGGCGCTCGTCGAGACCCTGGGCGAAGCGCGCGGCAACGAGCTTTACCGCCGGTTCGGCGCGGCATTTCCGGCCGCGTACCGCGAGGACGTCCCGGCGCGCAACGCGGTCCCCGACTGCGAGATGGTGGCGAAGACCGCGGCCGGCGGCGGGCTGGGGATGAACCTCTACAAGCCGGCCGACGCGGCGCCAGGCCGCCTGCGGTTCCAGCTCTTCCACAAGGGCGGCCCCGTGTCGCTCTCCGACAGCCTGCCGATGCTCGAGCGCATGGGGCTGCGCGCGCTCGAGGAGCGGCCCTATCGCGTGACGCCCGAAGGTGGCGACCCGATCTGGATCCACGACTTCGGGCTCGCGGCCGGCGACGCCGAGATCGACATCGACGTCGTCGACGCGATCTTCGAGGAGGCCTTCGGGCGGGTCTTCGCCGGCGAGGTCGAGAACGACGATTTCAACCGGCTCGTGCTCGCGTCGCGTCTCAGCGCCGACGAGATCGTGGTGCTGCGCGCCTACGCGAAGTACCTCCGCCAGACCGGGTTCCCGCTCTCGCAAGGCTTCACCGAGCAGACGCTGGCCGCGAACCCGGTGATCGCGCGCATGCTGGTGAACCTCTTCAAGCTGCGGCTCGATCCGGAGAAGGCGGACGATGCCGGCGCCGCGGCCCAGGTCAGCGCGATCGAGCAGGCGCTCGACCGGGTCGCCAACCTCAACGAGGATCGCGTGCTGCGCCAGGTCCTTGCACTCGTTCTTGCGACGACGCGCACCAACTACTGGCGGCGCGACGCGGAGGGCCGGCGGCGGACGTTCCTCTCGTTCAAGTTCGACCCGGCGCAAGTCCCCGGGCTGCCCGAACCGAAGCCGATGTTCGAGATCTTCGTGTACTCGACCCGGTTCGAGGGCGTACACCTGCGCGGCGGCAAGGTCGCCCGCGGCGGCCTGCGCTGGTCCGACCGGCCGGAGGACTTCCGCACCGAGGTCCTCGGGCTGGTGAAGGCGCAGATGGTCAAGAACACGGTCATCGTGCCGGTCGGCTCCAAGGGCGGGTTCGTGCTCAAGCGCGCCCCGCCCGCGGCCGACCGCGAGGCGTACCTGAAGGAGGGCGTCGCCTGCTACAAGGACTACCTCCGGGGGCTGCTCGACCTGACCGACAACCTCGTCGGCGGGAAGGTCGCGCCGCCGCCGCAGGTGCGCCGGCGCGATGCCGACGATCCCTACCTCGTCGTCGCCGCGGACAAGGGCACCGCGACCTTCTCGGACTACGCCAACGGGTGTCGCAGGAGTACGGGTTCTGGCTCGGCGACGCCTTCGCGTCCGGCGGGTCCGCGGGCTACGACCACAAGGCGATGGGGATCACGGCGCGCGGCGCCTGGGAATCGGTGAAGCGGCACTTCCGCGAGCTGGGGATCGACACCCAGACGACCGACTTCACCGTCGTCGGCATCGGCGACATGTCCGGCGACGTGTTCGGCAACGGGATGCTGCTCTCCAAGCACATCCGTCTCGTCGCCGCGTTCGATCACCGCCACGTGTTCATCGACCCGGACCCGGACGCCGCCTCGAGCTGGGCCGAGCGCAAGCGCCTGTTCGGCCTGCCGCGCTCGTCGTGGGCCGACTACAACGCGATGCTGATCTCCCAGGGTGGCGGCGTCTGGCCGCGGAGCGCGAAGTCGATCCCGCTCTCGCCCGAGGCGCGGCGCGCGCTCGGGACCGACGCCGAGAGCCTCCCGCCGAACGAGCTCATCAACGCGATCCTCAGGGCGCCCGTGGACCTGCTCTACAACGGCGGCATCGGCACCTACGTGAAGAGCTCGAAGGAGAGTCACGCCGACGTGGGCGACCGGGCGAACGACGCGATCCGGGTGAACGGCGCGGAGCTCCGCTGCAAGGTCGTCGCCGAGGGCGGCAACCTGGGGTGCACGCAGCTCGGCCGCATCGAATACGCGCTCAAGGGCGGGCGCATCTTCACCGACGCGATCGACAACTCCGCCGGCGTCGACACCTCCGACCACGAGGTCAACATCAAGATCCTGCTCGGGCTCGTGATCGCCGACGGCGAGCTCACCGAGCAGCAGCGGAACACGCTCCTCGCCCAGATGACCGACCAGGTCGCGGCGCTGGTGCTCCGCGACAACTACTTCCAGACCCAGTCGCTGTCGATCGGCGGCCGGATCGCGCCCCAGCTCCTCGACCAGCAGCAACGCTTCATCCACTTCCTCGAGAAGAGCGGACGGCTCAACCGTGCGCTCGAGTTCCTGCCCCCCGACGAGGACATCGCCGAGCGGCGGGCGAAGAAGCTCGGTCTGACGGCACCGGAGCGAGCGGTGCTGCTCGCGTACTCGAAGATGTGGCTCGAGGACGAGTTCCTCGCGTCCGCGCTCCCCGAGGACGAGTGGATCGCCACCGCGCTCGGCCGCTACTTCCCGCAGGCGCTGCGCGAGGCCTACGCCGGCGTCATGCCGCGACATCCGCTGAAGCGCGAGATCATCGCCACGCACGTCGTGAACAGCATGGTGAACCGCGTCGGCTCGACGTTCGTCCACCGCACGATGGAGACGACCGGAGCGAAGCCCGACGAGATCGTGCGCGCCTATCTCCTCACCCGCGAGGTGTTCGGCTACGTGCCGCTGTGGCAGTCGATCGAGGCGCTCGACAACAAGGTCGCCGACTCGATGCAGGCCGACATGCTGATCGAGGCGGGCCGGCTCAGCGTGCGGGCGACGTCGTGGTTCCTGAGGTCGCGGCGGCTCGCCGAGCCGATGGAGCAGACGATCGAGCGTTTCCAGCCGGGCGTCGAAGCGCTGCACGCGCACCTGCTGCAGCTGCTCGACGCGCCGGCGCGGTCGCAGCTCGACATCGCGGTGGTCCGCTGGACGCAGGCGGGGGTGCCGCAGGAGATCGCGCTCCGCGTCGCCGCGCTCGACACCCTGTACGCCGCGCTGGACATCGTCGAGATCGCCGAGAGCACCGAGCGCCCGGTCGAGACCGTGGCCGGCGTCTACTTCCAGCTCGCGTCGAAGCTCGGCCTGGCGTGGCTCCGCGACCGGATCAGCAAGCTGCCGGGCGACAGCCACTGGCAGACGCTCGCCAAAGGCTCGATGCGCGACGATCTCGCCGGGCTCCAGCGCACGCTCGCCGGCAACGTCCTCGCGAACGGGCCGGACAGCGATCCCCGGGCGCTGGTCGCAGCGTGGGAGACGCGGAGCCGCGAGACGATGGAGCGCGCGTCGCGGCTGCTCGGCGAGCTGCGCGCCGCACCGGCGCCCGATCTCGCGATGCTATCGGTGGGCCTGAGAGAGCTCCGCAACCTGGCATAGGCGCGACGCCTGCGCGCGACGGTCCACCGCGCCGCCGCCGGGCGGGGAACTCAACGGTAGCCGCCGTTGACGACGATTGTGGTTCCGGTGGCGAACGAGCCGCCCGTGCCGGCGAAGAATCCGACGACCTTGGCGATTTCCGCGGGCTCCGCGAGGCGCTTGAGCCAGATGCGGCTCAGGACATCCCGTCGCTCGTTCTCCGGAAGCGTCGCGTTCAGCGGCGTATCCACCCAGCCCGGCGCGATGCCGAGAACCCGGATGTCCGGCCGGTAGGCATAGGCCAGATGCCGGACGGCGTGCTCGAGCGCGGCCTTCGACGCGTCGTAGTGCGCCGAGATCGGCGACCACGACACGGTCGCGTTGTCCGACGTGAGCAGCACGATAGCGCCCTTGATCCCCTTCAGCTTCATCCGTTCGGCCGCGGTGCGCGCGGCAAAGAATCCACCGATGGTGTTCACCTCGAGCACCCGTCGCCAGCCCGTTTCCGGATCGTCGATGGTCTGTTCCGCGAGGGGCAGGTTCGGCGAGACGCCGACCGTATTCACCACCACCGAGATCTCCTGGCCCACGGCCGCCACCGCGTCGTCGAGAAACCCGGCGAGGCGCGGGATATCCGCGTCGTGCATCGGAACCTCGATGGACTGGAAGTAGGTCCGGATGTCGCGCCCGGCGAGCTCCTGCGCAAGCTCTTCCGCCGCCTTCCGGTTCCGGCCGTAGGTGAACGTCACGGCGCGGGCGCCGTAGGCGACAAGCGCACGGACGACTTCGCGGCCGATGCCGCCGGAGCCGCCGAACACCAGCGCATGCGCGTCGACGCGCGACAGGTATTTCGAGTCCATGTCCGATTGCCTTCTGAACCAGCCGAGGGGCGCTACACTTCCCGGGGTTGACCGGCGCCGCACCGCGAGCACTTCCGGTCGCGCGGCCCGAGCGGCGAGCCGCACGACCAGCAGCGGCGGAGCCAGGCGGCGCAGCGGCCGAGAAACACCCCGATACACATCCTTGGAGCCATCCTAACCCCATTCGCGCGACGGCCGCGTTAGATGCGGCGTTCCATTGCCAACCCGAAAGGAATCGCCATGAACTGCCGCTCCCTCCTCGCGCTCGCCTCGAGCCTCGTCGCCTCGGCCGCGTTCGCCCAGCCCCAGCCCCAGCTCCAGCCGCAGCCGCCCGAGCCGCCGCGCTTCAACCAGGTCGACCTCCAGGCCGAGGTCTCACGCGAGATCCAGAACGACCTCATGCTCGCCTCCGTGCACGCCGAGGCGAACGACGCGTCCGCCGCCAAAGTGGCCGACCAGCTCAACCGCCTCACCGCCGACGCGCTCAAGACCGCCGGCGACTTCAAGAGCGTGAAGGCGCGCTCCGGCTTCAACCAGACCTTCCCGGTCAACGACCGCAACGGCAAGCTGACCGGCTGGCGCGGACGCGCCGAGATCCGGCTGGAATCGAAGGACTTGGCGGCGATGGCCACCCTGATCGGCAAGTTGCAGTCGTCGATGCAGCTCGGCGGCGTCACGTTCACGGTCTCGCCGGAGCTCCGCCGTCAGACCGAGAACGACCTCATCACCGAGGCCGTCGCGGCGTTCCGGAGCCGCGCCGACATCGCGACCAAGGCGATCGGCGGCAAGAGCTACCGGGTCCGGCGCATCGGCATCAACACCGGCGGCATGTTTCCCCCACCGCGGCCGATGGTCGCGCAGGCGCGGGCGGCGGCGCCGGCCGAGGTCACGCCGCCGACCTTCGAGGGCGGCACGAGCACGGTGCAGGTGGCCGCGAACGGCAGCATCCAGGTCGAATAGGGAGTGCTGCAACCCCCGGTCCCGATGCGGGCGACCGTCGTCGCGGTCGCCGTCACCCTCGCCGTCCAGACGCTCACGTCGATGGCGATGATCGCCCCCTCGGTCCTGGCGCCGGTCGCCGCGCCCGCGCTCGGCCTCGCGCCGCAGACGATCGGGCTCTTCGTCTCGATCAGCTACTTCGGCGCGATGATTTCGAGCCTGCTGAGCGGGCGGCTCACCGCCCGCTTCGGGCCGCTCGCGATGTGCCAGGCGGCGGTCGTGCTGGCCGCGGCGGGCCTCGTGCTCGGCAAGCCGGCGCTCGTCGCCGCGCTGCCGTTCGCCGCGCTGGCGATCGGGTTCGGCTACGGCTTCGTCACGCCAGTGAGCTCACACATCCTCGCGCGGCGCACGCCGCCCGGCACCATGGCGTTCGTCTTCTCGATCAAGCAGACCGGCGTGCCGATCGGCGGCGCGATCGCCGGCGCCGCAGTGCCGCCGCTCGTGCTCGCGCTCGGTTGGGCGGACAGCCTGCCGGTGCTCGCCGCCGCCTGCATCGCCACGGCGTTTGCGCTGCTGCCCGCCCGCGCAACGCTCGCCGAGCCTCACTCGCCGCGGAACCCGCCCCGCGCTCGGCCTGCGGGGCGTGTTCGGCGGTCTCGGGCGGCCGATCCAGCTGGTCCTCGCCGACCGGCGCCTGCGCGAGCTCGCGCTTGCCTCGCTCGGCTACGCCATGGTGCAGCTCGTCTTCATCACCTACTTCGTGTCGTACCTCAATCTGGAGCTGGGCTACAGCCTGGTCACGGCCGGACTCATCTACGCGTGCGCGCACGCCTCGGGCATCGCGGGGCGGATCGCCTGGGGCGCGGTCGCGGACCGGTGGGTTCCGGCCGCGCGCGATGCTCGCCGCCCTCGGCGCGGTCTCCGCGGCGTGCGGGCTGCTCACCGCGGCGTTCTCCGGCGCCTGGCCGCTCGCCGCGATCGTCGCCCTGGCGATGCTCTACGCCGCATCGGCGGTCGGCTGGAACGGCGTCTATCTGGCGGAGGTCGCGCGCTGCGCGCCGCCGGGGCAGGTGGGCACGGCGACCGGCGGGACGCAGTTCTTCACCTTCGGCGGTGCCGTCGCCGGTCCGCCGGTCTTCGCCGCCGCGGTCTCCGCGACCGGCAGCTACGCGTGGGCCTTCGCGCTGTTTGCGATTCCGCCGTTGCTGGTGGCGGCGCGGCTCGCCGGCCCGGCGCCGGCGAACCGATGAGCGCGCGCGACACGGTGATCCTCGTCCACGGGCTGTGGACGAACCGCGCCGTGATGCTCTACCTCGCGGCGGCGCTCGCGCGCCGTGGTTTCGCGACCCGCCCGGTGGGGTATCTTTCGGCCATGCGGGACTTCGAGCACAACGCCGCGCGCGTCGCGCATGCGATCGCCGCCATCGACGCGAGGCGCGTGCACGTGGTCGCGCACAGCATGGGCGGGGTCGTCGCGTTGCGCGCGCTGGCGGAGCGCCCCGACCTGCGCGTGCGCCGGCTCGTGCTGCTCGGCTCGCCGATCGCCGGGAGCGAGGGCGGCCGGCAGCTGGCGCGCTCGCGCTGGGGCGCTCGCTTCCTCGGCAAAACGCGGTCGCTGTGGCTCGCCATGCCGCGGCTCGACATCCCCACCGGGGTCGAGGCGGGCGCGATCGCCGGCACGCAGCGCTTCGGGCTCGGCGGGCTGGTATTGCGGCTGCCGTCGCCGAACGACGGCGTGGTCACGGTCGACGAGACCCGGCACCCGCGGCTCGCCGATCACCTCGTCCTGCCGGTCGCGCACAGCTTGATGCTCGTGTCGCCCACCGTCGCGCGCCAGGCCGCCGCGTTCCTCGAGACCGGGCGGTTCGCGCGATGAAACGGCGCTGGCTCCTGCTCGGCGTCGGCGCGGCCGCGATCGCCGCGGCGGCCGGGTGCTCGACGCTCTCCTACTACGGCCAGGCGATCAACGGGCACCTCGAGGTCATGCGCCGCGCGGAGCCGATCACCGCGCGGATCGCCGATCCCGTCACGCCGCCCGAGCTGCGGGCGAAGCTCGAACAGGTCGTCGCGATCCGCGAGTTCGCGAGCCGCGAGCTCGCGCTCCCGGACAACGGCAGCTACCGGACCTACGCCGACATCGGCCGGCCCTACGTCCTCTGGAACGTGTTCGCCGCCGGCGAGTTCTCCGTGGAGCCGCAGCAGAGCTGCTTCCCGGTCGCGGGCTGTGTCGCGTATCGCGGCTACTACCGGCAGGCGGCCGCCGACGCCTACGGCGCCGGGCTGCACAAGGACGGCTACGACGTGCACGTCTATGGCGTGCCGGCCTACTCCACGCTCGGCTGGTTCGACGACCCGGTGCTCAACACGTTCGTGCGCTACCCCGACGCCGAGCTCGCGCGGCTCGTGTTCCACGAGCTCGCGCACCAGGTCGTGTACGTGAAGGGCGACACGGTATTCAACGAGTCGTTCGCGGTGGCGGTCGAGGAGGAGGGCGTGCGGCGCTGGCTGGAGCGCAACGGAACCCCCGCCGAGCGCGACGCTTACGCGGCGGCGCGCAAGCGACGCGCCGAGTTCGTGCGGCTGGTGCTCCGCTATCGGGAGAAGCTCGAAGCGCTCTACCGCGAGAGCCAGCCTGACGGGGCGAAGCGCGCCGGGAAAGCGGAGCGCCTCGCCGAGATGGAGGCCGACTACCGCGCCCTGAAAGCGAGCTGGGGTGGCTTCGCCGGCTACGACCGCTGGTTCGAGGGCGGCGTCAACAACGCAAAGCTCGCCTCGGTCGCGACCTACGAGGAGCTCGTGCCCGCGTTCCGCGCCCTGCTCGCGCAGGAGCACGGCGACCTGCCGCGGTTCTACGCCGCGGTGAAGGCGCTGGGGAAGCTCGACAAACCGGAACGGGACGCGGCGCTCGAGCGGCTCGGGGCGCGCAGGAGCTAGCTGAGTGGCAGCATCACGTGCTGCTTGTACCCCGGCCGGGACTTCAGCCGCTCGTAGTACTTGCTCAGGTTCGCGTGCGCCGGCCGCCCGATCGGCAGTGCGCTCCAGCGATTGACGAAGCAGCCGAACGGGATGTCGCCCATGCCGAACTCGCGACCCGACAGGTACGGCTGCGAGGCGAGCGTGTCGTCGGCGATCTTGAAGATGTCGCCCGCCTGCTTGATTGCCGCTTCGACGGCCGCGCCGTCGCGCTTCTCGGGCGGCGTGCGGATGAGCTGCCAGAAGATCGTCGTGATCGGCGCCGCCACCGTGCTCGTCGTCCAGTCCATCCACTTCTCGGCGGCGTAACCCTCCTCGAGCGTGCGGCGCGGGCCGTGCTTCGCGTAGAGGTAGCGCACGATCACGTTCGACTCCCACAGCACGAAGCCGTCGTACTCGATCGTCGGCACGCGGCCGTTCGGGTTGAGCTTCCGGTACTCGGGCGTATTCACGACGCCGTGCTGCATCCCGGCGTCGACGCGCTCGTGCGGGATGCGGAGCTCGGCCACCGCCCACATCACCTTCTGCACGTTGATCGAGTTGACCCGGCCCCAGATCTTCAGCATTTCACGCTCCTCCTGAATGAGAACACCCGGCGAAACCGCGAGATCTTACCCGCTCGCGCGTAGCGCGAGCGCCGCCTCTTCGCCCGCTGGCCGGGCGACGCTTGTCGGCGCATACTTTTGCGCCGCAACCGTCAAGGAGGGTGGGATGAACAAGCGAACATCGGTAGGTCTGGCCCTGTCGGCCGCCCTGGCCATCGCGCAGCCGGCAATCTCTCCCGAGGTGTCCGCCCAGGCGGGCCGCGCGTTCCAGGTGAGCTCGGAGCAAACCGTCGGCGGGTTCGCGTTCCCCGAGTCGGTCGCGTACGACCCCAGGGCCAAAGTGCTGTACGTCAGCGAGTTCGGCTCCAAGCTCGATCCGGTGCTGAAGGACGGCATGGGCAGGATCAGCAGGGTGACGCTGGACGGCAAGATTCTGGAGCAGAAGTTCCTGCCGGCGGCGGGCGGCGAGCCCCTCAACAAGCCCAAGGGCATCTGGGTCAGGGGTGACCGCCTGTGGGTCACCGACATCGACGTCGTGTGGATCTTCGACCTGAAGACGAAGAAGGGCCGCAAGGCCGCCCTGCCCGGCATCCAGTTCGCCAACGACCCGGCCGTTGCCGGCAACGCGCTCTACGTCAGCGACAACCGCAGCGACCAGCTGTTCAAGGTCGAGCCGGCGGATTTCCTGAATTCCAAAAGCGAGCCCCAGGTCACGTCCGTCTTCAAGGGCGCATCGGTCAGCCCCAACGGGCTCTATCCCGCGCGGGACGGCATGCTGCTGATGGTCGGCTTCCTGGCGCCGGACAAGCCGCGCGGCATCTTCGCCCTGGGCGTGAGCGGCCAGATCAAGGATCTCTCGGGACCGATCGGCCGGCTGGACGGCATCTACGAGCTGCCGAACGGGACGCTGCTCGCCACCGACTGGAACTCCGGCTCGCTCTTCAGCTGGAACGAGAAGACCGGGATGAACAAGCTCGCGGGCGGGTTCAAGGGGCCGGCCGATTTCTGCGTCGTCCCGCAGGGGAGCGGGCTGACCGTCGTGGTACCCGACCTGGTCCAGGGCCAGCTGCGGTTCGTCCATCTGAAGTAGCGGGCGGCGCGGTTCGGCGGCATCCATCTCGCGGCATGGAATCGCTCGCCGCTCGCGGCAACACCGTCGCGAGCCTGCTCCAGGCGCGCAAGCAAACGCTCGCCGTCGCCGAATCCTCCGCCGGGGGCCTGATCAACGCTGCGCTCGTCGCGGTGCCGGGCGCGTCCGCGTACTACCTTGGCGGCTGCGTCATCTATACCGGCGCGGGCCGCACGGCGTTGCTCGGGCTCACCGCGCAGGACATGGCTGGCATCCGCGCGGCCAGCGAGCCGTTCGCGAAGCTTCTTGCGGAGCGGGTCAGGGAGCGCCTGGGCGCGACCTGGGGCCTCAGCGAAACCGGCGCCAGCGGCCCGGCCGGCAATCGCTATGGCGATCCCCCGGGGCACGCCTGCATCGCGGTGAGCGGACCGGTCGCGGCGGTGATCAGCGTCGAAACGGGCAACGCCGACCGGGAGGCGAACATGCAGGCGTTCGCGCGGGCGGCGATCGAGCTTCTGGAATCCTGTCTCCGCAAGACCGGCTAGACCCCCGGCCGGCGCAGGTGATCGGTCGCCTGCTGGAACGCGTGCGCCGCGCGCAACGCCAGGTCCTCGCGGTGCGGCGGCGCGACGAGCTGCAGCCCGACCGGCAGGCCGTCGGTCGTGAACCCGCACGGCACGGATGCCGCCGGCTGCTGGGTGAGGTTGAACGGAAAGGTGAACGGCGTCCACCACGTCCAGTCGTTCTCGAGCCCGGCGGGCGCGTCGGGCGCGACGCGGCCGACCTCGAACGCCGGCACTGCCAGCGTCGGCGTGACGAGCAGATCCCAGTCGCGGTGGAACGCCTTCATCCGCTCGCCCATGACGGTCCGCGCCGCAACCGCGTCGAAGTATTCGGCGAGGGTGTGGCGCGACCCGACCTCGAACGCCTGCCGCAGGCCGCCCTCCAGCAACGCGAACCTCTCGAGCGGGAGCTTGCGCAGCGCGTTGTAGGCGCCGCTCGTCCAGTGCATCCAGAACGCATCGCGCGGATCGGCGAAGCCGGGGTCGGCCCTCTCGACCCGCGCGCCGAGGGCGGCGAGCGTCTGCGCGGCGTCGGCGACCCGCGCCTCGACTTCGGGGTGGACGTACTTCACGTAGCCGAGCCGGGGGCTGTAGGCGACGCGCAGACCCGCGACTCCGCCGCCGAGCGCCGAAGTCCAATCCGTGTGCTCGTAGGGCAGGGCGTGCCAATCCCGCGCGTCGGGGTGCGCCAGGATGTTGAGCAGCAGCGCAACGTCGGCGACCGTGCGCGCCATCGGGCCGACGTGCGCCACGGTGCCCATCGGCGAGAGTGGCCACGCGGGCACCCGCCCGAAGTGCGCCTTGATGCCCGAGACGCCCGTGAAGGCGCAAGGGATGCGGATCGAGCCGCCGCCGTCGGTGCCGACGGCGAGCTGGCCCATCCCCGCCGCCAGCTGGGCCGAGGCGCCGCCGCTCGAGCCGCCGGGGGTGCGCTCGAGATTCCAGGGATTGCGCGTGATCCCGGTGAGCGGGCTGTCGGTCACGCCTTTCCAGCCGTACTCGGGCGTGCATGTCTTGCCGAGCAGCACGGCCCCGCTTTCGCGCAGGCGCGCCGTCGCGGGCGCGTCGTGCTCCCACGGCCCCGCCGGATCGATCGTCTTGGAGCCGCGCAGCGTCGGCCACCCTTTGGCGAGGATCAGGTCCTTGATCGACACCGGCACGCCATCGAGCGGCCCCGCGGGGGTGCCTTTCGTCCAGCGCGCCTCGGCGGCGCGCGCCGCGGCGAGCGCGCCGTCCTCGTCGACGAGGCAGAAGGCGTTGAGCTTCGGGTTGAGCGCGCGGATCCGCTCGAGCACCGCGCGCGTGACCTCGACCGGCGAGAGAGCGCGCGCGCGGTAGCGCGTGACGAGCTCGGTCGCCGGCAGGAAGCAGAGCTCGAGGCTCAACGCTTCTTCCGCTTCGCGGCGCGCTTCTTCGCCGGGGCGCGCTTCGCGGCGGCCTTCGCCACTGGCGCCGCCTTCGCCGCGACCCCCTCGACCTCCACCAGGTACTCCGGCTTCACCAGCGAGCGGATGACGAGGCCGGTCGAGGCGGGCCGGTGGCCGGCGAGGAACCTGGCGCGCGTCGCGGCGTATTTCGGGAAGTCCTCGAGGTTGACCAGGAACTGCGTGATCTTGACGAGGTCGGTGACCTTCATCCCCGCGGCGGCGAGGATCGCGACCAGGTTCTGCCACGCGACCTCGGTCTGCCCCTCGATCGTCGCCGGGACGTTGCCGTCCTTGCGGATGCCGATCTGGCCGGCGATGTAGAGCCAGCGCGCATTGGGCGGCACTTCGACGCCGTGGCTGTAGGCGCCGACCGGGTCGGCGATGGTCGGCGGGTTGTGGATCTTCATTGCGGGTTCCTCCGGTGTGCAGGACGGCCGTGATCTTATCCCAGCGTGTACGGCCCCTGTATGATCGTGCCTCCCCGGAGGGCGCTAATGGACCAGTCGCCGCAGGTGAAGCTGAACGCCACCGCCCACTACTTTCTCGAGGGGCTGAACGAGCTCGGGATCGAGTATCTCTTCTGCAATCTCGGCACCGATCACGCGCCGCTCGTCGAGGAGATGGCGCGCTGGCGGAAGCACGGCCGCCGGCTGCCGCAGGTCATCCTGTGCCCGCACGAGAATGTGGCGATCCACATGGCGGCGGGTTACGCCATGGCGACGGGTCGCGGCCAGGGCGTCATGGTGCACGTCGACGTGGGCACGGCGAACTCGGCGGTGGGGATCCATAACCTGGCCCGGGCGCGCACGCCGGCGCTCGTGATGGCGGGCCGGGCGCCGTTCACATTCCGCGGCGAGCTCACCGGCTCGCGCGACACCTACGTCCACTTCGTGCAGGAGCCCTTCGACCAGGCCGGGATCGTGCGGCCGTACGTGAAATGGGAATACAGCCTGCCGTCGGGCGTGGTCGCCAAGGAGGTGCTGCGCCGCGCGCATTCCGTCATGCAGACCGACCCGCGCGGGCCGGTGTATCTGATGCTGCCGCGCGAGACGCTCGCCGAGACCTGGCCGGAGAACGCGGTACGCTCGTTCCCGGCGGAGCGGTTCGGACCGACCGCGGCGGGCGGCGCCGACCCGGAGGCGATCGGCGCGCTCGCCGACCGGCTGCTTGCGGCGAAGAACCCGATCCTGGTGACCGCGTACGCGGGGCGGAACGTCGCGACGCCGCCGCTCCTGGACGAGCTCGCGCGGCTCGCCGGCATCCGGGTCTTCGAGTTCAACCCGCTCCACCTCTGCATCCCGCACGACTCGCCCTGCTTCGCGGGCCACCTGCCCGGGAAGCACGTGGCCGAAGCCGACGTGGGATTGCTCGTCGACGTGGACGTGCCGTGGATCCCCAAGGACACGCCCGACAGCCCCGCGACGTTCTGGGCCCAGATCGACGTCGACACCGTCAAGCAGTCGTTGCCGATGTGGGGATTCGCGGCGAACCTGCGCCTCCAGGGCGACAGCTGCCGGATCCTCGCGCAGCTCGTGGAGGCGCTCAAGGCGAAGGCGACTGCCGCTCACCGGGCCGCAGCGGCGCAGCGCGTCGCGGCACTCGCCAAGGAGCATGCGGTCCGGATGGCGGGCATCGCGAAGGCCGCCGCGGACAAGGGAGCGAACGGGCGGATCAACCCCCAGTACCTGTGCGCCGAGATCGGCCGGGCGATGGATCCGGACGACATCGTGCTGAACGAGGCGATCCGCAACACGCTCGCGGTGTTCCACCAGATCCCGCGCACGAAGCCCGGCACGGTGATCGGGCTCGCGGGCGGCGGGCTCGGCTTCTCCGGCGGCACGGCGCTCGGGGTCAAGCTGGCGCGGCCCGACCGCACGGTGGTGCAGATCTGCGGCGACGGCAGCTTCTACTTCTGCAACCCCGCGTCGGTGTACGCGGTGGCGAAGCAATACGGCCTGCCGATCTTCACCGTCGTGCTCGACAACGGCGGCTGGGCGGCGGTGAAAGAGGCGACGCTGCGCGTCTACCCGGACGGCGACGCGAAGGCGGCGAGCGACTACGCGGCGCTGCTCGAGCCGGAGATGAACTTCGCGCAGCTCGCCGCGGCGGCCGGCGCGCACGGCGAGCTCGTGACCGATCCCGATGCCGTTCCGACCGCGATCCAGCGCTGCCTCGCGGCGGTGCGCGGCGGCCGGGCGGCGGTGCTGCACGCGCGCGTGACGCCGCTCTAGGTGAGCCGGCGCGTTTTCGCCGCGTGTTCATCCTTTCCTAGGTGCTCGACACCGCAAGCTGCAGGGCGAGCTGGGGCTCCGTATCGCAGAGATGGCGCACGGGCAGCCGCGCTGGATCGACATGCAGGCACGCTGAGGGCGCCGAACGCTGGTCGTGCCTTGGAGCTTGATTGCTGCGGTGCACTCCTGGCTCAATGTCCCTCCTGAAGTACATCCTGGGGGAGGAAGCCATGACGTCGATGCTACGTGTTGGCCCGGCCTGCACCGGATTGCTGCTCGTACTTTTCGCTTGGGGCCTGGGAGCGCAGCCGCTGCCCGTGGCGAAGCCCGAGCAGGTGGGGATGTCCACCAAGAACCTCGCGAAGGTCGGCGAGGTTCTCAAGAAGGAGGTCGCGGACGGCAGTTTTCGCGGCGCCGTCGTGATGGTGGCGAGGAAGGGCAAGCTCGTCTACCAGGACGCGGTCGGCATGCAGACGGTCTCCACGAAGATGACGCCGGAGGCCGTCTTCCGCATCTACTCGATGACGAAGCCGTTCGTGTCGGTGGCGGCGATGATGCTGGTCGAGGATGGCGTGATCCAACTCACCGACCCCGTGAGCAAGTACCTGCCGGGCTTCGACAAGCTGCAGGTGAGCGTGCCGACCAAGGACGCGGCGGGCAACATTACGTATGCGCTCGTGCCGCAGGAGCGGCAGATGACGGTGCAGGATCTCCTGCGCCACACCTCTGGCCTCGCGTACGGCGAGATCACCACCAACGCACCGGTAAAGGAGGGCCTCGAGCGGATCGGCGTCTACCGCAAGGACATGGACTACGAGGCGCGCAATCTCACGCCCCCCGAGCAGATCGAGAAGATGGCCACCGTGCCGCTCGCGTTCCAGCCGAGCACAACCTGGCACTACAGCCTGTCCTCGGACATGCTGGGCCGCGTGGTGGAGCGCGCTTCCGACAAGAGCCTGGCGGATTTCCTGGAGGAGCGCCTCTTCAAGCCGCTTAAGATGAAGGACTCGGGGTTCTGGGTGCCGGCGGCCAAGACGCCGCGGCTCGCAGAGTCGCTGGAGAAGGACCGCTTCGCCGGGCGCGCCTTCCCGCTAATCGACGTGTCTTCGCCGCCCAAGAACGCTTCGGGCGGCGCGGGCGCCGTGTCCACGGCGGCCGACTACCTCCGCTTCTGCCAGATGTTGATGAACGGTGGCACGCTGGACGGCGTGCGCGTGATGAGCCGCACCACCATCAAGCTCATGACCTCCGACCACCTCGGCAACTTCATCATCCAGACCCCGCAGCCGGGCGAGCTGCTGCTCGGCACCAAGGGCTACAGCTTCGGGCTCGGCTTCGCGGTGCGCACGGGCGACGGGGTCGCAGGCGTGCCGGGTTCCGCCGGCGAATACATGTGGGCCGGCTACGCCGGCACATACTTTTGGGTGGACCCGAAGGAGCAGCTGACGGCGGTGCTGATGACGCAGGCGGCGAGCCCGCAGCGGGCCTACTTCCGAAAGCTCGTCAAGCAGCTGGTGTATCAGGCGGTCACGGACTGAAGTCCTTCGCGCAGCTCGCCGCGGCGGCCGGCGCGCACGGCGAGCTCGTGAGCGATCCCGATGCCGTCCCGGCCGCGATTGAGCGCTGCCTCGCGGCGGTGCGCGGCGGCCGAGCGGCGGTGCTGCACGCCCGGGCGACGCCGCTCTACTTCTCCCGCCTCCCTGCGGGATCGCGGAGCGGGGCGCTGCGATGGCTCCCCCGCGCTCGGGCTCATTGCGCGGGCCGCGCCACGAACTCTTCGATCGAGACCGTGTACCTGCCCACCTGATCCAGAGACCGGACGCAGTACTTGGTCGGATAGGCGCCGGCGACTTCCCATGCGTCGGGCTGCTTGATGGGCGCGCACATGCTGGGATTGCTGGCGAGATAGGCGTGGGTGACCATCGGCTCGAGGAACGTGATGTGCCCGTCGTAGGCCCCGAAGATGAACGTATGGGTGAACGGGGGGCCTTTCGGCGCGAGCTCCGGCGACTTTGAATTGATCAGGTGATTGCCCATGTCCGGCACCGCCGCATCGACGTTGATGTGGTCGCGATGGATGTACTTGGCCGGCACCGGCTTGGTCGCTTTCTTGAAATCATCGCAATCGATCAGCTCGCCGCAGGAGCCCGGCCGGAGTGCCTTCACCGCGTCTCGCTCGGCGATGTAGAAGTGGAAATCGAAATGGGGCACCGCCCAGGGCGGCGGGGCGGGCGGGGGGTGGCCATGCGGGTTCCAGTTGAGGCTCACCCATTTGAACGGTGCGACCGCCTTCGCGGCCTCACCTTCAAACGTGAAGATGCGGTTGTAGTCCCCGATGCATTCGTGCATGTCCATCTTTCCGTTGCCGTCCTTGTCGAAGCATCGGCTCGTGAGGTCCGGCTCCTTGGGCAAGCCTTCCAGCACGCCCTTATCGAGGCTCACTCCTAGCGCGAGCAAGCTTCCGTTCGCGTCCAGCGCGACGTAGGCCCTGGCCGACCCGTTGCCGATCTTCTGCGGCGGCGTCGCGATGACTTTCGGCTCCGCGGCGACGGCCGCCGCGATTCCACCGCACAAAATGGACGCAGCGGACAAAGCACCGATCAATCCCCATCCCCTCATCGTGCCCTCCTTCGGTTTGTAGTCTGGGACCGCACTGCCGGGCGCAGTGGCGGACGGAAGATTACGCCTCGCGGCGTGATCCCTGCAACAACGCCGATGCGCGCCGTGCGCGGACGCGCGGCGCCGCTTTGGATGGGAACCCTAGGCTCGGCGGCGAAGCAGCCCGGCGAACGCTGCGGGCTAGAACCCCACTGCGAGCGAATCGCGCCGCGGGTCGGACGCCGCGGCGTAGCCGCCGTCGACCTTGAGCGCGATCTGCGCGCAGCCGAAGTCCATGTACGCCTCGCCGATCTGCAGGATGCGGTGGCCGCGCCGCTCGAGCTCGGCGAGCGTCGCCGGCGGAAACTCGCGCTCGACGTTGATGTCGAGCCCGCTCACCGAGCGGAAGCGCGGCCCGTCGATCGCCGTCTGCGGCGACTGCCCGTAGTCGGCCATGCGCACCATGAGCTGGGTGTGGCCCTGCGGCTGCATGGTCCCGCCCATCAGGCCCAGGGTCATCACCGGCGCGCCACCCTTGGTCACGAAGGCGGGAATGATCGTGTGGTACGGGCGCTTCCGGGGCGCGACGCAGTTCGGGTGACCCGACTGCAGCACGAAGCCCGCGCCGCGGTTCTGCAGGCTGATGCCGGCGCCGGGGACGACGACGCCCGAGCCGAATCCCATGTAGTTCGACTGGATCAGCGACACCATCATCCCTTGCGCGTCGGCCGCGGTGAGATAGATCGTTCCGCCCCGGGGCGGCGCGCCGTGGCCGAAGTCCTGTGCGCGCTGCATATCGATGAGCTTTGCCCGCGACTTCAGGTAGTCGGCGTCGAGCAGCGCCGCCGCCGTCACGTCCATTGCCGTTGCATCGGCGACGAAGCGGCGCGCGTCGGCGAACGCGAGCTTCACCGCCTCGAGCTGGAGGTGGACGCTGTCCGGCGAGTCCACCGGATAACGCGCGACCTCGAAGTTCGACAGGATCCCGAGCGCCATGAGGCAGACGATGCCCTGCCCGTTCGGCGGGATCTCGTGCACGGTGTAACCGCGATAGTCCTGCGCGATCGTCCCGACCCAGTCGTTCGCGTGCGCCGCGAGGTCGTCGCGGGTCATCGCGCCGTCGCACGCCGCGGCATGCGCTTCGATCTTCGCGGCGAGCTCGCCGTGGTAGAAGGCTTTGCCGCGGCTCTCCGCGATCAGCTCGAGAGCGGCCGCGGCGTCGCGGAAGACGAACTTCTCGCCGGCCCGCGGCGCCCTGCCTCCCGGCAGGAAGGCCTGGGCGAAACCGGGCCGGTCGCGCAGCTCCGGGACCTGCGAGGCCCAGCGGCGGGCGACGAACGGCGACACGAGGAAGCCGTTGAACGCATAGTCGATCGCGGGCTCGAACAGCCGCTCGAACGGCAGCTGCCCGAAGCGCTCCGAGAGGTCGACCCAGGCGGCGACCGCACCGGGTACGCTCACGCTGTTCCAGCCGCGCTGCGGGATGGCCTTCTCGCGGGCGAAGTATTCGGGCGTCCACGCCGCCGGCGAGCGGCCGGAAGCGTTCAGGCCGTGCAGGTCGGCTCCGTCCCACACGATTGCGAACAGATCCGAGCCGATGCCGTTCGAGATCGGCTCGACGATCGTGAGCGCGATCGCAGCCGCGAGCGCGGCGTCCATCGCGTTGCCGCCGTCGAGCAGCATCCGCAGCCCTGCCTGCGCGGCGAGGGGCTGCGACGTGGACACCACGTTCGCCGCCAGCGTCGGGCGGCGGGCGGTGGGGTAAGCAGAGGTCCAGTCGGCGAAGCTCATCTCGCTCATTGGGCTACCTTGTCGCTGCGCGTCAAGGATTCGCGCTTGGGGCGGCCCGGCGCGCTCATGCACTTTCGTTCACGTCGAGGACGACCCGGCCGAGGATCTTGCCGGCCTTCAGCTCGTCGAGCGTGCGGTTCGCCTCGCGCAGCGGGCGCGTCTCGACCGGCGTCGGCTTCAGCTTGCCCTCCTTCGCGAGCTCGACGACCTCGCGCAGCTCCTGGAGGTTCCCGACGTACGAGCCGACGACCCCGATCGCGCGCTGCGCGATCGGCGGGAGCGACAGCGTGATCTCCCCGCCGAAGAGGCCGCACAGGACGTAGCGGCCGCCTTTCGCGAGCGCCGCGATCCCGAAGTTCGCCGTCGCCGGCATGCCGACGAAGTCGAGCACCCCGGCGACCGCCCCGCCCGAGAGTCTCTGGATCGCCGCGAGGGCGGCCTGCGGGTCGCGCGAGTTCACCGTCTCCCGCACCCCGGCGGCGCGTGCGGCCGCGAACTTGGCGTCGTCGATGTCGCAGGCGATCACGCGCTCGATCCCGAGTGCCCGCAGCGTCGAGAGCGCGATCAGCCCGAGGCCGCCGCACCCGAGCACGACGACCCACTCCCGCTCGCCGAGCTGCGGCAGCTTCCTGATCGCGCTGTAAGTGGTGATCCCGGAGCAGCCCAGCGTGGCCGCGAAGCTGTCGTCGAGACCCTCGGCGTCGACGAGGTACTTCGGGTGCGGCACGAGCACGTGGGACGCATACGCACCCGGTCGGGTGACGCCGATCGAGCGCATCGCCGTGCAGTAGTTGTCCCGCTCCGCCTTGCACATCGCGCACTCGCCGCAGCCGATCCAGGGGAAGACGATCCGCTTCGCGCCGACCGCGACGCCCTTCGCGTCCGGTCCCAGCGCCTCGACCACGCCGAACGGCTCGTGGCCGGGCGTGAACGGCGGGATGCAGCCGCGGTCCTTCACGTAGAAGCGCTTGCCGCCGCCGAGATCGAAGTAGCCGTCCCAGATGTGGAGGTCCGAATGGCACACCCCGCAGCGGGTCACCCGAACGAGCACCTCGGAACCCTTCGGCTTGGGCGTTTCCCTCACCGCGCGCTGCAGCGGCTTGCCGTGCTCGACGATGTCGTAGCTGATCATGCTCATCTCCGCGCTGACGGGCGTTACGCCTTCGCTGCGGCGCGCAGCGACTGGTCGATGTCCCACAGGATGTCGTCGAGCGTCTCGAGCCCGACCGAGATCCGGATCATGTCGGGCGTCACGCCGGCCTTCGCCTGCTCCTCCTCCGACATCTGCCGGTGGGTGGTCGAGGCCGGGTGGATCACGAGCGTCTTCGCGTCGCCGATGTTCGCGAGATGGCTCATGAAGGTCGCCGCCTCGATGAACTGCTCGCCCGCCCGCGCGCCGCCCTTGATGCCGAACGACAGCAGCCCGCTCGCGCCCTTCGGCAGGTACTTGCGGGTCAGCTCGTAGTACTTGTTTCCGGGCAGCCCGGGGTAGTTCACCCACGCGACCTGCGCGTGTCCCTGCAGAAACTCCGCGACCGCGAGCGCGTTCTGGCAGTGGCGCTCCATGCGCAGCGGCAGCGTCTCGAGCCCCTGGAGCAGCAACCAGGCGTTGAACGGCGCGAGCGTCGGCCCGAAGGTGCGCATCGTCTCCATCCGGCAGCGCATCGTGAACCCGAAGTCGCCGAACGTCTCGTGGAAGATCACGCCGTGGTAGCCCGGGGAGGGCGTGGTCATGCCCGGGAAGTTGCCGTTCCCCCAGGGGAACTTGCCCGACTCGACGATCAGGCCCCCCATCGTCGTGCCGTGGCCGCCGATGTACTTGGTCGCCGAGTGGACGACGATGTCGGCGCCCCAGTCGAGCGGCCGGCAGAGGTAGGGCGAAGGCACGGTATTGTCGACCACGAGCGGGATGCCGGCCTCCTTCGCGATCGCGCCGATCGCCGCGATGTCGACGACGTTGATCGACGGGTTGCCGAGCGTCTCGGCGTAGAGGAGCTTGGTCTTCTTCGTGAGCGCGCGGCGGAAGTTCTCCGGCTCGTCCGGGTCGACGAACGTCGCTTCGATGCCGAGCTTCTTCAGGTTGACGCCGAGGAGCGTGTGGGTGCCGCCATACAGCGTCGACGCGGATACCGCGTGGTCGCCCGCCTCGAGCAGCGTCATGATCGCCACCGCCTCGGCCGCCTGGCCGGTGGCGGTCGCGAGCGCGGCCCGGCCGCCCTCGAGCGCCGCCACGCGCTCCTCGAGCACCGCCAGGGTCGGGTTCGAGATCCGCGAGTAGACGTTGCCGAATGTCTGGAGGTTGAAGAGGCTCGCGGCGTGGTCGGCCGAGTCGAAGACGAACGAGGTCGTCTGGTAGATGGGCGCGGCCCGCGCGCCGGTCGTCGCGTCGGGGATCTGGCCCGCGTGGAGCGCGAGCGTCTCGAAGCCGTACTTGCGGTCCGCCATGTCAGTTGGCTATGTACCTCGGCCGCTTCGCCGAGATCACTTTCGTGTTCACGCCCGCCCAGTTCAGGCCGCCGAACAGGCGCGCGTGCTCGATCTTCACGCACCGGTCCACGACCGTCTCGAGCCCGGCGGCCTCGGCCTTGGCGGCCGCCGCGACGTTGCGCACGCCGAGCTGCTGCCACAGCACCTTCGCCCGGATCGCGATCGCAGCGTCGGCGATCGGACCGATGTCCTCGGCCTTGCGGAAGCAGTCGACGATGTCCACCGGGACCGGAAGGTCGCTGAGGCTGGCGTAGCACTTCTGGCCGAGGATCTCGCGGTAGTTGGGGTTCACCGGGAGCACCGTATAACCGTGCTCGAGCATGTACTTCGCCGCGAAATAGCTCGGCCGGAACCACTGCGCGGACAGCCCGACGACCGCGATGACCTTGCTGGACGCGAGAATCCGGCGGAGCCCTGGGATGTCGTCGGTCATGGGTGGGTGCGCGCAGCGTACTTCGCCGCCATTCTATCGGGTGCGTCGGCGTCAGGGCATACTTGCCGATCCTGTCCAGACCGAGGCGAGCCATGCCAGCGCACCAGAACCTCATCGGCGGCGAGTGGGTGGCGGGCGCGACCGCCGCGCCGAACATCAACCCCTCGAACGTCGCCGACGTCGTCGGCGAGTACGCGCGCGCCGACGCGGCGCAGGTTCGGGCCGCGATCGCGGCGGCGCGGACGGCGTTCCCGGCGTGGTCGCGCGGGAACATCCAGGCGCGTGCCGACGCGCTCGACCGGATCGCGAACGAGATCCTCGCGCGGAAGGAGGAGCTCGGCACCCTGCTCGCCCGCGAGGAGGGCAAGACGAAGCCCGAGGGCATCGGCGAGGCGGGGCGCGCGGGCTACATCTTCAGGTTCTTCGCCGGCGAGTGCCTGCGGCTCGCGGGCGAGCTGGTGCCGTCGGTGCGGCCCGGGATCCGGGTCGAGATCACGCGCGAGCCCGTCGGCGTCATCGGGATCATCACCCCGTGGAACTTCCCGATCGCGATCCCGGCGTGGAAGATCGCGCCGGCGCTCGCCTACGGGAACTGCGTCGTCTTCAAGCCCGCGGACCTCGTGCCCGGCTGCGCCTGGGCCCTGGCCGACATCATCGCGCGGAGCGGCCTGCCGCAGGGCGTGTTCAACCTGGTCATGGGCCGCGGCGCGGTCGTCGGCGAGCTGCTGGCGACCGATCCCGGAATCGACGCGGTCAGCTTCACCGGCTCGCAGGAGGTCGGCAAGCGGGTGGCGCAGCACTGCGCCGCGCGGCTCGCGAAGGTCCAGCTCGAGATGGGCGGGAAGAACCCGCAGGTCGTGCTCGACGACGCCGACCTCGACACCGCGGTGAACGTCGCGGTGCAGAGCGCCTTCTTCTCGACCGGCCAGCGATGCACGGCGGCGAGCCGGCTGGTCGTCACGCCGGGCATCCACGACCGCTTCGTTGCGGCGCTCACCGAGAAGATGAAGGCGCTCAAGGTCGACGACGCGCTGAAGGACGGAACCGACATCGGCCCGGTCGTCGACCAGAAGCAGCTCGAGCAGGACCTCCAGTACCTCGCCCTCGGGCAGCAGGAGGGCGCGAAGCTCGCCGCGGGCGGCGAGCGCCTGAAGCGCGCGACCGAGGGCTATTACCTCGCCCCCGCGCTCTTCACCGGGACGACGCCGCAGATGCGCATCAATCGCGAGGAGATCTTCGGGCCGGTCGCCGCGGTGATCCGGGTGAAGGACTACGACGAGGCGCTCGCGGTCGCGAACGACACGCCGTTCGGCCTGTCGTCGGGCATCGCCACGACCTCGCTCAAGCACGCCGAGCACTTCAAGCGCAACTCCGCCGCCGGGATGGTGATGGTGAATCTCCCGACCGCCGGCGTGGACTATCACGTGCCGTTCGGCGGCCGGAAGGGCTCGAGCTACGGGCCGCGCGAGCAGGGCCGCTACGCCGTCGAGTTCTACACGACGGTCAAGACTTCCGTACGTCAACCCCGCCATGTAGAATTCCGCCGGCCTCGCCACCAGAAGGAATCGCGATGTTCGTCGAGGAACGCATGTACACGCTGCACCCGGGCAAGGTGCCGGAATTCCTCAAGCTCTACCAGGAGGAGGGACTCCCCTCCAGATGAGCTACCTGCCGGCGATGGCGGGCTACTACTCCACCGAGGTCGGGCCGCTCAACATGATCGTGCACATGTGGGCGTACGAGGACCTGAAGCAGCGCGCGGAGTGCCGCGCGAAGATGTGGACCGATCCGGGCTGGCAGGCGTACGCGAAGAAGGTCCAGACGCTGATCGTGCACCAGGAGACGCGGATCATGGTCCCGGCACCGTTCTTCGCGACGAAGCTGCAGGCGATGCTCAAGGCGGCCAAGCAGGCCTGAGCGTGGCCGCGCGCACGCTGCGGCTCTACACCGACCGCCTCGCGCCGAAGGCGGCGACGCCGCTCTCCGCCACGAACCGGGTGATCTACGTGCGCGACGGGGACGCGACCATCCGCGCCGTCGGCCAGGCTGCGACGCTCGCGTCGAACAGCGCGTGGCATGGCGCGGTCGAGTGCGCCGTGGCCGCGGGCGCCAACGGTGCGGTGCTGCTGCGCTGGGAGCTCGTGCCGAGCGGCGCGCCGGCCGGCGAGGCGCCGGGCGCGGACTCGCGGCTCGGCCTCGCCCACGCCGTGGAACTCGCCGATCCCGCCGGCTACCTGATGCGGCTCGATCGGGTCGACTTCCCGCCGGGCGGGATCGCGTACCTGCACACGCACCGCGGGCCCGGGATCCGCTGCCTGCTCGCGGGCGAGATCCGCGTCGAGGTGAACGGGGCCGCGCGCACGCTGCGGCCGGGCGAGGCGTGGTTCGAGGCCGGCCCGGATCCAGTGCTCGCGCACGCCGCCGAGCGGGAACCGACGAGCTTCGCGCGGGTGATGATCCTCCCGCGCGAACTCAAGGGGACGTCCTCGATCCGCTACCTCCGGCCCGAGGACCATGACAAGCCGAAGACGCAGCGCTACCAGGTGTTCTGCGACGAGTTCATCACGCCATGAAGCACGAGCTCAAGACCCGCACTGCCGCCCAGATCCTCGTCGATGCGCTGAAAGTCCACGGCGTCGACACCGCGTTCTGCGTGCCCGGCGAGAGCTACCTTGCCGTGCTCGACGCGCTCTACGACGCGCGCGACGCGATCCGGCTCGTCGTGGCGCGGCAGGACGGCGGCGCCGCCTATATGGCCGAAGGCTACGCCAAGCTGACCGGCAAGCCCGGGATCTGCTTCGTGACGCGCGGGCCGGGCGCGACCAACGCCGCGATCGGCGTGCACACCGCGTTCCAGGACTCGACGCCGATGATCCTTTTCGTCGGCCAGGTCGGCACCGACTTCGCCGAGCGCGAGGCGTTCCAGGAGATGGACTACCGCCGCATGTTCGGCCAGATGGCGAAGTGGGTCGCCTCGGTCGACCGCGCCGACCGCATGCCCGAATTCCTGAGCCACGCTTTTCACTGCGCGACCTCCGGGCGGCCGGGCCCGGTCGTGCTCGCGCTGCCCGAGGACGTGCTGACCGAGACGGCGGCGGTCGCAGACACCGACCCCTATCGCGCGGTGCAGGCGCATCCCGGGGCGGCGGACGTCGCGCGCCTGCGCGAGCTGCTCGCGGCGGCCGAGCGCCCGTTCGTGCTGGTGGGCGGGTGGGGCTGGAATCCGGCCGCGTGCGCGGATCTGCGGCGGTTCGCGGAGGCGAACGACCTGCCGATCGGCTGCGCGTTCCGGTTCCAGGACACGTTCGACAACCGGCATCCGAACTACGCTGGCGACGTCGGCATCGGTCCCAACCCGAAGCTGGCGCAGCGCATCAGGGACGCCGACCTCGTGCTCGCGATCGGGCCGCGGCTCGGCGAGATGACGACCGGCGGCTACACGCTGCTCGTCCCGCCGCGCCCGGCGCAGAAGCTCGTCCACGTGCACGCCGGCGCGGAGGAGCTCGGGCGGGTGTACCAAGGCGATCTCCTGATCAACTCCGGCATGCCGCAGATCGCGGCGGCGCTCGCGGCGATGAAGCCGGTCGACGCGCGCCGCTGGCGCGACGCGACGCGCGCGGCGAACGCCGAGTATCGCGAATGGATCGTCCGGCGCGAGAACCCGGGCCGCGTCCAGATGTGGGACGTGATCGACTTTCTGAGCAAGCACGTGCCCGAGGACGCGATCATGGTCACCGGCGCGGGGAACTTCACCGGCTGGGTGCAGCGCTTCTACCGCTACCCGGCGTTCCGGACCCAGATCGGGCCGACCTCGGGCGCGATGGGCTACGGCGTTCCGGCCGGCGTCGCGGCGAAGATCGCGGCGCCCGGCAGGATGGTGCTGTGCTTCAACGGCGACGGCGACTTCCTGATGAACGGCCAGGAGCTCGCGACCGCGGTCCAGTACGACGCGCGCGTGATCTTCCTCGTGATCAACAACGGCATGTACGGCACGATCCGCATGCACCAGGAGCGCGAGTATCCGGGGCGCGTCTACGGCACCGACCTGCGCAACCCGGATTTCGCGGCGTATGCGCGCGCGTTCGGCGCGCACGGCGAGACGGTCGTCGAGACGGCAGAGTTCGGGCCGGCGTTCGAGCGCTGCGTGGCTGCGGGCAAGCCCGCGTTGATCGACCTTCACCTCGATCCGCAAGCGATCACCACCCAGATGACGCTCGACGCGATCCGCGCGAAAGCGCTCGCGCGGCGCTAGCGGCGGCCTCAGCTTCCGGCGCGCGTCATCGTCAGCCCGCATTTGCGCGGGCCCAAGGGTCCGCCGGCCGTCGTAGCTCCGGCCGTTGAAGCGGCCGTCGAAGCGGGCCGTGAGCTCGCGGCCGTAGTAGGCCTTCGCGGCCGAGATCGCGATGCCGGCGAGCGCGAGCCGATCATCGTCCGCGATCTTCCCCTCGAGCCGCAGGTGGCCGGGCTTTCCCGGCGTGCCCAGGTTGGCCTTGGCCGCGCCGGCGCGAACCTCGACGGTGAACGCCGGGCCGCCGGCGGGCAGCTCGCCGAATGCCTCGCACGCGAGCTGGGCCTCCCAGGACCCGTCGAATCGCGCGGCGTCGGGGGGAGGTCGCGCTGCGACCACCTCGGTGCGCGGTGCAACCGGCTTCGGTGCCGCCGTGGTCCGCTGTTCCGCCGGCGGGCTGCGCTCGGCCACCGGCGGCTTTACCGGGGCCGGTACCGCGGCCGGTGTCGGGGCTCCGCCGGGGAGCCGGCCGCCGCCGCGTGCACGCGCATGACCATGCGTGACGGACGGGATCTTTGCGCGTTCAGGTGCCGACGCCCGGGCCCGGCGATCAGTGTCGCAGCGCGAGTTGCGCGGGCCACACGCCGTCGAAGCGGTCGGCCGCGACCCGCTTCCGGGGCGGAGTCCGAGGCGGCCGGGCGCGCTTATCGAACTACCCTCGCGCGTCCCGCGCTCGGGATTCGCCCTTGGGGCGGCCCGGCGGGCTCATGCACCCTTAGTGATGCAGGATCTTGGACAGGAACTGGACCGCGCGCTCGGAGCGCGGCTTGCCGAAGAAATCGTCCTTTTTCGCGTCCTCGACGATCTCCCCCCGATCCATGAAGATGACGCGGTTCGCTACCTTGCGCGCGAAGCCCATCTCGTGCGTGACCACCATCATGGTCATGCCCTCATGGGCCAGTCCGACCATGACGTCGAGCACCTCGTTGATCATCTCCGGGTCGAGGGCCGAGGTCGGCTCGTCGAAGAGCATCGCGATCGGGTCCATCGACAGGCCGCGCGCGATCGCGACGCGCTGCTGCTGCCCGCCCGAGAGCTGGCCCGGGTACTTGTGCGCGTGCTCCTGCAGTCCGACGCGGTCGAGGTACTTCATCCCCCTTGCGGTCGCCTCGTCCCGGCTGCGGCCCAGCACCTTGACTTGAGCGAGCGCCAGGTTGTCGCTCACGCTCATGTGGGGAAACAGCTCGAAGTGCTGGAACACCATCCCCACGCGCGCGCGGAGCTTCGGCAGGTTGGTCTTCGGGTCGGAGACGGAGATGCCGTCGACGACGACGTCGCCCTTCTGGAACGGCTCGAGCGCGTTCACGCACTTGATCAGCGTCGACTTGCCCGAGCCCGACGGGCCGCACACCACGACGACCTCGCCCTTGTCGACGTTCGTCGTGCAGTTCGTGAGCACCTGGAAGGCCCCGTACCACTTGCTCACGTTCTTCATCTCGATCATCGCCATCGAAACTCTCCTACATTTTGCCGGGCACCGCGATCCGCACCTGCAGCCGCTTCACGAGGTACGACAGGAAGTAGCTGATGATGAAGTAGACGACCGCGACGAAGAGGTACATCTCGACCAGCCGCCCGTCGCGCTGCGCGATCTTGCTCGCCGCGCCGAGGAAGTCGGTGATCGACAGCACGTACACGAGGGAAGTGTCCTGGAACAGGATGATCGTCTGCGTGAGCAGGATCGGCATCATGTTCCGGAACGCCTGCGGCAGCACGATCTGCCCCATCGTCTGCCAGTAATTGAGTCCGAGCGCGTAGCCCGCCCACACCTGGCCGCGCGGGATCGACTGGATGCCGGCGCGCATGATCTCGCAGTAGTACGCCGCCTCGAAGAGCGTGAACGTGATCACCGAGGAGAGGAAAGCGCCGACCTTGACCGGCTCGTTCTGCTGGAGGATCCACGCACCGATGTACGGCACGAGGAAGTAGAACCAGAAGATCACCAGCACCAGCGGCACCGACCGCATCAGGTTCACGTACGTGCCGGCGATCCACGACAGCGGCTTGAAGCTGGAGAGCCGCATCATCGCGAGCAGCGTGCCGAGGATGATGCCGAAGAACATCGCGAGCCCAGTCAGCGTCAGCGTGAACGTCATCCCCTCCTTGAAGAGGTAGGGAAGGCTGCGCTGGATGACGTCCCAGTCGAACTCGGCGAACATGGCTCAGTGCCCCGCTAGCGGGGCGCCGCCGACGGCGATCAGTCCCGGCACCGCGAGCCGCTTCTCGACCCAGCGCATGCCGAACACGACGACGACGTTGATCAGGAGATATAGGACCGTCGCCCCGGTGAACGCCTCGAACACCTGGAACGTGAACTCCGACATCGCCCGCGCGCGGGCCGTGAGCTCCAGCAGCCCGATCGTGAGCGCGATGGAGCTGTTCTTGATGATGTTCAGGAACTCGGAGGTGAGCGGCGGCAGGATGATCCGGTAGGCCTGGGGCAGCACCACGTACCGGTAGGCCTGTGGCAGCGTGAACCCGACCGCCGTCCCCGCCATCATCTGGCCGCGCGGCAGCGACTGGATCCCGGCGCGCACCTGCTCCGCGACGCGCGCCGCGGTGTAGAAACCGAGACACAGCACCGCCGGGATGTAGGCGCTCCAGGGCGGCGGCATCTGCTTGATCCAGTCGCCGACGGCCTTGGGCACGAGCTCGGGCATCACGAAGAACCACAGGAACATCTGCACGAGCAGCGGGACGTTGCGGAAGAACTCGACGTAGCCGTTGCCGAGCCGGACCGCCCACTTGCTCGGCGTGGTGCGTATCACGCCGAGCGCCGAGCCGATCGCGAGCGCGATGACCCACGCGGCGAGCGCGGTGGTGAGCGTCCAGACGACGCCCACGAGCAGGTAATGGAGCCAGGTGCCGCTGCCGTCGGCGGCAGGCTGCCAGAAGACGCCCCAATTCCAGTTGTATTTCATGCCTTCCTCCCCTGGGCCGCTCGCGGGGCGCGAGCGGCCCGCTTCGCTGGCATGCGGGCGAGGAGCGCGGCGCCGCCGCTCCCGCCCGGTGATGCTGTCAGGCGGTTACTGGTACACGGCCGGATCGCCGGAGTCGGTCGGGCTGGCGATCACCTTCTTGAACGGCGCGCTCATCGGCACGTTCAGGTTGACGCCCTTCGGCGGCACCGGCTTCTGGAACCACTTCTCGTAGATCGGGTTGATCTGGCCGCTCTTGTAGAGATTGGTCACCGCGTTGTCGACGACCTTCTTGAACGCCGGATCATCGCGGCGCAGCATGATGCCGTAGGGTTCGATCGTGTAGGCCTCGCTGCCGATCGCCCACTCCGATGGATTCCTGGCGCCCGCGACCAGGCTGTAGAGCAGGATGTCGTCCATGAAGAACGCCGCCGCGCGCCCGGAGTCGACCATGAGGAACGCTTCGGCATGGTCTTTCGCCGCGACGATGTTCATGCCGAGGTTCTGTTTCTGGTTCTCCTCGGTGAGCCACTTGATGTTCGTCGTGCCCGAGGTCGAGACGACGGTCTTGCCCTTGAGGTCGGCGAGCTTGTTGATCGTTCGACGCCTTCTTCGCCACGTAGCGGTTCGCGGTCACGTAGTGGGTGATCGTGAACGCGACCTGCTTTTGCCGCTCGAGGTTGTTGGTGGTCGAGCCGCATTCCAGGTCGATCGTGCCGTTCGCCATCAGCGGGATCCGCGTCGCCGAGGTGACCGGGTTTAGCTTGACGTCGAGCTTCTGCAGCTTCAGCTCGGCCTTGACCGCGTCGACGATCCGCATGCAGATGTCCATGGCATAGCCGACCACCCGCTGCTGGTCGTCGTAGTACGAGAACGGGATCGACGAGTCCCGGTGGCCGAGCGTGATGCTGCCGGTGTCCTTGATCTTCTTCAGGGTGCCGGTCGGCTCCTGGGACGCCGCCGGCTGCGCCAGCGCCAGGGCGAGCGCGGCGACGACGGGAAGTGCGAGTTTGCGCATGATGGGTCTCCTCGTTGTCCGGCACCGCGTTCTGTGGATGCTTCGGCGGGCCGGCAAAAACCCGATTCTATGTAGGTCTTCGCGGCTTGTCCAAAGGCACGGGGCGTCCTGCTAATGCAGCTTCACCGGGGGCTCGGTCCGCCGCGTGATCAGCCGCGCCAGGGTCTCAAGGGCGACCTTCCAGAAGCCGTGCAGGGCGAGCTCGTGCATCTTGTAGAGCGACACGTACATCAGGCGCGCGAAATAGCCCTCCACGAACAGGGCGCCGCCGACGAGCGCGCCCATCAGGCTGCCGACCGTGGAGTACTCGCCGAGCGAGACCAGCGACCCGAAGTCGCGGTAGCGGAACGGCTCGAGCGGCTTACCGGCGAGCCGCCGCTTCATCTGCTTCACCATGTGCGAGGCCTGCTGGTGCGCGGCCTGCGCCCGTGGCGGCACGGTCGTGTCGCGCCCTTCCCAGGGGCACGAGGCGCAGTCGCCGATCGCGAAGACGTTCGGGTCGCGGGTAGTCTGCAGCGTGGCGAGCACGACGAGCTGGTTGATCCGGTTCGTCTCGAGCCCGTCGAGATCCTTCAGGAAGTCTGGCGCCTTGACGCCCGCAGCCCACACGACCAGCTCCGCCGGGATGATGCGTCCGTCGGCGAGCTTCACGCCGTCAGGCAGCACCTCTGCCACGCGCGACGAGGTGTGCACGAGCACGCCGAGCCCGCGCAGGAGCTTCGTCGCGGCCTTCGACAGGCGCTCGGGCAGCGCCGGGAGGATGCGATCGGCCGCCTCGATCACGTTGATCTTCACGTCCTTCTCGGGATCGATGCGGTCGAGACCGTAGGCGACGAGCTCGCGCGTCGTGTTGTGCAGCTGCGCGGCGAGCTCGACGCCGGTCGCGCCGGCCCCAATGATCGCCACGTGCAGCTGTTCGGGCCGCAGCGGCTCGGTCTGCGTATGCGCCCGGATGCAGGCGTTCACGAGGCGGCGGTGGAAGCGCTCCGCCTGCGGGGGTTCGTCGAGGCGGAGCGCATGCTCGTGGACGCCGGGCGTCCCGAAGTCGTTGGTCTGGCTGCCGACGGCGACGATCAGCGTGTCGTAGGGGATGCTGCGCGCCGGCGTGACCTCGTTGCCCTCCTCGTCGAAGTACGGCGCCACGTGCACCTCGCGCCGCGCCCGGTCGAGCCCGGTCATCTCGCCCACGCGATAGCGGAAGTGGTGCCAGTGCGACTGCGCGAGGTAGTCGAGCTCGTGCACCGCGAAGTCCATGCTGCCGGCCGCGACCTCATGCAGCAGCGGCTTCCAGAGGTGGGTGCGGGCCTTGTCGATCAGCGTGACTTCCGCTTTCCCGCGCTTGCCCAGCGTGTCGCCGAGGCGGGTGGCGAGCTCGAGCCCGCCCGCGCCGCCGCCTACGACGACGATGCGGTGCGGCGGGAGATCGCGCATCGGGCGGATGTTACGCGAGCGCATTCGAGCGTAGTATTCGCGCCCTCGACAGCGCGCGCCTCGACGACCATGACGAACCGACCCGCGACGACACCTTTCTCCGCGATTCTCGCCGCCCGCGTCGCGCGCCGCGACTTCCTCAAAGGCGGCCTGGCCGCAGCGGTGGCGGCGGCGTTCCCGAGCGTTGGCTGCACGACCGCACCGACCGCCGGACCGGTGCAGATCGGCTTCACCCCGATCACGCCATCCTCGGACGACGCGCTGAAGATCGCCCCCGAGTACGAGGCGACCGTGTTCTTCCGCTGGGGCGATGCGGTCGGCATCCCCGGCAGCATGCCGGCCTTCAGGCTGGACGCCTCGAACACCGCTGCCGAACAGGAAGCGCAGGCTGGAATGCACCACGACGGGATGTGGTTCTTCCCGCTGCCGTACGGCGCCGGGTCGTCGACGCACGGCCTGCTGGCGATGAACCACGAGTACCTCGACGACGGCCTGCTGCACGCCGACGGCCGCAAGACGTGGAACGCCGAGAAGGTCCGGAAGAGCCAGGCCGCCGTCGGCGTCTCGATCATCGAGGTCCGATTCGACGGCGGGCGCTGGGAGATCGTGCGCCCGTCGCGCTACGCGCGGCGGATCACTGCGCGCACCCCGTGCGCGATCGCCGGACCGGCCGGCGGCGCCGCGGCGATGACGACCGCGTTCGATCCCGGCGGCCGCGAGGTGCTCGGCACCTACAACGGCTGCGCGAACGGCTGGACGCCGTGGGGGACCTACCTCACCTGCGAGGAGAACTGGAACTTCTTCTTCGTGAACGCTGGCGCCGCCACCCCGGAGTTTCAGCGCTACGGCATCGGCAAGGGCCGCGACTACGGCTGGGAGCGCTATGACGAGCGCTTTGACGCCGCCAGGCACCCCCACGAGCCGAACCGCTTCGGCTGGATCGTGGAGATCGACCCGTACGATCCCGCGTCGCAGCCGGTGAAGCGCACGGCGATGGGGCGCATGAAGCACGAGGGCGCGTGCCCGGCGATCGGCCCCGACCGCCGGATCGCCTTCTACATGGGCGACGACGAGGCGTTCGAGTACGTCTACAAGTTCGTGACGCGGCGGCCCTGGGATCCGGCCGGCCGCGAAGCGAACCGCGGGCTCCTGGACGAGGGCACGCTGTACGCGGCGAAGTTCAACGCCGACGGGACCGGCGAGTGGCTCGCGCTGGAGCACGGGCGGCACGGCCTCATTGCCGCGAACGGGTTCGCGAGCCAGGCCGACGTGCTGGTCAAGACGCGCCAGGCGGCCGACCGTGCAGGCGCGACGCCGATGGACCGCCCCGAATGGTGCGCGGTCCATCCCGCGACTCGCGAGGTCTACGTGACGCTCACCAACAGCGCGGAGCGCGGACGACAGGGCCGGCCGGGCCCGGACGCCGCAAACCCGCGCGCGAACAATCTGTTCGGCCACATCGTGCGCTGGCGGGAGGACCACGACGACGTTGCGGCGACCGGATTTCGCTGGGACATCTTCGCGCTTGGCGGGGTGCCGGAGAACGCCGAACCCGCGAAGCGGGGACGGTTCAAGGGCGACGCGTTCGGCGCCCCGGACGGGCTCTGGTTCGATCGGCGCGGGGTGCTCTGGGTGCAGACGGACATCTCACCCAGCGCCCTCAACCGCGGCGACTACGCTCCGCTCGGCAACAATCAGGTGCTCGCGGCCGACCCCGCGACCGCGGTCTTCCGGCGCTTTCTCGTCGGCCCGCGCGGGTGCGAGATCACCGGCTTCACCACCACGCCCGACGGCCGCACCGGGTTCGTGAACATTCAGCACCCGGGCGAGATCCCGGGCGACATCAGCGACCCGGACGCGCCGCGCAGGGGCTCGAACTGGCCCGACTTCGACCCGAACGGCCGGCCGCGCTCGGCCACCGTCGTGATCCGGAAGAAGGACGGCGGAGTGATCGGTACCTGAGCTAGTCGAACACGATCACGCCCCGGGCGTTCTTGCCGGCTTCCAGATCGGCGAAGGCCTGCGGCGCCTCGTCGATCCGGTAGCGGTGCGTGATCAGCTCGTCGAGCTTCAGCCGCCCGGCGCGGTAAAGCGCGAGCAGCCGCGGGAAATCCTCCCGCGGGCGCGCGGAGCCGAAGTAGCTGCCGGTCAGCGTCTTCTCCTCGAACGTGAGCGCGACTGGACGCACCGCGACCGTCTCCTCGCCGCGCGCGACGCCCACGACCACCGCCGTGCCGCCCTTGCGCAGGCTGCGGAACGCCTGGTCGATCGTCTTCGGCAGGCCGATGCACTCGAAGCAGTAGTCGGGACCGCCGCCGGTGAGCTTCTTCGCCGCCCGGACGAGGTTCTCCTCCGTGGCGCCGTTGATCACGTGCGTCGCGCCGAAGCGGCGGGCGAGGTCGAGCTTCGCCTCCGCCACGTCGACCGCCACGATCGGGTGCGCGCCCGCGATCGCGGCGCCCTGAATGACGTTCAGGCCCACCCCGCCCGTGCCGATCACCATGACGGCGGTGCCCGGCTCGACGCGCGCGGTGTTGAACACCGCGCCGACCCCGGTCATCACCCCGCAGCTCACGAGCGCCGCGCGGTCGAGCGGGATGTCCTTGTCGATCTTCACCAGATTGTCGACCGACAGCGTCGCGTACTCGGCCATGACGCCACACGCGGAGAAGACGTAGACCGATTGTCCCGACGCGTCGCGCACGGGTGTGCTGCCGTCAGGGAGCGTGTACAGGGTCTTCGCGGCCATGTCGCAGAGCTGCGGCTTGCCGGTGGAGCACCAGCGGCACTTGCCGCACATGTTCACGAACGAGCTGACGACGTGGTCGCCGGGCGCGAGGTCGGCGACGCCCTCGCCGACCTCGACGACCACGCCCGCCGCCTCGTGGCCGAGCACGAGCGGCAGCTGCATCTGGATCGTGCCGTTCGTCGCCGAGAGGTCGCTGTGGCAGACGCCGCAGGCGGCGATCTTCACCAGCGCCTCGCCGCGCCGCGGCGCCGCGACCGCGATCTCCTCGACGACGACCGGCTTGCCGACCTCACGGCAGAGCGCCGCCTTTGCCTTGCGTGTCATCTCGATCTCCTCACCTTCACCCATCGTAGCCAAAACCTGCTCGCGGCGTTGTAGAGTTCGCGGTGAAGGGGAGCGTCCCGATGAAGCAGTTCTGGGTGACGCACGGGGGTGAGCGTCGCGGCCCGTACGAGGAGAGCGAGATCCTCGAGGCCGTCGAGCTCGGCACGATCCGGCCGACGGACCTGCTCTGGGTCCAGGGGATGCGCGAGGGCGTCCCGATCTACCAGGTGTTCGCGCATCTGGGGGCGGGCGCCGGGCCGGCGTCCCGGCCGGGGGCGCCGCTGCGCCGAACGAAGGGGTTGCACGTCGTCGACGATCTCGCGGCGCTCGCCCTGGGCCAGGTCGCCTATGCCGGGTTCTGGCTGCGTCTCGCCGCTGTCGGCCTCGACGCGCTCATCCTGTTGATCGTCGTTCTGGCAGTCGGGCTGGCCGTCCTGGCGGCGAGGATCGGCAGCGGCGCGCAGGAGCTCGTGCTCGCGATCGGGGTGGCGATCAGCTGGCTCTATTTCTCTTTCATGGAGTCGAGCCCGAGCGGCGGGACCTTTGGCAAGCGCGCGTTCCGCCTGCAAGTGCTGACCGAGCGAATGGAGCGCATCTCCTTCCTCCGCGCGAGCGCACGGTGGGTAGGGCGGTGGCTCTCAGCGGCCGTGCTCGCGATCGGCTACCTGATGCAGCCTTTCACCGCGCGCAAGCAAGCGCTCCACGATTTCATCGCGGGAACGGTCGTGGTGGCTCGCCTTGGCCGGCCGCGCGTGCTGTTCGCGGCGGTGGTGCTTTGCCTCGTGCCGTTTCTGCTCGGCGGCGCTCTCAAGCTGTTCGAGCTGCTCGGCCGTTGAGCGGGCCGGCGCTCAATCGACCTTCGCGCCCGAAATCTTCACGACGCTTGCCCACTTGTCGATGTCCTGGACGAGGAACTTCCCGAACTCGTCGGAGCTCATCTGCATCGGGACCGCACCCTGCTTGGCCCACTCCGCCTTGACCTCGGGCTGGCTGACGACCTTCTGGATCTCGGCGTTCAGCCGGTCGACGATCGGCTTCGGCGTGCCGGCCGGCGCCATGATCCCGAGCCAGATCACCGCCTCGTAGCCCGGGACGCCGGCTTCCGCGACCGTCGGGACGTTGGGCGTGATCGCGGAGCGCGTCTGGCCGCTCGAAGCGATCGCCCGCACCTTGCCCGCCTCTGCCTGCCGCGCCATCACCGTGATCGCATCGAACATCATCTCCACCTGCCCGCCCATCACGCTGGTGCGCGCGCCCGAGCTCTCCTTGTGCGGCACGTGGACGATGTTGACGCCGGCCATCGCCTTGAAGAGCTCGCCCGCCATGTGATAGGGCGTCCCCGGTCCGGAGGAGGCGTAGTTGAGCGCGCCCGGCTTCGACTTCGCCAGCGCGATCAGCTCCTTCAGGTCCTTCGCCGGCACCGACGGGTGCACGACGAGCAGCAGGTCCGAATAGTTGAGCGGCGCGATCGGCGCGAGATCCGTCATCAGCTTGTAGGGCTTCTTGGGGACCAGCGACTCGTTGATCGTGTGCGTGTTCGACATGACGAGCAGCGTATAGCCGTCGGGCGCGGATTTCGCGACCGCGTCCGCGCCGATGATTCCGCCGGCGCCGACGCGGTTCTCGACGATGAACGGCTGGCCGAGCGCCTTCTCGAGCCGCTGCCCGAGATACCGGGCGTAGATGTCGGCTGGGCCGCCGGCGGAGAACGGGCTGATGATGCGTACCGGCTTGTCCGGATAGGTCTGCGCCGCCGCGCCGCCCGCGAGGGCGAGCGCTGCGAGCACGGAATAAACGACGCGCGTCGGGTGTTGCATGGCTTCCTCCTCGCTCTGGCAGGCGGTCGCGAGCGTTGTAGCACCGAACTCGACCGCCGCGCAATGACGGCGGTTGACCGCGCGCTACTCCTGCAGCGCGGCGAGCTTGCGCGCGGGGCGCGCGCTTCCCGAGGACCGCCCGGAGGTAGCGCCCGGTGTAGCTCCCCTCGACCCGCGCGACGGCCTCGGGCGTGCCCTGGGCGATGATCGCCCCGCCCCCGTCGCCGCCCTCCGGCCCGAGGTCGACGACCCAGTCCGCGGTCTTGATGACGTCGAGGTTGTGCTCGATCACCACCACCGTGTTGCCGTGGTCGCGCAGGCGGTGCAGCACCCCGAGCAGCAGATCGATGTCGTGGAAGTGCAGCCCGGTCGTCGGCTCGTCGAGGAAGTAGAGCGTGCGGCCGGTGTCGCGCTTCGACAGCTCGAGCGCGAGCTTGACCCGCTGGGCCTCGCCGCCCGAGAGCGTCGTCGCCGGCTGGCCGAGCGTGATGTAGCCGAGGCCGACGTCGGCGAGGGTGGCGAGCTTCTGCTTCACCGCCGGCACGGCGTCGAAGAACTCGAGCGCCTGCGCCACCGTCATCTCGAGCACCTGGTGGATGCTCCGGCCCCGGTACAGCACCTCGAGCGTCTCGCGGTTGTAGCGCTTGCCGTGGCACACGTCGCAGGGCACGTAAATGTCGGGGAGGAAGTGCATCTCGACCTTGATGACGCCGTCGCCCTGGCAGGCTTCGCAGCGGCCGCCCTTGACGTTGAAGGAGAACCGTCCCGGGCCGTAGCCGCGCTCGCGCGCCGCCGGGGTGCCCGCGTACAGGTCGCGGATGGGCGTGAAGAGACCGGTGTACGTCGCCGGGTTGGAGCGCGGCGTGCGCCCGATCGGGCTCTGGTCGACGCTGATCACCTTGTCGAAGTGCTCGAGGCCGGCGATCGAGTCGTGCGGGGCGGGCTCGGCCGCGGCGCTGTAGAGCTCGCGCGCGACCGCGTTGTAGAGCGTGTCGTTGATGAGCGTCGACTTGCCCGAGCCGGAAACGCCGGTCACGCAGACGAACAGGCCCACCGGCAGGTCGAGGTCGACGCGCTTGAGGTTGTTGCCGCGCGCGCCGCGCAAGGCGAGGCTCCGCGCACGGTCCGGCGGGTGGCGGCGCTTCGGCACCGCGATCGAGCGCTTGCCCGCGAGGTACTCGCCGGTCAGCGAGGTCGCGGTGCGCTCGATGTCGCCGGGCGTGCCTTGCGCGACGATCTCGCCGCCGTGCTCGCCCGCGCCGGGCCCCATGTCGACGACGTGGTCCGCGGCGCGGATCGCCTCCTCGTCGTGCTCGACGACGATCACCGTGTTGCCGAGATCCCGCAGGTGCTTCAGCGTGGCGAGCAGGCGGCCGTTATCGCGCTGGTGCAGGCCGATCGACGGTTCGTCGAGCACGTACATGACGCCGGTCAGCCCGGAGCCGATCTGCGACGCGAGGCGGATGCGCTGCGCCTCGCCGCCGGAGAGCGTCTCGGCCGCGCGGTCGAGCGAGAGATAGTCGAGCCCGACGTTCACCAGGAAGGTGAGCCGCGCCGCGATCTCGCCCACGATCTTTTCGGCGACCGCGCGCTTGCCCCCGCCGAGCTCGAGGCCGCGGAAGAACTCGAGGCCCGCGTGGAGCGGCAGCGCGCTCACCTCGTAGATCGCGCGCTCGTCGCCCGGCGGCCCGACCTTGACGTGCCGGGCCTCGCGCTTCAGCCGTGTCCCTTCGCACTGCGGACAGGGCTTGACGTTGAGGTACTTGGCGAGCTCCTCGCGCACGACGATCGAGTCGGTCTCCTTGTAGCGGCGCTCGAGATTGGGGATCACGCCCTCGAACGCGTGCTCGCGCACGAATGCCCGGCCGCGTTCGTTGAGATAGGAGAAGGCGATCGACTCCTTGGTGCCGTAGAGGACCGCCTGCTGCACGTTCTCCGGCAGCTTCTCGAACGGCTGCTCGACGTCGAACTTGAAGTGCGCGGCGAGGCTGCCGAGCATCTGGAAGTAGAACTGGTTGCGCTTGTCCCAGCCCTTGATCGCGCCCGAGGCGAGCGCGAGCTCCGGGTGCGCGACCACGCGCTTCGGATCGAAGAACTGGATCGCCCCCAGGCCGTCGCACCCGGGGCAGGCGCCCATCGGATTGTTGAACGAGAACAGGCGCGGCTCGAGCTCCGGGAGGCTGTAGCCGCACACCGGGCACGCGAACTTCGCCGAGAACACGTGCTCGTTCCCGCTGTCGGTTTCGACGGCGATCGCGCGGCCGTCGGCATGGCGGAGCGCGGTCTCGAACGACTCCGCGAGCCGCTGCTTCTGGTCGGCGCGCACCTTCAGCCGGTCGACGACCACCTCGACCGAGTGCTTGGTGGTGCGGCCGAGCTTCGGCGGGGTGTCGAGTTCGTGGACCGTGCCGTCGATGCGCACCCGCACGAAGCCCTGGGCGCGCAGCTCGTCGAGGAGCTCCGTCTGCTCGCCTTTGCGTCCGGCGACGACCGGCGCGAGGATCATCAGCTTGGTGTCCTCGGGCAGCGCGAGCACGTGATCGACCATCTGCGCGACCGACTGCGCGTCGAGCCGCAGCGCGTGGTCGGGGCAGTAGGGCGTCCCGACGCGGGCGTACAGGAGCCGCAGGTAGTCGTGGATCTCGGTGACGGTGCCGACCGTCGAGCGCGGGTTGTGGCTCGCGGCCTTCTGCTCGATCGAGATCGCGGGGGACAGGCCCTCGATCAGGTCGACGTCGGGCTTCTCCATCAGCTCGAGGAACTGCCGCGCGTAGGCCGACAGCGATTCGACGTAACGGCGCTGCCCCTCGGCGTAGAGCGTGTCGAAGGCGAGCGAGCTCTTGCCGGAACCCGAGATCCCGGTCAGCACGATCAGCCGCTCGCGCGGGAGATCGAGGCCGAGGTTCTTGAGGTTGTGCGTGCGTGCGCCGCGGATGCGGATGAATTCCATGACTCGCGTGTCGTCCCGCCTGCCTGGTCCGCCTGCCCGCCGCCGGGCCCACCGTGCCGGGGAAGTGGGGGAGGAAACCCGTGACTATACAAAATTCCCGGGTCGCGGCGCCACTCTTTCGCACCCCGCCCGTGGCGGGGTGCCCGAACGGGCGGTTCCCGGCCTTTCCGGCGGACCGCGCGGGGGCGCCTGCTAACATGGCGGCGCCTCCCGCCTTCCCCATGCAACCCCCGCTGTCCGCCGGCCCGATGTCGGCCCAAGAGCTGCGCGCCGGGCTCGCGCTCGGCTCGCTCTTCGCCCTGCGCATGCTGGGGCTGTTCCTGATCCTCCCGGTGTTCGCGCTGCACGCGCCGAGCCTGCGCGGCGGCGACGACCTCGTGCTCGTCGGGGTCGCGCTCGGCGCCTACGGTCTCACGCAGGCGATCCTCCACATCCCGTACGGCATGGCCGCGGACCGCCACGGCCGCAAGCGCGTGATCGTGTTCGGGCTGCTGGTGTTCGCCGCGGGCAGCTTTCTCGCTGCGGCCGCGCAGGACATCTGGCTCACGATCCTCGGGCGGTGCATCCAGGGGGCCGGGGCGATCTCCGCGGCGGTGATGGCGCTCGCCGCCGACCTCACGCGCGAGGAGCACCGCACCAAGACGATGGCGATCATCGGCGCCTCGATCGGCCTCGTGTTCGCGCTGTCGCTCGTCGCCGCGCCGGCGCTGTACCAGGCGGTCGGCATGGCCGGGATCTTCGCGCTGACCGGCGTGCTGGCGCTCGCCGGGATCGGGGTGATCCTGAAGGGCGTGCCGCCGGAGCCGGCAGAGCACGTCGAGCACGGGCCGGATCTCGGCGCCGCGTCGCTCGGCGACGTGCTGGTGGACACCGGAGCTCCTGCGGCTCAACTTCGGCATCCTGGTGCTGCACATCGTGCAGATGGCGATGTTCGTCGTCGTGCCGCTGCTCCTCGTCGAGCGGGGTGGCCTGCCGGTGGCCGCGCACTGGAAGGTCTACCTGCCGGTCGTGCTCGCCTCGTTCGTGCTCATGCTGCCGCCGCTCCTCGCCGCCGAGCGGCACGGCCGGTCGCGCCGTCTGTTCCTCGGGGCGATCGCGCTGCTCGTGGCGGTCCAGCTCTGGCTCACGTGGTGGGCCACTGGCCTCGCTACCATAGTGACCGGGCTGCTCGGATTCTTCGTCGCCTTCAACCTCCTCGAGGCGGCGATCCCGTCGCTCGTCACTCGCGTCGCGCCGCCGCGCGCGAAGGCGACCGCGCTCGGGGTCTACAATACGACGCAGGCGTTCGGGCTTTTCGCCGGCGGGGCGCTCGGCGGCTGGCTGGCGAAGCACTTCGGCGCCGAAGGCGTGTTCCTCGGGGCGGCAGCGCTGGCACTGGCGTGGGCGATCGTGGCCGCCGGCATGAAGGTGCCGCCGCCGGTCGCGACCCGCACCGTCCAGGTGTCGCCGGCGGTCGATCCCGAGGAGCTGCGGCGGAAGCTCGTGTCGGTGCCCGGCGTGCGGGACGCGGTGGTGGTCCCCGAGCAGGGTGTGGCGCATCTGAAGGTCATGCCGGGCTGGGACGAGTCGAGGGTGATGAAACTCGTGGAAGGAAGAACCTAATGGCCTCTGTAAACAAGGTAATCCTGGTCGGCAACCTCGGAGCGGACCCCGAGACGCGCTACATGCCGAGCGGCGACGCGATCGCCAACATCCGCCTCGCGACGACTTTTCGCTGGAAGGACAAGCAGAGCGGCGAGAACAAGGAGGAGACCGAGTGGCACCGGATCGTGTTCCGGGGCCGGCTCGCGGAGATCGCGGGCGAATACCTGAAGAAAGGCTCGCCGTGCTACGTGGAGGGTCGCATCCGCACCCGGAAGTGGCAGGACAAGGAAGGGCAGGACCGCTACACGACCGAGATCATGGCCGATGCCATGCAGCTCCTCGGCAGCCGCGCCGGCGCGGGCGAGCCGGTGACGGCGCGCGAGCCGGCCGAAGCGGCGAGCGGCGGCGCAGCGAAGCCGGCGGCGGCGAAGAAGACGCCGGCCGGGGGAGTCGGCGACATGGACGACGACATCCCGTTTTGACGGCTCGGGACGCGATCGTGTAGCGTCCGCGGCAGGCAGGCAGGAGGGGCGCGGCCTGCGGCGATAATAGGGCGCCCACATTTGCGCGTCCGATCGTGCCGAACACCAAGGGAGCTGCACCGAACCCGGACCGGCCACGCCCCGCTTTGACCGCGGTGCGCGGCCCGGCGCTCACCTTCACCGGCGACCCGTTCCAGGACGGGCTCGAGCGGACGATGGTGTACGAGTCCGACGCCATCGTCGCGATGGCGGAGGGTCGGATCACGCACTTCGGCCCGGCGGAGGTCGTCCGGCCGCAACTGCCGCGCGGCACGGAGCTCGACAACTACGGCGCCGACTCGCTGCTCCTTGCGGGGTTCGTCGACTGCCACGTCCACTATCCCCAGACGCAGATCATCGGCGCCCGCGGCCGGCAGCTCCTCGACTGGCTCGACCGGTACACCTACGCCGCCGAGCAGCGGTACGCGGACAAGCTGCACGCGGCGGAGGCCGCCCGCGTGTATCTCCGGGAGAGCCTGCGCAACGGCGTCACGACCGCCGCGGTGTATGCGACCGTCCATCCGCAGTCGGTCGACGCGTTCTTCGAGCAGGCGGAGCCGCTCGGCGTGCGCATGATCGCCGGCAAGGTGCTGATGAACCGCAACGCACCCCCCGCCCTCCTGGACACGACTCAGGGGGGCTACGACGACTCGAAGGCCCTCATCGGCAAGTGGCATGGCCGCGGCCGCCTCATGTACGCGATCACCCCGCGCTTCGCGGCGACGAGCACCCCGGACCAGCTCGAGGTCTGCGGTGCGCTGAAGGCCGAGTTCCCGGACTGCTTCGTCCAGTCGCACGTGTCCGAGAACCGCGGCGAGGTCGCGTGGGTGAAGGAGCTCTTCCCCATGCGCGCCGGCTATCTCGACGTCTACGCCCACCACGGGCTGCTCGGGCGACGCACGATCTACGGTCACGGGATCCATCTGACCGAGGAGGAGTTCCAGGTGGCGCACGAGACCGGGACGGCGATCGCGCACTGTCCGACGTCGAATCTCTTCCTCGGCAGCGGCTGCTTCCACCTCGGCAACGCGAAGAAGAAGGCCCGCCCGGTGCGCGTCGGGCTCGCGACCGACCTCGGGGCGGGCACCTCGTTCTCGATGCTGCACACGCTGAACGAGGCGTACAAGGTTGCGCAGCTCGGGGGGTACTCGCTGTCCGCGGGCCACGCGTTCTATCTCGCGACCCGCGGCGGGGCGCAGGCGCTCTATCTCGACGACGCGATCGGCAGCCTCGCGGCCGGCATGGAAGCCGACCTGGTGGTGCTCGACCTCAAGTCGACGCCCATCATCGCCTACCGGATGAAGCACACCCAGGATCTCGACGAGGCGCTGTTCATCCAGATGACGCTCGGCGACGACCGGGCGGTCCGCGCGACCTACGTCGCGGGGAAGCGCGTCTACGAACGGCCCGAGCAGCGGTTCGGCTGACCCGGGCGCCACAGACGGCCGCGGCCGGCGCGAGGGCAACCGCTGATGACCCGCTCCCGGCGGTCGGCGACCGGGCGCTGCTCCACGGCGCCCTTGGCCCCGGGGAGCACCGCGGGCCGGCCGGTAAGTGTTTCCGGCACTGCAAGAATTGCGCACCCCTCCGCGCAATTGACCCCAGGCTGCCGGCGCTCCAGCCGGGCACGAAAACTGCGGGTGGCGATGCATACCCATCGATGGGGAAAACGCCATGCGACGTTCGCTACCGTTCATCTTCGCTGCACTCCTCACCATCGGCGGCTGCGCGGGCACCAACACGCGCCAGAGCACCGGTGAATACTTCGACGACTCGCTGATCACGAATCGCGTCAGGACGGCGCTCCTTTACGAGCGCGGGGTGACCTCGACCAAGATCAACGTCGAGACCTTCCGCGGGGTCGTGCTGCTCTCCGGCTTCGTCGACTCGCAGGACATTGCGGCGAAGGCCGTCAACGCGACGAAGCACGTGTCCGGCGTGAAGGCGGTGGAGAACCACCTAGTGGTGAGGTCCGACGTCAAAAACGAGGTCAAGGCTCCGAGCTCGTAGCGGCGGAGCGGAGGCGCGGCGCCGGATCGCTCGATCGGGCCGCTTCCGGCGCGCCCGATCCTCGTGCGAGTCTGGGCACCCCGATAAGGGGACTACTGCGTGCGGATCAGCGGGCAGCCCGGGGGGGAATTCGCCTTCTTGCGCTCGATGATCTCGGCAGCGTAGCGCTGCAAGTAATGGGCGATCGTCTCGACACGGATCTTCACCGAGCCCGCGGGCTTCGTCGAGTCGAGCTCCTGGAACGAGAAGAAGAGGGTGCCCGAGCGCTCGACGATCTGCTGCACCGGGCTGTAGGTCGGCTGGTCCATCCCGCACTCGTAGCTCGCGAGCCGGATCACGCCGGCGATCCACGGCATGCGCGCCGCGACCTTCGCGCCCCAGAGGATCTCGTTGGTGTTGGCGCTGTATGAGGAGGGCCACACGTCGGCGATGTCGAACGGCGACTTGATGAGCCCCTCCCGGACCTCGGCGCCGAACATCCACTCGAGGAGATCCGGGTCGGTCGGGAAGTACTGCGTCCACAGCACCGGATAGCCATAGGCCTGGAGGTCGACCTCGATCTCGTGGCCGATGCCGGGGTCCATGTGGTAAGGCCGCGCGACAACGAGCAGGCACGGCCGGTCCTCGGCCGCGCACCGCTCGAGCACCTGGCGGCCTTGGCGCCGTGCGCGAGTGTTGAATGCGTTGAGCGTCTCGTAGCCCTTGGCGACCGCTTCCTTCGTCTCCTCGAGCGTCAGGCCGGGGAGGAACTCCTTCAGCGCCGGGAAGAGCTGCTTCGGCACGAGCGGCGGATCGGCGAGGTTGGCGAGCGGCGCGCTGTACTTGATGCCGCGGGCCGCGAACGCGTCGTTCTCCTTCAGGAACCCCGCCTTGATGTTCTCCGGCGCGGCCATCACCCGCGGGCAGGCGAGCGACTCGAGGACGTGCCCGTGGAGGTACGAGGGCAGCGAATAGATCATCGGCGAGAAGAGGACGTCGATCTTGCGATGCTTCTCGCGCGCGAGCAGCTCCCCGTAGTGCCCGGACATGCACTTCACCGGGTAGCAGCAGTCGACCGTGCCCCGGCCCTTGGCGAACTGGCGGGCCTGCTCCTCCGAGGAGTCGGAGGAAAACGCGATCCGCTGCGGGTCAACTCCCAGCGCGCTGAACAGCCCCACCCAGAACTGGTGGGTCGACCACATGTTCAGCACCCTCGGGATCCCGATCCTCAGCTTCGCCCTCGAGTCGCGGGCGCTTGAAGGCGTCGTTCCGGACCATCTCTGCAATATTGGGATGTACACGCTTGACCTCCTCGAGCCGCGCCTTCACCACGCGCATCTCGTTCGCGTCCTCGAGCAGCCCCTTCGGGCACGAGTTGCCGCTGATCACCCGCTCCCAGCCTTCGGCGACCGGGACCTTGCTCCACGACCGGCCCTTCGCGCCGGGGAGCACCACGTCGATGAACGTGCGCCGGCAGTTGACCGGGCACCAGTGGCAGGTCGTCTTCTCGTTGGTCGTGCTCTTGTACTCGAGCGCCGCGATCGTTTCGAAGCCCCGGAACCGCGTCGCCTTCCCGTTGCGCGCCCAGTCCATAGCGCACAGCGCCGCGCCGATCGCGCCGGCTTCACCGGGATACGGATGGACCACGATCTCGGCGTTGGGCACCTTCTTGGTGACGAAGTCCACCTGCGCCTTCACCACCGCGAGGTTGCGGTGCGTCCCGCCTTGCAACACGAACTTCTTGCCGACCGTCGGGAGGTTCTGCAGCTGCCCGGCGTAGACCCAGACGTTCAGGGGGAGCACCGCGGCGAGCGAGGCCATGATCTCCTCGGCCGACCAGCCCTTGCGCTGCTGGTTCACGATGTCCGACTGGAGGAACACCCCACAGCCCATCGCGAGCGTCGGAATGGAGCGCGCCTGGAACGCCTTTTCGGCGTACTCGTGGAGGGGCGTGTCGTAGCGCTCGGCTACGCCCTGCAGGAACGCGCCGTTGCCGGAGGAGCACTGCGAGTTCAGGCGGAAGTCGGAGACGGTGCCGTGCCGGAGCAGCATGATCTTCACGTCGCACCCGCCGACGTCGCAGATCACGTCCGCGTCGGGGAAGAAGTGTAGCGCCGCCGTGGCGTGGGCGACGGTCTCGACGATCCCGACGTCGGCACCGACGATGTCGAGCAGCAGGTCCTTGCCGTAGCCGGTGATGGCGAGCCCGCCGATCCCTTCGTAGCCCGCCTCCTTGATCTGCCGCAGGATCGCCTTCGCGTCCTCGATCGGGTTGCCCTTGGACTGCACGTAGCAGTCGAAGAGGAGCTCGCGCTCGGGCGAGAGCACGACCGCCTTCGCCGTGGTGCTGCCGAAGTCACAGCCCACGAACACCGTTTGCGCCGCGGTCGCGGGCGCCGCCGCGGCGGCCGGCTTGGGCTTGCTCTGCGGCCGGCCGTACTTCGCCATGAACGCGCGGAAGTCTTCCTCGCTGGCGATCAGACCCCCGGAACCTTCCTTCGCCTTCTGCTCGTGCTGGCCGACGTCGATCCACCAGCGCAGCTTGTCCGTTCCCTGGTACATCGCGACCCCGGGCTGCTCGTCCTTGCCGACCTCCACGCAGCCGAAGCAGGCGTAGTAGAGCGCGTCGTCCGGAATCAGGATCAGGTCGTCCGCGCTCTTGCCGTCGGGCAGCGCGATCTTCCGCTCGGTCCAGAGCTTCTTGAGGTGGTGGCGCCACGCCTGCTTCAGGCCCTCGAAGAAGAGGTTCGGCCCGCCAAGCAGCAGGACCTCGGGCTGCGGCGTGTTGCCCTTGGTCAGCGTGGCGAGATTCTGGTAGACCACCGCCTCGTACAGGCTCGCGATGATCTCCTCCACCGGCACGCCCGACTTCACGAGCGTGTTCGCGTCGGCCTCGGCGAAGATCCCGCACTTCGAGCTCACCTTGTGCAGGTCCAAGCCCGCGTAGTCCATCTTGGCGAGCTGCTCGGTCGCGATCGAGAGCTTGCGCGCGGTCTTCTCGATGAAGGTGCCGGTGCCGCCGCTGCAGGCCGACTGCATGAACACCTGCTTGCTCTTCCCGTCCCCGGCCGGGGTGAAGAACACCGTCTTCATGTCCTCGCCGCCGATCTCGGAGACGAACCGGACGTCCGGGTGCAGCTTCTCGACCGCGGCGGCCACGGCCACGACCTCCTGGATGAACTTCGCGCCGACGAGCGGCGTGAGGAAGCCGGCGCCGGACCCGGTGAAGAAGATCCGGTCGCGCTGCGGCGACACGCCGCACTCGGACTCCATCCGCGTCAGGAACTCGCAGACCTTCTCGCCCTGCTTGGTGTTGTGCCGCTGGTAGTCGCGCCAGAGCGTCTTGCCGTCCTCGACCGCGATCGCCTTGACGGTCGTCGAGCCGACGTCCATCCCGACGATCTTCATTGCGTGCTCCGCGCCTTGAGGTGGAGGACGACGTTCGCCGCGGCGCCGACCGCGTCGCCGTGCGGCACGCGGTAGGTCGCCGACTTCACCTCGGGGAACCGCTCCACCAGGCCGATCGCATCCTCGGGCGAGAGGCCCGCGCGCTCGAGCACCTCCTCGTACTCGCGCTGCGCGCGCCGCTTCGCCTCGGTGAGGATCATCTGGCAGCGGGAGAGCGCGTGCACCTCCGCGTCGCCCTTGATCTCGAGCGGCGCGTAGAGGATGTCGGGGTGCTTGCCGAGCACCCCGGCCATGGCGCCGATGCTCATCGTGTTCGGCATGCACGAGTACGGCGACAGCTCGCACGTCATGTGGGCCTTCTTGTGCTGATGAGCCCAGATCGCCTTGCCGACGAGCATGTCGCCCTCGCCGCCGTTGAGGCGGCTGTGGTAGTAGGGCGCGGCCAGCTCGCGCAGCTCGTACTGGTCCGGCATCTCGTGCGGCAGGTTGCCGAGCGCCTTGCGCATTCGGTTGTAGCTCCAGCGCAGGAGTCCCTGGGTGCTCTTGATCGCGCCGAGCTTGAGGCGGGCGTAACGGTCGATCCCGATGTGATCCTCGAACTCCTGGCCGGCGAGCCGCAGCAGGTAGTCGAGCCAGATCGCGGTCGCGGCCGGATAGACCTCCGCACCTTCCGACTCGAGCCAGCGGTGGATGTTGTAGTTCGGCTCGCCCTCGACGGTCTGCAGGTAGAACTCGCCGGTGATCTTGACGATCGGGCGCACGCGGAGGCGATCGACCTCGATCGCCGAGAACCGGCGGTGCACCTCGCGCAGCGCCTTGTTGTAGTGGCTTGTGGTGAGGAACCACAGCGGCGCCGTCCACTTCCCGTCCGGCATGGGCGAGCGGCGGAACACGTCCGAGAGATACTCGACGCTCTCCTTGACGACGCGCTCGGTCGTACCGGGCGTCACTTCGTAGGGGCGGATCTGGTATTCCAGGTCCTGCAGCACGTCGGCGGCCATGATCGACCAGATCGCGCTCGCCACGAACCGGGTGTTGAGCTCCAGGCCGTCGCCCTGGGCCGCGCCCTCGTCGATCCCGTCCTGCGCCAGCAGAAACATGCGGAACTGCTCGAGCCCGACGTTCCGCAGCGCCATTTCGTAGCTCTGGTGGTACTGGCCGAAGCGGCAGGCGCCGCACGAGCCCGCGGTCACGTAGATGTACTTCTTCGCGACCTCCTCGGGGCCGATGCGCTTCGCCTCGCCGCGGAGGAAGTTGGCGAGGTTTCCGGTGGTGAAGCTGGTCGGGCAGCACTGACCGATGTCGGCCACCTCGCGTCCGGTGAGGAGATCGTCCTTGGTCGCGGTCGGGAGGATCTTGGCGTTGTAGCCGAGGCGTTCGAGCGCGCCCTGGATCAGCCGCTCGGCCCGCCACTGCAGGCCGCCGAAGAGCACGGTGACGTGCTCGCGCTCGGCTTTGGTGAACGGCTGGGGCTTGTACGCGCGGTAGTGCTGGAGGGTTGCCTGTTGCATCGACGTTCTCCTGGTGGCGCTATTGATAGTGTTGTGTCAAAGGCCTCGGACGCCGGGGGATCCGTTGTGGATCCGGCCGCCCCGTCGGTCCCTGACCCGGCGGGGCTGCGGCGGAATGATCGCCGTCCGCTGGGCCGAAAACAACCATGACCATGGCATGGATTTGTTCCGAACCGGAGTTGGGCGGACGGACGGGCGAGAAAGCCGATCCTCATGCCGCGAACCCGAAGAGCAGCGCGATGGCGGCGCCCACCAGGCTCGCCACCGGGGCGAAGAAGAGGTGTCGCAGGGGCTTTCGCCACGCCGCGAGGAAGCACACTGCCGGCATCAGCAGCGCGCCGGCGATGAGCAGCCAGGATGCGACGCGCGCGCCGGGGATCTCGCCGGTGACGTGAAGCGTGGCGGCGAAGGCGATGTTCAGGAACGCGATGCCGAAGAAGCTGACGTGCCCGAGCCGCAGGAGCCGGCGCGGCCAGGAGCCGTAGCCGCCCAGCCAGCGCTCGTCGTGGAAGAAGAGGCCGATCGCGGCCCCGCTCAGCATGCCGGCGAGAATGCCGACCCACCCGGTCCAGAGATTGAGTGTCAACACTTGCGTGCACCTCCCGTCGCTGCGAGCACCGCTCGCGTGGACTCGAGCATCGCGGCAACGACCTTCCGGGCGGGTTACGCGCCGCTTACGGATCGGTCACAACCGGAAAGCGCAGCCGAATCAATGCTGCGCGAGCCGCGTCGTCGGTTCGACGGCGTCGGCGAGCCGCGCCCGGTAGTGGCGATACCAGTCGCTCTGGAACTGCTGCGCCGGGTCGTACGCGCGCTTGAGCCGCAGGAACTCGCGGAACCGCGGGTAGCACGCTTCGACCTGGGCGCGCGTCGCGTGGCGGTGATAGGTCAGGTAGAAGCTGCCGTTGCGGCGGATCGCCATGTCGATCAGCCGGCGGAATGCGGCCGCCGCGTGCGCCGCGCCGGCGGCGTCGTGCGCGACGTGCAGATTGAAGATCACGCAGGCGTAGTCCTCGCGCGCCCACGGGAGGTGGGTCTCGTCGTCCTTGCGGATCAGTCGGACGGTGCCGTAGACCGGATCCACGCGGTTGGCGCGGAAGTCCGCGGCGGCTTCGCCCATGAAATCGGCGAGCCGCGGGCGCGGGACGTAGAGCTCGGTGATGACCTCCGAGCCGCGGTGGCCGAGCGCGCGATCGACCTCGCGATGGTAGTCGTCGACGTAGACGCTGAGCTGGTGCGTGTCCGACCAGTAGATCTGGCCCGAGCTCGCTAGGTAGTGACGCGCGTAGTGCTCGAACGCGGCGCTCTTGTCGGCGTGGGCAAGCAGGACGAGCCGCTGCCAGTCGTCCGCCGTGAGCACGCGCTGATCGGCTGGGATCGGGGTCGCGTCCGGCACCGGCTCATAGCATGAAAAGACGCCGCGACGCAGGAAGGTGTCCCGCGCCGGGTCGATCGCGAACTGGAAGTCGCCGTACCGGAAGCCGCCTGCGATCCGCTGCGCGAACGCGGCCGGGAGCAGGTCGACGTCCATGATCTCCACGACGCGGCGGAGCTTCCGCCGCGGCACGAGGCGCAGCGTGACCGTCGCGATCACGCCGAATAGTCCGTAACCGCCGATCGCGAGCCGGAAGAGCTCGCGGTTCTCGGTGCGGCTGCAGCGGTGCAGCCGCCCGGCCGCGCCGACCAGGGTGAACCGCTCGACCTCGCTCACGAACGGCGGCAGGTCCAGCCCGCGGCCGTGGACGTTCGCCGACAGGGCGCCGCCGATCGACAGCCGGTCGGCACCGGTCTGCTTCTGGCGGAACGTCCAAGGGCGGGCTGCCCCGCCCTGGGAGCGCTCGAGCCAGTCGTGCAGTGCCGGCCACTGGATGCCCGCCTCGACCTCGACGAGTCCGCGCGCGCGATCGAGTCCGAGCACCTGATCGAAGCCGGCCGTGTCGATCAGGACCGAGCCGGTGCCGAACTGCTGGCCGCCCATGGCGTGGCGGCCGCCGCAGACCGAGACCGCGCGGCCTTCGGTCGCGGCCTGGCGGATTGCGGCCTGGATCTCGGCGACCGAGCGCACTGCGGCGACGCGCGCGACGACGGTCGGGTTGAGCCGCGAATGGACGTCGTTGACGACCGCGTACGTGCCCGGGGCGATAGCCTGCATTGGCCGGCTCCCGCTACGACAGCGACAGCGCGCGCTTCACCCGCTCCGACGGTTTGGACGTGTGTGTCATCGTGTAACCCTCCGCGCTTGGTTGTGCTTCGCGGGTGAGGCGCAACGCCGCCCCACCGTGCGAGCGCATCCTCGCCGGCGGACCGATTCGTGGCGCTTACGGGTGAATTACTTCTGGGTTACGCGACTGCCGCGCGCGGCCGATTCGCCGCGCAACTACGCGCGCTGCAAGAGGTTTTCGTAGATCGCCCGCGTCTCGGGCGACGGCTCAACGCCGAGCCGCGCGGCGAGGGTCTTGCGGCAGCGGCTGTAGACCTCCGTCGCCTCGGCGCGGCGACCGAGCTCCGAGTAGCACAGCATCAGGTGGCGGTAGAAGCTCTCGGACTGATCGTCGGCCTCGAGCGCGCGCTCGTAAAGGGTGAGCGCTCGTTCGGGTTCGGCGTGCTCGCGCCAGTAGCGGCCGAGCTCGCCGACGACCCGCACGAAGCGGCTGCGTAGCCGTTCGCGTAGTGCGAGACCCCACGGGGCGTCGGCCTCGTCCGCGAGGAAGGGCCCCGCGTAGTGCGCGAGAAGGCGATCGGCGGCAGCTGCGAGCCGTTCCGGCTCTGCCTGCTGCCTGCCGCCGCGCACGAGCTCGTCGATCCGGGCGGTGGCCTGGTCGAAGGCCCAGGCGTCGACCCACACGTACCGCCCGTCGAGCGTGAGCTTGCCTTCGGCAAGGGTGAGCGCGCGATCCTCGCCCAGCAGCTTGCGCAGGCGATGCAGGGTAGTGGTGAACGACCGGTGCGCGGAGTCGCCCTCGATCCGCGGCCACAGCGCCTCGGCGAGGCGCTCCTCGCTCACCTGCCGCCCGCCGTAGGCGATGAGCGCCTTGAGCAGCTCGAGCGGCCGGCGCTGTCCCTTGCCGGTGAAGGTGACCTCCGCGTCGCCCTTCAGCAGCCGGAACCGCCCGAGGGTGTAGACCCGGAACGGCCACGGCCAGTCGGCGAGCGCCGAGCGGGAGGCGTCGAACTTCAGGCCCCGCGCGCGAATGATCTCGGCCACGTAATGCGGCTCGATCCCGGCCTCGAGGGCGTGGCTGCACAGCCGCGCGAGCGGCTCCGGCCGCCACAGCATGAACGCGGTGAAGCTGCGCGGCTTGCCAACCTCGAGCGCGCGACGCAGCGCCCACGATCCCGCGCGCGGCCGCCGCCCGCGCTCGAGCACGACACACGCGAACCCCATCAAGCCGGTGTACTCCAGGAGGCTGTTGTTGATGCGGCGCGCGATCTCGTAGAGCCGCTGGAAGTGCGAGAACCCGTTGCGGTCTTCGCCGCTCTCGTAGAGCGCGTGCGCGGACGCGACGTGGCAGAGCGCCTCGAAGTACGGGCAGCCGACCTCGCGCGCCATCGTGAGCGCGAGCTTCTGCTGCTGGTACGCGCGCAGCGTGTCCTGGCGCCAAAGCGCGTGCCAGGTCGAGAAGAGTTGAAAGAGGCACTGGTCGAAGCGCGCCATGCCCCGCGGCAGCGCGGCGATCTGGTTGAGGAAGCCCTCCGCCGCGTCGGGATCGCCCGCCATCAGCGCGCCGCCGGCGCCATAGGACAGGAGCTGAGCCGTGTGCACGTGGGCGCCGGCCGCACGCTCGATCTCCAGCCCTTCCTGCACCGCCTTCAGGCACGGCTCGGGCTGGGCAAGGTTCATGAAGTACATCGCCTCGACGAGCTTCAACATGGTGCGCGCGAACGGCGACACCTCGTGCGACTGGACGAGCCGCCGCATGCCCTCGATCAATTCCCACGCCTTCGGGTAGTGGCCGGCCCACAGGATGCTGATCGCGACGCGCGGCTCCACCGACATCCGCAGGTTTGCGTCGGGCTGCGCCCGCGAGGCGCGGTAGGCGCGCTCGACCCACGCCACCAGGTCGGGGTGGTCCGGCTGGCGCAGCACCATCGAAGCGAAGAGGCTGCAGGCGAGCCGCGCCTCGAGCGGGCCCGAAGCGAGCTCCCGGTGATCGGCGAGCAGCCGGCTCATCACCGCGATCCAGCGGTCGAGGAGCGAGAAGTCGTCGAGCTCGTACAGGATCGCGTCCATCGCACCCGAGCAGGCGAGCGCGAGCCCCTGCACGTCGGCGCCGGGCTGGCGGCCGAAGAGCTCGAACGCCTGCTCGAAGAGGAGCCGGCCTTCGCGCGGGGAGATGGGCGTGCGGCTCACGGCGAGCCAGTAGGTGGCCCAGGGATGCGCCCGCTGCACGTCCTGGGGCAGCGCTTCGACCCAGCGCGCGAGCGTCTCGCCCATGCCGCGGTCGACCATCGCCTCGGCGTGGCGGGTGGCCAGGCCGACGAGCCGCTCCCAGTCGTCGATCCCGCGCAGCAGCGCGGCCGCTTCGGCGAGGCTCCCCTCCGCCTCCAGCAGCTCGGCCGAGCGCCGTTGCAGATCCAGACGCGCCTCCTTGGACAGCGTCTCGCGCGCGCGGGAGAGCAGGAACTCGCGCAGCAGCGGGTGGCACTGGTAGACGGGCTCCGGGCTCGCCTGGGTGAGGGTCGTGAAGTAGTTGTTCCGGTAGATCTCGGCGAGCGTCGCGTCGGTGTCCTCGCGGCCGGTCAGCGCCCGGGCCATCGCGCCGGTCATCTTCGGGAGGTACGCGGTGCTGAGGAGCAGCTCGCGGATGCGTGCGTCGGCCTTGTCGAGCATCTCGCCGGCGAGGTAGTCGAACACGAGCTGCGGCGCGGCGAAGTCGGCCGAGGCATCGAGCGTCGCCTCCCCGGGCGAGCGCGCGAGCAGCAGCACGACCCCCGCCGGCCAGCCCTGCGTCCGCTCGTGGAGCTCGGCGAGGGCCCGCGCGGCGAGCTTCTGACCGCGGCGCGCCACGAGCGCGTCCGACTCCTCCCGGGTGAGGCGCAGCTCGCTCCAGTCGATCACCTCCAGCGCCTGGCTGACGCGCAGCCGCGCCATCGCCGGCGGCGGGTCGCCGCGGCTCGTGACGATCACGCACCCGCCCGGCGGCACTTCGGCGAGCGCTTCGCGCAGCAGCTCGTGGAGCGGCGACTGGGCCGGTACCTCGTGGTAGCCGTCGAGCACGATCGCGAAGCTCCGCCCGAGGCTCTGGAACAGCGTCTGTGCGTAGCGGCGTGCGAAGGCCGGGGCACCGGCCTGGTACTCGGGCGTGAGCTTCGGCAGCCGCTGCGACTTCCCCTTCAGGTGCTCGGCCGCGGCGAGCTCGAGGTAGTAGAAGAACGAGGCCACGTCGCCGTCGCCCTCGTCGAGCTGGTACCAGATCGAGCGGAGCTTGCGCTGCTCGAGGTAGCTCGCGGCGAGGGTGGTCTTCCCCGAGCCCGGCGGACCGATGATCCAGATCGCGCGGCTCGCGCGCGCGCGGTCGAGGCGCGCGAACAGCCGCTCGCGCGGGAGGGCGCCCGCGAAGCTCGGCCGGGTGGTCTTCGCGAGCGCGACGGGTTGGCGGCTCATGGGCGGGGGATTCTATGCCCGCCGGCGCGCCGATGAAGCACGCGGTCGGGTTACGACGCCGCGGCGCCGGTCCGCACGCGGAATTCCGGTGCGGTCCCGTCCTTGCCAACTCCCGCATAGACCGTGACGTGCGGGAACGGGATCTCGATGCCGCGCCGGTCGAACGCCTTCTTGAGGCGGCGCAGGTACTCGCGTCGCACGGTCCACTGTTCGAGGGCCACCACCTTGAACCGGCAGCGGAGCACCACGGCGGAGTCCCCCCAGCGCTCGACGCCCGCGACCTCCAGCTCGTCGAGGATCTTTGCGCCGAACGCGGGGTCGGCCCGGAGCTCGCCGGCGACGGCGCGCATCACGTCGAACGCCTCGTCGACGTCCTCGTGATAGGCGATGCCGACGTCGATCACCGAGTGGGCGTATTCGCGGCTCATGTTGGTCACCGCGTTGATGAGGCCGTTCGGAACGAAGTGGACGTTGCCGTCGTAGTCGCGCAGCCGCACGTAGCGCAGCGTCACTTCCTCGACGAGCCCGCTCTTGTCGGCGACCACCACCACGTCGCCCTGCCGAATCTGGTCCTCGATCAGGAGCACGAAGCCGGTGAAGTAGTCCTTGACGAGGCTTTGCGCGCCGAAGCCGACGGCGATGCCGACGACGCCGGCAGCGCCGAGGATCGGCGCGACCGAGACCCCCAGCTCGGCGAGGATCAGCATCCCGGCAACCAGGCTCACGGCGACCCCGACGGCGTAGTTGAACACGCGGCCGAGCGTGGCCGCCCGCTTTGCCGCCTCCGGATCGCCGATGCGGTAGGCGAGGCGCTCGCGCAGCAGCCGGATCAGCCGCTGCAGCACCGCGATCGCGATCCAGGCCGCGACGGCGATGAGCGCGATGCGCAGCGACGCGATCGCCGCGCCGCTCCATTGCGTGACGTCGAGGAAGCCGAGTTGTCGTCCGAGCTCGTTCACGTTGCCTCCAATCTCCTCCCGTTCGCGACGCGATGTTACCGCGTTGAATCCGCGCCGCCGCGGAGACGCCGCGCCAGCGAGTTGCCTGAGCCGGGGTAACGCCGTACGCTCAACGACTCACCGCTGAGATCCCATGGAGCTCGTCGACATTGCGCACCGGCTGCGCGACGAAGTGCAGGGGCTGCGGTTCGCGGCACCCGTCGCATACGTGTACAACCCGCTCGAGTACGCCTGGGCGCCGCATCGCGAGTACCTGGAGCGCTACGGCGGCGGGCAGCCTGCGGTCGTCCTGCTCGGGATGAACCCCGGGCCGTTCGGCATGGCGCAGACGGGCGTCCCGTTCGGGGACGTGGAAGTGGTACGCGGCTGGCTCGGCATCGACGCGCCGGTCGCGCGGCCGGCGCGCGAGCATCCCAAGCGGCAGGTCGCGGGCTTCGCCTGCCGCCGGCGCGAAGTGAGCGGGCAACGGCTGTGGGGCTGGGCGGAGGACACGTTCCGGACCCCGGAGCGCTTCTTCGCCCGCTTCTTCGTGGCCAACTACTGCCCGCTCTCGTTCGTCGAGGCGAGCGGCCGGAACCGCACTCCCGACAAGCTGCCGCGCGCGGAGCGCGACCCGCTCTTCGCTGCCTGCGACCGCGCGCTGCGGGCCACGGTCGCGCGTTTGCGCCCCGAGCACGTGGTCGGCATCGGCCGGTTCGCGGCCGACCGCGCCGCGAACGCGCTTGACGGCAATGCGGTCAAGCTCGGCGTGGTGCCGCATCCGAGCCCGGCGAGCCCGGCCGCGAATCGCGGCTGGGCCGAGCAGATGCGCCGCGCGCTCGACGCGCTCGGCGCGCTCGCGCGTACCCGCGGGGCGAGCGCGCCTAGGAGGGCCGCTCGCCGTCCTGCGCCGCCTGCTCCGGCTCGAGCAGGGAGAAGCGCACCCGCAGGATCTCGGTCGTCGCCACGCGCCCCTCCGGCGTCTTCTCCACGAGGATGAGCTGCTGCGAGTCGGGATTCCCGGCGGGGATCATCATCCGCCCCCCTGGCTTGAGCTGGTGGATGAGCGACGGCGGGATGAGATCGGGGGCGGCGGTCACGATCACCTTGTCGTAGGGCGCGTGAGCGGGCCAGCCGTTGTAGCCGTTGCCCCGGCGCAGCGTGATGTTGCGCTGGCGGGCGAGCCGGGTGCGCGCCTGCGCGGCGAGCTCCTCGAGGAGCTCCACGCTGTACACGCGCTTCACCAGCCGCGCGAGGATCGCCGCCTGGTAGCCGAGTCCGGTGCCGACCTCCAGGACGACGTCGTCCTCGTCGAGGTCCAGCAGATCGGTCATCAGCGCGACGATGAAGGGCTGGGAGATGGTCTTGCCGAAGCCGATGGGCAGCGGGGTGTTCAGGTACGCGACCTCGCGCAGTTCGACCGGAACGAACTCGTGGCGCGGCACCTCCGCCATCGTCCGCATCACCTTGTCGCTGAACACCGGGCGGCCGGTCTGGTCGCCGACCAGCGCGGCCTCGGCGGCGATCTCGGTCAGCATCGCTTGCCGCAACGGGGCAAACGGATCCTCGTCCATGGCGCCTACGATAGCAGCGTTCGACGCCGTGCGGCGCGTGGCCGCCGTCCGCGCGGGCGGTGTTACAGCCCGAAGGTGAGAAACCAGCCGGCGTTGTAGAAGACGTGCAGCGCCGCGCCCGGTGCGACCGAGCCGTAGCGGTCGCGGAAGTAGCCGAAGACGAGCGAGGGCACGATGGTCGCCGCGGCCCATGCCGGCGCGTGCGCGAAGAGATGCGCAACGGCGAACAGCGCGCTCGTTGCCGCGTTGGCGGTCGTCACGCCCCACGCCTCGCGCGCGCCGCCGCGGGTCCGCCCGAGCGCCGGCTGGATGAGGCCGCGAAAGAGGCCCTCCTCGGCGAGCGGCCACGCCACGGCGAGGCCGAAGAAGCCGGCCGGATCGGCGAAGAAGGCCCACGCCGGGTCGGGCCGCACGCCGAGCGCGAAGGCGAAGGTGAACCACACCACCGGTCCCGCGGCGGCGGCGAGCGCGAACTGCGGATCACGCGCAACGAGTGCGGGGTTCACGCCGCCGTCGGGAGAGAATCGAAGCGAACGCCCACAGCGCGAGGAGCGGCAACGCCGCTTCCGGTGCGCCGTTCCGCGCGATCGTGCAGCCGCCGCCCCCGCCCGACGCCACGGCGGCCGGCGTGGCGGCGGGCGTGGTCATGCTCACCGGCATCGGTGGGGGATCGGGCTGGACCGGGGTCGCGGGCGCCGGCGGCACGGCTGCCGCCGCGACGACCGCGGCGGCAGCGTCGACAATTCCGGCCCCGCAGAGCGAGGGCGAGCAGGTGGCGTTCGGGAACGCCCGCGCGGTCGTCTGCAGGATGCGGCGCACGTCGTCGGCGGCGAGCCCCGGGTTCGCCGACAGCATCAGCGCGATGACGCCGGAGACGTGCGCCGCGGCCTCGCTGGTGCCCGCGGCGAACGCGAACGTGTCGGCCGCGGGCGTCGTGCTTCCGGTGTTGAACAGCGACAGGATTCCGTTGGCGCCGCTCGTCGCGTTCGCCGCGAACGAGCCGCCGGGCGCGGCGAGCGCGACGTTCGCCCCGAGCGAGGCGTACGGCGCGCGCGAGCCCGAGCGATCGGTGGCGGTGACCGTGAGCACGCCGCGGCAGTTCGACGGCGTGATCTGCGCGCTGTCGCCCGCTTCGTTGCCGGCGGCGGTGACGATCGCCTTCACCCGCCCAGTGGCGAGCGCGTCGTCGAGCGCGCGCTGCTCCTCGACGCTGCAGGCGCCGGTCGCGCCCAGGGAGACGTTCAGCACCTGGGCCGGGCTGGCGTTCTCGGGCACGCCCGGGACCGCGAGTCCCGCCGACCACCGGATCGCGTCGATGATGTCGGAGGTGTAGCCGCCGCACTTGCCGAGCACCCGGGCCGGCAGCAGGCGCACGGCCCACGCGATCCCGGCGATGCCATAGCCGTTATTCGCGCTCGCGGCGATGATGCCGGCGGTGTGCGTGCCGTGCCACGAGCTCGACTGCGGCCTCGGGGCAGCTGGTGAAGGGCGGCTGCCCCGCCTCGGTTTCGGTCAACCAGTCGCCGGGATCGGTGGGGTTCGGATCGCGGCCGTCGCCGTCGTTCGCGGTGAGGGTGAGCCCTGGCGCATCCTCGCGCACGAAGTCGTAGCCCGCCGCGAGCCGCCCCGCGAGGTCGGCGTTCTCGGGCCGGACCCCGGTGTCGAGGACGGCGACGACCACCGTCGGCGAGCCCGTCGTGATGTCCCATGCCGCGGGCGCGTTGATTCCGCCCGCCGGCTCGAACAGATTCCACTGCCTGGCGTAGAGCGGATCGCTCGCGACTCGGAGCGGGAACTTGCGCCGGTCCGGCTCCGCATGGACCACCGCCGGATCCGCCATGAGGCGCGCCGCCATCGCCTCGACTTCCGCGACCGGGAAGTCGTGGGTCAGGCGCACGACGTGCGCGCCGCCGGACATCCGGCGGTGCGGCTCGAGGCGCGAGCGCGCTGCGATGCTCAACCCGCGCGCGCGATCGGCGCGCATCGGCTGGACGCGGTCCGCATCCGCCCAATCGGCAAGGCGCACGATCAGGCGGTCGGTGACCTGCGCCATCGGCTGCGCGGCCGCGTGGACGCGCGCCGAGGCAGAGAGCGGCCGCCACGCCAGGCGCGGGCGGCCGCGGTCAGGTGCTGCACGAGCGTTTCCTCGCGGGCGGTGCGGCGCTACGCCGCCCGCCGGGTGTTACAGCGACCGCAGGAAGTTCAGGATGTCCTGCTTCTCCCGTTCGCTCAACCGGTTGTAGTTCTCGACGACGCGGTTCGCCTCGGAGCCGTTGCTCCGGTGCTCCTGGATCGCCTCCGACAGGTCCGACGTGCGGCCGTCGTGCAGGAAGAAGATCCGCTGTCCCAACCCCCACAGCGGCGCGGTCCGGAATTCCCTCGGGCTCGCCTGGCCCTGTGCAGACCCCATCCGCCAGTCCGTCGCCCATGTCGTGCACCAACAGGTCCGAGTACAGGTGGGCGGGCTTGTCGCGCAGCGCGTCGGGAGCGGACCTGGCCGACGTACGGAGCGTCGGCGTATGGCATAAGGCGCAGCCCACCGCCCCGAAGAGCTCGCGACCTTGTTCGGTGGATCTGGTTTGCGGCCCGGGCGTGGGCGGCGCGAGGAACCGCTGGAAGTTCGCGAAGTTCTGGATCGCCGTGACGGCCTCGAGCGGGGTGGTGGCCTCGAAGTTTTGCGTGTCGTTGGGAACCGTCCGCGAACTGGCATTCCGGGGTCTGGTCCCGCTCGATCTGGAAGAGCTCGCTGGTGATGCCCATCTCGACGTTGTAGGCCTCGCCTGAAAACAGGAGCAGCGAGACGTTCTGGGCCTTCCATCCGAAACGGGCGATCGTCCCGTCGTTGCCGTTCCGGTTGGGCGCTCCCGTGACCCGGTTGCCGGGAGAGACGAAGTTCGGCCGCCCGCGCACCCCCAGGTCCCGCTTCCGCGCCTGGTTGGCCGCCTGGTTGGCGAGAATCGCGCTGTCCGGGATCTGCCTCGATGAGGCCGGCGCCGAACAGCGGGGTGGGGATCCGGAAGATCACGTTGCGGCGCGCGATCTCGCACGCGAAGTCCGGCTGCTTGATGTTGCAGCCGGTCTGGCGCCTGTCCCGACCGGTGATGGTGAACAGCGCGGCCACGCCGCCGTCGGGGGAGCCGTCCGGGTGCCTCACGAGCCTCGCTTCGCGAATCGGCCCATCCACCCTGATGAACCCAGCGACGCGGGGAGTTGGGACGGGTTGGCGGCGTTGGCAAATGCGACCTGAGGATTCACCGCCGGGCTCGTCCCGCCGATCGCCGGCTGCGAATGGCAACCGCCGCAGCCGTCCAGGTTCATCCTCGGTCCCAGGCCGTCGGCAACGTCTTCCTCTTCGCTGAAATCTTCTTTGCCCTGATCGAACAGCGCAATCTGATAGCCGGTGAGCCCGACGACGGAAGTGACCGCCGGCGCCCGATCCTCGCGTTGCCAGCCCCGGGTCCCTGGCCCGGTTCTGCGCCTCCAGAACGCCGGCCAACCCCACCAAGATGCCGGCGGCGAGCGCCAGCGCGAGCGTGTGCTTATACGCCATGGCTATCCTCCTTTCACGGCGGTCCCCGGGGTCCCCGAGCCCAAGTTAGCAGTGCTGATTATGACGTAAGCATATGCCAAAAGCATAAAAAATGCAAGGCCGGGCCCCGCGCCCCGGCCTGTGCCTACCGCACGATCTGGTTCAGCTCGAAGATCGGCAGCAGGATCGCGAGCACGATGACCAGCACCATCCCGCCCATGGCGAGGATGAGCAGCGGCTCGAGGAGCGCGACGAACGCCGCGATCCGCCGCTCGAGGCTGCGCGCCTGCTGCACCGCGGCGCGCTCGAGGAGCTCTCCCAGCCGGCCGCTCGCCTCGCCGCTCGCGATCATGTGGACCAGGAGCGGCGGGAAGAGCTTCGAGGCGCCGAGCGCGCGCGCGAGCCCCGAGCCCTCCTGCACGCGTGCGGCGGCCTCATCGAGCGCGCGGCGCATGGGGAGGCTCGAGACGGCGCCCGCGCCGGCGCGCAGCGCGGTGAGGAGCGGCACCCGGCTGCCGACGAGGATCGCGAGCGTCGCCGCGAGGCGCGCGCTGTTGAGGTCGCGGTGCAAGGGCCCTGCGACCGGCACCCGGAGGAGCCGCCGCTGCCAGCGCTCGCGGACGGCGGGAACGGCGAGCGCCGCCCGCGCCCCGAGGGCCGCGGCGGCGAGCGCGATGACCACGAAGCCGCCGTAGCCGCGGAGGAAGCCCGACAGCCCGATCAGCGCGCGGGTCAGCAGCGGCAGCGCCTGGTTGGTGTTCTGGAACACCTGGACGACCTGCGGCACGACGTACACCAGCAACCCGGTGACCACGGTGACGGCGACGATCGTGACGAGCGCCGGGTAGACGAACGCGAGCAGGACCTTGCCGCGGAGCTGCTCGCGCTCCTCGGTGTACTCGGCGAGCCGCGCCAGCACGTCGGCGAGGCGACCCGAGCGCTCGCCGGCGTCGACCAGCGTGAGATAGACCTCGGGAAACGCGACCGGGTGGTGGGCGAGCGACCACGCGAGCGACTGGCCGCCGAGGACGTCGCCGCGCACCGCTGCCAGCAGCTGCCGCTCGGTCTCGGCGTCCGACTGCTCGATCACCGCGTTCAGGGCCTGCTCGACGGTGAGCCCGGCGGCGAGCAGGGTCGCGAGCTGGCGGGTGAGCGTCGCGAGCGCCGCCGAGCTCAGGCGTCCGCGCCACAGCGCCAGACCGCGCGCGCGGCCCGCCTTGTCGGCGGCGATCGGCGCGACCTCGACCGGGAGCATCCCCTGCTCGCGGAGCCGCGCGCGCGCCTGGCGCGGGCTGTCCGACTCGAGCACGCCCTTGCGGACCTTGCCGTCGGGCGCGAGCGCTTCGTACCGGTAGCCGGACATCGTGCGCGGGCCCCGCTCCCGCTATTCCTCGGTCGCGCGGGTGACGCGCAGCACTTCTTCGATCGTGGTCTCGCCGTGGGCGACCCAGCGCAGCCCGTCGTCGCGCAGCATCGTCATGCCGCGCGCGAGCGCCCGATCGCGCAGCGCGCTCTCAGCGGCCCCACCATGGACGAGCCGGCGCATCTCGTCATCGACCAGCAAGAGCTCGTAGATGCCGCTGCGGCCGCTGTAACCGGACCCGTTGCACTTCGCACAGCCGACGGCGGTGTAGACCGGCCGACCGCGGAGCCGTGAGGTAATCGCGGCCGACTCCGTAGCGGAGGGGAGATCCAGCTTGCGGCACGCGGGGCAGAGCTTGCGCACGAGGCGCTGGGCGAGCACCCCGAGGAGGCTCGAGGCGAGCAGGAAGGGCTCGACCCCCATGTCGATCAGGCGCGTGACCGCGCCGGCGGCGTCGTTCGTGTGCAGCGTGGCGAGCACGAGGTGGCCGGTGAGGCTCGCCTGGACGGCGATGCGCGCGGTCTCCAGATCGCGGATCTCGCCGATCATCACCACGTCGGGGTCCTGGCGCAGGATCGCGCGCAGCGCGCGCGCGAACGTCATCTCGATCGCCGGGTTCACCTGGGTCTGGCCGATGCCGTCCAGGTCGTACTCGATCGGGTCCTCCACGGTCATGATGTTGAGCTTGTCGGCGTCCAGTCGCGAGAGCGCCGCGTACAGGGTGGTGGTCTTGCCCGATCCGGTCGGCCCGGTCACGAGGACGATGCCATGCGCCTGGCGGACCAGGGCGTCGACCTTCTCGCGGGTCGGATCGCTCATGCCCAGGGACCCGAGATCGAGGCGCCCCTGCTGCTTGTCGAGGAGGCGCAGCACGACGCGCTCGCCGTGGCCCGTCGGGAGGGTCGAGACCCGAACATCGACCGGCCGCCCGGCGATCCGCAGCGTGATGCGCCCGTCCTGCGGCAGGCGCTTCTCGGCGATGTCGAGGCTCGCCATCACTTTGAGCCGGGAGACAAGCGCCGCGTGCAGCGCGCGCGGCGGCTCGAGCACATCGCGCAGCGTGCCGTCGATCCGAAAACGCACCACCGAGCGACCCTCGAACACCTCGAAGTGCACGTCGGACGCACGCTCGCGCAGTGCCTGCGTGAGCAGCACGTTGATGAAGCGGATGACCGGGGCATCGTCCTCGGTGTCCAGAAGATCGGTGATCTCGGGCAGCCCCTCGGCGAGGCTCCTGAGATCGGCCTGCTCGGAGAGGCCATCGATGAGGTCGGCCGCACCGCGCGTGTCGCGCGTGTACAGCTGCGCGAGCCGCCGCTCGAAGAGCTCGGGGGCGAGCATGAGGGCGCGCACCGGAACCCCGAGCGCGCGCCGTGCCTCGCTGATGGCGGCGGCGGTCACTCCAGGGCGGACCCACAGCTCGATCAGCTCGCCTACGCGCCGCGCCGCGATCACGCCCTTCGCCCGGGCGAAGTGATACGGGAGCGTCCGGACGACCGTCGAGTCGAGCTGCGCGGCGAGGACCGTCGACGGGCCCGGGCCAAACGTGCTGTTGGGCGGGCTGCTCATTGCGGCGGAGACTGCTCGGGTGGGGGCGCCTGCGGCGTGCGCAGCGGCAGCGCCGGCTGGCCGGGCATGAGCGGGGGAAGCTCCGCGGGCAGCTTCGGCCCGGGCATCGAGGGCAGCGGCGGGTGGTCGGGGGTCTGCACCCCGCCCTGGATGCCGCGGATGATGTCGTAACGATTGCCGGTGAGCGCCGCGCCGGCCGGCGCATCGCGCAGCACCACCGGGCGCAGGAAGATCATGAGATTCACCTTCTCGCGCCGGCGTGTGTCGTAGCGGAAGAGGTACCCCAGGACCGGGATCTCGCCAAGCCCCGGCACCGACTGCTTGTTGGTCTGCACGTCATCCGAGATCAGCCCCCCGAGCACGATGATCTGGCCGTCGTCGACCAGCACCTGGCTCTCGAGCGAGCGCTTGTTGAGGATGATCCCGGTCGGGTTGGTGGCGTTGAGGATGCTCGAGACCTCCTGGTAGAGCGCCATCTTGATCATGCCCCCTTCGGCGATCTGCGGCCGGACCTTCAGCGTCACCCCGATGTCGCGCCGCTCGAAGGTCTGGAACGGGTTGACGACCGCGCCGCCCGCCCCGGACAGCGTGCTGAAGCTGCCGGTGACGATCGGGATGTTCTGCCCGACCTGGATCTTCGCCTCCTCGTTGTCCAGGGTGAGCAGCGTGGGCGTGGACAGGATGTTGGCGCTGTTGTCCAGCTCGAGCGCGCGGATGAGCGCGGCGATGTTGAGGATCTCCACGCCGGCGAGGGTGATCGTGCCGCGGATGAGGCCAAGGCTCAGTCCCTGGCCGATCGTCGCCGGATCGCGCGAGATCTGGCCAATGTTCGAGCCGACGGAGGGATTGAAGTTCTGGATGCCGAACCCTTGCGTCGCGTTGTTGGTGCCGGTGCCCTGGGGAATCGCCTGCCACTGGATGCCGAACTCGGCGGCCTTGGTGGTCGCGACCTCGACGATCAGCGCCTCCACGTACACCTGGGCCCGGCGCGCATCGAGCTGCTCGATCACCCCGCGCAGTGACCGGTAGACCGCATCCGGGGCAATGATCACGAGCGAGTTCGTCTCCGGATGGGCCTGGATCGAGGCGCTCGCGAGCGCACCGATCGCCGGGTTGCCCGCGCCTCCTGGCGCCGCCCCAGCCGCAGCCAGCGGCGGCTGCGCTGCCGGCGGTGGTGGCGGGGGTGCGCCCGGCGGTCCGGCGGTGGGTGCGGCGGCGGCCGCGCGCGCGAGCGGCTGGCCGCTCACGATCGCGCGAAGCGCCTCGGCGAGCCGGTCGGCCTGCGCATTCTTGAGGTAGACCACGTAGATGTTGCCCCCGGCGGCGCCCGGGAGATCCAGGCTGTCGGCAAGCTCCCGGATGCGCTTGGCGACCGCCGGGTGGTCGGCGCGCACCAGCAAGCTGTTCGTGCGTCCATCGACGGTGAGCGCCACTCGCGGCGCCCCCCCCGGCCCGGCCGGCTGCCCGAGCTCGGGCATGAGCCGCTGCACCGCCTGGCCGACGTCGATCGCCGCCGCGTACCGCAGCTTGATCGCCATCACCTGCGCCGGCTGCGGCTGGTCCACGTTCGAGATCACGTTGCGCACCCGAGCGATGTTCGACACGTAGTCGGTAATGACGATCGTGTTGGTCGCCGGGAACGCATTGATGACGTTGTTCGGCGTGACGAGCGGGCGCAGCGTTGCCACCAGCTGCTGCGCCGATTCGAACTGCAACCGGAACACTTCGGTCACGATCTGATCGGACCGGGCGCGCGCCGCCGCGCTGGCGTAGAACTTCGCATCGGCCTCGGGAACGATGTTGACGTAGCCGAGCTCGCCCCCGACGGCGGCGAAGCCCTGCACGCGCAGCGCGGACAGCAGGATCGGGAACACCATGTTCCGCGGCACCGGTTTCGGGGCGATGATGTTGACCGTGCCCTGCACCCGCGGATCGAGGAGGAAATTGCGCCCGGTCATCTCGGCGACCGCCTTCACGACCGCATGGATGTCGGCGTTCACGAAGTTCAGCGTGACCGTGTAGTCCGCTGCGGCGGGCTGGTCCTGGGCCAGCGCGGCGCCCGCCTGGAGGGCGAGCGCCGCGGCCAGCGCCGCGAGTGTCCGGTGCCCGGCCCGAGAGTGGAAGCGCAACCTGTTCTCCCAGCAGCTAGCGCTGCGTTTGCACGGTGAGCGGCAGGGTCATGCCGCCGCGTTGGACTTCGACGGTGAGCGTCCCCTCGGCGCCGCGGCTCTGCACGATGCGCAGCACGTCTGCCTCGTTCGCGACCGGTTCGCCGCTCACCGAGCGGATCACATCGCCCGGCTGGAGCCCGATGCGCTCGAGCAGGCCGCCCGGCGGCATGGTCGTGACGACCAGGCCCTTGCCCGCGGCGCCCGCCGGCACCGGCGGCGCGACGGCCGGTGTCGGCGGCGGCGTAGGCGCCACGGCGGGCGACGGCTCGCTCGGCACGTCGCCGACCGGCGCGTACGGCTCGGGGCGCTGGAACGGCGCGCCGGGGCGGGGGGCCGAACTCGCCGGCGCCGGCTCGGGCGCGGCAACGCTACGGCCCCGCGCGCGGCGCGGCGGATCCTGGGGGGCGGGCGCGGCCGCGAGCTGCTGGCGCTCCTCGAGGTTGACCCGTTCGAGCGCGCCGTTCCGGCGCAGCATCACGTGCCGTGCGTGGACCGCTTCGAGCACGACGCCGGGGACGACCTCACCGCCGACGCGCGCGGTCTGGTCGCGGTCGCCGGTGTTGAGGATCGCGAAACCGCTCGCACCGGCGAGCACGCCCCGCAGCTTGATGTTCAGGTTGCTCAGGACTTCGCCGCCGGCCGCCGCCGCGCCGAAGAGATGGGCGTCGGCGAGCACCTGCGCGGCGGCGCCGAGCTGCACGCGCTCGCGCGGCGCGGCCGGCGCCGTCTCCGCCGGTGCCGCGAAGTACAGGACCCAGCGTCCCGCGAACCAGCCGGCGAGCATGAGCGCGGCGAGCATCGCGACCGTCGGGAGCGTCCGGAAGAGCGAAAACGCGGTGTCCTTCACGCCGGCCTCCGGGGGAGGAGAAGCGTGTCCGCGCCGCGGAGCACCGCCCCGGCGAGGCCCCACGCGACCACCATGCCGCCCGGCCCCGCGAAGTGCTCCGCGCGGACCTCGAACGCGAGCTCGCCGGCGAGGACGCGCCCCGGCAGCCATTTCCAGACCGCCCCGCGCAACGTCACTTCCCCGCCGTCGGTCCGCACCACGACGTCGCCGCGGCCGGACCACGCGGTGCCGGTCGCGGCAGCGATGCGGACGCGCCCGTCGCTCGCCCGCTCGACCGCCGCGGCGGCCCAGCGGGCCGGCGGCGCCGCCGCGAGCGTCGCCGCGAGCACCACCGCGAACACGCCCGCGTGCCACCACTTCAATCGCGTTTGCTCCAGCTTCATCAACGTCATCCTCCGTGCGCCGCACGCAGCACCAGCGTCTCGACTTCCACCTTGCCCGGCTCGCCGCTCGCCTTGAGCGCAATTCGCTCCACCGCGAGCCCTTGCTCCGCGGCGAGCTGCGCGACAACGCGCGCCAGGGCGTCAAAGGGCACTGCGCGGAGGTTCACCTGGACGCGCCCGTCGCCGAGGGCCGTGATGCCGGCGTAGCCGTCGCCGAGCCCGGACGCCTTCAGCGTGTCCTCGATCGCCGCCTGCGGCGCGGCGATCCCGCCGCGCGCGCGGACCGCCGCGCGCAGCCGCTCGACCTCGGCCGCTTCGTGCGCGACCTCCTGCGCCGCCGCGCGCAACCGCGGTAGCGCCTCGACGAGCCGCGCGCGGTCGGCCTCGATCGGGACCCAGACGTAGGCCCAGAGCAGGGCGAGCGCGAGCGCCGCGCCGGCGCCGGCGATCACCGCGCGCTCCCGCGGTGCGCGCGCCCGCCACCACTCGCGCAGGTGCTCGATCACGCGCCCCCCGCGGCGATGCGCACCGTGGCATGCCGCTCGTTCCCGCCGGTAGCCACGCGCTCGATGCGCACCTGCATGCCCGGCACGCGCAGGCGGCTCGCCAGCCGCTCGCGCGTCTCGCCGGAGGCCACGACGAGCTCGAGCTCGAGCTCGCCCCGCTCGTACCGCAGCGCCCGCGGGCGCGCGCCCGCAGCGGCGAGCGCCGGCGCGAGCTTCGCGAGCAGCGGCACGAGATCGGTCGCGTCGGGCTCGCCGGCCGCGCGTCGCAGGTCGGCGACGTTGCGCCGCATCTGCAGCGCCGGATCCACGACGGTCTTGGCTTCGGGGAACGCCTTGCGAAACGCCGCTTCCATCCCCTGGCGCAGGCCGCGCGCCTCGTAGGCGAGCCGCGCCCAGTCGCCGAGGGTGACCAGCACGTGGGCGGCGACGAGCGCGGCGACGAGCGCGGCGGCCGGCTTGAGGCGCGCCAGCCAGCCCTCGGCCGCCCACGCGCCGGTGCGCGCGCCCGGCAGCAGGTCCGCGCACGCGGCGGCGCGCGCGTCCGACGCCTCCGGCAGCCACTTCCCGGCGATTGTGACCGGCACGTGCAGCGACTCGCTCCACTTCGCCGTCTCGGGCGGGTCGGCCGCGCCGGCGGTCAGGATGCGCACCGCGCGCGGCCCGGCGCCCGAACGGCGCCGCTCGTCCAGGGCGAGTTTCAGCCCGAGCGGCGGGCGACCCTCGACCGACGCGTCGAGCGCGATCGCCTCGACGCCGCCCAGCACGGCGAAGCCGCCGTCGCCGGACCACACGACCGTCCAGGCACCCTCGTCGCCGGCGACCAGAGCGCTCTCCACGATCGCGCGGTCGGGTTCGATCCCGAACGCCGCGAGCTCGGCGAGCGCCGACCCGAGCCACTCGCGGTCGAGCACCGCGATCAGCCGCTCGCCGCTGTGGTCGTCGTCGAGCACGACGCAGTGGACCTGCTCGGGCGCCGACACGATCGCATCCTCGATCGCGAACGGCGCGAGCTTGGCGAGCCGCGCCGCCGGACCCTGGGGCAGCGCGGCGCGCACGAATGCGACCCGCGCGACCGGCAGCACGAGGACCGTCTCCTCGGCGTGCGGGATCTCCACGAGACGCGAGACACCGTCCTCGACGGCCGCGTCCCGCCGGAGCGCCCAGCGAACCTGCGGCTCGTGGACCGCGTCCGGCCAACGCTCGGGGACGTGGAGCTGGAGGAGGCTCACTGCGGCGTGCGTGCCCATGGCTCTAGAGCGCCACCTGCGACATCGTCACCAGCGCCGGCACACCCCGGTCGTCGCGCTCGAAGAGCGCGCGGTAGCCGGCGACGACGCGGCCGAGGCGCACCGTGGCCGCGGCGCTGAAGTACCGGCTCCGGACGTCGATCTGCGCGTCGATGGGCGCCGCTGGCGGAGTCGGGAGCGCACGGAGAAACGCCTCGCGGCTGGCGAAGGGCTGGCGGCCCCGTGCGGCGACGATGCGCGCCGCTGCCTCCGGGGTGAGGCTCGGGACGATCGCCTGCAGCACCTCCGGCGGCGCGGTGTTCACGTTCACCGGCGTCGGCTCCGGCAGCGCCGTGACGAACGGCGCGAGCCGGGCGACGGCCGCTGCGTCCAGGCCCTTCACGCGCGCGAGCTCGCCCGCGTCGAGGACCGGGCGGTTCGCGGCGCGATGCGCCGGCTCGCGCGCGAGGTAGTACTGGTCTTCGGCGCCGTTCGGCGCCGTCGGTTCGCCGTCCGCGTCGAGCCAGTCGACCACCGCCTCGGCGACCGCGGCCGGCAGGCCGAGCGACGCGAGGAGGCGCTGGAACGCGACCAGGTCCTGCGGGCTCGCGCCGCCGTCGCGCGCGAGGTTGTTGATGTTGAGCTTGCCTTGCTCGTCGCCGATCGCGCCTGCGACCTCGGCGCGCTCCGCGGGGAACGGCGGAATCCGGCGCGCCCAGGGCTCGCCGAGGTGGTCGACCGCGGGATCGTCCGCGGCGAGGATCACCGCGACCCAGCTCGCGGCGGCCCGCGCGAGCGCATCGGCCTGGGCGCGGTCGGCGAGGTTCTCCACCTGGCGGATCCACAGCGACTGCTGCCAGAGGACGTAGGAGGCCGTGCTGGTCGCCAGCGCGACGACGAGAACGGCCACCACCACCGCCATGCCTCGTTCCCGCCGCGCGCCGATCATTGCGGCAACCGCGGTGACGTCGGGAAGAGGCGCGTGACGCGCTCCCCGGAAGCGAGCGTCACGGCCACCTCGACGGCGGCGGGGATCGCGGTCTCGCCCGCGGCCGTCCCCGGCAGCGGCCAGCTGGCGTGCCACTGTCCGCGGCGGTCGAGATAGCGCAGGTCGAACGCCGTCACGTCGCGCAGCACCGCGACGACCGCGGGCTCGCTGCGGGGCGCCTGGTCGAGGACGTTCCAGGTGAGCAGCTCCACCACGCCGCCGCGGAGGCGGTAGCCGAGCCGCCGCGGCGGCTCGGCCGCCCCGGGCTCGGGAGCGAGCGCGGTCCGCGTCAGCACGATCGCGCCGTCGTTGAGCCGCGCGGCGATGCCGCCCACGAACGCCGGCCCGACGAGGTCGCCGGCGTCGCGGATCGGCCGCGGTGCGGCGGCGGCGACGTCCTGCTCGAGCCGGGCGAAGAGCGCCGCGAGGCTGCGCCACTTGCGGTTTTCCTGCTCGATGCGCCCACGGCTGTCGAGCACGACCGCGAGCGAACGGTAGGCGATGCCGGAGAGCACGGCGAAGATCGTGACCGCGACGAGCAGCTCGACCAGCGTGAATCCCGCCGCCGGCCGACGGCGGCCGACGCTACTCGGTGCGCGCCGCATATCCTACCAGCGTCGCCGCGACGCGCTCCGGCGCGCGGGCCGGGTACACCTGCACTTCGACCCGCCGGAAGCGCGCGTTCGGCGTCGGACTCACGGTCTCGCGCCAGGCGAACTGCAGGCCGGCCTGCTCCGCGGCACCCTGTCGCGATCCGATCTCCGGCCAGAGCGGGCGCGCGGCGTACTCTGCAAGCCGGTCCTGCGCGATCCAGGTGCCGAGCAGCCGCTCCCTGAGATCGAGTGCGCCCGCGGCGGCGGTGCCCGCCGAGCGGACGGCCGCCGCGAGCGCGACGGCGAGGATCGCGAGCGCCACCAGGACCTCGATCAGCGTGAAGCCGCCCGCGCGCCGCGTCCGCATCGATCCCCCGGCTCACTCCACGACCGCGGCGCTCGCGCCGTCGGAGCTCACGCGCACCCGATGCTCGCCGAGCGCGAGAGTGATCCGGAACGGCTCGCTCACCCCGGTCGGTGCGAGCACGATCAGCGCTTGCGCCCCGGGCGGCGGCGCCGACGTCTCGATGGCCGCGAAGCCGACCCCGGCGGGAAGCTCGCGCGCCCGCAGGCTCGGATCGCGGTCGACGGCGGCCCAGCTGCGGTCCGCGGCGCGCTGCAGGAACCGGTAGCCGCGCTCGGTGTGCTGCCACGCGAGCGGCGCGCCGGTCAAGATCGCCTCGTCGCGCGCATGCTCGAGCAGCGTGGCGAGCCGCAGCGCCTCCTCGCGCAGGCTCTGGCGCGCGTCGGGTGCGAGCTTCACGGAGACGAGCGAAACGAGCACGGCGATGATCACGACGACCACCAGCACCTCGACCAGCGTGAAGCCGCCGCGCGCCGACGGCCGCGGCGCGCGGTCAGTAGTAGATGTCGCCATTGGTTCCTTCGCCGCCCGGCTGGCCGTCGGCGCCCAGGCTGAAGACGTCGATCTCGCTGCGCACCCCGGGGTTGAGGTACAGGTACTCGCGGCCCCACGGGTCCTTCGGCAGCCGGTCGAGGTACCCGCCCTGCTTCCAGTTCACCGGGAGCGGCTGGGTCGCCGGCCGGGCGACGAGCGCCTGCAACCCCTGCTCGGTCGACGGGTACGAGGTGTTGTCGAGGCGGTAGAGCTTGAGCGCCTGCGTGATCGCCGCGATGTCGGCCTTCGCCGCGACCGCGCGCGCCTCGTCGGGCCGGCTCATGACCTTCGGCACGATGATCGCGGCGAGGAGGCCGAGGATCACGACGACCACCATGACCTCGATCAGGGTAAAGCCACGTTCGCGTTTCATGACAGGATGTCGTTCCATCATGCACCCGGCCCTGCGGCCGGCTGCTTGGTTGCTGTTACGTCATGAATCCCAGGTCGCGCGTCCCGAAGCGCGCGATGTTCGGCACCACCGCCGGGATGTCGGCGTCCGGCACGCCGAACCACTTCGCGAGCGTCGCCGCGTACTGGTCGACGGCGGTGGTCGGGATCCAGCGCCCGTCCGAATCGGTGTCGTCCGCCCCGCCGAGCGCCTGGTTCGGGAACGTGCCGTACGTCGCGCCGCCCCGCACCGCACCGCCGATGATCAGGTGATGGTTGCCCCAGGCGTGGTCGGAGCCGCCGTCGTTCACGCGCAGCGTCCGGCCGAAATCGGACAGCGTGAACAGCGTCACCTGGTCCTGGACGCCGAGCGCGGCGAGCGCGTTGTAGAAGGCGCGCAGCGCCGGCCCGAGCTCGGTGAAGCGGTTGCCCTGGTCGGCGATCTGGTTCTGGTGGTTGTCGTAGCCGCCGGCCTGGGCGAAGAACACCTGCCGCCTCATGCCGAGCTGCGTGCGCCCCTCGATCATCCTGGCCACCGCGAGCAGTTGGCGCGACAGCCCGGTGTTGAGGTTCTGAAACGCCGGCGTGGCGAGCGACGCGTTGTTGTTGACCACCGTGTTGAGCGCGGTGCTGGCGTTGACCGCGCCCGAGATCACGTCGCCCGCCGAGCGCACCATGTTGTTCTGCCGGTCGAGCGCGAACAGCTGCTGCATCGCCGCGCGGCGGGCGTTCGCCTGGGCGGTGTTGTCGAAGCCGTTCAGCCCGAACTGCCCGCTCGACGGGACCGAGAACGCCGACACGCTCTGGCCCTTGAGGAACACGTCGTTGCCGCCCACCGAGATGTTCATCGGCACGGTCGACCCGGCGTTCAGCGCCACGAACCGGTCGCCGAGCCGTCCGCCCCAGCCGACGTTCGCCTGATTGTTCGGGATCGCGGTCTGCATCTGCTCCTGCTGGTCGTCGTGCGAGAACAGGTTCGCCGGCCGCGTGCTGCGATTCGCGCGGTACTGGGCGCGCGTGACCGGCTGGACCAGCGGCCCGGTGTTGAAGAGGAGCGCCATGTCGCCGTTCGTCCAGACCTGCTGCAGCGGCGCGAGGTTGGCATGGAGGCCGAAGCGCGCGCCGCCCGCCTGCGCGAGCTGCACCAGGCTACCCTGCGCGAGCGCGAGCCCGCCCGCGCCCGCGCCACGGCCCTGGGCGTAGAGGTCGTACTCGGCGGCCTGCACCGGCACGACCATGTTGTTGCCGTCGTTGCCGCCGTAGAGGAACACGCACACCAGCGCCTTGTAGTCGTCCGCGGTCTGCGCGTAGGCGTTCATGAGCGACAGGCCGGGAAGAGTGTTCGCCGCGGTGATCGCGCCGAGGCCCTTCAGGAAGTTTCTGCGGAGAATCTGGAAGCACATGGTTATTGCTCCACCTGGTATTGGGCCGAAGTCGCGACGAGGTAGGCGGCCTGACGCACCCGCCCGAGCGTGTCGTTGGCGGCGTAGGCGTTCACCGCCGTCAGGATCGCCTGGCGCGCCTGCGGCGACAGCGTGTTGTGCATGAAGATCAGGTTCAAGCGGTCGAGCAGCTGGTCGGGGTTGCCCGCGAGCGCCTGGAACGGCTGCAGGTTGAGCTGGGTGCCGGTCGCGCCGGCGACGGTCGTGTCGGGGTTGACGTTGCCGCCGAACAAGATCCGGTTCGCGAAGTTGGCGCGGTTCAGGATCGTGCCGGTGAGCATGATCTTGAACGGCGGCCCGTCGAGCGTCGTCCCCGGGGCCTGGAAGTTCGGCGGGTAGAAGTTGAAGACCGACGGCGCCTGGAAGAGGCTCTGCCCCATGTTGGTCGCCTGCTGCAGCAGGTACACGCCGTCGGAGCTGCCGTTCAGGGCCCGCGCCACGTTGGTGACCAGGAGCGCCGGCTCGCGGAGCTTGCCGTAGTCGGCGACGGTCTTGGCGTCGCCGCGCGCCTCGGCGTCGAGCAGGACGGCGCGCAGGACCGCGCGCATGTCGCCGCGCACGCCCTGGCCGTTGTTGTTGAACGCTGCGGTCACCCGCGCCACGTACGCCGGCGTGGGATTGCTCGTGACGAGATGCTGGATCAGCTGCCAGCCGATGAAGGGGCCGACGTTCGGGTGGTTGAAGATGATGTCGAGCGCGGCGTTCAGGTCGACCTCGGCGGTTCCTCCGGCCTGGATCGTCTGGCTCCCGAAGAGCACCTTCGCGGTGGTGTCGTGCTGCGCCGCGAACGGCGCCATACGGCCGAGGTAGTAGATCGGGTTCGGGAACCGGGTCGTCGCCCCCGGGCGCGGCGGATACGTCCAGCCGGTCAGCGCCCGCGCGAGGTTCTCGACGGTGTCCTGGTCGTAGGTGGGGATCGGCTCGCCGTTCGCGTCCAGCCGGCGGGTGCCGTCGGCGTTCAGCTCGACCTCGCCGATGGTGAAGAGCTGGAGCAGCTCGCGCGCGTAGTTCTCGTTCGGCTCGATGCCCCGCGCCGCGTCGGGCTTCGGGTTGTTCACCATGTCGAGGTACTCGCCCATCGCGGGACTGAGCGTGACCTCCCGCAGGAGCTCGCGGAAGTTGGCGAACGCGAAGTTCATCAGCAGCTGCTGGTAGTACCCGACGCCGTGCATCGTCTCGAGCTCGGCGCCGGAGACGACCAGGATCTGCGACAGCGCGAACGTGACGCGCTGGCGCAGCTGGTCGGACGCGCCCACCGCGTTCCGGAAGAACGCCCGCTGGAGCGGAAACACCGTGTAGTTGTCGCGGTAACAGGTGTCGGGCGAGCCGTCGGGGCAGCCGCGGCCCGGATCGGGATCGATGAAGGTGAAGGTCCCGTAGCCGCTCATCGGCTTGGCGAACTGCTCCTCCAGGGCGAGCGCCGGGCCCTTCTGCATCACCTCCTGGATCGTCGCCTCCGTCGGGCCGAACGTTGCCTGCTCGAGGAACCGCACCGCGTCGCCGGCGGTGGTCGGCTGGGCCGACGGCATGTTGCTTGGCGGCGGCGCGGGGGAGGGCGCGGGGGGTGCGGCGCCCGCCGGTGCGGCGCCCGCCGGTGCGGCGCCCGCCGGTGCGGCTGAACTCGCGCCGCTGCCGGCCGCGGGTGGCGGGTCGTCATCGGAACCGAGGCAGCCGGCAAGCGCGATGCACGCCGCAACTGCGACGGGGATAGTGGGCCAGCGGCGGGTTGCGGGGCGCCGGCGCCCCCCGCAGAATCGGTCGAGCCTAGAGGTGGAGGCCATGCGAATAGCTCCTTGGTTCGTTCGCCCCCGCCGGTGGGCGTCCGTCGCTTGGCCTCCCCTACGCCCGGTGGTGCCCGGACGTGTCCTCCGCTCTCGACTCGCGTGTCGCGCGCACCCCCGCATCGCAGGTCGCGGGCGGGCGCGCTCGGGTTATGCCAACGTCATTATGACATCGTCATTAGGCCCGAACCGCCTCCGCGCTGTCAAGGCGCTGCGACGAACGGCCAGGCTCGCCCGCGTCGAGTTCGCGACAGCGATGCGCGCCGGGGAGGCGACGCGAGGCACCGCCTGGAAGGCTGCGGGAGCGCCGTCGTCGGGGCGCTTGAAAAAGCGCGCAAGGCCCAGATTTATCTCGGGAAAACGGGGGCTTCCGGTATAATCGCGCGCCGCGCTCATCGCGGCGCTGGCGAGTCTTGAAACAGGTGCGGCATGCCGATCTACGAGTACCGATGCGCAGCTTGCGGGTTCCAGTCCGAGTACCTGCGGAAGGTGACCGACCCGAACCTCGCGGTGTGCCCGGAGTGCGGGAAGGACACCTTCAAGAAGCTGCTCACCGCGGCCGGCTTCCAGCTGAAGGGCTCGGGCTGGTATGCGACCGACTTCAAGCACAGCGGCGCGAAGCCGGCCGCGCCGAAGCCGGACGGCGACGCTAAGAAGGAGGCCGACGCGAAGCAGGGCGCGGACGCGAAGCAGGGGGCGGACGCGAAGCAGGGCGCGGACGCGAAGCAGGGCGGAGAATCGAAACCAGCCGCCGGGTCGAAGCCGGCCGAGGCGGCGCCGGCGGCCGGCGGGGCAGGCGGCTCCCCGGCCTCCTAGCCACGCACCGACACGGGACTTGCCGCGGAGTTGAGCCGGTGGCGCGCGAGCCGCGCCTGCCGGTGACCCATGAAGAAGTACCTCATCACCGGGCTCCTGATCTGGATTCCGCTGGCGATCACGATCTGGGTGCTGCACCTGATCGTGTCGTCGATGGACCAGGTGCTGACGCTGCTGCCGCCGGAGATCCAGCCCGAGACGCTCTTCGGCCGGCACATCCCCGGCCTCGGCTTGGCGCTGACGTTCATCGTCGTGCTCCTCACCGGGGTCGCCGCGTCGAACATCATCGGGCAGCGGCTGCTGCGGGCCTGGGAGGGCGTGCTGCGGCGAATTCCGGTCGTGAGCTCGATCTACAGCGGTGTGAAGCAGATCAGCGACTACGCTGTTCCGGCCGGGCGGGCAGGCGTTCCGCAAGGCGGTGCTGGTGCAGTGGCCGCAGGCGGGCAGCTGGACGATCGCGTTCCTGACCGGGCGCCCGGGCGGTGACGTGGCGAACCACCTGAAAGGGCGATTACGTGACCGTTTACGTGCCGACGACGCCCAACCCGACCGGCGGATACTTCGTGATGGTGCCGCGCGAAGACATCGTCGAGCTCGACATGAGCGTAGACGAGGCGCTGAAGTACATCATCTCGATGGGCGTCGCCGCGCCGCCGAAGCCCGGGCTGGGGAAGGCCGCGCCCGCCGCGATCCGGGCACCGCCGCTGTAGGGCGCCCCTCCCAGCCGACCCACATCGCCTCATGCGCACCGAATTACTGCGGGCAGGTCAATGCCGCCCTCGTCGGCCACGATCGTGACCCTCTGCGGCTGGGCGCACCGCCGCCGCGACCACGGCGGCGTGATCTTCATCGACCTGCGCGACCGCGAGGGGCTGGTGCAGGTCGTGTGCGATCCCGACCGCGCAGGCGACGTTCGCAGACCGCCGAGCGCGTCCGCAACGAGTTCGTGCTCCGCGTGACGGGCAGGTGCGCCGCCGCCCGGCGGGCACCGTGAACCCGAATCTGCCTAGCGGCGAGATCGAGGTGCTCGCGCACGACCTCGAGATCCTCAACGCGTCGGCGACGCCGCCGTTCCAGATCGACGACGAGCACCTGAGCGAGACGGTGCGGCTCAAGCACCGCTTCCTCGACCTGCGCCGCCCGCCGATGCAGCGGAACCTGCGCTGCGCCACCGCGTGGCGATGGCGGTGCGCAGCTACCTCGACGCGCACGGCTTCATCGACGTCGAGACGCCGATGCTCACGAAGTCGACGCCGGAGGGCGCGCGCGACTTCCTCGTGCCCTCGCGCGTCAACCCCGGCGAGTTCTTCGCGCTGCCGCAGTCGCCGCAGCTCTTCAAGCAGCTGCTGATGGTCGCGGGCTTCGACCGCTACTACCAGATCGTGAAGTGCTTCCGCGACGAGGACCTGCGCGCCGACCGGCAGCCCGAGTTCACGCAGATCGACGTCGAGACCTCGTTCCTCGACGAGCGCGAGATCCACCGGATCATGGAAGGCCTGGTCCGCGACGGTGTTCAAGGACGTGCTCGACGTGGACGCTGCCGGACCCGTTCCCGCGGCTGACCTACGCCGACGCGATGCTCGCGCTACGGCTCGGACAAGCCCGACCTGCGCGTGCCGCTGGAGCTCGACCGAGCTCACCGACGTCGATGCAGGACGTCGAGTTCAAGGTGTTCCGCGCCGCGGCCGAGCTGACGGACGGCCGCGTGGCGGCGCTGCTCGTGCCGGGCGGCGGCGAGCGTCACGCGCAAGGAGATCGACGACTACACGGAGTTCGTCGCGATCTACGGCGCCAAGGGCCTCGCGTACATCAAGGTGAACGACCCGCGAAGTGGACGAGGAGGGCCTGCAGTCGCCGATCGTCAAGTTCCTCCCGGCGACGGTGCTCGGAAGATCCTCGAGCGCACCGGCGCGCAGACGGGCGACCTCATCTTCTTCGGCGCCGACCGCGCGAAGGTCGTGAACGACGCGCTCGGCGCGCTGCGCGCGAAGATCGGCCACGAGAAGGGGCTTCGCCGAGGCCGGCTGGCGGCCGCTGTGGGTGCGTCGACTTCCCGATGTTCGAGTACGACGAGGAGGAGAAGCGCTGGAACGCGATGCACCACCCGTTCACCGCGCCCAAGGACGGGCACGAGGACCTGCTGAGACCGATCCCGGCGAAGGCGCTCGCCAAGGCCTACGACATGGTGCTGAACGGCTGGGAGATCGGCGGCGGCTCGGTGCGGATCCACCGCGCCGACGTGCAGGCGAAGGTGTTCCGCGCGCTCGGCATCGGCGCCGAGGAGGCGCAGGCGCAAGTTCGGCTTCCTGCTCGACGCGCTCGCATACGGCGCGCCGCCGCACGGCGGCATCGCCTTCGGGCTCGACCGCATGGTGGCGCTGATGGCGGGCGCGGACTCGATCCGCGACGTGATCGCGTTCCCGAAGACGCAGCGCGCGCAGGACCTGCTGACGGACGCGCCGAGCCCGGTCGACGAGAAGCAGCTGCGCGAGCTGCACATCCGGCTGCGCGAGCCGCCGAAACAGTAGCGGACTCTCGAGCGCGACCGCATGCGCGCGCGATGGCTCGCCCTCTTTGCGCTGGTGTGCGTCGTTTGCGCCGGTGCACCGGACTCTGGAGCGTTCGCGCGGGGAGCCGGCCGAGCTGATGCCGGAGGTCCCGGCCGCCGCGCTGCCGCAGGAGGCGCGCGATACGCTGGCGCTCGATCAAGCAGGGCGGACCGTTTCCGTATCGCCGGGACGGGGCGGTCTTCCGCAACTTCGAGCTGCGGCTGCCGGCGAAGCCGCGAGGGTACTACCGCGAGTACAC